>NZ_JAFCUU010000003.1:0-784390 GCF_049896685.1 Pseudomonas sp. TWRC1-2 | reverse complement strand
TGCTTGATTCAGTTGTTAAAGAGCGGTTGGTTAAGATCTTTCGTCTCAACCGAGGCGCGCATTCTACAGCAGCCTCATTTGCTGTCAAGTGATTATTTTCAGAAGTTTTCGAAGATTTCTTCAACAACTTCAACCACTTGCGCTTCCGATCTCTCGTTAGCGGGAGGCGAATTCTACAGCGTTACACGCTGCTGTCAACACCTCTTTTTCTCCGCTTTCGACCGAGAAGATCGAAACGTTAATAGAGCCAAACAACACCGCCCTACCAACTCCTTCTGGGCTTCGATGAACTGAAGCAACTCGCTGTCGAATCTCGCGTAACTCTTTGTTTACCAAGGAGTTTTCCGTTTCGACTGCGCCGGAAGTGGGGCGAATTATAGACAGATATAAAACGCCGTCAACACTTAATTTCAGGTTTATTCGGATTTAAGCGTAATACGCGCAAATGCCTTCTTACCTGCCTGGCAAACGTGGGTAGCCCCCAGCTCGTATATAAAGGTGCGATCAACAACCTCACCATCTATACGCACGCCGCCGGAACCCAGCAGGTCACGCGCAACCGCCGAGTTCTTCACCAGGCCAGCCTTATTAAGGACAGCAGCGATCGGCATCGCTTCAGCAGCAGTCAGTTCGATCTCCGGCAGATCATCCGGTAACTCGCCATCCTTCATGCGATTGCCTGCCGCACGGTGAGCACTTGCCGCAGCCTCTTCACCATGAAAGCGCGCCACAATCTCTTCGGCCAACTTGATCTTCACGTCACGCGGATTGGCACCCGCCTCGACGTCAGCACGCAGCGCATTGATCTCGTCCATCGAGCGGAAACTCAACAGCTCGAAGTAACGCCACATCAACGCATCCGGAATCGAAACCAGCTTGCCGTACATCACACCCGGCGCTTCCTGGATACCTACATAGTTACCCAAGGACTTGGACATCTTCTTGACGCCATCCAACCCCTCCAGCAACGGCATGGTCAGAATGCACTGCGCCTCTTGCCCATACGCACGTTGCAGCTCACGCCCCATCAGCAGGTTGAACTTCTGATCAGTACCCCCCAACTCAACGTCCGCGCGCAACGCCACCGAGTCATACCCTTGAACCAGCGGGTACAGGAACTCGTGAATCGCGATCGGCTGATTAGTGGAGTAGCGCTTGTCGAAGTCATCGCGCTCAAGCATGCGTGCCACGGTGTACTGGGATGTCAGGCGGATAAAGTCAGCCGGCCCCATCTGGTCCATCCAGGTGGAGTTGAAGGCCACTTCGGTCTTGGCCGGATCGAGAATCTTGAACACCTGAGTCTTGTAGGTCTCGGCATTGTCGAGAACCTGCTCACGGGTCAGCGGCGGGCGCGTCGCGCTCTTGCCGCTTGGATCACCGATCATCCCGGTGAAGTCACCTATAAGGAAGATGACTTGATGCCCCAGTTCCTGGAACTGACGCAGCTTATTAATAAGCACGGTGTGGCCCAGGTGCAGATCCGGCGCCGTTGGATCGAAGCCAGCCTTAATACGCAGGGGTTGGCCACGCTTGAGCTTTTCGATCAGCTCGGCCTCGACCAACAGTTCTTCCGCACCACGTTTTATCAGCGCTAGCTGCTCTTCAACCGACTTCATAACAGACCCGCAAGGCTCAGATTCAAAAGGGAACCAACCATACAAGATCAGGGACTAATTACAAGTTTTGCCCTGCGCACGGACACCGTTCAGCAAGCCCAGCATTCGCAAGCTTGCGCCACAGATGATTTGGTTATATTTTATACAGTTATTTCATCTTCATCATGTCATTCATCTTTTCCATTTCATCTTCAAAGTCAAAATTACTTATGACCACAGAACCGTCTAAAGCGCCGCCGCTTTACCCGAAGACCCACCTGCTCGCCGCAAGTGGTATCGCCGCTCTTCTCAGCCTGGCACTCCTGGTATTCCCTTCCAGTGACGTAGAAGCCAAACGAACATCCCTGAGCCTTGACCTGGAAAGTCCAGTTGAACAACTGACACAAGATCAAGACGCCGCCGACGCGCAACAAGCCACAAATGCACCCACTGAATCACCCTTTGCGCAGATAGAAAGCACTCCCGAAGACACTCAACACGCCACTCAAGAGCCGCCTGCGGCCGTCGCGGACAAGAATCCCCTGCACCGCGAAGTGATCGTGGCCAAAGGCGACACTCTTTCAACGCTGTTCGAGAAAGTGGGCCTGCCCGCCTCTACTGTTAATGAGGTGCTGGCCAGCGATAAACAAGCCAAGCAATTCACTCAGCTCAAGCACGGGCAGAAGCTTCAATTCGAGTTGGCACCCAACGGCCAGCTGAACAACCTGCACAGCAATGTCAGCGACCTCGAAAGCATCACGCTGACCAAAGGCGCCAAAGGCTTTGCCTTCAACCGCATCACCACCAAACCGGTGATGCGCTCGGCCTACATACATGGCGTGATCAACAGTTCGCTGTCGCAATCGGCCGCCCGCGCGGGCTTGTCCCACAGCATGACCATGGACATGGCCAGCGTGTTTGGCTACGACATCGACTTCGCTCAGGACATTCGCCAAGGCGACGAATTCGACGTGATCTACGAGCAGAAAGTCGCCAACGGCAAAGTGGTCGGCACTGGCGCCATCCTTTCGGCGCGTTTCACCAACCGTGGCAAGACCTACACCGCCGTTCGCTATACCAACAAACAAGGCAATACCAGCTACTACACCGCTGATGGCAACAGCATGCGCAAGGCCTTCATCCGTACGCCGGTAGACTTCGCCCGCATCAGCTCGCGTTTCTCCATGGGCCGCAAACACCCGATCCTCAACAAGATCCGCGCTCACAAAGGCGTCGACTATGCCGCCCCGCGTGGCACGCCGATCAAAGCAGCCGGCGATGGCAAGGTGCTGCTGGCTGGGCGTCGCGGTGGCTACGGCAATACCGTGATCATCCAGCACGGCAACACCTACCGCACGCTGTATGGCCACATGCAAGGGTTCGCCAAAGGCGTATCCACAGGCAGCAACGTCAAGCAAGGCCAGGTGATCGGCTACATCGGCACCACTGGGCTGTCCACTGGGCCGCACTTGCACTATGAATTCCAGGTAAATGGCGTCCACGTCGATCCATTGGGTCAGAAGCTGCCAATGGCCGACCCGATCGCCAAAGCCGAGCGCGCACGCTTCCTGCAGCAAAGCCAGCCGTTGATGGCCCGCATGGACCAGGAGCGCTCTACCCTGCTGGCCTCGGCGAAGCGCTAAGGTATGCCGCGCTATATAGGTGTGATGTCCGGGACCAGCCTTGATGGCCTGGATATCGCCCTGATCGAACAAGACCCGGCGATCAACTTGATCGCCACGCACTACATCCCGATGCCCGAGACCCTGCGCGCCGAGCTGCTAAGCCTGTGCGCCAGCGGCCCGGACGAGATCGCCCGTTCAGCGATTGCCCAGCAACACTGGGTAACGCTCGCCGCCCAAGGCATCCATGCCTTGCTGCAACAGCAGAACCTCAAGCCCGAAGACATTCGCGCCATTGGCAGCCACGGGCAGACGATCCGCCACGAGCCGGCCCGCGGCTTTACCGTGCAGATCGGTAACCCTGCGCTGCTCACCGAGCTGACAGCCATCACCGTGGTCAGCGACTTCCGCAGCCGCGACGTCGCCGCCGGCGGCCAGGGCGCGCCGCTCGTGCCGGCCTTTCATGAGGCGTTGTTCGGTGAGCGTACCGGCAACCGTGCCGTATTAAACGTTGGCGGGTTCAGCAACCTCAGCCTGATCGAGACCGGCAAACCGGTGGCCGGCTTCGACTGCGGCCCCGGAAACGTCTTGCTGGATGCCTGGATTCACCAACAGCGCGGCGAGCACTTTGACCGTGACGGCCAGTGGGCCGCCAGTGGCAAGGTTGAGCCTCAGTTGCTCAGCCGCCTACTCAGCGACCCCTTCTTCCTCACCCAAGGCCCGAAAAGTACCGGACGTGAAGTCTTCAACCTGAGCTGGCTGCAGCACCACCTTGGCACACTGCCCGCGTTTAAGCCTCAGGACGTACAGGCAACCCTGCTTGAACTGACGGCGCTGACCATCGTTGAATCCTTGCAAACTGCACAGTCCGAGACTGAAACGCTACTGGTCTGTGGGGGCGGCGCGCATAACGCCACACTGATGAACCGTCTGGCGGCGCTGCTGCCGTCCACCCAAGTCAGCAGCACCGCCACTTATGGCGTCGATCCCGACTGGGTCGAGGCCATGGCCTTCGCCTGGCTGGCCCATTGCTGCCTTGAAGGCATTGCCGCCAACCGCCCCAGCGTCACCGGCGCACGTGGGCTGCGGGTACTGGGCGCGATTTACCCGGCCTAACTCCCAGACAGCAAAACGCCGCTTGGCCTTTCAAAGCCAAGCGGCGTTTTTTATCTGCAGTGGATCAGATCGAGAACGAAGACCCGCACCCACACGTCGTGGTGGCATTCGGGTTCTTGATCACGAAACGCGAACCTTCCAGACCTTCCTGATAATCCACCTCGGCACCTGCCAGGTATTGGAAGCTCATCGGGTCCACGACCAGGCTGACGCCTTCGCGCTCGACGATAGTGTCATCATCGGCCACATCTTCATCGAAGGTAAAACCGTACTGAAACCCTGAACAACCGCCGCCCGTAACAAATACGCGCAGCTTCAAGCGATCATTACCCTCTTCATCGACCAGGCTCTTCACCTTGTGCGCAGCACCGTGGGTGAATTGCAAAGCCGTGGGGGTGAAGGACTCAACGCTCATGCTGATAATCTCCCGGCGTACCGCCGCCATATGCGTAATGGCGGGCATTATCCGCTTCTCCTAGAAAAGCGGTCAACTATTGTTACGGTATATCAATCTGCGTTGCCGCCATTAAAAACACAAAAGGCCCGATCAACGGGCCTTTTGCACACCAGCAGTCAAGCCTTACGGCAGCATGCCCGCGTGGGACAGGCCCAGCTTCTCATCCAGGCCAAACAGGATGTTCAGGTTCTGCACCGCCTGGCCCGAGGCGCCCTTGACCAGATTGTCGATGACCGACAACACCACCACCAGGTCGCCATCCTGCGGACGGTGCACGGCGATACGGCAGACGTTGGCACCGCGCACGCTGCGGGTTTCCGGATGGCTGCCAGCTGGCATTACATCGACGAACGGTTCGTTGGCATACCGCTTTTCAAACAGCGCCTGCAGATCTACCGAACGATCGACCACGGTTGCGTACAGCGTGGAGTGAATGCCACGAATCATCGGCGTCAGGTGCGGCACGAACGTCAGACCGACATCCTTGCCCGCAGCACGCCGCAGCCCTTGACGAATTTCCGGCAAGTGGCGGTGCCCTTTTACCGCATAGGCCTTCATGCTTTCCGACGTTTCGGAGTACAGCGAACCTACAGCTGCCCCGCGACCGGCGCCGCTCACACCCGACTTGCAGTCTGCGATCAGGCGCGAAGTGTCCGCCAGCCCGGCTTCGAGCAATGGCAGGAAACCCAACTGCGTGGCAGTCGGATAGCAACCCGGCACCGCGATCAGGCGTGCTTGCTTGATCTGCTCGCGATTGACTTCAGGCAGGCCGTAT
The DNA here is from genome assembly GCF_049896685.1 of Pseudomonas sp. TWRC1-2. NCBI lineage: Bacteria > Pseudomonadati > Pseudomonadota > Gammaproteobacteria > Pseudomonadales > Pseudomonadaceae > Pseudomonas > Pseudomonas sp. TWRC1-2. Next base: position 778,825 of record NZ_JAFCUU010000003.1, on the reverse strand, counting down.
ACCGCCTCTTCCAGCAATTGAGGCGCGCCGTGCGGCTGGCCGTACCACTTGGCCCATTCGTCAGCATCCTGCAGACGGAAATCGGCCGACAGGTCGATGACCTTGGTGCCCGCCGCCAGCAGTTCACCGGCCAGTGCATGCGCCACCCCGTGAGGCGTCGCGAAAAACACCACGTCACAGGCGCCAAGGGTCTTGATGTCCGGCACGCTGAACGCCAGGCCGTCGTAGTGGCCTCGCAGGTTCGGGTACATATCGGCCACGGCCAGCCCCGCCTCGGATCGGGAAGTGATAACCACCACCTCAGCTTGCGGATGCTGAGCCAACAGACGCAGCAATTCGACACCGGTGTAACCCGTGCCGCCGACGATACCGACCTTGACCATAAACCTGCCCTCAACGAACCCACTGGAAAGCCGTCGATAATAGGGGCCACATCGTCCTGCGACAACCGTCAACGTGACGTACGGGCGCATGAGCCACTACTATCTTCAGTTACCGTGAACCTGGGAATAACTAGAAATGCTCTATCTATGGATCAAAGCCTTCCACATCGTCGCCATCGTCTGCTGGTTTGCCGGGCTGTTCTACCTGCCACGCCTGTTCGTCTATCACGCCCAAAGTGAAGACACCGTCAGCAAGGAACGCTTCAGCGTCATGGAGCGCAAGCTCTACCGCGGCATCATGGGCCCGGCGATGATCGCTACCCTGATATTCGGCGGCTGGCTGATCTACCTCAACCCTGCGATCTTTCAATCCGGTGCCTGGATCCACGCCAAACTGACTCTGGTCGTGCTGCTCATCGGTTACCACCATATGTGCGGCGCACAGGTAAAACGCTTTGCCCGTGGCGAAAACACCCGCAGCCATGTCTTTTATCGCTGGTTCAATGAAGTACCGGTTCTGATATTGCTGGCTATCGTAATTTTGGTCGTGGTCAAACCGTTCTAACTTCAATCACTCGGGGTACCTCCAATGTCGCTGCCCGCTTTGCTTGAACAACGTCTGCGCCTGCCCGTGGTGGCTGCGCCGATGTTCCTGATTTCCAACCCGCAACTGGTACTGGCCTGCTGTCGCAATGGCGTGGTCGGGAGTTTCCCGGCACTGAACCAACGTGAAAGCAGCGGCTTCAAGGCCTGGCTGGAAGAAATCGAAGCAGGCCTGGCGCAGCTGGATAACCCCGCGCCGTATGCCGTCAACCTGATCGTGCACAACAGCAACCCTCGCCTGGAGGCCGATCTGGCGATCTGTGTGGCGCACAAAGTGCCGATCGTCATCACCAGCCTGGGTGCGGTGAAAGAACTGGTCGATGCCGTGCACAGCTACGGTGGTCTGGTGTTTCACGATGTCACCACGCGGCGCCACGCCGAGAAAGCCGCAGAGGCCGGTGTCGACGGCCTGATCGCGGTGGCTGCAGGCGCCGGCGGCCATGCTGGCACCTGGAGTCCGTTCGCGCTGATCGCCGAGATTCGGCAGTTCTTCGACAAAACCCTGCTGTTGGCCGGCTGCCTCAACCATGGCCACGAGATCCTCGCCGCCCAGCTGTTAGGCGCAGACCTCGCCTACTTCGGTACACGCTTTATCGGCACCACTGAAAGCCATGCCCCGGATGCGTATAAAGAGATGCTGCTCACATCGCGTGCCGCCGACATCGTGCACACTCCCGCTGTGTCCGGCGTGCCCGCCAGCTTTATGCGCCAGAGCCTGGAAAACGCCGGTTTCGACCTCGCAGCCTTACAGGGCAAAGGCGAAGTCAACTTCGGCTCCAAGCTCAAGCCGTTGAGCGACGAGGCCAAGGCATGGAAAACAGTGTGGTCTGCGGGCCAGGGCGTCGGTGAGATTGATGATCTGCCCGGCGTCGATGAACTGATTGCCCGCCTGGATGCCGAATACCGCAAGGCCCGCGAACAGGCGACACAACTGCGCTGGCCACGCTGATACACTCGCCAGGCCTGCCGATTGAAGCGGGCCGGCAACTCCCCTCCTTTACCAGTGACAAGGATGCCCGCATGAGCGACAACCGTTTCAAGATCGTGTTTGACGGAGCCTTGCTCCCGGGTGTCGAAAGCACCACGGCCAAACTCAACCTGGCCGAGCTGTTCAAGAGCGATGTCGAGTCGATCGAAAAGCTCTTTACCGGACGCCCGGTTGCGCTCAAGCGTGACCTGTCGCGCGCCGATGCCGAGACCTACCTGACGGCGCTGAAAAACGCCGGTGTTGATGCCCGCATCGAAGATGAACAACCCGTGGCGTTCAGCCTTGCCGAAACCCACGAAACGCAGACCAGCGCCGCTGATTTTTCGCGCGCCGCCGCCTCGCCTTACGCGCCACCCCGTGCAGCCGTGGGGGATAACACCGAGGCATTCGCAACGCTCAAGGTTTTCACCATTCACGGGCGCATCGGTCGCCTGCGCTACCTGGCCTGGACGCTGGTATTGACCCTCGCCATGCTGGTCGCCGCGGGCATCATCAGCACCGCCAGTATCGCCGTGGCCACCGCCTCGCCAACAGCCGGCGCTATTCTCGGCGCGCTGCTGGGTTTCGCGTTGTTTGTTGCGCTGGTCTGGGTCAGCGTGCAAATCGGCGTGCAACGCCTGCACGATCTGGGCTGGTCTGGCTGGCTGTATTTCCTGAACCTGGTGCCATTTGTGAACAGCATTTTCCCGCTGTTGCTGCTGGTGCTGCCCGGTAATCCAGGTGCCAACCAATACGGCCCTCCGCCACCACGCAACTCCACTGCGGTGAAGGTGCTGGCTACCTTGTGGCTGGCGTTCATTCCGGTGATGCTTGCCATCCTGGCCACACTGGGCATGAACGGCTACCTGAATCAACTCGAAGCCAACATGAGCAATAGCTACGAAAGCAGCTCCATCAATGCCGATGACGACACCGATCAAAGCGTCATCGTTGATGAAGAAGACGGCGCGCAAAGTGCTGACGACGCAGCCGAACCTGTAGACTCTCCAGAACAGTGAGAAACGCCCGGCGCCTGTGATGCCTCTGTCACAGGCCCGGCGGCGTTGCGATGGAGAAAGGCATGACCCGTTACGCTCTGATCACCGGTGCCTCCAGCGGCATTGGCCTGGCCTTGGCCGAAGCATTGGCCCGTCGCGGCCGCAGCTTGATTCTGGTGGCCCGCCAGCGTGATCAGTTGGAAAGCATTGCAATCGAATTGACTCAACGCTTCGGCGTCGAGGTGTTGTTTCGCGCCTGCGATCTGGGCGAGCCGCTGCGCTTGTCCGGGTTCCTGCTGGAGCTTGAAGAGGGCGAGCGGCAGATCGATCTGCTGGTCAACTGCGCCGGCATCGGCACCAGCGGACCGTTCCTGGCCCAGGACTGGATGACCGAACAAGACCTGATCGAAGTCAACGTCCTGGCCCTGACCCGTATGTGCCATGCCCTGGGCAATGCCATGGCGCTGCATGGCGGCGGGCAGATTCTTAACGTTGCTTCGGTCGCCGCGTTTCAGCCGGGCCCCTGGATGAGCAGCTATTACGCCAGCAAGGCGTATGTGCTGCACTTCTCCGAAGGGCTGCGCGAAGAATTGAAGACCTGTGGCATCAAGGTCTCGGTGCTGTGCCCCGGCCCTACGCGCACAGCCTTTTTTGGTACCGCGCAAATGGACACCGCCAAACTCGACCGCAGCCAACAACTGATGAGCCCGGAAGAAGTCGCGCTCTATACCGTGCGGGCCTTGGAAAGAAACAAAGCCATCATCATTCCCGGGCGGCGTAACCGTTGGCTGGCGTTCAGCCCACGCCTGAGCCCCCGCTGGCTGACCCGCAAGATTGCCGGCGCCATCAACAAGGCCTATTGCCCACGTTGACGGCCTGGGTACACTCCCCTGCACTTTCACAATGGAGAAACAGCTGTGGATACTCTGTTCACCAAGATCATCAACAGGGAAATACCGGCGAAGATCATCTATGAAGATGACCAGGTCCTCGCTTTCCACGACATTGCCCCGATGGCGCCCGTGCATTTTCTGGTCATTCCAAAAAAGCCGATCCGCACCCTCAATGACCTCACCGAAGACGATAAAGCCCTGGCCGGCCATATTCTGTTTACCGCTCAGCGTCTGGCTGTGGAACAGGGCTGCGAGAAAGGCTTTCGCGTGGTGATGAACTGCAATGAAGAAGGCGGGCAGACCGTTTATCACATTCATATGCACGTGCTGGGGCAGCGCCAGATGAACTGGCCACCGGGCTGATCAGCCTTCCTGCAGAGGTCGCGGCCCAGGGCTGCGACTTCATGCCCTTGACTCAGCGCAAACGCTTCGCCCTCTCTTGCGGTAAACTGGCCGCCGAGATTCTTCCCGGAGGTCAGCATGACTACCCAACGTCACTACTCGCCGATTGACCGTCTGTTGCTGCAAGCCGACATGGCCATGCGCACGCTGTTGCCGTTCAGCGGCCAACCGTACCGCCCATCGCCCGCAATCGTGCAGCCGGATTCGAAGATGAGCGAGAGCGACACCCGCCACGTCGTCGGCCTGATGCGCATCAACCATACCGGCGAAGTCTGTGCCCAGGCGCTGTACCAGGGCCAGGCGCTGACCGCCAAGCTGCCGCAGGTGCGTGCGGCGATGGAACATGCCGCCGAGGAAGAAATCGACCACCTGGCCTGGTGTGAGCAGCGCATTCGTCAGTTGGGCAGCCATACGAGCGTGCTGAACCCACTGTTTTACGGTTTGTCGTTTGGTATCGGCGCCGCTGCCGGCCTGATCAGTGACAAGGTCAGCCTTGGCTTTGTCGCTGCGACGGAACATCAGGTGTGCAAGCATTTGGATGAACACCTGGAACAGCTGCCGGCCGAGGATGAAAAGTCCCGGGCCATCCTCGAGCAGATGCGCATCGATGAAGAACACCACGCAGAAAGCGCACTGGATGCCGGCGGTTTCCGCTTCCCGGCACCGGTGCGGTTTGGCATGAGCCTGTTGGCCAAAGTCATGACCAAGAGCACCTATCGCATCTAAGTGCATTGAATCTGACCCACAAAAAAAGGGCGCCACACAGGCGCCCTTTTCTTTTGCCGCTTGGCGATCAACCCAACTCGATGATTTCATAATCATGAGTGATTGCCACACCGGCCGCGCCCAGCATGATCGACGCCGAGCAATACTTCTCGGCCGACAGCTCGATGGCACGCTTGACCTGGGCTTCTTTCAGCGCCCGGCCCTTCACCACGAAATGCATGTGGATCTTGGTGAACACCTTCGGGTCTTCAGTGGCGCGCTCGGCTTCCAGGAAGGCTTCGCAGCTTTCCACGGCCTGGCGGGATTTCTTCAGGATGCTGACCACGTCGAAATTGCTGCAACCGCCGACACCCAGCAGGAGCATTTCCATCGGACGTACGCCCAGGTTACGGCCACCGGCTTCCGGCGGGCCATCCATGACCACCACATGGCCACTGCCCGACTCACCGAGGAACATGGCTTCGCCCGCCCATTGGATGCGTGCCTTCATCGCCCAGACTCCACTGCTAAAAAAGGGTCGCCAGCTTAGCACAGGGCCCTGGAACCGCAGCGTCCTGCCTGCAAAGCGATCAATGACAGCGTTTGCTCGGTAAATTCCTTAATCGAGGCAGAATGTGTCTGGTAAGCTGGCGCCAAATCAATGGCGCATTGCCATCCTTTGTACAGCGTGTATCAATGCCGACATCGCTGGATAAAAAAATAGATCCAACCACACCGTGCAGTCTTTCCGGGATACAACCATGGTTGCTCTTACTCCCACACCCAAGATCAAGAATCTCGACAAGCTGCTGATGCATTGCCAGCGCCGGCGTTATCCGGCCAAGCACAACATCATCTGCGCGGGCGAACGTTCCGAAACACTGTTCTTCATCATCAAAGGCTCGGTCACCATCCTCATCGAGGATGAAGACGGTCGCGAGATGATTATCGCCTACCTCAATACCGGCGATTTCTTCGGGGAGTTGGGGCTGTTCGAACAAGCCGGCAAAGAGCAGGAACGCAGCGCTTGGGTGCGCGCCAAGATTGAATGCGACGTTGCCGAAATCAGTTACGCGAAATTCCGCGAATTGGCCCAGCATGATCCCGACATCCTTTACGCCCTGAGCGGCCAGATTGCCCAGCGCCTGCGCGACACCACGCGCAAGGTCGGTGACCTGGCGTTCTTTGACGTCACCGGCCGCGTGGCCCGCTGCCTGCTGGAGCTGTGCAAGCAACCGGATGCCATGACCCATCCGGACGGCATGCAGATCAAAGTCACGCGCCAGGAAATCGGGCGCATTGTCGGCTGCTCACGGGAAATGGTCGGTCGCGTACTCAAGGACCTGGAAGAGCGCAACCTGGTGCACGTCAAAGGCAAGACGATGGTGGTGTTCGGTACGCGTTAACCCGGCAGGAAGCCGGCCAGCATTTGACGGTACAAGGTATCCAGCCGGCTGATCGCATCCGGCGCGGGAAAGGCTTCATGCAGTGCGATATGGCTGTCGGCACGTACGCGCTGGTCGAGGCCGCAGGCTTCATTGAAACGGTTGACCGCTGCAATCAACTCTTCGCGATCGTCATCCAGCAACAGGGCGCCGTGCACCAACCCCACCGGGCGGCCGCCGCTCTGTCGCCAGCGCTGGGCGGTGCCCACCATCTTGCGACCGTTGAGGTTGACGTTGTAACGACCGTCGCAAAACGCTCCGTCGACTTCACCGACGGACGCGTCACCGCCCAACTCAATCAATAAGTCGCAGATCGGCTGGCACAAGCGCTGATAACCGGTTTCGATGCGCCCTTGATCACCTTCGCTGCGCGGCGGCGCGTAAACCAGGGCGATATTGACCGTAGCGCCAGACTGCGGCACCGGCTCGCCGCCGGTTTCGCGCAGCAGCACCGGCCAACCGGCATCGGCTGATACGCGGCTCGCGGCTTCAAACGCGGGCAAGCGGCTCAAGCGGCGCGGCATGACCAGTGCTTGATCGCAGGGCTGCCAGAACAGCAGCCCGAACGCTCGCTCGCCAGCGCAAACGGCCGCCAACAGGTCTTGCTCGGCAGCGAGGCCTGCTTCTACGGTCATCGATAGGGGTTGAATCATCAAACACCTACTTCTCTGGATAGACACAAAACTAATGTGGGAGCTGGCTTGCCTGCGATACAGGCACCGCGGCGTATCAGTTACACCCTGGTGATGCTATCGCAGGCAAGCCAGCTCCCACACAAGCCCGCTCCCACATTTTTGACCGCATTCCAAATCAGTCTAATGTGGAACCGCTAACCGCCACACCACGCTCCGGGAAGAACAAACGCTGCAGCTCCGCCCCCGGGTTCTCGGCGCGCATAAAGGTCTCGCCCACCAGGAACGAGTACACCCCGCTGATTTCCATCAGCTCCACATCGGCGCGGTTGAGGATGCCACTCTCGGTGATCACCAGACGGTCACGCGGGATACGCGGCAGCAGGTCCAGCGTGTTTTCCAGGCTGACCTCGAACGTGTGCAAGTTACGGTTATTGACCCCCACCAACGGTGTATCGAGGGTTTTCAGTGCACGTTCCAGCTCATTGCCGTCGTGGACTTCCACCAGCACATCCAGGCCAACGCTTTTGGCCACGGCCGCCAACTCAGCCATCTTCACGTCATCCAGTGCAGAGACGATCAGCAGCACGCAGTCGGCGCCCAAGGCACGGGCCTCGACGATCTGGTAGGGGTCAACCATGAAATCCTTGCGGATCACCGGCAACTTGCACGCCGCGCGGGCCTGTTGCAGGAACAGGTCGCAACCCTGGAAGAAATCGATATCGGTCAGTACCGACAGGCAGGTTGCGCCGCCCTTCTCGTAGCTCTTGGCAATGTCTTCAGGATTAAAGAGCTCGCGGATCACGCCCTTGCTGGGTGAGGCTTTTTTGATCTCGGCAATGACCGCGGGCTGCTTGTCCTTGGCCTGCTTTATCAGGGCGTTGGCAAAACCACGCGGCGCATCGGCGATCTTCGCTTGAGCTTCCAACTCGGCCAGGCTGACGCGGGCGCGACGCTCGGCGACTTCTTCCGCCTTGCGGGCCAGGATTTTTTCCAGAACGGTCGGCACACTCATCCTTCATTCTCCATCTTGAACACCGCAGTAAAGGCACCCAGTTCTTCGAGCTTCTCGCGAGCGAGCCCGGTGTGCAATGCATCATGTGCGAGGGCCACGCCCTCTTTGAGACTGTAGGCGTGATCGGCGGCGTACAGTGCCGCGCCGGCATTGAGCACGATCATTTCGGCAGCTTTCTGGCCGTTTTCCGTTTTGCGACGCCCCAGGGCATCCCGAATCAGTTCAAGCGAGGCGGCCGGGCTTTCCACCGCCAGGCCATGCAGGCTCTGGCTTTTCATGCCGAGGTCTTCGGGCTCGACCCAGTACTCGGTCACTTGGTCGTTCTTCAGTTCCGCCACAAAGGTCGGGGCGGCCAGGCTGAACTCGTCCAAACCGTCTTTGGAATGCACCACCAGCACGTGCTTGCTGCCCAGGCGTTGCAACACCTCGGCCAACGGGCGGCACAGCGCCTGACTGAACACACCCACCACCTGATGTTTCACACCGGCCGGATTCGTAAGCGGGCCGAGCATGTTGAACAGGGTGCGCAGGCCAAGGTCCTTGCGCGGGCCGGCCGCGTGTTTCATCGCACCGTGGTGGGATTGGGCAAACATGAAGCCAATGCCGACGCTGTCGATGCAGCGCGCCACTTGTACCGGCGTCAGGTTCAGGTAGATCCCGGCCGCTTCCAGCAAGTCGGCGCTGCCGCTCTTGCCAGAGACCGCGCGGTTACCGTGCTTGGCCACGGTGCAACCGGCGGCCGCGACCACAAAGGAGGAAGCCGTCGATACGTTGAAGATATTCGCACCGTCACCGCCGGTGCCGACCACGTCGACCACGCCGTCGAGGGTCTTGAGTTCGACCTTGTCGGCCAGCTCACGCATCACCGACACGGCGCCGACGATTTCGTCGATGCTTTCGCTCTTCATGCGCATCGCCATCATGAACGCGCCGATCTGCGCGTCGGTGCATTGGCCGGTCATGATCTCGCGCATCACATCGCTCATTTCAGCGGTGCTCAGGTCCAGATGGCCGACGATACGGCTCAGGGCAGTCTTGATATCCATGGAAAGTCCTTAGCGCGTGCCGCCGCTCTGCTTGAGAAAGTTAGCGAACAGCTCGTAGCCCTGCTCGGTCAGGATCGACTCGGGGTGAAATTGCACCCCTTCGATATTCAGTGTCTTGTGGCGCAGGCCCATGATCTCATCGACCGAACCGTCGTCCAGTTGGGTCCAGGCGGTCAGCTCCAGGCACTCGGGGAGGGTCTCACGCTTGACCACCAGCGAGTGGTAACGGGTGACCGTCACCGGCAGGTTCAGGCCGTGGAATACGCCCAGGTCTTTATGGAACACCGGGCTGGTTTTGCCGTGCATTACCTGGCGCGCGCGAACCACATCACCGCCAAAGGCCTGGCCAATGGACTGGTGGCCCAGGCACACGCCCAGGATCGGCAACTTGCCGGCGAAATATTTGATTGCTTCCAGGGACACACCGGCTTCGGTCGGCGTGCAAGGGCCTGGCGAAACCACGATGCGCTCCGGGTTAAGCGCGGCGATTTCGGCGACCGTCAGTTCATCATTGCGCACGACCTTGACCTCGGCACCGAGCTCGCCCAGGTACTGCACAACGTTGTAGGTAAAGGAGTCGTAGTTATCAATCATCAGCAACATGTGGGTTCAAACCTCTTGAATTCACTGATTTCGAATGACCGCCTTCCAGGAGTGACCCGCTGCCAGACGCACGTTCCGGTTGCCAGGGTGAGCCGGCAAGGGGCGTCAAACAACGGGTGAAGAAGGCAAATCGGTACAGGTCCGGCCAAGCCGGCAGAGAAAAATGTCAGGCGCGCCAACGCCAACGGGCGTGTGCCTTGACTACTCGCATCAAGAGTTTGCTGATGATCAACACGGGGAGGGTCTCGTTCATACGTTCAGGCACAGTAACGTAGCCTCGCCAGCGGTGCAATATGGAGCCGCGAATACGGGGTAATCACGACGAAATCTTTATAGGAAAAAACTGTTTTCTTCACGGAAAACCCTCACTACATTGCTAGTGTTTCGCTTCCGATACAAAAACAACTAAATGGAATTTTGCATGTTCAGACCTCCGTTTTTCGCACCGCTTGCCGGCTGCCTCTTGTCACTGGCCTGCGCGCAGGCGTTCGCAGCCTCCTCACCGTATTCAACCATGGTCGTTTTCGGCGACAGCCTGGCCGATGCCGGTCAGTTCCCCGATGGCTCGAATGGCGCCACGTTACGCTTTACCAACCGCACCGGGCCGACCTTCCAGGGCGATTACGGCCTGGTTTCGTCGACCTTGCTCGGCTCCCGACTGGGCGTCGCGCCAAACGACTTGAATGCCTCCACCTCGCCGGTTCGCGCGGCGCAAGGCTTGCCCGACGGCAACAACTGGGCAGTCGGCGGCTACCGTACCGACAACATCCTGGATTCCATTACCTCGGTCTCCAACGCGGCGATTCCGCCTGGCAACCCGGGTGGCGGTACGGTGCTTCGCAGTCGCCAGGGTTATCTCCCGGCAAACGGCGGGCGGGCCGACCCCAACGCGCTGTATTTCCTGTCCGGTGGCGGCAATGACTTCCTGCAAGGCCGCGTCCTCAGCCCAGGCCAGGCCGTTGCCGCCGGCGGGCGCCTGGCCGACAGCGCCCAAGCCCTGCAACAAGCCGGCGCGCGCTACATCATGGTGTGGATGCTGCCCGACCTGGGCCTGACTCCGGCCATCAACGGCACGCCGCTGCAGGCGTCGAGTTCGGCCCTGAGCAACCTCTTCAACCAATCACTGGTGCTGCGCCTGTCACAGATCGACGCGCAGATCATCCCGTTGAATATTCCGCTGCTGCTCAATGAAGCCTTCGCCAGCCCGGCCCGCTTTGGCCTGGCCACCGGACAAAACCTCACCGGCACCTGCTTCAGTGGCAACAGTTGCACCGCCAACCCGACCTACGGCATCGGCGGCACCAACCCGGACCCGACCAAGCTGATCTACAACGACTCGGTCCACCCCACCATCGCCGGGCAACGCTTGATCGCCGACTACGCCTATTCACTGCTTGCGGCGCCGTGGGAACTGACCTTGCTGCCAGAGATGGCCCAAGGCACGTTGCGCGCCCACCAGGACGAACTGCGCAACCAATGGCAGGCGGACAACGGCAACTGGCAAGCCGTGGGCCAATGGCGCGCCATCGTGGCCGGTGGCGGCCAGCGCCTGAACTTCGATGATCAAAACAGCTCGGCCAGCGGCGACGGCAGTGGCTACAACCTGAATGTCGGGGGCAGCTACCGGCTCGACGAAAACTGGCGCGTAGGCGTGGCAGCCGGCCTGTATCGGCAGACGCTTGAAGCCGGCGCCAGCGATTCGGACTACAAGCTCAACAGCTACATGGGCACCGCCTTCGCCCAATACCAGCAAAACCACTGGTGGGCCGATGCCGCGTTGACCGGCGGCAAACTGGACTTCGACAGCCTCAAGCGCAAGTTCGCCCTGGGCGTCAGCGAAGGCTCGGAAAAAGGCGACACCGACGGCTGGCTCTGGGCCCTCAGCGGCCGAGTGGGTTACGACATTGCCGGCGCCGGCAGCGACTGGCACCTGTCACCGTTCATCAGCGCCGACTATGCGCGGGTCGAGGTCGATGGCTATTCGGAAAAGGACAACCGCTCCACCGCACTGACCTTTGATGATCAACAACGCGACTCCAAGCGCCTGGGCGTCGGCTTGCAGGGCAGCTTCCGTGTCACGCCGCAAACCCAGGTGTTTGGCGAAGTAGCCCACGAGCATGAATTCGAAAACGATACCCAGAAGGTGAAGATGTCGCTCAACAGCGTGCCAGGGATCGATTTCAAGCTGGACGGCTACACGCCGCGCAGCAATTCGGATCGCTTAAGCCTCGGCGTCAGCCACAAACTGACTCAGGAGCTGGCGTTACGGGCGGCGTATAACGTGAGGAAGGATGACAATTTGACCCAACAAGGGGTGAATGTCGGAGTGAGCCTGGATTTCTAAACTGCTCGCAAGATCAGCGAAAAACCAATGTGGGAGCTGGCTTGCCTGCGATGCAGACACCTCGGTGATCAGATAGACCGAGGTGATGCTATCGCAGGCAAGCCAGCTCCCACAGTTGGATCTCTATCTGGTTTTAGTTTTGCGGAGTTTGCTCGGCCAACGCCACCGCACGGAACATCGCGCGGCGCTTGTTCAAAGTCTCTTCCCATTCCAGCGCCGGCACCGAGTCAGCCACAATTCCGCCACCGGCCTGCACGTGCAGTTCGCCATCCTTGATCACCGCCGTACGAATCGCAATCGCGGTGTCCATGTTGCCGTTCCAGGCGAAATACCCCACGGCGCCGCCGTACACACCACGCTTGACTGGCTCCAGTTCGTCGATGATTTCCATCGCGCGAATCTTCGGCGCGCCCGACAAGGTGCCCGCCGGCAGAATCGCGCGCAGCGCGTCCATGGCGGTTAAGCCTTCCTTCAGCTCGCCGGTCACGTTGGAGACAATGTGCATCACGTTGGAATAGCGCTCGATGACCATCTTCTCGGTGAGCTTCACCGAGCCGATTTCCGAGACGCGGCCGGTGTCATTGCGGCCCAGGTCGATGAGCATCAAGTGCTCGGCGATCTCCTTGTCGTCGCTCAGCAGGTCTTCTTCCAGCGCCAGGTCGGCCTCTTCGGTCGCGCCGCGTGGGCGTGTGCCGGCAATCGGGCGCACGGTGATCAGGTTGTCTTCGACGCGCACCAGCACTTCCGGCGAACTGCCCACCACGTGGAAGTCGCCGAAGTTGAAGAAGTACATGTACGGCGTCGGGTTGAAGCAACGTAGCGCGCGGTACAGGTCAATCGGTGCGGCCGTGAAGTCGATGGACATGCGTTGCGACGGCACCACCTGCATGCAGTCACCGGCGAGGATGTATTCCTTGATGGTATCCACCGCGCGCTCGTAGTCATCCTGGGTAAAGCTGGAGCGGAACACCGGGTCGGCAGCCGGTGGACGGCTGAGGTCCAGGCCACGGCGCGGAGTGATCGGCTGGCGCAGTTTTTCCAGCAGCGCTTCAAGGCTGGCCTGGCCTTGCTCGAAGGCGTCGGCCTGGGAAGGATCCGCCAGCACAATCGCGTGCATTTTGCCGGCGAGGTTGTCGAACACCACCACCGCGTCGGAGACCATCAGCAGAATGTCCGGCACGCCCAGCGGGTCCGGGTTCGGGCATTTGCCCAGGCGTTTTTCCACGTAGCGCACGCAGTCGTAGCCGAAGTAGCCCACCAGGCCGCCGTTGAAGCGCGGCAAGCCAGCGATGGTCGGCACGTTGTAGCGCGCCTTGAAGGCTTCGACGAAGGCGAGCGGGTCTTCAACGTCGTGGCTTTCGATCTCGACGCCATCGAGCGTGATGCTCACATGATGGTCGTGCACCCGCAGCACGGTGCGGCACGGCAGGCCGATGATCGAGTAACGCCCCCACTTCTCGCCGCCCTGTACCGATTCCAACAGGTAGGAGTTGGGCTCGTCGGCCAGTTTCAGGTAGATCGACAGCGGCGTATCGAAGTCGGCCAGGGTTTCGCAGGCCAACGGGATACGGTTATAGCCGGCAGCGGCCAAACGCAGGAATTCTTCGCGGATCATGAGGTGCCTCGTGGCTTGAGGGTCAAACGGTCAGGTGTGCAAACGTGCCGCAGCGCGGCCAGGATCAGTCAGGCGCGCCAACGCCAGCGGGCCAGGGCCTTGATGACTTTCATCCAGAGTTTGCGAGTGACCACCACGATGGCGTTTCCAGAAGGGGTTGGTTCGATGTCGGGCAACGTTATCTCAGCGCCCGCTCCCAAGCAACCGGGGATTAGCAGCCGCAGGTCATCAATCACCAGCGCCGGCGCTTCTTCGGCAATCGGTCGGCCATGGTTATAGCCATAACTGAGCGCCACACACTGTACGCCCGCGGCTTTGGCGGCCAGCACATCACTGCGCGAGTGACCGACAAACAACGACTGGGAGGCCGGGATATTGGCCATTTTCATCACGAAGAACAGCGCCGCCGGGTCGGGTTTCTTCTGCGGCAACGTATCGCCACCGATGATCCAGCGGAAGTAACGGCCAATCTTCATGTGATCCAGCAGCGGCGCGACAAAACGCTCCGGCTTGTTGGTGATCAGGGCCATTTCCACGCCCTGCTTGTGCAGCCACTTGAGCGTGTCGCGTACGCCGGGGTAAACCACGGTCAGCTCGTGGCCGTTTTCATAGGCCGCGTTGAACAATTCCAGGGCGTGTTCGGCCTCCACTTCATCGACACCTTCGGCATCGATGTTGTTGGCCAAGGCCCGGCGCACCAGCATCTGCGCGCCGTTGCCGACCCACATGCGTACCGACTCGATCCCTGCAGGCTTGCGCCCCAGCTTGAGCAGCATCTGGTCCACCGCCGTTGCCAGGTCCGGCACCGAATCGATCAACGTACCGTCCAGATCGAACATCACCAGCCGTGGCAGTTTGCCGGGGAACAGCTGCTCAAAGCCGCTCATGGACGCGCCAGCGCCAGCTCGGCACGCATCTTGTCGATGACGGCCTGGTAGTCCGGGGCATTGAAGATCGCCGAGCCGGCCACAAAGGTGTCGGCGCCGGCGGCGGCGATTTCACGGATATTGTTGACGTTGACCCCACCGTCGATTTCCAGGCGGATGTCACGGCCCGACGCATCGATCAGCGCACGGGCTTCACGCAGTTTGTTCAGGGTGCCGGGGATGAATTTCTGCCCGCCAAAGCCTGGGTTGACGCTCATCAGCAAGACCATGTCGACCTTGTCCATCACGTACTCAAGCACGCTCAGCGGAGTGGCCGGGTTGAACACCAGGCCTGCCTTGCAGCCGCCTTCGCGGATCAGTTGCAGGGTGCGATCGACGTGCAGCGTGGCTTCCGGGTGGAAGGTGATGTAGGTCGCGCCGGCCTCGATGAAGTCACCGACAATACGGTCCACCGGGCTGACCATCAGGTGCGCATCGATGGGCGCGGTGATGCCGTACTTGCGCAGCGCCGCGCAGACCATCGGGCCGATGGTCAGGTTGGGCACGTAGTGATTGTCCATGACATCGAAGTGCACGAAGTCGGCGCCGGCGGCCAACACCTTATCCACTTCTTCACCCAGGCGGGCGAAATCGGCGGAGAGAATCGATGGAGCGATAACGAAGGGCTGCATGACGCACCTTTTTTGAGCTAAATCACGATGGCGCGCATTGTATACCTCATGCTTTGCTGCGCGCACCGTGACCTAACTCAACGGTTAATACGCAGCCCGGTAGATTTTCTCGATATCCGCCGCGCTGAGCTTGCGCGGGTTGTTGCGCATCAGGCGTTCAATACCCGCCGCTTCCGTGGCCATGGCGGGGATCGCGTCCTCGGGCACCCCGAAGCTGCGCAGGCCTGCCGGGATCTCCACTGCGGCGCACAGTCGCGTCATCGCCTCGACGGCCTGGTCGGCGGCGTCGTTGACACTCAAGCCGCTGACATTCACGCCCATGGCCTGGGCAATGTCCTGCATGCGCTCCACACACGCCAGCTTGTTCCAGTGCATCACATAGGGCAGCAACAGCGCATTGCTCACGCCGTGGGCGATATTGAAACGCCCGCCCAGCGGGTACGCCAAGGCATGCACCGCGCCGACGCCGGCATTGCCGAACGCCATGCCGGCCATCAGGCTGGCGGTGGCCATGTCGTCGCGGGCCTGCAGATTGGCCGGGTTGGCGTAGGCTTTGGGCAGCGCGTTGGCGATCAGCTTGATCGCGCCAATCGCCAGGGCGTCGGTGATCGGCGAGGCATTCAGCGACAGGTAGGATTCGATGGCATGCACCAACGCATCCACGCCACTGGCGGCGGTGACACTGCGCGGGCACGTAAGGGTCATTTGCGGGCTGATCAGCGCGACGTCCGGCAGCAGGTAATCGCTGACGATGCCCTTTTTCAGCTGTGCAGCCTTGTCGGAGAGGATCGCCACATTGGTCACCTCCGAGCCGGTGCCGGCCGTGGTCGGGATCGCGATCAGCGGCGGGCCCTTGCGCGGCACTTGGTCGACGCCGAACAAATCCGCCAGCGCGCCGTGGTAACCGGCGTAGGCCGCGACGCTCTTGGCAATGTCGATGGCACTGCCGCCGCCCACGCCGATCAAGCCGTCATGCCCGCCTTCGCGGTACACGCGCATGCAGTCTTCGACGATGGCGATTTCCGGGTCGGGCAGCACGCGGTCGAAAATTTCATAGGTACGCTCGCCCAAGTGTTCAAGCGCCAGCGCCACGGTGCCGGATTTGACCAGCGCAGCGTCGGTGACAATCAGCGGGTTATCCACATCCAGGCGCGTGAGTTCAAAGGCCAGCTGTTCGATGGCGCCAGCGCCGGTCAGCAGTTTGTGGGCGATCTTGAATGAGGAAGTACTCATGTGCGCGGCCTCTTATTAATGATGGGCTGGCACAAGAGTAGCTGGGGATTTTCGGTTGTGAACTATTCACCCACTGAATGGCACGATCAATGTGGGAGCTGGTTTGCCTGCGATGCGGGGACTCGGTGTCACAGGCAAACCGAGGTGATGCTATCGCAGGCAAGCCAGCTCCCACAGTTGATCCGGTTCCGACCGTTACACTTGGGCGGTGCGCAGTTTCTCGCTGCGGCCGCGCAGCCATTCAAGCGTCAGCAACAACAGCACCGAAAAGGCAATCAGCAGCGTGGCCGCCGCCGCAATCGTCGGGCTGAGGTTTTCGCGGATGCCGCTGAACATCTGCCGAGGCAGGGTCGCTTGCTCGGGGCCGGCGAGAAACAGCGTCACCACCACTTCATCAAACGAGGTGGAAAAGGCAAACAGCGCCCCCGATATCACCCCCGGCGCGATCAGCGGCAAGGTCACCCGGCGGAACGCGGTCAGCGGCGAAGCGCCCAGGCTGGCTGCCGCCCGCACCAGGTTATGGTTGAAGCCCTGCAACGTCGCCGACACGGTGATGATCACAAACGGCACACCCAGCACCGCGTGCACCACGATCAACGAGAAGAAGCTGTTGCCCAGCCCCAACGGCGCAAAGAACAAGTAACTGGCCACACCGATAATCACCACCGGCACCACCATCGGCGAAATCACCAGGGCCATCACCAGCGCCTTGCCGGGGAAGTTGCCGCGCGTCAGGCCAATCGCCGCCAGGGTGCCGAAAACCATGGCCAACACCGTGGCGGCCGGGGCGACGATGATGCTGTTCTTCAGCGCGCGCATCCATTCGGCCGAGGCGAAGAAATCCTGATACCAGTGCAGCGAGAAGCCTTGCAGCGGGTACACCAGGAAACTGCCGCTGTTGAACGACAGCGGGATAATCACCAGTACCGGCAAAATCAAAAACAGCAGGATCAAGCCGCACAGGATCCGCAAACTGTAGAACCACACCCGCTCCACCGGTGACATATAAGGGCTCAGCATCGCAAGGTCTCCTCAGCTCAGGCGCAGGCGACTGGCGCCCACCAACCGGTTATAGATCAGGTACAGCACCACAGTCGCCAGCAGCAGCAAGCCGCCCAAGGCCGTGGCCATGCCCCAGTTGATGCTGGTGTTGGTGTAGAACGCGACGAAGTAGCTGACCATCTGGTCGTTCGGGCTGCCGAGCAGCGCCGGGGTGATGTAGTAACCAATCGCCAGGATGAACACCAGCAGGCAACCGGCGCCCACCCCGGCGTAGGTCTGCGGGAAGTACACGCGCCAGAAGCTGGCGAACGGGTGGCAGCCCAGGGAAATCGCCGCGCGCATGTAGGTGGGCGAGATACCTTTCATCACGCTGTAGATCGGCAGAATCATGAACGGCAACAGGATGTGCACCATCGAGATGTAGACCCCGGTGCGGTTGAACACCAACTCCAGAGGCTGATCGATCAGGCCCATGCCCATCAGTGCGCTGTTGATCAGGCCGCCGGACTGCAGCAACACGATCCACGCCGCCACCCGCACCAGAATCGAGGTCCAGAACGGCAGCAGCACCAGGATCATCAGCAGGTTGCTTTTGCGGGCCGGCAGATTGGCCAGCAGGTAAGCCAATGGATACGCCAGCAGCAGGCAGACGAAGGTGATCACCAGGCCCATCCAGAACGTGCGGGCAAAGATGTCCAGGTAGATCGCCTGATCAGGCGTGGCCGGGGCCACTTCGCCGAGGTCGTCGATGCGGTGATCGACCGCCGCCAGCAGGTAGTAAAGCGTGAGGCTGCTGGTGTTGCGCCGGATCGCCTGCCAGTACGCCGGATCGCCCCAGCGTTCGTCGAGGCTTTCCAGCGCTTCTTTATAAGAGCCGGGCGCTTCGGTAAACGGCAGCGCCCGCGCGGTTTTGGTCAGCAGGCTACGGTAGCCGGCCAGTTCCATGTTCAAGCGTTTGGACAGATCGCCCAAGGTCTGGTTTTTGCGCGCTTCGCCCAGGTCTTCGCTGAGCGCCTGGTAGACCGGCTCACCTGGCAGGCCACGACCGTCCCAGGTCTTGACCGCCACCACGGTACGCGGCAAACCGCCCACCACTTCCGGGTTGCCGACGCTTTTGTAAAGCAGCGCAACAATCGGCACCAGAAACACCAGCAGCAAAAACAGCACCAGCGGCGCAATCAGGGCCTGGGCCTTCCAGCGGTTAAGCCGCTCGGCACGCGCCAGGCGCTGCTTGAGGGTGGGGCTGTTGACCTCGTTGGAGGGAACGGCGATGGCCATGGCTGACTCCGGAATACTGAAAAATGACCACAAACCTATGTGGCCTGGGCCTACGCTGTGGCGAGCGGGCTTGCCCCGCGTTGGGCTGCAGAGCAGCCCCAAACCAACCGCCGCGTTCTGGCTGAACGAACTCGGTGAATTCAATGGGGCCGCTGCGCGGCCCAACGCGGGACAAGCCCGCTCGCCACAGGGAACAGGCTCGACTGAAGGCCGTTACTTGGCCGCCCACGAATTGAAGCGCTGCTCGAGCTGCTCGCCGTTATCCGCCCAGAAGCTCACGTCGATCTGCACCTGGTTAGCGATGTTTTCCGGCGTGGTCGGCATGTCCTTCAGCACGTCCTTGGCCAGCAGCGGCACGGCCTGGGTGTTGGCCGGGCCATAGGCAATGTTTTCCGAGTAGGTCTTCTGCTGCTGCGGCTGTACCGAGAAGGCGATGAACTTCTTCGCCGCTTCGGCGCGGTCCTTGGCCAGGCCCTTGGGAATGGCCCAGGCATCGAAGTCGTAGATGCCGCCGTTCCACACCACTTTCAGGTTGCTTTCTTTTTGCACGGCAGCAATGCGGCCGTTGTAGGCCGAGCTCATCACCACGTCACCCGAGGCGAGGTACTGCGGCGGCTGTGCGCCGGCTTCCCACCACTGGATCGACGGCTTGAGCTCGTCGAGCTTTTTGAACGCGCGGTCCTGGCCGTCTTTACCGGCCAGCACTTTGTACACGTCTTTGGGCGCCACGCCGTCTGCCATCAAGGCGAATTCCAGGGTGTACTTGGCGCCCTTGCGCAGGCCGCGTTTGCCTGGGAATTTCTTGGTGTCCCAGAAATCCGCCCAACTGGTCGGTGCGGTGGCCAGTTTGTCGGCGTTGTAGGCCAGCACCGTGGACCACACAAAGAAGCCCACACCGCACGGCTGGATCGCGCCCTTCACGTAGTCGGCGCCATTGCCGAACAGTTTCGGGTCAAGCGGCTCGAACATGTCTTCGTCGCAGCCACGGGACAGTTCCGGCGATTCCACTTCCACCAGGTCCCAGGACACGCTCTTGGTGTCGACCATGGCCTTGACCTTGGCCATTTCACCGTTGTACTCACCGGCGACGATCTTGCCGTTGCCCGCGCTTTCCCACGGTGCGTAAAAGGCTTTGACCTGGGCCGCCTTGTTCGCGCCACCAAAGGACACGACTGTCAGGTCCGGGCCTGCCATGGCCTGTGTCGCGCCCATCAAGCCGATGACCAGGGCGGAATATTTAAGGGATCTCAACATTGTTGTTCTCTCCACGTGCAGGGTTGGTGAAGCCATGGGGCGATTAATTCGCCTCTAGAAGTGGGTCGAGTGCGCGAACGTGCTCGACTTGCCAGCCAATCGGTACCACGTCGCCGACCGCCAGGGCTGGGTCCAGCTCGGCAATCGGTTGTTTCACAAAAAAGTCGGTCTTGCCGCAGACTTCCAGGCGCACGCGCACGTGGTCGCCCAGGTAGATAAATTCCGCCACGCGCCCGGAGAAGCGGTTCACGCAGGACTCGCTGGAGCCATTGAGGCTGACGCGCTCCGGGCGTACCGATAACGTCACCGGACCGCCGAGCTGGCCGACATTCACCGCCAGCGCCTCGACCTTTTCACCGCGCGCCAGCTCCACCACGCAACGCTCGCCTGTGTGGCTGTGCAGGCGGCCATTGAGGCGATTGTTCTCGCCAATGAAGTTGGCCACGAAGGTGTTTTTCGGTTCTTCGTACAAGGTGCGCGGCGCGGCAATCTGCTGGATCTCGCCCTGGTGAAACACCGCCACGCGGTCGGACATGGTCAGCGCTTCGCCCTGGTCGTGGGTCACGTACACCACGGTGACGCCCAGGCGCTGGTGCAGGTGCTTGATCTCCATCTGCATGTGTTCGCGCAGTTGCTTGTCGAGGGCGCCGAGGGGTTCGTCCATCAGCACCAGCTGGGGTTCGAACACCAGCGCTCGCGCCAAGGCCACGCGCTGTTGCTGGCCACCGGAGAGTTGCGCCGGGTAACGCTGGGCGAAGGCATCGAGCTGAACCATGCTCAGCACGCGCTTGACCCGCTCGCTGACGTCAGTCTTGCTCAGGCCACGCACCGACAGCGGGAACGCCAGGTTCTCGGCGACGGTCATGTGCGGGAACAACGCGTAGTTCTGGAACACCATGCCGATGTCGCGTTTGTGCGGCGGCACGTGGTTGATGGCGCGCCCGGCCAGCAGGATTTCCCCGGCGGTGGGCGTCTCGAAACCGGCGAGCATCATCAGGCTGGTGGTCTTGCCCGAACCGGACGGCCCGAGCAGGGTGAGGAACTCGCCCTTGCGAATCTCCAGGTTGAGGTCTTTGACGATCAGGTTCTCGCCGTCGTAGCTCTTCTGCACGCCACGAAAGCTGACCAGCACATCATTTGAATCCACCTCGCTCATACCCACACCTTTTTGTTTTGGACGGCTGTGGCACAAGCGTAGTCCAGGCGCGAGGCCCCGGAAATCGGGGGCCAGGAGAGATTTGCATCAGCAGGATGGAAGGTTCGGGGTAGGGATTGCCCTACACGGATGGCGGGCACAGAACAGTGCAGCGGCAATCATCAGCGTCTGCCGGCAAAGCCCGTGTCGTAAACAGACACGCGCCTCTGTTGGAGCCGGTTTGCCGGGCTTACAGAAGTTTGTGCTCCATGGCGTATTTCACCAGCTCGGCCAGCGAGGTGATATTGAGCTTTTGCATCAAACGCGCCTTGTGCGTGCTGATGGTCTTGCTGCTCAGCGCCAGTTGCTGGGCGATGTCATTGACGTTGGCGCCCTGGGCCAGGCGCTCGAACACCGAGAACTCACGCTCCGACAGCAGCGAATGCAGCGGCCGCGCGTCGGTAAGGCCGACCTCAAAGACCATGCGGTCGGCCAGGTCCGGGTCGATGTAACGCCCGCCCGCCGCGACCTTGCGAATCGCCGTCAGCAGCAGCGCCGGGTCGCTGTCCTTGGTGGCGTACCCGGCCGCGCCGACCTTCAAGGCGCGGGCGGCCATCTGTGCTTCATCGTGCATCGACAGCACCAGAATCGCCGGCGGATTGTGCAACGCGCGGATGCGCGCGATCGCTTCCAGGCCATTCACGCCGGGCATCGAGATATCCAGCAACACCACCTCGCACGCGACATGGCGCAAGGTCTCCAGCAATTGCTCGCCGTTGCTGGCCTCGCCGACCACCAGCAGGTCTTTGGCCAGGCCGATCAATTGCTTGATGCCTTCACGGACAATGGTGTGGTCTTCGGCTACCAATACGCGAATCACAGGGGCTTCCTCTTGTGGTTATGCATCCAACGGCACCGTGACGCTCAAGGTGGTGCCCTCCCCCGGTTCGCTGTGCAGGCTCAGTTGCCCGCCCATCATCAATACGCGCTCGCGCATGCCGACGACGCCAAAGGACACCGGGCGGCCCTGGGTTTCGACGAACCCGACGCCGTCATCGCTGATGGTCAGCCGCAGGTCGGCGCCCTCCACGCTCAAGGTCAGCTCGACAGTATGCGCCTGGGCATGGCGCATCACATTGGTCAGCGCCTCCTGCAGGATGCGGAACAGGCCGATGGCCTTTGCATCGCTCAGGGCCGGCAGGTTTTCCGGGACTTGTACCAGGCAGGGGATGTGGGTGCGGGCCTCGAAGCGCCGGGCTTGCCATTCGATGGCCGAGGCGATGCCGGCGTCAAGAATCGGCGGGCGCAGCGCGGTCGCCACATCGCGCACGAGCTGAAACAGCTGGGCGATCAGGCGCTTCATGCTGTTCAAGCGCTCGTTCAGGCCTGGGTCCAGTTGGGCATAGGCCAGCTCGCACATCGAGGTTTCCAGCTTGAGTACCGTGAGCATCTGCCCGAGTTCGTCGTGCACCTCACGGGCGATGCGCGCCTTTTCTTCTTCGCGCACGGTTTCCAGGTGGGCCGACAGCTCGCGCAGTTGTGTTTCGCTTTGCAGCAGGGCGGCCACATAGCGGCGGCGCTCGGTGACGTCATTCAGGTAGACCACCAGGTATTCGGCATCGGCAAAGCGCAGGAAACTCAGCGACACGTCGGCCGGCAGGATGCTGCCGTCGGCGCGCACGCAATTGGCCGCGAAGGTTTGCGGGCCTTCTTCGCTGGCACGCGCGCGCTTCC
Organism: Pseudomonas sp. TWRC1-2; assembly: GCF_049896685.1. NCBI lineage: Bacteria > Pseudomonadati > Pseudomonadota > Gammaproteobacteria > Pseudomonadales > Pseudomonadaceae > Pseudomonas > Pseudomonas sp. TWRC1-2. The sequence goes on along the minus strand of NZ_JAFCUU010000003.1, from coordinate 755,980 downwards.
ACACATTGAGCCAGCGGTCCATGTTCAGGGTCGGGTCGAGATCGATCAGCGGTCGCTCGATCAGCGCGCCCGGCCCATAGCCCAACATGGTTTCGGCGGCGCGGTTGGCGTAACGCACGTGGCTGTCCCAATTGACCCACAGGATGCCAACGGTGCTTTGATCGATGGAGAACTGCGTCAGCCGCAAGGCTTCGGCGCCGGCAGCGCGTGCGGCACTCTCTTCACGGGCAGCCAGCAAGTTGTGTTCGAGCACGCGCTGGTGACGGCGTTGACAGAACACCACTGCGAGGCTGGCGAGCAAAAACATCGCCAACAGCAGGCTGAGGTTTTGCCACAGGCCCGGCGATTGCGTCAGCTGCGGGTATTTAGGTTGCAGCCAGCGGCTGTGCAATTGGTCGAGGTCGCGGGCCGGTATCGCGCGCAACGCGCTTTGCATGATGCCGGCCAGTTCCGGCCATTCGCGGCGGGTGGCCACGCGCAGCAATTGCGGCAGGCCGATATCGCCGACCACCGTCAGCCCGGCAAACTCGGCCTCACCGGACAAACGGCTCAATTGCGCCTCATCCACCACGGCATAACGCGCCTGCTGGCTCACCAGTAATTGCAGGGCCTGGCGCTCCATGGGCACGCCTTGCAGGTTGAGGTTGGGATAGTTGCTGCGCAGGTAATCAGCCAGCGTGCTGGGCATGCGTACGGCAACGCGGGAACGCTCGTCGAGTTTTTCCAGCTCCACCGCGCCGCCGCCTTCGCGGATGCCGACGATATGCTGGGGCACGCGCATATAAGGGTCGCTGAATAACCACAGGCGCAAGCCGGCCGGTGTTTGCTGAAGGCCAGGGGCGATATCCACCTCGCCGTCGCGCACCGCAGCGTCCAATTGCTCCTGGCTGGGGAAGTTGCGCCAGGTCAGCTCGATGTTCAGCGCCTTGGCCAGCCACTGCATCAACTCGACATTGGCCCCGGACAAACGCTGCAGGCGCCGATCGTATTGCGCGTAAGGCGCCTGCAATACCAGGCCCACGCGCAGCTCCGGATGCTGGGCCAGCCACTCACGCTGCTGCGCATTGAGCGGCGCCTGCGGTATGGCAGACGCGGGCGCAGCGTTCGCCATCAAGGCCAAGCACAAACCGCCGATAACCAGCAGACAGCGAAAACCCATGATCCACGTCTCACATCACTGACAAATACTGACCAACCCATTAGGCTGCTGGAATCACTTCTGGCCGGGAATTAACGATGCCCTTTATCCACCGTTCGGCACTGCCAGCATTGTGCCTGTCGCTGCTATTTACCAGCGCCTTTTCTGTTCAGGCCGCCGACGCGCCTGCACCCGCCGCCGAAAAACCGGTTGAACGCCAACCCCTGCCCGAGCGCAGCCAGGAAGAAGCCAGCGCCCTGGAACGTCAAGTGCCGCAACAGGAACAGCAACAATTGCAGGCCGGCAGCGATTCATTCCTGGCCCTGTGGAAGCCGGCCAACAGCGCCGAGCCCGAAGGCGTGGTGATTATCGTGCCGGGCGCCGGGGAAAGCGCTGACTGGCCGCAAGCAATCGCACCGTTGCGGCGCAAATTACCCGACGCCAACTGGGGCACGCTGAGCCTGTCACTGCCGGACGTGAACGTCGACACCTTGCCGCCGCGCGTCCTGGAATCGCCCAAGGCCGCCGTCGATACCAGCAGCAAAGACGGCAGCACCGCGGCCAAACCCATCGAACAAGCCGCCAGCGCCGAAGCCGAAGGCACTGATCCTGCGGTAGTGCCGGGCGCCGATGAACAAGACAAGACCGACGCCAAACGCATTTTCGACCGTATCGATGCCGCCGTTGCCTTTGCCCAGACCCAGAGCGCGCGCAGCGTGGTGCTGCTTGGCCATGGCACGGGCGCCTGGTGGGCGGCGCGTTACCTGAGCGAGAAACAACCGGCCCAGGTGCAAAAGTTGGTGATGGTGGCAGGCAAGACGCCGGCGGCCAGGCAGCCAGACCTGCAACAACTGGCCCCGGCGCTGAAGGTGCCGACGGCGGATGTTTTCTATCAGGACGACGCCCAGGCGCGCAAAAACGCACTGGCACGCGTCCAGGCCGCCAAGCGCGGGAAGAATGACGGCTATAAACAGGTGTCACTCAAGACCTTGCCCGGCAACAGTTCGGCTGAGCAGGAGCAGTTGTATCGGCGGATCCGCGGGTGGTTGAGCCCGCAGACTGCGGCTGAGTAACCTTGATCTGATAACCCAATCAACTGTGGGAGTTGGCAACTCAGGATTTGTGCTGGCTAGCGAAAATCCCGGCGCTCGCGAATCAACGCATAGGCGTTATGCAGCTCACGGGTTCGCTCGGTCGCTTCGCGCACCTGTGCGGCGCTGGCGCCAGTGCCGGCAATCTTGTCCGGGTGGTGGCGACTGAGCAGGCGACGATAGGCGCGTTTGATCACACTCGGCTCGCTGGTGGAGGTGACCCCCAGAATCCGCATCGCATCCTGATAGGCACCCGCGCGATTGGCCAACGGCTTGCGCTCCTGCACGTAATCGGCAGCCAGCGCCTGCAACTGTTGCGGCGTCCAGCCGAGCCATTTGCCCCACAGGTCGATCAAGTCGCGCTCGGCGTTATCCGCCTTGCCGTCCGCCCAGGCCATGCGCCAACAGGCGCGCAGTAAACCCTCTGCGGCATGGGGCTGGGCCTTGAGCACGCGCAGGTAATTGCGCACCCGGTCGGAACCGGACTTGCCCCGATTGAACGCGCTGATCGCCCGGCGCTGGGCCGACTCGGTCATGTCCAGCGCACGCATCTCCTGGCGCGCCTGCTGGATATGCCCATCCACCACGCGGCCATTGCTCTTGGCCAGGCGCCCCAACAGCACGAACAGCAGTTCGTCATTGCGCAACGCCGGGCGCCCGCCCAGCCGCTCGCGCAGTTGCGCCCAACTTTGCAGCTGAAGGCGGCGATCCAGCGCCTGCCCCAGCAATGCCCCCAACAAGGCCCCCGGAATACTGGCAATGGCAAAGCCAGCCCCGGCACCGATCAGTGTCCCTGGCCACAACATCTTATTGCCCCGCAGTCAGCAAGGTTTCAACCTGCGCCAGACGCTCCAGCGTGCCGACATCAATCCAACGTCCCGTCATGTGTTCCCCCGTTACCAGACCGTTGGCCATGGCCGCCCGCAGCAGCGGCGCCAGCTTGAAGGCACCGGCACTGCAACCCGCGAACAATTGAGGGTCGAGCACTGAAATGCCACTGAAGGTCAGGTTATCGGCACCGGGCGCCGCATCATGAAGCAACCCTTGATCCAGGTAGAAATCGCCGCCGGTGGGGTGATGCGCCGGGTTATCCACCATCACCAGATGCGCCAGGCCCTGTAGTGGCCGGCGCAATTGGGTGAAGTCGTAGTCGGTCCAGATATCGCCATTGACCACCAGGAAGGGCTCGTCCCCCAGCAACGGCAATGCCTGGAAAATCCCGCCGCCGGTTTCCAGCGGCTCGCCTTCGGCCGAATACTGGATGCGCAGGCCAAACTGCGCACCATCGCCCAAGTAGCTTTCGATCTGCTGGCCGAGCCACGCATGGTTGATCACGATTTCGCTGAAGCCGGCCTTGGCCAGCGCCTCAAGGTGATACTCGATCAGCCGCTTGCCGCCCGCCTGCACCAGGGGTTTGGGCGTGTGCAAGGTCAGTGGGCGCATGCGCTCACCCTTGCCGGCCGCCAGGATCATGGCTTTCATACGCTCGCCTCGACAGGTTGGCGCAGGCTGGCGAGCAGTTCGCCCAACTCGCCCAGCTCAGGACGGTCTGCCAGCACCGCTTCTATATAAGCAAAGAAGCGCGGTACGTCCGCCAGGTAGCGTGGCTTGCCGTCGCGATGGCAGATACGCGCGAAAATACCGATCACCTTGAGGTGACGCTGCACGCCCATCAAGTCACTGGCACGCTGGAATTCTTCGAAATCGGCCTGCACGGGAATGCCCAGTTGCCCGGCACGTTCCCAATAGCCCCGTTGCCACGCGCGTACGCGCGCTTTCGGCCAGCTGAGGAAGGCATCCTTGAACAGGCACGTGATGTCGTAGGTGACCGGGCCGTAGACGGCGTCCTGGAAATCCAGCACACCGGGGTTCGGTTCGCTGATCATCAGGTTGCGCGGCATATAGTCGCGGTGCACCAGCACTTTAGGCTGGGCCAGGGCGCTGTCGATCAAATGATCGCTGACGCGCTGCCACAAGGCCTGTTGCTGGGTATCCAACTCGATACCCAAGTGCCGGCGAACGTACCATTCCGGAAACAGTTCCAGCTCTCGGCGCAACAAGGCGACGTCATAGCTGGGCAGCGGCGCGTCCATCGGCAATTGCTGAAAAGCCAGCAACGCGTCGATGGCATCGGTGAACAATTGATCGGCGTTTTGCTCGTCAATCACGTCCAGATAGGTTTTTTTGCCCAGGTCATTGAGCAAAAGAAAGCCGCGCGGCAAATCTTCTGCATAAATTTTTGGCACATTTATTCCTGATTTCGCCAGCAAATCAGCGATATCGACGAAAGGTTTGCAGTTTTCCTGGGGGGGTGGCGCGTCCATAACGACGAAACTTTGCCCACCGCCTTCCCACCGGAAGTAACGCCTGAAACTCGCGTCGCTGCTGGCCGCGGTCAATGTGGCCGGGGGTACGGCGCCCCAGTCCTGAGCGTTGAAAAGGATCGGCAACTGCTCATCCAGCCAGACTTTCAGCTGTTGTAAACGTAGATCTTGCTCGGGCATTACAAGGGTCTCCGACGGCGCTAGCCGTCAAGCGGGTCATGCTTTATTATCACGCATCTTTTTCAGACCATCGAGAGGCGTGCGGCCCACACCGCGGGCAGATGGCACGCAGGAAGCCCGGACTAATAAGATGGCATTGAAATCCCCCGCGTTTCGTAGAAAATTTCCGTTGCTGGTAACCGGCAGTCTGCTGGCCATGCAACCTTTCGCCACCTCATTCGTGGTCGCCGCGGAACAGTATGACTGCTCAGTCTCTGCTTCGGGTGCCTGGGATTGCGCGCCAAAAACCGCCGCAGCCCCGTTGCCACCACGCCCGGTGCATGACGGCGCAGCCGTCAGCTCGGCCGGCAGCACGGCGCAAGCCAATGCTGGCGGCAGCGCCGAGGCCGAACCGAAGACCGCTCTGGTCACCGAAGCCAAGGGCCGTGGCCTGCGTTCGCGCAGCGCCGACTACAGCCACCTGGACTGGGTGCCTCGCGAGAAGCTGACCGCAGCCCAACTGGCTGAAACCGGTCCTTATTGCTCCGGTGCGTACATCGAACCGGTTCGTCCTGGCATGAACGACAAGACGAACAAGAGCGATGCGCCGACCTTCATCGGCGCCAAGGCCTCGCGTTACGAGCAGGAACAACAGGTCGCGACCCTGGCCGGTGACGTTGTCATGCGTCAGGGCAGCATGCAGCTGGAGGCTCAGGAAGCCAGCCTGTATCAGGCCGAGAACCGTGGCGAGCTGAACGGCGACGTGCGTCTGCGCGACAACGGCGCCCTGATCGTGGGTGACCATGCCCAGGTCCAGCTCGACACCGGCGCCGCCCAGATCGACAACGCCGAATACGTGCTGCACAAGTCGCGTATCCGCGGTAACGCGCTGTACGCCAAGCGTGCCGAGAACGCGATCATCCGTCTCAAGGACGGCACGTACACCACCTGCGAGCCGGACAGCAACGCCTGGCAGCTCAAAGGCAACAACATCACGTTGAACCCGGCCACCGGTTTCGGTACGGCGACCAACGCGACGTTGCGGGTCAAGAACATTCCGATCCTGTACACCCCGTATATCTACTTCCCGATCGACGACCGTCGTCAATCCGGCTTCCTGCCGCCAAGCTTCAGCACCGGCAGCGAAACCGGCTTTACTCTGGTTACGCCGTACTACTTCAACCTGGCACCGAACTACGATGCCACGTTGTATCCGCAGTACATGACCAAGCGCGGCATGATGGTGGAAGGCGAATTCCGCTACCTCACCAAGTCCAGCGAAGGTCAGTTCGGCGGCGCGTACCTGAATGACGACAGCGACGAGCGTAAAGGTCAGAGCGACTACGAAAAAGACCGTTACATGGTCAACTGGCAGCACAAGGGCGGTCTGGATTCACGTATAGCGACGCAGGTCGACTACACCAACATCAGCGACCCTTACTTCTTCCAGGATCTGAAGACCTACCAAGAAGGTGTTCAGCCGCGAGACTACGTCAACCAGCAGGGTTCCGTGGCTTATCGTGGCGACGATTTCCAGGCGCGCCTGAACCTTCAGGCCTACCAGCTGGCGACGATCTCTCAGATCACCCCGTATAACCGGTTGCCGCAGATCACCTTCAACGGGTCTCTGCCGTACCACCCGGCCGGGCTGAACTTTACCTACGAGACTGAAGCTGTTCGATTCGAACGCAGCCTCGATAGCGGAAACTTTACCGACGAGAACGGCTTCGTCTCGCCACGTCTGGATACCTACGTCACCGGCCTGACCCGTGCAAACGGTACTCGTCTGAACGTTGCGCCGGCTGTTGAATACCCGATGAATTGGACCTACGGTTTTGTTACGCCGAAGCTCAAGTACGTCTACACCAAGTACGATCTTGACTTGGACAGCACGGGTAAGAACCAGATCGTCGCTCAACAGGCGGCAGCTACTGCAGCTGACCCTTATGCGGGTGGAGAATTCAAAAGCTCCCAAGACCGTGCAATTCCAATCGCCAGTATTGATAGCGGTCTGTACTTCGACCGCAACACCAACTGGTTCGGTAAAGACTATCGCCAGACCCTGGAACCGCGAGCCTTCTATCTCTATGTGCCAAACAAGGACCAGAGCGATATTCCGGTATTCGATTCCAGCGAGTACTCGTTCAGCTACGCCTCGCTGTTCCGCGACAACCGCTTCAGCGGTACCGACCGGATTGGCGACGAGAACAAGCTGTCGCTGGGCGTAACCAGCCGCTGGATCGAAGAAAACGGCTTCGAACGTCAACGTGTTGCGATTGGGCAAGCGGTGTACTTCAAGGATCGTGAAGTCCAACTGCCGGGTATCCTGGCAAGCCAGCGCGCAGATGCACAATCCAATGTTTCGCCAATTGCACTGGACTACGAGTTCCGCTTCAACCGCGATTGGCGCGCCACCGCCGACTATAACTGGGATACCGAAAGCCACAGTCCTCGTTCCGGCAGCGCAATGTTCCATTACCAGCCGGAAGACAACCCTAACAAGGTTATCAACGTTGGTTACCGCTATCGTAACGACCAGGTGGTTTATAACCAGTTGACTGGCAAATACCAGTTCGGTGGCGACTACGGCACCGAAGGTTCACCAAACTTCGTGAAGGATTACTACAAAATCCAGCAACACGATTTCTCGATGATGTGGCCGATCATTCCTCAGTGGAACCTGATCACCCGCTGGCAGTATGACTATGCACGCAACCGTACCCTGGAAGCATTCGGTGGTTTCGAGTACGACAACTGCTGCTGGAAACTGCGCGTCATCAACCGTTACTGGGTTTCCAACGACGAATACAGCCAGATCGCCCCGCTGAACGAAAAGGGTGACCACGGGCTCTTCTTCCAGATCGTCCTTAAAGGACTCGGCGGCCTGACCGGCGCCAAGGTAGAGAGCTTCCTCGACAAAGGCATTGAAGGTTATCGTGAACGTGAAGACCAAGCTTTCTGATTGTCTGCGCCCGCTAGTACTGGGCGCACTGTTCCTGGGGACCGCTTCGGTACACGCTGCGGTCCAACCGCTGGACAAGGTTGTGGCCATCGTCGATAACGACGTGATCATGCAGAGCCAACTCGACCAACGGGTCAAGGAAGTTCAGCAAACCATCGCCAAGCGTGGCGGCGGCGTACCGCCTACCAGCGTGCTGGACCCGCAGGTTCTGGAGCGCCTGATTGTCGAAAACCTGCAACTGCAGATCGGCGATCGTTCCGGCATCCGTATTTCGGACGAAGAGCTGAACCAGGCGGTCGGTACTATCGCTCAACGCAACAACATGAGCGTTGACCAGTTCCGTGCGGCGCTGGCTCACGACGGTTTGTCCTATGAGGACGCCCGTGACCAGATCCGCCGTGAAATGATCATCAGCCGTGTGCGTCAGCGCCGTGTGGCCGAGCGGGTGCAGGTGTCCGAGCAGGAAGTGAAAAACTTCCTGGCATCGGACTTGGGCAAGATGCAGCTCTCCGAAGAACTGCACCTGGCCAACATCCTGATCCCGACGCCAGACAGCGCCAACGCCGAACAGCTCAATGCTGCAGCCGCAAAAACCCAGGCTGTTTATGACCGCTTGAAAGCCGGCGCTGACTTTGCCCAGACGGCGATTGCCGTGTCCGGCAGTGACAACGCTCTGGACGGTGGTGACATGGGCTGGCGTAAAGCTGCTCAACTGCCACCTCCGTTCGACCGTGAGCTGAGCGCGATGAACGTGGGTGACATTACCCAGCCAGCACGTACGCCAGGCGGCTTTATCATCCTCAAGTTGCTCGGCAAGCGCGGCGGCGAGACCTCGCTGAAAGACGAAGTGCATGTTCGTCACATCCTGGTCAAACCAAGCGAGATCCGCACCGAAGCGCAAACCAAGGAACTGGCCCAGAAGATCTATGACCGCATCGAAGGCGGTGAAGACTTCGCCACATTGGCCAAGAGCTTCTCGGAAGACCCGGGTTCGGCCCTCAACGGTGGCGACCTGAACTGGATCGACCCGAAAGCGCTGGTGCCTGAGTTCCAGGACGTGATGGCCAAGACCCCGCAAGGCGTTCTGTCCAAGCCGTTCAAGACCCAATATGGCTGGCATGTACTGGAAGTCCTTGGCCGTCGCGCCACTGACAACACCACGCAGGCCCGCGAGCAGCAAGCACTGACCGTGTTGCGTAACCGCAAATACGATGAAGAGCTGCAAACCTGGTTGCGTCAGATCCGTGACGAAGCCTACGTGGAAAACAAGCTGCCAGGCGCCGAGCAAACAGGCACCGACCAGGCAGCACAGTGAAACCCCAGCGTTTCGCGGTAACACCCGGCGAGCCGGCCGGCATTGGTCCTGACCTGTGCCTGCTGCTCGCCTCGCACCCTCAGCCACACCCCCTGATAGCCATTACCAGCCGCGACCTGCTCCTTGAGCGGGCCGCGCAGCTGGGTGTGGCTGTCAATCTGCTGGACGTGTCGCCGGGCAACTGGCCCGACCTACCGGCACCTGCGGGCAGCCTGTACGTTTGGGACACGCCGCTTGCAGCCAAGGTGGTTGCCGGGCAACTGAACAAGGCCAATGCGGCCTTTGTACTGGAAACCCTGACGCGCGCCGGTCAAGGCTGCATCGACGGCGACTTCGCCGGCATGATCACCGCGCCGGTACACAAAGGCGTGATCAACGAATCCGGTATCGCCTTTTCCGGCCACACCGAATTCCTCGCCGAGCTGACCCATACCGCTCAAGTGGTGATGATGCTGGCCACACGCGGCCTGCGCGTTGCACTGGTGACGACGCATTTGCCGTTGCGTGATATCGCCGACGCGATCACCGCCGAGCGCCTGGAGCGCGTCACGCGCATCCTGCACGCCGACCTGCAACAGAAATTCGGCATTGCCCAACCGCGCATCCTGGTCTGTGGGCTCAACCCGCACGCCGGTGAAGGCGGCCATTTGGGCCATGAAGAAATCGACATCATCGAACCGACATTAGAGCGTCTGCGCCAAGAAGGCATGGACCTGCGTGGCCCGCTGCCTGCAGACACTCTGTTTACCCCCAAGTATCTGGAGCACTGCGACGCAGTGCTGGCGATGTACCATGACCAGGGGCTGCCCGTGCTGAAATACAAAGGCTTCGGCGCCGCAGTCAACGTGACACTGGGCCTGCCGATCATCCGTACCTCCGTCGACCATGGCACTGCCCTGGACCTGGCGGGCAGCGGCAAGATCGATACCGGCAGCCTGCACGTGGCCCTGGAAACCGCCTATCAGATGGCCGAGACCCGTATATGACTGAGCATTATCAACACCGGGCGCGCAAGCGCTTCGGGCAAAACTTCCTGCACGACGCTGGCGTAATCGACCGCATCCTGCGCTCCATCCACGCCAAGCCGGAGGACCGCCTGCTGGAAATCGGCCCGGGCCAGGGCGCCTTGACCCAAGGCCTGTTGGCCAGTGGCGGGCAACTGGACGTGGTGGAGCTGGACAAGGACTTGATCCCGATCCTCAACCAGCAGTTTGCTGACAAACCCAATTTCAATCTGCACCAGGGCGACGCGCTGAAGTTCGACTTCAACAGCCTTAACGCCGCGCCCAACAGCCTGCGGGTAGTGGGCAACCTGCCGTACAACATCTCCACGCCGCTGATTTTTCACCTGCTGAACAACGCAGGGATCATCCGCGACATGCACTTCATGCTGCAAAAAGAAGTGGTTGAGCGTTTGGCGGCCGGCCCTGGCGGTGGTGATTGGGGCCGTCTGTCGATCATGGTTCAGTACCATTGCCGCGTTGAGCACCTGTTCAATGTCGGCCCTGGCGCGTTCAACCCGCCGCCGAAGGTCGACTCGGCCATTGTGCGCCTGGTGCCTCACGCCGTGCTGCCGCACCCGGCCAAGGATCACAAACTGCTGGAGCGCGTGGTACGCGAGGCGTTCAACCAACGCCGCAAAACCCTGCGCAACACGCTCAAGGCACTGCTCAGCAACGCCGAAATCGAAGCCGCCGGCGTCGATGGCAGCCTGCGCCCCGAGCAACTGGACCTGGCCGCGTTTGTGCGCCTGGCTGATCAGCTTGCGATCCAGCCCGCGCCGACCGTGGAATAAGCTGTAATTCGATACAAATGTGGGAGCGGGCTTGCCCGCGATGGCGGTGCATCAGTTACACATTCAGTGACTGACACTGCGCATTCGCGGGCAAGCCCGCTCCCACATTTGCTCAGCGTTATACCGATAACGCTTGCCGGCTGCCCGACACATGTCTGGCCTAGTGCCCTCCTCATGGCCTAGACTGATCCGCATCTGCTGTCCTCCGCTTTTGCTTTTAAGGCCTCTTGCATGTCCGATCCTCGCTACCAGATCGACGTCAGCGTCGTCACCCGCTTCCTGGCGGACCAATCGCAACCCGAACACAACCGTTTCGCCTTTGCCTACACCATCACGGTGAAGAACAACGGGCAGGTGCCGGCCAAGCTGCTGTCGCGCCATTGGGTGATCACCGACGGTGACGGCCAGGTCGAGGAAGTGCGCGGCGCCGGCGTGGTTGGCCAGCAGCCGTTGATCGACATTGGCGCCAGCCATACGTATAGCAGTGGCACGGTGATGACCTCCAAAGTCGGCACCATGCAGGGCACTTATCAGATGAAAGCCACTGACGGCAAACTGTTCGACGCTGTCATCGCGCCCTTCCGCCTCGCCGTGCCGGGAGCCCTGCACTGATGACGACGTACGCGGTCGGCGACCTGCAAGGCTGCCTGGAACCCCTCAAGTGCCTGCTGGAGCGAGTTGCGTTCAACCCGGCGAGCGACCGCCTGTGGTTGGTGGGTGACCTGGTCAATCGCGGGCCCGAATCCCTGCAAACCCTGCGCTACTTATATAGCCTGCGTGATTCGCTGGTATGCGTACTGGGCAACCACGACCTGCACCTGCTGGCGGCCGGCAATAACATCGAGCGTTTGAAAAAGGGCGACACGCTGCGCGAGATCCTCGAAGCGCCGGATCGTACCGAGCTGCTGGAGTGGCTGCGTCGGCAAAAGCTCATGCATTACGACGAAGGCCGCAACATGGCTTTGGTCCATGCGGGCATCCCGCCCCAGTGGACGGTGAAAAAAGCCCTCAAGTGCGCCGCCGAAGTTGAGAGCGCCCTGGCCGATGACAACCTTTACACCGCCTTTCTCGACGGCATGTACGGCAATGAGCCGGTCAAGTGGGACAACGACCTTACCGGCGTGGCCCGCCTGCGCGTGATCACCAACTACTTCACCCGCATGCGCTTCTGCACCGCCGAAGGCAAGCTGGACCTCAAGAGCAAGGAAGGCGCCGACACCGCCCTGCCCGGCTACAAACCCTGGTTCGCCCACAAGGAGCGCAAGACCCGTGACACGAAGATCATCTTCGGCCACTGGGCGGCCCTTGAAGGCAAATGTGATGAACCCAGCGTGTTCGCCCTCGACACCGGCTGCGTGTGGGGCGGCGCCATGACCCTGATGAACATCGACACCGGCGAGCGCCTGAGCTGCCAGTGCGAATCCCCCCTTTCTGTGAAACAGCCGGCCGCCAAGCCATAGGAGCCCGCCATGAGCGAATTCAAACGTATCCCTCCCGAACAAGCCCAGGCGCTGCGCGAGCAAGGCGCGGTGGTGGTCGACATCCGCGATCAGCCGACGTATGCCGCCGCGCATATCAGCGGTGCGCAGCATTTGGATAACACCAACATTGCCGACTTCATCCGTGCCGCCGACCTCGACGCGCCGGTGATCGTCGCCTGTTACCACGGCAACTCCAGCCAGAGCGCGGCCGCCTACCTGATCAGCCAGGGCTTCTCTGACGTGTATAGCCTGGACGGCGGCTTTGAGCTGTGGCGTGCGACCTATCCTGCAGAAATTGCCTCAGGCGATTCGCAATAATTTTTTTCACACCCCGCTACCCCGCGTGACGCTTGGGCTCGCGCCGTTTCTGACGAACGGCGCAGCCAAACTAATTGCGTATCCCGCCTTGACCTCCCGGATTCCGAACTATCCTTAAGCGCAGGCCATCCGAATCAGGGGAGAGCCGGTACACCGGCGTGCGGGTCATCGGTAGCGTTTCAGGGTGTTTGGGGGGAAAACGGCCATTGGTTGATCACCAATGACTGCCAGCATCGACTGATTGACCCGGCGTCGGCTCCACGTATCGAGCGAGGTGACGACGTCATGAGTATCTTTAGCCACTTCCAACAACGCTTCGCGTCCACACAGCAGGAAGAACTCACGCTGCAAGAGTATCTCGAGCTGTGCAAACAGGACCGCAGTACCTACGCGTCTGCCGCCGAACGTCTGCTATTGGCGATTGGTGAGCCTGAGTTGGTGGAAACCGCGAATAATTCGCGCCTGTCGCGAATATTTTCCAACAAGGTGATCCGCCGCTATCCGGCCTTTGAAGACTTCCACGGCATGGAAGAATGCATCGACCAGATCGTCTCCTACTTCCGCCACGCCGCCCAAGGCCTGGAAGAGAAGAAACAAATCCTCTACCTGCTCGGCCCCGTCGGCGGCGGTAAATCGTCTCTGGCTGAAAAGCTCAAACAGCTGATCGAGAAGGTGCCCTTCTACGCGATCAAGGGCTCGCCGGTGTTCGAGTCGCCTTTGGGCCTGTTCAACGCCACGGAAGATGGCGCGATCCTCGAAGAAGACTTCGGCATTCCACGGCGCTACCTCAACACCATCATGTCGCCCTGGGCCACCAAGCGCCTGGCCGAGTTTGGCGGTGACATCAGCCAGTTCCGCGTGGTGAAACTCTACCCGTCGATCCTCAACCAGATCGGCGTGGCAAAAACCGAACCGGGCGATGAGAACAATCAGGACATCTCGGCGCTGGTGGGTAAGGTCGATATCCGCAAACTCGAGGAATTCCCGCAGAACGACGCCGACGCCTACAGCTACTCGGGCGCGCTGTGCCGGGCCAACCAGGGCCTGATGGAATTCGTGGAGATGTTCAAGGCGCCGATCAAGGTGCTGCACCCACTGCTGACCGCCACCCAGGAAGGCAACTACAACAGTACCGAAGGCCTGGGCGCGATTCCGTTCACCGGGATCCTGCTGGCCCACTCCAACGAATCGGAATGGCACACCTTCCGCAACAACAAGAACAACGAAGCCTTCATCGACCGGATCTACATCGTCAAGGTGCCCTACTGCCTGCGCGTCAGCGATGAGATCAAGATCTACGACAAGCTGTTGTTCAACAGCTCGCTGGCCAAGGCCCATTGCGCGCCCGATACCTTGAAGATGCTCGCCCAGTTCACCGTGCTGTCGCGCCTCAAGGAACCCGAGAACTCGAATATCTATTCGAAGATGCGCGTGTACGACGGCGAAAACCTCAAGGACACCGATCCCAAGGCCAAGTCGATCCAGGAATACCGCGACACCGCGGGCGTGGATGAAGGCATGAACGGCCTTTCCACTCGTTTCGCCTTCAAGATCCTGTCCAAGGTCTTCAACTTCGACCCGCACGAAATCGCCGCCAACCCGGTGCACCTGCTGTACGTGCTGGAACAGCAGATCGAACAGGAGCAATTCCAGGCCGAAACCCGTGAACGCTACCTGCGCTTCCTCAAGGAATACCTGGCGCCGCGTTACATCGAGTTCATCGGCAAGGAAATCCAGACCGCTTACCTGGAGTCCTACAGCGAGTACGGCCAGAACATCTTCGACCGCTACGTGCTGTATGCGGACTTCTGGATTCAGGACCAGGAATACCGCGATCCGGAAACCGGCGAAATCCTCAACCGTGTGGCCCTCAACGAGGAGCTGGAGAAGATCGAAAAACCCGCCGGCATCAGCAATCCGAAGGATTTCCGTAACGAAATCGTCAACTTCGTGTTGCGCGCCCGCGCCAACAACAACGGCAAGAACCCAACCTGGCTCAGCTACGAGAAGCTGCGGGTGGTCATCGAGAAGAAAATGTTCTCGAACACCGAGGATCTGCTGCCGGTCATCAGCTTCAACGCCAAGGCCAGCAAGGAGGACCAGCAAAAACACAACGACTTCGTCACTCGAATGGTCGAGCGTGGCTACACCGACAAACAGGTACGGCTGCTCTCCGAGTGGTACCTGCGGGTTCGTAAATCACAGTAAGGCAGCGACGGGCGTGTACTGCCGGGCCTTTGGCCTGGCAGCTGACCGCTTGTCTCTAAGCTTCCAGCTCGCGGCTTGAAGCTTGTAACGTGAAGCTGCCCGGAGGGCTCCCCATGAGCTATGTGATCGACCGACGCCTCAATGGCAAGAACAAGAGCACGGTAAACCGCCAGCGTTTCCTGCGGCGTTACCGTGACCACATCAAAAAGGCCGTTGAAGAGGCCGTCAGCCGCCGCTCCATCACCGACATGGAGCATGGCGAGCAAATCAGTATTCCTGGACGCGACATTGACGAACCGGTGCTGCACCACGGTCGCGGCGGCAAACAGACCGTCGTGCACCCGGGCAACAAGGAGTTCACCACCGGCGAACATATCCAGCGCCCCCAAGGTGGCGGCGGCGGTAAAGGCCCAGGTAAAGCGGGCAATTCTGGCGAAGGCATGGACGAGTTTGTGTTCCAGATCACCCAGGAGGAGTTCCTGGAGTTCATGTTCGAAGACCTGGAGCTGCCCAACCTGGTCAAACGCAACCTGACCGGCACCGACACCTTCAAGACCGTGCGCGCCGGCATCAGCAACGAAGGCAACCCATCCAGGATCAACATCATCCGCACGTTGCGCTCGGCCCATGCCCGGCGTATCGCGCTGTCAGGCAGCAGCCGCGCCAAATTGAAACAGGCGAAGGAAGAGTTGGCGCGCTTAAAACGCGAAGAGCCAGACAACTTCGGCGATATCCAGGCAATCGAGGCAGAAATCGAGAAGCTCAGTGCGCGGATTCACCGCGTGCCGTTTCTCGACACCTTCGACTTGAAATACAACCTGCTGGTCAAACAACCCAACCCCAGCTCCAAGGCCGTGATGTTTTGCCTGATGGACGTGTCCGGCTCGATGACCCAGGCGACCAAGGACATCGCCAAGCGCTTTTTCATCTTGCTGTATCTGTTTCTGAAGCGGAACTACGACAAGATCGACGTGGTGTTCATCCGCCATCACACCAGCGCCCGGGAAGTCGACGAAGAGGAGTTTTTCTACTCGCGGGAAACCGGCGGTACCATCGTATCCAGTGCGTTGAAACTGATGCAGGAGATCATGGCCGAGCGCTACCCGGCCAATGAATGGAATATCTATGCAGCTCAGGCGTCCGACGGCGACAACTGGAACGACGACTCGCCGATCTGCCGCGATATCCTGATCAACCAGATCATGCCGTTTGTGCAGTACTACACGTACGTCGAAATTACTCCCCGTGAGCACCAGGCCCTGTGGTTCGAATATGAGCGTATCGGTGAAGCCTTTGCCGACACGTTCGCCCAACAGCAACTGGTCTCGGCCGGCGATATCTACCCGGTCTTCCGTGAACTCTTCCAGCGCAGGTTAGTGACATGACCGCCAAAAAAGAGCATAAGCGCCAACCCATTTCCACCGGCTCCGAGTGGACCTTTGAACTGATCCAGGCCTATGACCGGGAAATCAGCCGCATCGCGGCAGGTTATGCCCTGGACACCTACCCCAACCAGATCGAAGTGATCACCGCCGAACAGATGATGGATGCCTACGCCTCGGTCGGCATGCCGTTGGGTTATCACCATTGGTCCTACGGCAAACACTTCCTGAGTACGGAGAAGTCCTACACACGCGGCCAGATGGGCCTGGCCTACGAGATCGTCATCAACTCCGACCCGTGCATCGCCTACCTGATGGAAGAAAACACCATCTGCATGCAGGCGTTGGTGGTCGCCCACGCGTGCTACGGGCACAACAGCTTTTTCAAGGGCAACTACCTGTTCCGCACCTGGACCGATGCCAGTTCGATCATCGACTACCTGGTATTCGCCAAGCAGTACATCATGCAATGCGAGGAACGCCACGGCATCGACGCGGTTGAGGACCTGCTCGACTCCTGCCATGCGCTGATGAACTACGGCGTTGACCGCTACAAACGCCCGTACCCGATTTCCGCCGAGGAAGAGCGCCTGCGCCAGAAGGAGCGCGAGGAGCACCTGCAGAAGCAGATCAACGACCTGTGGCGCACCATTCCGAAGAAAACCGGGAAAAACAGCGATAAAGACAATGCACGCTTCCCCGCCGAACCTCAGGAAAACATCCTGTATTTCCTGGAAAAACACGCGCCACTGCTGGAGCCATGGCAGCGCGAAATCGTACGTATTGTGCGCAAGATCGCCCAGTACTTTTATCCACAGCGCCAAACCCAGGTGATGAACGAAGGCTGGGCGACGTTCTGGCACTACACCTTGATGAATGACCTGTACGACGAAGGCCTGGTCACCGACGGCTTTATGATGGAGTTCCTCACTTCCCATACCAGCGTGGTGTTCCAACCCGGCTTCGACAGCCCGTACTACAGCGGCATCAACCCCTACGCGCTGGGCTTTGCCATGTACCGCGACATCCGGCGCATGTGCGAACACCCCACCGAAGAGGATCGCCGCTGGTTCCCGGAAATCGCCGGCAGTGATTGGTTGTCGACCATCAAGTTCGCCATGAGCAGCTTCAAGGACGAGAGCTTCATCCTGCAGTACCTGTCACCCCAGGTAATTCGCGACCTCAAACTGTTCAGCATCATGGATGACGACCTCAAGGACGACCTGCTGGTGCCGGCAATTCACGACGAGCCCGGCTACCGCACCATCCGCGAGACATTGGCGGCGCAATACAACCTGGGCAACCGAGAGCCTAACGTGCAGATCTACAGCATCGATGTGCGCGGCGACCGCTCGTTGACCCTGCGTCACCAGCAGCACGACCGCAAACCCTTGGGCGAATCCACTGAGGAAGTGCTCAAGCACCTGCATCGGTTGTGGGGCTTCGATATTCATCTGGAAACCCTGCAGGGCGACCAGGTGATGAAGACTCACCATGTGCCACCGCGCAGTGATCACAGCGACAACGACTACGGCCGCCTGGACCTGGCCGTCGTTCATCTCTGACACAGCAAAGCCTCCATTGGTCAGGCACAGGCGGTATCCTGTGCCGCTAATGGAGGCTTTTTCATGAAAATCTACACAGTTGGCGGCGCGGTGCGTGATCGTTTGCTCGGCATCGAGGTCACCGACATCGACCGCGTTGTCGTCGGCGCAACCACTGAAGAAATGCTCGCCAAGGGCTACAAGCCGGTGGGTGCTGACTTCCCGGTGTTCCTGGACCCGAAAAACGGCGACGAGTACGCCCTGGCCCGCACCGAGCGCAAGAGTGGCCGGGGTTATGGTGGCTTTGTGTTTCATGCCAGCCCCGAGGTCACGTTGGAAGAAGACCTGATGCGTCGCGATCTGACCATCAACGCGATGGCGGAGGACGGCGACGGCAACCTGACCGATCCTTACCACGGCCAGCGCGACCTGCAGGCGCGCATTCTGCGTCATGTTTCCCCGGCGTTCGCCGAAGATCCCTTGCGCGTACTGCGTGTTGCGCGCTTCGCAGCGCGTTATGCCTCCCTGGGTTTCACGGTAGCGCCCGACACGCTCGGACTGATGCGCCAACTCAGTGAGTCCGGCGAGTTGGAAGCCCTGACGCCCGAGCGAAGCTGGAAGGAAATCTCCCGGGCCTTGATGGAAGATCAACCTCAGGTGTTCATCCAGGTGCTGCGCGACTGCCATGCGCTGAAAACCCTGATGCCGGAAGTGGACGCGCTGTTCGGCGTGCCGCAGCCGGAGGCCCATCACCCCGAGATCGACACCGGCCTGCACACCTTGAGCGTGCTGCAACAGGCCGCCCTGCACAAATACCCCCTCACCGTACGCTGGGCCTGCCTGCTGCATGACGTGGGCAAGGGCCTGACGGCTGTGGATAAGTTGCCGCAGCATATTGCTCATGAAAAGACAGGCTTGACGCTGATCAAGGCGGTCAACGAACGCTTCAAGGTGCCAAAGGATTGCCAGGAGCTGGCGCTGCTGGTGGGCCAATATCACACCCATGGCCACCGCGCTCTGGAATTGAAAGCCTCGACATTGCTGGAGCTGCTGCAGAGTTTTGACGTGTACCGCCGGCCGCAGCGCTTTGAGGAATTTGTGGTGAGCTGTGAAATGGATGCACGCGGCCGCAAAGGCCTTGAGCAACGAAGTTATCCACAGGCGGATTATTTACGCGGCGCGGCCAAGGTTGCGCGCGAAGTAGCAGTGGCGCCGTTGCTGGAGAAAGGCTTCAAAGGCCCCGAGCTGGGCGAGGCGCTCAAGCGCGAGCGGCTCAAGGCGCTGAAAGCCTACAAGGAACACCACAACGTGTAGCGAGCAAGCTTTGTGGCGAGCGGGCTTGCCCCGCGTTGGGCTGCGCAGCGGCCCCAGTAAAAACACTGAGGTTTTCCTGGTAAAACTCAGCGCCTGTTGTGGGGCTGCTACGCAGCCCAACGCGGGGCAAGCCCGCTCGCCACAGGGGATTTGCGAGCCAGCGTCCACGTTTGAATCCGGGCAGACGAGCGTTACAGGAGATTTTTCGGGGTGAGTGGCTGGTTTTGCCATTCAAACGCGACAGGTGCCAGCACCTGGTCGATCTGCGCATCGCGCCACAGCTCGGCCAATGTCTTGCCCACCTCGGGATGCACGCGATCCGGCGCCATCAACGACAGGGGCCACAGCACAAAGGCGTTTTTGAGGATTTCTGCGCGCGGCAGGATCAAGCCGTCGAAATTCCCGACCAATTCGCCATACAGCAGCACATCGATATCCAGCGGCAGCCCTTTGCGGTCCGGCGCGTAGCGGCCATTGTCGGCCTCGATGAATTTCAACCGGCGATCCAGCTCCATCAACGGCAAATCGGTATAGGCCGACACCACCAGGTTGAAAAACGGCCCGCTTTTGATCCCCACCGGCTGGCTTTCGAACACGGGCGAGCAGCGCATATCCGTCAAGAAGCTCGCCAGCGTATCCAGGCCAGCGCGCAGATGGCGCTCGCGCTCGATATTGCTGCCAAGGCCAAGGTAAACCTGAGTTAGCGACATCCGCGCTCGATCTCCACGCCCACGCCTTTGGCTGCCGGCACGGCACCCGGCTTGGTCAGCTTGAGGCGCAACCAGGGAATCTGGAACTCGCTCATCAGCACTTCGGCCAGGCGTTCGGCGAAGGTTTCTACCAGTTGGTACTGGGACTGCTCGGCAAAGGCCTGAATACGCGCGGATACGCTGGCGTAATCGAGCGCCAGGGTCAGGTCGTCACCCGCAGCGGCAGGGCGATTGTCCCAGGCGAAGCTCAGGTCCAGGCGCAGGCATTGCTTGATGCCGCGCTCCCAGTCGTAGGCCCCGATCACGGTGTCGACTTCCAGGCCTTCGATAAACACTCTGTCCAAGCTCTTCTCCGCAGCACGACAAGGGCGCGTTGCCCCGTTAGAATCAGGGCGTCCTCGCCCGGAATAGTTAGCATGTTTTGGTCACTGGCGATTCTCGCCTACCTGCTCGGCTCGCTGTCCTTCGCCATTTTGCTCAGCCGCCTGACAGGAAATCCCGATCCGCGAATGAGTGGCTCAGGCAATGCCGGTGCCACCAACATGTTGCGCCTGGCCGGCAAAAAACTCGCCGTGCTGACGCTGCTGGGCGATATCTGCAAGGGCCTGTTGCCCGTACTCATCGCCAGCCTCGCCGGCCTCACCCTGCAACAGCAGGCCTGGGTGGGCGTGTGCGCTGTGCTCGGCCATCTGTTTCCGCTGTACTTCCGCTTTCGCGGCGGCAAGGGTGTCGCCACGGCGGCCGGCATGCTGCTGGGGATTTACCCTCCAGCAGCGCTGTTGGCCGTGCTGGCCTGGCTGTTGACGTTCTACCTGACCCGCACCAGCTCATTGGCCGCATTGATCGCCACGCCGCTCACCCTGCCATTGCTGGCCTGGCAGGCGCCTGCAGCGCTGTTGCCGATGAGCGTGCTGACACTGCTGATCGTCTGGCGCCACCGCGGCAATTTACGCGACCTGTTTGCCGGGCGCGAACGGCATTTTTAAATACGTTCGATGAGCCCGGCTCACGTGAGCCCTTACAGCGGTGAAAGTTGCTCCATCGGCCAGCGTGCCTGCACGCTGATCGCCAGGCTTTCATGCTGGCCGGCCTGCAGACGCTGGCAGCCGGCGTAGGCGATCATTGCACCGTTGTCGGTGCAGAACTCAGGGCGCGCATAAAATACGTTGCCCTGCATGTCGCCGAGCATTTTTTCCAACGAGGTGCGCAACGCTTTGTTGGCACTGACGCCGCCGGCGATCACCAGGCGCTTCATGCCCGCCTGTTTCAGGGCGCGCTTGCACTTAATGGTCAAAGTCTCCACCACGGCCTGCTGGAACGCCAGTGCGATGTCGCAACGGGCTTGCTCACTGTCGTCCCCGGCGCTGACGCTTTGCTGCCAGGTGTTCAGTGCGGAGGTTTTCAAGCCGCTGAAGCTGAACATCAGGCCCGGGCGATCGCACATTGGACGCGGGAAGGTGTAACGGCCCGGCACGCCTTTTTCGGCGAGACGTGCGATTTCCGGACCGCCCGGATAATTGAGGCCCATCATCTTCGCGGTCTTGTCGAACGCTTCACCGGCGGCATCGTCCAGAGACTCACCCAACAGCGTGTATTGGCCAATCGCATCGACCTGAACCAGCTGCGTATGCCCACCGGAAACCAACAAAGCGACGAACGGGAACTGTGGCGGTGTTTTTTCCAGCATGGGTGCCAGTAAATGGCCTTCCATGTGGTGCACGCCGAGGGCCGGAATGCCCCAGGCAAACGCCAGCGCCTGGGCGCAAGAAGCCCCAACCAGCAGGGCTCCGACCAATCCGGGGCCGGCGGTGTAGGCAATCGCGTCGATCTCGGTCGGCACGCAGCCGGCCTCGTCCAACACCTGGCGAATCAACGGCAGCATGCGCTTGACGTGATCGCGGCTGGCGAGCTCCGGCACCACACCGCCATAGGCGCGGTGCAGGTCGATCTGGCTGAACAGTGCATCGGCCAAAAGCCCGCGTTCACTGTCGTAAAGTGCGACACCGGTTTCGTCGCAGGAGGTTTCAAGTCCCAGTACTAGCATGGGTTTGCGCCTTGTAGAGGCTGAATTCGAAGGCGCGCATAATAGTCGCCACTCCCCCTCCCGACTAGCGGTTTTCGATCAGAGGCTTTGCATTCCGGGCAATGAGGGGTTAACATCCGCAACCCTTAAAAACCGACGACCTCAGCCGCGAATTTTTTGCGACGAGAACGTTGATTCCCGGTAATGAAAGAAGGTAGCTCTGGATGCCAGCCGTCAAAGTAAAAGAGAACGAACCCTTCGACGTAGCTCTGCGTCGTTTCAAGCGCTCCTGCGAAAAAGCCGGTGTTCTGGCTGAAGTTCGTAGCCGCGAATTTTATGAGAAGCCAACTTCTGAGCGTAAGCGCAAAGCAGCAGCCGCTGTTAAGCGTCACGCTAAGAAAGTTCAGCGCGAGCAGCGCCGCGCCGTTCGTCTGTACTAATACACAGACTTACGTAGCAAGCTTCTGCCAAGCCCGGCCCTCAGCCGGGCTATTGGCATTTGCGGATATCGCTTGATGCTTCACCGTCGACGCCGCACACGCGACCGAGACACTGCTTCACACGTCAGGACTGGCTCTTTTGCCAGCGGTGCGCGTCTCTTCTGACGAGCCTAACAAGGCTACTGACGAGCACACTCATTCTTCAAACAGACGATCAACTGTGTCGGCTGTGCCCAACGATGCGTTTCCGAGGCCCGCCATTGGCCAACACCGGACGCCCGGGCAACATTTCCAGGCCGAACACTGATAGAAATTAACGTCAGTGAATGTTCGGCAGATACACTCCCTGACAGCCCAACCAGACGACAGTTGATCGAGCCGCACAATGTGTGCGCCTGAACACTTCGCGGGCCTCATTGATACGCAGTGATGACGAGAACGCCATGGCCGGGCTAATTCCCCAGAGCTTTATTGACGACCTTCTGAACCGCACCGACATCGTCGATGTTGTCAGCTCGCGCGTGCAACTGAAAAAAGCCGGCAAGAACTACACCGCCTGCTGCCCGTTCCACAAAGAAAAGACTCCCTCGTTCAGCGTCAGCCCCGACAAGCAGTTCTACTATTGCTTCGGCTGCGGCGCGGGCGGCAATGCCCTCGGCTTTCTCATGGACCACGACAACCTGGACTTCCCCCAGGCTATCGAGGACCTGGCCAAAGCCGCCGGCATGGAAATCCCCCGCGAAGAAAGTGGCCGCCCGCACAAACCGCGGCAGCCCACCGACTCGCCGCTGTACCCGCTGCTGACGGCCGCTGCCGACTTCTACCGTCAGGCGCTCAAAAGCCATCCGCAGCGCAAGGCCGCTGTCGAATACCTCAAGGGTCGCGGCCTCACCGGTGAAATTGCCCGGGACTTCGGCCTGGGTTTCGCGCCGCCAGGCTGGGACAACCTCTACAAGCACCTGAGCAGCGACACCCTGCAGCAGAAAGCCATGATCGACGCCGGCCTGCTGGTGGAAAACGCCGAGACCGGCAAGCGCTATGACCGCTTCCGCGACCGCGTTATGTTTCCGATCCGCGACAGCCGTGGCCGGATCATCGCATTCGGCGGCCGAGTGCTCGGCGACGACAAACCCAAGTACCTGAACTCCCCGGAAACCCCGGTGTTTCACAAGGGTCAGGAACTCTACGGCCTGTTCGAAGCGCGTAAAAACAACCGCAACCTCGATGAAATCATCGTGGTTGAGGGCTACATGGACGTGATCGCCCTCGCCCAGCAAGGGCTGCGCAACGCCGTAGCCACCCTGGGCACCGCCACCAGCGAAGAACACATGAAGCGCCTGTTTCGTGTGGTGCCCAGCGTGCTGTTCTGCTTCGACGGCGATCAGGCCGGCCGCAACGCCGCCTGGCGCGCGCTCGAGGCCACGCTGTCGAGCCTGCAGGATGGCCGCCGTGCACGCTTCCTGTTTTTGCCCGAAGGTGAAGACCCGGACACCCTGGTGCGCTCCGAAGGCACCGACGCGTTCCGCGCGCGCATCAATCAACATGCGCAGCCGCTGGCCGACTATTTCTTCCAGCAATTGACCGAAGAAGCCGATCCGCGGTCCCTTGAAGGTAAGGCCCACATGGCCACGCTCGCGGCACCGTTGATCGACAAAGTACCGGGCGCCAACCTGAAGTCACTGATGCGCATGCGCCTGCTGGAAATCACCGGCTTGAGCGGCGAGGCCGTCAGCCAGCTGGTGCACAACGCGCCGCAAGACGCACCGCCGGCTTACGACCCAGGCATGGATTACGACGCCATGCCGGACTACTCGGACTTTCACCAACCGCAGGAGGCCTACGCGCCCCAGCAGGAGTGGACACCGAAGAAACCCGGCGCCGGCGGCAAGAAATGGGACAAGAAACCCTGGAGCAAGAACGGCAAGCGCGGCGATCGTGACGAGGCCTACGCGCCACGCACGCCGGTGGCGGTGGAAGCCCCTACGCTGATTGCGTTGCGTACGCTGATCCACTACCCGCAATTGGCGAAGAAAGTTGAGAGCGCCGATCATTTTGCCAACGAGAGCAACACTTACGCTCAGGTACTGATCGCCTTGATCGAGGCGGTACAGAAAAATCCTAAGCTAAACTCAATTCAGTTGATGGCTCGCTGGCATGGCACCGAACAAGGCCGCCTCTTGAAAGCACTCGCAGAAAAGGAGTGGCTAATTGACGGCGATAACCTTGAACAACAGTTTTTAGACACCATTACTAGGTTATCCGCGGGTCAGCATACGCAGACCCTCGATGAACTCATCAAGAGAGCAAGGCAGCCGGGATTATCGGCTGAAGAGCAGATTCAGATAGCAAAACAGATGCGCGACCTCTTAAAACAGAATGTTTCCGCATCAAACCCGACCTCAGCTGGCGTGTGAGGTCATAGCTCGGGTATAATCCTCGGCTTGTTTTTTGCCCGCCAAGACCTTCAGTGGATAGGGTGTTATGTCCGGAAAAGCGCAACAGCAGTCTCGTATCAAAGAGTTGATCACACTGGGTCGTGAGCAGGGTTACCTGACTTACGCCGAGGTCAACGACCACCTGCCTGAGGATATTTCAGATCCAGAGCAGGTGGAAGACATCATCCGCATGATTAACGACATGGGGATCAACGTATTCGAAACTGCGCCAGATAAGGATTCCCTTATGCTGGCCGACGCCGATACTGACGAGGCTGCGGCCGAAGAGGCAGCAGCAGCGTTGGCAGCAGTGGAGACCGATATCGGTCGCACGACGGACCCTGTGCGCATGTACATGCGTGAAATGGGTACGGTCGAGTTGCTGACACGCGAAGGCGAAATTGAAATCGCCAAGCGTATCGAAGAGGGCATCCGTGAAGTGATGGGCGCAATTGCGCACTTCCCTGGCACGGTTGACCACATTCTCTCCGAGTACACCCGCGTTACCACCGAAGGTGGCCGCCTGTCCGACGTTCTGAGCGGTTATATCGACCCGGACGATGGCATTGCGCCGCCTGCTGCCGAAGTACCGCCGCCTGTCGATGCGAAAGCCGCGAAAGCCGACGACGATTCCGAAGACGACGATGCTGAAGCCAGCAGCGACGACGAAGATGAAGTTGAAAGCGGTCCGGACCCGATCATCGCGGCCCAGCGTTTCGGTGCGGTTTCCGATCAAATGGAAATCACCCGCAAGGCCTTGAAAAAGCACGGTCGTGGCAACAAGCAGGCGATTGCCGAGCTGATCGCCCTGGCTGAGCTGTTCATGCCGATCAAGCTGGTGCCGAAGCAATTCGAAGGCCTGGTTGAACGTGTTCGCAGTGCCCTTGAGCGTCTGCGTGCCCAAGAGCGCGCAATCATGCAGCTCTGCGTACGTGATGCGCGCATGCCGCGTGCTGACTTCCTGCGCCAGTTCCCGGGCAACGAAGTTGACGAAAGCTGGACCGACGCACTGGCCAAAGGCAAGGCGAAATACGCCGAAGCCATTGGTCGTCTGCAGCCCGATATCATCCGTTGCCAGCAGAAGCTGACTGCGCTTGAGACTGAAACCGGTCTGACGATTGCCGAAATCAAGGACATCAACCGTCGCATGTCGATCGGTGAGGCCAAAGCCCGCCGCGCGAAGAAAGAGATGGTTGAAGCGAACTTGCGTCTGGTGATCTCCATCGCCAAGAAGTACACCAACCGTGGCCTGCAGTTCCTCGATCTGATCCAGGAAGGCAACATCGGCTTGATGAAGGCTGTGGACAAGTTCGAATACCGTCGCGGCTACAAGTTCTCGACTTATGCCACCTGGTGGATCCGTCAGGCGATCACTCGCTCGATCGCCGACCAGGCCCGCACCATCCGTATTCCGGTGCACATGATCGAGACGATCAACAAGCTCAACCGTATTTCCCGGCAGATGTTGCAGGAAATGGGTCGCGAACCGACCCCGGAAGAGCTGGGCGAACGCATGGAAATGCCTGAGGATAAAATCCGCAAGGTATTGAAGATCGCTAAAGAGCCGATCTCCATGGAAACGCCGATTGGTGATGACGAAGACTCCCATCTGGGTGACTTCATCGAAGACTCGACCATGCAGTCGCCAATCGATGTCGCCACTGTTGAGAGCCTGAAAGAAGCGACTCGCGACGTACTGTCCGGCCTCACTGCCCGTGAAGCCAAGGTACTGCGCATGCGTTTCGGCATCGACATGAATACCGACCACACCCTTGAGGAAGTCGGTAAACAGTTTGACGTGACCCGCGAGCGGATCCGTCAGATCGAAGCCAAGGCACTGCGCAAGCTGCGCCACCCGACGCGAAGCGAGCATCTGCGCTCCTTCCTCGACGAGTGATACCAGAACCCCCGGCCCAGGCCGGGGGTTTTGCTTTGTGCAGATCACTTTCTACAGATTAACTGCCGCGCAACCCCCCTCCCCCGCAATGCCCGTCTACACTCGAAACATTCCCCGTGCCATAACGAGACCGTTATGCCCAGACTGCCGACCGTGATACTGCTGTCGCTGCTCACCTGGACCGCAACGGCTGGCGCGTTGACTCTCACCGATGAAGAGCGTGGCTGGCTGGCGGACCATCAGGAGCTGCGACTGGGAGTGGACACCTCTTGGCCACCCTTCGAATACCGTGACGAAAATGGCCGTTATCAGGGCCTTGCCGCCGACTACGTACGCCTGATCCAGGACCGCCTGGGCGTCAGGATCAACCTGATCGAGCCCGCCAACTGGACCGCCGTGCTCGAACAGGCCAAAAACAACCAGCTCGACCTGCTGCCCGGCATCATGTCCACCCCGGAGCGCCAGGGCTTCCTGGCCTTCACGCGGCCTTATCTGGACTTTCCCATTGTCATCCTCGCCCACGAAGGCGGCGCCAAACCGCGCAACCTCAAGGACCTTTACGGGCTGAAGATCGCCGTGGTGGAGAACTACGCGCCCCACGAATTGCTGCGCACCCACCATCCCGACCTCAACCTGGTGGCCATGCCCAACGTCAGCTCGACGCTGCAAGCCCTGGCCACTGATGAGGTGGATGCCGTCGTCGGTGACCTCGCCTCCAGCGTCTGGAGCCTGCGCCAACTCAAACTCGATGGGTTATACGTCAGCGGTGAAACGCCCTACCGCTATCAACTGGCAATGGCCGTACCGCGCGATGAGAAAATGCTGGTGGGTATCCTGGACAAGGTGCTCGCCGACCTCAGTTCGGACGAAACCGACACCATCCAGCAACACTGGGTAGGCAGCTTCACCGATCACCGCATGTTCTGGGCCGACCTGCTGATGTACGGCCTGCCAGCCGTGCTGCTGTTGAGTACCGTGCTGGCCATCGTAATTCGGATCAATCGTCGGCTCAGTTCGGAAATATCCCGGCGGGTTGCCCTTGAGCAAGAACTGCGCAGCAGCGAATACCACTACCGCGGCCTGGTGGAGAGCCTGTCCGCCATCGCCTGGGAAGCCAGCATCACGGACTTCACCTACAGCTATGTGTCGCCGCATGCCGAAGAGCTGCTCGGCTACCCCCGCGCGCATTGGCTGATTCCAGGGTTCTGGCGCAACATCATCCACCCCGCCGACCTGACGCGCGCCGAGGCTTACTGCTACCGGGAAACCCGCGCCAACCGCGACCATAGCCTCGATTACCGAGTGATCACTGCCGACGGGCGCTGCCTGTGGGTACGTGACATTGTCAGCCTTATCGAACACGGGCATGAACCAGTGCTGCGCGGCTTGATGATCGATATCAGCGAAGCCAAGCGCACCGAAGAAGCCCTGCAGCTTTCCGAGCAGAAATTTGCCTCGGTGTTCCAGCAATGCCCGGACATCCTGGTGATTGCGCGGATGTCCGATGGCTGCCTGCTGGAGGTCAACAAGGCGTTCGAAGACCAGATCGGCCTGAGCGCCGAGGAAGTGGTGGGCAAGACCGCCACAGAACTGAATATCTGGGGCATTCAGGGCGTCGGGCCCGACCTGCTGCAACGCGTGCAGACCACCAGCATCCGCAACCTCGAAATGTCGTTCCGACGCAGCAACGGCCAGGCGTTTACAGGGCTGATCTCAGCCGAGCCGTTCCAACTCGACACCACCGAAGCCCTGGTGGTGGTGGTGCGCGATATCACCCAGCTCAAAGAAACCCAGCAACAGCTGCAAACGTCCGAAGAGAAATTCGCCAAAGCCTTCCACGCCTCACCCGATGGCCTGCTGCTGAGCCGTCAACGTGACGGGCTGCTGATTGAAGTGAATGAGGGCTTCAGCCGTATTACCGGTTTCACCAGTGTGACCTCGCTCGACCAGTCAACCCTGGACCTGGGCATCTGGGTCGACCTCAACGAACGCAAACACATGTTGGAGCTGATGCAGCGCGACGGTTTTGTGCGCGACTTCGTCTGCCATATACGCCGCAACGACGGGCAGATTCGCCTCTGCGAAGTGTCCAGTCGCCCACTGCCGATCGGCGATGAAGATTGCATGCTGACCATTGCGCGAGACATCACCGAACGCCAGTTCATGCAGGAAAAACTGCAACAGGCCGCCACGGTGTTTGAGAGCACTGCCGAAGGTGTGTTGATCACCGACACCCGGCAGAACATCAGTGCCGTCAACCGCGCGTTCAGCGAAATCACCGGCTACAGCGAAGCCGAAGCCCTTGGCAGCACGCCGCGCCTGCTCGCCTCCGGCCTGCACGACAGCGCCTTCTATGCAGCCATGTGGCACCAGTTGACCGCCCACGGGCACTGGCAGGGCGAGATTTCCAACCGCCGCAAGAACGGCGAGCTGTACCCCAGTTGGCTGACCATCAGTGCCGTGCGCAACCGCGAGCAATTGATCACCCACTTTGTCGCCGTGTTTGCCGACATCTCCAGCCTCAAGCACGCCCAGGCGCGCCTCGACTACCAGGCACACCATGACCCACTGACCGGCTTGCCCAACCGCACCCTGTTCGAAAGCCGGTTGCAGGCCGCACTGAATGGCCAGCAGGAAAGCGGTAACCAAGGCGCCGTGCTGTTTCTGGACCTGGACCGCTTCAAACACATCAACGACAGCCTTGGCCACCCCATCGGCGACCTGCTGCTCAAGGACATCGCCGTGCGCCTCAAGGAGCAACTGCGCGATGTCGACACCGTGGCACGCCTGGGCGGCGACGAATTCATCATCCTGCTGCCCGGCCTGCAACACGCCAGCGATGCCGCGCACCTGGCCAACAAGCTGCTCGCCTGCTTCACCCCGCCGTTCCAGGCCGGCGAGCACGAGTTCTTTATCAGCGCGAGTATCGGCACCAGCCTGTACCCGCAGGACGGCACTGACGTCGCCACCCTGGTGAAAAACGCCGACGCGGCGATGTACCGCTCCAAGGCCAAGGGCCGCAACCGCGTCGAAAGCTACACCCGTGACCTCACCGCCCAAGCCAACGAGCGCGTGGCCCTGGAACACGAACTGCGCCGCGCCATCGAACGTGACGAACTGAGCCTGTATTACCAACCCAAGCTGAGCCTGGCGACCCACGAACTGATCGGCGCCGAAGCCCTGATCCGCTGGCGCCATCCAACCTTTGGCGACGTGCCGCCTGAGCATTTCATCCCCCTCGCCGAAGAAAACGGCATGATCCTGCAGATCGGCGATTGGGTACTGGAACAGGCCTGCCAACAACTGCACGCCTGGCAAACGGTTTATGAGGATTTCGGCCCACTGTCGGTCAACCTCGCCGGCGCACAACTGCGCCACCCCAACCTGCTCGCGCGCATTGAACAGCTGCTGCGCGACTACCGTCTGGAGCCCGGCTGCCTGCAATTGGAGATCACCGAAAACTTCATCATGAGCCAGGCCGAGGAAGCCCTGGAAGTGCTGCACCAACTCAAACGCCTGGGCGTGCAGCTGGCGATTGATGATTTCGGCACCGGCTATTCATCCCTCAGCTACCTCAAGCGCTTGCCGCTGGATTTCCTCAAAATCGACCAGTCCTTCGTGCGCGGCTTGCCCGACGATCCGCACGACGCCGCCATCGTGCGCGCCATCATCGCCCTGGGCCACAGCATGCAATTCACCATCATCGCCGAAGGCGTGGAAAACCCCGCGCAACAAGCCTTTCTTGCCGCCGAAGGCTGTGAACAGATGCAAGGCTACATCGTCAGCCTGCCCCTGCCGCCCGAGCTTTTTGCCGAGGCTTTTCTTCATCTGAGGGTTTCAGACTTTTCGGATGGCACAGCGGGGAAACCATCGTTATAATCCGCGACCTGTTACAAGGGCCTATAGCTCAGTTGGTCAGAGCAGAGGACTCATAATCCTTTGGTCCACGGTTCAAGTCCGTGTGGGCCCACCAAACAAGAAAGCCGCGCATTGCGCGGCTTTTGCGTGTCTGGCGTATGGAAAAGGCGACGCTGACTCCCACGCCTTTGTCAGCAATGAAAGATTTGTTAATTGTCCTCAACTGCTGCGGCACAGACCATGGCCGGCCACTCAACCAGTACGAGGAACCCGGCTCCATGCCTCAGGCCAACCGTTCACCCCGCGCCTTTTTTACCCTCAGCCTGCGCACCGCAGGCGTTCTCGCCATCACCCTTGCAACCCTCGGCAACGCACACGCAGCATCGCCCGCGCCGGCCACCATCAAGGCGTACAAGCTCTGCACAGGCGCAGACAACGCCTCGCACGTTTTGGAGGGCACCATCGACCCGAGCATGCGCAACGACGTCACTGCCATTCATTTCAAGACAACCCCGGCGCACGCTTCTTACGATTGGCATAACGATCCCGAGCCGCAGTACGTCATGACACTCTCCGGCACCTTGGCCTTCGCCACCCGAGGCGGCGAGACGTTCACCCTGCACCCCGGTGAAGTGCTGGTCGCCGAAGACAACACCGGCACCGGCCATCGTTGGAAGCTGATCGACGACCAGCCATGGCGCCGTGGCTACGTGGTGCTCAAGCCTGGCGCGCCGGACTCGTTTATCCCGAACGATCCCGCCGCCGCGAAAGTCTGCAAGGCGCCTTAATCTCGCAGATCGCAGCGCTCCAGACGGGCGCAAGCCTGTAACATGGCGACCCATTGCCGCCCGCACTGGAGCCCTGCCCTTGCCCGTCCTCGATGAAATCGATCGCCAACTGATCGCCGCCTTGCAGATCAACGCTCGCGAAAGCGTGGCCATGCTTGCCCGGCAGTTGGGCATTGCGCGCACCACGGTGACGTCGCGTCTGGCGCGCCTGGAGAAAACCCAGGTGATTACCGGCTATGGCGTGCGCCTCGGGCAGCGTGTGGTCGATGGTGGTTTGCAGGCATATGTCGGGATCACCGTGCAAGCGCGCTCGGGCAAGGAAGTGTTGCGTCGGTTGAGTGCAATGGCGCAGGTGCAGCAGCTGTGTGCGGTGAGTGGCGAATTTGATTACGTGGCCTGGCTGCGCACCGATTCACCGGAGCAACTGGATCAATTGCTGGACCAGATCGGCAGTGTCGACGGTGTGGAAAAAACTACCACGTCGATCATCCTCAGTAACAAATTGGACCGTGGCCAGCCAGTCTGACCACCCTCTTCGTCACTCTGACTGAAAACAATCCAATACGACGACACTTTGCGTCTTATTAACGAACGCTACGCTCCCTAAACTGGCTGCCATCTTTTCCTATACTCAACGGGCCACATCCCGCCGAGTCGCCAGTAAGGTCAGCCATGAGCATTCCGTCCAGCACCATCAGCAAGACCCATCGCCACCCCGCCGACGGTAAAAAACCCATCACCATTTTTGGCCCGGACTTTCCGTTCGCCTTTGATGACTGGATTGAGCATCCGGCCGGCCTGGGCAGCATTCCGGCCGCCAACCATGGCGCCGAAGTGGCGATTGTCGGTGCGGGGATCGCGGGCCTGGTGGCCGCTTACGAGCTGATGAAGCTGGGCCTCAAGCCGGTGGTGTATGAAGCCTCGAAAATGGGCGGCCGCTTGCGCTCCCAGGCGTTTGAAGGGGCCGAGGGCATCATCGCCGAGCTGGGCGGCATGCGTTTTCCGGTGTCGTCGACAGCGTTCTACCACTATGTGGACAAGCTGGGCCTGGAGACCAAACCCTTCCCCAACCCACTGACGCCCGCCTCCGGCAGCACGGTGATCGACCTGGAAGGCCAGACTCACTACGCACAAAAGCTCTCGGACTTGCCGGTGCTGTTCCAGGAAGTTGCCGACGCCTGGGCCGATGCGCTGGAAGCCGGTTCGCAGTTCGGTGATATCCAGCAAGCCATCCGCGACCGCGACGTACCACGCCTCAAAGCGCTGTGGAACAAGCTGGTGCCGCTGTGGGACGACCGCACCTTCTATGACTTCGTCGCCACGTCCAAGGCCTTTGCCAAACTCTCGTTTGCGCACCGCGAAGTGTTTGGTCAGGTAGGTTTCGGCACCGGCGGCTGGGACTCGGATTTCCCCAACTCGATGCTCGAAATCTTCCGCGTGGTGATGACCAACTGCGACGACCACCAGCACCTGGTCGTCGGCGGCGTGGCGCAAGTGCCCATGGGCATCTGGCGCCACGTGCCGGAGCGTTGTGCGCACTGGCCGGCAGGCACCAGCCTCAGCTCGTTGCATCGCGGCGCGCCACGGGCCGGTGTGAGCCGCATAGCCCACGCCGCCGATGGCCGCTTTGCTGTGACCGACAACTACGGCGACACCCGTGAATACGCCGCCGTGCTGACCACTTGCCAAAGCTGGCTGCTGACCACCCAGATCGAATGCGACGAGAGCCTGTTCTCGCAGAAAATGTGGATGGCCCTGGACCGCACCCGTTACATGCAGTCGTCAAAAACCTTCGTGATGGTCGACCGCCCGTTCTGGAAAGACAAAGACCCGGAAACTGGCCGCGACCTGATGAGCATGACCCTCACTGATCGCCTGACCCGTGGCACTTACCTGTTCGACAACGGCGACGACAAGCCGGGCGTGATTTGCCTGTCGTACTCGTGGATGAGCGACGCGTTGAAAATGCTCCCGCAGCCCATCGACAAGCGAGTGAAACTGGCCCTCGACGCCCTGAAAAAGATCTACCCGAAAGTCGATATCAAGGCGCGCATCATCGGCGACCCGATCACTGTGTCCTGGGAAGCCGACCCGCATTTCCTCGGGGCTTTCAAAGGCGCGCTGCCCGGCCACTACCGCTACAACCAGCGGATGTATGCGCACTTCATGCAGAAGGACATGCCCGCTGAACAACGTGGGATTTTTATTGCCGGTGACGACGTGTCCTGGACGCCGGCCTGGGTCGAAGGCGCGGTGCAAACCTCGCTGAACGCGGTGTGGGGCATCATGACCCACTTCGGCGGCAGCACGCATCCGGAGAACCCAGGGCCTGGTGATGTCTTTGACGAAATCGGCCCGATCGCCCTGGCCGATTAAGGAGTTGAGCATGCGCGTTGCCCTGTACCAATGCCCGCCGCTGCCACTGGATGTGGCCGGTAACCTCAAGCGCCTGCACCCACTGGCGCATGAGGCCTCGGATGCCGATGTGCTGGTGCTGCCGGAGATGTTTCTCAGCGGCTACAACATCGGCGCCGAAGCGGTAGGTGCCCTTGCCGAACCTCAGGATGGGCCGTCCGCGCAGGCGATTGCCACACTCGCCAAAAGCGCCGGGCTGGCGATTCTGTACGGCTACCCGGAGCGGGCCGAGGACGGGCGGATCTACAACGCCGTGCAGTTGATCGACGCCCACGGCCAGCGCCTGTGCAACTACCGCAAGACCCACTTGTTTGGCGACCTGGACCACTCGATGTTCAGTGCCGGGGAAGATGATTTCCCGTTGGTGGAATTGAACGGCTGGAAGCTTGGCCTCTTGATCTGCTACGACCTGGAATTTCCGGAGAATACCCGTCGCCTGGCGCTGGCCGGGGCCGAAGTGATCCTGGTGCCGACTGCCAATATGGTGCCGTTCGACTTTGTCGCCGACGTCACCGTGCGGGCGCGGGCCTTTGAAAACCAGTGTTATGTGGCCTACGCCAACTACTGCGGGCAGGAAGGCGAGATTCAGTATTGCGGGCAAAGCAGCATCGCCGCGCCGAATGGGCAGCGCATCGCCCAGGCCGGGCTGGATGAGACGTTGATCGTCGGTGCGCTGGACCGCCAGTCCATCCTCGACGCCCGCGCCGCCAACCACTACCTGCAAGACCGTCGCCCCGAGTTGTACGGCGCACTGCACAAGCCCTGACCCAGCCGGTTTGTCAGCGGTTTGATAACATGGCCACCTCCTACGTTTCGGAAGTGCCCATGCCTGCGCCGGCCCACCCTCATCACCTTCACCTGACCCTGGCCAATGGCCTGCGGGTTTCCCTGCGCCATGCGCCACGTTTGAAGCGTTGCGCTGCGGTGCTGCGCGTGGCTGCCGGCAGCCATGACGTGCCCTTGGCCTGGCCGGGGCTGGCGCACTTTCTTGAGCATTTGTTGTTTCTCGGCACGCAGCGTTTTCCCGCAAATGAAGGGCTGATGGCCTACGTGCAGCGCCATGGCGGGCAGGTCAACGCGAGTACCCGGGAGCGTACGACGGACTTCTTCTTTGAATTGCCGCTGGCGACCTTTGCCAGCGGGCTTGAGCGCCTGGCGGACATGCTGGCTCACCCGCGCCTGGCGATTGAAGACCAGTTGCGTGAGCGCGAAGTGTTGCACGCAGAGTTTGTTGCATGGTCCCAGGATGCCCAGGCTCAGCAGCAGGTCGCGCTGTTGGAGGGCTTGGCCGCCGATCATCCACTGCGCGGTTTTCACGCCGGCAACCGGGAAAGCCTGCCGGTGGAGCGTGAGGCATTTCAGCAAGCACTGCGCGAATTTCACACGCACTTTTATCAGAGCGGGCAGATGACGTTGAGCCTGGCCGGCCCGCAGCCGCTGGACGAGCTGGAAGCCTTGGCGCAGCGATTCAGCGAGGCATTGGCTTGCGGGCCTTTGCACCCACAGGCCGAGCCCCCTGCGCTGTTGCCCGATCAAGCAGTGAGTTATCAATACACCGCCAATAATCATCGGCACCACGTCATTGCCTGTGACGTGCCCCGTGAAGCGTTGGATTTTCTCTGCACCTGGCTCAACGCCCCGGCGCCCGGCGGGTTACTGGCCGAGCTGCAGACGCGAAGCTTGGCCCACGCACTGCACGCGTCCGTGCTGTATCACTTCGCCGGGCAAGCGCTGCTGGATATCGACTTTTCCCTCTTCGCTCAAGACGGGTCGGCTACTCAGGTCGAAGCGTTATTGCACGACTGGTTGAGCTTTTTCGCACAGAGCGACTGGACGCCGCTGCGAGAAGAGTTCGCCTTGCTGAACGCTCGCCAGCAACAAATCCAGGGCGCCCTGGCGCTGGCCCGCAACGACAGCGAAGATCTATCGGAACAGGGCGTGGCGGCCCTGAAAAATCTGCTCGATTCACTGCACCTGCCGCCCTCCGAGCACGCCTGGCAACTGCCGCCCAACAACCCCTTCCTGCGCCCAGCGATCAAGCAAGCGCGCGCCGGCCTGATTCGCGGCCAGACCAGCGCCCACCGTGGCTTGCGCACGTTCGCCCAGGATCGCTCGCGGGGACGACGGGAAGTGTCGGCGCTGACGTTCAGCCAGGCCTTGGCGGATGACACCAACGAAGGCGCGCTGTACCTGCAATGGCGCTTTGATTCGTTGGTACCCGCAGGCCTGGAACATGCGTTGCAGCCGTTGCGTGAGCAGGCCCGTCAGGCGGGCGTCGAATTGGCCTTCGAAACCCTCGGCAATGAATGGCGCGTGAAAATAGTCGGCCTTCACGAACCAATCGCGGCTGTGGTCGAGGCGCTGGCGCTTAACTTGAGCCAGTCCGATAGGCCGCTGCCGTCACCCGCACAAACGCCGATGATTGCCATTCGGGAGCTGCTCAAGGCGTTGCCTGCCTGCTGTGCCGGCATCGCTTCCGGGGCCGGCGAGACGCCATCGTCATGGACCACCGCGCGTTGGCAGGGCCTGGGCACAGGTTTTCCCGCTGCCAGTGAAGCGGCGATCAAAACCGCAGCCGCGCGATTGCCAGGCCAGCCGGGAAGCTTCGAACACACGCCGAAAACCCTCGACGGCCAGCGGCTCTGGCACGAAGTGAATACCGACGCCCGCGAAGCCGCGTTGCTGCTGTTTTGCCCAACGCCAAGCCAATCCCTGGCCGATGAAGCGGCATGGCGACTGCTCGGGCATCTGCTCCAGGGGCCGTTTTACCAAAAACTGCGCGTAGAACTGCAAATCGGCTACGCCGTGTTCAGCGGCATCCGACAGATCAACGGGCAAACCGGCCTGCTGTTTGGCGTGCAATCACCCAGCGTATCCCTGGCCGGGATCTTCGAGCACGTGCAGACCTTCCTGGTGCAGCTTCCGGCGTTGATCGACAACAGCGCCGAACTGGGCAACCAGACGCTGGCAGAGCAATTCACGGCCCAGGCATTACCGGTCGCCCAAGCCGCCGAATTGCTCTGGCAGGCGCAGCTGGCTGGCCATTCGTCGGGTTATCTGGCGCCACTTCAGCAGTTGATACAAACCTGCACGCGCGAGGATCTGCAACGTGCCGCAGGGCAACTCAATGACGCTGTAGGCGGTTGGCGCTGTGTGGCCAACGGCCCGCCCATCAATGGTTCCTGGCAAACGGCAGGCTGATCATTGCTGGCCCTGCAAAAGGCTTTTGCCACCAAGACAGCGCTAACTTGAAAAGAATTGCGTAACATTCATCCGCACACCTCTGAACATCTCCGATTGGAGGTGGACTATATGTATGAGTAGTGAACGTCCCATCCCTTCGTAGGAGTATGAATATGACCTGGTCCAAGCCTGCTTACACTGATCTGCGTATCGGTTTCGAAGTCACCATGTACTTCGCCAGCCGTTGATTGGCTGAGTAATACAACGCCTCGGTTCGCCCGGGGCGTTTTTGTTTTGAGCTTTGCGTGATGGAGCAATCATGTTTGTCCAGATTCTAGGTTCCGCCGCCGGCGGTGGCTTCCCGCAGTGGAACTGCAACTGCGTGAACTGCGCAGGTTTTCGTGACGGCAGCCTGCGGGCCCAGGCGCGCACTCAGTCGTCCATCGCGATTTCCGACGATGGCGTGAATTGGGTACTGTGCAACGCTTCGCCGGATATCCGCGCGCAACTGCAAGGCTTCGCCCCGATGCAACCCGGCCGTGCGCTGCGCGATACCGGTATCAGCGCGATCATCCTGATGGACAGCCAGATCGACCACACCACCGGCCTGTTAAGCCTGCGCGAAGGCTGCCCGCACCAGTTGTGGTGCACCGACATGGTCCATGAAGATTTGAGTACCGGTTTCCCGCTGTTCACCATGCTCACGCACTGGAACGGCGGCCTGGCCTGGAACCGCATCGAGCTGGACGCCAGCTTCACCATCCCGGCCTGCCCCAACCTGCGTTTCACGCCGCTGCCATTGCGCAGCGCCGCACCGCCCTACTCGCCACACCGCTTCGACCCGCACCCAGGCGACAACATCGGCCTGATCGTCGAAGACCTGCGCACCGGCGGCAAACTGTTTTACGCCCCTGGGCTGGGCAAGGTCGACGCGCCGTTGCTGGAGATCATGGCCGGCAGCGATTGCCTGCTGGTGGATGGCACGATGTGGGACGACGATGAGATGCAGCGCCGTGGCGTCGGCACCCGCACCGGTCGCGAGATGGGCCACCTGGCTCAGAACGGCCCCGGCGGCATGCTCGAAGTGCTGGAACAGTTGCCCGAGCAGCGCAAGGTGCTGATCCACATCAACAACACCAACCCGATCCTCGATGAAGACTCCCCCGAACGGGCCGAGCTGGCACGGCGTAATGTTGAAGTGGCTTACGACGGCATGAGCATTGAATTGTAGGAGCAGACCACATGACTGACACACCACTGACGCCCGCCGAGTTCGAGCATGCCTTGCGTGCCAAGGGCGCGTTTTACCATATCCATCACCCGTACCACGTGGCGATGTATGAAGGCCGCGCCACCCGCGAGCAGATCCAGGGTTGGGTCGCCAACCGCTTCTACTATCAGGTGAATATCCCGCTGAAAGACGCCGCGATCCTGGCCAATTGCCCGGACCGCGAGATCCGTCGCGAGTGGATCCAGCGCCTGCTCGACCACGACGGTGCTCCCGGTGAAGACGGCGGTATTGAAGCCTGGTTGCGTCTGGGCCAGGCCGTTGGCCTCGACCCGGACCAGCTGCGGTCTCAGGAACTGGTGCTGCCCGGCGTGCGTTTTGCCGTGGATGCCTACGTCAACTTTGCCCGGCGTGCCAGCTGGCAAGAAGCCGCCAGCAGCTCGCTGACCGAGCTGTTCGCGCCGCAGATCCACCAGTCGCGCCTCGACAGCTGGCCGCAGCACTATCCGTGGATCGACCCGGCCGGTTATGAGTATTTCCGTACCCGCCTGGGCCAGGCCCGACGCGATGTGGAACACGGCTTGGCGATCACGTTGCAGCACTACACCACTCGCGAAGGTCAGGAGCGCATGCTGGAAATTCTCCAGTTCAAACTCGACATCTTGTGGAGCATGCTGGATGCCATGAGCATGGCCTATGAACTGAACCGCCCGCCGTATCACAGCGTGACTGATCAGCGTGTATGGCATAAAGGGATCACCCTATGAGCTTTGATCGCAGCAGAACACCGACCTGGCGCCAGGGCTATCGCTACCAGTACGAGCCCGCGCAAAAAGGCCACGTATTGCTCTACCCCGAAGGCATGATCAAGCTCAACGACAGCGCCGCATTGATTGGTGGTCTGATCGATGGCGAACGCGACGTGGCTGCCATCATCGCCGAGCTGGATAAACAATTCCCCGGCGTACCTGAACTCGGTCAAGACATCGAGGATTTCATGGAGGTCGCCCGTGCTGAGCACTGGATCGAACTTGCCTGAAAAGCCACCCGTTGGCCTGCCGCTGTGGCTGCTCGCCGAGCTGACATACCGCTGCCCGTTGCAGTGCCCGTACTGCTCAAACCCGCTGGATTTCGCCGAGCAGGGTAAAGAGCTGAGCACCGAGCAATGGATCAAAGTGTTTCGCGAAGCGCGGGAAATGGGCGCCGCGCAACTGGGGTTTTCCGGCGGTGAACCACTGGTACGCCAGGACCTTGCCGAACTGATCGCCGAGGCGCGCAAGCTGGGCTTTTACACCAACCTGATCACCTCCGGCATCGGCCTCACCGAGCAAAAAATCAGCGACTTCAAGAAAGCTGGCCTGGACCACATCCAGATCAGCTTCCAGGCCAGCGACGAGCAGGTGAACAACCTGCTGGCCGGCTCGAAAAAAGCCTTCGCGCAAAAGCTGGAAATGGCTCGCGCGGTAAAGGCGCATGGCTATCCGATGGTGCTGAACTTCGTCACGCATCGGCACAATATCGACAAGATCGACCGCATTATCGAGCTGTGCATCGCACTGGAAGCAGACTTCGTCGAGCTCGCTACCTGCCAGTTCTACGGTTGGGCGCAGCTCAATCGTGTGGGGTTGTTGCCGACCAAAGAACAGCTGGTGCGCGCCGAACGCATCACCAACGAATACCGCGCCAAACTCGAAGCCGAAGGCCACCCGTGCAAGCTGATCTTCGTTACACCGGACTACTACGAAGAACGCCCAAAAGCCTGCATGAACGGCTGGGGCAGTATTTTTCTGACCGTAACACCGGACGGCACTGCCCTGCCCTGCCACGGTGCCCGACAGATGCCGGTGCAATTTCCCAACGTGCGCGACCACAGCATGCAGCACATCTGGTACGACTCGTTTGGCTTCAACCGCTTTCGCGGCTACGACTGGATGCCCGAGCCGTGCCGTTCATGCGATGAAAAGGAAAAGGACTTCGGCGGCTGCCGCTGCCAGGCGTTCATGCTCACGGGCGACGCGAGCAACGCCGACCCGGTGTGCAGCAAGTCCGAGCAGCACGGCATCATCCTGCAAGCGCGGGAAGAAGCCGAACACGCCACCCAGACCATCGAGCAATTGGCCTTTCGCAACGAGCGCAACTCGCGGCTCATTGCAAAAGGCTGACAGTTTTAGCGTTTGGCGATGATGTACACGGCGTGAATGATGCCCGGGAAGTAACCGCACAGGGTCAGCAGGATGTTCAGCCAGAACGCGCCGGCGAAACCCACTTGCAGGAACACACCCAGTGGCGGCAGCAGAATGGCGATGATGATGCGAATGATGTCCATGGGTCAGCTCCAAATAATCGGCTCGTGTGAGCCGTGTAGCTAATCGACCTTGGGCACTCGTAAGGGTTCAGTGGGTTCTGGCACTGGGCCACCTTGAAGTGCGCAGACAAAAAAACGCCCCCAGCCAAAAGAATCAGGCTGAGGGCGCCGCGTAGGCCGCGAGACGGTTCTGGAATGTGGGTTAAACGGCGATGCCCTTGCGGCATTGCAACTGCGCGGTGCGCACTCGGGAGAAGGCGCGAGCCAGGCGCAAAAGCATTTCGTCGATATTGCTTTTGCTGACCGTCAAGGCTGGGGTGAAGCGCAGGCCGTTGGGTTGCGCGGCATTAAGGATCAAACCTTCGTGCAGTGCTGCTTTTACGACGGCATCTGCAGAATCATCCGACAATGTCAGGCCCCACATCAGGCCATGGCCGCGCAATTGGCCGTGATCGTAGCGATAAGCCAGGCGGGCGAGGCCTTCGCCAAGGTAAAGGCCGGACTCGCGCACCTGCTCCAGAAAGCCCTGCTCCAGTACCGTTTTTAGTACCGCCTCCCCGGCCGCTGCCATCAACGCGTTGCCATGGTGGGTGCCATCCAGCTCGCCCAGCTCGAAGCAACAGGCCTTGCCACGCGCCAGCAGGGCCGCCAACGGCACGCCGCCGCCCAGGCCTTTGCCAAGGGTGATGATGTCGGCGCGCACGCCGTACTGTTGTTCGACGAGCAAGGTGCCGCAGCGGCCGATGCCGGTGTGCACTTCATCAAGAATCAGCAGGATGCCCAGCTCGCGGCACAGGCGTTCAACACCTTTCAGGTAGTGCTCGGTGGCGGGGATCACGCCGGCTGCGCCCTGAATCGGCTCCAGCATGATGGCCACCGTCTGTGCATCGACCGCCGCGTGCAACGCAGGCAGATCGTTGAAAGGCACATGGCTGAAGCCCGGCAATTGCGGTTCAAAACGGTTGCCGCCCGCCCCGGTCGAAGCCGCCATGGCCGCGAAACTACGGCCATGGCAACCGTTGCTGGCGCTGATGATGTGGTACGCGCCGCCGCGGTGCTGTTGGCCCCATTTGCGCGCCAGCTTGATCGCAGCTTCGCAGGCTTCAGCGCCGCTATTAAGCAGGTATCCCTGATCACTGCGCGTGTGATGGCACAACCGGTCGACGAGGTTCAGTTGGGGGCGATTGTGCAAGCCATTGCCGGGGTTGATCAGCGCCTGAGTCTGATCGGCGAGGGCCTTGATCAGCACCTGCGGGCTGTGGCCCAGGCTGTTGGCGGCGCTGCCCTGACTGAAATCAAGGTATGCACGGTTGTCGCTGTCCCAGAGCCAGGAGCCCTGGCCGCGCACGAAGACCTGCGCAGGCCTTGCGACGGTGGGCATCAGGGCATCGCTGGGCAGATCCTCGTGCGGCGCGTCGAGGATCAGATCGTCCAGGCTCGGTGCAGGGCGACGAAACAGATTCACACCTCACCCCCAATGGCAACCTGACCTTGGTCGCAATCCTGTGCGAAGACTGCCTCGAGGTTTTTTGTCTTGCCTATGTAAACGCCATCAACATAAACGCTATTCATTGCCAGATCCGGCCCCGTAAGCCTTGCGAATAGGCGCTAGACTAGGCGTCTCGGGGCCCACCGGCCATTTCGATTTTCCAGCTTTTTCGATAAGTAAACCTTATGGATTTCAAGCAACTGCGTTATTTCGTCGC
Organism: Pseudomonas sp. TWRC1-2; assembly: GCF_049896685.1. Classification (NCBI taxonomy): domain Bacteria; kingdom Pseudomonadati; phylum Pseudomonadota; class Gammaproteobacteria; order Pseudomonadales; family Pseudomonadaceae; genus Pseudomonas; species Pseudomonas sp. TWRC1-2. The sequence goes on along the minus strand of NZ_JAFCUU010000003.1, from coordinate 713,961 downwards.
GGTGTATGAGGAAGGCCACGTGGGCCGCGCTGCGGAGCGTCTGTCGATCTCCCAACCGGCCCTGTCGCAACAGATTCGCCAGCTGGAACAGAACCTGGATGTGAGCCTGTTCGAGCGCAGCAGCAAGCGCCTGCTGCCGACGCTGGCCGCGCATACCTTGTACAACCACGCATTGCCGCTGATCGACGGTATGCAACAAGCCGTCGAAGCCCTGCGCAACTTCAAGGGCCAGGCCATGCGCACGCTGGCCATCGGCGTGCTGCAAACGGTGCACACCAGCCTGGTTCCGCAAATGCTTGAGCGCGTGCGCAAGGCCCAGCCGCATCTGGTGGTGCAGATCTACGAACTGACCGGCCTGGAGATTGAACGGCGCTTGCTCAACGGCTCGCTGGACATCGGCATCAGCTACCTGCCGCCGCGCCAGCCGGGGCTGCACGGCGTGCTGTTGTATGAAGACGAATTGAAGGTCGTGATCCCGGAGGACCACCCCTTGCGCGAATTCAAGAAGGTCTCGCTGAAACAGGCGGCCGAATTACCGATGTTGCTACTGGGAGAGGAGTTTCAGGTGCGGCAGATCTGGCAGGGCCAACTCGCCAACCTCGGGCGCCGGCCACAGGTGCAGGCCGAACTGAATACCATGGTCGGCATTCTCGACAGCCTGCCCCATACCAAGCTGGCCACGGTACTGCCCGGGCGCTCCCAGGATGAGCACAACAGCAAGGCGCTGTTGTGGAAACCCTTGAGCGAACCCCGGGTGGCGCTGAAAGTGGGCTTGGTGTGCCGCGATGTACAACGCCAGCAAGCAACGGTGGCGTTATTGCGCACGCTGCTGGAAGACGTAATGAATGCCCCGCAGGCGCCTGCCTGACTTTTTCGCGGGCAAAAGAAAACCCCGCCGAAGCGGGGTTTTGCAGACTGTTTCCCTGACATCCATTTCACTCCGCCGTCCTGGCAGAATCCTACGTGTCCGTGTTGTTGCTTTGCGCTTCCTGCGCGACGTCCATGTGAAGTAGATTATCCGTGGATCCAATTTGGCGATAGAGGACGAATAGCAGCACGTCATGTAAGAGAATGCTTACACGCCCTCCAAGCCCTTAGAACAGTGCCCCATCCAGCAAAAACAGCGATTCGCTACCGGCTTTTACCGACGCACTCAGCGAATGGATACGTGGCAGCAGGCGCGCAAAGTAGAAACGCGCCGTGCCCAGCTTGCTCGCGTAGAAGTCTTCCTCAGACTCTTTGCCCCACGCGGCCTTCGCCATGCGGGCCCACATGTAGGCGTACGCCATGTAGCCAAAGGCGTGCAGGTATTCCACCGACGCTGCACCGATTTCATTCGGGTTGGTCTTGGCGCGGTCCAGCACCCAGGCGGTCAACTCATCCAGGTTATCCACCGCCGCGCTCAGCGGTCGGGTGAACTCAGCCAATTGGGCGTCCGCTGTGGCAATGAACTGACGGATCTCGTCGGCGAACAGGGTATAGAACGTGCCGTTGCTGCCGACAATCTTGCGCCCCATCAAGTCCAGCGCCTGAATGCCGTTGGTGCCTTCGTAAATCTGCGTGATGCGCACATCACGCACCAGTTGCTCCTGGCCCCACTCGCGAATGTAGCCGTGGCCGCCAAACACTTGCTGGCCGAGCACGGTGGTTTCCAGGCCCAGATCGCTGAGGAACGCCTTGGCGACGGGTGTGAGCAGTGCCACCAGATTGTCCGCACGCTCACGGGCGGCGGCATCCTCGCTGAACTTGGCGATGTCCAATTGCGTTGCCACGTACGTGGAGAACGCGCGACCGCCTTCATTCGCAGCCTTCATGGTCAGCAGCATGCGGCGCACGTCCGGATGCACGATGATCGGGTCGGCCACTTTGTCTTTAGCCTGGGCGCCGGTCGGTGCGCGGCTTTGCAGGCGATCACGCGCATATTCAATCGCGTTCTGATAGGAGCGCTCGCCGGAGGCCAGGCCCTGGATACCCACCCCCAGACGCTCGTAGTTCATCATGGTGAACATCGCCGCCAACCCACGGTTCAGCTCGCCCACCAGGTAACCCACGGCTTCGTCGAAGTTCATCACGCAGGTCGCAGACGCCTGAATGCCCATCTTGTGTTCGATCGAACCACAGCTCACCGGGTTACGCGCGCCCAGGCTGCCGTCGGCATTGACCATGAACTTGGGCACCAGAAACAACGAGATACCTTTCGGACCGGCCGGCGCATCCGGCAGCTTGGCGAGCACCAGATGGATGATGTTTTCGGTGAGGTCGTGTTCGCCGCCGGTGATAAAGATCTTGGTGCCGCTGATTGTGTAGGAACCGTCCGCCTGCGGCTCAGCCTTGGTGCGGATAATCCCCAGGTCGGTGCCCGCGTGCGCTTCAGTCAGGCACATGGAGCCGGCCCACTCGCCGGAATACATCTTCGGCAAGTAGGTGGCCTTGAGTGCTTCACTGGCGTGAGTGTTGATCGACACGCAGGCGCCAGAGGTGAGCATCGGGTACAGGCCGAACGCCAGGCTCGACGAGTTGATCATTTCCTCAACCTGGGCCGACACCGCCTTGGGCATGCCCATGCCGCCAAAGACAGGGTCGCCGCCTACACCCACCCAGCCACCTTCGGCGTAGGTTTTGTAGGCCTGGGGGAAACCATCCGGTGTGCTGACCACGGTATCGGCCCAACGGCAGCCTTGCTCGTCGCCATTGCGGCTCAGCGGTGCGATGGATTTGGCGGTGACCTTGCCGGCTTCCTCAAGGATCGCCTCGACAGTTTCGGCATCCACGGTGTCTGCCAATGCCGGCAATTGGGCCCAAGTGGTGGCGACCTCAAAGACTTCGTTGAGGACGAAGCGCATATCACGCAGCGGCGCTTTGTAATCAGCCATGGCAAACCTCGTGAGAACGTGAAAAGTAAGTCGGTAGGATCGGTTTTACAGGCTCCGAGTGTACCCGAACAACTTTTCAGACACATAGGGTCCGTTCGTGACTATTAAGTATTTATAAGTCACACACAGGTCTAATGTAGGAGCTGGCTTGCCTGCGATGGCATCACCGCAGTTTCACTGACCTACCGAGGTGACTGCATCGCAGGCAAGCCAGCTCCCACACAAGCCCGCACACAGTTACCCGCAGAAGCATCAGCCGCCTAGAGTGCAAACAACTGAGCAGGCAAGCTCATCAGGCAGTCACTGCCCGCCTCCACCGCTGCCCGGTGCGTGGCCGTACGCGGCAGCAAGCGCTTGAAGTAGAAGTCGCAGGTCGAAAGCTTTGCCTGGGCAAACTCGGTGTCGTCGTGTGCCTGAGCCGCTATCGCCATACGCAACCACAGATAGGCGAGGATGATGTAACCGCTGTACATCAAGTAATCCACCGCCGCTGCACCGACTTCATCCGGGTTTTTCATTGCGGCCATGCCAACCTTCATTGTCAGCTCGCCCCATTGCTGGTTCAGTTGATCGAGTTGCGCCACGTGAGCCTTGAGCTGCGGGTGTTCGGCATTTGCCGCGCAGAATTTATGCACGATTTTGGTAAAACCACGCAGCAGCTTGCCTTGGCTACCGAGCACCTTGCGCCCCAGCAGGTCGAGCGCCTGGATGCCATTGGTGCCTTCATAGATCGGCGCGATCCGCGCATCGCGTGCCAACTGTTCCATGCCCCATTCACGAATATAACCGTGGCCGCCGAATACCTGCATGCCGTGGTTGGTCACCTCCAGGCCCGTGTCGGTCATAAAGGCTTTGCAGATCGGCGTGAGGAACGCCAACAAGTCTTCAGCCTCCTGGCGCTGACCCGCGTCGTTGCTCAGGTGCGCGGTGTCGAGCAATTGCGCGGTGAAATACGTCAGCGCGCGGTTGCCTTCGTTGAAGGCTTTCATGGTCAGCAGCATGCGGCGTACATCAGCGTGCACGATGATGGGGTCGGCGGCCTTTTCCGGGGCCTTGGCGCCGGTCAGCGAGCGCATTTGCAGGCGGTCGTTGGCGTATTTGATTGCGCCCTGGAAGCTCGCCTCGCCATTGCACAGGCCCTGCATGCCGGTCCCCAGCCGTGCGTGGTTCATCATGGTGAACATGCAGTTGAGGCCTTTATTCGCCTCGCCAATCAAGAACCCCTTGGCACCGTCGAAATTGAGCACGCACGTGGCCGAGGCCTTGATGCCCATCTTGTGCTCGATGGAGCCGCAGTGCACCGCGTTGCGCTCACCCGAATCGGCATGGAACTTGGGCACGATAAACAGCGAGATACCTTTGGTGCCCGCCGGCGCATCCGGCAGTTTGGCCAGCACCAAGTGGATGATGTTCGCACTCAGGTCATGCTCGCCGGCCGAGATGAAGATCTTGCTGCCGGTGACCGCGTAACTGCCGTCGGCCTGGGGCACGGCGCGGGTCTTGATCAGCCCCAGGTCGGTGCCGCAGTGGGCTTCGGTCAGGCACATGGTGCCGGTCCATTCGCCGGCGGTGAGTTTGGTCAGGTAGGTGTCTTTCTGCTCCTCGGTGCCGTGGGCGTGGATCGCCGACATGGCGCCATGGGTCAGCCCCGGGTACATGCCCCAGGACGTGTTGCTGGAGCCGATCATTTCACTCAGCACCAGCCCCAACGAGTGCGGCAGGCCTTGCCCACCGTAGGCCGGGTCCGCTGCCACGCCATGCCAGCCGCCTTCCACGTACTGGGCGAAAGCTTGCTTGAAGCCCTTGGGCGTGGTGACCACGCCGTTGTCGAAATGGCAGCCTTCCTCATCGCCGCTGCGATTAAGCGGCGCGAGCACGTTTTCGCAGAATTTGGCGCCTTCTTCGAGGATCGCACTGACCATATCCGGGCTGGCGTCTGTGGCGCCGAGGGCCGCGTAGTGGCCGTGAAAATCAAACACGTTGTCGATCAGAAAGCGCATGTCGCGCAGGGGAGCTTTGTACTCAGGCATGGCGATGTCTCCGGCAGCAGATGGTTTCAACCTACTGCCGGCCACCGCCGCAAACAATCACTGTAGAACCGCTGAATACACCGCCATCACTCAACCGGCAGCACTCGCCATACGCACCGCGCCACGCCGGGTTTGCCCGGCCGCGACCACGCAGTTACGTCCGGCGCCCTTGGCGGCATAAAGCGCCTGGTCGGCGGATTTAAGCACTTCTTCCGGGGTGCGCTGTTCGGCCTGGCGTTCGGCCACACCGATGCTGACGGTTACCGACACGCTCGACGCGCCGCTGCCCGCGCGGCGTTGGCGGCCCTGCTGGTCGTCATGAGGGCGGTCGGGGTTGCGCAGCTTGATGTCGTAGTGGGCGATGATCTCGCGAATTTCTTCGAGGTACGGCATGCACTCATCCAGCGTCTTGCCGGCAAAGACCACCGCAAACTCCTCGCCGCCGTAACGGTAGGCACGCCCGCCGCCATTGACCTTGGAGAGCTTGCTGGCGACCAGGCGCAATACCTGGTCGCCGACGTCATGGCCGTGGGTGTCGTTGAAACGTTTGAAGTGATCGACGTCACTCATCGCCAGCACGTAGTTGCGCCCAAGGCGCTGCATGCGTTCGTTGAGCGCGCGGCGGCCCGGCAAGCCGGTCAGCTCGTCACGGAAGGCCATTTGATACGCCTCATGTGCCACGCCCGCAGCGATCATCAGCATCACCTGGCTGCACATGATGTTCAGGGTGAACGGCAGGATGAAGGTCTGCGGCAACATCCAGAACAGCCCGAGCAAACCAACCAGTTGCGCGGCATGCAACGGGCGCGGCTGATACCAGTACTGCGCCGCCAGGGTGACAAATCCAATCAGGAACATCGGGTACGACAGCTGGATCAGGCTCATCCAGCTGCCGTGCAAAGCCGGCCAGCGAATCTCTGCCAGCCAGCTCAACAGCGCTTGCGGGAAGCTTTGCTCAAGCGCCAGCGCCACGCTGCCGACGGCGAAGAGCACGGCGCAACGGGCGACGAAGTCGCGAAACAGGTGGGTTTTTTCCTGCCACAGCGCGTAGATGCTGAACAGCAGCGGCAGCAACAGGCAGCACAGATGGAACACCACCGCCGCGTCTTCCCGAACTCGGCCATTGTCGCGGTAGTAATCGGTCTGGGTGTCCAGCAGGAAATAAACGACGTACACCGTGATCATCAGGAACAGTTCACGCTGGCGCCGATACACCGCGCAATACGAGCCGCCCAGCAGCAGCACCAAGGTCGGCAGCACGTTGAACAGCGAGGTGAAGAACACATTGAGGTCCTTCACGTACGCAGCCGATAGCCCCGCCAGCAGTAACAGCAGTGAGGGTAGGAAATGACTGAAACGTACAGCGGACGCGCGTGACAAGGGTAAAGCTCCGACCCACTCAAAAAGATGGCACAGTGCCTTCACTGATCACAGTTAAGCACATTCAATGTGATGCGTATCACATTGCCATCACTTTAACGGCCGCTCGGCCTAATCCCTGAGCGCCACGCTGCGTTTTTTTACAGGTCATTGCGCGAAAAACAGGCGGATGCAATGCGCAGGCCATCCCGTACTGTCAGTTATGACAGTAGTCGCCGACAGGATTGGCATGTTTACTTGCGCGTACCACTCAATACCGCCCAGCGAGTATTCGGGACAGGGAGTGTCCCTTAAACACGATGGGAGTGACCCTCATGGAAACCTTGGTATCCGAACTGGTGAGCACCAGCTCTCAGTTCCTGATTCGTAACGCCATACCCTCGCTGCCGCCCTTGATTGTGGTGGATGCTCTGCCCGGAACCGGCGGCATGGTGCCTCTGACGGCGGCTGAACGTGACCTGCGAATCCGGATTCCAGCGTTGCCGCAACCGGGGCCTGCCGGGGCCCAGCCCATTATCCGGGTGTATGCCGAGCTGCCCCCGCCGAATGAACACCAAGTCATCGCTTACCTCCAGTTGCCGTCTTACCCCACAGCAGACATTGAAATGCCAGTGCCGCGCCGCTTCGTGGGCAGTGAGGGCGATTATCTGCTGACCTACATCCTGGAAGCCGGTGACAACGTTCTGCGCGCCACCGCCAGCACCCCGCTGCGGGTGCATAAAACGCCACCTTTTGGTTACCTGACCATCACACCGCCAGCCCCGCTGCTGCCACTGAATCTGGCAACTGCGACGATTACCGATGAGTATCTGGCCAGCAATGACCCGGTCGTGTTCCGGATTCCCGAGCACACAGAGATCAACGCCCAGGTTGCGCTGAGGGTCATTCCCTACTACGGCATTACCGACCGGCACATGCAGTTTCCTTTCGCACCTCCGGGCCCTGTTACCTTGCCCGACTATCCGGCCCCGCGCCTGATTTCAGTACCGGCCTCCGTGATTCGCGAGCGCGGCAACGGCCTCATGCAACTGACCTACCGCTTCCTGGACCGGCTAGGCAACCGCTCACGTGATTCGTTGATTCTGGAACTCAGGGTCGCGCTGCAATTGACCCCTTCAAACATTGCCGCTCCGCGCGTGACACAGGCGATTGCGCCCGACAACACGGTGACTCAGGCCGATATCGACCTGAGTGGGCTAGGCGGGATGGAGGTTTGGCTGGACAGTGTCACCAATTTGCAGATCAACGACGCTGTGGCCGTTGTCGTGGGCACAAATACCGTCTTGGCGCCGCCTGTGGTTTACGTGGGCCAACCACTGCCGCTGCGCCTTGTGATCACGACGGCGCAATTACTGGCCATCCTTCCGGGCGCCGCCAGCAACAACACGCCCGCCCAGATAAAATTCCGCATCACCAGGGGGACCACCTTCGTGGAGGGACCTACCAGAAATCTCATCTTGAACTTCTCGCCGTTGATGACGCTGGCGCAGCCGCAGGTGCTCAACCTTATCGGCGGCAATCTCACTTGCGCCTCGCCGCAGCCGTCGAGCCTGACCTTTCTAAACCGGTCTATCGGCGTATTTATCCCGCCCTCTGCGCTCCTGCGTGCCAACACGGCGGGGACATTGACGTGCGTAATGAGCCGTCAGGATGACGGTTCGAACCCCATTACGCCCCCACTGACTGTCCCGATTGTGTGGGCTGCCGCGGCTTCCACCACCGGGCAAACCGTGTACCTGCAGTATTCGGCCACCATGCGGGTGATCGGCAGGGGCGTCATGTACCTCAGCTACACGACGCAGAATGCCGCCGGGCAATTGCTTCAGTCGCCACCGACGGACATTCCAGTCAGGGGCGTTTTGCCGGGCAACACTTACTGCGACGGCGCGCCTTATATCCCGACACCTTAAGCGCCGCGTTGCTGGCCCCCACAAAAAAGCCGCCGCTCCCGAAAGAGCGGCGGCTTTTTCATGAACCCGCCGAGGGTTAGTAGCCCAGGTCGAAGTTCTCTTCCTTCATGTCCATCAGGTTGTTGGCGCCCGACAGCATGGTTGCAACGTGGGTGCGGGTACGCGGCAGAATGCGCTGGAAGTAGAAGCGCGCGGTCTGCAGCTTGGCGGTGTAGAAGGCCTCTTCGCTGGTGCCGGCAGCCAGTTTCTCGGCAGCCAGGCGCGCCATGTCGGCCCAGAAGTAAGCCAGGCACGCGTAACCGGAGTACATCAGGTAATCCACCGAAGCGGCACCGACTTCTTCACGGTCTTTCATCGCAGCCATGCCGACCTTCATGGTCACCTCGCCCCATTCCTTGTTCAGCGCGGCCAGCGGTGCGACGAATTCCTTTACGGCTTCGTTGCCTTCGTTGGCCTGGCAGAACTTGTGCACGATCTTGGTGAAGCCCTTGAGCGCTTCGCCTTGAGTCATCAGCACTTTACGGCCGAGCAGGTCCAGCGCCTGGATACCGGTGGTGCCTTCGTACAGCATCGAAATGCGGCTGTCGCGAACGTTCTGCTCCATGCCCCACTCGGCAATGAAGCCGTGGCCGCCGTAGATTTGCACGCCGTGGTTGGCGGCTTCAAAACCGACTTCGGTCATGAACGCCTTGGCGATCGGGGTCATGAATGCCAGCAGGGCATCGGCCTGCTTTTTCGCTTCGTCGTCGGTGCCGTATTTGACGATGTCCACTTGCTTGGCGGTGAAGTACACCATCGCACGGTTGCCTTCGGCGAAGGCTTTCATGGTCAGCAGCATGCGGCGCACGTCAGGGTGCACGATGATCGGGTCAGCGGCTTTGTCCGGTGCTTTCGGGCCGGTCAGCGAACGCATTTGCAGGCGATCACGGGCGTATTTCAGGCCACCCTGGAAACCGATTTCAGCGTGGGACAGGCCTTGCAGCGCAGTACCCAGGCGTGCGGTGTTCATAAAGGTGAACATGCAGTTCAGGCCTTTGTTCGCCGGGCCGATCAGGAAACCGGTGGCCGCGTCGAAGTTCATCACGCAGGTGGCGTTGCCGTGAATACCCATCTTGTGTTCCAGGGAACCACAGGACACCGCGTTGCGCTGGCCAATCGAGCCGTCTGCGTTTGGCAGGAATTTGGGCACGATAAACAGCGAAATGCCTTTGGTGCCAGCCGGTGCGTCCGGTAGGCGGGCCAGCACGATGTGGACGATGTTGTCGGCCATGTCGTGTTCACCGGCCGAGATGAAGATCTTGGTGCCGGAGACTTTGTAGGAACCGTCGGCCTGAGGCTCAGCCTTGGTGCGCAACATGCCCAGGTCGGTACCGCAATGGGGTTCGGTCAGGCACATGGTGCCGGTCCACTCGCCCGAGACCAGTTTGGTCAGGTAGGCATTTTGCTGTTCTGGGGTGCCGTGCTCGGAGATGGTGTTCATCGCACCGTGCGACAGGCCCGGGTACATGCCCCACGACCAGTTGGCAGTGCCAACCATTTCGCTGACTGCAAGGCCCAGGGACTCCGGCAGGCCTTGGCCGCCGTGCTCCACGTCGTGGGCCAGGCTTGGCCAGCCGCCTTCAACGAATTGTTTGTAGGCTTCTTTGAAACCCGTCGGGGTCTTAACGCCTGACTCGCTCCAGGTACAGCCTTCGATGTCGCCCACGCGGTTCAACGGTGCCAGCACTTGCTCACAGAACTTGGCGCCTTCTTCGAGGATGGCGTCAACCATGTCCGGGGTAGCGTCCTGGCAAGCCGGCAGGCTCTGATAGTGCGCTTCATAACCGAGCAGTTCGTCACGAACGAAGCGAATATCACGCAAGGGGGCCTTGTAGTCAGGCATAGCGATAAACCTCTGCTGATGTATCTGGGATGAACAACCGCGTGGATGCGTTGTGGCGGTCAAACAGGTGTTTGAAACATACGTTTACGACCTGGGGTTGTCAAGCATCGTCCCGCTGCCATTTGTCATGACGCGGATCAACATCAGGCACGGCAAGGCCTGCGGCAAGGCGCCACATGATTGAGCGGTGTAAAAGTCAGTCAGACGAAGCAGGGCCAATGTGGAAGCGGGCTTGCCTGCGATACAGGTGCCGCGGTGTACCAAGGGGACCGAGTAGAAGCTGTCGCAGGCAAGCCAGCTCTCACACAAGAGCCGGCATACCTGGAAAGAGAGGGGTTAAGCGTAGGTATCGATCAGCGTGCCCAGCATTTCATCCGAAGCCTTGGCGACTTTGACGCCCAGCTCCACTTGAAACTTGCCTTGGGCCATTTCAACCATGTTGCTCGCCGAGTTGGATGGCTGGGCACGGTCGTTGGCTTGTAGACGGTCGCTTTGTGCGTCTGATGGCTGGGTCGTCGCGGCGCTGGCAATCTTGCCGGCGGCCTGGTCGACGCGGTTCTGCCCGGCCTGAATCGTGCTCAGCCCCGAATAAAACGCGCTGCTTCCAGAGATTTCCATGGCGTAAGCCTGCCTTTAGAGAATCGTGAACCTGAATTGAAGCAGACATCCCGGCAAAACGCCCGTCAAAAACACTAATGGCATAATGCCTTAGCGATAGCCAAAATCAGTCAAGCAGGTCCAGTTCCAGGTATTCGGCGACGGCTTCGGCGCTGGCCTGCTTGAGTTTTGGCACGCGCCCAAGGCAAGGCGCAGGTAACCGCTCAGCCAGGGTGGCGAGGTTCTCTTCCAGACGAGAGGTCTTGGGGTCGATGATATTCGCCACCCAGCCTGCCAACGGCAAGCCGTCTCGCGCTATGGCTTCCGCAGTGAGCAACGCATGGCTGATACAGCCCAAACGCACGCCCACTACCAGGATCACGGGCAGCTTGAGCGCCTTGGCCAGGTCCGACAGGTTGTCCTGATCGGCCAAGGGCACCCGCCAGCCACCCGCGCCTTCAATCAAGGTGAAATCCGCCTGCCGCGCCAGAATCTGCTGCATCGGTTTCAACAGCGATTGCACCGTCAGCGCCACGCCCGCCTCCCGCGCCGCCAAGTGCGGTGCAATCGCGGGCTCGAACGCCACCGGGTTGACCTCGGCATAGCTCAACGGCAACGAACACTCAGCCAACAGCGCCAAGGCATCGGCATTGCGTAATCCTTTGGGGGTGACCTGGCAGCCCGAAGCCACGGGCTTGCCAGCGGCGGTGCTTTTACCCGCAAGCCTTGCGGCGTGCAGCAGGCCAGCGGCGATGGTTGTCTTGCCGACATCGGTGTCGGTGCCGGTGATGAAGTAAGCGGCGCTCATAGAGGTTTCTCCAGTACGGCATACACCACTTGGTAGGTGGCGGGCAGGCCTTGGGCCTGACGGAACTGCTCGTAAGCGCCCACCAGTGCAACAATCCTCGCGCGCCCCGTCAACCCTCCCGGGCGGCCCGGGTTCAGGTTATGCGCGCCCAATGCTTTGAGCTCGTGGGTCAGACTGCGCACATCCGGGTAATGCAGCACGTGCGGCCGGCGCTCCAGGCTCACCACCCGCAAGCCGCTGGCGGCGCACAGCTGTTGATAAGCCTCAAAAGTGCGGAAGCGGTTGACGTGCACCAGGCCATCCGCGGCCCGCCAGCTTTCGCGTAGCTCACTCAGCGTGCCCACGCACAAGCTGGCAAACGCCAACACCCCGCCGGGTTGCAGCACGCGATAAGCCTCGCGGAGCACGGCGTCAAAATTTGCACACCACTGCACCGCCAGGCTGGAGAAGATCAGCCCGCAACTGTTGCCCTGCAACGGCAGGCGTTCAGCATCACCGGCAATAAAGTGCTCGGCGCCGCCCAATGGCCGCGCGTGGTTGAGCATGCCTTCGGCAATATCCACCGCCACGCCCTGGCTGGCGGGCAATCGCTCGCCCAGCACGCGGCTGAAAAAACCGGTGCCCGAGCCCAGGTCCAGCCAGCGTTGCGGCGCGGCGCCCGTCGGCAGGCGAGCCAACAGCTCGTAACCCACTGCGCGCTGCAACGCGGCCACGCTGTCGTAACTGGCGGCGGCGCGGGAGAAAGACGCCGCCACCTGGCGCTTGTCCGGCAAGGCGCCCGGCAGTGTTGGGTGGGATAAATCAGTCATCAACGCACTCGTGCAAAAAAGCCTGGATGGCCCCCGCTACGCCGTGAGGGTCTTCCAGAAGAAAAGCGTGACCGGCCTGTTCAATCAGGCCGATTTCTACATCGGGGAGCAGCGCCAGCAAGTCGCTAGCCGCTTGGGCGGGCACCAGACCATCCAAACCGGCGAACAGATGCAACTGCGGGCCGCGATAGCCGAGCAAGGCTTCGCGGGTATCCAGTTGAGCCAGCAACTCAAGGCCGGTCATCAATTCGCTGGAAGGCGTATTCGGCGCGCCACTGACCAGCAAACGCGAGAGCCCGCGCGGGTCTTGCGCCCCCTTGGCACACAGCAGGCCGAAGCGTTTGAGGGTGACCTGGGAGTCGGCATGGCAGCCGGCGAGAAACGCATCGAACGTCTCAGCCGGCATCGCGCTGGGCCAGCCGGCATGCGCGACAAAACACGGATTGCTCGCCAACGTCAGCAAGCCGCAGCAACGTTCGCCGCGGCGCGCCGCGAGCTCCGACGCGAGCATGCCGCCCAGGGACCAACCACCCAGCCAGGCGTTGTCGGGCAGCGTGGCGTCGAGTTCGTCGAGCCATTCACCCAAGTCACTCGATTGCAGCGTCGGCAATGGCTCGATCTGCACCTGCAGGTGTTCGTCGAGGCCGCGCAAGGCTGCGGCCAAGGGCTCCAGTGGCGATACGCCAAGGCCCCAGCCGGGCAGCACTATCAGTCGATCACGCATGGTCGGGCTCCATGGCGCCTAACAAGCGGAAACACTCTTCCAATGCGTTTAACAATAGCTGCACCTGCGCCGCGCTGTGGGCCGCCGTCAACGTCACGCGCAAACGCGCGCCGCCGGCAGGTACGGTGGGCGGGCGGATCGCGGTGACCATCAGGCCGCGCTCGCGCAACAGCTGCGACAGGCGCACGGCGCGGGCACTGTCGCCAATCAGGATCGGCTGGATCGGCGTGAAGCTGTCCATCAGGTCCAGGCCGAGCTGTTCGGCGCCCCGGCGGAACTGGCGGATCAGACCATTGAGATGCTCGCGTCGCCAATGCTCGATGCGCAGCAGCTCCAGGCTTTTCAAGGTTGCGCAGGCCAACGCCGGCGGTTGGCTGGTGGTGTAGATGTAAGGCCGGGCGAACTGGATCAGGCTTTCGATCAGCTCTTCGCTGCCCGCCACAAACGCTCCGGCGGTGCCAAAGGCTTTGCCCAGCGTGCCGACCAGCACCGGCACATCCTCCTGACTCAAGCCGAAATGCTCGACGATCCCGCCGCCAGTGGCACCCAGCGGGCCGAAGCCGTGGGCATCATCCACCATCAACCAGGCGCCTTTGGCCTTGGTTTCACGGGCCAGCGCGGGCAGGTCGGCCAGATCGCCGTCCATGCTGAAAACGCCGTCGGTGACCACCAGCGTGTTGCCGGTAGCCTTCTCCAACCGCTTGGCCAGGCTGGCGGCGTCGTTGTGTAAATAGCGGTTGAACCGCGCACCGCTGAGCAAACCGGCATCCAGCAACGAGGCATGGTTCAACCGGTCTTCCAGCACCGTGTCGCCCTGCCCCACCAGCGCCGTGACCGCGCCGAGGTTGGCCATGTAGCCGGTGGTGAACAGCAACGCGCGCGGGCGCCCGGTCAGGTCGGCCAGGGCTTCTTCCAGTTCATGGTGCGGCGTGGCATGGCCAACCACCAAGTGGGACGCGCCACCGCCCACGCCCCAACGGGACGCACCGGCGCGCCAGGCTTCGATCACGTGCGGGTGATTGGCCAGGCCCAGGTAATCGTTGTTGCAGAACGCCAGCAACGGTTGGCCGTCCACCACGACTTCAGGGCCTTGCGGGCTCTGGAGCAAAGGGCGTTGACGGTAAAGGTGTTCGGCACGACGGGCAGCGAGACGCGCGGCGAGATCAAAAGACATGCAGGCCTCGATTAGCGGGTGAACTCGGTCAAAAATGTGGGAGCGGGCTTGCTCGCTCCCACATTTGGAATGCATTCCAAATAGGGGGATCGGCGTCAAACCGCGGCGTTATAGAACTGCTCGCTGCTCTTGTGCTCCACCAGCGCCTGCTCGATCGCCGCCTGATGCACTTCATCGGCATGCTCTTCACGGGCTTCCGGCAGGATGCCCAGGCGCGCAAACAGCTGCATGTCCTTGTCAGCCTGCGGGTTGGCGGTGGTCAGCAGCTTGTCGCCGTAGAAGATCGAGTTGGCACCGGCGAAGAAGGCCAGGGCCTGCATCTGCTCGTTCATGGCTTCGCGGCCGGCCGACAGGCGCACGTGCGACTGCGGCATCAGAATGCGCGCCACGGCGAGCATGCGGATGAAGTCGAACGGATCGATGTCATCGGCGTTTTCCAGCGGCGTACCGGCCACCTTCACCAGCATGTTGATCGGCACCGACTCCGGATGCTCCGGCAGGTTGGCCAGCTGGATCAGCAGGTTGGCGCGGTCGTCGAGGGACTCGCCCATGCCGAGGATGCCACCCGAGCAGATCTTCATGCCCGAATCGCGCACATAGGCCAGGGTTTGCAGGCGCTCGCTGTAAGTGCGCGTGGTGATGATCGAACCGTAGAACTCAGGCGAGGTGTCGAGGTTGTGGTTGTAGTAGTCGAGGCCGGCCTGGGCCAGGGCCTCGGTCTGGTCCTGGTCGAGACGGCCGAGCGTCATGCAGGTTTCCAGGCCCATGGCCTTCACGCCTTTGACCATTTCGAGCACGTACGGCATGTCTTTGGCCGACGGGTGTTTCCACGCGGCGCCCATGCAGAAGCGGGTCGAACCAATAGCCTTGGCGCGGGCAGCCTCTTCGAGGACCTTCTGCACCTCCATCAGCTTTTCTTTTTCCAGGCCAGTGTTGTAGTGGCCCGACTGCGGACAATATTTGCAATCTTCCGGGCAGGCGCCGGTTTTGATCGACAGCAACGTCGACACCTGCACGCGGTTGGCGTCGAAATGCGCGCGGTGCACGGTCTGCGCCTGGAACAACAGGTCATTGAAAGGCTGCACAAACAGCGCTTTGACTTCGGCTAAGGACCAATCGTGACGCAGGGTGGCAGTGGTGCTGGCGCTCATGGGCGATTCCTTGATTATGCTTGGGCTTTCGCTGCGGGAAGGGCAATACCCACAGTCACGACACGGATGCTCGGCATATTTAAGGAAGATTCATGCACTGTCAACCAGGATACAAACGCGAGGTTTACATCTGGCTAAAAAACAACCAGACGTGTTTAGTTTGCGATGAAGCCACAGAATCGGCCGATTGTGTGTGCAACGTCTGCGAAACAGAGCTGCCATGGTTGCTGGCGCAATGCGAGGTGTGCGCCTTGCCGCTGCCAACCAGCGGTTTGATCTGCGGCCAATGCCTGAAAAACCCGCCTGCGTTTAAACACGTCGTCGCACCGTGGTCTTTCAGCTTTCCGGTCGACACCCTGATCAGCCGCTTCAAGCATCAGTCACGCTGGCCCCTCGGCCACCTGCTCGCGCGCCTGCTGGGGCATCACCTGCAACACCGTTTTGACAACGCCGAACTCGAGCGCCCCGACTGCCTGCTGCCCGTGCCCCTGGCGCGTAAACGCCTGCGCGAACGCGGCTTCAACCAGGCGCTGATGCTGTCACGCTGGCTGAGTGAACAGCTTGATATCCCACACGATGACCACCTGTTGTTACGCCCCCATGAAACCGTCGCGCAACAAGCCCTCGACGCCAAAACCCGCAAACGCAACCTGCTCGCCGCGTTTGCACTGGCTCCCGACGCCCAGGTGCAAGGCCGCCACCTGGCGCTGGTCGACGACGTACTGACCACCGGCGCCACCGCCCACAGCCTGGCGCGGTTGCTGATGGACGCGGGGGCGCGGCAAGTCGATGTGTACTGCCTGGCACGCACACCTAAACCCGGGGCATGACTTGACTCGCGTGCGCCACGCCTGCAACGTCCGCTGACCTTATAGAAGCGTATCCACATGTCTCTGCCGACCTCGCTCAGCCAACACATCATCCGCCGCCCCCAGCGCATCGCCTTGCTGGCGCATATCGCCGAGCAAGGCTCGATCACCCGCGCGGCCAAAAGCGCCGGTTTGAGTTACAAGGCCGCCTGGGATGCCATCGACGAGCTGAACAATCTGGCGCAAAAACCGCTGGTGGAACGCAGCGTCGGCGGCAAAGGCGGCGGCGGTGCCAGGCTGACGGCCGAGGGTGAGCGCGTGCTGCGCCTTTACCAGCGTTTGCAAGTGTTGCAGGCCCAGGTGCTGGGCTCGGATGAAGACGCGAGCGACTTCAACCTGCTCGGCCGGCTGATGCTGCGCACCAGCGCGCGCAACCAATTGCACGGCCGGGTCATCGCCATTGAAAGCCATGGCCGCAATGACATGATCCGCCTGCAACTGTCGGGCGACTTGAGCCTGAGTGCGCAGATCACCCACGACAGCACGCAGCGCCTGGAACTGGAGGCCGGCGTGGAAGTGGTCGCCTTGATCAAGGCCGGCTGGCTGGAGTTGCTCGGCCTGGAGCAAGCAGCAACACCTGGACACAATTGCATGAGCGGCGTGATCGAGACGATTCTCGACGCCGAGGATGGCCCCAGCGAGGTGCGTATCACCCTGCCCAACGGCCAGGTTTTATGCGCCCTGGCGCAGCCCGCCGCGCTCAAGGCACTGAAGGCCGCCGAGGGCCAGCCAATTCAGGTGCAGTTCTCGCCCAGCAACGTGTTGCTCGGCACGCCGGTGTAGCGCGAGGGACTACTTCAAACTGCAACAATTTCGTCACGCGTGCTCCTTAAGGTGTCTGCAAAAACCGCAGGGAGCCTGAAATGAGCCTATTAGAAGACAACCAAGCCACCGACCTCGAACAGATGGTCGGCCTCACCCGCCGCCGTTTCATCGGCGCGGGGGCCTTGTGCGGCGCCGCGATGTTCCTCGGCGGCAACCTGCTGAGCCGCAGCGCCCTGGCTGTCAACGCCGCGTCCAGCAGCCCGTTGCTGGGCTTCCCCAGTATCGCCGCTAACACCCGCGACGCAATCAGCCTGCCACCCGGCTACAGTGCTTCGGTGTTGATCAGCTGGGGCCAGCCATTGCACAAAAACGCGCCGGCGTTCGACCCCTCTGGCAACGGCAGTGCCAAGGCCCAGGAGCAACAGTTCGGCGACAACAACGACGGGATGAGCCTGTTCGCCTTCCCCGGTGACGACAACCGCGCGCTGATGGCGATCAACAACGAATACACCAATTACCGTTACCTCTACGCCCACGGCGGCGCGCCGCAATCGGCCGAAGACGTGCACAAGGCTCAGGCCAGTGAAGGCGTGTCGGTGATCGAAGTGCGGCGCACGGGCGACACCTGGCAGTTCGTGCAGGACTCGCGCTACAACCGGCGCATCCACGGCAACTCGCCGATCCGCCTGAGCGGTCCGGCGGCCGGCCACGACTGGCTGAAAACCCGCGCCGACAAAACCGGTAAAAAAGTCCTCGGCACCTTCCAGAACTGCGCCAACGGCAAGACCCCGTGGGGCACCTATCTGACGTGCGAAGAGAATTTCACCGACTGCTTTGGCAGCAGCAACCCACAACAGGCCTTCGACGCCGGGCAAAAACGCTATGGCGTGGTGGCAGCCAGCAAAGAGATCAACTGGCATCAACACGACCCGCGTTTCGACATGGCCAAGAACCCTAATGAACTCAACCGCCATGGCTGGGTAGTGGAAATCGACCCATTCGACCCGCAATCCACGCCGACCAAACGCACCGCCCTGGGCCGCTTCAAGCACGAAAATGCCGCCCTGGCTGAAACCCGCGATGGCCGCGCCGTGGTGTACATGGGCGATGACGAGCGCGGCGAGTTTATCTACAAGTTCGTCAGCCGCGACAAGATCGACCACAAGAACCCCAAGGCCAACAAAGACCTGCTCGACCACGGCACCTTGTATGTGGCGATCTTCGACGCAGGCGACGGCAACGCCGACCACCCCAAGGGCACCGGCCAATGGGTCGAACTCAGCCATGGCAAAAACGGCATCGACGCCAGCACCGGTTTCGCCAGCCAGGCCGAAGTGCTGATCCACGCGCGCCTGGCCGCCAGCGTGGTCAAGGCCACGCGCATGGACCGCCCGGAATGGATCGTGGTCAGCCCTACCGACGGCCAGGTCTATTGCACCCTCACTAACAACGCCAAACGTGGTGAGGAAGGTCAGCCGGTAGGCGGCCCGAACCCGCGTGAGAAAAATGTCTACGGCCAGATCCTGCGCTGGAAAGCCGATGCCGATAACCATGGCTCCAACACGTTCTCCTGGGACCTGTTTGTAGTGGCCGGCAACCCCGGTGTGCATGCCGGCACGCCGAAGGGCGGCTCGTCCAATATCAACCCGCAAAACATGTTCAACAGCCCGGACGGCCTGGGCTTCGACAAGGCCGGGCGCCTGTGGATTCTCACCGATGGCGACTACAGCAACGCGGGTGACTTCGCCGGCATGGGCAACAATCAGATGCTGTGCGCCGACCCGAGCACCGGGGAAATCCGCCGGTTCATGGTCGGGCCAGTGGCGTGCGAGGTGACGGGAATTAGCTTTTCGCCGGATCAGAAGACGCTGTTTGTGGGCATTCAGCACCCGGGCGAAACCGGTGGGTCGAGCTGGCCGGAGCATCTGCCGAATGGCAAGCCGCGGTCGTCGGTGATGGCGATTCGGCGCGATGATGGCGGGATCGTCGGCGCCTGATAGGCCCCAATCGGGGGCAAGCCCCCTCCCACACTTGACCGCGTTTCTACAGGTTAAACGCGGCCTGCTGTGGGAGGGGACTTGCCCCCGATGAGGCCAGCACAGACACCACCTATCTATCGCCGTGTGCGTTACCATACCGGGCCGGACGCGGCGCCCTGCTGCGCGCAGGAGTTCGCATGGCCCATCCGTTTGAAACACTCACCCCCGACCTGGTTCTCGACGCTGTCGAAAGTATCGGCTTCCTCAGCGATGCTCGCATTCTGGCGCTCAACAGCTACGAAAACCGCGTCTACCAAGTGGGTATCGAAGACTCTGAACCGCTGATCGCCAAGTTCTATCGGCCGCAGCGCTGGACCAACGAAGCGATCCTTGAAGAACACCGTTTCACCTTCGAACTGGCCGAGTGCGAAGTACCGGTGGTCGCCCCGTTGATCCACAACGGCGAAAGCCTGTTCGAACACGCGGGTTTCCGCTTCACCCTGTTTCCGCGCCGCGGTGGCCGTGCGCCAGAGCCGGGCAATCTTGATCAGCTGTATCGCCTGGGTCAGCTGCTTGGCCGTTTGCACGCCGTCGGCTCAACCCGCCCGTTCGAACACCGTGAGGCGTTGGGGGTGAAGAACTTCGGTCACGACTCCCTCACGACCTTGCTGGAAGGTAACTTCATTCCGAAAAGCCTGCTGCCAGCCTACGAGTCCGTGGCCCGCGACCTGCTCAAGCGCGTGGAAGAGGTCTACAAAGCCACGCCGCACAAGAACATCCGCATGCACGGCGACTGCCACCCCGGCAACATGATGTGCCGCGACGAGATGTTCCATATCGTCGACCTGGATGACTGCCGCATGGGCCCGGCCGTACAGGATTTGTGGATGATGCTCGCCGGTGATCGGCAGGAATGCCTGGGCCAGCTGTCGGAATTGATGGACGGTTATCAGGAATTCCACGACTTCGACCCGCGCGAGCTGGCGCTGATCGAACCCCTGCGCGCCTTGCGCCTGATGCACTACAGCGCCTGGCTGGCGCGGCGCTGGGATGACCCGGCGTTCCCTCACAGCTTCCCGTGGTTCGGCAGCGAACGCTATTGGGGCGATCAGGTGTTGGCGTTGCGTGAACAACTGTCGGCGCTCAATGAAGAACCGTTGAAACTGTTCTGACCCTGCCGCTACGCCTTGTGAGAGCTGGTGTGTCGGGTCGCCGCATCGCTGCGATGCAGGCACCTCGGTGTATCAGTCACATCGAGGTGACGCCATCGCAGGCAAGCCAACTCCCACAGAAAAGCAGCATCCCATCGCCTGACAAAAATCCTTACAATTGCGCCTTTGTTAGCTGCCTATGCAAGGATTCTGCAATGCAACCCGCCAACCCCCGCAAGGGTTACATCCTGGGCCTGAGCGCCTATGTCATCTGGGGCCTGTTCCCGATCTATTTCAAAGCCATCGCCAGCGTTCCCGCCGCCGAAATCATTGTGCACCGCGTGCTGTGGTCGGCGCTGTTTGGCGGTTTGCTGTTGATGGTGTGGAAACACCCGGGATGGCTTCGTGAACTGCGCGATAACCCCAAGCGCCTGGCGATTCTGGCACTGAGCGGTGCGTTGATTGCCGCCAACTGGCTGACGTATGTGTGGTCGGTCAACAGCGGGCGCATGCTCGAAGCGAGCCTGGGTTATTACATCAACCCGCTGGTGAATGTGCTGCTGGGCATGCTGATTCTCGGCGAACGCCTGCGGCGCTTGCAGTGGATGGCCGTCGGGCTGGCGGCGGTGGGTGTGGCGCAGCAGGTATGGCAGGTGGGCAGTTTGCCGTGGGTGTCGCTGGTGCTGGCGCTGACGTTTGGCTTTTACGGGCTGATCCGCAAGCAGGCGCCCGTCAAGGCGCTACCGGGGTTGGTGGTGGAAACCTGGATGCTGGTGCCGATCGCTGTCGCCTGGCTGCTGTTCAACCCGTCGGCGCACAGCGCACAGCTTGAGTTTTGGGGCACTTCCGAAGCCTGGTGGCTGGTGGCGGCCGGCCCGGTCACGCTGATCCCGCTGGTGTGTTTCAACGCTGCTGCGCGGCATTTGCCTTACACCGCCCTGGGTTTTTTGCAGTATGTGGCGCCCACCCTGGTGCTGTTGGAAGCGGTGTTCCTGTTCGGCGAACACTTGGCCACCAGCACGCTGATCGCGTTCGCGTTTATCTGGGCCGGCCTGGTGGTCTACAGCCTGGACGCCTGGCTGACCCTCCGCAAACGCTGATCAAATAACGTACAAACCTCTGCAAGCCACAGCGGGCCTGGCTTGCAGACATCCACCCCAAGGTTATCCACAACCTGATCCCCGCCATTTGTGCACAAGCCCTTGAAACTGCTCGTTTTTTGCTCAACTCGAGAAGAAGCCCGGCCGGCGTGGCCTGGCGCCGGGTCTCTACAGGTTATCCACAGGCCCATGCAAGATTTCCATGCATAACCCTGTGGGCCGTTATTCTTCGTGGTGCAACTCGACCATCAAGTCATCCGCCAGGGTTTCCAGGGACAGTTGCAAGGTATCCAGGGATAACGCTGTCGGCACCTGCAGCAATGCCTCGGCGGTAAACAACGGATCACCGCTCATGGGCGCCGGGCGCACATCCGTGCTCAGGCTTTCAAGGTTCACCCCCTGTTTGCTCAACAGCGCCGTGATCTCGCGCACGATGCCCGAACGGTCGTTGCCCACCAGCGTCATCAGGATCGCCTTGGACGCCGCGGTCTGCCCTGAACTGCCCTCACCCACCAGCACGCGAATGCCGTGTGTGGATAAGTCCTCCAGCGCGTTCACCAAACCCTGACGACTTTCGGCGGGAACACTGACCCGCAGGATCCCGGCAAACTGCCCGGCCATGTGCGCCATTCGGCTCTCCAGCCAGTTGCCATCGTGGGCGGCAATATTCTGCGCAATGCGTTCAACCAGGCCGGGTTTGTCGGCGGCAATAATAGTGAGTACAAGATGGTCCATGGCGAAGCCCTCTGAATTCAATCTACAAGGTGGACGCAGGCGCCCTCGAAAACAAATCGTGTACCATTTTTATATTTATCTGGAACAATCTGATAGTTTTTTGAGAACATCCAATACCCCACTGTGACCGCACGACCAAAGTGGGTCGCTAAACGACGTATTTAGTCAAATTTTCACAACCGCAACTCATCATGTAGTATGCAAAACCGCGCACTACATAACGTTAGGTCGATGTCTGCCAAGGCACCAACGTATCGCGACAACCCGCCAGCCCAGCCGCCTTAACGGCATGTACTGGGGGATCGGGTTCGTGGTTTAAATGGCCAGAGGCTTCATTGGTAAATTGAAAAGCTGAAAAGCGCATAAGCTCCGCAGAGTGAGGCAAGCAATGACTGAACACGTTCAAGTCGGTGGCCTGCAGGTCGCCAAAGTCCTGTTCGACTTCGTGAACAACGAAGCCATTCCCGGTACCGGCATCACTGCCGACCAGTTCTGGGCCGGCGCCGACAAGGTCATTCACGACCTGGCACCGAAGAACAAAGCCCTACTCGCCAAACGCGACGATTTCCAGGCGCGGATCGATACCTGGCACCAGACCCACGCCGGCCAGGCCCACGACCCGGTGGCCTACAAAGCCTTCCTGCAAGACATCGGATACCTGCTGCCAGAAGCCGCAGACTTCCAGGCCTCGACCCAAAATGTCGATGACGAAATCGCCCGCATGGCCGGCCCTCAGCTGGTTGTGCCGGTGATGAACGCCCGTTTCGCCCTCAACGCATCCAACGCGCGCTGGGGCTCGCTGTATGACGCGCTGTATGGCACCGACGCCATCAGCGAAGCCGACGGCGCCGAGAAGGGTAAGGGCTACAACAAAGTGCGCGGCGACAAAGTGATTGCCTTCGCCCGTGCTTTCCTCGACGAAGCCGCACCGCTCAGCGCCGGCAGCCATGTCGATTCCACCGGCTACAAGATCGCTGATGGCAAGCTCATCGTCAGCCTCAAAGGCGGCAGCAACAGCGGCCTGCGCGATGATGCACAACTGATCGGTTTCCAGGGGCCGGCGGACCAGCCGATCGCCATTTTGCTGAAACACAACGGCCTGCATTTCGAGATCCAGATCGACGCCAGCACGCCTGTCGGCCAGACCGATGCGGCCGGCGTCAAAGACGTGCTGATGGAAGCCGCGCTGACCACCATCATGGACTGCGAAGACTCCGTCGCCGCCGTGGATGCCGATGACAAAGTGGTGATCTACCGCAACTGGCTCGGCCTGATGAAGGGCGACCTGGCCGAAGAAGTGGCCAAGGGCGGTAAGACCTTCACCCGTACCATGAACCCCGACCGCGTCTACACCGGCGTGGATGGCCAGGACGTGACCTTGCACGGCCGTTCGCTGCTGTTCGTGCGCAACGTTGGCCACTTGATGACCATCGACGCGATCCTCGACAAAGACGGCAACGAAGTACCGGAAGGCATTCTCGACGGTCTGCTCACCAGCCTGGCGGCAATCCACAGCCTCAACGGCACCAGCAGCCGCAAGAACAGCCGCACCGGCTCCGTGTACATCGTTAAACCGAAAATGCACGGCCCGGAAGAAGCTGCGTTCACCAACGAGCTGTTTGGCCGTATCGAAGACGTGCTGAACCTGCCGCGCAACACGCTCAAAGTCGGGATCATGGACGAAGAGCGCCGCACCACGGTCAACCTCAAGGCCTGCATCAAGGCTGCCAGCGAGCGTGTGGTGTTTATCAACACCGGCTTCCTCGACCGCACCGGCGACGAAATCCACACCTCCATGGAGGCCGGCGCGATGGTGCGCAAGGCGGCCATGAAGGCCGAGAAATGGATCGGCGCCTACGAGAACTGGAACGTCGATATCGGCCTGAGCACCGGCCTGCAAGGGCGTGCGCAGATCGGCAAAGGCATGTGGGCGATGCCCGACCTGATGGCGGCGATGCTTGAACAGAAAATCGCTCACCCACTGGCCGGCGCCAACACCGCTTGGGTACCTTCGCCCACGGCGGCTGCACTGCACGCGCTGCATTACCACAAGGTTGATGTGTTCGCGCGTCAGGCCGAACTGGCCAAACGCGAGCGCGCGTCGGTGGACGATATCCTGACCATTCCTCTGGCCAGCAACACCGATTGGTCCGATGAGGAAATCCGCAACGAGCTGGACAACAATGCCCAAGGCATCCTTGGTTATGTCGTGCGCTGGATCGATCAAGGCGTCGGCTGCTCGAAAGTGCCAGACATCAATGACGTCGGCCTGATGGAAGACCGCGCCACCCTGCGCATCTCCAGCCAGCACATCGCCAACTGGCTGCGCCATGGCATCGTCAACGAGGCCCAAGTGATGGAAAGCCTCAAGCGCATGGCGCCGGTGGTAGACCGTCAAAATGCTGGGGATGCCCTGTATCGCCCCTTGGCGCCGGATTTCGACAGCAACATCGCGTTCCAGGCAGCGGTGGAGTTGGTGATTGAAGGGACCAAGCAACCCAATGGTTATACCGAGCCGGTGTTGCACCGTCGGCGCCGAGAGTTCAAAGCCAAAATGGGCGTGTAACTAGCGAATGGAGACGTCCCTGATCAAAAGATCAGGGACTGATCCTGCAAGAGCAATCAAGTCACGGATAGAGGTAGTTCAACTCAGCCGTCCCCTTGATCTCCAGGTCGCGCCTTCCATCGTTAAACTTCCCACTGAACGTATATTTTAAGTTGTCGGTTGAGTTGGCGGACGTCACTTCAACCGTACCGGCAACAGGCAGAAGCATATCGCCCATGCTGCATCCGAATCTGGAATCAGCCTCCTCGAACTTGTACGTCGTGGTGCCATCCTCGATGGCGGGAACAAATGACATCGAGACTGAAGTACGGGTCGCAGAATCTGTACTTTGAAAGTGATTACTGTCACCCGAAACGCTCGTGGAGCTGGTGGTGCGTAAAAGCTTACCGTTGTGGAAAATGTCCGCTTTAATCTTGCCAGCGATTTTCATGACTGACTCCTGGTGGTGAGTGAAGGGGGCGACCGTTCCCGACCGCCGCGCACTCATCCAGTAAACAGCCCCAC
This sequence comes from Pseudomonas sp. TWRC1-2, assembly GCF_049896685.1. NCBI lineage: Bacteria > Pseudomonadati > Pseudomonadota > Gammaproteobacteria > Pseudomonadales > Pseudomonadaceae > Pseudomonas > Pseudomonas sp. TWRC1-2. The sequence continues at coordinate 688,954 of NZ_JAFCUU010000003.1, read as the reverse complement.
CTATTGCTTGCCTACTGTCAGAATTGACAGTGCTCGCCTGATACCGACCAGTGGAAGTTACTGCGCCATTCCCAACTCGCGCTTGACCATCTTCGCCAACTTCACGCTGTCGATAGGCTTGAGCAAAAAGTCCACCACACTCAAGTGCATTGCATCGATGACATCCGGCGCTTCAGCGTCCCCGGACATGATGATGATCGGTAGCGCCGCCCGAGGAGAGCTGCGCACTTGGCGAATCAATTCCAGGCCATTGCTCGGCGCCATGCGCAGGTCGGTGATCAGCAAACCGATGGAGCTGCTGGAGCTCAACAAATCCCACGCCGCCTCTCCACTGTCGGCGGTCATGCAGCGAATGCCGTCCAGGCCCAGAATCTCCGCCAGCAATTCGCGTGCATCTTTGTCGTCGTCGACGATCAACACACGTTGTGGCGGTAAATCAGGCTCCAGCATCACAGCGCTCAGTGCCTCGCGCTCTGCATCACTCAAAATATCGTGGTCGGGCATACGTTTCTCAGCAGTTTTCATCAATCTCCCAGCACACTCGTCAGACATCTGCGGAAGGGCGAACAATGTGCACTTCGTCGGAAAGTTTGACTAGTGGGCGTTCTACGGGGTTTGCACGATAGCCATGTAAGGTTTTTCCCTAGTCGCCAATGGTTTGACCGCTACCTAGACTTACGTCCAATGGGCACCCAGGGCACGGGGGCCGACCATAAAGGACGATAACGACAAGAAACTGCGGTCACTGTTATGAGTAAAGCTGATGCTTTCACGCAGGCGGGAAAAACCGCCGTGTTGCAGAACATCCACGGCACCCTGCAATTCCTGCAACGCTTTCCCCCGTTCAACCAGATGGAAAACGCACACCTGGCGTATCTGGTCGAACAGTGCCAACTGCGCTTCTATGGCCAGGGCGACAGCATCCTCAAACCGTCGAGCGGGCCGGTGGAGCATTTCTTCATCGTCAAGCAAGGCCGCGTGGTCGGCGAGCGCCCGCTGCTCAATCAAGATGCGACGCAAACCACCTTCGAAATCACCACCGGCGAGTGTTTCCCCCTCGCTGCGCTGCTGGGCGAACGCGCGACCCGCACCGAGCACAAGGCCGCCGAAGACACCTTCTGCCTGCAACTGAACAAGCCGGCCTTTATAAAGCTGTTCGCGCTCTCGAGCCCGTTTCGCGACTTCGCCCTGCGCGGCGTCAGCAGCCTGCTGGACCAAGTGAACCAGCAGGTGCAGCAAAAAGCCGTGGAAACCCTCGGCACCCAATACTCGTTGAACACGCGCTTGGGCGAATTGGCCATGCGCCATCCGGTCACTTGCAGCCCGAGCACGCCGCTGCGCGAGGCGGTCACCCTGATGCATGAGCAGCAAGTGGGCAGCATCGTGATCGTCGACGCACACAAGGCGCCTCTGGGGATTTTCACCCTGCGCGACCTGCGTCAGGTAGTGGCCGATGGCATCAGTGACTTCAATCAGGTCATCCAATGCCATATGACCCAGGCGCCGTTCTATTTGAGCCCGGACCACAGCGCCTTCGACGCCGCCATTGCCATGACCGAACGGCACATCGCCCATGTGTGCCTGGTCAAAGACCAGCGCCTGTGTGGCGTGGTCTCCGAGCGCGACCTGTTTTCCCTGCAGCGGGTGGACCTGGTGCACCTGGCGCGCACCATCCGCAATGCGCCACGCGTGGAAAACCTGGTGGCAATTCGCGGTGAGATCGGCCAATTGGTCGAACGCATGCTCGCCCATGGCGCCTCGTCCACCCAGATCACCCACATTATTACGCTGCTCAACGATCACACCGTGTGCCGGGTGATCGAACTGACCCTGGCCGACAAGGGCGACCCCGGCGTGCCGTTCAGTTGGTTGTGTTTTGGCAGCGAGGGCCGCCGCGAGCAGACGCTGTATACCGACCAGGACAACGGCATCCTGTTCGACGCCAAGGATGCCGCCGAAGCCGCCGAGATTCGCGGCCGCTTGTTGCCCTTGGCACAGCAGATCAACCAGAGCCTGGCGTTGTGCGGTTTCAGCCTGTGCAAGGGCAACATCATGGCCGGTAACCCCGAACTGTGCCTGTCGCGGGCCGAATGGGCGCGACGCTTCGGGGCGTTTATCCGTGAGGCCACGCCGGAGAACCTGCTGGGGTCGAGCATCTATTTCGATTTGCGCGTGGTGTGGGGCGATGAACAGGGCTGCGAGCAACTGCGCCAGGGCATTCTCGATCAAGTCGCGGACAACCGGCTATTCCAACGCATGCTGGCCGAAAACGCCTTGCGTCAGCGCCCGCCGGTGGGGCGTTTCCGCGACTTTGTGCTGACGCGCAAAGGCGGCGAAAAGGCCACCCTCGACCTCAAGGTGCAGGGCCTCACGCCCTTTGTCGATGGCGCGCGCCTGCTGGCCCTGGCCAATGGCATCCACGCCAACAACACCCTGGAGCGGCTGCGCCAGTTGGTGGACAAAGAAGTCATCGAGCGATCGGACGGCGCCGCGTACGAAGAGGCCTACCACTTCATCCAGCAAACCCGCATGCAGCAGCACCAACTGCAAACCCGCGAGAACCAGCCGTATTCCAACCGCGTCGACCCCGACAGCCTCAACCACCTGGACCGGCGCATCCTGCGTGAATCCCTGCGTCAGGCGCAGCGCCTGCAAAGCAGCCTGACCTTTCGGTACCAACTGTGAGTTTGTTCAGCTGGCTGCGTGCGAAAAAACCCGGGCTCGACGCGACCCAGCAGAGGCGCCTGGCGCAGCTGCCCGCACCCGCCGTGCTGGGGGATGGCGCCTTGCGCAACCAGCGCTGGGTAGTGGTCGATCTGGAAACCAGCGGCCTGAACCTCAACCGCGACCACGTGCTGTCCATTGGCGCGGTGGTGATTGAGGACGGTGCGGTGGATTTCTCGCAAATGTTCGAGCGCACCTTGCACCGTGCCGAAACGAAGCTCAGCCCCAGCGTGCTGATTCACGGCCTAGGCCCCAGCGCCATCGCCGCCGGCACCGACCCGGTCGAGGCGCTGCTGGACTTCATGGCGTTTGTTGGCGACAGCCCGCTGCTGGCGTTCCATGCCCCCTTCGATCAACACATGCTGAGCCGCGCACTCAAGGACAGCCTGGGCTATCGCCTGGCGCACCCGTTCCTCGACGTCGCCGACATCGCCCCGCTGCTGTGCCCCGACGCGAATATCCGTGAAGCCGGGCTGGACGACTGGATCAACCACTTCAAGCTGCAGGTCGGTGAGCGCCATCACGCCAGCGCCGACGCCCTCGCCACGGCAGAGTTGATGCTCATCCTGTTGAGCCGTGCGCGTGCGCAGCACATCGACTCCCCGCAGGCGCTTCAAACGCGCGTGAGCCAATGGAAACGGCGCAAACAAGCGCCATCGTTTTAATAGCACCGCCCGACAGACGCCAATTGCGCGCGTTCCTTGCCTCTGACACAATCGCGAATAATTCTCGTTAGTTTAAACCTCTTGTTTATTCGGTGATGCCTTGTCGTCGGTCCAGACCCCACACACTGAGCTTGTTGGCGCGTTGTATCGCGACCATCGTGGCTGGCTGTTGGCGTGGCTGCGGCGCAATGTGGCCTGCCCCAGCCGCGCCGAAGACCTGAGCCAGGACACGTTCATGCGCCTGCTGGGCCGTGACGAGTTGCGCGAACCCCGCGAGCCACGGGCGTTTCTGGTGGCTATCGCCAAGGGGCTGCTGTTCGACTACTTCCGGCGTGCGGCCCTGGAACAGGCCTACCTCACTGAACTGATGCTGATCCCGGAAAGCGAACACCCGTCGCCGGAAGAGCAGCAACTGATCCTCGAAGACCTCAAGGCCATCGACCGCTTGCTCGGCAAACTGTCGAGCAAGGCCCGCGCCGCCTTCCTCTATAACCGCCTCGACGGCCTGGGCCACGCCGACATTGCCCAGCGTCTTGGCGTGTCGGTGCCCCGCGTGCGCCAGTACCTGGCCCAAGGCATTCGCCAGTGTTACATCGCACTGTATGGCGAGCCGCTGTGAGCGTGGTCAGCGCCAAGCCGGTCTCGGCGCGCGTGCTGGATGCCGCGATTGCGTGGCAACTGTCGCTGGACTCAGGTGACGGCAGCTTCGTTGCACAGGAAGAATTCGCCAAATGGCTGGCCAGCGATGAAGAACATGCGCGCGCCTGGCGCCAGCTGGGCATGCTCGACCAGCGCTTCAGCGTGGCCTCAGGGCCCGCGCGCGCGGCGCTGCTGCAGTCGCGCGAAGGCATTCGCCAGCGCGTGCGCAAGCTTGGACGCGGCGTGGCAAGCATCGCGCTGCTCTGCGCCCTGGCCTTGTTTGCCGGTGAGCGTTATGTGCCGATCCATTATTGGCTGGCCGACCAACGCACCGCCACGGGCGAGCAACGCACGCTGAAACTGGCGGACGGCACGCTGATCAACCTCAATACCCACACGGCCATCGACGTGCGTTTCGACGAAAAACGCCGGCTGATCGTGTTGCAGGAAGGCGAAATTCTGGTCGAAACCGGCCACAACGATGCGCGCCCGTTTTATGTACAAACCCGCGATGGCAGCCTGCGAGCGCTGGGGACGCGGTTTATCGTCAAGCGCGAAGACCACGCCACACGCTTGAGCGTGCTGCAGTCCGCCGTGGCTGCCCAGCCCCAGGCGCTGCACAAGGAACAGATCTTCAAGGAAGGCCAGCAAGTGCTGATGCGCAGCGACAGCCTCGATCCTGCGCGTGCCGTCTCTGCCGCCGCCGACGCCTGGACGCGCGGCATGCTGGTGGTCGACAACGCCCGCCTGGGCGATGTGGTCGAGGAACTCAGCCGCTACCGCAGCGGCTATCTGGGTGTGGATAAAACTGTGGCCGATCTGCGCATCACCGGCAGCTTCCCGCTGCACGACACGACGCTGGCGCTGAACGCACTGCTGCCGACGCTGCCGGTACAGATCGAGCAGCACACACCGTGGTGGACCCAGGTGGTCGCAAGGCCGGCGCAAGGCGGTTCGGTTAGCAATAATTGAATCGAACCTATCTCGAAACGTTACAAAAAACTGTCATTTCTCACAGGTACGTCGCCCTTTTTTTTGCCATCCAATGAGCCTTCGTTTTTTCCAGCACCCTGCTGGTGAAGCGATCCTGTTCGGCTAACGAGGATGGACCCATGTCAACCCAACTCAACATCTACAGTCAGAACTATGTCTTCGCCTTTCCTGGCCAAGGGAGCGATCCGTGCGGCGCTCTGGCAGAGCTGTATCAGCATGTGCCCGAAACCAGGGACCGAATTGACACGATTCTGGCAATCATCGAAACCGAGGCGGCTGCGCACGAACCTGATCCCCATCCGGGGTTGATCACCCAGGCTCTGTTGACCCGCGATCACGCCCTGCCGCTGCCTTCGGGTGTGGCGCAACTGGCGCTGTATGGCGCTGCGGTGGTGCTTAACCAGTTGCTGCAGGCAACGGGCATTGTTCCCTCCCTGATTGTTGCGCAAAGCTTCGGCGAAATTGCTGCCCGGGTGTGTGGTGGCGTGCTCGACATTGCGCAGGGTGCCCGCGCGGTCTGCGCCCTCAACGCCGCCTACCGCAGCGAGGAGGGGCGAGGCAGCATGTTGCTGGTCAACCTTTCAGCGCAGGACACGCAAGCGCTGCTGGACCGCTACCCCGAGTCGAACCTGGTGCTGGGCTCCGTCAACGCGCCAGCCCAATGCATCATCAGCGGCGAGACGGCAGACCTGGAGCACCTGCTTGCTCACCACGATGACAGCGCGCACCCCTTGCGCCCGGTCTCGATCGCTTACGCGTCGCACTATCCGCCTCACACGGAGGTCGCCCGGCGACTTCACGAAAACCTGCAGCCGCTGGCACCCAAACCCTTCAAAACACCGATCTACTCAACCGTGCTGGGGCGTCGCTACGAACCCGAGGACGATTTGCATCACATGTTTACCCTGGGCGTCACGCAACCCACCAACCTGCCCCACACGTTGGCGCAACTGCCGACGGACAAACACACCGTGTTTATCGACCTTGGGGTAAACAGCGGCCTGTCGGTGTGCATACGCAAAAGCCTGCACCCCGCACAGACCTACGCGCCGCTGGCGCAACCTATCGAAACCCTGCGCCATTTGCTGGTCAATGCGCCCGAAGCACACAAGGCCGTGGTTGCCTTGCGCCAGCTGGCCAACGGGCCAGTCGATGCCGAAGTTCACGCGCAGATGGCGAAGATTTTCAGCGACCCCGAACTCCATCCTCGCGCCAACCAGAGTTTTCATGAGGGTCATCGGCACACCTATCAGCGCTTGCAGCACCTGATGCGCCAGCTGCCCGACGGTATCCATGGCTTTGCGCAGCCGCAGTTATTGATGGCCGAGGCCACCCACGCGGCGCTCAATGATCCCTCGCTGTTCATGGGCTGCGTGATTCAGCAGGGGTTGTGTATCGGTACGCTGCTGGCGTTCGAGCAGGATCACCCGAGCGCCACCCAGTGGCGACGCAAGCTGGAGGCCGGTGAGCGTCTGGGGGTTTACGCGCTGACCGAGATAGGTCGCAGCAACTCCCACATGGGCGCGTGTGTCGAGGCCGTATTCGACGCCGACACGCGCACCTTTATGCTGAACACACCGAACAAGGCCGCGCTTAAATTCGCCAACGTCGGGATAAGCAACCTGGACAAGCTGGGTGTGGTGTTTGCCCAAGTGATCGTTCAGGGCCAGCCCTGTGGCGTATTCGCGTTCATGCTGCCATTGAGTGACGCCAACGGCCCGCGCCCGGGAGTTTCCATGTCGTCACCGGCGGAAATCCGCGCAGTGCCGCTGGATTACGGCCTGGCGAGTTTTGACAACGTGCGCCTGCCCTTCGACGCGTGGCTGCGCGATGGCGCTTCGATCGACGCGTCCAATCAGTTCCACGACCCATTGGGCAGTACGGACCGTCGCCTGATTCGCTCACTGTTTGCGCCCAAGAATGTGTGGGCGATGGTCGGCGTCGGCTTGAGTTCGGTGATGCTTGCCTGTGCAACCCTGGCCCTGACCCATGCCAACCGACGCACGACCCAGGCGCGCATCGGCAACGGCACCGGCCTGTTGGCTTTTCGCACCCAACGCCGCGCGCTGTTCGGTTGCCTGGCCACGGCGTATGTCATGAAGTGCTTTGCCAACGACTCCGCCCGCCTGTGGATTGAAGGCACGGCCAGTCAGGCGTCACTGCACACCACCGGCACAGGCGACGTGACGTGGACACCGTGGGCCGCCATCAGCCAAACTCTGGCGCTGACCAAGGCGCTGTGTGCACCCGCCGCCGAGGCGCTGGCGACAGAGTGTCGGTTGCGCTGCGGGGTGGCCGGTGCGCTCAACCTCAATCGCTTCGCCGACTACGAAGGCATGGCCAAAATCTACCAGGACGCCGGTGGCAATAACCGCATGATCCTGCTGGACGCCGCCAAGGTACTGATCGGCCAACCCTTGAGTGAACCCACACCGCCCAACCCCCAGGCCGGGCTGGATGACACCGAATACTGGCAAGCCATGGCTCACACCCTGGAGTACCGTCTGCTCAAGCAGGTGGCCGACCATGTTGCCCGGCACCGTGGCGAGGGAGAGGACGACATGCAGGTCTGGAACGCGCAGTTGATGGTCGTTGCCCGCGCAGGAGAGGCCTACGCCCAGCGTCTTGCCATCCAAAGCGCAATCCGCGCCGGCAGCTTGCTGCCCCAAGGGTTGGCCAAGGAACTGGGCAACGCGCTGTGCGGCCTCTACGTGTTGGACTACCTGAACAAGCATGCTGCCTGGTTCATCAGCGAAGGCCTTATGGACATCGCCCGCTACCGCGCCCTTGAGTCACGGCTTGATTCGCTGAGCGACTTGCTGGCCACACAGGTTGACGTGTTGATCGAGGCCTTCGGTCATGGCGCAGCCACACGCGCGGCAATCGCCCAGACCGATCACTACCCCGACGCCCTGGCCGACAAACTGCAGTGGGCGGTCGGCTGAAAAACCCAGCTCCCCTGCGCCTTGAGGGCCATGCCGTACGAACAGTTGCGCACATTCGCAGATTTATTTTCGCTTGGCCCTATCACTTTTTGATTCTCGTCCGGCACCTAGGCAATTGAGAAATGTTTCCATTCAGGAGCCGCCCTATGTCCCGCACGCTAGACACCTTGTTGCGCCCCAGCCTGTTAGCCGTGGCCATTGCCCTCAGCGCCCCGCTGGCGAGCACCACGCTGATCGCCGCCGAACAGGCTTCCAGCGTGCGCGTCTACAACCTGCCGGCTGCGCCGTTGGCCAGCACGCTCAACCAGATCGCCAGCCAGGCCGGCCTTGCGCTGACCCTCAACCCAGCATTGGCGTCGGGCAAGACCTCAGCACCGGTCAAAGGCCAGTTCGATGCGCAGGGCGCGCTGCGAGAGGCGTTGCGTGGCACCGGGCTGCAACTGGAGCAAAGCAGCGCGGGCACGTTTACGCTGGTGGCGATTCCGGAAGGCGTTGTGGCGTTGGCTGAGACCAGTATCATTGCTCAAGGCAACACTGAAAGTGCATGGGGCCCGGTGACTGGCTACCTGGCGACGCGCACTGCGGCCGGCACCAAGACCGACACCGCACTGGTTGAAGCACCGCGCTCGATCTCTGTTGCGACCCGCGAGCAGATGCAGGACCGCAACGTCCAGAACCTCGATGATGCCGTCAAATACATGCCTGGCATCGTATCGTCCAGCTACGGCAGCGACACCCGTTACGACTGGATGCGCGTGCGCGGTTTCGAACCGACGCAATTCCTCGACGGCCTGCCATTGCCGCGCGGCGTGTACGCCAACCCAAAAGCCGAAACCTGGAACCTTGACCGTCTCGCTCTGCTGCGTGGCCCCGCCTCGTCGATCTATGGCCAGACACCACCGGGCGGCCTGCTGGACATGGTCAGCCGCCGTCCCAGCGAGGAATCGAGCCATGCTATCCAGTTGCAATACGGCAGTGACAACTACCGCCAGATCAACTTCGACAGCACCGGCAAAATCGATGATGAAGGCCAGTTCCTGTATGGCGTCAGCGGCGTAGTACGCGATGCCGGCACCCAGGTCGATCACATCGACAACAAGCGCTACAACATCGCGCCGAGCCTGACCTGGAATATTGATACCGACACCAAACTGACCCTGCTCTCGCAGTTCACCCGCGACGATACCGGCACCACCAGCCAGTTCATGCCGATCCAGGGCACCAAGATCAAATCGCCGCTGGGCGACGTTTCCCACCACAAGAACCTCGGCGATCCGGACTACGAGTTCTACGACCGTACCTACTACGCACTGGGCTATGCGTTCGAGCACCGTTTCAACGACACCTGGCAGTTCAAGCAGAACCTGCGTTACACCAAGTCGGAGCTGGATTTCCAGCAACTGACCGTGGGTTCCTTTGCCTACTCCCCGGCCGATGCGGCGGGCGATATCAGCCGGTCGACCACCAACGTTGACGAAAGCATCGGCCAGTTGGCGCTCGACAACAACTTCCAGGCTGACTTCGCAACGGGCGACATTACCCACACGCTGCTACTGGGCCTGGATCACCAGCGTACGGATACCTCTTACCGCGCGATATACGGTACAGCGTCGGGTATCAACATCTTCAACCCGATCAACACCCAGCCGACGCTGCGCCCGACGGATGTCCGACCGTTTTACGACTACAACCAGAAAACCGTGCAAACCGGCCTCTATGTGCAGGACCAGATGGCTCTGGACAAGTGGCGCCTGACCCTGGGCGGGCGCGAAGACTGGGTGCATCAAGGCACCACCTACTTCAACGACAACGATGCGACCAACACCGACCGCATCAAACACTTCAGTGGCAACGCGGCGCTGAGCTATGTGTTCGATTCGGGTTTCGTACCGTACCTGTCTTACGCCGAGTCGTTCCAGCCGGCGAGCAACGCAGATACCAATGCGCTCAAGACGTTCAAACCGACCGAAGGCAAACAGTGGGAAATGGGGGTGAAGTACCAGCCGCCCGGCTCCAACACGTTGCTGAGCGCGGCGGTCTATGACCTGACCCAGAAGAACGTGCAGGTGACCACCCTCGGCTCAGGCGGCCAGCAAATCAACAGCCAGACCGGCGAAGTGAAGGTCAAGGGCCTGGAACTTGAAGCCGTGTCTGACGTGAACGAGAACCTCAAGGTCATCGCCGCCTACACCCTGGCAAAATCCGAGGTGCAAAAAGGCATCTACAAAGGCAACCGCCTGACATTGATGCCAAACCAGCAAGCCTCGCTGTGGACTGACTACACCTGGCACAGCGGCGTACTTGACGGTTTCGGTATCGGTTTTGGTGCCCGCTACACTGGCAACACCTATGGCGACCAGGCCAACACCTGGTTGGGCAAGGCCAACGCCTACACCGTGTTCGATGGTTCGGTGCATTACGACCTGGGCCGTCTGGATAACAGCCTGAAAGGCGCATCGGTTAAATTGAACGCCACCAACCTGTTCAACAAAGACTACCTTTCCACCTGCGACGGCAACTACTGCTACTTCGGTGACCAGCGCAGCGTAGTCGCCAGCGCTACCTACCAGTGGTAATTGGCTGAGCTAATAACCAGGCCGTCCCCCGGGGCGGCTTCGGTGTGTCTGAAGGCTAGAAAATGAAAAGCAAAACCATCCGCCGCTGGTCCTTCATCCACACCTGGACCAGCCTGATCTGCACAGTCTTCCTGCTGCTGCTCGCCCTCACCGGCCTGCCGTTGGTGTTTCACCATGAGATCGATCACCTGCTGGGCAATGAGCCTGAACTGGCGCAGATGCCCGCCGATACCCCGCAGCTGAACCTTGAGCAACTGGTGGCCAAAGCCCAGGCGCATCGCCCGGGTGAGGCGATGCAATACCTGGCGTGGGACGAAGACGACAAGAACGGCGTGATCGCAATCATGGCCGCTACGGCCGGCACCGAACCCAACTCGTCGCACACCTTCATGCTTGATGCCCGCACCGGTGAAGCCGTCGAAACCCCAGCGGCCAATGGCGGCCTGACACTGTTCCTGCTGCGCCTGCATGTGGACATGTTCGCCGGCCTGCCGGGCAAGTTGCTGCTGGCCTTCATGGGCCTTTTGTTTGTACTGGCGATTGTCTCGGGCACGGTGCTGTACCTGCCGTTCATGCGCCGCTTGAAGTTCGCCACCGTGCGCCAGGACAAGTCCACGCGCTTGCGTTGGCTCGACCTGCACAACCTGATCGGCGTGGTCACGCTGACTTGGGCGCTGGTGGTGGGCGTGACCGGTGTGATCAGCGCCTGCGCCGACCTGATCATCGCCGCCTGGCGCCAGGACAGCCTCAGCGCGATGATCGAACCTTACAAAAACGCGCCGCCACTGACCCAACGCGCGCCGGCCACCGAGCTGCTGAGCATTGCCGCCAAGGCCGCGCCCGGCATGGAGCCGGACTTTATCGCCTTCCCCGGCACGCGTTTTTCCAGTGAGCACCATTACGCGGTGTTCATGAAGGGCAGCACGCACCTGACCTCGCACCTGCTCACGCCGGTGCTGATCGACGCCAGCACCCTGGCCGTCACCGCTATCGCTGAGCGGCCGTGGTACATGGACGCCATGGGCATGTCGCAGCCATTGCACTTTGGTGACTACGGCGGCATGCCGATGAAGGTTCTCTGGGCAGTGCTCGATGTGCTGACCATCATCGTGCTGGGCAGCGGCGTTTACCTGTGGATCGTGCGGCGCAAGGCGGCCAAGGTATGAAGCCGCGGCAGTCGAACTTCTGGAAGGTGTTTGGCATTCCGCTGGGAATTGGCGTGCTCAGCGCGGCCGGGTTGTTTGCCGCGTTGCTCGGCGACGGGCTGTGGGACTCATTGAGCTGGGTCGGTTTGGGGATTCCTGCGGTCATCGGTGTTTGGGCGTTATTCAAGCGGCGCGGCTGAGGGCGCTGTCGCCGGCAAGCCAGCTCCCACCTTGAAATGCATTCCCCCTGTGGGAGCTGGCTTGCCTGCGATGTGGCCCTCAAAAACACCCAAAGACCCCCTCGCCAGCCACCGCGCAACCCTCTAGGCTAGCCACTGCCCATTTCGAGGAATGCCCATGTCCACGCCCAGCATGACCTTGTTCCACAACCCTGCCTCACCCTTTGTTCGTAAAGTCCGCGTGCTGCTGATCGAAACCGGCCAGCAGGACCGCGTGGCCCTGCAAGGCTGCATGCCGACACCGGTCAACCCGGACGCGCAGCTGGTGCACGAAAACCCCGTGGGCAAGATCCCGGCCCTGCGCCTGGCCGACGGCAGCGCCCTGCACGACAGCCGGGTGATCCTCGATTACCTCGACCACCAGCATGTCGGCAACCCGCTGATCCCTCGCGACGGCTCGGCACGCTGGCGCCGCCTGACCCTGGCCTCAATGGCCGACGGCATCATGGACGCCGCCGTGCTGGTGCGTTACGAAACCGCCATGCGCCCGGCAGAAAAGCACTGGGACCAATGGCTGGATGAGCAGCGCAACAAGATCCGTCGCACCCTCGCGGAGTTGGAAGCCAATGCGATTGCCGAGCTGGCCAGCCACTTCGACATTGCGTCGATCAGCGTGGCCTGCGCCTTGGGCTACCTCGACTTCCGCCACCCAGACCTGCAATGGCGCGCTGCGAATCCCCAGCTTGCCGATTGGTACGCCAAGGTCAGCCAGCGGCCGTCGATGCTGCAGACCCAGCCGCCGATCTGACCTTGTGCAGTGAGCCCGCTTTGTGTGGCCAGCGGGCTTGTCGTGGCGAGCGGGCTTGCCCCGCGTTGGGTGGCGAAGCCGCCCCAATCAATCAGACTGCGGTCCATCAGGCACTCCTCTGTGATGGGTTCTGGGGCTGCTGCGCAGCCCAACGCGGGGCAAGCCCGCTTGCCACTGCAACAGGGAACAGCAGGTTAATCCTCGCCACCAATTGCGTCTTTACCTGCTGATCTTCCCGTAACCCGATCATTGCACGGCCTCCAGGTCAAATTGCAGCGGCTCGGTCACCTTGCGCTTGCCCACGCCATACCAATCGAGTTTGCGCGTCAGTACCATCACTGTGCCCAATAGCCCGAACAGCAACAGCGACCCCATCAGCAGCGCGTAATCCTCGGCACTGAGCAGCCCGTACAACAGGCCATACAGCGCCGCCAGCCCCGCCGAAAAGCCCAGCCCATGGGCAATGCTGCGCAGCACATGGCACACGTAAAAGCCGATCAACAACACACAGGCGCTCGCCGACAACAGGTACGCCGGGCCAAAGCCGATGTGCTCGGACAACGACAACAACAGCAGGTAAAAGAACGCCAGGGCAACGCCCACCAACGCGTATTGAATCGGGTGCACCGCCAAGCTCTTGAGCACTTCGAACAGGAAGAAGCCGGCAAACGTCAGGGCGATAAACAGCAGCGCGTATTTGATCGCGCGGTCGCTCTTGAGGTACTGGTCCACCGGGTCGATGAAGTTCACGCCAAAGCTGCGGTTGCTGAAGGCATCACAGCTTCGCCCGTCCAGGCAGGTTTGCAGGGCTTGCTCCAGGTTGGTGGAGAAAAATGTGGTCTGCCAGTTGGCCGTGAAGCCTTTGTCGGTGACGGCCCGCTGAGCCGGCAGGAAGTTGCCGATGAAGCTTGGGTGGGGCCAGTTCGATGCGAGCGAGACCTCGCTGACCTTGCCCACCGGCACCACTTGCAGTTGTTCGGTGCCTTGCAGGCGCAGGTCAAAAGCGAAGTCCAGCACGGCCGGTTTCTTGCTGTCCTGTTCCGGCAATGCCACGTGCACGCCCTCCCCCAGCCAGTCCACTTGAGTGCCCGGCGAGAAGTCCAGGCGTTGGTCGCCCAGTTCCAGTTTCAGTGCGTTTTCAATGCCGCGAATATCGCTGATGCCCACCGCCAGAAACGCTGGATCAAAGCGGTAGTCGGCAAAGTCTTGCGTGATGCCCAGCTGCGCAGGCAGCTCGAAACGCCCACTGATGCGGGTGTCGGCATGGAACAGTCGCGCCTGGTAAATACCCCGCGACCGCAGCTCGGTTTGCACCTTGCCATCGAGTTCAAAACGGTCCGGCAGGAAATACAGACGACCGCGCTCTTCACGGGTTTCCTCGTAGCGTTTATTGAGCTTTTCATTGAGTTTCCACTCGCGCACGGTCTTGCGGTAAGGCACCACCATCACCGGGCCGTTGAGGTGCTGGCTGTAACTGGAGCTACGGGCGATATCCATCAGCACGCTGTCGCGGGCGTATTGGCGGTCAGCAATAATGCCGTTGATCATCAGCAACGGAATCAGCAACAGCAGAATCAGTAGCGCAATCGCGCCAAGTTTGAAAAGCAGGCTGCGGTTCATGGGGCTCTCCCTGTTTTGATGGGCAGAGCGTGAACCGCGCAGATGGGAGATTTATGTGGGCAATGTGGAGACTGTGTGGAGATGCAGCACCACTTGCACGCCGCCTTGCACATTGCCGATCTGCAACGCGCCACCGTGCAGCTTCATCACTTCTTCAACAAAGTTAAGGCCCAGGCCGGTGCTTTTGCGCCCGCTCGCCGGGCGTGGCAGCGAGTAGAAACGCTCACTCAGGCGCGGCAAGGCGTAGTCGGGAATGGCCGCAGCCTGGTTGAACAGGCTGACGTGCACGTCGTTGTGCTGCGTGCGTGCGCTGAACCTCAACGTGCCACCGGGCGGCGTGAAGTCCAGGGCGTTATCGAGCAGATTACCCAAGGCCTGGCGCAGCAGGAACGGCTCGCCAAATACCTTCACATCCGCGCCAATCGCCTGTTCGACCTGCAAGCCGGCGCCTTCAATGCGCGCGCACTGGGCCTTGAGCACCTCGTCGACCAAGGTCGCCAACGGCATGCTGACTTGCTCTTCCAAACCTTGGCGTTGCTCCACTTGGGCGAGGTTCAGCAGGCGCTCGATCAACTGTTGCAAGCGCGCGCTTTCACTGTCGATATTGCCGACGAAGCGCTGCTGTTGCTCACGGGTCATGTCGCCCTGCAACAGCTCCGCCGCGCCACGAATTGCCGCCAGCGGGCTTTTCAGTTCGTGGGTCAGGGTGTGCACATAACGCTCGACGTAGGCCTTGCCCTCCAGCTGCGTGCGCATGTGCTCAACGGCGGTCGATAGCTGCTTGAGCTCGCCGCCGCGGTAATGCGGCAACTCGGCGCGCCGACCTTCGCTCACAGCCTGGGCATACGCCGTCAGCCGATGCAGCGCCACGCTCAGCCACCACGACAACAGTGCGCCAAGCAGCAGGCCGAGGATCACCAACCCGGCGCCGTACCACAGCAGGCGGTGCTCGGTACGGTCGACATAGGGCTGCAACGAGCTGTTGGGCTTGGCCACGGTGACCACGCCGATGATCTGGCCGTTGTCGCGGATCGGCGCGCCCACGTGCATCACCGACGAGTTAGGGTCATTTAGCTCATTACGGGTCGACCGCGCGCCATATTCGCCGCGCAGGGTCAGGTACACGTCGTTCCATTTGGAATAGTCCTGGCCGACCGCCTCGCCCGTGGAATCGAGCAACACAATGCCCTTGGCGTCCGTCACGTAGATGCGGTGGTTGACCTGGTTTTTCGGCAGGCCCCAGATCGTCGCGCCCGGCTGGCGGCTACCGTAGGCCTTGAGCAGCTCCGGCCAGTGGCTTTGGCCGAGGGTGCCGTTCTTCACGTCCAGCCGCAGGATTTCGGCCAGCAGGTTGGCCGTGTCCACCAGGGTTTCTTCGGTGGATTGGCGCACGCCGGGGCGGATCTCTTTCATCACGGTGTTGAGCACAAAATAGCCGGTCAGGCCGATAAACAGCGCGTACACCAGAAAAATCCGCAGCCCCAGGCGCATCAGCTATGGCTCGGGCTGTAGCTGTAACCCAGGCCACGGTGGGTCTGGATCGGCTCGGCGTCGGCGGCCACGCTTCGCAGTTTGCTGCGCAGGCTTTTGATGTGGCTGTCGATATTGCGTTCGTAGCCAGCGTCGGCGGGCACGCCCACCGCGTCGAGCAATTGCTCGCGGCTGAACACGCGCTCGGGTTGCTCAAGCAGGCTTTGCAGCAAGCGAAACTCATGACGCGTCAGGCTCAGGGGCTGACCGCGGTAATGGATTTGCATGCGTTCCAGGTCAACCTGGAACACAGCAGGCGCAGCGCCTGGACTGACGCGCTTGAGGATGGCCCGCACCCGCGCCGCCACTTCCCGCGGGCTGAACGGCTTGACCACATAATCGTCAGCACCGATCTCCAGGCCCACCACCCGATCAATCTCGCCGTCACGGGCGCTGAGAAACATCACCGGCACTTCACTGAAACGGCGCAATTGCTTGCAGGTTTCAAAGCCGCTGATGTCTGGCAGGCCGATGTCGAGGATGATCAAGTCGGCGGGCGACTGGCGCTGATGGGCCAGCGCCTCCTGGCCAAGGCTCAGCCAGGTGGTGGTGAAGCCCTCGCCTTGCAGGGCGAAAATCAGCGTGTCGGCTATCGCCGCTTCGTCTTCGACAATCAGGATATGCGGCATGTGGGTCCGTCAGCAGTCCGGTTTGTCGGCAGTGTAACGACGCGCCGGGTTCACCGCTGCGCCGAATTCACGCAGGGCCTTGGCGCCGATCAGCAGCGGGTAGTTGAAGCTGCTGCGGTCAGTAAGGTTGACCTCAACCGTGCGCTTGACGTTGCCCAGGCACATTTCCAGGTCGATCACGGGGCGCTTGGCCACGGTGGCTTCGTCCTTGTCATCGTCTTCGTCGGCGCGGCTCTTGATCTTGCTGATGCGCGAGACTTTGTGTTCGTAGACTTTGTTGGAAGCGTCCTTGCCGCCGAGGCGGAAGCGCACCCAATCGTCGCCATCGCGGGTGAAGGTCTCGATGTCTCGGGCCGACAGCGAGGCGGTCAGCGCGCCGGTGTCCATCTTGGCCTTGAAGGTTTCGCCGATCTCCGGCAACTGGATGTATTCGTAGCGACCGTAAAGGGTCGGTTCGGCGGCCAGGACAGGCTGGGCAGCCACAACAGGAAGAACGAGGGCGAACGCGGCAAGGAGCAATTTCACGAAGTGATTTCCTCGAAAGAAGTAGGCGGATTCTAGACCGCAAAGGCAGCACTTAGTTAGTTCTCAACCATACCGGGAACATTGTGAAACATTCGTCCAGCGATTTGCGATTTGGCCTCTAGACTCAGCTTGCTTATCATGGCCCGCCCACAGGATTCCAAGAGTTACTTATGCGCCGCCTGCTCACCGGCTGTTTCGTCACACTGCTGCTATTGCTCAACACCCTGGTGCTGTTCGGGCCGTTGATGCTGTTTGCCCTGCTCAAGCTGGTGGCGCCCGGGCGCTATCGCGACTATGCCTCGTGGGCAGTGATGTGGATCGCCGAAACCTGGGCTGAAATCGACAAGCTGATTTTTTCGCTGTGCATCCCCACCCAGTGGGACATCCGCGGTGGCGCGCAGCTACGTGGCGACACCTCTTACCTGGTGATCAGCAACCATCAGTCCTGGGTGGACATTCCGGCGCTGATCCAGGCGCTCAACCGGCGCACGCCGTTCTTCAAATTCTTCCTGAAAAAAGAGCTGATCTGGGTGCCCTTCCTCGGCCTGGCGTGGTGGGCGCTGGATTACCCCTTCATGAAGCGCTACACCAAGGCGTTCCTGGCCAAGCACCCGGAGCTGGCAGGCCAGGACCTGAAAATCACCAAAGAGGCCTGCGAGCTGTTCAAGCGCCAGCCGGTGACCGTGGTGAATTACCTGGAAGGCACGCGGTTCAACGCGGCCAAACACAAGCAGCAGGATTCACCGTATGCCCGGTTGCTCAAACCCAAGGCGGGCGGCGTGGCGTTTGTGTTGGCAGCGCTGGGTGAACAACTGGATGCCGTGCTCGACGTGACCGTGGTCTATCCGCAGCAAAAGATTCCGGGGTTTTGGGATTTGATCAGCGGCGCGGTGCCCAAAGTGATCATCGACATTCGCACCCGGGAACTCGACCCGGCGCTATGGCAGGGCGATTACGAGAATGATCCGGCCTTTCGCCAGACCGTCCAGAACTGGGTGAACCAGCTCTGGAGGGAGAAGGACGCGCGCATCGCCCAACTGCGCGCGGAGCCTATTTAGCTGCCAGTGCCCCAGGCCGAGGCGAGTTTGCCCAGCACCGATTCGTTGGCGCCCTGACCACCCAGGTATTGCAGGATTACCGGCGCAAACTTGCCGATCATGCTGTTATCCATGCCCAGCGCGCTGAAGGCGGTGTTCAGGTCGTTGGTGTTCTTCACGTTACCCAGCACGCTGTCCAGGCCGCTGGTTTTGCTGCCGCCGCTCTGGCCGAGCATCCCGCTCAAGGCGCCGAGGCTGCCCAGGGAGTTGTTCCCCGCGAGCTTATCCAGACCGGGCACGCTTTTGCCCAATTGCGAATAGTCGGTGCTGCTCAATTGGTTCTTGGCCAGGCCCAGCATGGCGCCGGTACCGCCGACGGCTTGTTCAGGGGTGACGTTCAGTTGCGAAGTCAGGGCGCTCAGCAGGCCTGCGGTCTGGGAACTCGGCGCTGCTGCAGCCGCCTTGTTGTTGCTGCCCTGGGCGCTGGAAACGGCGTTGGCCACGTCACCGAGGCTGAAACCTGCGGCAAACACCGGGCTGGCGGCCACGGTCATCAGGCAGGACAGGGCAAAACCGCGTGAAATCTTCATCAAGACAACCTCTGAATGTAGGAGCTAAAAGCAGGCGTTGGACTGACAGTCCCGAAGGATTGTTCCCACCTGAAGATTAGTTCAGAAAAAGCTGCATCCAAATCCCCCTACCGCGCGTATACCCAGCATGCACCGCTCGGAGTCGGATGGAATGAATGCTCAAGCTGGACTACCCTCTGCCTACCGTGCGCAGTCCCGTCGCCCTCGTTCGAGAGCCTGGAGAAGCCCTATTTCCACCAACGATGCTGACCCGTTGCAGCCCCTGCTGGCGCAGTGCGCCCTGGGCAACCGCCAGGCGTTCGAGACTCTCTACCGCAGTGTCTCGCCACGCCTGCACGGAGTTGCATTCCGGTTCATGGGGCGCAAGGACCTGGCTGAAGAAGTGCTCCAGGAAGCCTTTGTGCGCATCTGGTACAACGCTTCGCGCTACGAGGCGCACCTGGCGGCGCCGATGACCTGGATGGTGAACATCACCCGTAACCTGGCCATCGACCAGTTGCGCAAGCACCGCGAACAGCCCTTGGCCGACGGCCAGCAGGACGCCCTGCTCGACGACGGCCCCAGCGCCCACGAACAGCTCGACAACGAGCGCGAAGCCCGCGCCCTGAACCGCTGCCTCGACACCCTCGATGGCATGCAGCGCCAATCGATCACCGTGGCTTACTTCCAGGGCCTGTCGTGCTCGGAACTGGCCGAACACTTGGCCGCGCCCCTGGGCTCGGTCAAATCCTGGATTCGCCGTGGCATGGAGCGCCTGCGCAGGTGCCTTGAATCATGAACTATCAAACCACCGCCCTGCGCCGCGCCCTGGCCGCCGACTACGCGATCGGCCTGATGCCGGCTACCGCCCGTCGGCGCTTCGACGCCCTGTTACTGGAAGACGCCGCGCTGCGCGTCGAACTCGGCCACTGGCAGGATGCCCTCGCCAGCCTGACCGGCGCACTGCCCGAACGCCCGGTGCCGAATCATGTGTGGGCAGGCATCAAGGCACGGATCGAGCCGCAAGTGCTGCATGTGCCAGCGAAGAAGCCGTTCTGGATGAACTTCCGTCTGCTGGCGGCTGCGTGCGCGGTCGTCGTCGCCGTGTTGGTCGGCGTGCTTTATCAGCGTGATATCGGCGCCGAGTACAACGCCACGCTGGTCGCGGCCAACCAGCAACCGGCGCTGCAGATCCAGGCATTTGGCGATCACCTGCAAGTGGAGCCGTTGACGTTGGCGGCTGTAGAGCCGACGCGCGCTCTGGAACTGTGGGTCATCCCGGCTGGCGGAAAGCCGATTTCCCTGGGCTTGGTGCCTAGTGCCGGCAAGGGCCGAATCCAGTTGAGCAAGGAACAGCAGGCACTGCTGACGGCACCCGTGACCCTCGCGGTCAGCCTGGAACCACAAGGCGGTTCGCCATCGGGCCAACCAACCGGACCGGTGCTGTACCAAGGCGCACTGGCTTCCCGCTGACACCACTCAACCCCTGTGGGAGCGGGCTTGCCCGCGATAGCGGTGGGTCAGCCAAGGATAGGTCAACTGGCCCGCCGCCATCGCAGGCAAGCCCGCTCCCACATTTTGATCTTCGTCGGCCAGGCGACTTGCTCACGGCACTTGCAGGCTTAAGCACTCGACGCAAAAAGGGCGACCCATGGGTCGCCCTTTTGTTTGGCCTAAGCCTTACGCCGCACTGAACAACTTATGCGGGTCGATCACAAACTTCTTCGGCACACCTGCATCGAACTCGCCGTACCCACGCGGCGCGTCATCCAGGCTGATGACCTGCACGCCGACGATTTCGGCAATGTTGATGCGGTCCCACATGATCGCCTGCATCAGCTGGCGGTTGTACTTCATCACCGGGGTTTGGCCGGTGTGGAAGCTGTGGGATTTAGCCCAGCCCAAACCGAAGCGAATGCTCAGGCTGCCCATCTTCGCGGCGGCGTCGACAGCGCCTGGGTCTTCGGTGACATACAGGCCAGGAATGCCGATTTTGCCCGCCACGCGGACCACGCCCATCAGCGAGTTGAGCACGGTGGCCGGCGCTTCTGCCTTGGCGCCTTCATGGCCGTGGCCACGGGCTTCGAAGCCTACGGCATCGACGGCGCAGTCAACTTCCGGCTCGCCCAGCAGTGCGGCGATCTGTTCGTGCAGAGGCGTGTCTTTGGACAGGTCGGCAATTTCAAAGCCCTGCGCTTTGGCGTGTGCCAGGCGGATCGGGTTGACGTCGCCGATGATCACTACGGCGGCGCCCAGCAACCGTGCCGAAGCGGCTGCGGCCAGGCCAACCGGGCCGGCGCCGGCGATATACACCGTGCTGCCCGGGCCGACGCCGGCGGTGACGGCGCCGTGGTAGCCGGTGGGCAGGATGTCGGAGAGGCAGGTCAGGTCGCGGATTTTCTCCATGGCCTTGTCGCGGTCCGGCAGTTTCAGCAGGTTGAAGTCGGCGTACGGCACCAGCACGTATTCGGCCTGGCCGCCGGTCCAGTCGCCCATGTCGACATAGCCATAGGCGCCACCGGCACGGGCCGGGTTGACGGTCAGGCACACGCCGGTGTGTTGTTCTTTGCAGGAACGGCAGCGGCCGCACGCCACGTTGAACGGCACCGAGACCAGGTCGCCGATTTTCAGGTTTTCGACGTCGCTGCCCTTCTCGATCACTTCGCCGGTGATTTCGTGCCCCAGGACCAGGCCGGTCTGTGCGGTGGTACGGCCGCGCACCATGTGTTGGTCGGAGCCGCAGATGTTGGTGGAGACCACGCGCAGGATGACGCCGTGCTCAATCTTCCTGCCACGGGGGTCCTGCATTTTGGGATAGTCGATTTTCTGTACTTCGACCTTGCCGTTGC
This sequence comes from Pseudomonas sp. TWRC1-2, assembly GCF_049896685.1. Lineage (NCBI taxonomy): Bacteria > Pseudomonadati > Pseudomonadota > Gammaproteobacteria > Pseudomonadales > Pseudomonadaceae > Pseudomonas > Pseudomonas sp. TWRC1-2. The sequence continues at coordinate 667,521 of NZ_JAFCUU010000003.1, read as the reverse complement.
CGAGATACACGACACCACGATTACCAGACATGCTTTCACCTCGCTGTTGTTTTTATGGAACCGCGTTGCCCAGGCAGGCAGCGCGTTTAAGTGCTCGGGTTACAGATGCTGTTTTTGCGTTGTTTGTTAGGGCGTCATCGGGGGCAAGCCCCCTCCCACAGTTGACTGCATTCACACATCAAAGGTGGGAGGGGGCTTGCCCCCGATGACGTCAGTCAGAGCACCACCGTTCTATTGGCATTCAAAAACACCCGCCGCTCAATGTGATACCCCACCGCCCGGGCCAATGTCAGCCCTTCGATATCCCGCCCCTTGGCAATCAAATCCTCGGGATAGTGGCTGTGGTCCACCACCTCCACGCCTTGGGCAATGATCGGGCCCTCGTCCAGGTCATTGTTGATGTAATGCGCGGTAGCGCCGACCAGCTTCACGCCCTTGTTGTAGGCCTGGTGATACGGCTTGGCGCCCTTGAACCCCGGCAGCAACGAGTGATGAATGTTGATGGCCTTGCCATCCAGCTTGCGGCACAGCTCCGGCGACAGCACTTGCATGTAGCGCGCAAGAATCACCAGTTCGGCGCCGGTCTCTTCAATCACTTGCCACACCTGACGCTCCTGGGACGGTTTGTCGTTGGGGTCGAGGGGGAAATGGTAGTAGGGAATCTGGTGCCAGTCGGCCAACGGCTTGAGATCAGGGTGATTGGACACCACCGCGACCACGTCCATCGACAGTTGGCCGATGCGCTGGCGGTACAGCAGGTCGTTGAGGCAGTGATCGGCCTTGGAGACCATGATCACCACTTTTGGCCGGTAGTTCGGCGCCGTCAGCTCGAAGATCATGCCAAAGGCTTCACCGCGCGTGGCCAGGCCGTCGCGAAACGCCTGCTCGTCAAAACCGTCGGGCTGGCGGAATTCCACACGAATAAAAAACCGGCCCGAGAGGCGGTCATCGAACGAATGGTGCTCGGTGACGTAGCAGCCCTGTTCGAACAGGTAGCGGGTGACCGCGTCCACCGTGCCGAGCACGCTGGGGCAGTCGGCGGTCAAAATCCATGTATCAGGTACGCGGCTCATGCTGGAATCCTCAGGCCCTTGTGGCGAGGGGGCTTGTCCCCCGTTGAGCTGCGAAGCAGCTCCAAAACCCGCCACTCGGTTATTGCAGAAAAAATGCGCTGACCTTATTGGGACCGCTGCGCGCTCCAACGGGGGGCAAGCCCCCTCGCCACAACAGCCCTCTTGTGTTCATTCGATCAGGCTTGAACACTCAGGCCGAATTCGGCGGACGCATCCTGCAGCCACAACCACCAGTAGTCCGAGAAGCTGCGACGAATCACCAGCTCCCAGGTGTCTTCGGCCGTGTGGCGGATCACCAGTTGCGACTTGGCGAACACCGTGCCCACCGCCTTGCCCACCGGGAAGTTGTTGGGGTGCACGTCGTAACTGGTGGACTTCATCAGCACGTCGCGCACATTCGGGCCGCTGAGTTCGAGGATTTGCTGGCCGCCGCTGACGTTGACGACCTGGATGTGCAGGTCGCCCAAGGCGGCGCGCAGGTTTTGCTCGGCGGCGAATTCTTCACCGCTTGGCACCACCAGCAGCCACTCATCCGGGCCGAGCCATTGCAGGCTGGTTTCGCCGTTAATGATGACTTGCAGGGCGCCAGGCAATTCGATGCCGAGGGCTTTGTGCACGCCGGCAGCGAAGGCCGCATCGTGGCCATCGCCACGAAGGGTCAGGTGGCCGAGCAGTTTCTTTTCACGCACGGTCACGCCGGCATTCTTGCGACCCTTGCCGACCAGGCTGGCGAGGTCGGCATGATGCAGCGACGACTCGGCCTTGGCACCGGTGGTGGGGCGTTGTTGGTAAACATTGGCTGCTGTCATAAAGCACCTATCTGAATTCTGTTGTGCGGCTAATGGCCTCATCGGGGGCAAGCCCCCTCCCACAGGGGAATGCATTTCAACATGTGGGAGGGGGCTTGCCCCCGATACAGGCGCCTCGGTCTATCAGATGTTCTGCCGCTCACCTTTCGGGTCAAAGAACACCGAGGACACAATCTCCGCCTCGATCACGCTGCCATCGGCCTGCGGTGAGAACACCCGCTCGCCGATGCGCTTCAAACCGCCCTTCACCACCGCCATCGCAAACGAGTAACCCAGCGAGTTATGCGCATAGCTTGAGGTGACGTGACCGACCATCTTCATCGGGATCGTCTGCTTCGGATCGAACACCAACTGCGCGCCTTCCGGCAGCCACACGGTCGGATCAATCGGCTTCAAGCCCACCAGTTGCTTGCGCTCTTCACGCACGCAGTCTTCACGGTTCATCCCGCGCCAGCCGATCCACGAGAACGGTTTGGTACGGCCTACGCACCAGCCCATGTTCAGGTCGTCCGGGGTCATCGAGCCGTCGGTGTCCTGGCCGACGATGATGAAACCCTTCTCGGCCCGCAGCACGTGCATGGTCTCGGTGCCGTACGGGGTCAGGTTGTACTTCTTGCCGGCCTCGACAATCTGTTCGAGCACGCCCATGGCGTAGTCGGCCTGCACGTTGACCTCAAACGACAGCTCACCGGTAAACGAGATACGGAACACCCGCGCCGGCACGCCGCCGACCAGGCCTTCTTTCCAGGTCATGAACGGGAAGCCGTCCTTGTCCAGGTCGATATCAGTCACTTCGGCCAGCAGCTTGCGGCTGTTGGGGCCGGACAAGGTCATGGTTGCCCAATGGTCGGTGACCGAGGTGAAGTACACCTTGAGGTCCGGCCACTCGGTCTGTTGGTAAATTTCCAGCCACTGCAATACGCGAGCGGCGCCGCCGGTGGTGGTGGTCATCAGGAAGTGGTTGTCAGCGAGGCAGGCGGTCACGCCGTCGTCGAAGACCATGCCGTCTTCCTTGCACATCAGGCCGTAGCGCGCCTTGCCCACGTCGAGCTTGGTCCAGGCGTTGCTGTAGATGCGGTTGAGAAACTCGCGGGCGTCCGGGCCTTGAATGTCAATCTTGCCCAGGGTCGACGCATCGAGCAGGCCGACGCTGTCGCGCACGGCCAGGCATTCGCGTTTGACGGCGGCGTGCAGGTCTTCGCCATTGCGCGGGAAGTACCACGGGCGCTTCCACTGGCCGACGTCTTCAAACTCGGCGCCGTTTTTCACGTGCCAGGCGTGCAGCGCGGTGTAGCGCACCGGCTCGAAAATGTGCCCACAGTGGCGGCCCGCGACAGCGCCGAAGGTGACCGGCGTGTAGTTGGGGCGGAACATGGTGGTGCCCATCTGCGGGATGGTCACGTTGAGCGAACGGGCGGCGATGGCCAGGCCGTTGACGTTGCCGAGCTTGCCCTGGTCGGTGCCGAAACCCAGCGCGGTGTAGCGTTTGACGTGCTCGACCGACTCGAAACCTTCGCGGGTGGCGAGTTCGATGGCGGCGGCGGTCACGTCGTTTTGCAGGTCGACAAATTGCTTCGGCGCCCGTGCGGTAGCTTTTTCATGCGGCACCTGGAACAGCGCCAAGGTCGGCTCTTCGAGACGGCTCAAGGCTTTCGGCAAGGTGCCTTCCACCGGCGCGAAACCGGCTTCGCTGGCTGCGCGCACGCCGCCTTCAAAACCATCCGCCAGGGAATCGCCCAGGCCGTAGACGCCATTGATGCCGCCGACGCAAACGCGTTTTTGCGGTGCTTCGCCCGGCACAAAACCGAGGATGTCTTCACGCCAGGTTGGCTTGCCGCCCAGGTGCGAGGCCAAGTGAACTACCGGGCTGTAGCCGCCGGAGCTGGCGACCAGGTCGCAGTCCAGCCACTCGCCGGGGCTGGTGACTTTGTGGGCTTTGACATCGATGGCCGCCACGCGCGCGCCGGTCACGTGCTTGCTGCCACGCGCCTCGATCACGGCGCTGCCGGTGAGGATGCGAATGCCTTTCGCGCGGGCTTCTTCAACCAGCGCGCCACGTGGGTTGTGGCGGGCATCGGCGACGGCGACGACGCTGAGGCCGGCGTCAAACCAGTCCAGCGCCACGCGGTAGGCGTGGTCGTTGTTGGTCGACAGCACCAGTTTTTTGCCCGGTGCCACGCCGTAGCGACGCACGTAAGTCGAGACCGCACCGGCGAGCATGTTGCCCGGCACGTCGTTGTTGCCGTACACCAATGGGCGCTCGCACGCGCCGGTCGCCAGCACCACACGCTTGGCGCGCACCCGGTGAATGCGCTGGCGCACCACACCAATCGGCGCACGGTCGCCGAGGTGATCGGTGAGACGTTCGTGAATGGTCAGGAAGTTATGGTCGTGGTAACCGTTGACCGTAGCGCGGGGCAGCAGCACCACATCGTGCAAGGCTTTCAGCTCAGCAATCACGCTGGCAACCCACTCAACTGCTGGCTTGCCGTCGAGGCTTTCGCGCGAGTCCAGCAAGGAGCCGCCGAACTCTTCCTGCTCGTCAGCAATGATCACCCGAGCGCCGCTGCGCGCAGCCGCCAACGCAGCCGCCAGGCCGGCAGGGCCTGCGCCCACAATCAGCACGTCGCAGTGACGGTTCATGTTGTCGTAGGTGTCCGGGTCGTTCTCGGTTGGCGAACGACCAAGGCCAGCCGCTTTACGGATGTACTTCTCGTAGGTCATCCAGAACGATTGCGGGTACATGAAGGTTTTGTAGTAGAAACCCGGCGGCATCAGCTTGCCGCCGACCTTGCCGAGAATGCCCATCATGTCGTTGTTAACGCTCGGCCAGCCGTTGGTGCTGGTGGCGACCAAACCCTGGTACAGCGCCTGTTGTGTGGCGCGCACGTTGGGAATCTGGGTGGCTTCGGTGGCGCCGATCTGCAGCACCGCGTTGGGCTCTTCGGCGCCGGCGGCAAAGATGCCGCGTGGGCGCGAATACTTGAAGCTGCGGCCGATGATATCGACGCCATTGGCCAGCAAGGCGGCGGCCAGGGTGTCGCCTTCAAAGCCTTTGTAGCTCTGGCCGTTAAAGGTAAACGTCAGGGCTTTATTGCGGTCGATGCGGCCACCGTTGGACAGGCGATTGATCTGGCTCATACCTTCTCTCCAGAAGCCTTGGCGGTAAATTGCGGCTTCTCGCCGATCTTGTAGGTTTCAAGTATTTCGTAGGTCAGCGTGTCGCGCGTGGCGTTGAAGTACTGACGGCAACCGGCGGCATGAATCCACAGTTCGTGATGCAGCCCGCGCGGGTTATCACGGAAGAACATGTAGTCGCCCCACTCTTCATCGGTGCAGGCGTTCGGGTCCAGCGGGCGCGGGATGTGCGCTTGGCCGGACGCGTGGAATTCCTCTTCGGAGCGCAGTTCGCCACAGTGAGGACAGAAGATATGCAACATAGGGAATTTCTCCTGTTAGTGGGCGACGGCCGCAGCGCCATGTTCATCGATCAACGCACCGTTGTGGAAACGGTCGATGGAGAAAGGCGCGGCCAGCGGGTGCATTTCACCCTTGGCCAGGCTTGCGGCAAACACGTTGCCTGAGCCCGGCGTGGCCTTGAAGCCACCCGTGCCCCAACCGCAGTTGAAGAACATGTTCGGCACCGGCGTCTTGGAGATGATCGGGCAGGCGTCCGGCGTGGTGTCGACGATGCCGCCCCACTGACGGTTCATGCGCACGCGCGACAGCACCGGGAACATCTCGACGATTGCCTGGATGGTGTGTTCGATCACCGGGTACGAGCCGCGCTGGCCGTAGCCGTTGTAGCCGTCGATGCCGGCGCCGATCACCAGGTCGCCCTTGTCGGACTGGCTGATGTAACCGTGCACGGCGTTGGACATGATCACGCTGTCGATAATCGGCTTGATCGGCTCGGAAACGAGCGCTTGCAGCGGGTGGGATTCGATCGGCAAGCGAAAGCCCGCCAACGAAGCCATGTGCCCGGAGTTACCGGCCGTCACCACACCGACGCGCTTGGCGCCGATGAAACCCTTGTTGGTTTCGACGCCGATGCACACGCCGTTTTCTTTGCGAAAGCCGATCACTTCGGTCTGCTGGATCAAGTCCACACCGAGTGCGTCAGCCGCGCGGGCAAAGCCCCAGGCCACGGCGTCGTGACGGGCCACGCCGCCGCGCCGTTGCACGGTGGCGCCGAGTACCGGGTAGCGGGTGTTTTTCGAGCAGTCGAGGTACGGGATCTCGTCGGCCACTTGTTTGGCGTTGAGCAGTTCGCCGTCCACGCCGTTGAGGCGGTTGGCGCTGACGCGGCGCTCGGAATCACGGATGTCTTGCAGGGTGTGGCACAGGTTGTAGACGCCACGCTGGGAGAACATCACGTTGTAGTTCAGGTCCTGGGACAGGCCTTCCCACAGTTTCATCGCGTGTTCGTACAGGTGCGCCGACTCGTCCCACAGGTAGTTGGAACGTACGATGGTGGTGTTGCGCGCGGTGTTACCGCCGCCCAGCCAGCCTTTCTCGACCACAGCCACGTTGGTGATGCCGTGTTCTTTGGCCAGGTAGTAGGCGGTCGCCAGACCATGCCCGCCACCGCCGACGATGACCACGTCGTAGACCTTTTTCGGCGTGGGCGTGCGCCACATCTTCTGCCAGTTTTCGTGGTGGCTGAGTGAGTGCTTGAAGAGGCCGAAGCCCGAGTAGCGTTGCATAGTCATTACTCCAAAACCGCGCTCAGCGATAAACCGGGAAATCAGCGCACAGGGCAGACACGTGCTTGGCCACGTTGGCCTCGACGTCGGCGTCGCCGAGGTTGTCGAGGATGTCGCAGATCCAGCCGGCAAGCTCAATGCATTGCGGCACTTTGAAGCCACGCGTGGTCACCGCCGGGGTGCCGATGCGCAGGCCCGAGGTCACGAACGGCGACTGCGGGTCATTCGGCACGGCGTTCTTGTTGACGGTGATGTGGGCGCGGCCAAGGGCAGCGTCCGCCTCTTTGCCGGTGAGGCCCTGACGGATCAGGCTGACCAGGAACAGGTGGTTGTCGGTGCCGCCGGACACCACGTCGTAGCCACGTTTGATAAACACACTGGCCATGGCCTGGGCGTTTTCGATCACTTGTTGCTGGTAGACCTTGAAGCCAGGCTCCGCCGCTTCCTTGAAGCACACCGCCTTGCCGGCGATCACATGCATCAGCGGGCCACCCTGGGCACCGGGGAAGACGGCAGCGTTGAGTTTTTTCTCAATCTCTTCATTGGCCTTAGCCAGGATCAAACCGCCACGCGGACCGCGCAGGGTCTTGTGGGTAGTGGTGGTAACCACGTCGGCATACGGCAGCGGGTTCGGGTACAAACCAGCGGCCACCAGGCCGGCGACGTGGGCCATGTCAACAAACAGCAGCGCGCCAACCTTGTCGGCAATCGCGCGGAAACGTGGGAAATCCAAAGTCTTGGAATAGGCAGAGAAACCCGCCACGACCATTTTCGGCTTGTGCTCCGCCGCCAGGCGCTCGACTTCGTCGTAGTCGATCAGGCCGGTGTCGGTGTTGATGCCATATTGCACCGCGTTGTACAGCTTGCCCGAGGACGACACTTTGGCGCCGTGGGTCAAGTGACCGCCATGGGCCAGGCTCATGCCGAGGATGGTGTCGCCGGCGTTCAGCAGCGCCAGGTACACCGCGCTGTTGGCGGACGAGCCGGAGTGCGGCTGCACGTTGGCGTAATCGGCGCCGAACAGCTGCTTGGCGCGCTCGATGGCCAGGGCTTCAACCTTGTCCACGTGCTCGCAGCCGCCGTAGTAGCGCTTGCCGGGGTAGCCTTCGGCGTATTTGTTGGTGAGGCCGCTGCCCTGAGCTTCCATCACGCGTTTGCTGGTGTAGTTCTCTGACGCGATCAGCTCGATATGATCTTCCTGACGCTGCTCCTCGGCATTCATCGCCGCCAGCAAGGCGTCGTCATATCCCTGGATCTGGTCTTTTTTGCTGAACATCGCGTCTCTCCCAGCCTTTCGTATTGTTGAGGCCCGTGCAGGGCCCTTTGATGCGATGGTAGGGCTGGCGCAGACAGGTCAAATGCCTACGGACGCCACGCAAAGGTGCGTTTACGACATAGCGGCAACAACGCAGAACAAATGTGGGAGGGGGCTTGCCCCCGATAGCGGTGGATCAGCTTGCACATGTGTCGGCAGACACACTGCCATCGGGGGCAAGCCCCCTCCCACAGGGGTCAGGCGAGGGTCTGGCGCACGAGTAGCAGCAGCAGGAAATGCAGGGGATAAAGGGTATACGCCCAGCGGCGCATGGCCGGAGGCGAGACGTTTTTGGCCTGTCGCAACAAGACCAAACCCGCCAATGGCGCGATCAGGCAAGCGGCCAATCCCAAAAGCGCCACGGGCGTGCCGCTGTTGAGCAAAATCTGCCATTGATTGGCGGCCACACAGACCAACCCTGGCAACACGCTGAAATACCAAGGTCGACGAAACACCATCAGCATCGCCAGCGGCAGCAAGACACCGAAAAAACCGAACATCAACTGCGTGGTAAACACAGCGCCCAAAGCGAGGGCGATCAGCGCCAATCCTCGATCAACAAGCGCCTTCTGCTGCCATCCTCGGGCAACCAGCAGGCCCAGCGCCAGGGTCGGCAGCACGTTCAAGGTATCGGCATCGTCGATAAACAGTCGGTACGGCACTTCGCTGATCACACTGAACAGCAGCAGCCAGCCCAGGTAACGCCATTGGCCCGTTACCGGCGCATCTTTGACCCGGTGCAGGTTCGCCGCAATCGCCAGGCAAAACCACGGGAATGCGAGGCGCCCCGGCACGTACAGGCCATCCAGGCTCCAACCGACATAGCGCAGGTGATCCAGGACCATGCTCAACAGCGCCAGCCACTTGAGCAGGTCCAAGGCGCCATCGCGCGCCTGCTTGGCAGGAATCGTTTCAGTACCGTGCATAATTCCCCAGTGACTTTGCATTTACAGTGCGTGCGCCCGCCCAACATTCTTGGTTACAGTGCGCACCAACATCGACCACAGGAATGGGCCATGACCGACAAGAGCCAACAATTCGCCAGCGACAACTATTCCGGCATTTGCCCGGAAGCCTGGGCCGCCATGGAACTCGCCAACCAGGGCCATCAGCGCGCCTACGGCGATGATGAATGGACCCACCGCGCCGCCGACGGTTTCCGCAATCTGTTCGAAACCGACTGCGAAGTCTTCTTCGCCTTCAACGGCACCGCCGCCAACTCGCTGGCGCTGTCCTCGCTGTGCCAGAGCTACCATAGCGTGATTTGCTCGGAAACCGCCCACGTCGAAACCGACGAATGCGGCGCGCCGGAGTTTTTCTCCAACGGCTCCAAACTGCTCACCGCCCGCACCGAAAACGGCAAGCTGACCCCGGAATCGATCCGCGAGATCGCGCTCAAGCGCCAGGACATTCATTACCCCAAACCACGCGTGGTCACCCTGACCCAAGCCACCGAAGTCGGCAGCGTGTACACCCCGCAAGAAATCCGTGCGATCAGTGCCACCTGCAAAGAACTGGGCCTGAACCTGCACATGGACGGCGCACGCTTCTCCAACGCCTGCGCGTTCCTCGGCTGTTCCCCGGCCGACTTGACCTGGAAAGCCGGCGTGGACGTATTGTGCTTCGGCGGCACGAAAAACGGCATGGCGGTGGGTGAAGCCATCCTGTTCTTCAACCACAAGCTGGCCGAAGACTTCGATTACCGCTGCAAACAGGCCGGTCAGTTGGCGTCGAAAATGCGCTTCCTCTCGGCGCCGTGGGTGGGCCTGCTGGAAAACGACGCCTGGCTCAAACAGGCACGCCACGCCAACCACTGCGCGCAATTGCTGAGCAGCCTGGTGGCCGACATTCCTGGTGTGGAATTGATGTTTCCGGTGCAAGCCAACGGCGTGTTCCTGCAACTCTCGGAAGCGGCCATCGAGGCCTTGACGGCCAAGGGCTGGCGCTTTTACACCTTCATCGGCAAAGGCGGCGCGCGGTTCATGTGTGCGTGGGACACCGAAGAAGAGCGCGTGCGCGAATTGGCGGCAGACATCCGCGAAGTGATGGGCGCCTGAATTCACCACTGAACAAAATGTGAGAGGGGGCTTGCCCCCTCCCACATTTGACCCTGCCCGCTTGAGGGTTTGGTCTATCAGAACTCGATACGCACATCACCCTTCGGCACGCTGCAGCACGACAGGATGTAGCCTTCGGCCTCGTCTTCTTCGGTAATCCCGCCGTTGTGGTCCATCTCGACCTCCCCGCCCAGCTTCATCACCTTGCAGGTGCCGCAGATGCCCATGCCGCAGGCTTTGGGAATCAGCAGGCCAAGCTTGGCCGCAGCGGCGTGGACGGTTTCGCCCGGCGCCACGCGAATGCTCTTGCCCGACGCAATGAATTCCACCTGATGCAGGTCGGCCAAGTCGATTTCGGGTGCGTCGGCGGCCTGTTCGGCCTGCTCCACCGCGTCGGCACGCGCTTCCGGCGGTGTCGCGCCAAAGGACTCTTCGTGGTAACGCGTCATGTCAAAGCCCGCCACTTCCAGCAGGCGCTTCACCGCGTTCATGTACGGCGTAGGGCCACAGCAGAACACTTCGCGCTCGAGGAAGTCCGGCACCATCAGTTCGAGCATCTTGTGGTTCAGGTAGCCGCGATAACCGGCCCAGGGCTCGCCCAAGCCGTGTTTTTCACAGATCAGGTGCAGGCTGAAGTTGTCGATCCGCGACGCCATGTGTTCCAGCTCGCGGTGGTAAATGATGTCTTTGGGCGAGCGCGCGCTGTGGATAAAGGTCATGTCGACATTGGCGTTGGTGTCGTAATACCACCGCGCCATGGACATCACCGGCGTGATGCCGACGCCGCCGCTGAGGTAGAGGACCTTGGGGTTGCTGAAGTCGATGGCATTGAACAGCCCCACCGGCCCGTGCACCGCCAGCTCCTGGCCTTCGTGCAGCGTGTCGTGCAGCCAGTTGGAAACCTTGCCGCCCGGCACGCGTTTGATCGTCACCGAAAAGCTGTACGGCACCGACGGTGAACTGGAAATGGTGTAGGAGCGCATGATCGGCTGGCCGTCGATTTCCAGCTCCAGGGTGACGAACTGCCCCGGCTTGAAAAAGAACAGGATCGGCTGGTCGGCCATGAAGCAGAAGGTGCGCACGTCCCAGGTTTCCTGGATGACTTTGACGCAACGGACAATGTGCCGACCATTGGCCCAGGTCTGGGTGGTGACCGGATTCAGGAAGCTGTTGGACATGCTGTTCTCCGCAGCCGTATATCGGCCTGATGGTGGCGATTCTGCGTAACGCGAGAAACGTCCATTTACCTATCTGCGACATTCACATACTTATCGCGACCAGCCCCCATACCACGGGGGTTGCGCGTCGGGATCAGAGTGGGCCATGTCGCTAATGGACAAGGTTCTGGCCTTTGCCGGGCCCACACTCGCTCCCAACAACGACGCTTTCTTTACGCCTTGCTGCAAAACCTGATCAGCCACTATTCGCCGGCCACACAGAATGGCCCTGAGGACACACACGATGGACGTCACCGCAACCTTAAGCTTGGGCGATCCGCTGGAACCCGCACGCAAGGCCACCGCGCAAATGCTGCAAGAGCGCGAGCGCACTTTTTCGCTGCCGCAGCCGTTTTACTCTGACGAGCGGCTGTTTGATATCGACATGCAGGAGATCTTCCAGAAAGAGTGGTTGATCGCCGGCATGACCTGCGAGATTCCCACCAAGGGCAACTACCTGACCCTGCAAGTGGGCAAGAACCCGATCATCGTGATCCGTGGCGCCGAGGGCGTGGTGCACGCCTTTCACAACGTGTGCCGTCACCGTGGCTCGCGCCTGTGCACCAGCGACAAGGGCAAGGTCGCCAAACTCGTCTGCCACTACCACCAGTGGACCTACGAGCTCGACGGCCGCCTGCTGTTCGCCGGCACCGAGATGGGCGCCGACTTCGACATGAAGCAGTACGGCTTGAAACCCGTGAACGTGAAGACCGCCGGCGGCTACATCTTCATCAGCCTGGCCGAGAACCCGCCGGCCATCGACGACTTCCTGTCGACGCTGAACCACTACATGGAACCCTACGACATGGAAAACACCAAGGTGGCGATCCAGACCACCTTGTTCGAAAAAGCCAACTGGAAGCTGGTGCTGGAAAACAACCGCGAGTGCTACCACTGCAACGCCTCGCACCCGGAACTGTTGAAAACCCTGCTGGAATGGGACGACGTCACTGACCCGCGCGCCGACCAGGCCTTCAAGGACCACGTCGCCGCTTCCGCCGCCGCCTGGGATGCCGAGAAGATCCCTTACGCCCACGCCAGCTTCGGCCTGCGTAACCGCATCGTGCGCATGCCACTGCTCAAGGGCACCGTGTCGATGACCCTGGACGGCAAGCAAGGCTGCAACAAGCTGATGGGCCGCATCAAGAACCCGGACCTGGGCTCGATGCGCATCCTGCACCTGCCGCACTCGTGGAACCACTGCATGGGCGATCACATCATCGTGTTCACCGTGTGGCCGATCAGCGCCCAGGAAACCATGGTCACCACCAAGTGGATCGTGCACAAGGACGCCGTCGAAGGCGTGGACTACGACGTGGAGCGCATGCGCAAAGTGTGGGACGCCACCAACGACCAGGACCGTCGCCTGGCCGAAGAAAACCAGCGCGGAATCAACTCCACCGCCTATCAGCCAGGGCCTTACTCCAAGACGTATGAGTTTGGTGTGGTGAATTTTGTGGATTGGTACAGCGAGCGCTTGCTGAGCAACCTGGGCGCTGCGCCGGCGCCATACCTCAAGGGCGTGGCCGCACACGAATAACGGCTACACCACAGATCAAATGTGGGAGCGGGCTTGCCCGCGAATGCAGCGGATCAGCCAGCCCATCTGGCAACTGACACACCGCCTTCGCGAGCAAGCCCGCTCCCACATCAGGTTTCCACACTGCTCAAAAATTGATCAAGCCCTCCGTAACCCTTTCCCGCCTTGCCCTCCAGCCTTCGCCCAACAACTTATCCACAAAGCCACCCACAGCAATTGTGGGCAAGTGCGCGGTCTTCTGAAAATAAATGAAGAAAATCCGTGACTTATTCCAGCCGTGCGCTTTCGTAATCGTTTGATCATTTATTGATCAACTCTCTGATAGCCCCTGAATACGTGGCATGTGGCAGTACGCGAACACCTTATCCACAGAAGCACCAACAGACTTTGGGGGCAACTTTACCGATGCTGTGGAAAACCGCGTCAACCCTTCATAAATCGCGGGTTTCAAGGTTTTAATTGAGCAAACAGTGCGAATTGATCAAATTTTGATCGCATCAATGAAAGCCTTTATCTACGTGGCCTGCAGCCGGTAGCGAACATCTTATCCACAGAAGCGCCAACAGACTTTGGGGGCAAGTCGGTACCGGCGAAAGAAGTTATTCATAGAAAAACCCCAGGAAAAACCGCTGGTTAGCCTGGTTGTTTTTCGTACAGGGAGCTACAGGGCTTGATTTACCGGGGCTGTGGACAACCGCGAACAGGTTATCCACAGAAGGGTCAACAGGGATTGTGGGTAAGCCCACTAATCAATGTGGGAGCCGGGCTTGCCCGCGATGCAGGCAACTCGGTTTATCAGTCAGACCGAAGTGAGGCTATCGCAGGCAAGCCAGCTCCCACAGGGCATCAGCGCACCACGCCTTCCTCAATCAGCAGCTTGAGAATGGCCTCAGCGCCCGCCTCGGGACTAAGTCCCTTGAGCACCTGCCCCCCGCCGCCGCTGGCCTTGGCCGTGGCGGCCTTCATGCGGTCGGCGCCGCTTTTGGCCTTGATCACCTTGAGGCGCTTGGGCCGAGGCTTGGCCGGCTGCAGCACCGCACCTGTGAATAACTCGTCTTGCTCAATCTCGACTTCATGGGCGGCCAATTCTCCGCGCTGCCCAGGGCCGTAGGCGCTTTGCCGTGGCTTGGGCGCGGCGTTATCCACCGTGGCCAGAAACGGCAGGCGCACCTTCAAGCGCCGCCGCTGCCCGCGCGGCAAGGCTTGCAGCACGTGGGCGATGCCGCCGTCGATGGACTCCACCTGCGCCAGGCCGACAATCAGCGGCCAGCCCAGTTGCTCGGCCAGCAGAAACGGCAACATGCCCGAGCCCTCGCCGGTTTCCGCCTGGCTGCCGGTGAGCACCACCTGGGCACCGGCACCGCGCAGGTAATCGCTGAGGGCCGGCAAGGCGTCAGCGCCGTCCGGCTGCTCAAGCACATGCAATTGCGGCAAGCCCATGCCCAGGTAACTGCGCAACGTCGGCTCGTGAATGTTGCCGGCGTGCAGCACCTGCAACTTATCCCCAGCCATTTGCAGGCCCAACTCGACGGCGCGGGCATCCTGCTCCGCGCGGCGTGGCCGGCCGGAAGTGGGGTGGGCGCCGATGGATACCAAGCTGATTACAGGTGTTGTCATGGTCATGTCCTTAAGCCGCATCGCGCTTGGCGCCATTGCGGTAGGCCTCGACCGCAGCGATCAAGGCTTGCAGAATCGCGGCGCTCTCGCCGATCACCGACAGGTCGGCACGCTTGATCATGTCGCAGCCAGGATCGAGGTTGATCGCCACCACCTTGTCGCAGGCGCCAATGCCTTGCAGGTGCTGGATCGCCCCGGAAATGCCCACGGCCACGTAAACCCGCGCCGTGACCCAGGTGCCACTGGCGCCGACCTGGCGATCACGCGCCATAAAGCCATCGTCCACCGCCACCCGCGAGGCGCCTTCGGTGGCGCCCAGGGCCGCGGCGGTCCGGTGGAACAGTGCCCAGTCCTTCACGCCATTGCCGCCGGAGAAAATAAACTCCGCTTCGGCCATGGGAATCGCGCCGGGGTCCACCGCCACCGCACCGAGGTCTTCGATACGCGGCAAGCTGCGCGCCAAGGGTGTGGATAACTCCACGGGCAATGCCTCGTGACGTGTTTCGCTGACCGGTTCGGCGCACTCCACGGCCGCCAGGATCAGGCGCGGCAATGGCCGGGCCAAGTCTTCCTGGCCCGCACCCGCGCGGCCGATGCATTCTTCGCCCTTGATCTGCCAGACCCGCGTGGCCGGGCGCTCCTTGAGGCTGGCGGCAAAACGCCGGCCCAACTCGCCACCGCCACTGCGGCTGTCCGGCAGCAGCCAGTGGCGCGGGTTGAACTGGTTATCCACAGCCCGCAGGCCCTGGACGCGTTGCTCCGGTGAATAACCGTCGAATTCGTGGCCTTCCAACACCAGCAGGCGATCAACGCCGGCCGTAGCAAAGGCACTTTCCTTGTGTTCGCCAAACACCACCGCCAGCACAGCGCCGTCGCTGCCGGCGAGTTGCCGCGCCAGGCCGAGCACGTCGCGGTCGTGGCTGCTCAGGCGGCCGCCGACCATGTCCGGCACCACGCTGATATAAAACGCCGGCGCCGGTACCTGATGCAGCGGCAACTGCACTTGCACCGCCGCCGTGCGCTTGGCCGCGCCGCCCTGCTGGGCACCGCTGCGGTCAATGCGTTTGATGCCGTTGGGGCCGATAAAACCGACCCCATGTACGTTCTTGCGGATGACGCCGTTGGGTCCCATCCAGCTGTGTTGCAGCGGCTGCATCGCCGCATGCAGCGGGTGCAGGCGGTTGCGGGCAATCCATTCGGCCCGTGGGTCGCGGCGGATAATGTCGCTCATCAGTGCACCTCCGCAGGTTCACGTTTAATCGGGGCTTTTGCCGGGGCGGCGTCTTCGAGCAAAGCGTCAGCCACCAGTTCGGCGATGTCTTTGATCAACGGACGCGGTTCAACCACACCTTCGAGCATCGCCGTGCACTGCGGGCAACCCACAGCCACCAGCTCGGCGCCGGTTTCGCGGATGTCTTCCATGCGCATATCGGGAATGCGTTGCTTGCCGGGAATGTCGGTGATCGGCGCACCGCCACCGCCACCGCAGCAGCGTGAACGGAAGCCCGAGCGTTGCATCTCCTTGACCTCGATGCCCAGCGCGCGCAGCACTTGGCGCGGCGCCTCGTATTCGCCGTTGTAGCGGCCCAGGTAACAAGGGTCGTGATAGGTCACGCTGTCGCCTTTGTGCTGGCCCAGGTTCAACGCGCCGTCGCCGATCAGTTCGGCCATGAAGGTGCTGTGGTGCTGCACCCGGTAGTTACCGTTGAAGGCGCCGTACTCGTTTTTGAGTACGTGGAAGCTGTGCGGGTCGCAGGTGACGATGCGCTTGAAGCAGTATTTTTCCAGGGTCTGGATATTGCGCGTGGCCAGCAACTGGAAGGTGGCTTCATCGCCCAGGCGGCGCGCGACGTCGCCGCTGTCGCGCTCTTCCAGGCCGAGCACCGCGAAGTCGACCTTGGCCGCTTTCAGCACTTTGACGAAGGCGCGCAGGGTGCGTTGGTTGCGCATGTCGAAGGCGCCGTCGCCGACCCAGAACAACACGTCGGCGCTGCCTTTTTCACTGAACAGCGGCAGGTTCAAATCCGCCGCCCAGTTCAGGCGGCCGCCCGGTGCAAAACCGCCGGGGTTGTCGGTGGCGATCAGGTTTTCCAGGACTTCGGCGCCCTTGTTCGGCGTGGCGCCTTTTTCCAGGGTGAGGTGGCGGCGCATGTCGACGATGGCGTCCACGTGCTCGATCATCATCGGGCACTCTTCCACGCAGGCGCGGCAGGTGGTGCACGACCACAGGGTTTCGGCATCCACCAGGCCGTTGACGATCGGCTGGTGCGGGTTGCCGCCGTGTTCGCCCACCGGTTTGCCGGGATACGGGCTGCCGGCGAACTTGGCATCGGTGCCACCGGCCAGGCCGACGACCATGTCCTGAATCAACTTTTTCGGGTTCAGCGGCTGGCCGGCGGCGAACGCCGGGCAAGCGGCTTCACACTTGCCGCACTGCACGCAGGCATCGAAGCCGAGCAGTTGGTTCCAGGTGAAATCCTTGGGTTTTTCCACGCCCAGCGGCGCGGTTTTATCGCTCAAGTCCAGCGGCTTCAAGCCGGTGGAACGGCCGCCGCCAAAACGTTCGGCGCGGCGGTGCCAGGCCAGGTGCAGCGCACCGGCGAAGGCGTGTTTCATCGGGCCGCCCCAGGTCATGCCGAAGAACATTTCCGACACGCCCCACAGCACGCCCAGGCTCAGCAATGCCGCCAGCAGCCAGCCACCGAAGTCGGCCGGCAGAATCCCGGCCACCGGCAACGTCACCAGGAAGAAGCTCACCGAGAACGCCATCAGGCTTTTCGGCAGGCGCATCCACGGGCCTTTCGACAGGCGCGACGGCGGGTTGCGACGGCGCAGGTAGACGAACGTGGCGCCGACAAACATCAGCACCGACGCCAGCAGCAAGGCGTAGCCGAGGATGCGGTTATGCAGGCCGAAACCGTGCACCAGAATCGCCAGCAACGCCGACAGCACAAAGCCCAGGGCGGTGGCGACGTGGGTGTTGGCGATGTATTTGTCGCGGGCGACCACATGGTGCAGGTCGACCATGTAACGCTTGGGCATGGCCAGCAGACCGCCGAGCAGGTCGACCTTGGAGGCGCGGCCGCGGCGCCACATGTTCACCCGGCGCAGGGCGCCCAGCAAAGCCAGGCCCAGCGCCGCGAACAAAAGAACAGGCAGCAAGGTGTTCAACATGGTGAAGCTCCCACAAACCGCACATATCTACTGTGAAACTGGCCTGAATGTGGGAGGGGGCTTGCCCCCGAAAGCGGTGGGTCAGCTACAGCTGTATCACCTGACCCGCCGCCATCGGGGGCAAGCCCCCTCCCGCCTTTTTGACCGAGTTCACCTCGTCAGAAATCCTTGCACAGGCGCAGGGCGTCATAGATCGCGGCGTGGGTATTACGCTGCGCCACACAGTCACCGATGCGGAACAGCAAGTACCCCTCGCCCGGCTCGCTCAGGCACGGCTGCGGCTGGATCGCGAACAGCGCTTCGATGTCCATCTGGCCTTTGTTGCGTGAACCCTGCTTGAGCGCGTAGTAGATCTCTTCATCCGGACGCACGCCGTTCTCGACCACCACTTGATCGACCACGCGTTCTTCCTTGGCGCCGGTGTATTCGTTCTCCAGCACCGCCACCAGCTTGTCGCCTTCGCGGTAGACCTTTTCCAGCATCATGTCGCCGGTCATGATCACTTCTTTCGGGTACATGCTGCGGTAGTAGGTCGGGAACGACGTACCGCCCACGGCCACGCCCGGCTTGATGTCGTCGGTGACGATCTCGACCTGGCTGCCTTTGTCGGCCAGGAAGTCCGCCACCGACATGCCGGTGAATTCGCAAATGGTGTCGTACACCAGCACGTTCTTGCCCGGCGCGACCTTGCCATCGAGCACGTCCCAGCTGCTGACCACCAGGCCTTCGGCCGCGCCCCAATGTTCGTTCTGCTCCAGGAACGGGTGCCCGCCGACGGCCAGCACCACCACATCGGGGCGCAGGTCGAGGATCGCATCGGCGTTTGCCGCCACGCCCAGGCGCAGGTCGACGTTCAAACGCGCCAGCTCCAGCTGGAACCAACGTGTAATACCGGCAATCTGGTCGCGCTGCGGTGCTTTGGAAGCGGTGGTGATTTGCCCGCCGATAAAGTCTTTCTTCTCGAACAACGTCACGTCATGGCCACGCTCGGCAGCAACGCGTGCGGCTTCCATCCCGGCAGGGCCGGCACCGACCACCACGACTTTGCGTTTGGGCCCGGTGGACTTCTCGATGATGTGCGGCACGCCCATGTATTCACGCGAGGTCGCGGCGTTCTGGATGCACAGCACATCCAGCCCTTGGTACTGGCGGTCGATGCAGTAGTTGGCGCCGACGCACTGCTTGATCTGGTCGATCTGGCCCATCTTGATCTTGGCGATCAGGTGCGGGTCGGCGATGTGCGCGCGGGTCATGCCGACCATGTCCACGTAGCCGCCTTCCAGAATGCGCGTGGCCTGGTTCGGGTCCTTGATGTTCTGCGCGTGCAGCACCGGAGCCTTGACCACTTCCTTGATACCCGCGGCCAGGTGCAAAAACGGCTCCGGTGGATAACTCATGTTCGGGATCACGTTGGCCAGGGTGTTGTGGGTGTCACAGCCCGAGCCGACCACGCCGATAAAGTCCAACATGCCGGTGTCGTCGTAATACTTGGCGATCTGTTTCATGTCCTCGTGGGACAGGCCGTCCGGGTGGAATTCATCGCCGCACAGGCGGATGCCCACGCAGAAATCCGGGCCGACCTCAGCCCGCACAGCCTTCAATACCTCAAGGCCAAAACGCATGCGGTTTTCGAAGCTGCCGCCCCATTCGTCGGTGCGTTTGTTGACCCGTGGGCTCCAGAACTGGTCGATCATGTGCTGGTGCACCGCCGACAACTCCACGCCATCCAGGCCTCCGGCCTTGGCGCGCGCCGCCGCGCTGGCGTAGTTGCCGATCACCCGCCAGATTTCTTCCGGCTCGATGGTTTTGCAGGTGGCGCGGTGCACCGGCTCGCGGATGCCCGACGGCGACAACAGCGTGGGCCAATGCTCGCCATCCCAGCGCGAACGACGGCCCATGTGGGTAATCTGGATCATGATCTTGGCGCCATGCTTGTGCATGGCATCGGCCAGGTTCTGGAAGTGCGGGATGATCCGGTCATCGGCCAGGTTCACCGATTTCCACCAGCCTTGCGGGCTGTCGATGGCCACACTGGAAGAACCGCCGCAGATCGCCAGGCCGATCCCGCCCTTGGCTTTTTCTTCGTAATACTTCACATAGCGGTCGGTGGTCATGCCGCCGTCGGTGGCATACACCTCGGCGTGGGCGGTACTGAGCACGCGGTTGCGGATGGTCAGTTTGCCGATCTGGATCGGCGCGAACATTGCTTCGAAAGCCATGGCACGGTTCCTCGACTTACAACGGCTTGACGGTGAACAGGCCGTCGTCGTGGCCCTCTTCGGAGCCTCCGTACACTTGCTCGGCCACGGTGCGGATCTGACTGCCACGCGCCTGCAGAATCTGGTCCATGGCGCCGGCAAACCAGCCGGTGAACATGTAGTCGACTTTGCGCCCGACCTTGCCGTACACGTAGACAAATGCCGAGTGCTCGAGCTTGACGCTGGCGGTGCCTTTGTCGAGGTCGATGTCCTGGATCTTGAACAGGCCCCAGCCGCGTTGCGACAGGCGCTTCATGTAGTGCTCGAACACCGCGACGCCTTCCAGGCCGTGGCATTCAGCTTCTTTTTCACACCAGTGCCAGGCGGATTTGTAGCCGGCCTTGTAGAGGATTTCGGCGTAGGCATCTGCGCCCAGCACTTCCTCGATACCGATGTGGTTATTGACGAAGAAATGGCGCGGCACGTACAGCATCGGCAGGGCGTCGGAGGTCCAGACACCGGTTTCGCTGTCGACTTCGATTGGCAATTGCGGGGCGATCTTGGCCATGGAAACTTAACTCCAGAAAATTCGTTTGAATGCCCCAGGCACCGAATGGCCTGGGGAAAAGAAGTGTTGGCGGTGGCTTATTCGCCCCAGACGTCCTTGAGGACGTTGACCCAGTTTTCGCCCATGATCTTGCGTACCACACGCTCGCTGTGGCCGCGCTTGAGCAGGGTCTCGGTGAGGTTGGGGAACTCGCCCACGGTGCGGATGCCCAGCGGGTTGATGATCTTGCCGAAACTGGTCAGACGGCGGGCGTAGCCCTTGTCATGGGTCAGCATTTCGAAGAAATCCTGGCCATGGCCCTGGGTGAAGTCGGTACCGATGCCGATGGCGTCTTCGCCGACGATGTTCATGGTGTATTCGATGGCTTCGGCGTAGTCGTCGATGGTCGAATCGATGCCCTTGGCCAGGAATGGCGCGAACATGGTCACACCGACAAAACCGCCGTGGTCGGCGATGAACTTCAGCTCTTCATCGGATTTGTTGCGCGGGTGCTCTTTCAGGCCGGACGGCAGGCAGTGGGAGTAGCACACCGGCTTTTTCGATTCGAGGATGACTTCTTCGCTGGTCTTGGAGCCGACGTGGGACAGGTCGCACATGATGCCGACGCGGTTCATCTCGCCAACGACTTCACGGCCAAAACCCGACAGGCCGCCATCGCGCTCGTAGCAACCGGTGCCGACCAGGTTTTGGGTGTTGTAGCACATCTGCACCACGCCAACCCCGAGCTGCTTGAAGATCTCGACGTAGCCCAGCTGGTCTTCAAACGCATGGGCGTTCTGGAAGCCGAAGATGATGCCGGTTTTGCCCTGCTCCTTGGCTTTGCGGATGTCGGCGGTGGTTTTCACCGGGATCACCAGGTCGCTGTTCTCACGGATCAGGGTCTGGCTGGCCACGATGTTATTGATCGTGGCCTGGAAGCCTTCCCACACCGACACGGTGCAGTTGGCGGCGGTCAGCCCACCTTTGCGCATGTCCTCGAACAGGTCGCGGTTCCACTTGGCAATGATCAGCCCGTCGATAACGATGCTGTCGGCGTGCAATTGCGCTGGGCTCATCAGGCGTCCCCTTATTGGCGATTCATGCGCCGAATCGTCTGCCGGCGCTTTGGGGCCAGCATATGCCCAGGGGCTGAACGAACCGGGTGCAAAAACGACAGGGGAATTGCCGAAAGCGTCAATCCGCGACAAAGGCCTACATGACACGTCTGACTGACGACTGTTCTTTGTCTTACGCTTGAGCCAGAATTCCGCATCACCTGATATGAGACGGCGCAATGAAATCGATTTTCCTGGCTTTGGCACTCATCGCAACCGGCGTCCACGCGGCCGAAGACACCGACAACACGCCCTGCGATGGCATCGAAAACGACAAACAAACCCTGGAATGCGCCACTTACAACAAAACCACCGCTGAACAATTGCTCAAAGACAACTATCAAGGCCTGCTGGAACGCATGGGTTCGACCTATGGCAGCAACAAGTCGCAACTGGCCGACATTACCGCTCGTCTGAAGGATGCTCAGCAAAAGTGGGAAAAACTGCGTGACGCCGATTGCGCAGTGGACACCTTCCCGGCAGTCAACGGCAGCAAGGAATACGCGATTCAACTCAATGACTGCCTGGCGCGGATGAGTGATGAGCGGTCGGAGTTTTTGGAGTCGATCGGGCAGGAATAAGCGACAATCTCTGCCAATTTCCTCTGTATCAAGGCCATTCATGACTATTTGCGGCATCGAAATCAAAGGCAGCGAAGCCATCATCGCTGTCGCCTCCCTGGACAACCAGGCGCTGAGCCACGTCGCCCTGGCCACCAAGAAAATCGCTCTGGAAGACGACGATGAGGCAGCCAACGTCAAAGCCTTCGCCGCGCAGGTGAAGGCGTTTGTGCAGGCAAACGCCATCACCCGCATCGCAATCAAGAAGCGCAGCAAGAAAGGCGAGTTCGCCGGTGGCCCGACCACGTTCAAGATTGAAGGCGTGTTTCAGTTGCTGGAGGGGGTTGAGGTGACGTTGCTGTCGCCGCAGACCATCAATGCGCAGAACAAGAAGCACGGCTTTGAGTTGCCGGCTTCGCTGAACAAGTATCAGCACGAGGCCTTCAAGGCCGCGTGTTCGGCGCTGGTAAAGAAATAAACCACGACGCCTATCAAATGTGGGAGGGGGCTTGCCCCCGATGTCGGTGTTTCAGTCACTTATAGGCTGCTGACCCACCGCTATCGGGGGCAAGCCCCCTCCCACATTGGTTTTGGGGTGCGCTTCAGCGCTTGTGCAGCAGCCAATCCCCGAAGGATTTGTCTTCCAGGGCATAGCCGCCCCGGCTCGACTTCCATACCAGCTCCTTGTCGCGCAACGCATCGATGCACGCCTGAATGGTCTGGGTGCCCGGCACCACATCGCTGCCCATGTCTTCCAGCGCTTTGCTCACCGCCATCAGCGTGCTGTCGGTGAACGGCGCAAAGGGTTCGTTGTTCTGCGAACGCTCCACCATCACCTCCAACACGGCGCGCTGGGGGATGGTGAGGTTGTTCCAGGCGCTTTCAAACTCCGTCCACACGCCCGCGCGCAGGAATTCAGCACGACTGTGCAGCAACTGGCCCAAGTTGCTCGCTTCGCCCAGCTCCAGCGCCACTTCGCCAATAATGGTGCGCAGCATCTCGGGGCGACGGCCTACCAGCTCGAAGGCTTCGTCGATATCCGCCGCGTCGAATTGATTGGTGCTGGCCAAATGCGCGTTGAGGTGCGCGGTGTAGGCTTGGGTGAACGCTTTGCCGAGCAAGGGAAACGGCGTGATGCTGGAGCCGAAGAACGGCTGGCTTTTGCCCAACACCAAATGCGCCAGCTTGTCGCGGTTGGACCCGGTGAACACCAGGCGCAAGCCGCTGCCCTCTTCGTCACGGCCTTGGTTGAGCTGATCCCGGGCAGCTTTCAACGCGAACATCGCGTTGATACCGGACTCGGTGGTTAAAGCATGCTGCGCTTCGTCAATCACCAGCACCACGGGTTTTTCCGCGGCGCTGTGCAGCAACTCCAAGGCTTGGGTCAGTGTTGCACCGACGGGCAATTGTGGCTTGGTGAAGTCCCAGGACAGGGTGCGCAGAAAGCTTAGTTTCTCGATGCCGATGTTCTTGGCGAGTTTGCGAATGCCCTTTTCATAAGGCACCAGCGCAGCGGCAATGGCGCTGGCGATCAACTCCGCCGGATCTTTCTCTTTGTCGGCCCAGAGATCGACATACACCGTCAGCCAACCCCGCAGTTGGCACTCGGGGATCAGGTCTTCACGCAAAAAAGTGCTTTTGCCGGTGCGGCGCGGCGCCGCGAGAAACAGGCCAGAGGTAAAATCCTGAATACCGGCCCCCACCAAACCGTCGGCAATGCTGCCTGCCAGCGTGGGGCGGCGGAATACGAAGCCGCTGTTCTTCGACATGCTTTTATACTCAATTATGGAAAGGACTATAAATTATAGTAGCGAGTATAATTAACTATAATTACCCGTCAAACCACCTCCCGTCGCCGATCCTCCCTTGGGCACTTGGCAAACCGCGCCCGATAGCAGCGCGTGAAGTAAGAAGGCGACTCAAACCCGCACGCAATACTCACCTCCAACACACTCATGTCGCTCTGACGCAATAGCTGCCGGGCTTTTTCCAGGCGCAGGCCGAGGTAGAAATTGCTTGGCGTGTCGTTCAGATGCAGACGAAACAACCGCTCCAACTGGCGCCGGGTGACTTTGATCGCCTCGGCCAATGCCAGGGTGGTCAGCGGCGGTTCGGTGTGTTGTTCCATTTCACCGATCACTTGCACCAGCTTCTTGTTGTTGATGCCGTAGCGCGTGGCGATCTGCATGCGCTGGTGGTCTTTGCGTGGGCGGATGCGGCCGAGCACGAATT
The DNA here is from genome assembly GCF_049896685.1 of Pseudomonas sp. TWRC1-2. Lineage (NCBI taxonomy): Bacteria > Pseudomonadati > Pseudomonadota > Gammaproteobacteria > Pseudomonadales > Pseudomonadaceae > Pseudomonas > Pseudomonas sp. TWRC1-2. Next base: position 643,361 of record NZ_JAFCUU010000003.1, on the reverse strand, counting down.
GTTCGGAAACCTGAATCGCCAGGTCCGGGCCGTGGGCCTGGGCGATCAGGTCGAGCATCAGGTCGATGGACGCCGTGCCGCCCGCGCAGGTGATGCGACGGCGGTCGATCTCGAACAGCTCCTGGGTCACGGTGAGCTGTGGATAAGACTCCTTGAACGCATCGATGGCTTCCCAGTGCAGCGTGAGGCGGTGGCCATCGAGCAAGCCGGCCTCAGCGAGCACACAGGCGCCCGTGTCGATGGCGCCAAGGGTGACGCCGTCGTGGTCGAGGCGGCGCAGCCAGTGCTCCAGCGCGGGCGTGGTGAACTTCAAGGGTTCGAAGCCGGCGACCACCATCAGCGTCGCGCCTTTTTTCAGCGGCTCCAATGCGGCGTCGGCGTTGACCGACATGCCATTGCTCGCCAACACCGCGCCGCCGTCGGCGCTCAGCACGTGCCAGCGGTACAGCTCGCCGCGAAAGCGGTTGGCCACGCGCAGCGGTTCCAGCGCAGAGATAAAGCCGATGGCCGAGAAACCCGGCATCAGCAGAAAGTAGAAATCCTGGGACATGGTGGCGCTCTCGTAGGACGGGCAGCGTGGTCACTGTGATACGCCAGTTCAACCGGCCATTCAAGAGCACAGGTCGCTGCAGTGCAAGAGCTGGTCGCCGCCGTGCGCTTTGCCGCCCCTCAAGCTGCGTAACTTGATCCCACGGCGCACAAAGACGCCGGAACCCACAATAACGACCTGCCGAGGGATCCACCATGAACCGACTGATCAGCCGCTGCGTGCTTGCACTCAGCGCCAGCGCCATTTTGAGCACCCACGTGATGGCAGCCGATGCGGCGTCTTGCCAAAACGTGCGCATGGGCGTGGTGAACTGGACCGACGTGATCGCCACCAGCGCCATGACCCAAGTGTTGCTCGACGGCCTCGGCTACAAGACCAAACAGACCAGCGCGTCCCAGCAAATCATCTTCGCCGGCATTCGCGATCAACGCCTGGACCTGTTCCTGGGTTACTGGAACCCGCTGATGACCCAGACCATCACGCCATTCGTCGACGCCAAGCAAGTCAGAGTCCTTGAGAAACCCAGCCTGGAAGACGCGCGCGCCACCCTCGCCGTGCCGACTTACCTGGCGGACAAGGGCCTGAAAACCTTCGCCGACATCGCCAAATTCGAGAAGGAACTGGGCGGCAAGATCTACGGCATCGAGCCAGGTTCAGGCGCCAACACCCAGATCAAGGCGATGATTGCCAAAAACCAGTTCGGCCTGGGCAAATTCCAGCTGGTGGAATCCAGCGAAGCCGGCATGCTCGCCGCCGTCGACCGCGCGGTACGCCGCAAGGAAGCCGTGGTGTTCTTTGGCTGGGCGCCACACCCGATGAACGTCAACGTCGCGATGACTTACCTCACCGGCAGCGACGACGCCCTGGGCCCGAACGAAGGCATGGCCACGGTGTGGAGCGTCACGTCGCCGACCTACGCCGAACAGTGCCCGAACGTGCACAAGCTGCTGACCAACCTGACCTTCACCGCCGCCGACGAGAGCCGGATGATGCAGCCGTTGCTGGATCACAAGGACGCCATTGAGTCCGCCAAGCAGTGGCTCAAGGACCACCCGCAAGACCAGCAGCGCTGGCTCGAAGGCGTGACCACCTTCGACGGCAAGCCCGCCGCGGCCAACCTGCAACTGACCAGCCAATAACCTGATTCGAATCACCGTGTCGCAGCCGCTGTGGGCTGCGAGCGGCATCACTACGCCCGCCTGTAAGGAACCGACTCATGAACCACGACGTCATCATCACCTGCGCACTCACCGGTGCTGGCGACACGACCGGCAGAAGCCCACACGTGCCGGTCACTCCCAAACAAATCGCCGCCGCCGCCGTGGAAGCCGCCAAGGCGGGCGCCACCGTGGTGCACTGCCACGTACGTGACCCGCAAACCGGCAAGTTCAGCCGCGACGTCGCGCTGTACCGCGAAGTGATGGAGCGCATCCGCGAGGCCGATGTCGACATCATCGTCAACCTCACCGCCGGCATGGGCGGCGACCTGGAAATCGGCGGCGGCGAGAACCCGATGGAGTTCGGCCCCAACACCGACCTGGTCGGCCCGCTGACGCGCCTGGCGCACGTTGAAGAGCTGCTGCCGGAAATCTGCACCCTGGACTGCGGCACGCTGAACTTTGGCGATGGCGACACCATTTACGTGTCCACCCCGGCCCAGCTGCGTGCTGGCGCCAAGCGCATCCAGGAGCTGGGCGTTAAGGCTGAGCTGGAAATCTTCGACACCGGCCACCTGTGGTTCGCCAAGCAGATGATCAAGGAAGGCCTGCTCGACAACCCGCTGTTCCAACTCTGCCTGGGTATCCCCTGGGGCGCGCCGGCCGACACCACCACCATGAAAGCCATGGTCGACAACCTGCCCGCCGATGCGGTGTGGGCCGGCTTCGGTATCGGCCGCATGCAAATGCCAATGGCGGCCCAAGCGGTGCTGCTGGGCGGCAACGTGCGAGTCGGCCTGGAAGACAACCTGTGGCTGGACAAGGGCGTGCTGGCCACCAACGGCCAGTTGGTGGAGCGCGCGAGTGAAATCCTCAGCCGTCTGGGTGCACGGGTCATGACCCCGGCGCAAGGCCGCATCAAGATGGGCCTGACCAAGCGCGGCTAAGTCAGGCACCACAAAACCCTGTGGGAGCCGGGCTTGTGTGGGAGCGGGCTTGCTCGCGAAAGCGGTGAATCCGTCACCGAATGCATCAACTGACATACCGCATTCGCGAGCAAGCCCGCTCCCACATTTGAACCGGTTCCTCACACAGAATTTGCGAATACTTTAGGAATTTGCCATGCGTTTTATCACCGAAATCAAAACCTTCGCCGCCCTCGGCAGCGGCGTTATCGGCAGCGGTTGGGTATCCCGCGCCCTCGCCCACGGCCTGGATGTGGTCGCCTGGGACCCGGCGCCCGGTGCCGAAGCGGCCCTGCGCAAACGCGTCGCCAATGCCTGGGGCGCCTTGGAAAAACAAGGCCTGGCACCGGGTGCATCCCAAGACCGCCTGCGCTTTGTCGACACTATTGAAGCGTGCGTGAAAGACGCCGACTTCATCCAGGAAAGCGCCCCGGAACGCCTGGAACTGAAACTGGAACTGCACAGCAAAATCAGCGCAGCGGCCAAGCCGAATGCACTGATTGGGTCGAGTACTTCGGGTCTGTTGCCGAGTGAGTTCTACGAAGGTTCCACCCACCCGGAACGCTGCGTGGTCGGCCACCCGTTCAACCCGGTTTACCTGCTGCCGCTGGTGGAAGTGGTGGGCGGCCAAAACACCGCGCCCGAAGCGATACAGGCGGCGATCACGGTGTATGAATCCCTTGGCATGCGCCCGCTGCATGTGCGTAAGGAAGTGCCGGGGTTTATCGCTGACCGCTTGCTCGAAGCGCTGTGGCGTGAGGCGCTGCACCTGGTGAATGACGGCGTGGCGACCACCGGCGAAATCGACGATGCGATCCGCTTTGGCGCCGGCTTGCGCTGGTCGTTCATGGGCACCTTCCTCACCTACACGCTGGCGGGCGGCGATGCCGGTATGCGCCACTTCATGGCGCAGTTCGGCCCGGCGCTGCAATTGCCGTGGACGTATTTGCCGGCACCGGAGTTGACCGACAAGTTGATCGACGATGTGGTCGATGGCACCAGCAATCAGTTGGGCACACACAGCATTTCGGCGCTGGAGCGCTATCGTGATGATTGCCTGTTGGCGGTGCTGGAGGCGGTGAAGACCACCAAAGCCAAGCACGGTATGAGCTTCGCCGAGTAACTGCTGTTGATTTCTGTGGGAGCTGGCTTGCCTGCGACAGCGGTGTACGACTCACCGCCGCCATCGCAGGCAAGCCAGCTCCCACAGTTGACCGAGTAATGACCTGGAATCCCGGACATGCCTGCACTGACCACCTACACCACCAAAATCCAGCCCGACTGGGTGGATTACAACGGCCACCTGCGCGATGCGTTCTACCTGTTGATTTTCAGCTACGCCACCGACGCGCTGATGGACACCCTGGGTTTGGACAGTGAAAACCGTGAGGCCAGCGGCCATTCACTGTTCACGTTGGAACTGCACCTGAACTACTTGCATGAGGTGAAACTTGGTGCCGAGGTCGAGGTGCGCACTCAGCTGATCGCCCACGATGCCAAGCGCCTGCACCTCTATCACAGCCTGCACCTGGTCGGTGAGGAGAAGGCGCTGGCCGGCAACGAACAGATGCTGCTGCACGTCGACCTCGCCGGTCCGCATTCGGCGCCGTTCACCGAGGCCACCCTGGAAAAACTCGTCGCGATCAGCGCGCAGCAGGCCGAGTTGCCACGCCCCGCCCTCCTCGGCCGCGTGATTGGATTGCCGCCCAAAAAACAATAAGGAGCCCCCATGCAAACCGCCGCCGCTGTTGCCGATTTTCGTACTTACCCAACCATCAGCGACCTCGCCGAGGTGCAGGTGCTGACCGATCAGCTACGCGTGCGATGGGCCGATGGCCGGGTGAGCCCGTTTCATCATCAGTGGCTGCGCGACAACTGCCCGTGCGCGCAATGCGTGTACAGCGTGACCCGCGAGCAGGTGTTCGAGATTGTCGATGTGGACGAACAGCTGACTGCCGTCAGCGCGCAGATCGATCAGGGATGCCTGAGCGTGCAATGGAGCGGCGGCCATCGCAGCCACTACGATCCGGGCTGGTTGCGCGCCCATGCCTATGACGACGAATCACGCGCCGAACGCCGTGCAGCCAAACCAGCATCGCAGCGATGGGACAGCACCTTCGCGTTGCCCGTTTTCGACTATGTGGGCGTGATGGAGGACCCGAACATCTTGCTGCAATGGTTGCTGGCCTTGCGTGACGCGGGCCTCGCGCAAATCCGTGGCGTGCCCACCGAACCTGGCTCGCTGGCGCTGATCGCCAAGCGCATTTCGTTTATCCGCGAGAGCAATTTTGGCGTGCTGTTCAACGTGCAGTCCAAAGCCAATGCCGACAGCAATGCCTACACCGCTTTCAACCTGCCGTTGCACAGCGATTTGCCAACGCGGGAGCTGCAACCGGGGCTGCAATTTCTGCATTGCCTGGTGAACGAGGCCACCGGCGGCGAGAGCATTTTTGTCGACGGGTTCGCCATCGCCCATGCACTGCGCAGCGAGGACCCTGAAGCGTTTCGTGCGTTGTGTGAAATCCCCGTGGAGTTTCGCAATAAAGACCGTCACAGCGACTATCGCCGCCTGGCGCCGATCATTGCGCTGGATGCCTTGGGAGACGTGGCGGAGATCCGCATGGCCAACTTTTTGCGCGGGCCGTTCGAGGCGCCGGTGGAGCAGATGCCGTTGTTGTATCGCGCGTATCGGCGCTTTATTGCGATGACCCGCGAGGACCGTTTCAGGCTGGTCAAACGGCTGAATCCGGGGGAGTTGTGGTGCTTTGATAACCGCCGCACCTTGCATGCGCGCAATGCGTTTGACCCGGCTTCCGGGGCGCGGCATTTCCAGGGGTGTTACATCGACCGGGATGAGTTGTTGTCCAGGATATTGGTGTTGCAAAGGTAGACCGAGGTGCGGCCTTCGCGAGCAAGCCCGCTCCCACATTAGACCGAGTTCCAAAGTTGGAATGCAGTCAAATGTGGGAGCGGGCTTGCTCGCGAAGAGGCCAGTGCAGTCACCACAAAACCCAGGCAAAAAAAGCCCCGATCAAGCCGTGACAGGACCGGGGCAGAGTGCTTGGTGTGAGCGTGACATCCCGAGGGTGACCAAACCTTCAAGCTGCGTGCCTGGCATTCAGTGTGCCTATTACTTCTGTCGGTAAATGACCCGAAAACGACCTGCTCATAGCCATATGAGCCATTCGTCAATTCTGCCCTTGCCGACCGGCCGGGGGCCTACCAGAATCCCAATCAGTCCCCGCTCCCTACACCAGGATGAACGTCATGATGCACGCGGATTTGATTGACCAGGATGACCTGCTGGGCCAACTGCGCTCGCTGGGTTTTGAAGTCTCCAGCGGTGCCACCGCCGAGCAGGCTTGCGAGTGCGCCGTACGTGGTTTGAGCGCCGCAAGGGCCAAGGCGCTCAAGGGCATGGTGGAACAGATGTACACCGGCAGTGCGACGATCTTGCCGGCCGTACGCCAGGCGATCGACAAACAGTTGTTGCCGGCGTTGGTGCAGTTCAAGCAGAACTCCGGCGCCTGACAGTCCCCTATGGCGAGCGGGCTTGTCCCGCGTTGGGCTGCGCAGCAGCCCCAATCCAGGCACGCGGTGTATTAGACGAACCTCAACACGCGGTTTTGGGGCCGCTGCGCAGCCCAACGCGGGGCAAGCCCGCTCGCCACCAGGTTGGGTTAGAGCCTTACACTCGCAAACGTCGACTCGTTCCTGGCCTGGCTCAACGCCGACATCGGCCCGGACAACGGTGACAACACCAGCGCCTGCGGAATCGGCATCATCGCCACTTGTTGGGTAGTGTTGGACCCTACGCGCTCATCGCGCGGCGGAATGCCGAAGTATTCGCGGTAGCACTTGGAGAAGTGCGGCGTGGACACAAACCCGCACACCGAGGCCACTTCGATGATCGACATCGGTGTTTGCTTGAGCAACTGCCGTGCACGGATCAGGCGCAGCTTGAGGTAGTAGCGCGACGGCGAGCAGTGCAGGTATTTCTGGAACAACCGCTCCAGCTGACGACGCGACACGGCGACGTATACAGCCAGCTCGTCCAGGTCGATCGGCTCTTCGAGGTTGGCTTCCATCAACGCAACGATTTCCTGCAGCTTCGGCTGGTTGGTGCCGAGCATGTGCTTGAGCGGCACGCGCTGGTGATCCTGTTCGTTACGGATGCGTTCGTACACAAACATTTCGGAAATCGCTGCCGACAATTCACGGCCGTGGTCGCGGCTGATCAGGTGCAGCATCATGTCCAGCGGCGCGGTGCCGCCGGAGCTGGTGAAGCGATTGCGGTCGAGGGTAAACAGGCGCGTGCTCATGGCCACGCGCGGGAAGGCTTCCTGCATCGACGCCAGGCATTCCCAGTGCACGCTGCAATCAAAACCGTCGAGCAAACCGGCGCAGGCCAGGGCCCAACTGCCGGTGCATACCGCGCCAAGACGACGCGACTGACGCGCCTGGCTTTGCAGCCACGAGACGTGCTCACGGGTAACGGTACGCTGGATTCCCACGCCGCCGCACACGATCACAGTGTCCAGGGCCGGGGCTTTGTGCATGGAGGCATCGGGGGTGATTTGCAGGCCGTCGCTGGCCCACACCTGGTTGCCGTCGACACTCAGGGTTGTCCAGCGATACAGCTCGCGGCCGGACAGCTGGTTGGCCATGCGCAGCGGTTCCACTGCCGAGGCCAGGGAAATCAGCGTGAAATTGTCCAGCAGCAAAAAGCCGATGGATTGAGGCGCACGGTTCTGGGGTTGAGCCCCGGAGTTGAACGACGTCATCGCGGTATCTCCTCACACAAAGCGGGTGATGGCCTCAGGCGAGGCTCTTGTTATTGCGCTCACCCTGGAAAGGAGAGGCTTTGAATTGATAGAGCAAATGCCATGCCTAAAATTGAATGGCCATTCAATAACTCCTGAAAACGACCTGATGACGCGTCTATATAAGCCCGCGTAAGGAGTGCGGGATAGGCCCCGAAAAGGCCGCTGGAGTGAGCCTGCTCACGGGGTGTGAGCAGATCGGTAGCACTTATGGGAAGGCGCTTTGAGCGCGTGGGAAAAGTCTGTCACCGCACGCACAGGTGACGGGTGGTCGGGCGAGGAATCGTCTGAGGGCTACTTGTCTGTTTGCGACGCGCTAAAAGGTGGCGCTTTTGGGTCCGGGTGTTCACTTTATGAGCAGTGTTGGACGGACTACCGCTATCGGGGGCAAGCCCCCTCCCACCTTTTGAATTGTGAATACCTTCAAGTGTGGGAGGGGGCTTGCCCCCGATTAGCCGCAACTCGGTCTCAGCACTCGACAGCACTCACCGCCAACCCGCCCCGCGAGGTCTCCTTGTACTTGTCGTGCATGTCCGCGCCGGTATCGCGCATGGTGCGGATCACCCGGTCCAGGGAGATAAAGTGCTGGCCATCGCCACGCAGCGCCATCTGCGCCGCGTTGATGGCTTTTACCGCGGCAATCGCGTTGCGCTCGATGCACGGCACTTGCACCAGGCCGCCCACCGGGTCGCAGGTCAGGCCGAGGTTGTGTTCCAGGCCGATTTCGGCGGCGTTGCACAATTGTTCCGGCGTGGCGCCAAGGATTTCCGCCAGCCCCGCCGCGGCCATGGCGCACGCCGAACCCACTTCACCCTGGCAGCCGACTTCGGCGCCGGAAATCGAGGCGTTCTTTTTGCACAAAATTCCCACGGCCGCCGCGCTGAGCAAATAGTCGACCACGTTGGCTTCGGTCACCTCGTCGCTGAATTTCATGAAGTAGTGCAGCACCGCCGGGATGATCCCCGCCGCGCCATTGGTCGGTGCAGTAACCATGCGCCCACCCGCTGCGTTTTCCTCATTCACCGCCAGGGCGAACAGGTTGACCCACTCCATCGCGCTCAAGGTCGAGCCAATCACATTCGGCTTGTTCAACTCCTGCAAGCTGCGGTGCAACTTGGCGGCGCGGCGCCGCACGTTCAAACCACCGGGCAGGATGCCTTCGTGCTTGAGGCCCTGCTCCACGCAATCCTGCATGGCGCGCCAGAGCTTCATCAGGCCGCTGCGGATTTCTTCTTCACCGCGCCAGGTCTTTTCGTTGGCCAGCATCAACTCGGCCACGCGCAGGTTATGGGTTTTGCACAGCTGCAACAGCTCTACAGCACTGGAAAAATCATACGGCAGCTCGGTGCGGTCCATATCCGCCACGCCGCTTTGCGCCTGGGCTTGGTCCACCACAAAACCGCCGCCGACCGAATAGTAGGTATCGCGGTGCAGCTCGCCGTCATCGCCGAACACCACAAGGGTCATGGCGTTAGGGTGAAACGGCAGGTTTTCGTCGAGCAGGCGCATGTCGCGCGCCCAGACGAAGGGCACCGGCAGGCGGCCGTCGAGCAAGAGCGTGTCGGTCTCGCGCAGGGTATGAATACGCAGGCCGATGTGCGTCGGGTCGATTGCGTCCGGCCATTCGCCCATCAGGCCCATGATGGTGGCGGTGTCGCTGCCGTGGCCGATGCCGGTGGCCGACAAGGAGCCGTACAGCTGAACTTCAACGCGCCTGACCTGTTCCAACAGTTCACGTTCACGTAATGCCTGGACGAACAACGCCGCGGCGCGCATGGGGCCGACGGTGTGAGAACTAGAAGGCCCGATGCCGATCTTGAACAGGTCGAAAACACTGATAGCCATTGCGGTAGAACTCCTCGATAAGCACGGCCAGGCTTGAACGAGGTGCTACGCTCAGATCGCCCAGATGGCGGCATCATCAAGCTTTTGCTTGCCCTCACGGCGTCTCACACCGACGTAACCATGCTCACCAACGCCGCCCTCGTGCGATCGGGCGTTTTGGCCGTTTTTAGCGGTGCAGATCGGTAAAAACTGCGGTTTTGCCATTGGAAAAACCTGTAAGCGACGTCACCGACACTGGATACGACCATCCCTGTACTGGATACGACGCCCCCTGTAGGCGTCAGATTTTCACTGGTACATGATCAGTCTCGACTCGTTTGCAAGGCACCGTGCCGTCGCCTCGATGCACGCCCCAACCGCAACACATATAAAGCGCGGCGAATGCCGCCAGAAAAGACACAGGAGTCTACCCCGATGAAAGGTTCACCCTCGTTGTTGTTGGCCGCCATGCTGAGTCTGCCAGTTGTGGCACACGCTGCAGAACCGGAACAGTGCAAGACCGTCAACTTCTCCGATGTCGGCTGGACCGACATCACCGTCACGACCGCGACCACCAGCGAAGTCCTCAAGGGCCTGGGCTACAAGCCGCGCACCACGATGATTTCGGTACCGGTGACTTACAAGTCACTGGCCGACGGCAAGAACATGGACATCTTCCTCGGCAACTGGATGCCGACCATGGAAAACGACATCAAGCAGTACCGTGATGCCGGCACCGTGGAAACCGTGCGCGCCAACCTGGAAAACGCCAAGTACACCCTGGCGGTCCCGGAGGCGCTGTACAACAAGGGCCTGAAAGACTTCGCCGACATCGTCAAATTCAAGGATGAACTGGGCGGCAAGATCTACGGGATCGAGCCGGGTAACGACGGCAACCGCACCATCCAGACCCTCATCGACAAAGACGCCTTCGGCTTGAAAACCGCCGGTTTCAAAGTGGTCGAGTCCAGCGAAGCCGGGATGCTCTCGCAAGTGGAACGCGCCTCCAAGCGTGACCAGGCCATCGTGTTCCTGGGCTGGGAACCGCACCCGATGAACACCCGCTTCAAGATGAAGTACCTGACCGGCGGTGACGACTCGTTCGGCCCCAACTACGGCCAGGCCACCATCTACACCAACGTTCGCAAGGGCTACACCCAGGAATGCAGCAACGTTGGCCAATTGCTGAAAAACCTGTCGTTCACCTTGAACATGGAAAGCACCCTGATGGGTAACGTCCTTGACGACAAGATGAAACCTGACGCCGCGGCCAAAGCCTGGCTGAAGAAGAACCCGCAAGTGCTCGACACCTGGCTGGCCGGTGTGACCACCGTGGATGGCAAACCCGGTTTGGAGGCCGTCAAAGCTTATCTGGACAAGTAATCGCTGACCCCGGGCCGGTGCGCTGGCCCGGGATGTTTTCCCCTTCGCATGTGGACATTCACTACCATGCTGACTGAACATAAAATCCCACTAGGCCAGTACATCGCTGCCTTCGTCGAATGGTTGACCCAACACGGTGCCAACTACTTCGACGCAATCGCATCGACCCTGGAAACGATGATCCACGGCGTGACGTTTGCGCTGACCTGGTTCAATCCGCTGGCATTGATCGGTCTGATTGCGCTACTCGCTCACTTCATCCAACGCAAATGGGGCCTGACGGTGTTTGTCATCGCCTCCTTCCTGCTGATCCTGAACCTGGGGTACTGGCAGGAAACCATGGAAACCCTCGCGCAGGTGCTGTTCGCCACCCTGGTCTGCGTGGTCATCGGCGTGCCGCTGGGCATTGTTGCCGCGCACAAACCGATGTTCTACACCCTGATGCGGCCGGTGCTCGATCTGATGCAGACCGTGCCGACCTTCGTCTACCTCATCCCTACCCTGACCCTCTTCGGGCTGGGTGTGGTGCCCGGGCTGATTTCCACCGTGGTGTTCGCGATTGCCGCGCCGATCCGCCTGACCTACCTGGGCATCCGTGATGTGCCGCAAGAATTGATGGACGCCGGCAAGGCCTTTGGCTGCTCGCGCCGTCAGTTGCTCTCACGCATTGAACTGCCCCACGCCATGCCGAGCATTGCCGCCGGCATTACCCAATGCATCATGCTGTCGTTGTCGATGGTGGTGATCGCGGCCCTGGTGGGCGCTGACGGCCTCGGCAAGCCGGTGGTCAACGCACTCAACACCGCCGACATCGCCCTGGGCTTTGAAGCCGGCCTGGCAATCGTGTTGCTGGCCATCATGCTCGACCGCATCTGCAAACAACCCGACGCCAAAGTAGGGGGTGATGCATGAGCATTATCCGATTCGACAATGTCGATGTGATCTTCTCCAAAGACCCGCGCGAAGCCCTCAAGCTGCTCGACCAGGGCATGCACCGCAACGAAATCCTGAAAAAGACCGGGCAGATTGTCGGCGTTGAAAAAGCCAGCCTGGACATCGAGAAAGGCGAGATCTGCGTGCTGATGGGCCTGTCCGGCTCCGGCAAGTCGAGCTTGCTGCGCTGCATCAACGGCCTCAACACCGTCAGCCGTGGCCAGCTGTTTGTGGAGCATGAAGGTCGCCAGATCGACATCGCTTCATGCACGCCGGCCGAGCTGAAAATGATGCGCACCAAGCGCATCGCCATGGTGTTCCAGAAATTCGCATTGATGCCGTGGCTGACGGTGCGTGAAAACATCAGCTTCGGCCTTGAGATGCAGGGCCGTCCGGAGAAAGAACGGCGCGCGCTGGTGGATGAAAAGCTCGAACTGGTAGGCCTGGCCCAATGGCGCAACAAGAAGCCCGACGAGTTGTCCGGCGGTATGCAGCAGCGCGTCGGGCTGGCCCGCGCGTTGGCGATGGACGCCGATATCCTGCTGATGGACGAACCCTTCTCCGCCCTCGACCCGCTGATCCGCCAAGGCCTGCAGGATGAACTGCTGGAGCTGCAACGCAAGCTGAGCAAGACCATTGTGTTTGTGAGCCACGATCTGGATGAGGCGCTCAAACTGGGTAGCCGCATCGCGATCATGAAAGACGGCAAGATCATCCAGTACAGCGTGCCGGAAGAGATCGTGCTGAACCCGGCGGATGACTATGTGCGCACCTTCGTCGCGCATACCAACCCGCTGAACGTGCTGTGCGGCCGTAGCCTGATGCGCACGCTGGACAACTGCACGCGGGTCAACGGCTCGGTGTGCCTCGATCCGGGCGGCGATTCCTGGCTGGACCTGGCCGAAGGCAACACGATCCAGGGCGCCCGCCAGAATGGCGCGGTGATGAACCTGCAGAACTGGGCACCGGGGCAAGCCGTGGAAGGGTTGGGCCGGGTACCGACGCTGGTGGATTCCAATATCGGCATGCGCGATGCGTTGCAGATTCGTTATCACACCGGCAACAAGCTGGTGCTGCATAACAACAACCAGGTGGTGGGGATTTTGGGGGACAGCGAGCTTTACCATGCCCTGCTCGGCAAGAACCTGGGCTGACAAACACTGCACATCTCAATGTAGAAACTGGGTCAATGTGGGAGGGGGCTTGCCCCCGATTGCGGTGTATCAGTAACAGAAGTACTGACTGACACATTGCTATCGGGGGCGAGCCCCCTCCCACATTTAGTTCTGTTTACATATTTGGACTCAGTGGTGTCGGTGAGGACACCACCCGTCTTCAACTATCAGCTATAGACACGGCCAAGGAGCTGCCGATGGCTTTCAAACTGATCGAGCACGTCCCGGGTGATCTGTTCCTGGGCAAAGCCCATCAGGTCGTACTCTTGAGGTCCGTTATGCAGGTAGACCTCGGCCCGGTAGTAACGCGTGCGCTCTTCTTCGGGCAAGTCGCTCGGTGCCGACGAATAAGCATCCAGGCTCACCTCATAGACAAACGGGTTGCCCTCTTCCATCTCGATGCGCACACCGATGCAACGCTTGGATTTGCCCAACAAGGTCTGCACTTCCAGCCCTTGCTCACGCAACGCCGTCGCCGCCTCTTCCAACGCCGGCGTGACATGCTTGTCCATAAAGCGCTGCACGGTGGCCTGGCTCGGTTGCAGGTCCAGGGCAGTCAAACGCTCGCTGAAACCACGGCGGCCACGCTCAGCCAATTGCGCTTGCTCCTGTTCGATGGCCACGTCCTGGCGCATGGCCTTGTGCAAACCGAACATGAACAGAATCAGCACCACCGAGAACGGCAGCCCCGCCAGCACCACCATGGTTTGCATGGCTTCGAAGTTGCCGGCAAACAGCAGGCCGATGGTCACCAGAGTGATCACGACCGACCAGAAGATCCGCAGCCAGTGCGGCGCATCTTCGTCCACATTGCCGCCTTTGCACGACAGGTTGGCCATCATCACCGCGCCGGAATCCGCCGGGGTCAGGAACAACACAAAGCCCACGAAGATCGACACGCCGATCACGATTTTCGACGCCGGGTAATGCTCCAGCAATTGGTAGATGGCCATCGACGGTTGTTCCAGCGCCGTCTTGCCCAACTCCACCGCACCGTGGTTGAGCACCAGGTCCAGCGCCGAGTTACCGAAGATCGACAACCACGCCAAGGTGAAGCCCAGCGGAATCAGCAGCACGCCGGCCACCAGTTCACGCACGGTACGACCACGGGAAATACGCGCGATGAACATGCCCACGAATGGCGCCCAGGAAATCCACCAGGCCCAGTAGAACAGCGTCCACAGGCCCATCCAGCGCTCGGTCTTGTCGGCGTCGCCTTCGTACACATACAGGTCGAAAGTTTTCAGCACGATACCGTTGAGGTAGTCACCGGTGTTCTGCACCAAGCCATTGAGCAGGTGCAGGGTCGGGCCAAACAGCAGCACAAAGATCAGCAAGCCGCTGAACAGCACGATGTTGAGGTTGGACAGGCGGCGAATGCCGTTCTCCACACCCGACACGGCGGCGATGGTCGCCACGGTGCTCATCACGATGATCACGATCAACAGGTTGGTGTTGCTGTGCGCCATGCCGAACAGGTTTTCAAGCCCCGACGACACCTGCATCGCGCCAATTCCCAGGTTGGTCACCAGGCCCAGCAGGGTCACGAACATGCCGAAGCCGTCCACCGCGTGGCCAGCCGCGCCCTTCACCCAACGCTCGCCCACCAGCGGGTACAACGCCGAACGCAAGGCCAGCGGCTGGTTATGGCGATACGCGAAGTACGCCACGGCCAGGCCGACCAAGGCATAGATCGCCCAGCCGTGCAGGCCCCAGTGCAGGAACGTCAGTTGCAGCGCCTGGCGTGCCGCGCTATTGCTGGCAGCCGCGCCTTCGGGCGGGTTGAAGTAGTGGTCCAACGGCTCCGAGGCACCGAAGTACAACAGCGAGATGCCGATGCCCGACGAGAACAGCATGCCGGCCCAGGCGCCGTAGCTGAAGTCCGGGGTGTCGTCCTTGCTGCCCAGTTTCAACTTGCCGTAGGACGAAAACGCCAGGCCGACCACAAACACCAGGTAGGCAGCGATGACCACCATGTAGTACCAGCCGAAGCTTTTCGACAGCCACGCCTGTGCTACGCCGAGCATGCGCCCGGCCTCCTGCGGGGCGATGATCAGAATGGCGGTCAACAACAGAATGAGCGCGGTGGAGGTGTAGAACACCCAACCGTTGACCCGGACCTTTTCCGGCGGGGTCTTTATAAGAGAGGCAGAACTCATGGCGCAGATGCTCCGGGCAGTGCGAGAGAGAAACACAAGGCAACGGTTATCCCGGGACATCGATTTTTCGGCAGTCGACGGACGGGTGTTATAAAGACACCCCGAAAATTCTTGAGCCGCGCCGAAGCAGTGGCCAGGCCCTGATACGGCCTGTTTCAAGGGTTTTTGCAGGTGTCAGAGGCAGTGGCTCACAGGTAGGAAATATCTGCAGGTCGCGACCATTTGTCGCAGATCTTATTCTTTGTTGATTGAACGTTCAATCAAAACAAAATAGACTGGCCTTCAAGCCGACGGACGTTTATCGCCCAACGGCAGGCCTAAGGAGAGGTGCTACATGCCCAAGGTCGGTATGCAACCCATACGCCGCCAGCAGTTGATCGAAGCCACCTTGACGGCCATCGATCAGGTCGGAATGGGAGATGCCAGCATTGCGCTGATCGCCCGTTTGGCCGGCGTCTCGAACGGCATCATCAGTCACTACTTTCAGGACAAGAACGGCCTGATCGCCGCGACGATGCGGTACTTGATGAATGTGCTGATCGAGAATGTCCACGAACGCAGGCAAGCGCTGAAGGACGACAGCCCACGGGCGCACCTTCGGGTGATCATCGAGGGCAACTTCGATGCCAGCCAGGTCAACGGACCGGCAATGAAAACCTGGCTGGCCTTCTGGGCCACCAGCATGCATCACCCGTCATTGCACAGGTTGCAGCGGATCAACGATCAACGTCTGTATTCCAACCTGTGCTGCCAGTTCCGCCGAGTGCTGCCGCTGCCTCACGCACGCAAAGCAGCCAGAGGCCTGGCGGCCCTGATCGACGGTTTGTGGTTGCGCGGCGCCCTGTCGGGAGACGCTTTCGACACGGAGCAGGCGCAACGGATCGCTTACGAATACATGGATTTCCAATTGGCCAAGCAGGTGAGTTAGAGCACACATAACCGCTCAACCCCTGAACGTCTGCCGCTCAGTGTTGCCAGAAACCCCATGGCTCACCGGCGGCGGGTAACGCCAACCACTTATGCACTTGCGAGGACTTTATGGCCCGTTTCGAACTGCAAAAACTCTACATTGACGGCGGCTACAGCGACGCTGGCAGCGATGCCACCTTCGAAGCCATCAACCCGGCTAACGGTGAAGTTCTCGCCCAAGTGCAACGTGCTACCAAGGAAGACGTTGAACGTGCCGTGGTCAGCGCCGAAAAAGGCCAGAAAATCTGGGCCGCGATGACCGCCATGGAGCGTTCGCGCATCCTGCGCCGTGCCGTCGACATCCTGCGCGAGCGCAACGATGAGCTGGCCGCCCTGGAAACCCTGGACACCGGTAAAGCCTTCTCCGAAACCCAATACGTCGACATCGTCACCGGCGCCGACGTGCTGGAATACTACGCAGGCCTGGTGCCGGCCATCGAAGGCGAACAGATCCCGCTGCGCGACACATCGTTCGTCTACACCCGCCGCGAGCCGCTGGGCGTGGTCGCCGGTATCGGCGCGTGGAACTACCCGATCCAGATCGCCCTATGGAAATCCGCACCGGCCCTGGCGGCGGGTAACGCGATGATCTTCAAACCAAGCGAAGTCACCTCGCTGACCACCCTGAAACTGGCCGAGATCTACACCGAGGCTGGCGTGCCGGCTGGCGTGTTCAACGTCCTGACCGGCAGCGGCCGTGAAGTCGGCACCTGGCTGACCGAGCACCCGCGCATCGAGAAAGTCTCGTTCACCGGCGGCACCGACACCGGCAAGAAAGTCATGGCCAGCGCTTCGAGCTCTTCGCTCAAAGAAGTCACCATGGAACTGGGCGGCAAGTCGCCGCTGATCGTGTTCGAAGACGCCGACCTGGATCGCGCGGCAGACATCGCGATGATGGCCAACTTCTACAGCTCCGGCCAGGTCTGCACCAACGGCACTCGCGTGTTCGTGCCTAAGCACCTGCAGGCGGCCTTCGAAGCCAAGATTGTTGAGCGTGTTGCGCGCATCCGCATTGGCGACCCGCAAGACGAGAACACCAACTTCGGCCCGCTGGTCAGCTTCGCCCACATGGAAAGCGTGCTCGGCTACATCGCCAAAGGTAAGGAAGAAGGCGCCCGCGTCCTGTGCGGCGGCGACCGTCTGACCGATGGCAACTTCGCCAAAGGCGCCTACGTGGCCCCGACCGTGTTCACCGACTGCACCGACGAGATGACCATCGTCCGTGAAGAAATCTTCGGCCCTGTGATGAGCATCCTCACTTACGAGACCGAAGAAGAAGTGATCCGCCGCGCCAACGACACCGACTTCGGCCTGGCTGCTGGCCTGGTGACCAAAGACCTGAACCGCGCTCACCGCGTGATTCATCAGCTGGAAGCGGGTATCTGCTGGATCAACGCCTGGGGCGAATCCGACGCCAAGATGCCGGTCGGTGGCTACAAGCAATCCGGTGTGGGCCGTGAGAACGGCATCAGCTCGCTGAACAACTTCACCCGCATCAAATCGGTACAGGTTGAGCTGGGCGACTACGCCTCGGTGTTCTAAATCCCGAGCTTTGTGTTGCCTTTGAGGCCGCCATCGGGGGCAAGCCCCCTCCCATATTTGAAGGTATTCACAATTCAAATTGTGGAAGGGGGCTTACCCCCGATGAGGCCCGACCTGACCACACTTCAAAGAGGGTGCATCCAATGTCCCAAGAATACGATTACATCATTGTGGGTGCCGGCTCCGCCGGTAACACCCTGGCGACCCGTCTGACCGAAGACGAAGGCGTCACCGTCCTGCTGCTGGAAGCCGGCGGCCCGGATTACCGTTTAGACTTCCGTACCCAAATGCCGGCCGCGCTGGCGTTCCCGCTGCAAGGCCGCCGCTACAACTGGGCCTACGAAACCGATCCAGAGCCGCACATGGACGGTCGCCGGATGGAATGCGGTCGCGGCAAGGGCCTGGGCGGCTCCTCGCTGATCAACGGCATGTGCTACATCCGTGGCAACGCGATGGACTACGACAACTGGTCGAAACTGCCAGGTCTGGAAAACTGGACTTACCTCGACTGCCTGCCGTATTTCCGTAAAGCCGAAACCCGCGACATCGGCCCGAACGACTACCACGGTGGCGAAGGCCCGGTCAGCGTGACCACGCCCAAAGCCGGCAACAACCCGCTGTTCCACGCCATGGTTGAAGCCGGCGTGCAGGCCGGTTACCCGCGCACCGACGACTTGAACGGCTACCAGCAAGAAGGCTTCGGCCCGATGGACCGTACCGTCACGCCTAAAGGCCGTCGCGCCAGCACCGCACGCGGTTACCTGGACACGGCTAAAAAGCGTTCGACCCTGACCATCGTCACCCACGCCCTCACCGACAAAGTGTTGTTTGAAGGCAAGCGTGCCGTTGGCGTGCGTTACCTGATCGGCGCTGCCGAAGAGCGCGTTGAAGCCCGCGCGCGCAAAGAAGTATTGGTGTGCAGCGGCGCAATCGCTTCGCCGCAACTGCTGCAACGCTCCGGTGTGGGCCCGGCCAAACTGCTCGAAAGCCTCGACATCCCGGTGGTTCATGACCTGCCAGGCGTCGGCGAAAACCTGCAGGACCACCTTGAGCTGTACCTGCAATACGCCTGCACCCAACCGGTGTCGCTGTACCCGTCGCTGCTCTGGTACAACCAGCCTGCGATTGGTGCCGAGTGGCTGTTCAACGGCACTGGCATCGGCGCCAGCAACCAGTTCGAAGCCGGCGGTTTTATCCGTTCGCGTCCAGAATTCGAATGGCCGAACATCCAGTACCACTTCCTGCCGGTCGCGATTAACTACAACGGCAGCAACGGTGTGAAAGAGCACGGGTTCCAGGCGCACATGGGTTCCATGCGTTCGCCGAGCCGTGGCCGCGTGCAATTGAAGTCGAAGAACCCACGGGACTACCCGAGCATCCTCTTCAACTACATGGCCACTGAGCAGGACTGGCAGGAATTCCGTGACGGCATCCGCCTGACCCGTGAAATCATGCAGCAGCCGGCGCTGGACCCCTACCGTGGCCGCGAAATCAGCCCGGGTATTGAAGTGCAAACCGATGAGCAACTCGACAAGTTCATCCGCGAGCACGCCGAAACTGCGTTCCACCCGTCCTGCTCGTGCAAGATGGGCACCGACGAGATGGCTGTAGTGGATGGCGAAGGCCGTGTGCATGGCATGCAGGGTCTGCGCGTTGTGGATGCGTCGATCATGCCGATCATCACCACCGGCAACCTGAACGCGCCGACGATCATGATCGCCGAGAAAATCGCCGACAAGATCCGTGGCCGCCAACCGCTGCCGCGCAGCACCGCCGACTACTACGTAGCAGGCGATGCGCCGGTGCGTGGCAAGCCGATGCGTGAAGTCGGCCCTACCGCGCAGTAAACCCTCACCTGTGGCGAGCGGGCTTGCCCCGCGTTGGGCTGCGTAGCGGCCCCAAAATCTTGGGAGCGCTTCGCACTCCAACGCGGGGCAAGCCCGCTCGCCACAACACGCCCGCTCGCCACAGGTGATCGCCTGTCCTTGATCAGCTCCCAGCCCAGGCCTACTCTATTTGCCTGCCCGCGATGAGCCGCCCACAAGGAAGGCCCCATGTTCGATTACCACGCCACTCTCAAAAAGCACTTCAGTGCCCTGCGCACCCGCGCCGAATTTTTCTCGCTGCGTTACGTCCGCGAATCCGGCCAATACCTGTCGGTCCGCAAGAACGTCGCCGAGCCACCACACCTGAACCACGACGAGGGCGCCATGCTCACCGTGCGTCTCAACGGCGTGGAAGCCTACGCCGCCACCAACGACATCTCGCTTGCCGGCCTGCAAGCCGCCCTTGAGCGCGCTGAACAGCAAGCCCGGCGGATCTTGCCCCACGCCCTGCTCGACCTGCACACGCAGCCGGTCTCCAGTGACGTCGCCGACTACCTGTCACCGGACCTCGACCAGCCCTTCCCGTCCTTGAGCGACTGCTACCAACTGTTGGGCGATGAGTCTGCCAGCGTGCCCAAGGACGAGCGCCTGGTCAGCTGGGAAGTCAGCCTGGGCACCACCCGCGTGGAGCAGATCTACCTCAACAGCGCCGGTGCCGAACTGCGCCAGGCTCAGCGTTTCGTCTACCCGGGCCTGAGCGTCACCGCGTTTGACGGCAACGACAGCCAGACCCGCACCCTGGGCGGCACTAACTTCGGCCAGCAAGGCAGTGCGAACGTGATTCGCCGCTTCGGCCTGGCCGGCGCCGCCCGCCAGGTGGCCGACGAAGCCCTGCAACTGCTGCTCGCGCCCAACACACCCAGCGGCCCGCGCGACCTGCTGCTGATGCCCGACCAGATGATCCTGCAGATCCACGAGTCCATCGGCCACCCGCTGGAGCTGGACCGCATCCTGGGTGATGAGCGCAATTACGCCGGCACCAGCTTTGTGAAGGCCAGCGATTTTGGCCACCTGCAATACGGCTCGCCCTTGCTCAACGTGACCTTCGATCCGGACATCCCCGAGCAGCTCGCCAGCTACAGCCATGACGACGACGGCACCCGCGCCACCAAGCAGTTCCTGATCCGCGACGGTCTGCTGCTCAAGCCACTGGGCGGCGCGTTGTCGCAATTTCGCTCGGGGCTCGGCGGCGTCGCCAACAGCCGCGCGTGCAGCTGGAACCGCGCGCCGATCGACCGCATGGCCAACTTGAACATCGAGGCCGGCGACAAAACCCAGGCCGAGCTGATCAGCGGCATCGAGCACGGCATTCTGATGAGCACCAACCGCTCATGGTCCATTGATGATGCGCGCAACAAGTTCCAGTTCGGCTGCGAGTGGGGCCAACTGATCGAAAACGGCGAGCTTAAAGGCGTGGTGAAGAACCCCAACTACCGTGCAATTTCCGCGCAGTTCTGGCGCAAGCTCAGCGCCGTCGGCGACGCCAGCACGTTCAAGGTGTTGGGCACGCCGAACTGCGGCAAAGGCGAGCCCAACCAGGTGATTCGCGTGGGTCATGCGTCACCGGCGTGTGTGTTCAGTGATGTCGACGTATTTGGGGGAGATGCCTGATGAACAACTTCAAGGCACTGGTGGACTGGCTCAAGCAGGCCATCACCGACCAGGAACAATTTCACCTCGGCTACGCAGACGAATCATCCGAGTTCGTACGCTTCAACCACGCCCAGGTGCGCCAGGCCGGCCAGGTGCAACAGGCAAGCCTGAACCTCAAGCTGATCAACGACGGCCGCCACGCCGACCTCGGCATTACCTTGGCCGGCGAGCCGGAACTGGACCGCCAGCGCCTCGCCGATGGCCTGCAACAGTTGCGCGAAACCTTGCCTTTGCTGCCACAGGACCCGTACCTGCTGCTGAACCACAATGCCTGGCAAAGCCATAACGAGCAGCTACGACCGCTGCCGGAACTGGCCCAGGTGCTGGAAGACATCAGCCAGGCCGCAGAAGGCGTGGACCTGGTCGGCTTTTACGCTGCTGGCCCGATCACCCGAGGGTTCGCCAGTTCGGACGGCGCGTTTGGCTGGCATCAGGCCAACAGCTTCAACTTCGATTTCAGCCTGTTCCACGCCAACGGCGAAGCGGTCAAAGCCAGCTACGCCGGGCACACCTGGGACAGCGCCGAATTCAGCGCACGCTTGCAGCAGGCGCGCGAGCAACTAGAGTTTCTTGGCCGCCCACTGCACAAGCTCGCCCCCGGGCAGTACCGCGCCTACCTCGCCCCCGCGGCGCTGGAAGAAATCATCAGCATCATCACCTGGGGCGGGTTTTCCGCTCAGGCCATCGCCAGCAAAGCCAGCTCGTTGCAAAAGCTGTATGCCGGTGAGCAGTCGTTGAGCCCATTGGTCAACGTCGATGAGCAGATCAGCGGCTCGCTGAGCCAGGCGTTCTCCACCGAAGGCTACCCGCGCGGGGACGTGACGCTGATTAACGCGGGCAAGGCCGAGGGCCAGTTGATCAACTCGCGCAGCGCCGCCGAATACGGCATGAGCACCAACGGCGCCAGCAGCGACGAGTCGCCCAGCGCCTTGCAGATGGCGGCGGGCAGCCTCGCCCAGGCCGATATCCTCAAGCAGTTGGGCACCGGGCTGTACATCAGCAACCTGTGGTACCTGAACTATTCGGATTTGCCGGCCGCCCGCCTGACCGGCATGACGCGCTTTGCCACGTTCTGGGTGGAAGACGGCGAGATCAAGGCGCCGGTCAGCACCATGCGTTTTGATGACAGCGTCTACAACTTGCTCGGTTCCCAGCTGGAAGCGCTGACGGCTGAGCGGGAGTTGCTGTTGTCGGCCAGTACGTATAGCCAGCGCAATACCGCGTCCAACTTGTTGCCAGGCGCGTTGGTCAAACGCCTGACTCTCACTTTATAAGCACTGCGACTCCCCTGTGGGAGCTGGCTTGCCTGCGATAGCATCACTGCGGTGTCACTGATACACCGAGGTGACTGCATCGCAGGCAAGCCAGCTCCCACACTGTTCTGTGCTCGTTCCTTACACCCTCGTTTAGCTCCTTCCTACCGAAAAATCCCATCTCATACTTCTCCCCGTGCGGCATGTTGTCGCCCGTAAAAAACCTCGTTATAACGGTTAGTGGCACCCCGCCACCAACCCCACGTGTGCGCACGTGATGCATGACCTTGCCTGGATTGGGCAAGCTGGAGCGTTGACATGGACCATGGAAGTTTTGTCATAGAAGGGCTGTTCAAACACTACAACGTTCACGTTGAGCAGCTCGGTAACGATTCGGAAAAGAAAACCGTCCTGATGGTCAATGGGGCACTGTCCACCACCCGCTCCTTCGCCCGCACCAGCAAGTGCCTGGCGGAACACTTCAATGTGCTGCTGTTCGATCTGCCGTTCTCAGGCCTTTCGCGCGAGCACAACAGCAACCTTGACCTGGTCACCAAGGACGACGAAGTCCAAATCCTGCGTGCCCTGGTGGAACGCTTCCAGGTCAGCCACCTGGTGTCGGCCTCCTGGGGCGGCATCTCCACGCTGCTGACCCTGGCGCACAACCCGCCCTCTATCGAAAGCTCGGTGGTGATGGCCCTGGCGCCCAACCTCAACCAGGCCATGCTCGACTACGTGGAGCGCGTGCGCGTGCTGATCGAAGCGGATGACAAGTCTGCCGTTGGCCACCTGCTCAACGAGACCGTTGGCAAGTACCTGTCACCGCGCCTCAAGCGCAATAACCACCGGCACCTGTCGAACATGGCCACCACCGAGTACCGCCAGGCGCGCTTTCATATCCACCAGGTGCTGGGCCTGGGCGATGGCAATTACCTGCCGGCGCTCACGCAGATCGAAACGCCGGTGCATTTCATCAACGGCGCGCTGGATGATTACACCCCGGCCGCGGAGGCCCAACTGTTCAAAAAATACGTGGGCCGCAGCACCTTCGCCGTCGCCGAACACACCGGCCACTTGCTCGACCTTGAATCCCGCGAGGCTGCGCTGGCGGTGCACCGGGCGCTGCTGGATTTCCTGGTCGGAGCGCACGCGACATTGTCAGATTTAGACGAACCGCCAGTGGGAAAAGGAGCGACGGATGGCGCATAATCGCCGACACATAGCCTGCTAACAAAAAGGTAGCTCATGCCCAATCGCGCCCCTCTCGACGCCAAGACCGCCCGCTGGCTCCCCTGGGTGGTGGCGATTGCCTTCTTCATGCAGTCGCTGGATGGGACGATTCTCAACACCGCACTGCCGGCCATGGCCCGGGACCTCGCGGAAAACCCGCTGCGCATGCAAGGCGTGGTGATTGCTTACATGCTCACCGTCGCCTTGCTGATCCCGGCCTCGGGTTGGGTGGCCGACCGCTTCGGCACCAAGAGAATCTTCTTTGGCGCGATCATGCTGTTCAGCATTGGCTCGTTGCTGTGCGCCCTGTCCAGCAGCTTGACCATGCTGGTAGGCGCGCGGGTCATCCAGGGCTTGGGCGGCGCGCTGATGCTGCCGGTGGGGCGGTTGGTGGTCTTACGCGCTTATCCGCGCTCCGAGCTGGTGCGGATCATGGGCTTCATTACCATTCCCGGCCTGCTCGGCCCGTTGCTCGGCCCGACCATGGGCGGCTGGATGGTGCAATACCTGACCTGGCACTGGATCTTCCTGATCAACCTGCCGGTGGGCATGATCGGTTGTTACGCCGTGTGGAAACTCATCCCCGACCTGCGCGGCAGCGAGCGCACGCGTTTCGACAGCGTGGGGTTCGTGCTGTTTGGCGCGGCGATGGTGCTGATCACCATCGCCATGGAAGGCCTGGGCGAACTGCACTTGCCGCATTTGCGCGTGATGTTGCTGCTGTTTGGCGGGCTGGCGTGCCTGGCGGCGTACTGGCTGCGCGCCGGGCATATCGACAACCCGCTGTTCTCGCCGGTGCTGTTCAAGACGCGCACCTTTGCCGTGGGCATTCTCGGCAACCTGTTTGCGCGGCTCGGCAGCGGCGCGCTGCCGTTCCTGGTACCGCTGCTGTTGCAGGTGGCGCTGGGTTATTCGCCCTCGGAAGCCGGGATGAGCATGTTGCCGCTGGCGGCGGCGGCGATGTTTGCCAAATCCATCGCCCGGCCGTTGATCGAGCGCCTGGGGTACCGCATTGTGCTGACCGGCAACACCCTGGCGCTGGGCATCATGCTGGCGAGCATGGGCCTGGTCAGCGAGCAGACGCCCTATCCGCTTCTACTGGGAATGCTGGCGGTGCTGGGTGCGATCAACTCCTTGCAGTTCACCGCGATGAACACCGTCACCCTGATCGACCTCGATGACGCCCAGGCCAGCAGCGGCAATAGTTTGCTCTCGGTGGTGGCGCAACTGTCCCTGAGCCTTGGGGTAGCGTGCGCCGGTGCGCTGCTCGGCGGTTTTACTGCCGAAGCGGGCAACGACGGGGTGGAAAGCGTGCTCGGCGCGTTCCAGCTGACCTTTCTCACCGTGGGCATCATGGCGATGCTGGCGGCGGCGATCTTCCTGCAACTGTCGCCAAAAGACGGCAAACGCGTGGTCAGCCCCGAGCACGACATCGAGCATTAGCAGGCTTCTCGTCTAGAACTTGCGGGGAAATTCCCACGAGACTGGTACACTGCGCGACATTTTGTTTTGCAGAGCCAGTCCCGTGACTACCATCGCCACCGCTTTTAATACTTTGCCGCTCTCCGCCGCCATGCTGGCTAACCTCGACTCGCTGGGTTATGTCGAGATGACGCAGATCCAGGCGCAAAGCTTGCCGGTGATCCTCAAGGGGCTGGACCTGATTGCCCAGGCCAAGACCGGCAGCGGCAAAACTGCCGCCTTCGGCATCGGTCTGTTGAACCCGATCAACCCGCGCTACTTCGGCTGCCAGGCGCTGGTGATGTGCCCGACGCGTGAGCTGGCCGACCAGGTGGCCAAGGAAATCCGTCGCCTGGCGCGTGCCGAAGACAACATCAAGGTGCTGACCCTGTGCGGCGGCGTGTCCCTCGGCCCGCAGATTGCCTCGCTGGAACACGGCGCCCACGTCATCGTCGGCACCCCGGGCCGTATCCAGCAGCACCTGCGCAAGGGTTCGCTGGTGCTGGACGGTTTGAACACACTGATTCTCGACGAAGCTGACCGCATGCTCGACATGGGCTTCTACGACGCCATCGAAGACATCATCAGCAAGACCCCGCCACGCCGCCAGACCCTGCTGTTCTCGGCCACCTACCCGGTGAGCATCAAGCAGCTGGCCTCCAAGTTCATGCGCGCGCCGCAGCAAGTGAAGGCCGAAGCGTTCCACTCCGACGACCAGATCGAGCAGCGTTTCTACGAGATCTCGCCGGAAGAGCGCATGGACGCCGTGACCAAGGTGCTGGCGCATTTCCGCCCGGCCTCGTGCGTGGCGTTCTGCTTTACCAAGCAGCAAGTGCAGGAAACCGTGGATCACCTGACGTCCAAAGGCATCTCCGCCGTCGGCCTGCATGGCGACCTGGAACAGCGCGACCGTGACCAGGTACTGGCGATGTTCGCCAACCGCAGCACCTCGGTGCTGGTCGCCACCGACGTGGCCGCGCGTGGCCTGGACATTGACTCGCTGGACATGGTGATCAATGTCGAACTGGCTCGCGACTCGGAAATCCACATTCACCGTGTAGGCCGTACCGGCCGCGCTGGCGAAACCGGCATCGCCATCAGCCTGGTGGCGCCGTCCGAAGCGCACCGCGCCCAGGCCATCGAGCAACTGCAGAAGTCGCCGCTGAACTGGGACCAGCTGGACAACCTTAAGCCACAAAGCGGCGGCCCGTTGCTGCCGCAGATGAGCACCCTGTGCATCGCCGCCGGCCGTAAAGACAAGGTTCGCCCGGGCGACATCCTCGGCGCATTGACCGGTGACGCCGGCATCCCCGGTGCCCAGGTCGGCAAGATCGCGATCTTCGACTTCCAGGCCTTTGTGGCCGTGGAACGCGGTATCGCCAAGCAGGCGCTGCAGCGTTTGAATGACGGCAAGATCAAAGGCCGTTCGTTGCGCGTGCGCATCCTGTAACAGCACCGCGTAGCCACTGTGGGAACCGAATCAATGTGGGAGCTGGCTTGCCTGCGATAGCATCACTTCGGTGTAACTGATATACCGAGGTGCCTGCATCGCGGGCAAGCCCGGCTCCCACAGAAGCCAGCTCCCACATTTGATTGCATTTCAGATCAATTTTTTTGTGAGGACATTGCTGTGCGCTCGACCGAAGTTGTGATCATTGGCGCCGGCGCCGCAGGCTTGATGTGCGCGCTGACGGCCGCCGGGCGTGGGCGCAAGGTGATGTTGATCGACCACGCGAACAAGGCCGGCAAAAAGATCCTGATGTCCGGCGGTGGCCGCTGCAATTTCACCAACATGTACACCGAGCCGGCCAACTTCCTCTCGCACAACGCGCACTTCTGCAAGTCTGCGCTGGCCCGCTACACCCAGTGGGACTTCATCGGTCTGGTGGCCAAGCATGGCGTGCCGTACCACGAGAAAAAGCTCGGCCAGTTGTTCTGCGATAACAAGTCCAGCGACATCCTCGGCATGCTGCTCGATGAATGCATTCAAGCCGGCGTGAGCATGCACCTGGACACGTCGGTTCAGGAGATTGCCAAGCTTGAAGCCGGTTATCAGTTGCAAACCACTCTGGGTGAGCTGCGCTGCGAATCCCTGGTGATCGCCACGGGCGGCCTGTCGATTCCGACCCTGGGCGCTACCGGGTTCGGATATCAGGTAGCCAAACAGTTCGGCCACGAACTGCTGCCGACCCGCGCAGGGTTGGTGCCGTTTACCATTACCGACCAGCTCAAGGACTTGTGCGCCGAGCTGTCCGGCACCTCGGTGGACTGCCTGGTCAGCTGCAACGACCAGAGTTTTCGCGAGAACATTCTGTTTACTCACCGCGGCATGAGCGGGCCGGCGATCTTGCAGATTTCCTCGTACTGGGAAACCGGCGACACGGTGGAAATCAACCTGCTGCCCGACCACGACGCCCACGCCTGGCTGCAACAGCAACAGGTCGAGCGCCCCAACAGCGAGTTGAAAACCCTGCTGGGTGAGATCTTCACCAAGAAGATGGCCAACCTGCTGGCCGACACCTGGTTTGCATCCAAACCGATGAAGCAGTACACCCACGCCGAAATCGCCGACATCGCGCAAAAGCTGTCGAGCTGGCAACTGGTGCCGGCGGGCACTGAAGGCTATCGCACGGCCGAGGTAACGCTGGGTGGCGTTGACACGCGCGAAGTGTCGTCCAAGACCATGGAATCGCTGAAAAGCCCGGGGCTGTACTTCATCGGCGAAGTGCTGGATGTGACCGGTCACCTGGGCGGGTTCAACTTCCAGTGGGCCTGGGCGTCGGGTTATGCCGCCGCGCAATACGCCTGACGCCGCTTAAACCTTGAAATGCAAAACCCTGTGGGAGCTGGCTTGCCTGCGATAGCGGTGGTGAATCCAACATCGCTATCGCAGGCAAGCCAGCTCCCACATGTGTCTTGTGGTGTGCCTGGAAGTTATTTTGCGCATCGATGTGATCGCTACGCTTGCCGTGGCGTCCTTGATAGCTCAATTTAGCGGCATCGTCCCGGAAGACTCCAGACTTCATGTCATCGACCTCGTTCAAGCAGTCCATGCGGCGCCTGTGGGCGCTGGATAAATTCAGCTACAGCGTACGGGTGTTCATCGCCCTCACCGGCAGCATGGCGCTGTGCTGGTATCAGGACGAAATGACGCTGCTGATCCCGCTGTTCCTGGGGATTATCGCCAGCGCCCTGGCCGAGACCGATGACAGTTGGCAAGGCCGCCTCAACGCTCTGGCGGTGACGCTGGTGTGCTTCAGCATCGCCGCGCTGTCGGTGGAGCTGCTGTTCCCTTACCCGTGGATGTTCGCGATCGCCCTGGCCCTGGCCAGTTTCTGCCTGACCATGCTGGGTGCGCTGGGCGAACGCTATGGCGCGATTGCTTCGGCGACGCTGATTCTGTCGGTGTACACCATGATTGGTGTGGACCAGCGCGGTGGCGCCGTCTCTGATTTCTGGCATGAACCGCTGCTGCTGGTGGCCGGTGCTGCCTGGTATGGCGTGCTCTCGGTGCTGTGGCAGGTGCTGTTTTCCAACCAGCCGGTGCAGCAAAGCCTGGCGCGGCTGTTTCGTGAGTTGGGGCGTTATCTCAAGCTCAAATCGTCGCTGTTCGAACCGATCCGCCAGTTGGACGTGGAAGCGCGCCGCCTGGAACTCGCCCAGCAAAACGGGCGCGTTGTGGCAGCGCTGAATGCGGCGAAGGAAATCATCCTGCACCGCGTGGGCAATGGTCGGCCCGGCTCGAAGGTCAGCCGCTACTTGAAGCTGTACTTCCTCGCCCAGGACATCCACGAACGCGCCAGCTCGTCGCACTACCCGTACAACGCCCTGGCCGACGCCTTTTTCCACAGCGACGTGCTGTTCCGCTGCCAGCGCCTGCTGCGCCAGCAAGGCAAGGCCTGCCAGACCCTGGGCGAGTCGATCCAGCTGCGCCAGCCGTTCATTTATGACGACAGCTTTGCCGAAGCGCTGGGCGACCTGAATGCCTCGCTGGAACACCTGCGCATCCAGAGCAACCCGGCCTGGCGCGGTCTGCTGCGCTCGTTGCGCGCCCTGGCAGCCAACCTGTCGACCCTCGACCGCCTGCTCGGCGACGCCAGCAACCCCGACGCCCTCGCGGACGCCACCGACAGCAACCTGCTGGACCGTGCGCCACGCAACCTCAAGGAAATGTGGACGCGCCTGCGCACGCAACTGACGCCGACCTCGCTGCTGTTCCGCCATGCCTTGCGCCTGGCCCTGGCGCTGACCATTGGCTACGGCACCCTGCATGCGATTCACGCCTCCCAGGGTTATTGGATCATCCTCACCACCCTGTTCGTGTGCCAGCCCAACTACGGCGCCACTCGGCGCAAACTCGGCCAACGGATCATCGGCACGGCTATCGGCCTGACCGTGGCCTGGGCACTGTTCGACCTGTTCCCAAGCCCGCTGGTACAGTCGCTGTTCGCCATCGCCGCCGGCCTGGTGTTCTTTATCAACCGCACCACCCGCTACACCCTGGCCACGGCGGCAATCACCTTGATGGTGTTGTTCTGCTTCAACCAGGTGGGTGATGGCTACGGGCTGTTCCTGCCACGGCTGTTCGATACGCTGATTGGCAGCCTGATCGCGGGCCTGGCGGTATTCCTGTTCCTGCCGGACTGGCAGGGCCGGCGCCTGAACAAGGTGCTGGCCAACACCCTGACCTGCAACAGCATCTACCTGCGCCAGATCATGCAGCAATACGCCGCCGGCAAGAGCGACGACCTGGCCTACCGCCTGGCCCGGCGCAACGCGCACAACGCCGATGCGGCGCTGTCCACCACGCTGGCGAACATGCTGATGGAGCCTGGGCACTTTCGCAAAGAAGCTGACGTAGGCTTCCGCTTTTTGGTGCTGTCGCACACCTTGCTCAGTTACCTGTCGGGGCTGGGCGCACACCGCGAAACCCAGCTGCCGGCCGAAGTGCGTGAGCACTTGATCGACGGCGCCGGCAACAGCCTGGCAGCGAGCATCGACGAGATCGCCACGGGGCTGGCCAACAAGCAGCCGATCGCGATTCAAAGCGACGCCGAAGAAGCCCTGGCAGCGGACCTGGAGCAGATGCCGGATGAAATCGATGAGGGGCAGCGGTTGGTGCAGACGCAGTTGGCGTTGATCTGCCGGCAACTGGGGCCGCTGCGCACGCTGGCGGCGCACCTGATCAAGGACACCCGCGCGGCTTAATGGCTGCGGTGCTTCCTGTGGCGGGTGGGCCTCTTGTGGCGAGCGGGCTTGCCCCGCGTTGGGGCGCGAAGCGGCCCCCAGATAAGCCGCCGCGGTGTATCAGGTAAATCAAGGTGTCAGGTATTGGGGCTGCTGCGCAGCCCAACGCGGGCAAGCCCGCTCGCCACAAGAAGCCCACCCGCCACAGGAAGACCGCTTGCCACGAGAAGCCTGCTTGGCACAATAAAGCGTTCACCCCGTTCACATCCCATGCGCCTTCATCAGCCGCGCATAACTGCCATCGACCTTCATCTTGGCAATTTCCCGGTCGAAACCGGCAACAATCTGCGCATGCTCGGGGTTCTTCAGGCTGACCAGAATATGCAGGCTGTTTTCACTCAACGCCTGGGGTAAAAACTCCACCGCATTGCGCACCCGTGGCGACTCGCGCGCCAGGTAATAGCGGGCGACATATTCGTCTTCCAGCGTCAGCCTCACGCGTTGCGCGGCGAGCATGCGCACGGCCATGGCGAAGTTATGCACCGGCACTTTCTGCAACTGCGCATCCTGGTCGAACGCCGCCGAATAGGCATACCCGCGTACCACGGCGATGGGCTCACCGTGCAGCTGTTCAAGGTTCTGATACTCAATGGGGTCGTCCCGGCGCTTGATAAACCGCACGCGGTTGAGCAAGTACTCAGCGGAAAACTGCCCCAGTTGCGTGCGCGCCTCGTCGTACCAGGCGTTGATCAACACGTCATAGCGGCCATCACCCACGCCCATCAACGCACGTGCCCAAGGTACCTGCTCAAAGTCACTGGCGTAGCCGGCGCGCGCCAGGGCCGTGCTGACAATGTCGGTGGCCAACCCACCGTTGATCAATGTCGAATCAGTAAACGGTGGCCAGGCATCCGCCACCAAACGCAGACGTTGTGCGACCGCTGGCGTGGCCAGCAACAACACTCCTATCAAAGCAACGGCACGAGAAAATCGCGGCATGCTTAAAGTCCTTGGCGGGCAGGCAGTGGCTTGATAACAGTAGCTCATCAATGAGCCTGCATTGCAGATTACACAAAGAACCGGGCCGCGCGCGCACGGAATGATGGCAAATTGACCCCATTCACAAAAATGCTGAATTTAGACAGTTCTGACCGTCACGCTTACTATCGGCTCCAGCCATTAACAAGAGAACACACCATGACGGTTAGTTGGGTCTGCAAACACCAGGAAGACTTGGGCAAGGACCAGCTCTACGCCCTTCTGCGCTTGCGCAGCGAGGTCTTTGTCGTTGAACAGCAGTGCGTGTATCCGGACCTCGACGGGCAGGACCTTTCGGGTGATACCCACCACCTGATGGCCTGGAAAGATGATGAGCTGGTGGCCTACCTGCGGCTGCTGGACCCGCAATCCCAGGGAGGTGACGTGGTGATTGGCCGAGTGATCGTCGCGCCAGTGGCACGCGGCACCGGGCTGGGCCATCAAATGATGGAAGAAGCCCTCAAGCGCATTGACGACATCTGGCCTGAAACGCCGATCTTTCTGTCAGCCCAAGCGCATTTGCAGGGGTATTACGGGCGGTACGGGTTTGTGGCGGAGGGTGGGGAATACCTGGAGGACGATATTCCGCACATTGGTATGCGGCGTCAGTGAGGGCGCCATCGCAGACAAGCCAGCTCCCACCTTTGGCAGCGTTCACAACTCAACAGGTGGGAGCTGGCTTGCCTGCGATGAGGCCAGACCAACTACCAGCCTGTGTCAGGGATAACCCAACACCTGCTTGATCGCCCCCAGATTCGCCTCGATCCACTTGCGGTCAATCGCCCCCCAGCTACGAATCCGATAGCGCCCGGCATGATTGCGCGCGCCGTCTTCCTGCTCGAACTCGCACAGGATATCCAGGTCGGCCAATGCCGCAATCGTGTCCTGCGCCGTGCGCCGCGGCATGCCGGTGGCGTCGGTCAACGCCGGGACGCTGCTGGCCAGCCCGCTGTCGATCAGGTACGCCACGTACAGGCGGCGATAGAAACTGCTTTTGGTCTTGCTCACGTCCATGCTTGGTCGCCTGGTGAGGTTAGGGCTTGCCCTGCAAGTCGCGATACGTGAGGTACACCCGCAGGTCGAATTCCACCTGATGGTAGCCGGGCATCATGTATTCGCAGAGTTTGTAGAACGCCTTGTTGTGGTCCGATTCCTTAAAGTGTGCCAGCTCGTGCACCACGATCATGCGCAGAAATTCCGGCGCCGCCTCTTTGAACAACGCCGCGATGCGAATCTCTTTCTTGGATTTGAGATTGCCGCCCTGCACCCGTGAAATCGTGGTGTGCAGGCCCAGGGCGCGGTGGGTCAGGTCCAGGCGGTTGTCGAACAGCACTTTGTCGATAGCCGGCGCGTTACGCAGGTGTTCCTGCTTCAAGGCCAGGGCATAGCTGTACAACGCCTTGTCACTTTGCACCGCATGGCGCTCGGGGTAGCGTTGCTCCAGGTAGGCGCCCAACTGATCCTTGGCGATCATCTGGCGCACTTGCTCCTGGAGCGCTGCGGGGTAAGCCTGGAGGTATTTCAGCGCGGTCATGGGGTCTGCAACAGGGTTCGAATGGGCGCCAGTGTAGCGAATTCAAAGCAGACGGGGGTGAGACCAATCGGCCACTTCGTCAGCAATCAGGGGCTGAGCCGCCCATGCTCCTTGGACGAACGAGCAACCATTGGCCTTCAGCCACTGCGCCTGCTCGAGTGTTTCCACGCCTTCGGCGATCACCAACACATCAAAATGCCCGCATAACTGGATGATGCTGCGGGCCATTGCGGCGTCCCGCACCGACCCCGGCAGACGTGCCACCAATTGCGGGTCCAGCTTCAACGTATCGAATTCCAGGTCACGCAGATGGGCCAGGGAACACTGGCCCAAACCAAAGTCATCCAGGGCGATACGCACGCCGATCCGCCGCAGCAACCTGAGCTGCTTGTTGGTTTCATCAAGGTTGCTCATCAAGCTGTCTTCACTGATTTCCACCTCCAGCTGCCGCGCCTGCAACCCATGTCGCTCGAGTACCTGCTGCAGCTGGCCGGCCAGGTTGGGCATGTTGAACTGACTGCTGCTCAGGCTCACGCTCAGCACCAGTTCTTCATCGAAGCTGGTTTGCCAGGCCTGGCGTTGGGCGGCGACCTGCTGGTAGATCCAGGCGCTCAACTGGCTGATCAGCCGCGCCTCTTCGAGCAACGGCAAAAACAAACCCGGCGGCACATCGCCGACGCTCGGGTGCTGCCAGCGCAACAGCGCTTCGACGCCACGCAAGCGCCCGTCTTCCAGCGAGACCTGGGGCTGGTACACCAAGGTGAAATCCTTGTTTTGAATCGCGGTACGCACGCTGTCTTCAAGCATCAGACGCGAGCGGGCGCGGCCGTTCATTTCCTGATCGTAATAGCGATATTGCTGACGCCCCGCACGCTTGGCTTCGTACATGGCGATGTCGGCCGCGCGCAGCAGGCCATTGAGGTCAGAGCCGCAGTCCGGGAAAGTCGCAATGCCAATGCTGACGCCGAGCATCACATCCAAACCGTCGACCTGCTGACACACCGACACGCGCTCGATCAGTTTTTCCGAAATCTTCGCCGCCTGTTCCGGGAATTCCAGCTCCACCAATGCGGTGAACTCATCCCCGCCCATGCGCCCAAGAATGTCGTAGGAGCGCAGACACGCCTGCATTTGCTCGGAAACCCAGCGCAGCACCCGGTCTCCCGCGTCGTGGCCCAACGAATCGTTGACCCGCTTGAAGCCGTCGAGGTCCAGGTAGAGCAGCACCAGCGACTGCTCGTTTCGCTCGCTGCGCAGCAACGTGTTTTCCACTGCCTGGTGAAAGCCGCGCCGGTTCAGCAGGCC
The DNA here is from genome assembly GCF_049896685.1 of Pseudomonas sp. TWRC1-2. NCBI lineage: Bacteria > Pseudomonadati > Pseudomonadota > Gammaproteobacteria > Pseudomonadales > Pseudomonadaceae > Pseudomonas > Pseudomonas sp. TWRC1-2. The sequence continues at coordinate 609,334 of NZ_JAFCUU010000003.1, read as the reverse complement.
GGTCAACGGGTCGGTCACCGCCTGGAACTCCAGTTGCTGGTGCAGATGGCGCACCTCGGACATGTCCAGCACCGTCACGACCATGGCCTTCTGCTCGGCGGGCAACGGCGCGCAGGACAACGCCACCGGCACCTGCTGGCCGCGACTGGTGCGTAAAATGGCGTCGTGCTGGCGCCATGTCTCACCCTTGCGATACGCCTCGTACATCGGGAACCCCAGCCAGGCCGGTACATGGGGCTTTTGCAGAAAGCTCAAAAAGCTTTCGCCCTGCAACTCGGCCATCGTCGCATTCAGCAGCCGAGAAATGGCCGGGTTGGCGTACTCGATCACGCTGCCCTCGCCCACCACCAGGATGCCCTCGGCGGCGTTGTCGAGCACCGAGGCGTTAAAGGCGCGCGCGGATTCCAGGTCATGGCTCAGGCGCTGCAAGGCACGGCGGTTGCGCTGGTGTTCCAGCAACGCCTGCACCTTGGGCTTGAGAATGTGTGGGTCGAAGGGCTTGAACAGGTAATCAATGGCGCCGCTGGCATAGCCTTCCAATACGGAGGCAGGCGACTGGGCATGGGCGGTCAGGAAGATAATCGGCGTCATGCGCGTGCGTTGGCTGCCACGCATCAGGCGCGCAACCTCAAAGCCGTCCATGCCGGGCATGCGCACATCCAGCAAGACCAGGTCGACTTCGTGTGCGAGCAGTAACTCCAACGCTTCCAGCCCGGAAGCGGCGGTCATCACGTGCCAATCTTCACGCTGCAAAAGCGCACGCATGCTGATGAGGTTTTCCGGGTAGTCATCAACCACCAGAAGAACCGAACTGCCGTCGCCGGGGTGTGGAGCGCAATCCATGCTACGTCTCTTCCTTGAAGGGCTGTACCGGTCACTTCTGATATAAAAACCGGACAAACACTGAGGCCTCACTCTAGCCCCGGTTCTAAAAAAGCAGAAGTGACCCGGGTGCCATCATTGCGCCAAAGCTCAGGAAGCCGACTAACGGTCAAGCGCTACAGCCCGCGCCCCATGGGAAACATGGCTTTTTGGCATTCCTCTGACGCCAATAAATTGCCAGCAATTGTTTAACAACCGGACGATCACCGCCTATAAAGAACCTGAATGGCCCCCGGGCCAAAGCCTCACCTCTGTAAAAAGGCCAACACCATGATCGACCTTTCCACCTGGAACCTGAGCATTCCGGTCGGCTCGCCGCCCACGACCATCGACACCCCGAAACTGCTTAGCGGCTTCAAGGACCAATATTTCCAGGCCGAAGGCAGCGACGTGCAATTCTGGACACCTGTGACCGGCACGCGCACAGAAAACGCCGTCTACCCGCGCAGCGAATTGCGCGAAACCTACGCCGACGGGCGTCTGCGCAACTGGACCTACCCCGACGCCGACAACTTTCTGCGCGCCACCCTGGCCGTCAATCAAGTGCCCTCCAGCGGCAAAGTGGTCATCGGTCAGATCCACGCCTATGACAGCCAGAAACCCCTGATCAAGCTCGAATATCAATTCAAGGAAAAGACCCAGACCGGCAACATTGTCGCCAAAGTGCGCATGCGCCCAGACGAGGATGACGGCCGCGTGATTATCGTGGCCTCCAATGTGCCGCTGGAGAAGAGTTTCACCTACGTGATCAACCTCAATAAGGCCGGGCTGTTGACCGTCGAGGCCGCTGACGGCCAATGGAATGAGCGCATTGGTGCCGCGTGGGGCGCCAAACCGCTGTATTTCAAGGCCGGCGCGTATGTGCAGGACAACAGTGGCAACAGCAAGGAAGGCGCACGGGTGACCTTTGCGAAGCTGGATATTGATCACGAATGAGCGCCGCCTGATTTCAAGCAGGCCTGGCACTACGACTCCACGGATAATTCGCGCTTGAACCCGCCGCTGATCCCCGTGGGAGCCGGGCTTGCCCGCGATGGCGGACTGTCAGCCAACCCATTCGGCCACTGACACGGCGCATCGCGAGCAAGCCCGGCGCAACGTACAAGGGTCAAATCCTGGCCACAAAAAAGCCCGCATCACTGCGGGCTTTTGTTTAAACGCCTGAGGCTCAGTTCACCTTGGCGTTCAACTCACCTTTCAGGTAACGCTGGTACATCGCTTCCAGGGAGATCGGCTTGATCTTCGAAGCATTACCGGCCGTACCGAACGCTTCGTAACGAGCGATACACACGTCACGCATCGCGGTCACGGTGGCACCGAAGAATTTACGTGGGTCAAATTCGCTCGGGTTGGTGGCCATCAGGCGACGCATTGCGCCGGTGGACGCCAGGCGCAGGTCGGTGTCGATGTTGACCTTGCGCACGCCGTACTTGATGCCTTCGACGATTTCTTCAACCGGCACGCCGTAGGTTTCTTTGATGTCGCCACCGTACTGGTTGATGATCGCCAGCCACTCTTGCGGCACCGAGGAAGAACCGTGCATCACCAGGTGGGTGTTCGGGATGCGTTTGTGGATTTCCTTGATGCGGTCGATGGCCAGCACGTCGCCGGTAGGCGGCTTGGTGAACTTGTAAGCGCCGTGGCTGGTGCCGATGGCGATGGCCAGGGCGTCAACTTGGGTCTTTTTCACGAAGTCAGCGGCTTCTTCCGGGTCGGTCAGCATCTGGCTGTGATCCAGCACGCCTTCGGCGCCGATGCCGTCTTCTTCGCCGGCCATGCCGGTTTCCAACGAACCCAGGCAGCCCAACTCGCCTTCAACCGAAACGCCGCAGGCGTGAGCCATGGCCACGGTTTGTTGGGTCACGCGTACGTTGTACTCGTAGTCGGTTGGGGTCTTGCCATCTTCGCCGAGGGAGCCGTCCATCATCACCGAGCTGAAGCCCAGTTGGATGGAGCGCTGGCACACGTCAGGGCTGGTGCCGTGGTCCTGGTGCATGCACACCGGGATGTGCGGGAATTCTTCGATGGCGGCCAGGATCAGGTGACGCAGGAAGGGGGCACCGGCGTATTTGCGGGCACCGGCCGAAGCCTGAACGATCACTGGGGAGTCGGTCTTGTCAGCGGCTTCCATGATGGCGCGCATCTGCTCAAGGTTGTTGACGTTAAAGGCTGGGACGCCGTAGCCGAACTCGGCTGCGTGGTCCAGCATTTGACGCATGCTGATAAGTGCCATTGTGTTGTCTCTCCCGATCGTGGGTCGTTAATCGTGCAAGCCTGCCGTAGCGGCGGCTGCTATTCAAGTTATTGCAGATCAAGGGGTTAAGGCTTGGCCTGCTGAATCGTTATTGCAGTGTCGGACCTGACACAAGCTCCAATTTGAAACCCGATCAATGTGGGAGCTGGCTTGCCTGCGATGGCGATTTGTCTGTCGACATCTTCGATAACTGACCCACCGTCATCGCGGGCAAGCCCACTCCCACATTTGATGTTCATTGGGCTCACTACTGGGCCTTGCAGCCTCGCCCAATCAAATCATCGGTGGCGACCCAGTAAATCAGGCCTTCCTCACCTTTTTGGTGAAACGCCAACTGGTCGTTGCTGTACAGCACGCCCGAGGCAGCAACGTCCTGTTTAAGACGATAAACCTGGTCCGAACCGCCGAGGCGTACATCCACCTCGGAACGCGCCTGGTTGGCAAAGCGCCAGTTGACCTCGGCCTTGCTGTCGCACGTCCAGGTGGTCCACTTGTCGGCCGGCTCTGCCTTGTTGAACATATTCATGCTGCTGCAGCCGGCCAACAAGGCCAGGGCTGCCAGGGCGAAAACGCCTTTCATTGCCAATCCTCGAACGGCGACCCAAAAGGCCGCCAAAGCTGTCGGTTAGTTGATCAGACCCGTCAAGGGCAACCCTGTTCCTGACCGTTGGGCGCGGCGTCGTATTGCTCCAGCCGCTCGTTGCCGATGCGCTTGTTGATCACCGGCATGGTTTCGGCTTGCCAGTCAGCCTGGTAGCAGCTCTTTTTCTGCGTAGGCGCAGGATCTGCAGACGCAGGCTTCGCGCTTGGCGTGCTGCCGCAGCCGGCCAACAGGCCCGCTGCGATCACCAGTGCCAACGACTTGATCATGGGAATACTCCTTTTCCGGATCACGAGCCTTAGCCTTTGGCTCGGGTTTCCAGCACTTCAACGGCCGGCAGCACTTTGCCTTCGACGAATTCGAGGAACGCGCCGCCACCGGTAGAAATGTAGGAGATCTGGTCAGCAACGCCATATTTATCGATGGCCGCCAAGGTGTCGCCACCCCCGGCAATGGAGAAAGCCGAGCTTTCAGCAATGGCGTGGGCCAGTACTTTGGTGCCGTTGCCGAACTGGTCGAACTCGAACACGCCAACCGGACCGTTCCACAAAATGGTCTTGGACGACTTCAGCAGTTCAGCGAAGTTGGCCGCGGTTTGCGGGCCGATGTCCAGGATCATGTCGTCGGCTGCCACGTCGGCGATGAGCTTGACGGTGGCTTCGGCGCTCTCAGCGAATTCCTTGGCAACCACCACGTCCACCGGCAGCGGCACGCTGACTTTGGCCGCGATGGCGCGCGCGGTGTCGAGCAGGTCCGGCTCGTACAGGGACTTGCCCACCGGGTGGCCGGCGGCGGCCAGGAAGGTGTTGGCAATGCCGCCGCCGACGATCAATTGGTTGCAGATCTGGCTCAGGCTGTTGAGCACGTCGAGCTTGGTGGACACTTTGGAACCGGCCACGATGGCCGCCATTGGCTGCGCCGGAGCGCCCAGGGCCTTGCCCAGTGCATCCAGTTCTGCGGCCAGCAGTGGGCCGGCGGCGGCGACTTTGGCGAACTTGGCCACGCCGTGGGTCGAACCTTCGGCGCGGTGCGCGGTGCCGAAGGCGTCCATCACGAACACGTCGCACAGGGCCGCGTATTGCTGAGCCAGTTCGTCGCTGTTCTTTTTCTCGCCTTTGTTGAAGCGCACGTTTTCGAACAGCACGATATCGCCTGGCTTGACGTCAACGCCGCCCAGGTAGTCAGCCACCAGCGGCACGTCGCGGCCCAGGGCCTTGCTCAGGTAGTCGGCTACCGGCTTGAGGCTGTTTTCGGCGGAGAACTCACCTTCGGTCGGACGACCCAGGTGGGAGCAGACCATCACGGCCGCGCCTTTTTCCAGGGCCAGCTTGATGGTCGGCAGCGAGGCCAGGATTCGCGCATCGCTGGTGACAACACCGTCCTTGACTGGGACGTTGAGGTCTTCGCGAATCAGTACGCGCTTACCTTGCAGATCGAGGTCGGTCATCTTCAACACGGTCATGGGTCGCAGTTCCTGAATTACTGTTGAGGTTGTGTGGAGGCGATGTGCAGATAATGTTCGGCAACATCCAGCATTCGGTTGGCAAACCCCCATTCGTTGTCGAACCAGGCCAGGATGTTCACCAGCCTGGGGCCGGAAACGCGGGTCTGGCTGGCATCGACAATCGCCGAATGCGGGTCATGGTTGAAATCGCAACTGGCATGCGGCAACTCGGTGTAGGCCAGCAAACCCTTGAGCGGGCCGCTGGTGGCGGCGTCGCGCAGAATCCGGTTGACCTCCGTCGCGTCAGTGTCGCTGACAGTCTGCATGGTGATGTCCAGGCAAGACACGTTCACCGTCGGCACCCGTACGGCTTTGGCTTGAATTCGCCCGGCAAGTTCCGGTAACAATCTTTCGATACCTCGCGCCAGGCCGGTAGACACCGGAATCACTGACTGGAAGGCCGAACGCGTGCGGCGCAGGTCTTCGTGGTGATAGGCGTCGATGACCGGCTGGTCGTTCATCGCCGAGTGAATCGTGGTGATCGACACGTAATCCAGGCCAATCGCCTGATCCAGCAGGCGCAACAGCGGCACGCTGCAGTTGGTGGTGCAGGAGGCGTTGGACACCAGCAGCTCGTTGCCGGTCAGGCAATCCTGGTTGATGCCATAGACGATGGTGGCGTCGACATCCGCCTCGCTGGCCATCGGCTGGGAAAACAGCACACGCGGTGCGCCGGCGTCGAGAAAACGCTGGCCATCGGCACGGGTGTGGTAAGCACCGGAGCATTCCAACACCAGGTCGACGCCCAGCGCCGCCCAGTCGATGCCCTCGGGAGTGGCACTGCGCAGGACTTTCACGCAGTCGCCATTGATATGCAGACAGTCGCCATCTACGCGCACTTCGCCGGGAAACCGGCCGTGGGTGGAGTCAAAGCGTGTCAGGTATTCGATGCTGGCCATGTCGGCCAAATCGTTGATCGCAACAATTTCAAACCCTGCCGCCGCCCCTCGCTCAAACAGAGCACGCAAGACGCAACGACCAATGCGGCCGTAGCCGTTGAGTGCAACTTTGTAGGGACGCGGTTGGGGCATGGGGTTCTCGATCAATGTTAGTTCGGTGTTGAATGTTCTGACGCCATCGCGGGCAAGCCCGCTCCCACCTTAGACCGAGATCGAATGTGGGAGCGGGCTTGCCCGCGATAGCGCCAGTACAGACAACGCAGACTGACTTAGTCTTCCAGCAGTTCTTCAGCCTGACCCAGGATGTTTTCCAGGGTGAAACCGAACTCTTCGAACAACGCTGGCGCCGGCGCCGACTCACCGTAAGTGGTCATGCCGATCACGCGGCCTTCCAGGCCCACGTACTTGTACCAGTAGTCGGCGTGAGCCGCTTCGATGGCGATACGCGCGCTGACCTGCAACGGCAGAACCGATTGCTTGTAGTCGGCGTCCTGGGCTTCGAACAGGCTGGTGCACGGCATGGACACAACGCGCACGTTGCGGCCCTGGGCAGTCAGCTTGTCGTAGGCCTGAACGGTTAGGCCGACTTCGGAACCGGTGGAGATCAGGATCAGTTCCGGCTCGCCAACGCAGTCCTTGAGCACGTAGCCACCACGGCTGATCGCAGCGATCTGCGCGTCGGTACGCACTTGGTGCTGCAGGTTCTGACGCGAGAAGATCAGCGCCGAAGGGCCGTCCTTACGCTCGATGGCGTGCTTCCAGGCCACGGCGGATTCGACCGCGTCGGCTGGGCGCCAGCAATCCAGGTTCGGCGTGGTACGCAGGCTGGTCAGTTGCTCGACCGGCTGGTGCGTCGGGCCGTCTTCGCCCAAACCGATGGAGTCGTGGGTGTACACATGGATCACGCGCTTTTTCATCAGCGCGGCCATACGTACGGCGTTGCGCGCGTATTCCATGAACATCAGGAAGGTCGCGCCGTAAGGCACCAGGCCGCCGTGCAGGGACACGCCGTTCATGATGGCGCTCATGCCGAACTCGCGCACGCCGTAGTACATGTAGTTGCCGCTGGCGTCTTCGGCCGAGACACCTTTGCAACCTTTCCACAGGGTCAGGTTGGAACCGGCCAGGTCGGCCGAACCGCCGAGAATCTCCGGCAGCAACGGGCCAAAAGCGTTCAGGGTGTTCTGGCTGGCTTTACGGCTGGCGATGGTCTCGCCCTTGGCCGCCACTTCGGCGATGTAGGCCGAGGCTTTTTCCGAGAAGTCGGCAGGCAGGTCACCGGCCAGGCGACGCACCAGTTCGTTGGCCAGCTCTGGGAATTCGGCGGAGTAGGCCGCAAAACGCTGGTCCCACTCGGCTTCGGTCGCCAGGCCTTTTTCCTTGGCGTTCCACTCGGCATAGATGTCAGCCGGGATTTCGAACGGGCCGTGGTTCCACTTCAGCGCTTCACGGGTCAGGGCGATTTCCGCGTCACCCAGTGGGGCGCCGTGGCAGTCTTCTTTACCTTGCTTGTTCGGCGAGCCGAAACCGATGGTGGTCTTGCAGCAGATCAGGGTCGGCTGCTCGCTCTTGCGCGCGGTGTCGATGGCGGTCTTGATCTCTTCCGGATCGTGGCCGTCGACGTTGCGGATCACTTGCCAGTTGTAGGCTTCGAAACGCTTCGGGGTGTCATCGGTGAACCAGCCTTCGACTTCGCCGTCGATGGAGATGCCGTTGTCATCGTAGAAGGCAATCAGCTTGCCCAGGCCCAGGGTACCGGCCAGGGACGCCACTTCATGGGAAATGCCTTCCATCATGCAGCCATCACCCAGGAACACATAGGTGTGGTGGTCGACGATGTTGTGACCAGGGCGGTTGAACTGCGCGCCCAGGACTTTTTCAGCCAGTGCGAAGCCAACAGCATTGGCCAGGCCTTGGCCCAGGGGACCGGTGGTGGTCTCGACGCCTGGGGTGTAGCCGAATTCCGGGTGACCCGGGGTGCGGCTGTGCAGCTGACGGAAGCTCTTGAGGTCATCGATGGTGACGTCGTAGCCGGTCAGGTGCAGCAGCGAATAGATCAGCATCGAGCCGTGGCCGTTGGACAGCACGAAGCGGTCACGGTCGGCGAACGACGGGTTGCTCGGATTGTGTTTCAGGTAGTCACGCCAAAGTACCTCGGCGATATCCGCCATGCCCATCGGGGCACCGGGATGGCCGCTGTTGGCTTTTTGCACGGCATCCATGCTGAGGGCACGAATGGCGTTGGCACGCTCACGACGGCTGGGCATCGCTGATCTCCTGGGGTTGCTTAAAAGAAACGGAAAAAAGGATCGGCATTTTCCCTCAGCCACCGCCTGCGGGCAATCACAGATAGTCACTTGAGGTGTTTTTCCTGCGCTTTGCCCGCCAATCGCTTGCAGAAAAGCCTGACTGCTTCGTCTAAAGGTTATAGCGGGTGCTTATAACTACCGATTATCGACCAATATCAAAACTTTTTGATATTGACCTTGCGGGGATATCCACCCGTCACTAGACTGCTGGCCTTATGAACCTACCCGTGCCCTCCCTGCGTCCTGACGACGGCGACGACCTAGCAGCCTTATGCAAGGCCGCTGGTGATCCGTTACGTCTGAACGTGTTGCGCGCGCTGGCCAACGATTCTTTCGGCGTACTGGAACTGGCGCAGATCTTCGCCATTGGCCAGTCCGGCATGAGCCACCATCTGAAGGTCCTGGCCCAGGCTGACCTGGTGGCCACCCGCCGCGAAGGTAATGCGATTTTTTACCGTCGCGCCCTGCCCCACACCGAGCTGCTCGGCGGCAAACTGCACGCCGCGTTGCTGGAAGAGGTGGACAGTTTGTGCCTGCCCGGCGACGTGCAGTCGCGCATCAGCCAAGTTCATGGGCAACGCGCTGCTGCCAGCCAGGATTTTTTCTCACGGGTCGCCGAGAAGTTTCGCGCCCAACAGGACCTGATCGCAGGCTTGCCGCAATACCGCGAAAGCGTACTGGCGCTGTTGGACAAACTGAGCTTCAGTCATTCGGCCACGGCGCTGGAAGTGGGCCCTGGCGATGGCGGTTTCCTGCCGGAGCTGGCGCGCCGCTTCAAGCAGGTGACGGCGCTGGACAACAGCCCGGCGATGCTCGAACTGGCGCGCCAGTTGTGCGAGCGCGAGGCGCTGGGCAATGTCAGCCTGCAGCTGGCGGACGCATTGAATGACACAAACCTGCGGGCCGATTGCGTGGTGTTGAACATGGTCTTGCACCATTTCGCCGCCCCCGCCGACGCCCTCAAGCAGATGGCAAACTTGCTGCAACCCGGCGGTAGCCTGCTGGTCACAGATTTATGCAGCCACAACCAGAATTGGGCCAGGGAGGCCTGCGGTGATCTCTGGTTGGGTTTTGAACAGGACGATCTGGCCCGTTGGGCCACCGCTGCGGGACTCGTTCCCGGGGAAAGCCTCTATGTAGGTTTACGTAATGGTTTCCAGATTCAGGTCCGCCATTTTCAGCGGCCGGCTGGCGACACTCACCATCGGTAAATATCAGGAAAACATCGAGATGAGCGAATACTCCCTTTTCACCTCCGAGTCCGTGTCTGAAGGGCATCCGGACAAAATCGCCGACCAGATTTCTGATGCGGTGCTGGACGCCATCATTGCTGAAGACAAGTTCGCCCGTGTGGCGTGCGAGACTCTGGTGAAAACGGGCGTGGCGATCATCGCCGGTGAAGTCACCACCACCGCGTGGGTCGATCTGGAACAGATCGTCCGTGACGTCATCACCAAGATTGGCTACAACAGTTCCGACGTCGGTTTCGACGGCGCAACCTGCGGCGTGATGAACATCATCGGCAAGCAGTCGCCCGACATCAACCAGGGTGTGGACCGCGCCAAGCCTGAAGATCAGGGCGCTGGCGACCAGGGCCTGATGTTCGGCTACGCCAGCAACGAAACCGAGGTGCTGATGCCGGCGCCGATCACCTTCTCGCACCAGCTTGTGCAACGTCAGGCCGAGGCTCGCAAAAACGGCCTGCTGCCGTGGCTGCGCCCGGATGCCAAATCCCAGGTGACCTGCCGTTACGAAGGCGGCAAAGTCGTGGGTATCGACGCCGTTGTACTATCGACCCAGCACAACCCGGACGTGTCTTACGCCGACCTGCGCGAAGGCGTGATGGAGCTGATCGTCAAGCACGTGCTGCCGGCCGAACTGCTGACCAAGGACACCCAGTTCCACATCAACCCGACTGGCCAGTTCATCATCGGTGGCCCGGTGGGCGACTGCGGCCTGACCGGCCGCAAGATCATCGTCGACAGCTACGGCGGCATGGCCCGTCATGGCGGTGGCGCGTTCTCGGGTAAAGACCCATCCAAGGTTGACCGTTCGGCGGCCTACGCCGGTCGTTATGTGGCCAAGAACATCGTCGCGGCCGGCCTGGCTGAGCGTTGCGAGATTCAGGTTTCCTACGCTATCGGTGTGGCCCAGCCTACGTCGATCTCGCTGAACACCTTTGGCACCGGCAAGATCAGCGACGACAAAATCGTCAAGCTGGTGCGCGAGATCTTCGACCTGCGCCCTTACGCGATCACCACCATGCTTGACCTGCTGCACCCGATGTACCAGGAAACCGCAGCCTACGGCCACTTCGGCCGTACCCCTGCGCAGAAGACTGTCGGCGACGACACCTTCACCACGTTCACCTGGGAAAAAACCGACCGCGCCAACGACCTGCGCACTGCCGCCGGCCTGTAAGCACGCGCTCCCCAAAAGCCCCGCCGGGTTCGCCCGGCGGGGCTTTTTTATTGCCTGCGCGACAGGCATCACACGTTCGGCGCCCTAAGCACTCAACGGGCGGCAAATCCGGGGATTGCCAGCCGCAAGCCAACAACGACTTGCTGAGCGTGCAGGCTTTTAACGCCGCACAAGAGCAGGTCAAAAGTTGTAACAAACTGGCCGACGCCCAAGTCAAAGTCGACGCCAGGTAGCAAACACAGGAAGCCAGGATGGATAAAAACGACGCAGTGAAAGCGTTGGGCGGCCTGTTCAAGCAATTCGAAACACCCGGTAAAAAGCCCCGCACTGTCGGGGCTTTTTTGTGGCCGCCTGGATCACTTAGGCTGGGCGCCCCTTCCGAGCAAGGATGCTCATGATGCGTTTATTGATTGCTCTGTTACTCAGTGCCTTGCCCTTTCTGGTGTGGGCAGAAGACTGCCCCGAGGACGCCCGGTCACAGGTCGGCGCGCTGGCCAGGCAGATCACGCTGTGGGATGACAGCTACCACCGGCTCGGCCAATCCCCGGTCAGCGATGAACTCTACGATCAGGCGCGCCACCGCTTGGACCACTGGCGAACGTGTTTCCCCAATAACAGCCTGACGGCTGACAAGCCACTCGCCAGCTCGCGGGGTACACGGCCTCACCCGGTCGCGCATACCGGCCTTGAAAAGTTACTGGATGAACAGGCGGTCGATGAATGGCTCAGGACCCGGCAAGACGTATGGATTCAACCCAAGGTCGATGGTGTTGCGGTGACGCTGGTCTATCGTCAGGGCCGGTTGAGTCGGCTCATCAGCCGGGGTGACGGACGCCTCGGCCAGGATTGGTCGACCGCCGCACGCCGGATCCCCGGCATTGTCCAGCAACTGCCGGAGCCCATCGACCTGGTGCTGCAAGGCGAACTCTATTGGCGCCTCGACGCTCATGTGCAGGCGACACAAGGCGGGCTGAATGCTCGCAGCAAGATGGCCGGGCTGATGAACCGCCTTCAGTTGAGCGACACCGATGCCGCGGGGATCGGGCTTTTTGTCTGGGCCTGGCCCGACGGCCCGACCGACTTCAACGAGCGCCTGACCACCCTCGCACGCTGGGGCTTCACCGATAGCCATCGCTACAGCCAGCCCATTCAAAACATCGCTGAAGCCTCACACTGGCGCAGTTACTGGTACAACCATCCGCTGCCTTTTGCCAGCGATGGCGTGGTATTGCACCAGGCTGTGCATGCGCCCGCCAAACGCTGGCAAGCCAGTGCCCCCTACTGGGCGGTGGCCTGGAAATACCCGGCCGCCAAGGCGCTCGCGCTGGTGCGTAATGTGCGGTTCAACATCGGCCGCACCGGGCGCATTACGCCCATTCTTGAGCTGGAACCGGTGCGACTGGATGACCGGCACATTCACCGCGTGAGCGTCGGCTCCCTGAAACGCTGGCAAGTGCTGGATATCCGCCCCGGCGATCAGGTGTCCATCAGCCTTGCCGGCCATGTGATCCCCCGGTTGGAGCACGTGATCCTGCGCAACGAAAACAGGGTGGAAGTACGAGCGCCCGATGCCCGAGACTTTCACGCCTTGAGCTGCTGGCAACTGGACCCCGGTTGCGAGGAGCAATTGCTGGCCCGCCTGACCTGGCTGAGCGGCAATCAAGGCCTGGCCATGCCGCATATTGGCCGCGAAACCTGGAACATATTGATCCAGGCCGGTCTAATCGCCGGCATTCTCGATTGGTTGACCCTGGATGCGGCAGAGCTTGCTAACATTGACGGCTTAGGCGAACGCAGCCGCGCGCGGGTGCTCGAAAGCATTCAAAACGCTCGGCAACGTCCCTTTGCACAATGGCTCAAAGCCTTGGGTGTACCGCCCTCGGCACGTAACGACCTGGACGGCGGCTGGCAGACCCTGGCCGCCAGAGACACCCAGGCCTGGCTGGCCACCGATGGCATCGGCCCGGGCCGCGCAGCGCAATTGAGCGCCTTTTTTCGCGACCCGCAGGTACAGGCGTTGGCTCAGACACTCCGCGAGGCGGGGATAGACGGGTTCTAACTTGGACCGACCACTTTTTAACCAACGGCAGAATTCATCCTGCCATTTGATTGCACCCTGGAGCCTTTATGAAATTTCTTGCCCCTTTTGCCTTGTTAACGGTTGCAAGCTTCATGGCGACACCGCTGCTGGCCGCCGAAGAGGTGCCGGAACTCACCGGCTGCGCCGCCAAGCGCCAAGCCATCAGCACTCAGATCGAGCAAGCCAAGGCACACGGCAACAGCGAACAACAGGCTGGCCTTGAAAAAGCCCTGAGCGAAGTCACCGCCAACTGCACCGATGCATCCCTGAGAAAAGAACGCGAAAACAAGGTGCTCGACGCCAAGCACGAAGTCAGCCGCCGTCAGGCCGACCTCGACAAGGCGATGAAAAAGGGTGACGCGGACAAGATCAACAAGCGTAAAGACAAGTTGGCGCAGTCACGCAAAGAGCTGCAGGACGCTGTTGAAGAACTCGACCAGTAAACCCGGTCAGTGATCCCGAAACTGCTTATGGCAAGCCGTGCAAGCATCTTCGACTTTCTGCACCGCAGGCCCCAGGTTGCTGGCTTTGTAAGGCTGCACCTGGCTGGCGATCACCAGCTCACCGGTGGCCGTTTCAAGGTTTCGGGCCAACGCCTGGAACCGTGCCTGTTGTTGCCACACGCTGTCCTTGGCGCTGGTGTGATCTTCTTCGCGCACGCTCGGGAAATGCTTCCAAGGCTCGTGGGACAACGCGTCAAGCTTGACCGCGCCTTCGGCGAACTTCGCGCCATCAAAAGGGATGCGCCCACGCAACATGCCGCCCAGGTCTTCACCGGTCTTGAGCATTTGCTTGAAGATTGCCTTGCGCTGACCCAGAGGTGAATTCGGATCAACACCGCCACAAGCGGATAACGTCAGGCAGGCCAGCAATACAACGGTCAGTGTTTTAAAAGTCATGATGGCTTCAGGTCACGGGAACGGCGGCCAGTATCCTCGCCCCGCCCGTAAAGACCAATAGCCCTATTAATAATAAGGGTTGCCCAAACGTGCTGCGGCGCGGGCAATCGCTTCAGGAAGTGTTTGTATGAATGTCACCTTGAAACCCTGGAGCCGCCGCCTGGCGTGGGCTCTGCCGATCATTGCACTGCTGGCCGGCTGCGATGGCAACAAAGACGCCGGCAAAGATGAAACCGTTAAACCCCATGCTGTCGCCACTTATGTAAGTGCACCGTGGGAAGCGCTGCCGGCTGTATCCGACAGCGACCTGCTCGCCGGGTTTGAATCCTGGCGCAGCGCCTGCCAACGCCTGAAGGCCGACCCGATCTGGGGCGCGACCTGCGCAGCAGCGACCAGCGTGCCGGGCAACGCCCCGGCGGTGCGCAGCTTTCTCAAGGAGCGCCTGGACGTGTTCGGCCTGCGCTCGGCCGACAACACGCCGAACGGCCTGATCACCGGCTACTACGAACCGGTCTACCCCGGCAGCCTGACCGAAACCGCCACCGCCCATGTGCCGGTGTACGGGGTGCCGGATGACCTGATCATCGTCAACCTGGAAAGCATCTACCCGGAACTCAAGGGCAAGCGCCTGCGCGGCCGCCTTGAGGGGCGCGTGCTCAAGCCTTATGACGACGCCAGCACCATCAATGGCCAAGGCTCCACCGCCAAACCGATTGCCTGGCTGACCAACCCGATGGACCTGCAGTTCTTGCAGATCCAGGGCTCGGGCCGAATTCAGCTCGCCGGCGGGCGCCAACTGCGTGTGGGGTATGGCGACCAGAACGGCTACCCGTACCGCCCGATCGGCCGTTGGCTGGTAGAGCAAGGCGAGTTGAAAAAAGAAGACGTGACCATGGGCGCCATCAGCGCCTGGGCCAAGGCTAACCCGCAACGCATTCCACAACTGCTGGCGAGCAACCCCAGCTACGTGTTTTTCAGCGCTCGCCCGGACAGCAATGAAGGCCCGCGCGGCTCACTGAATGTGCCGCTGACGGCTGGCTACAGCGTGGCGGTGGATCGCAAGGTGATTCCGCTGGGCAGCCTGTTATGGCTGTCGACCACCCAACCTGACGGCTCGCCCATTGCCCGGCCCGTGGCCGCACAGGACACCGGCGGTGCAATCACCGGCGAAGTGCGCGCAGACCTGTTCTGGGGCACCGGTGATGCAGCGGGTGAGTTGGCGGGGAATATGAAACAGCAGGGCCAGATCTGGATGCTGTGGCCTAAAGGCGCAGCGTTGCCGCAGGTGCCGGATGCACCTGCCGGTACCTAAGTGCTTCCGGTAGCGCGATTCATGGTGCTGAGCACGCGTGTGTGGCGAGCGGGATTGATGTGGCGAGCGGGCTTGCCCCGCGTTGGGCTGCGAAGCAGCCCCAATAGAGGCGCCGAGTTCTTTCAGGAGGAACTGGGTGTCCGATTTTAGGGGCGCTTCGCGCCCCAACGCGGGGCAAGCCCGCTCGCCACAACAAACTGGATCGGCACAACAAACTGGCTCGCCACAACAAGCCAGCTCACACGATGAAATCGCATCGGGCCTTAGATCGAGACAAAAAAGAAACTCGCGATCAATGCCATGCCCAATGCCCAGACCAGCGAACGCAGCATCGCCCAGTCTGCCAGGTAGCAAATGATGTACAGCAGCCGACTGGTGATAAACAGCACCGCCAGCACATTGATGGTCACCAGTGATGCCGTGCCGGCCAAGTGCGCAATGATTACTGCCGCCGCAAATGCCGGCGTCACTTCGAAGCTGTTGAGTTGCGCACTGTGAGCACGTTTGGCGAACCCATCGAGCGTGTCCAGGAAAGCCCGAGGGTCATGGTTCTGCCGAGGCCCGAACTTGCCGCCGCTGAACTTGGCCACACCCGTGCACAAATAAGGCAGGAAAATTGCGATCAACACACACCAGAAAGCCACCGTCATCACCGATTCCTTTTGTAGTTTTAGCCAGCGGTTAGAGTTTTAGCACTAAAAATGCCACACCGCACTTAACCGCTATGAACCGCGCCACCGCCAAAGGTTCTACCGGCCTTTTGCCCTATGGCCTGCAACATCCCGCCGCTGCTGCGGTCCATCCACCCATTAACCAACGCTCACTTCACCTTCCAAGGACCCCGGATGCTTGAACTTGTCGCCGCCTTCATTTGCCTCACTACCCTGCTCACGTATGTGAACTTCCGTTTTATCGGCCTGCCGCCCACCATTGGCGTGATGGTCACCGCCCTGCTGTTCTCACTGATCCTGCAAGGCCTGAGCTTCATCGGCTACCCAGGCCTGGAGGAGCGTATTCAGCAATTGATCGGCCAGATCGACTTTGGCGATCTGCTGATGAACTGGATGCTTTCGTTCCTGCTGTTCGCCGGCGCCTTGCACGTCAACCTGAATGACTTGCGCAGTTATCGCTGGCCCATCGGCCTGTTGGCAACCTTCGGCGTGTTGATTGCCACCGTGGTCATCGGCAGCCTGGCGTTCTACATCTTTGCCCTGTTCGGCTGGCACGTGAGCTTCCTCTACTGCCTGCTGTTCGGCGCGCTGATCTCGCCCACCGACCCGATTGCGGTGCTGGGCGTGCTGCGAACGGCCAATGCATCGAAACCGCTGAAAACCACCATCGTCGGCGAATCGCTGTTCAATGACGGCACCGCGGTCGTGGTGTTTACCGTGCTGTTGGGCATCGCGCAGTTGGGTGAAACGCCAACCGTCGGCGCCACGGCCATGCTGTTCGCCCATGAAGCGATTGGCGGGGTGGTGTTCGGCGGGCTGATCGGCTACCTGGTGTACTTGATGATCAAAAGCATCGAGCAGCACCAGATTGAAGTGATGCTGACCTTGGCGCTGGTGATCGGCGGCTCGGCGTTGGCCACCGAGCTGCACGTCTCGGCACCGATTGCGATGGTGGTTGCCGGCCTGATCATCGGTAACCTGGGCCGCAAGCTGGCGATGAACGACATGACCCGACGCTACCTGGACGGTTTCTGGGAATTGCTCGATGACATGCTCAACGCGCTCCTGTTCGCGTTGATCGGCATGGAGCTGTTGCTGTTGCCGTTCAACTGGCTGCACGTATTGGCGGCCAGTTTGCTGGCGGTGGCGATCCTGCTTTCACGCCTGCTGACCGTGGCCCCGGCGATCCTGTTGCTGCGCCGCTGGCGCACCGTACCGCGCGGCACTATCCGCATCCTTACCTGGGGCGGCTTGCGTGGCGGGGTGTCGGTGGCACTGGCATTGGCCTTGCCATTGGGGCCGGAGCGTGACTTGTTGCTGAGCATCACCTACATCGTGGTGCTGTCGTCGATCCTGCTGCAGGGTTTGAGCATCGGCAAGCTGGTCAAACACGTGACCAAGGATGAACCGGCTCCGCAGACCGATACCCACTGATGGACGCGGGCGGCGAGCTGACTTCGCCGCCCGCATTACGGTCAGAGGGTCTGCACAATGATCTGGCTTTTCAGGTCATTGAACATCGCCTCTATCATCGGCTGCATCGCCTTGAACCACGCAGGGCTGCACACCGCTTCGGGATGACTGAACGCCAGGGTGCGGGAAACCAGTACGGTGTTGCCGCTGCGCTCGTAACGGGCGTCGTAGGTAACATCCGCGCCCTTAAGCGAAACGGTCTTGGGCACCTTGAGTATTCTTTTCGATGGTCACCGAGCGATCCGCCGCATCGTCCCTGGCCTGCGCCATGCCGAACACGCCCAGCGCCACGGTCAGCGCGCACCCATTGCGCACCCGTAAAAAAGGAGACGCCCGCATAAAGATTCCTCTTTCATGAATGGAAAGCCGCACAGCGACTTTGCCATTCATTTATGACGAATCGGCTTACCGCTCCTTGTTGACCTGCTGGGGATGGCGCGGGTCTGCGGTCTCGCCCGGCAGACTGTTTTCGCTGCGAATCTGTGCGTGGCTGATCAGCGCAAAAATAAAACTGCCGCCGATGATGTTGCCGGCCAGCGTCGGGCCGGCGAACACCAGCCAAAAATCCTTCCACGGCAGTTCGCCCGCAAACACCAGGTACGAGACTTCCGCCGAACCGACGACGATATGGGTGAAGTCACCCAGCGCCATCAGGTAGGTGATCAGGATGATGATGAACATTTTCGCGCTTTCCATGGACGGGATCATCCACACCATGGTGGCGATCATCCAACCGGAAATAATGCCCTTGGCAAACATCTGACCGGTGTCGTTTTCCATGACTTTGCGACCGATTTCGAGGAAGGCCATGTCAGTCTTGGTGTCGAAGATCGGCAAATGCAGCATCACATACGCCACCAGCAAGGTGCCGCACAGGTTGCCCACCAGCACCACTGCCCACAGGCGCAGCAATCGTGCAGCGTTGGCCAGGGTTGGCTTGCTCATCACCGGCAGCACGGCCGTCAGGGTGTTTTCGGTAAACAATTGCTGACGGGCGAGGATTACCGCCAGGAAACCTGCGCAGTACCCGAAACTGGCGATCACTTTGAACCCTTCGCCGTCCGGTAGCCGCGAATTGAGCAGGCCCATGCCCATCAACGACAGGCCCATCGTCAGGCCGGCGGCCAGCGCCGACCACCACAATGCGGCCACGGTGCGTTCCAGTTCCTGATCGCCCTGGGTGCGGATGATTTCATGCAGAACCGCCGCGCGGGGCGGCTGGTTCTTGTCGACGTCGTGCTGTTCTTCCTGCGACAGGTTAGGGGTCTTGCCGTCTGCTTGCGTAGCCATGGTGATACCTGAACGGGGGGCGTTGTTCAGGTACGACCTTTGACCTATCAATAGCGTTCACTGGCCAGCGACAGGATTAGTCCTTGATGCCGTCTTCCTGGAACTGGTCCTTCACGTACTTGATCTCAGTGCGACCGTGGGGCGCCGGCAAGCCGTCTTCGCCGAGGTTGACGAAGACCATTTTTTCTACGGTCAGGATGCTTTTGCGCGTGATCTTGTTGCGCACTTCGCAGGTCAGGGTAATCGAGGTGCGGCCGAACTCGGTGGCGGTGATGCCCAGCTCGATGATGTCGCCCTGGCGCGAGGCGCTGACGAAGTTGATTTCGGAGATGTACTTGGTCACCACGCGCTGGTTGCCCAATTGCACAATCGCGTAGATGGCCGCTTCTTCGTCGATCCAGCGCAGCAGGCTGCCGCCGAACAGGGTGCCGTTGGGGTTGAGGTCTTCTGGTTTTACCCATTTGCGGGTGTGGAAGTTCATGGTCACTCCAAAGCGCGTTGCGAAATGATGGGCAACATCATGGCAGAGCCCGGGCCCAAGCTCTATGAGCCATTGCCTATCAAGCCCATGAGCGATCTTCATATGCCCGACAGAAAGGCTTGGGAAGTCTGGCGCACACAGCTATAATCGCCACCGCTTCAAAACGGTCATCTGTGATTGATACCGTTCTCCCGCCACCTGTCCGAGGGGCGCTGCAGCAGGCTCGACCTGTCAGGCTCGGATGGGGCGTTGTCAGGCCTGGTTTATCGGGTTTGATACTAAACGCACAACGGCGCCCATTCGCACACTACGAATGGAGGCTCTTCATGAGCGCTGTAATCTCGCCTGCAGGTTTTACCGACTACAAAGTCGCCGACATGTCCCTCGCTGCCTGGGGCCGTCGCGAAACCTTTATCGCCGAATCCGAAATGCCTGCCCTGATGGGCCTGCGTCGCAAATACGCCGCTGAGCAACCGCTCAAAGGCGCGAAGATTCTCGGCTGCATCCACATGACCATTCAGACTGCCGTGCTGATCGAAACCCTGGTTGCCCTGGGTGCCGAAGTGCGTTGGTCGTCCTGCAACATTTTCTCGACTCAAGACCAGGCCGCTGCTGCTATCGCTGCTGCCGGCATCGCGGTTTATGCCTGGAAAGGCGAAACCGAAGAAGAGTACGAGTGGTGCCTGGAGCAAACCATCCTCAAAGATGGCAAGCCATGGGACGCCAACATGATCCTCGACGACGGCGGCGACCTGACTGAGCTGCTGCACAAGAAATACCCGCAGATCCTCGACCGCGTCCACGGCGTGACCGAAGAAACCACCACCGGCGTGCACCGCCTGCTGGACATGCTGGCCAAGGGCGAGCTGAAAATCCCCGCCATCAACGTCAACGACTCGGTGACCAAGAGCAAGAACGACAACAAGTACGGCTGCCGTCACAGCCTGAACGATGCCATCAAGCGCGGCACCGACCACCTGCTGTCGGGCAAGCAAGCCCTGGTGATCGGCTACGGCGACGTGGGCAAGGGTTCGTCCCAGTCCCTGCGTCAGGAAGGCATGATCGTTAAAGTCTCCGAAGTTGACCCGATCTGCGCCATGCAAGCGTGCATGGACGGTTTCGAAGTGGTTTCGCCGTTCATCAACGGCCAGAACGACGGCACCGAAGCGAGCATCGATAAGGCCCTGCTGGGCAAGATCGACCTGATCGTGACCACCACCGGTAACGTGAATGTGTGCGACGCGAACATGCTCAAAGCCCTGAAAAAGCGCGCTGTGGTGTGCAACATCGGTCACTTTGACAACGAAATCGACACCGCTTTCATGCGCAAGAACTGGGCATGGGAAGAAGTGAAGCCGCAGGTACACAAGGTTCACCGTACCGGCGCCGGTGACTTCGATCCGCAGAACGACGACTACCTGATCCTGCTGGCTGAAGGCCGTCTGGTTAACCTGGGCAACGCCACTGGCCACCCAAGCCGCATCATGGACGGCTCGTTCGCCAACCAGGTTCTGGCGCAGATCTTCCTGTTTGGCCAGAAGTACGCCGACCTGTCGCCAGCCCAGAAAGCCGAGCGCCTGACCGTGGAAGTACTGCCCAAGAAACTCGACGAAGAAGTGGCCCTGGAAATGGTCCGCGGCTTCGGCGGCGTGGTGACTCAACTGACCAAGACCCAGGCCGACTACATCGGCGTGACGGTTGAAGGTCCGTTCAAGCCGCACGCTTACCGCTACTGATATGCCTGCTGCCCGCTCCCCTTGTGGGAGCGGGCTTCTAATGTAGGAGGGGGCTTGCCCCCGATAGCGGAATGTCAGTTAACAACTATGTCGACTGATACATCGTCATCGGGGGCAAGCCCCCTCCCACATTGACGGTGTACATCTCCCGGCTCTATGAGTTTCCAAGGGTATTACCATGTCCCAAGACCGTCGCTACAGCTTCGAGTTCTTCCCGACCAAGACCGATGCTGGGCATGAAAAACTGATGGCGACTGCCAAGCAGTTGGCCAGCTACAACCCCGACTTCTTCTCCTGCACCTACGGCGCCGGCGGTTCGACCCGTGATCGCACGATCAACACCGTGTTGCAGCTGGAAAGCGAAGTCAAAGTTCCCGCCGCTCCGCACTTGTCGTGCGTGGGCGACAGCAAAGCCGACCTGCGCGGCCTGCTGACCCAGTACAAGCAAGCCGGCATCAAGCGCATCGTCGCCCTGCGTGGCGATTTGCCGTCCGGCATGGGCATGGCCAGCGGTGAGCTGCGCTACGCCAATGACCTGGTGAGTTTCATCCGTGAAGAAAGCGGCGATCACTTCCATATCGAAGTGGCGGCGTACCCGGAGATGCATCCCCAGGCACGCAATTTCGAAGACGATTTGCGGAACTTCGTGCGCAAGGCCAACGCCGGTGCCGACAGCGCGATCACCCAGTACTTCTTCAACGCCGACAGCTACTTCTACTTCGTCGAGCGTGTACGGGCCATGGGTGTGAACATCCCGATCGTGCCGGGCATCATGCCGATCACCAACTACAGCAAGCTGGCGCGTTTCTCCGACGCTTGCGGCGCTGAGATTCCGCGCTGGGTGCGCAAGCAACTGGAAGCTTACGGCGACGACGTCAAAAGCATCCAGGCGTTTGGCGAGCAGGTCATCACCCAGATGTGCGAACAACTGCTGCAAGGTGGCGCGCCAGGGTTGCACTTCTACACCCTGAACCAGGCCGAACCGAGCCTGGCCATCTGGAACAACCTCAAGCTGCCACGCTGAGGCTTGCTCCGTGACTCAAAGGCCCTCGTCAATACGAGGGCCTTTTTGTTTTAAATGCGCTACATCAACGTGGCCGCGAATGCGTGTGCCAGCGCTTCTCTTTAGCGCAAGAGCGTCGTAACCTCAGGGCATGCCTGTCATTCTCAAGTTGTTGACTGCTGTGTTTTTTACTTGCCTGAGCCTCACCGCTTTCGGTGAGAAACTGCGCATTGTCACCGAGCCCTGGGCCCCCTACGTCTACGACGACAAGGGCAGCATGCGCGGGCTGGATTACGAAACCACGGTAACCGTGTTCCAACGCCTGGGCGTGGACGTGCAATGGCAATTCCTGCCCTGGAAGCGCTGCCTGGCGATGCTCGACCAGGGCAATGCCGATGGCGCGCTGGACATCTTTCACAGCCATGAGCGCGACGCCTTGCTGCTTTACCCAAGCGAGCCGCTGTCGGATGTCGAGTTCGTGCTGTTCTACGCCAACGACCGCCCTTATCCGGCCGAAACCCTCGATGATTTGCGCGGGCTCACCGTCGGTACATCCCCGGGCTACCTCTACGGCGAAGATTTCAGCGAGTCGACCTTGTTCAACCGCGAGCCGGCGCCCAGCCATGAGGCCAACTTCGGCAAGCTGTCGCTGGGGCGCATCGATCTGGTCATTACGGACCGCCGAGTGGGCCAGCATGTGATCAAGGCCATGGGCCTGGAAGGCAAGGTCAGCCAGGCACCCGTGGTGGTCAGCCGCCAGCCGCAGTTTCTCGCGGTGCGCCGTGGCGCCGGCATGGATTTGCTGGTGCAGCGCTTCGCCGCCGAGCTCAAGCGCTTCAAACAAGAGCCGGCTTACGCCGCCTTGAGCGCAAAATACGGTGGAATCCAGGCCATTACGGCCTCTGAACACACCGTTGAGCAGCAGGAAAGCAGCGCGCCGTGATTGCTCTGTTATACTCCGGCCTTTCCGCCAGGCTCACGCCCGGCCGCTGAGGTCTTGAAAAAGGCACCTAACCCAGCTACTGCGCAGCTTTCAGCCCGCGCGAGCCGGTGGAGTGCCCGCCAGACGCAGCAGGACCGGACGGGGTTGCGCTCCCCTAAGCGCCATTCACGCCCGGCAAGATTATCCCTTTGGGCCAAGCCCTAACTAAAACAGGATTACTCATGTCCTTTGCTTCCCTCGGTCTCTCCGAGGCTTTAGTCCGCGCCATCGAGGCAGCGGGCTATACCGAGCCTACTCCGGTGCAACAGCGGGCCATTCCCGCCGTGTTGCAAGGTCGCGACCTGATGGTTGCGGCTCAGACAGGTACTGGTAAAACCGGTGGTTTCGCCCTCCCGATTCTGGAGCGCTTGTTCCCCAACGGTCACCCGGACAAATCCCAGCGTCACGGCCCGCGCCAACCGCGCGTACTGGTCCTGACCCCTACCCGCGAACTCGCCGCCCAAGTGCACGACAGCTTCAAGCTGTATGCCCGCGACTTGAAGTTCGTCAGCGCCTGCATCTTCGGCGGTGTCGGCATGAACCCACAGGTTCAGGCCATGTCCCGCGGTGTTGACGTGCTGGTCGCCTGCCCGGGTCGTTTGCTCGACCTGTGCGGCCAAGGCAGCGTTGACTTGTCCCACGTGGAAATCCTCGTGCTGGACGAAGCCGACCGCATGCTCGACATGGGCTTTGTCCATGACGTGAAAAAGGTCCTCGCCCGCCTGCCGGCCAAACGTCAGAACCTGCTGTTCTCGGCAACGTTCTCCCAGGACATCACCGCCCTGGCCGGCAAGCTGCTGCACAACCCGGAACGCATCGAAGTCACGCCGCCGAACACCACGGTCGAGCGGATCGAGCAACGCGTATTCCGCCTGGCTGCCAGCCACAAGCGTGCGCTGCTGGCCCACCTGATCACCGCCGGCGCCTGGGAACAAGTGCTGGTGTTTACCCGCACCAAGCACGGCGCCAACCGCCTGGCCGAGTACCTGGACAAACACGGCCTTACCGCCGTCGCCATCCACGGCAACAAGAGCCAGAACGCGCGCACCAAAGCCCTGGCCGATTTCAAGGCCGGTGAAGTGCGCATCCTGGTCGCCACCGACATCGCCGCGCGCGGCCTGGATATCGACCAACTGCCACACGTGGTCAACTTCGAGCTGCCAAACGTTGACGAAGACTATGTGCACCGTATCGGCCGTACTGGCCGTGCCGGTCGTTCGGGCGAGGCCATTTCGCTGGTCGCCCCGGACGAAGAAAAACTGCTGAAAAGCATCGAGCGCATGACCAAGCAGAAAATCGCCGACGGCGACCTGATGGGCTTCGATGCCAGCGCCGTAGAGGCTGAAAAGCCTGAAGTGCGCGAGCGTCCGGATGTGCGTAACCCACGCAACCCACGCGGTCCGAAGGGCGATGGCCCGAACGGCGGCGGTGGTGGCGGTGGCCGTCGCGACAAAGGCAAGGACAAGGGCGGCAAGGAAAAAGCGCCTACCAACGGCCGTGGCGAACGCCCAGCCCGTGAGCAAAAGCCCCGTGAAGGCACCCCGGCCCGCGAACAGCGCCAGCCAAGCCAGCCGCCACGCGCCGCCGCCGACCGCGCCCCGGACGAGTTCCTCGACGACGACGTGGATAACTTCGGTAACCGCGTCGACTACGTGCCTCAGGCCAAACCGGCCCAGGGCCGTGGCCGTCGTCCAGGTGCACCGGCACAGGGTGCAGGCGCAGGCGCTCCACGTGGCGGCCAGCCGCAGGGCGGCCGTCAGAATGGTCCGCGCAACAGCAGCGGCGGCACCACCGGCACGCCACCTGCCAAACGTAGCGGCCCACGCAATGGCGCACCGCGTGACGGTCAAGCCCGTCGCGAAGACTCGCGCAGCAACAACCGCCGCCCGGCCCGTGACGACCAGCCACGCTCGTCCGAACCTGCCGTGCAGAACCCGCGCGGTGGCCCGGCGCCGAAAATCATCCACAAGGAGTCGAAGGCTGACCGCTTCCCGACACCCGAGCAGTTGGATCAACTGCCAGGCCGTCCTCGTGGTGAAAAACCAGCGTTGCTGACCCGCAACCGCTGATTTTCAACGCGCCATAAAAAATGCCCCGCATCCAAAGATGCGGGGCATTTTTTGTGTGCGAGGCGAAAATTACTTCGCTTTCACACCTTCAAACGTCACGTACAACTCAACCGAGTTGGACGCTGGGCCCAGGTCCATCTGCTTGCCGAAGTCCTGGCGATTGATGGTGGTGGTGCCTTCGAAGCCGGCACGGTAGCCGCCCCATGGATCCTTGCCTTCACCCAGGAACGTGGCCTTGACCACTACTGGCTTGGTCACGCCCAGCAGGGTCAGGTCGCCGGCTACGTCAGCAGTGACTTTGCCATCAGCATTCTTGCCGGTTGGCGTGACCTTGGTGGACACGAACTTGGCGTCGGCAAACTTGGCAACGTCCAGGAAGTCTTTGCTGGCGATGTGCTTGTCACGTTCGGCGTGGTTGGTGAACACGCTGGCGGTGCGCACGTTCACTTCGATCTTGGCATCTTCAGGCTTGGCAGCGTCGAAGCTGAACTTGCCGTCCAGGTCCTTGAAGGTACCGGTGATGTAGCTGTAGCCCAAGTGGCTGATCTTGAAGTCGACGAAGGCGTGCTGGCCCTCTTTGTCGATCACGTAGTCAGCGGCCATCGCTGAACCGGCGGACAGCAGAGCAGAACCGATTGCCAGAGCGGCGAGTGTCTTTTTCAACATGCTTTCTATTCCTTGTGAGTCGAGGTTGAACATCAGGCTTTGCGCCCCAGCATTCGCAGGAGGGTCGCATCACGATCGATAAAGTGGTGTTTCAATGCAGCCACGCCGTGCAAACCGGCAAAGACCACCAACACCCAGGCAAGGTACAAGTGCACCACACCGGCGGTGTCTGCCTGGTCCGGTAGCCCGGAAACCACGGCAGGAATCTCAAACAGGCCAAACACCGGGATACCGACACCGTCTGCGGTGGAAATCAGGTAACCGGCAATCATCACGGCAAACAGCCCGAGATACAGGAACGCATGGCCAAACGCAGCACCCAAACGGGTCAAACGACTGTAGCTGGCCAGCGGCGGCGGTGGCGGGCTGACCAAACGCCAGACGATACGCACGAGCATGATGGCGAACAGCGTGATGCCGATGCTCTTGTGCAGGTCGGGCGCGTCTTTGCGCCAGGCGCTGTAGTAGTCGAGACCGACCATCCACAGGCCCAGCGCGAACAAACCAAACACCACCAGGGCCACGCCCCAGTGCAAAACCATGCTGACCCAACCATAGCGGGCCGGTGAATTACGTAGCTGCATGTCCCAAATCCCGTAAGAACTGTGCCCAAGACTAGCGATTTACCTATCGAATTAAAGCGGAAAATTTCGCTTTGAAATATCGAGAAATACGATCAAGAGGTTATGCACAGTACGTTAACAATGGATTAAGGACTATTCCTGAGAAACGTGACAGACCGTCCCGCGTTTACTGCCAATTCATCCGTAATGGGTTGTGACACCGCCTGGCATTGCATAGGCTTGCGCGATTGTTACGCCTGCGCCGGCCGCAGGACCGCTTCGAGGAGATAACCGATGGGCTTGAATAACCAGTGGATGCAACGCGACCTCGCGGTGCTCTGGCATCCCTGCACCCAAATGAAAGACCACCAGCAACTGCCGCTGATCCCGATCAAGCGCGGTGAAGGCGTGTGGCTGGAGGACTTCGAAGGCAAGCGCTACCTCGATGCGGTCAGTTCCTGGTGGGTCAACGTATTCGGGCACGCCAACCCGCGCATCAACCAGCGCATCAAGGATCAGGTCGACCAACTGGAACACGTGATCCTCGCCGGGTTCAGCCACCAGCCGGTGATCGAGCTGTCCGAGCGCCTGGTCAAAATGACGCCCGAAGGCCTGACACGCTGCTTCTATGCCGATAACGGTTCGTCGTGCATCGAAGTCGCGCTGAAGATGAGCTTTCACTACTGGCTCAACCGCGGCCTGCCGAACAAAAAGCGCTTCGTGACCCTCACCAACAGCTACCACGGCGAAACCATCGCCGCGATGTCGGTGGGCGATGTGCCGTTGTTTACCGAGACCTACAAGGCCTTGCTGCTGGACACCATCAAGGTGCCGAGCCCGGACTGCTACCTGCGCCCCGAAGGCATGAGCTGGGAAGAACATTCCCGGAACATGTTCCTGGCCATGGAACAGACCCTCGCCGAAAACCACGCCAGCGTGGCCGCCGTGATCGTCGAACCGCTGATCCAGGGCGCCGGCGGCATGCGCATGTACCATCCGGTGTACCTCAAGCTGCTGCGCGAGGCCTGCGACCGCTACGGCGTGCACCTGATCCACGACGAAATCGCCGTGGGCTTCGGCCGTACCGGCACGATGTTCGCCTGTGAGCAGGCCGGCATCCGTCCGGACTTCCTGTGCCTGTCCAAGGCCCTCACCGGCGGCTACCTGCCGTTGGCCGCCGTGGTCACCACCGACGACGTCTACGACGCCTTCTACGACGACTACCCGACCCTGCGCGCCTTCCTGCACTCCCACAGCTACACCGGCAACCCGCTGGCCTGCGCGGCGGCCCTGGCGACCCTGGATATTTTCGAAGAAGACAACGTCATCGAAAACAACAAGGCGCTGGCCCAGCGCATGGCCACCGCCACCGCGCACCTGGCGGACCACCCGCACGTGTCCGAAGTGCGCCAGACCGGCATGGTGCTGGCCATCGAGATGGTCCAGGACAAAGCCACCAAGACCGCGTACCCGTGGCAGGAACGCCGTGGCCTGAAAGTCTTCGAACATGCCCTGGAGCGCGGCGCGCTGTTGCGGCCATTGGGCAGCGTGGTGTATTTCCTGCCGCCGTATGTGATCACGCCGGAGCAGATCGACTTTTTGGCGCAAGTGGCCAGTGAAGGCATCGATATCGCCACCAACGATAAAGTCAGCGTTGCGGTGCCAAAAGACTTCCACCCAGGCTTCCGTGATCCGGGCTGATAGCACCTACTTAAATTTTCCAGAGAACAGAAATGAGACTGTCCCGCTTTTTCACCGACACCCCGCTGAGCCTCGGCGAGCACGAACTGCCCGAAGCCCAGGCCCACTACATCAGCCGTGTATTGCGCATGGGCGAAGGCGATGCCGTGCAACTGTTCGACGGCTCCGGCCAGGAGTTTTTGGGCACGTTGCTGGAGGTCGGTAAAAAACGCGTCAGCGTGCAGCTCACGCAAAGCTTCGCAGGCCAGAGCGAATCGCCGCTGCACATTCACCTCGGCCAGGGCCTGTCCCGGGGCGAGCGTATGGACTGGGCGATTCAGAAAGCCACGGAGCTGGGCGTGAATGAAATCACGCCGATTTTCAGCGACCGCTGCGAAGTGCGCCTCAAGGACGAGCGCGCCGACAAACGCCTGCTGCACTGGCGCCAGGTGGCGATCAGCGCATGCGAGCAATGCGGGCGTTCGACGGTGCCGGTGATACATCCGCCGCTGCTGCTGGCCGACTGGTTGAAGCAGGCCGAGGCGGAGTTGAAGCTGGTGCTGCACCCGGTGGCCGCGCCGATGATCAGCCATGCCAAGCCTGCCAGCCTGGCGTTTTTGATCGGGCCTGAAGGTGGCTTGACCGATAACGAAGTCGACACCGCCCAAAGCGCCGGCTTCCAAGCCGCCCGCCTCGGCCCGCGCGTGCTGCGCACTGAGACGGCGCCAGTGGTTGCGCTGGCCGTCGCCCAGCAACTGTGGGGCGACTTCTAACCCCGCTGTGCAAACCCAAACCCAATGTGGGAGCGGGCTTGCTCGCGAAGGCAGTGTGTCAGTTGATAAATAGGCTGACTGATCCACCGCATTCGCGAGCAAGCCCGCTCCCACATTTTGGATTGGGTTGTCAGTCCACCGGGTCACTGACCGGCCTGGCAATAATCGCCTTCAACTCAGCCGTCATCGGGAACTCCAGGTTCAAGCCCTTGGGCGGGATCGGCTGTTCAAACCAGCGCTGGTAAATCCCGTTGATTTCCCCGGAGCGGTAAAGGTCAGCCAGCGTCTCGTTGACCACCGCCAGAAACTGCGGGTCGTCCTTGCGCACCATGCAGCTGTAGATCTCCCGCGACTGCTCCTTGCCCACCACCACCCAGCGGTGCGGATCGCGGGCCTTGGCGCGCTCGCCGTAGAGCAGCGCATCGTCCATGTAGAACGCCGCCGCGCGGCCGGTCTCGAGCATCTTGAAGGCTTCGCCGTGGTCCTTGGCACTGATCACCGACAGGTTGCTTTTGTGTTCGGCGTTGTAGTGCTTGAGGTACCGCTCATTGGTGGTGCCGGCGGTGGTCACCACGTTCCTGCCCTTGAGGTCGTCAAACCCGTTGATGCCGCTGTCCTTGGCGGTCAGCAACTGGCCCTTCACGTAAATAAACCCGTACGAAAACGCCACCTGTTTCTGGCGCTCGGCGGTCACCCCGGTGGAGCCGCATTCCAGGTCCACAGTGCCGTTCTGCACCAGCGGGATGCGGGTCTGGGACGTCACCAGGGTGTACTTCACGCCAAGGTTGGGCACGCCGGTTTTCTGCTGGATGCGCTCGACGATCTTGCTCGCCAACTCCACTGAATAACCCATGGGCTGGCCGCTGTGGTCACCTACGTAGGAAAACGGCACAGACGCATCGCGATAACCCAGCGTGATGGACTTGGCGCTGGCGATCTTGCCCAAGGTGCCGTCCAGAGGTGCTTCAGTCGCTTGAACCTGAGCGCCCAACAAAAGCCCCAGGGTGCAGCCGGTCAACAGGATTTTTTTCATTGTTATCCTCCGTTGGTGGTGTGACGAATCAAGCCGCGCGGGGCGCCAGGCCCTGCATATCAATGGAAGGCGCAAGCTGGCCGATCAGCTCGGCCAGCAGTTGGCCGCTGCCACAGGCCAAGGTAAAGCCGAGCGCACCGTGGCCCAGGTTCAGCCACAGATTGCGATAAGCACTCGCGCCAATCAGCGGCACACCCGTCGGCGTGGCCGGGCGCATACCGGCCCATTCGACGGCGTGGGCGTAATCGCCGCCATGGGGAAACGTCTCCAACGCGTGGCGTTTGATCAGCGCCAGGCGCTTGGGCTCAAGGCGGGCGTCAAAGCCGACAATGTCGACCATCGCGGCCACACGCAGCTGCTCGCCGATCCGCGCGTAGACGATCTTGCGGTCGTAGTCGGTGATGCTCACATTCGGCGCCTGGTGCTGCGCGCCAATCGGCACGCTCAGGCTGTAGCCTTTGAGCGGATACAGCGCAAGGGCCAGGCCCGGCAACGCTAACTCGGCGCTGCGATGCCCGGCAGCGATTACAAGCTGGTCCACCGGCATCGTTTCATCGCCTAAATCGATGGCCTGCACCGCACCGTCGCCGTGACGTAGCCCCGTAACCTTGCGGCCAAGCAAAAAGGAACAGCGCCCGGAGGCCTCAAGCCGCGCGGCCAGTCGTTGGCAGAAGGCATGGCAATCTGCGACCTCTTCATTTGGCGTGTAAATACCGCCGACAAAACCGTCCCCCACCAACGCCGGCTCCAGGCGCGCGCAATCGGCGGCCGACAGCACCTGCTGTTGCAGAAAATCGGTGACCTTGCTGCGCGCAAGCTCAAAGGTGCCGGTCCTGCGAAAGGTCACCAGCTTGCCGTTGCGCCGCCAGTCGAAGCCGTCCAGGCGATCATCCTCGCGCCATTGCTGCAAGGTGGCCTGGCTCAAAGACGCCAGGCGCAGCAGGTGAGCGGCGTTACGCTTGTTCACCGATCCCCGGCAGGCGCCCAGGAAGGACGCCATCCAGCGCCATTGTCGGGGATCGAGACGCGGGCGCAGGGTCAACGGCGAGTCCCCACGCAGCAGCCAGCCCAGCGCTTGCAGGGGCACGCCGGCGTCGGCCAGCGGCGCGACATAGCGGTAAGACAGTTGCCCGCCGTTGGCAAAACTGGTTTCGCTGCCCAGGCTGTCGCGCGCGTCGATCACCGTGACTTCATGGCCTGCGCGCACCAAAGCGTATGCACTCGCCAGACCGATGACACCGCCGCCGATGATGCAAACCCGCTTGGCCATTCCCCTCACCCGCAATTGAATTGACAGGCCTCAAGCCTAGGGGCAGGTGACAGGCCACCGACAATGAATAAAGATGGCTCACCTATAAACAAAGGTTATGGACGTGCCATGCGCTTGCGTCATATCGAAATCTTCCAGGCCATCCGCCAGACAGGCTCCGTCAGTGCCGCCGCGCAGTTGCTGCATGTCTCGCAACCGGCGGTGACCAAAGTATTGCAGCATGCCGAGCTGCAACTGGGCTTCCCGCTGTTTCTGCGCGTGCGCGGCAAACTGCAGCCCACCCCGGAAGCCCTGGCGCTGGAAAGCGAAGTCGAGAAGGTCACCGAGAGCCTGCAAGGTGTGCGGCGGCTGGCCAAGAGCTTGCGCCGCGAGCCGGGCCAGAGTGTGCGCATCGGTGCGATCCCTGCCCTGGCATTGTCATTGCTACCGCCTTCGATTCTGGAGTGGAAGCGCGCCTACCCGGACATCGCCTGCGAGCTGTCCAGCGACCATAGCCGGGAGCTGGTGCAGAAGCTGTTGATGCGTGAGATCGACCTGGCGCTGACGCTTAACTTCTCCGGCCATCCGGGTTTGACCACACAAGTGTTGGCCAATGGGGGGCTGGTGGCGCTGGCTTCCAAGGGTTACTGGCCTGAGGCCGAACTGAGCAAACCGTTGCCACTGGCTGACCTGGCGGGTGCGCCGTTGATTGGCCTGTCCAGTGCCGACCCCTTGGCGGCAAAGCTCGACAGCTACCTGGAAAATGTCGACCCGCCGCCACGAGTGACCATTTCTGTCCAAACCTATTCCCTGGCCCGGGCCATGGTGGAGTCCGGCGCCGGCCTGACCGTGATCGATCCCTTCACCGCCCTCGGCGCATCGACGGCCACCACCTGCATCCGCACGCTCACCCCGCCGCTGCCGATCACCCTGTACGCGCTGACCCGCGCCGATGAACCGCCGCCGCATATGCTGGCGAACCTGCTGCAGATTTTCGGCAAGCGCGCGTGTGAACTGCTGGAACGCTTGTGAGAGCAACACACAACCAATGTGGGAGCGGGCTTGCTCGCGAAGGCGGTGGGTCAGTCAGCTCATGTGTCACTGACAACCCGCCTTCGCGAGCAAGCCCGCTCCCACAGTTTTTGACCGCATCGCCTTTTAAAGCACGTAATGCATGATCGCCACAAAGTGCAGCAGGCTGCCGCCGATCACGAACAAGTGCCAGATCCCATGGGAGTGGCGCAGGCGATCTTCCAGGGCAAAAAAGATAATCCCGACGGTGTACAACACCCCGCCCGAGGCCAGCCATACAAACCCGGCAGTGCCCAGCGTAGCAAGCAGCGGCTTGACCGCCACCAGCACGATCCAGCCCATCACCGCGTAAATCACAATCGACAGAATGCGCGCCTCGGAGCGCGGCTTGATCTCTTGCAGGATGCCGATCACCGCCAGCCCCCACACGATTCCAAACAGTGTCCAACCCCACGGCCCGCGCAGCGTTACCAGGCAAAACGGCGTGTAGCTGCCGGCGATCAACAGGTAGATCGAAAAGTGGTCGACCTTCTGCATGATCTCTTTTCGTCGCCCGCGCACGCTGTGGTACACGGTGGACGCGCTGTACAGCACCAGCAGCGTAAAACCATAAATCGCCACGCTGACGATCTTCCAGGGGCTGCCGTCCAGGCTTGCCACCACCAACATCCACACTGCGCCAACAAAAGCTGCTACAGCTCCGACCAAATGGCTCCAGGCGTTAAATCGTTCCCCGTGATACATGTGTCACTCACCTCGAATAACCGTTCCCACCTTGAGCATTCTGACGCCACCCTACCGATATCAGGTAACACCCTTTCTTCATTTGCCCAAATACACACGTCCATAGATGATTCGCTTCATCCTGTGGGAGCAGGCAAGCCGGCTCCCACGTAAAAGCGTCCTATCGGTAATTGCCATGCCCGAGCTAGAACCCGCCACGCCTCACCCCAGCCTATGGCAGCTGTTTTACAACTTTGCCATGGTCGGCCTGTTCGGCTTTGGCGGCGTGATGCCCTGGGCGCGGCAGATGATGGTCGACCGTCGCCGCTGGGTCAGCGAGCAAAGTTTCAATGAGCTGCTGACCACCGGCCAGTTCTTCCCCGGCCCCAATATCGCCAACGTCGGCATCATCTACGGCCGGCGCCTGCATGGCTTGCCCGGTGCGGTTGTGACCGTGTGCGGGCTGTACCTGTTCCCCTCGTTGATCACCGTGCTCGCCGGATTTGCCTATGCCAAGTGGTGGAGCCACGACGTGGTGCAGCAGATCTTCGGCGCGGTGATGCCGATTGCCACGGGTTTGATGCTCGGCACCACGCTGCGCCTGCTCAAGGCCATGCCCCGCACGCTCGCCAACTACAGCGCCTTCGTGTTGACCTTCGTATTGATGGCCGTCTTTGTGTTGCCGCTGTGGATGGTCTTGCTGATCTGCATTCCCAGCTCCCTGGCCTTGAGCTTTATCGGTTCGAACAAGGTGGCCGGCTGATGCAAACCGTGCTGTTGCACCTGATGATCCAATGCGCACTGTGGTCGCTGATGGCGATTGGCGGCAACACGGTGGCCATCGGCGATATCCATCGCTACACCGTGGTCGATATGCACTGGATCACCGACGCGCAATTTGTCGCCTTCTTCGCCTTGTCCCAGGCGCTGCCTGGGCCCAACGGCATGTTTCTGGTGTTTATCGGCCAACAGGCGGCGGGCTTGCCTGGCGCGCTGGTGGCGTTATTGGCCAAGCTGGTGCCCTGTTCGGTACTGGCTTACCTGGGCGCCGGCTGGCTGGAACGGCACACCCGAACGCCGTGGGTGCAACGGGTTAAACGCAGCCTGCTGCCGATCTCCATCGGCCTGATTCTCGCCTCAACCTACATCCTGATGAACAGCCTGGAAAACAACGCGACCAGCCTGGTGCTGACCCTGGCCAGCGCCGCCGTGGTGTATTACACGCGGCTCAACGCGATCTGGCTGATCATCGGCGGCGTGCTGCTGGGCCTGGGCAGTGCATGGCTGGGAGTGAACTGCTTTTAGAGGCACAATCGACCGCATTCGACTAAGAGCCACGGCCATGCTGATCGACGAAGAATTCACCCTCAAGAAGCTCGAGATCTTCCTGGCGTTCATGCGCACCGGCAACCTGGCCCGCGCCGCCGCCGAGTTGCAAACCAGCAACGTCAGCGTGCACCGCGCCATCCACTCGCTGGAAAACGCGCTGCGCTGCCCGCTGTTCAAACACGAAGGGCGCAACCTCACCCCGCTGGAAAGCGCGTACGTGCTGGAAGAGCGCGCGCAAAAGCTGGTGGCCGACGTGGTCGACAGCGTGCGCCTGACCCGCGAAGCCGCGGGTTTCTCGGCTGAGCGCTTCAAGCTCGGCTCGCTGTATTCGCTGACGGTCAAAACCGTACCGCAGCTGATCATGGGCCTGAAAATCAGGCGCAGCGAACTCAATATCGACCTGATCCTGGGCTCCAACTTCGACCTGCTCTACAAGCTCAAGAACATGGAAGTGGACGCGATCCTGATCTCCCTCGACGAACGTGCCAACGACCCGGACTGCGAACAGATCGCGCTGTTCACCGACGACATCTTCCTCGCCACCCCGGCCGATTCACCCTTGGACCGCGAGCAGGAAATCGACCTGGCAGACGTGCGCGACGCGACCTTCATCACCCTCACCCAAGGCTTCGCCACGCACCAGGACGGCAACCGGGTGTTCAACCAGGCGGGGTTTGAGCCGAAGGTGGCGATGCAGGTCAATGACATCTTCACGCTGTTGAGCATGGTCAGTTCGGGCGTGGGTTATGCGCTGCTGCCGGGGCGGATTGCGGCGGTGTATGAGAACCGCGTGAAGCTGATACCGCTGCAACCCAGGTATCGGTTGCAGCAGCACATTGGCGTGGTGTTTTTAAAGGCCAAGGAGCGCGACCCGAATTTGCTGGCGTTGCTGGCAGAGTGTCGGATGTATGCCAATCGGCAGCCTTGAGACCGCCATCGCAGGCAAGCCAGCTCCCACAGTTGACTGTATTCACACATCAAAATGTGGGAGCGGGCTTGCCCGCGATGAGGCCCTCAAAACCAACAGCAATTAGCCGACTAAACCGCGCACGATGAAGTACAGCAACGACGGCCCAAGCAAACACCCAAGCCCGGTATGGAAAGTGGCAGTCAACGCCCCATACGGCACCAGCCGCCGATCTGTCGCCGCCAGCCCCGCCGTCACCCCACTCACCGTGCCGGCCAGCCCACCAAACACC
Source organism: Pseudomonas sp. TWRC1-2 (assembly GCF_049896685.1). Classification (NCBI taxonomy): domain Bacteria; kingdom Pseudomonadati; phylum Pseudomonadota; class Gammaproteobacteria; order Pseudomonadales; family Pseudomonadaceae; genus Pseudomonas; species Pseudomonas sp. TWRC1-2. The sequence goes on along the minus strand of NZ_JAFCUU010000003.1, from coordinate 574,221 downwards.
ATCGCCGAGCGCGGGTTATCCAGGCCCATCCAGCGCGCCGCCACGGGCGTGCCGACCATCACCAGAATCGCCTTGATCAACCCTGTCGCAATCGACAGCGCCATCACATCCGAGGTCGCGCCAATCGCCGCACCGGTCACAGGGCCAACGATGTAAGTCACGGCGCCCGCGCCGATGGTGGTCATGCTGATCGCATCGCGATACCCAAACGCCCAGGCCATGCTCGCGCCGACGATAAACGGCAGGATGGTGCCCAGCAGCAACGCAATCACACCGATCAGCCCGGCTTTGCGCGCCTCGGTGGCCTGCACTTCAAACGCGGTGGCAACAATGGCGAAATCGCGCAGCATCGCGCCGCCCATCAAGCCGATGCCGGAGAACAGCGCCATGTCCGCCAGGCCTTTTTGCCCGCCGGTGAGTGTGCCGCCGACCCAGGCCAACACCAGCCCGATCACGATGGCAATCGCCGAGCCATGAATGCGCCCGAACGTCAGACGCTTGGACAGCACCACGGAAACCCACATCACCACACCGACGAAGGCAAACGCGGTGACCAGGCTGTTATTTTCCAAACCTTTTTCAATCAGAGGCCACATATCAGCGACCTCCCGCAGCAGCGATCAGCGGCTCTTCGGCGGGCAAGGGTTCACCCTTGTGCGTGCGGCTGATCAGGGCAATGGTGCAACCGCAGACCACCACCGAACCGATGGCGGCCAGCACAGCGACCGGGCCGCCGTGCAGCGCGGTCACCACGTTTTGTTGTGCGGCCATCGCCACCACCACCGGAATGTACATGGCGCCCCAAAAGCCCACGCCCATTTCGCAGTCTTTGGTCATGCCACCGTGTTTTTGCATCCACAAGCGCGCGCAGATCAACAGGATCATGGCGATCCCGACGCCGCCCACATTGGATTTGACGCCCAGCAACACACCGAGCATGTCGCCGAGGATCACTCCCGCCAACATGCAGATCGCCAGCAAGGCCACACCATAAATAATCATCGTTGTTGTCCTCAAAGTGCTTCATCGAAATTGTTGTTTTTGTGCTTCGAAAGCCTTGGGTGCAGCTTTATCGGTGGCGGCATTCCTCCTCTTGCAGCAGCGCCTGCAGGGTGTCCAGGCGCGCGCCTTCGCAGGCGATCACCGTGCCCTGCTCAAACACGCGGCGTGACAGGCCAGTAAGCACCGCGCCCGGCGGCAGTTCGATTTGCAGGCGCACACCACGCTCGTAGGCGCTTTGCACGGTGCCGCGCCAATCGACGATGCGGCACATGTTGAAGGCCAGGTCGTCGCGCAGTTGCTCGGGGTTGTGAATCGGCCGCGCGCGGGTGCTGCTCAGGTAGGTAATGCGCGGCGCCTTGAGCGTGACGAATGCTTGCGCCAGCGCCTGGGCAGGCGCCTCCAGCAGCGCGCAATGCGACGGCACGCTGACCGCCAGGCGCTTGGCGATGCCATTGCCCTTGATGCGCGCTGCGACGAGCTTCATCGCCGCATCGCTGCCAGCAATCACGGTTTGGTTATCGGCGTTGATGTTGGCCAAATACACCGGCGTTTGCGGGCTGTGGATGTCGCTCAGTATGTTTTCGACTGTGGATAACTCAGGGCCGATCAGCGCGGTCATCCCAAAGCCTTGTGGATAAGCGTTTTGCATCAGCTCGCCGCGCAAGCTGACCAGTTTTACCGCGTCGGCAAACGCCAGGGCGCCCGCGATAACTGCCGCCGGGTAGGCGCCGATGGACAGGCCCGCCACGTAATCCGGCGTGTGTTGCAGCTGACGGGCATGGGCCACGCCGACAATCAGCAGGCACAGTTGAACAGCACGCGTACTCGCCAAGGCTTGCGCCGAATCGAGCAGGCGAACGTCTTCACCCAAGGCATCACTGGCTTCATCCAGAACGTCGGCCGCCAGCGCGCGGAGCATGCCCGTACGCTGGGCGCCCTGCCCCGGAAACACCAGAAGGCTGCTCATGCCACCGCCTGCCACGGGTCAACCACCAAGTGCGCGCCGCTGACGGTTTTCAGCAGTACTCGGCGCGAGCCTCCCGCCCACTCGCGCAAGGCGACGGCGCCAAACGGGGTTTGCAGTTGCAGGTCCACGGCACACGGCGCCGTGTCCAATATCGCGAGCAGGTCCTCGGCATCACCGCGCTCCAAACGCTGGGGCGTGCGCAGGATCAAATCCAGATCGCTCTGCGCATGCAGTGCCTCAACTCCACTGGCCAACTCAAAACCCGCGCTGCCCGTGACGCCCCACGTCTCCTGCGCCAACACTGGCCGCAATAGATCGAGCGCGCGCAACGCCGGTAAATCCCGTGGTGAGGTCACAGCGCGCAGCGCCTCGGGCACTACTCGCCGTTGCACCGCCGCGACAGGCATCACGGCCGCAAACCGCTGCTCACGCAAACGCCCGCGTACGCCGACGGCCACCCGGCCCGGCTCGGCGATGGCGCGACGCACCACCACCGGATGACCGGCGTTGATAGCCTCCAACACCCAAGCCGGCGCGTCGGCGGGCAGATGCGCCGGGGCCATGCCCCAGAGCAAATCGTGAGCGTTCACCATTGCTCCCGCAGCAGTTGGCGTACGTGGCTGGAAGCAGCACGGTTGGTGGCGCCCAGGCGTCCTTTTAAATCGGGGCCCGCGACATCGTCGATGGCGTGCAGCAGGCAATCACTGACGCGCACCACATCGTCCGCCGTGGGGTGTTCAATCTGGCTGACCGACAGCGTCTCCCAGAGCAAACCAAGGCTGGCATAACTGTCGATGTCGTAGGCCATCGGCGGCACGCTGGCGGCCAGGGCTTCCAGCTCTTCGACACTGCGCAGGGTCACCCGCGCCGCCGACGACTTGCCCATCGCATGCACCATCACGCCGGGATCGCGCAGAGCAATCAGGCGGTTGGCCTGGTAGCCGTGGGCGAGGAACGCGCCGGACATGGCCTTGCCCACCAGCAGCGCAATCACCGGGTGCCCGGCCAACCGAGCGCGGGCGTAGCTGTCGGCGGCGGCGGCCAGGGCTTGATGGATGCCGAGGGCTTCTTCGCGACGGCCATAGGCTTGGCTGGGCACATCGACGATGGCGATGATCGGGCGCTTGTCGCCACGGGCGATGGCATCGTCCACGGCTTTGGCCAGGCCCCAGCCTTCGAGCAGGCCGACTTCGCCATTGCGCGCACGCGGGAAACGGTTGTGCGCGTCGGTGACCACGGCGATGAAGCGCACGGCTTGCTCACCCAATACGCCGTCGGCGACTTTCAGCGAGGCCGGCAAACCGTCCACAGGTGTGGCGCCGGCACTCAATGCGTTGAACCACTGCAGGCCTCTCATGAGCGATCTCCTTGGTACAGGTCGCGCACCGTCGCCGCGTCGATTTGCGGCGTGGCGTCCAGCTCGGTCAGGCGCCTCAGGTAGAAATCGACCTGACGGCTGCGCGGGTGTTCGGGCATACCTTGTTGCAACAGCGCGTTAACCGTCTGTTGGATCTGCGCCACATCGTCCGCCACGTAACGGTCAGCCAGGCCGCTGTTGAAGCGCTGCTCGCCGCCGGTGAGGCTCCAGATAAACGGGCGGTCGCGGGAGTCGTATTCTTCCAGGCCTGCCTCCTGCTCGATCACTTGCGGGCCATTCAGGCCCAGGCGTGCTTCGCGAGTGACCACAAGGTAACTGCACAGCCCAGCGGCGATGGACATGCCGCCAAAGCAACCGACACTGCCCGCCACCACGCCAATCACCGGCTGGTACTGGCGCAGGTCGACAATCGCCGCGTGGATATCGGCAATCGCCGCCAGGCCGAGGTTGGCTTCCTGCAAGCGCACGCCGCCGGTTTCCAGCAACAGCACAGCGCCGGTCGGGATGCCCTTGCGGTTGTCTTCAGCCGCCAATTCCAGCGCACCGGCAATTTTTGCACCGCCGACCTCACCGAGGCTGCCGCCCTGGAAGTTGCCTTCGATAGCCGCCACCACCACCGGCCTTCCGGCGATGCTGCCTTTGGCGATCACCACGCCGTCATCAGCCTGGGGCACCACGCCTTGGCGGCTGAGCCAGGGCGACATCACGCGTTGGAAGGGGTCAATCAATTCACGATAAGTGTCGGCGTCGAGCAAGGCCTTGGCCCGCTGCCGTGCTCCCAATTCAACGAAGCTGTGTTTGTTGAGCAAGTCAGTCATGGCCGATCTCCTCGAAGCCTTGCTCCAGGCGCAAACGCACCACGCCGGGCGTGGCGCCGAAGTCGTGGATATCGATTTTCAACGCCGGCGGCGTGTGTTCCTGAAAGATCCGCTCGAACAGATGCTGCCAGCGCTGTTCGGCGCCATTCACCGAGGTCTGCACCTGAATGGTCAGCGTGCCGGGCGTGCCCGGTTCCAGCAGCACTTCCAGGTCGCCGGAGCCGACGCAACCCACCAGCGCACGGCCTTTGGGCGGCTGCCCGGCGGGGAATTCAAAGGATAAGGTTTCCATCAAAACGCTCCGTCGAGGCGGTCGATAAACAGGCAGGCGGCCAACAGGTCAGCGGCGCCGCCGGGGGAGGCATTCAGGGCGAGCAATTGGTCGTCGAGTTCGTGCAATTGGCGGCGACCGGCGAGGGTCGCGCTACCGCCTGCGTCCAGCACCGCTTGGGCGCCGCGTTGCATGGCGTGCAGGCCTTCGGTGCCGGCGCGGTAGAGCACGCAGGTGTCGGCCAGGTCAGTCATGATCGCGAGCAAGGCATCCAGGCGTGCGTTCTGCTCACCCGCGTTTTGCTGGCGGCTTTTGTGCAGTTGCGGCAGGCCACGTTGCGTCACGGACGGGAAGCCCAGTTGTGCTTCTTCACGGGCGCCGCGCGCGCCGTAGCGTTGAGCAACCTGGGCGCCGTGGCTCAGCGGCTGCGGGGCGTAGCGGTCGTTGAGCAGTGCCAACTTGGCCGCCGTCAGCGTGACGCTGCGTGGCTCCAGCGCCGCAGCAGCAGTGAGCAAACCGAGCGCCCAGATCGCGCCGCGATGGGTGTTCACGCCGTTGGTGGTGGTGAGCATCGCTTGCTCGCCTTCGCGGCCAATCTGCCCGAGGGCTTCGCGCAAGGGCAAACCGACTTCACCGAATTCAAGCGCGGCTTCCGCCATCTCCTTGAACATCGGCCACAGCGACAGCGCCGAAGCGTGCATCAGGCCCAGGTGCAAATCGCTATGGGCACCGTTACCGCGGCGGTCCACCAGGGCCGGTTTGGGCGACAGGTCCGCCTCATCGATCAGCGCGTCGACGGCCATGTCTGCCAGGCGATCAGCCAGACTCAGTTCATGCAGTTTGAGCGCGCGCATTTACCAGCTCCTGAATTTGGCGGGCGGGTTGTACAAGCCACCGGACCACTCCACCAGGTCGGCCACGCTCTTGGCGGCCAACAGCTCGCGGGTGGCGTCGGTGCGGCGAATGCCGAGGTCTTCGGGCAAGGCGATCAAGCCTTCGCGGCGCATGCGCGCGGTGTCCTTGGGGTTGTGGCGCAGGCCGATGGCGGTGACGCCAGCGACGGCGGCGATCATCGCTTGGCGCTCTTCCAGCGAGCGCGCCTTGTACAGGTAGGCGATGCCTTCTTCGGTGAGCAGGTGGGTGACGTCGTCGCCGTAGATCATGATCGGCGCCAGCGGCATGCCGCTTTTGCGCGCCACTTCGACGGCGTCGAGGGTCTCGACGAAAGTGGGTTTGCCGCCTTCCTGGAAGGTTTCGACCATCTGCACCACGAGTTTTTTGCCGCGTTCGAGCAGGGCTTGCGGCGCGTCATCGTGGCGCATGTCCAGCCAGGCCGGGGTGCCATGCCGACGGCCGCGCGGGTCGTGGCCCATGTTCGGCGCGCCGCCAAAACCGGCGAGCCGGCCACGGGTCACGGTGGAGGAATGCCCGTCGCCATCCACTTGCAGGGTGGCGCCGATAAACAGGTCCACGGCGTACTGGCCGGCGAGCTGGCAGAACATCCGGTTGGAGCGCATCGAGCCGTCGCGGCCGGTGAAGAACACATCAGGCCGCGCGGCGATGTAGTTTTCCATGCCCAGTTCGGTGCCGAAGCAATGCACGCTCTCCACCCAGCCGCTTTCGATGGCAGGGATCAAGGTTGGGTGCGGGTTGAGGGTCCAGTTGCGGCAGATTTTGCCTTTAAGGCCGAGGGATTCGCCGTAAGTCGGCAGGATCAATTCGATGGCGGCGGTGTTGAACCCAATGCCGTGGTTGAGCGACTGCACATTGTGTTTTTCATAGATGCCACGGATCGCCATCATCGCCATCAGCACATGCACCGGCTTGATATGGCGCGGGTCGCGGGTGAACAGCGGCTCGATGTAGAACGGCTTGTCGGCCACCACCACAAAATCCACCCAGCTCGCGGGAATATCGACGCGGGGCAAATCGGTGACGTCATCCACCAACTGGTTGACCTGCACGATGACGATGCCATCGCTGAACGCGGCAGGCTCGATCAGCGCCGGGGTGTCTTCGGTGCTGGCGCCGGTGTAAATGTTACCGGCGCGGTCGGCCATGAAACCGGCCGAGAGCACGACGTTGGGGATCAGGTCCACCACCAGCCGCGCGTAGAGTTCGATGTAGGTGTGGATCGCGCCGATTTCCAGCAGGCCGTCTTCCAACAGCTGGCTGATGCGCAGGGATTGGGTGCCGGCGAAAGAGAAATCGAGCTTGCGGGCGATGCCCTTTTCAAACAGGTCCAAGTGCTCGGAACGGCCGACACTGGGCATGATCATGTGCAAATCGTGGAGTTTGGCCGGGTCGGCCTTGGCCAGGGAGCGCGAGAGGAAGTCGGCCTGCTTCTGGTTGTTGCCTTCCAGCACCACGCGGTCGCCAGGGAGGATCAGCGCTTCCAGGGCCTCGACGATTCTGTCACTGGGCAACACCGCCCGGTCTGCGTATTTTTTGACCAGCCCGAGGCGCCGCTGCTTCTCGTCGCGCCGCCGCGTCCAGCGCGAGTCGGGGGTGATGGTTGTTGTCATGGTCGCTCCACGGGGTTTGCTGTCGTGGGCTGTACCTTAGGAGTGAACGTGGGGGGTATCAATCAAGCCGAGTGGCGGATCGTTACGGTTGGAGTAACAGTTTCAGAGTTTAGTTTTCGGTAGTGCCACCAGATACCACCCACCGCTAGAGTCAGTAGGCCATTCACAGCTAGGATCCAACCTCCTGCCTGAGTCCATACGCAAGCGAGCGTTTCTTCGTAAATAAGGGAAAGAGCCAATAAAAAGATAAAAAGGACCAACCCTACCCACTCTTCCAAACGTCCAAATTTGTCGCGCCGCTCAAGGACAACAACACTCAAGAAGGCTCCGCAGAAAATGACGAACATCACCTCGAGTACATAATCGGTTGCAACGAATTGGCCAGATAGTTTCGAGAGAAGGAAAAAGAACAGCATCGATAGAGAGGACAATCCCATCCATACAAAGGCGTAATCGAGAACACAGAATAGCCCGGCTTTGAACCTCAACGCTTCCGTCTCGTTCGTATCCTCCATTAACGCAACGGCAAGGAGTCCTGACCCTAACCCGCCCAAGCTCATTATTATGAAGTTGCTCAGCACCTCTTTTACGCCTACAGCCCCTCCCACCAACTCAAGACGTAACAAAATAACTACGGCTCCCAGAAGGGAAATTCCAGCTCCCCATAACGCTCCACGCCCTTTGCCCCCTACTCTGACTACTAACGCCGTTAAAACCACCGCCAAAAACCACAGAAACAGAATCCCTACAATCGCATCGTAGAGAAACGCAAAGTTACGCATAATTCCAACCCAAAGCTCCCTCACGCTGGCTTTACTCCGTCCTAAAAGTAGTTCTCGATTATCGGCCGCATAACGTGAAGCTTTACCGATACCGGTCACCATGGACGACGGTCAATAAGTCCCAGAAAGGGACCGACAGGTCCCTTTCTGGGAACGATCCAGTTTTAAGCCGCTGAAGAAGGGGAAATTTGTTCTAGGGCTCGATCCACTAATAGCTGCCCGAGCGCTGCCATTTGCTGAATGCCGAGCATGATTGCGCGCTGGGAGGTGTCCAGGTTGAAGGCCAGATTGCAGGTCATGGCGTTTAGCGAGGACAAAGTTTCGCTGGCGTTGACCAGCAGGGTTTCAGTGTTCTGGTGGGGGCTTACGGTGAAGAGAGGCGGATTCGGGGTAGGTTTAGCCATGATTTACAGCTCCGATATGTGATGGAGGCTGCCCTCATCCGCTTGCACGCGAAATAGGGTGGCAGCCGTGCGCAGGTGTGCAAGACCGGGCATATCGGACCCCGGCAGACTCCAAGGAATCTCCCGCGCACAGCCGCCATAACAAATACAGCAGGCATAAAAAACGCCCGTTGAATGGCTATGGGCGTTGGTGCGCCGACATGTAACCGGACTTGCACGTCCGTGTCACCGTTTTTTCGATGACGGGACGAAGACTAGCCGCCATGGCTACCCACAACAAGTTCACGCACAGCCCGAAATCTTGCAGGAAAAATCCGAAGACTGGCCCATCACAAAGCCATCATCACCTTGACCGTTCCAAGGCCCTCCAGCGCATAGCTGTGGTACTCATACACCTCTCCCTGAATGATCAGATGCAGCGCGCCGCCTTCATCACTTACTTGAACATCGGGCTCTTTGGTTTTTAGAAAGGGACGTGCAGACACTAATGTGGTGAGTATTTCCTGATCACTCCCCAAGTCTTCATGGACGTAGTACCTGTAGGAAAATCCCACGGTCGCACCGCCCTGCCCGTCTCGCGCACCATAGATCGAGGTGCCGTTACCCAAGGAATGTTTCAACACCACTTGATCCAGATCCGGTGTTCCGGGAGATATGATCCAACTGACGCCGATATAGATAAGGCAGACCACAAGCAGGCAATTACGCAGAAACGGTACGGCCATTTTCGGATCCTTGCTGGCAGTGATGGAGTGCAGAAACTAGCCACTCCACTCAAACCTGAAAACCCGCTAATCCAAATGCAGAACTCGCCTACAGCAACTCCATCCCATTCCGACATGTGAGCGGTCAATCCGCATCATGAGCAGATCAAAATGGCGAAAAGGTACGATCATCATCTTGGGCCGAGCACAATTCAGTGTGGGAGCTGGCTTGCCTGCGATAGCGGTGGGTCAGTTGTTGATGCAGTGACTGACAGGCCGCCATCGCAGGCAAGCCAGCTCCCACATTGGATCTTCACAAGGCTTATGGTCAGGCCAGGCCGGATTCGACCAACAAGGCTTCAAGCCCCATAAGGTCGGGCACCTTCGCCACATGTTCCCCCACTTGCACCGCTGCCAGCTCCAGCGGGCACAGCGGCACGTCCACGTAACTCAACTGGCTATCCAGCTTGTACGAACGCGGAATGCCCTGAATCACCATCGCAATAAACTTCAACGTCGGCCGCCCGCCCAGCGCGTTCAGCACCACAATCCGCGAGCGCTCGCCGGTCACGCTGGCCTCGCCGCACACGGCTTCAAAGCTGATCAACGGCAACTGCCGGTCGCGCCATGTGACTTGCCGCAGGTACCACGGCGGTGCGTCGCTGGCCGGTTCGCCGCGCTGGAAGTCGATCAGTTCGGCGATGGCGACGTTGGGCAGCACCAGATGGCGGTCGGCCAGGGGCAGCAGCAGGCCGGTGAGTTGGCTGGTGCGGTGGTCAAGCATGGGACTTGCTCCAGTAGGCGATGCTTTCCAGCAGCACCGACTCTTGGTACGGCTTGCCGAGGTAGTCGTTGACGCCGATGGCCATGGCGCGGTCGCGGTGTTTTTGGCCGGTGCGCGAGGTGATCATGATGATCGGCAGGCGCATCAGCCGGGGGTCGTTGCGCACCTGGATCGCCACTTCGAAGCCGTCCATGCGCGGCATTTCGATGTCGAGCAGCATCAGGTCCGGGGTGTGTTCTTCGAGCAACGCGATGGCGTCGATGCCGTCTTTGGCGGTGAGCACGTTCATGCCGTTGCGCTCCAGCAGGCGGCTGGTGACTTTGCGCACGGTGACCGAGTCGTCCACCACCAGCACCAGCAGCGGGCGCTTTTTCAACGGGTCGTTGAGGATCAGCGGCGCGTCCACCGACTGGGCCGGCAACGCCGGTTGACGGGCGCGGATGTGCGCCAGCAAGTCGATAATCAGCACCACGCGACCATCACCCAGAATGGTCGCCCCGGACAAACCCTGCACGCCGGCAAACTGTGGCCCCAGGCCCTTGACCACGATCTCGCGCGTACCGGCCATGGCGTCCACGTGCACCGCCACGCGCCGCTCGTTGCATTGCACCAGCAGCACCGGCACGGGCTGGTATTGGCCGAGCAGTCTGGGCCGGGCGACGGTGTGCAGCAGGTCGCCCAAATAGAACAATTCATAACGCTGGCCGGCGTATTCGTAACGCGGCGGATCTTGCTGATAGTGCCCGGCCAGCTCGTGGGGCAACACGCGCACCAGGCCTTCAATGGTGTTGAGCGGGATCGCATATTGGTCGTCCGCGCATTGCACCATCAGCGCGCGATTGACCGACACGGTAAACGGCAGGCGAATGCGAAAGTGCACGCCCGCGCCCGGCGTCGAGTCGATGAACATCGAGCCACCGAGCTGGCGCACTTCCTCGTGCACCACGTCCATGCCCACGCCGCGCCCGGAAATCTGGGTGATTTTTTCGGCGGTGGAAAAGCCCGGCTGCAGGATGAACTGCAACACGTCGCGGTCGCTCATGTCTTGATCAGGCGCGAGCAGGCCGCGCTTGATCGCCTTGCGCCGCACCGCGTCCAGGGGCACACCGGCACCGTCGTCGCGCATGTCGAAGACGATGTCGCCGCCTTCGTGGGTCAGGTCCAGGCTGATACGGCCCTTCTCGGGTTTACCGGCCAACACGCGCGCCTCGCGGGACTCCAGGCCATGGTCGACGGCATTGCGCAGCATATGTTCCAGCGGCGCCACCATGCGCTCCAGCACGTTGCGGTCCATCTCGCCTTCGGCATTGCCGACCACGAATTCAACGTCCTTGCCCAACTCTTCCGCCACCTGGCGCACGATGCGTTTGAGGCGCGGCAGCATGCGTTCAAACGGCACCATGCGCGTGCGCATCAGGCCTTCCTGCAGCTCGGTGTTGATGCGTGCCTGTTGCTGCAACAGGTTGTGTGCATCCCCGTTGCGACGGTCGAGGGTTTCCTTGAGGTCCAGCAGGTCGGAGGCCGATTCGGACAGTGCGCGCGACAACTGCTGCAGCTGCGAATGCCGGTCCATTTCCAGCGGGTCGAATTCTTCATAGCCCAGGCGCTCGGCCTCGGCCTGCTGACGACTGAGAATGCGGCCCTGGGTTTCGGTGTCGAGGCGGCGCAGTTGGTCACGCATACGCTCGATGGTGGTTTCGACTTCGTTGAGCGCGATACGCGCGTCGTTGACCTGCTGCTCGATACGGCCACGGAAGATCGAGGTTTCACCGGCCAGGTTGACCAGATCATCAAGCAAGTCGGCGGAAATTTTCACCATGTCGGCGCCGGGGTCCACCGCCGCTTCGGCCTTGCCGGCCGGCAAGGCTACGGGCGCCAGCGGCTCGTCACCGGGGTGCACCAGGCTCCTGATGCGCTTGATGAGTTTATCCACCGACCCCACCGGCAAACCGCCCGCCACCGCGTCGATCATCTGCGCCAGGCGGTCATGGCAGCCTTGCAGCAAGGCGAACAGTTCCGGCGACGGCGCAAGCAAACCGGCAGACAGGCCTTCGTAGAGAAACTCCAGCTCATGGGCCAAATCGCCAATCGGCCCGATTTCGACCATGCGCGCGCCGCCCTTGAGGGTGTGCAAGTCGCGCAGCAAGGTTTCCACCTCCTGGCGATTGCTCGGCTCGGCCTGCCAGCGCAGCAACGCGCTGCTTGAACTGTCGAGAATATCGGCGGCTTCTTCGAGGAAGATATCCAGCAACTCGGGATCAGCCGCTGCGGTTTCAGGTTCTGTGGGCGTGTTGGCGGGCGCGTTGTTCTGGCGCAACGCGCGCAACTGGGCGATCAAGTCACTGGAGTCGCTCAGGGGTTGGTGGTCTTGCAATTGATCGAGCTGCAAGGCCAGCCGCTCATGGCTGGCCATCAATACTTGGGACAGTTCGGTCGAGTAACTGTAGCGGCGGTCCACCAGGCCTTCGTACAGGCATTCCAGCTCATGGGCGAGGTCGCCAATCGGGCCGATTTCGGCCATGCGCGCGCCGCCCTTGAGGGTGTGCAGGTCCCGCTGCAACGACGACAACGGCGCCGCGCTGTCCGGTTCCAGCAGCCAGCGTTTCAGCGACTGCCCGGCGCTGTCGAGGATGTCGACTGCCTCTTCCAGGAAAATCTCGACGATCTCGTCATCCATCGCCGTGTCCTGGCCCAACCGGGCCGTGGCGGCGCCCAGTTCGGAAATGCTAGGGGCGCGCCCGCCGTCGCTTTTGATCAGGCCGGTGGCGGACGGGTCGAGGGCTTCATCCAGCAGCTCGCGCAGGGCGTCTACCCGCGCCGGCGCCGGGCTGATTTCCTGGCCGGCCGCCAGTTGGTCGAGCATGTTGATCAGCGCTTCATGGGCCTGTTCGGCCTCATGGAAAAACCGTTCGCTGACCGCCAGGCTGCTCTCTTCCACAGCGCCATAGAGGTCGAGCAAGGCTTCGCAGAGTTCGTCGATGGCGTGCAGGTCGGCGATGTGCGCGCCCTCGCCCAAGGTGGTCAACTCGTCCAGCAGCGCAGTCAGTTCCTGGCGTTCGCCGGGGTGTTGCTGCCAGCGGCGCAGCAGACTTTCGGCATCCAGCAGGATGTCCATGCCCTGGGCCAGGAAGTTGCTGATCAGCTGCGCGTCGCGCTTGATGCGCAGCCCGGTGTTGGGCGCGTCGAGCAAGGCTTGCAGCTGCTGGTCGAGCAGGCTTTGCGTGCGGCTGATCAACTCTGCCGCGCCCCTGATCGGCACCAGCGGATCACTGTCCAGCTGACGCAACCCGCGCTGGAACAGGGCTTCGGCTTCCAGCAACAGCTCCACTTCATCCAGGTCCAGCGGCAGGCGGTGAGCCTTGTATTCGCGGGTCAGGTGATCAAGCGGTCGCGCCAGTTCGGCCATCGGCAACACGCCGGCCATGTAGGCGCTGCCCTTGAGGGTGTGCAGGGCACGTTGCAGTTCATCGCTGACTTGCAGCGGCATATGCTCGGCGGCCTGTTGCAGAAAGTGGTTGAGGCTCTCCAGGTGGCTCTGGGCTTCGTTGCGAAAGATCTCCAGCAACATCGGGTCATGGGGCTCTGCGGCCGGTTGAGTGCCGCTGGCCAAGGCGTGGGCACGGGCCGCCAGGGCGTCGACTTCATCGCGCTGGCGTTGGTCGTCGGCCGCAAAGTCGGCGATCAACTCCGGCAGCAGGGCCACGGCCTCATCCAGCACCTGTTGCACATCAGCGTCGAGCGCCACGCTGCGTTCGAGCACCCGGTTAAGCAGGTTTTCCACCGCCCAGGCCAGCTCGGCCAGTACCAGGGCGCGGACCATCCGGCCGCTGCCTTTGAGCGTGTGGAAGGCACGCCGCATCTCGCTTTGGGCGGTTTTGTCGGCGCTGTTGGGCAAGTAGCGGTGCAACACGTCGAGGACTTCATCGGTTTCTTCGAGGAAGACTTCACGCAGTTCATCGTCGACAGGTTCTTCGCCAACGGGCGGCGGCAAGAGGCTGCCCGGACGGTGCAGGGCAGGCGGATTCAGGCGTGACGTGGGGTTGGCCAACGCATCGAATTGGGACTGGCTCGGCGCGATCTCTGTCGACAGGGCGCCATCCGGCGCGGCCAGCGCCTGGCGCCAAGGCTTTTCGACCGGCAGATAGCCGAGTGCAGCCAGGCCTTGGGTGGCCAGCTCCAGCACGCGTTCGCCGGCGGCGTCGGGGTCCTGGAGCATGCGTTCCAGGTAGTATTCCAGGCTGCTGACCACGTCGGCGAAATGCGCCAGCTGCGCCTCGGGCGGTGGCGCAGCGCCGGTCATCAACTGTTCATCGACATAATCGGTGCAACCACGCATCAGGCTCGCCGCACGCGGCAGCGGAATCATCGCCAACGCGCCGCGCACCTGGCTGAGCAGCTCGGGCAGTGACTCCAGGCGCTGGCGGTCCCAATCGGCCTCAAGGCAATCGATCACCAGCTCTTTGGCCTGGCGCAGGCATTGGCAGGATTCGCGGATCACCAATTGATGAATCTGGGTCAGGTCGGTGGTGGGCAGGCGGCTCTCTTCGCGGCTCTCCGGCTCGACGGTGCCGGCCATGCCCGCCAGCGTGGCCTCGACGTAGAGCAAGGCGCCGGCAACATCCATCAACACCGCGTCATTGGGTTCGCGCTGGCCCTGCACCAGGCTCAGCACCACCGCCAGTTGATCGATGATGACCTTACGCGGCTGGCCAAAGCCCAGCACCGCCAAGGTGTCGGCGATCTGGCGCAGTGGCGCCAGCAGGGCATCGAGGTCGTTGGTGTGTTGGCGGTCGCTGCGCACGAACAGGTCGAGGCGCTCCTTGACCCGCACCAGTTCCTCGCACAAGGCGCCGAGCACCGAGCCCATGGCATTGCGGTCCGGTCCGGCCAAACGTGCACGCTCGGCATCGACCACGGCGCTGTCGGGCAAGGCTTCATCCAGCCCGTAGCGTTCCTTGAGGCTTTGCATGCGCGGCGTCGGCCGGGTGACCTTGGCCACGTAGAACAGCAAGCTTTTTAGCAGTTCATCCGGCGCGGGCTGGTTAATGCCGCCGATGCCCTGGACCAGCAGACGCTTGAGTTGCTTGTCGCTGGCCTTGAGCAGGCTGCGCAGCGCCGGGCTGTTGGCGATCACGCCGGTGAGCATGCCTTCGACCAGCGCCGAGGTGACTTGCCACAACGGCAGCAATGGCGCGCCCTGGCACAACGCCTCGAGGCGCGCGAACACCCGCGCCATGTCTTCCAGGTTGCTGGGGCCGTGGTCCTCACGCAGCAAACCGACCAGGGCCTGTTGCAGCAGTTGATGCCACTGGCGCAGTTGCTCGTGAAGGTCCGGCAGTGTGCGTTGGGCCAAGGCCTCGTCGGGCAACGGCGCAATCGACAACAGCTGCGGGCTGAACAGGCTGGTCTCCGACAGCAGGCTTTCACCGCGCGCACTGCGCAGGTCGTTGAGCAGCGGCAACACCACCAGCGGCAGGTCGCGGCGGGCGCTGTGCACGCGGTCGAGGTACAGCGGCAGTTGCCCGAGGGCCTGTTGCAGCAGGCGGATGCTTTCATCGCGCTGGCTGACGCGCTCGGCTTGCAGGGCCAGGGCCAGCGCTTCGATCTCTTCGGCCAGCAGCGCTGCGCCGTAGAACTCGACCATCTGCAGCGCGCCATGCACTTGGTGGATACCGGCCAGGCACTCGGCAATGGCGTCGCTGTCGCGGGTTTCGACAAACGCGTCCAGCGCCGAACGGGCCTGTTTCAGGGTTTCGGCAATGTCGCCCTTGACCCATTCGAGGGCCACGTAGTCGTGCCGATCAACCATAACTGCTCCGCTTAGAATTCGTGAATTGCGTGTGTTGCCAAGATCTGAAGACCAATGAAGATCTAGTGTGGGAGCGGGCTTGCTCGCGAATGCGGTGGGTCAGCTAATAAATCAGGTGACTGATGCACCGCATTCGCGAGCAAGCCCGCTCCCACATTTGGATAGCATTTCAATCGTCTACCTGTTTAGGCGGTGGCAGGGTGAAACCCGACACCGACCGGCGCAACTGGCTGGCCATCTTCGCCAGGTTGCCGATGCTCTCCGCCGTGGCGGTCGAGCCCGATGACGTCTGCGTGGTGATCTGCTGGATCACGTTCATCGTCAGGGAAATCTGCCCCGCCGACGAGGTCTGTTGCTGCGCCGCGTTGGAAATACTCTGGATCAACGCCGCCAGGGTTTTCGACACGCCTTCGATCTCTTCCAGCGCCACCCCGGCGTCTTGCGCCAGCCGCGCGCCACGCACCACTTCGGTGGTGGTCTGTTCCATGGAAATAACCGCTTCATTGGTGTCGGTCTGGATCGCCCGCACCAGGGTTTCAATTTGGCGTGTGGCGGCGGATGAGCGCTCGGCCAACCGCTGCACTTCGTCGGCCACCACGGCAAACCCGCGCCCGGCGTCACCGGCCATGCTCGCCTGGATCGCGGCGTTGAGAGCAAGGATGTTGGTCTGGTCGGCAATGTCGTCGATCAAGCTGACGATGTCGCCAATCTCCTGGGACGATTCGCCCAGGCGTTTGATGCGCTTGGCGGTGTCCTGGATCTGCTCGCGAATGTTGTCCATGCCGTGGATGGTGTTGTGCACCACCTCATTGCCCTTGTTGGCAATTTCCACCGAGCGCTCCGCCACCGCCGAGGACTCGGCGGCGTTGGCCGACACCTGGTCGATGGATTGGGCCATCTGATTGATCGCGGTAGAGGCCTCGGCGATTTGCTGGGCCTGATGCTCCGAGGCCTGGGCCAGGTGCATGGCGGTGGCCTGGGTTTCCTGCACCGCGCCGGCCACTTGCCCGGCCGTGAGGTTGATGGTCGCCACCAGATCGCGCAGCTGGTCAACCGAATAATTGATGGAGTCGGCGATGGTGCCGGTGAAGTCTTCGGTGACCGAGGCGGTCACCGTCAGGTCACCATCGGCCAGGTCCTCGATTTCATCGAGCAGGCGCATGATCGCGTTCTGGTTGCGCTCGTTTTTCTCGGCGGTTTCATGCAGCTGGCGGTTGGTCTCGCGCACCATGACCAGGCCAATCAGGATGATCGAGGTCAGCGCCAGCAAGCCCAATACGTAGCCGCCGATGGTGTCGAAGCTGCGCCCGCTGGCGAGGTTTTCAAACCCGGTGGCCAGGTGCGAGGCTTCATCGAGCAGGGTTTGCGACAGGTTGAAAATATTGCTCGCCGAGGCGCGTACCTGGAACAGCTGCGGCGAGGTTTCGAGGATTTCATCCACGGAGCCGGAGACAAATTCAAACAGCTCGGCGATTTCCGCCAACCGCGCACGGGCGTCGTGGTCTTCAACCTGAGCAATGCGCAGGCCGGCGTTGCCCTGGAGCATGCCGTTAAGCACTTGACCAAAACGGTTGGCGTCGCGGCCAAAGGCATCGGCGGCCTGCACCGAGGTTTCGTCGCCGGCCAACACGGTGTTGACTGCGCCGAGGATGCGTTCGGCCAGCAATGATTGGCGCTGGGCCAACACCACCTGGCTGGCCGGGGCGCCGCGTTGCAGCAGAATGTCGACGACCTTTTCCGATTCCATCTGCAATTGCGGCACAGTTTCGGCAAGCGTCGCCGCCACTTGGTGCAACGACAACACGGTCTGTTCGCTGGCGAGAATCGCGTCGGTGTTTTTCAGCAGTGCTTCCCAATCGGTCTGCACCGCGCGCATTTCGGCGCGTACCGCGTTGGGTGCAGCCGGCAGGCCGGTCTCGGTATCGCCTTTTTTCAGATAGCCCCAGCGCTGGGCGAAGTCGTTGCGTGCATCGCCCAGCAGCTTGAACGCGGCCGCCTTGCCGGCGGCGGCTTCCGTGGCGTTCTTGGCAATGCGCTGGGACAGCACGCGCAGCTCACCGGCGTGGCCGATGTACTGCTTGTCGTACGTGGACTGGGTATTGAGGTACGCGAAGTTGGCGAACAACAGCATGATGAACACGATCAGCGCGATAAACAGCACGATGATCTGCGAACGGCTGCGCGATGCGGCTTGCGGTTTGGGCGTGGTAGCGGTGGTCATGCGGCAACATCCATGAAGCCTGGGGCCTGGGCCAAAGCGAAGGGGCTGAAGACCTGCCACAGCTGGTCACTGTCGAACTGGCCCTGGATAAACGGCGCAGTGGGCGCGGTGCTCGCCAACAGTGCGTCTTGTGCGAAATGCTGCATGCCCACCACCTCGTCCACCAGCAGCCCGACAAACAAGTCGTTGAATTCCACCACCAGCACTCGCCGTTGCTTGCGGGCCCTGGACAGCCCGAGGTCGAGGAACCCGCCCAGGTCCATCACCGGCAGCAAACGCCCACGCAGGTTGGCCACGCCTTTGACCCAGGGCTTGACCCCGGGCATCAAGGTGCAACGCGGTTCATGCAACACCTCGGCGACTTCGCCCATCGGCGCCACGTACCAATACGGTCCCAGGCGAAAACCGATCCCGCTCCAACGTTGCAGGCGGGTTTCCTGGGACGGCAGGTCGGCGGCCAGCAGGCGGCAGCGGCGGTCGATGTCCAGCAGCAGCTCGAAGGCGGTTTGTGACTCGGTCATGATGGCGTGCCGTCAGCCGGCCAACACCTTGTTCAGGGTGGCGATCAGGGTTTCTTCGTCCACGGGTTTGGTCAGGTAATCCTTGGCGCCCTGGCGTGCGCCCCAGATTTTGTCGGTTTCTTGATCCTTGGTGGTGATGATGATGATCGGGATGCCGTTGGTTTCCGGCTCCTTGGACAGCTGGCGGGTAGCCTGGAAGCCATTGAGGCCCGGCATCACGATGTCCATCAGTACGGCGTCGGGCTTTTCCTGACGGGCCAGGGCCACGCCGTCTGCGCCGTTTTCGGCTTTGAGGACCTGGTGGCCGTGCTTTTCCAGCATGCCGGTCAGTTTGTACATTTCGGTCGGCGAATCGTCGACGATCAGAACACGTGCCATGGTTTTCCCCACTACATTGGTGGACGCCGGCCCTTGTGAGGCGGTGTCAGTGTGCTTGTTCTACTGCGGCGAAGCCGGGCACGTAGGCCTTGATCGCGCTCAGCAGTTCTTCCTTGCTGAAAGGCTTGGTCAAAAACTGATCGACACCCACGATGCGCCCCTTGGCCTTGTCGAACAGGCCGTCCTTGGAGGACAGCATGATCACCGGAATCGACTTGAACGCCGGGTTGTTCTTCACCAGCGCGCAGGTTTGATAGCCATCCAGGCGCGGCATCATGATGTCGACAAAGATAATGTGCGGGTGATGATCAACAATCCGGGCCAGTGCATCGAAACCGTCGATGGCCGTGATGACTTCGCACCCCACGTTCTTCAACAGGGTCTCGGCGGTGCGGCGGATCGTTTTCGAATCGTCGATCACCATCACTCTCAAGGCGTTGGAATGCTGTTCCATATCTGCTCTACCATCGCCACAGCGAATCGGTTTTCGGTGTGTACTGCCTGATGTTGCACAGGATGAGCGCTGCAAGCCTTGGAATTCAAGGGCTGCTGCACCGTGGGAGTCTTTTTAGCACAGTCTCCGGGCGCAATCTATCGAGCAACCGGCCAGGTGGTTTTTCCTTGACCCACAACAGCCGCAGCGCCACTCTGACGCCACTTTTATGCGCCCTAATTTGCTAGAGGAAATCCCCCATGAGCGTTCGCGTCGGCATTGTCATGGACCCTATCGCCAGCATTTCCTATAAAAAGGACAGCTCGCTGGCTATGCTCCTGGCCGCCCAGGCCCGCGGCTGGACGCTGTTCTATATGGAGCAGCGCGATCTTTATCAGGGCGACGGCGAGGCCCGCGCACGCATGCGCCCGCTGCAGGTGTTTGCCAACCCTGAAAAGTGGTTCGAGCTTGCGGATGAAATCGACAGCCCCTTGAGCGATCTGGACGTGATCCTGATGCGCAAGGACCCGCCGTTCGACATGGAATTCGTTTACTCCACTTACTTGCTGGAACAGGCCGAGCGCGCTGGCGTGCTGATCGTCAACAAGCCGCAAAGCCTGCGCGATTGCAATGAAAAGCTGTTCGCCACCCTGTTCCCACAATGCACGCCGCCTACCGTGGTCAGCCGCCGCGCCGATGTGTTGCGTGAATTCGCCGCCAAGCACGGCGACGTGATCCTCAAGCCGCTGGACGGCATGGGCGGCACCTCGATCTTCCGCCACCGCGCTGGCGACCCAAACCTGTCGGTGATCCTGGAAACCCTGACCGCGCTGGGCACCCAGCAGATCATGGGCCAGGCTTACATTCCGGCGATCAAGGACGGCGACAAACGCATCCTGATGATCGACGGTGAGCCGGTGGATTACTGCCTGGCGCGTATCCCGGCCGCAGGTGAAACCCGTGGCAACCTGGCAGCCGGCGGTCGCGGTGAAGCGCGTCCACTGTCGGACAAAGACCGTTGGATCGCTTCCCAAGTCGGCCCAACACTGCGCGAAAAAGGCCTGCTGTTCGTAGGACTGGACGTAATTGGTGAGAACCTCACCGAAATCAACGTCACCAGCCCGACCTGCATTCGCGAGATCGACAACGCATTTGGCACGAACATCGGCGAAATGCTGATGGCGGCCATCGAGCGCAAGCTGCAAGCCAAGTGACATAGAACAGCCGGACACACACCAACATTGCGTTATCATGCGGCACCTGTGAAACGCGCGATGTTGGTTTTTTTGTCATGACGCTCCCGCCCGATCTGCCCCCCGAACTCTCCCACAGCGGCGTGCGCCCGGCTGATCGGCTCGGATTTACCCTGTTTCTGGCAGCGCTGATCCACCTCGCTTTGTTACTCGGCCTGGGTTTCACCTTTGCCGAGCCCAAGCAGATCACCAAAACCCTGGAAATCACCCTCGCCACGTTCAAAAGCGAAAAAAAGCCTGAAAAGGCTGACTTTCTGGCCCAGGACAATCAGCAAGGCAGCGGCACGCTCGACAAAAAGGCCGTGCCCAAGACCACCGAAGTGGCGCCGTTCCAGGACAACAAGGTGAATAAAGTCACCCCGCCGCCGACGCCCAAGCCTGAGGTCAAGCAGGCCGCGCCCAAGGCCGCCGTGACCACTGTTGCGCCAAAACCGCAAAAAGCCCCGACCCAGCGCGAGAAAACCAAGACCGAGCCGCAGCCCGAGCCGGTCAAGCCAGCGCCGACCTTCGACAGCTCGCAGCTCTCCGACCAGATTTCCAGCCTCGAAGCCGAACTGGCCAACGAACAACAGCTGTACGCCAAGCGCCCGCGCATCTATCGCCTGAACGCCGCCTCGACCATGCGCGACAAAGGCGCCTGGTATAAGGACGAATGGCGCAAGAAGGTCGAACGCATCGGCAACCTCAATTACCCGGACGAAGCCCGGCGCCAGCAGATCTATGGCAATTTGCGCTTACTGGTGTCGATCAACCGCGACGGGTCGTTATATGAAGTGCAGGTGCTCGAGTCGTCCGGCCAACCGTTGCTGGACCAGGCGGCCCAGCGCATCGTGCGCCTGGCCGCGCCCTTCGCGCCGTTTACCGGCGACCTGAACGACATAGACCGCCTGGAAATCATCCGCACCTGGAAGTTTGCCCGGGGTGATCGGCTGTCCAGTAACTGATCGCTCCTGCACTCTGCCAACGGCAGCGGGCCCTTGTGGCGAGCGGGCTTGCCCCGCGTTGGGCTGCGAAGCGGCCCCAATAGGGCCACCGCGTTCTGCCTGAAAAACCACAGCGCCAGATTTCAGGGCCGCTTCGCGCCCCAACGCGGGGCAAGCCCGCTCGCCACGACAAGCCGGCTCGCCACGACAGCCCCGCTCGCCACAATTAGCGTCCGCCGCAGCTTGTCAGTTCGCCCCTCCGACGCCACACTAGCGGACATGAAAAATGTCAGCCCGACCTACCTCAAGCACCAATTCCTGATCGCCATGCCCCATATGGCCGACCCGAACTTTGCGCAGACCTTGACCTACATCGTCGAGCACACGGCCAATGGTGCCATGGGGTTGGTGGTGAACCGCCCGCAAGAGCTGAACCTGGCCGATATTCTTGAGCAACTGCGCCCGGAGATCGACCCGCCGGCGCGCTGCCAAAATGTACCGATCTACATCGGCGGGCCGGTGCAAACCGATCGCGGTTTTGTGCTGCACCCCACCGGGCCGAAGTTCCAGGCCACGGTCGACCTGGAAGGCGTGTCGCTGTCCACTTCCCAAGACGTGTTGTTCGCCATCGCCGACGGCGTGGGGCCTGAGCAAAGCGTGATCACCCTCGGCTACGCCGGTTGGGAAGCCGGGCAACTGGAAGCCGAACTGGCCAGCAATGCCTGGCTGACTTGCCCGTTCGACGCCGACATTCTGTTCAACACAGCCAGTGAACTGCGCCTGGAAGCGGCGGCAGCCAAGTTGCGGGTCAACCTCAACCTGCTGACCAGCCAGGCGGGGCACGCCTGATGGCCTTGCGTTTGATCCTCGGTTTTGACTACGGCACCAAACAGATCGGCGTAGCGGTCGGCCAGGTGATTACCGGCCAGGCCCGCGAGTTGTGCACCTTGAAAGCCCAGAACGGCGTGCCGGACTGGAACCAGGTCGAGGCCCTGATCAAGGAGTGGAAGCCCGACGCCGTCGTGGTCGGTCTGCCTTTGAACATGGACGGCACCCCCAGCGACATGTGCCTGCGCGCCGAAAAGTTCGCCCGCCGCCTCAATGGCCGCTACAACCTGCCCTTCTATACCCACGACGAGCGCCTGACCACCTTTGAAGCCAAGGGTGAGCGCCGTGACCGTGGCGGGCAGAAAGGCAGCTACCGCGACAACCCGGTGGACGCCATCGCGGCCGCCCTGCTGTTGCAGGGTTGGCTGGATGAAAACACCGCTTTATTTGAATCCTGACTGACGCGGCTTGCCGCGTCTTTTTACGTTTGAGCCCGGACCTTGCCTGCGCGAGGCCTTGAAGGAGCCACCATGAGCCTGCCCAATCCCGCCGACCTGATCAGCCAGATGGCGATTCGCCTCAAGGCGCACCTGCAACACCGTGCCATCAGCGAACCGCGCTTTATCGGCATTCGCACCGGTGGTGTGTGGGTGGCCCAAGCGTTGCTGGAAGAACTGGGCAGCGATTCGCCGCTGGGCACGCTGGACGTGTCTTTCTACCGCGACGACTTCAGCCAGAACGGCCTGCACCCGCAGGTGCGCCCTTCGGCCCTGCCGTTCGAGATCGAGGGCCAGCACCTGGTGCTGATCGACGACGTGCTGATGAGCGGTCGCACCATCCGCGCCGCCATGAACGAGTTGTTCGATTACGGCCGCCCGGCCAGCGTGACGCTGGTGTGCCTGCTCGACCTGGACGCTGGCGAATTGCCGATCAGCCCGGATGTGGTCGGTGCCACCCTGTCGCTGGAGGCCCACCAGCGGGTAAAATTGTCCGGTCCCACGCCGCTCGAACTCGAACTGCAAGACCTTGCCCTTTAAACCGCCTTGTACAGAGTCCCCGCGATGACGCCTCTAGATGCCAAGCGCCCGCTGCAGCTCAATGCTCAGGGCCAGTTGCAACACTTCTTGTCCCTCGACGGTTTGCCCCGCGAACTGCTGACTGAAATCCTCGACACCGCCGACTCGTTCCTCGAAGTCGGTGGCCGCGCGGTGAAGAAGGTCCCGCTGCTGCGCGGCAAGACCATCTGCAATGTGTTCTTCGAGAACTCCACCCGCACCCGCACCACCTTTGAACTGGCAGCCCAGCGGCTGTCGGCCGACGTGATCACACTGAACGTGTCGACCTCGTCGGCGAGCAAGGGCGAGACCCTGCTCGACACCCTGCGCAACCTTGAAGCCATGGCCGCCGACATGTTCGTGGTGCGCCACGGCGACTCCGGCGCCGCACACTTCATCGCCGAGCATGTGTGCCCGAACGTGGCAATCATCAACGGTGGCGACGGCCGCCACGCGCACCCGACCCAAGGCATGCTCGACATGCTGACGATCCGTCGGCACAAGGGCGGTTTTGAAAACCTCTCGGTAGCCATCGTCGGCGACATCCTGCACTCGCGGGTCGCGCGCTCGAACATGCTGGCCCTCAAAGCCCTGGGTTGCCCGGACATCCGCGTGATCGCACCGAAAACCCTGCTGCCGATCGGCATCGAGCAGTACGGCGTGAAGGTCTACACCGACATGACCGAAGGCCTCAAGGACGTGGACGTGGTGATCATGCTGCGCCTGCAACGCGAGCGCATGGCCGGTGGCCTGCTGCCCAGCGAAGGTGAGTTCTACCGCCTGTTCGGCCTGACCACTGCGCGGTTGGCCGGCGCCAAGCCGGATGCCATCGTGATGCACCCAGGGCCGATCAACCGTGGGGTTGAGATTGAGTCGGCGGTGGCCGACGGCAGCCAATCGGTGATCCTCAACCAAGTGACCTACGGCATCGCCGTGCGCATGGCGGTGTTGTCCATGGCCATGAGCGGGCAAACCGCGCAACGTCAATTCGAGCAGGAGAACGCCCAGTGAAGCTCAGCATTCTCGGCGCCCGAGTCATCGATCCAGCCAGTGGCCTGGATCAAGTTACCGATCTTCACCTGGAAGCCGGCAAAATCCTCGCCATTGGCGCTGCGCCTGCGGGCTTCAGCGCCAGCGAGACGATCGACGCCAAAGGCCTGGTGGCCGCGCCTGGTTTGGTCGACCTGAACGTCGCCCTGCGCGAACCGGGTTACAGCCGCAAAGGCACCATCGCCAGCGAAACCCGCGCCGCCGCTGCCGGTGGCGTCACCAGCCTGTGCTGCCCGCCGCACACCAAGCCGGTGCTCGACACCTCGGCGGTGACCGAGCTGATCCTGGACCGCGCCCGCGAAGCCGGCAATTGCAAAGTGTTCCCCATCGGCGCGCTGAGCAAAGGCCTGGAAGGCGAACAACTCGCCGAGCTGATCGCCCTGCGCGACGCCGGTTGCGTGGCATTCGGCAACGGGCTGGACAGTTTTCGCAGCACGCGCACGCTGTGCCGCGCCCTGGAATACGCAGCCACCTTCGACCTGACGGTGATCTTCCACTCCCAGGACCGCGACCTGGCCGAAGGTGGCCTGGCCCATGAAGGCGCCGTCGCCAGTTTCCTCGGCCTGCCGGGCATTCCCGAAACCGCTGAAACCGTGGCCCTGGCCCGTGATCTGCTGCTGGTAGAGCAAAGCGGTGTGCGTGCGCACTTCAGCCAGTTGACCAGCGCGCGCGGCGTGGCCCTGATCGCCCAGGCGCAAGCGCGCGGCCTGCCGGTGACGGCGGACGTGGCGTTGTACCAGCTGATTTTGACCGATGAAGCGCTGATCGATTTCTCCAGCCTTTACCACGTGCAGCCACCCCTGCGCACGTTGGCCGACCGCGACGGTTTGCGCGCGGCCGTGAAGTCGGGTGTGGTCTCGGCAATCTCCAGCCATCACCAACCCCACGAGCGTGATGCCAAGCTGGCGCCGTTTGGCGCGACCGAGCCGGGCATCAGCAGTGTCGAACTGTTGCTGCCGCTGGCGATGACCCTGGTGCAAGACGGTCTGCTCGACCTGCCAACGCTGTTGGCGCGCCTGAGTGCCGGCCCGGCTGAGGCCTTGCGCCTGCCGGCGGGCAAAGTGGCGGTGGGTTCAGCGGCGGACCTGGTGCTGTTTGATCCGGCCAGCTCCACGGTTGCCGGGGAACACTGGCTGTCCAAGGGCGAAAACTGCCCGTTCATCGGCCATAGCCTGCCGGCGACGGTGCGGTACACCTTGGTCGATGGGCGGATCAGCTACCAGGCCTGATAAGTCGCAAAACCTGAAGTGGGACAGTACATGTGGGAGCTGGCTTGCCTGCGATGCAGGCACCTCGGTTGTTCAGCCAGACCGAGGTGATGCTATCGCGGGCAAGCCCGGCTCCCACATTGACCGTGCTCACATTGACTTATATGCGCGCTCAGCGTCCGCTATTGCGCTCGGCATTGCGGATCGAAACCTGCGTATTCAGCGTCCAGAAGTCATACAGCACGCCCACCAGGAACAAACCGCCAGTCAGCAGGTAGATCAGGCCGGTGATCCATTTGCCTTGATACATGCGGTGCAGCCCGAACACGCCCAGGAACGCCAACAGTATCCAGGCCACGTTGTATTCGATCGGCCCGGCGGTGAAACGCAGGTCTGCTTCACGGTCCATGGCAGGGATCAGGAACAAGTCGATCAGCCAGCCGATCCCGAAAAGACCAAAGGTGAAAAACCAGATCGTCCCGGTCACCGGCTTGCCGTAATAGAAGCGGTGCGCCCCGGTAAAACCGAAAATCCACAGCAGGTAACCGATCACCTTGCTGTGGGTGTCCTGCTGCATCACATCCTGTCGATAGGTGTTCATGGAGTACCTCTTTTGCCTCGATAGATAAATTTTTTCATTTTCTTTGTGACTTTTTTACGGGCGCCCGACACACGGCAAATGGTATCTTCCCTCCCGCAAAGCCTTATGCCACCTGA
Organism: Pseudomonas sp. TWRC1-2; assembly: GCF_049896685.1. Lineage (NCBI taxonomy): Bacteria > Pseudomonadati > Pseudomonadota > Gammaproteobacteria > Pseudomonadales > Pseudomonadaceae > Pseudomonas > Pseudomonas sp. TWRC1-2. The sequence continues at coordinate 548,190 of NZ_JAFCUU010000003.1, read as the reverse complement.
CCTCTGCAGGACGATAGCGGCAATTCGTCGCGCTTTTCCTGAATTTGACCCCAGGGTTCAGTCGACAAACGGCCTAAGAACGACACAAAAAGCTGTTATAAAGTTGCGCGCAAACCTAAAAGAGCCACGCCTAATGCGACCATTTTTCAAGACATGGCTAACCATCTGCCTATTAATGCCACTGGCCGCCCACGCCACCAATCGTGAGCAACGTCTTCCTAACGTTAACGGTTTCACCCCTAAAGTTCACAGCACGCCAGGCACCGCCAAATCGGTAAAGCTGACCGTCAACCGCCCGACTCAACTGAGCAAGGCCCACCACGGTAAAGCAACGCCCGGCCTGATGGCAGTTAACACCAAACAAAGCAGCAACGTCCTCAGCCGCGCGGTTAATGTGCTCGGTACTCCTTATCGTTGGGGCGGCAGCAGCCCAAGTAAAGGGTTCGACTGCAGTGGTTTGGTGAAATATGCGTTTAATGACGTCAAAGCGGTGGATTTGCCACGCACCTCCAACGCCATGGCCGCCGGTCACGGGCTAAAGGTTGACCGTAAAGACCTGAAACCGGGCGACCTGTTGTTCTTCAAGTTGAAGAGCCGCCAGGTCAATCACGTTGCCATCTACCTGGGCAACGACCGCTTTATCCACGCACCGCGTCGTGGCAAGTCGGTCAGCATCGACACGTTGAAAAAGCCGTTCTGGGACAAGAACTACGTGATTGCCAAACGGGTTCTGCCGAAAGAACAGAACAACAACCTGCGGGTTGTGCAGCGCTGATTTCAGTCTGATATGCGGTAACCAATGTGGAAGCGGGCTTGCTCGCGAATGCGTTAAATCAGTCAACTAAGAGGGTGACTGACACTGCGCATTCGCGAGCAAGCCCGCTCCCACATTTGATTTTCATTGCCCTCAAGACCTCAGATGTCCCCAGGCACCCTCGCCTGCCCCCGCGCATCTTCCCGGCTGATCAGCCCCTCGCTGACCAACGCCATCAAGCTCATGTCCAACGTTTTCATCCCCAGCGCGCCACCGGTCTGGATCGCCGAGACCATCTGCGCCACTTTGTCTTCACGGATCAGGTTACGAATAGCCGGTGTACCCAGCATGATCTCGTGAGCCGCCACCCGCCCACCGCCGATCTTCTTGACCAGCACTTGCGACACCACCGCCTGCAACGACTCCGACAGCATCGAGCGCACCATGGGCTTTTCCGCTGCCGGGAACACGTCCACCAGCCGGTCCACGCTCTTTGCGGCCGAGGTGGTGTGCAAGGTGCCAAATACCAGGTGCCCGGTCTCAGCGGCCGTCAGCGCCAGGCGGATGGTCTCAAGGTCGCGCAATTCGCCCACCAGAATCACATCCGGGTCTTCACGCAGCGCCGAACGCAGCGCCGCCGAAAAGCTGTGGGTATCGCGGTGCACCTGACGCTGGTTGATCAAGGCCATTTTCGGCCTGTGGATAAATTCGATGGGGTCTTCGAGGGTGAGGATGTGCTGGCGCCGATGCCCGTTGAGATAGTCGATCATCGCCGCCAACGTGGTGGATTTGCCCGACCCGGTCGGCCCGGTGACCAGCACCAGGCCGCGCGGCAGTTGCGCGATACGCTGGAACACCGCCCCCAGCCCGAGGCTTTCAAGGCTCTGCACCTCGGCGGGAATGGTGCGAAACACCGCCCCCATGCCGCGATCCTGTTGAAATACATTCACCCGGAACCGCGCCACGCTCGGCAGTTCGAAGGCAAAATCGGTTTCAAGAGATGTTTCGAAATCCTTTTGTTGGTAGCGGTTGAGCAAAGGGCTCAATAACTCCGCAACTTGCGGGGGCGTGAGCACCGGGCCCTCCAGCGGCCAGACCTCGCCATCAACACGCAGCATCGGTGCCAGGCCGGCCGACAAATGCAGGTCGGAGGCGCCACGGCGCACGCTGGCCGTCAGCAATTCAGTGATATCCATAGGGCTTTCCATTTCCAGTAGAATGCCGCGGACTCCATATCCACGGGTGCATCTTGAATGTCGACGATAGCAGACAACATTGGCCTGGTTAGCGAGCGGATCCGTGCCGCGGCCCACGCCGTGCAACGTGACGAAAACAGCATCCACCTGCTGGCCGTGAGCAAGACCAAACCCGCGCAAGCCGTGCGCGAAGCCTACGCCGCCGGGATGCACGATTTTGGCGAGAACTACCTGCAGGAAGCCTTGGGCAAACAGGCGCAATTAACCGACCTGCCCTTGAGTTGGCACTTCATTGGCCCCATTCAATCGAACAAGACTCGTGCGATCGCCGAGAACTTCGCTTGGGTACATTCCGTGGACCGCTTGAAAATCGCTCAACGCCTGTCCGAACAACGCCCGGCCGACCTGCCGCCGCTGAACATCTGCATTCAGGTCAACGTCAGTGGCGAAGCCAGCAAATCCGGCTGTACGCCCGCCGATTTGCCGGCCCTGGCCCATGCGATCAGCGCCTTGCCGCGCCTGAAACTGCGCGGCTTGATGGCGATTCCCGAGCCGACTGAAGATCGCGCCGCGCAAGATGCGGCATTCGCAGCGGTGAGAGACCTGCAAGCCAGCCTGAATCTGGCGCTGGACACACTTTCCATGGGCATGAGCCACGACCTCGAGTCGGCCATCGCCCAAGGTGCCACCTGGGTGCGGATCGGTACCGCCCTGTTTGGCGCCCGCGACTACGGCCAGCCGTGAAATGGCTGACTTTCCTCTGAATAAGGACCTGTCATGAGCAACACGCGTATTGCCTTTATCGGCGCCGGTAACATGGCGGCCAGCCTGATCGGCGGCCTGCGGGCCAAGGGCCTGCAAGCCCAGCAGATCCGCGCCAGCGACCCGGGCGCCGACACCCGCGCCCGCGTCAGCAGCGAGCACGGCATTGAAACCTTTGCCGATAACGCCGAGGCCATCCAGGGCGTCGACGTGATCGTGCTGGCGGTGAAACCGCAGGCCATGAAGGCCGTGTGCGAAAGCCTGCGCCCGAGCCTGCAGCCACACCAACTGGTGGTCTCCATCGCCGCGGGCATCACCTGCGCCAGCATGAACAACTGGCTCGGTGAACAGCCAATCGTGCGCTGCATGCCCAACACCCCGGCGCTGCTGCGCAAGGGCGTGAGCGGCCTGTACGCCACCGCCGAAGTGACGGCCGAGCAACGCGATCACGCGCAAGAACTGCTGTCCGCCGTCGGCATCGCCGTGTGGCTGGAGCAAGAGCAGCAACTGGACGCGGTCACCGCCGTGTCCGGCAGCGGCCCGGCGTACTTCTTTCTGTTGATCGAAGCCATGACCGCCGCCGGCGTGAAGCTGGGCCTGCCCCACGAAGTGGCTGAGCAACTGGCTGAGCAAACCGCCCTGGGCGCCGCGAACATGGCCGTCGACAGCGACGTGGACGCCGCCGAACTGCGCCGCCGCGTAACGTCGCCGGGTGGCACCACGCAAGCGGCCATTGAATCGTTCCAGGCCGGTGGCTTTGAAGCCCTGGTGGAAAAAGCCCTGGGTGCCGCGGCACATCGTTCGGCCGAGATGGCCGAGCAACTGGGCAAATAGTCGTCCCCTGCAACTGGACCCGATAGGAAACAAACATGCTCGGAATCAATGACGCTGCCATTTTCATCATCCAGACCTTGGGCAGCCTGTACCTGCTGATCGTGCTGATGCGCTTTATCCTGCAACTGGTGCGGGCGAACTTCTACAACCCGCTCTGCCAGTTCGTGGTGAAAGCCACCCAACCGCTGCTCAAACCGCTGCGCCGCGTTATCCCAAGCCTGTTCGGCCTGGACATGTCGTCGCTGGTGCTGGCGCTGCTGCTGCAGATTTTGCTGTTTATGGTGATCCTGATGCTCAACGGCTATCAGGCCTTCACCCCGCTGCTGTTGCCATGGGGCCTGATCGGTATCTTCTCGCTGTTTTTGAAGATCATCTTCTGGTCGATGATCATCAGCGTGATCCTCTCGTGGGTCGCACCCGGCAGCCGTAGCCCTGGCGCGGAGCTGGTGGCCCAGATCACCGAGCCGGTGCTGGCGCCGTTCCGTCGGTTGATCCCGAACCTGGGCGGCCTGGATATCTCGCCGATCTTCGCGTTTATCGCGATCCAGCTGCTGCAAAGCTGGGTGATCCCGCGCCTGGCCTACTACGCGTTCATGCCTAAAGAACTGTTCGGCCTGATTTGAAACGCGGATAAGTGTGGGAGCGGGCTTGCTCGCGAATGCAGTCGATCAGTCGATATTTTCGCTGACTGACACACCGTATTCGCAAGCAAGCCCGCTCCCACATTTTGTATCCGCGTACTGAATTGACTCCGTGCAGGCCTTTGCTTGCCGCTGGGTGCAGCGGTCTTTAGACTTACGCCTCATTTAAACGAGAGCAGGGTCGATGCCAGCTGCCTTCCCCCCCGATTCTGTTGGACTGGTCGTGCCCCAAGTGGCGCACTTCAGCGAACCGCTGGCCCTGGCCTGCGGCCGTTCGCTGCCGGCCTATGACCTGATCTACGAAACCTACGGCCAACTGAACGCCACGGCGAGCAACGCCGTGCTGATCTGCCACGCCTTGTCCGGCCATCATCACGCCGCCGGTTTCCACAGCGCCGACGAGCGCAAGCCCGGCTGGTGGGACAGCTGCATCGGCCCCGGCAAGCCCATCGACACCAACAAATTCTTTGTGGTGAGCCTGAACAACCTCGGCGGCTGCAACGGTTCCACCGGCCCGAGCAGCCTCAACCCGGAAACCGGCAAACCGTTCGGCGCGGATTTCCCGGTGCTGACCGTGGAAGACTGGGTGCACAGCCAGGCGCGTCTGGCTGACCTGCTGGGCATCGGCCAATGGGCCGCGGTGATCGGCGGCAGCCTGGGCGGCATGCAAGCGCTGCAATGGACCATCACCTACCCGGACCGCGTGCGCCATTGCCTGGCCATCGCCTCGGCGCCGAAACTGTCGGCGCAGAACATCGCCTTCAACGAAGTGGCCCGCCAGGCCATCCTCACCGACCCCGAGTTCCACGGCGGTTCGTTCCAGGAAGCAGGCGTGATCCCCAAGCGTGGCTTGATGCTCGCGCGGATGGTCGGGCACATCACTTACCTGTCCGATGACTCCATGGGCGAGAAATTCGGCCGTGGCCTCAAGAGCGAAAAGCTCAACTACGACTTCCACAGCGTCGAGTTCCAGGTCGAAAGTTACCTGCGCTATCAGGGCGAAGAGTTTTCCGGGCGTTTCGACGCCAACACTTACCTGCTGATGACCAAGGCGCTGGACTACTTCGACCCGGCCGCCAACTTCAACGACGACCTGGCGAAAACCTTTGAGGGCGCCACCGCCAAGTTCTGCGTGATGTCGTTCACCACCGACTGGCGCTTCTCGCCGGCCCGCTCCCGTGAGCTGGTGGACGCGCTGATGGCCGCCAAGAAAGATGTCTGCTACCTGGAGATCGATGCTCCGCAAGGCCATGACGCCTTCCTGATTCCGATCCCGCGCTACCTGCAGGCTTTCAGCAATTACATGAACCGCATAACTCTGTGAGAACGCCATGAGAGCCGACCTGGAAATCATCCAAGACTGGATCCCCGCCGGCAGCCGCGTGCTCGACCTCGGTTGCGGTGATGGCGAACTACTGAGCTGGCTGCGCGACAACAAGCAAGTCACCGGCTACGGCCTGGAAAATGACCCAGACAACATTGCCCAGTGCGTGGCCAAGGGCATCAACGTGATCGAGCAGGACCTGGACAAGGGCCTGGGCAACTTTGCCAGCAACAGCTTCGACATCGTGGTGATGACCCAGGCCCTGCAAGCCGTGCACTACCCGGACCGCATTCTCGACGAAATGCTGCGTGTGGGCCGCCAGTGCATCATCACCTTTCCCAACTTCGGCCACTGGCGCTGCCGCTGGTACCTGGCCACCAAGGGCCGGATGCCGGTGTCGGACTTCCTGCCGTACACGTGGTACAACACCCCGAACATCCACTTCTGCACCTTCGAAGACTTCGAAGCCTTGTGCGGAGAGCGTGAGGCCAAAGTCATCAACCGCCTTGCCGTCGATCAACAGCATCGCCACGGCTGGGCGAGTAAGCTATGGCCCAATCTGTTGGGCGAAATCGGGATCTACCGCGTCAGCAGTCCTGGCCTCACAGACCATCAAATTGCCGTCTAACCATTTTCAAGGAGGACGAACATGAGTCGTTTGGCTGTATTTCTACTCACCGCGTGCCTGGGCGTCAGCGCCATGGCGGCGGATGCCATCGATGGTAATCGCCAGAAAGAATTCGGCGATATCACGGTGCATTACAACACCCTGACCACGAGTTTCCTGACGCCGGAAATGGCTCAGGAAGCCGGGATCGTACGCAGCAAAGAGCTGGGCATGATCAATGTGTTTGTGAACAAGGGCGTCGAACCGATCGACGCAACCGTCACCGGCACGATCAAAGACCTGGGCGGCAAGAGCGAGATGCTCACGTTCAAGAAAATCATCCAGAACGGCTCCACGCTGTACGTTGCCCAGTACGCAGTGCCACAGCAGGAAACCAAGATTTTCACCATCAATGTTGAAACCGGCGGCAAAGCCCACGGCTTCCAATTCAACCAAGAACTGTTTCCGGCCGACTGATGAACCTCACACAACTCGTACTGGCCAGCCATAACGCCGGCAAACTCAAAGAGCTCCAGGCGATGCTCGGTGATTCCGTGCAACTGCGCTCTATCGGCGAGTTCAGCCAGGTCGAGCCGGAAGAAACCGGCCTGTCGTTTGTCGAAAACGCGATCCTCAAGGCCCGCAACGCCGCGCGTATCTCCGGTTTGCCGGCGTTGGCGGATGATTCGGGCCTGGCGGTGGACTTCCTGGGCGGAGCACCTGGCATTTATTCGGCGCGGTATGCCGACGGCAAGGGCGACGCGGCCAACAACGCCAAGTTGCTGGACGCCCTCAAGGATGTGCCGGACGCGATGCGCGGCGCGCAGTTCGTCTGTGTGCTGGCGCTGGTGCGGCATGCCGATGACCCGCTGCCGATCCTCTGCGAAGGCCTGTGGCACGGGCGCATCCTGCATGCGGCCAGTGGCGAGCACGGGTTTGGCTACGATCCGCTGTTCTGGGTGCCGGAGCGTAATGTTTCCAGCGCAGAACTGAGCCCGGCCGACAAGAACCAGATCAGCCACCGCGCCCGCGCAATGGATTTGCTGCGCCAACGCCTGAGCCTGAAATGACCCAGAACACCTCCGCGCAGCCGCTGATCCACGGCGGCGCGCAAACGCCTCGGGCGGCCCTGCCGCACCTGCCGCCCTTGGCGCTGTACATCCACATTCCGTGGTGTGTGCGCAAATGCCCGTATTGCGACTTCAACTCCCACACCGCCAGCAAGGTGCTGCCGGAAGAAGAGTATGTAGACGCGTTGCTGGCTGACCTTGATCAAGACCTGCACGCGGTTTACGGCCGTGAACTCAGCTCGATCTTCTTCGGTGGCGGCACGCCCAGCCTGTTCAGCGCCGCTGCACTGGGCCGTTTGCTCAAGGGCGTGGAAGCACGCATCCCGTTTGCCGGCGACATCGAAATCACCCTGGAAGCCAACCCCGGGACCTTCGAGCAAGAGAAGTTCGTGGCCTACCGCGCGCTGGGCATCAATCGCCTGTCCATCGGCATCCAGAGTTTCCAGCAGGAGAAGCTCGAAGCCTTGGGCCGCATTCACAACGGTGACGAAGCCGTGCGTGCCGCCGGCATGGCGCGCCAGGCCGGGTTTGATAACTTCAACCTGGACCTGATGCATGGCTTGCCCGATCAAACCCTGGACGACGCCCTGAGCGACTTGCGCCAGGCCATCGCCCTCAAGCCGACGCACTTGTCGTGGTACCAGCTGACCCTGGAACCCAACACCGTGTTCTGGAACCAGCCGCCCGTGCTGCCGGAAGACGACACGCTGTGGGACATTCAGGAGGCCGGTCAGGCGCTGCTGGCCGAACACGGTTACGCGCAATATGAAGTCTCGGCGTATGCCCAACCGGGCCGCCCGGCGCGGCACAATCTGAATTACTGGAGCTTTGGCGATTTTATCGGCATCGGCGCCGGCGCCCACGGCAAGCTCAGCCACCCGGACGGGCGCATCGTGCGCACCTGGAAGACGCGAGCCCCCAAGGACTACCTCAACCCGGCCAAAAGCTTTCAGGCCGGGGCGAAAGAACTGACCCATGAAGAGCTTCCATTCGAGTTCCTCATGAACGCGCTGCGGCTCACCGAAGGCGTCGACGCCAGGCTCTACGCCGAACGCACCGGCCTTGATCTGGCGAGCCTTGACGAGGGCCGCCGTGAGGCAGAACAAAGTGGCTTAATGCAGGTCGAACCGTCACGCCTGGCGGCGACTGACCGCGGGCAACTCTTTCTCAATGACCTGTTGCAGAAGTTTTTGAGCTGACGCTCTAAGGAATTCGAATGGATTTGGTACTCGACCTGCTCGCCACCGTATCCCGCTGGAGCCGTAGCAACCTGTCGGAAATCTCTCTGGCTCTTGTCGGCTGCTTACTGGTGTTGTTCGGCGCCGATATCAAAGGCTGGGTCGAGGCCCGCCTGGGCAGCATCGCGGGCGCATTGCGCGTTCCTTTGATGGCGCTGGTGTGCATGATCGGCAGCGGTGCGGCGTTGATCTACGCCACGCCATGGATTGTGCGGGGGTTGAGCCAGTTCAATAACTACAGCCTGGCGCCGGTGTTGGTGGTGGTGCTGGTGTTGATTGGGGTTGTGGCAGACCGTCGCTGAACCCGAACCCAACACAAAACCAAATGTGGGAGCTGGCTTGCCTGCGATGCACACACCTCGGTGTATCAGTGATACCCAGGTGATGCTATCGCAGGCAAGCCAGCTCCCACATTGGATTGCATTTCAGATGTGCAGCTAATTAAGCCAGCTTCTCGAACTTCAAATCCCAAACCCCATGCCCCAACCGCTCGCCGCGGCGCTCGAACTTGGTGATCGGACGCTCAGCCGGGCGTGGCACGCATTTGCCGTCTTCGGCCAGGTTGCGATAGCCAGGGGCGACGTTCATCACTTCCAGCATGTACTCGGCGTACGGTTCCCAGTCGGTCGCCATGTGCAGGATGCCACCGACCTTAAGCTTGCTGCGCACCAGCTCCGCGAACGAAGCTTGCACGATGCGACGCTTGTGGTGACGGGCTTTGTGCCACGGGTCCGGGAAGAACAGCATCAGGCGATCGAGGCTGTTGTCGGCGATGCAGCGGTTGAGCACTTCAATCGCGTCGCAGTCGTAGACCCGCAGGTTGGTCAGGCCTTGGGTCAGCACGCCGTTGAGCAACGCGCCGACACCCGGACGGTGTACTTCCACACCGATGAAGTCCTGCTCCGGCGAGGCCGCGGCCATTTCCAGCAAGGAGTGACCCATGCCGAAACCGATTTCCAGGGAGCGCGGGGCCGAACGGCCAAACACCTGGTCGTAGTCCACTGGCACGTCGGCCAATGGCAAGACGAACAGCGGCGTGCCCTGCTCCAGGCCCTTTTGCTGACCTTCGGTCATACGGCCCGCGCGCATCACAAAGCTCTTGATGCGGCGGTGCTTGGACTCGTCGCCCTCTTCCACGGTGTTCGGCGTTTCGTTTGATTCAGTCATCAATAGCTCTTACTTGATCAGACCATCCAGCGGCGAAGAGGCGCTGGCATAGAGTTTTTTCGGCATACGGCCGGCGAGGTAGGCCAGGCGGCCCGCGACGATCGCATGGTTCATGGCTTGCGCCATCATGATCGGCTGCTGGGCATGCGCGATGGCCGAGTTCATCAGCACCGCATCGCAACCCAGCTCCATGGCAATGGTGGCGTCGGAGGCCGTGCCTACGCCCGCGTCCACCAGCACCGGAATCTTGGCTTCTTCGAGGATGATCTGCAGGTTGTAGGGGTTGCAGATACCCAGGCCGGAACCGATCAGACCGGCCAGCGGCATCACCGCAATGCAGCCGATTTCTGCCAGTTGGCGGGCAATGATCGGGTCATCGCTGGTGTAGACCATCACGTCGAAGCCTTCCTTGACCAGCGTTTCGGCGGCCTTCAGGGTTTCGATCACGTTGGGGAACAGGGTTTTCTGGTCGGCCAGCACTTCCAGCTTCACCAGGTTGTGGCCGTCGAGCAGCTCGCGAGCCAGGCGGCACGTGCGCACCGCTTCAATCGCGTCGTAGCACCCGGCGGTGTTCGGCAAGAAGGTGTAGCGGTCCGGCGACAGCACTTCGAGCAGGTTCGGCTCTCCCTCGATCTGCCCGAGGTTGGTGCGGCGCACGGCGAAGGTAACGATCTCGGCGCCCGAGGCTTCAATGGCCAGGCGGGTTTCTTCCATGTCGCGGTACTTGCCGGTGCCGACCAGCAGACGGGACTGGTAGGTACGACCGGCCAGAACGAAGGGCTTGTCGCTACGAACGATGCTCATGGGAAATCCTCGAGGTGGGATGAGGTTCTGCAGAATGCGGGTTGGCGCGCTGGCGCGCCGGGCGACTAGCCGCCGCCGATGGCATGGACCACTTCGACCTGATCACCTTCGGTGAGCGCGGTCTCGGCGTGCAGGCTACGCGGGACGATATCCAGGTTGAGCTCCACTGCGACGCGACGCCCGGTCAAGTCCAGACGGGTCAGCAGGGCCGCAACGGTTTCACCGTCGGGCAGTTCAAAGGATTCGCCATTCAACTGAATGCGCATGCCACGGGCCGCCATCGTTTTTAGGGGCCAGCATTCTAGCCCGATTGGCGTTGTCGGCCCAAGCCCCTCGGTCAGATGACCTGCAGGCGCCATGCGGTCAGGCCAAGAAGGAACCAGCCCAACAGGAATGCCAGTCCGCCAAACGGCGTAATGATGCCGAGTTTGCTGATGCCGGTCAGGGTCAGCGCATACAAGCTGCCGGAAAACAGCAGGATACCGACGGTAAACGAGATGCCCGCCCAGCTGACCAGCCGGCCAGGAATGTGCGCGGCCAGCAGCGCCACGCCGAACAGCGCCAGGGCGTGCACCAGTTGGTACGTCACGCCGGTATGGAAGATCGCCAGGTACTCGGCGCTCAAGCGGTTTTTCAGGGCATGAGCCGCAAAAGCACCGAGGGCAACGCCGGTGAAGCCGAAAAAGGCAGCCAGCATCAGAAAGCTACGCAGCATGAGGAACTCCAGTCAGACTCAAAGGGCCGGGTCTGTATAATGGCCCGCTCAACGGGTTCGGCCAAGCCATCTCTATGCTGCGTCTCCTCTTCAAGCGTTTTCTCAAAGTCGTGAAATGGTTTGCCATCGGCAGTGTGCTGCTGGTGTTGCTGTTTCGTGTCGTGCCGCCACCGTTCACCGCATTGATGGTGGAGCGCAAGGTCGAATCCTGGGTCGACGGCGAGCCGATTGACCTGCAACGCACGTGGGTGGCGTGGGACGAGATCTCCGACGACCTTAAAGTGGCGGTGATGGCCGGTGAAGACCAGCGTTTCCCGCAGCATTGGGGCTTCGACTTTGACGCGATTCAAGCGGCGCTGCTGCACAACGAACGCGGCGGCTCGATTCGCGGCGCCAGCACGCTGAGCCAGCAGGTGTCGAAAAACCTGTTTCTGTGGACCGGCCGCAGCTATTTGCGCAAAGGCCTGGAGGCCTGGTTTACCGCGCTGACTGAGGTGCTGTGGCCCAAGCAGCGAATTCTTGAGGTGTACCTCAACAGCGTCGAATGGGATGAAGGTGTGTTTGGCGCCGAAGCGGCAGCTCGGCATCACTTTGGCGTGAGTGCCAAGGGGCTTTCCCGTCAGCAGGCCAGTTACTTGGCGGCGGTGTTGCCCAACCCTCGGGTGTGGAGCGCCAGTCATCCAACCGCCTACGTGGCGCGACGCGCGGCGTGGATTCGCCAGCAGATGAGCCAGTTGGGTGGCGATAGTTATCTGGTCGAACTGAACAATTCGCGCAAGGCACCTTGGGCTGACTGACACAACACAACCCCTGTGGGAGCTGGCTTGCCTGCGATAGCGAAATGTCAGTTTGCAGAGAGGCTGGCTGAAAAGGCCTCATCGCAGGCAAACCAGCTCCCACAGAGAACCGCGCTGGATATCGGATTTTTCGACTTCAAACAAAAATGCCCCGATCTTTCGATCGGGGCATTTTTTTGCCTTTTCGCAGCGTTTAGGCGGCGATGGACAGTTTCAGCTTGTTCATCGCGCTTTTCTCAAGCTGACGAATCCGCTCGGCCGACACGTTGTACTTCTGCGCCAAGTCGTGCAGCGTGGCTTTTTCTTCTGCCAGCCAGCGCTGGTAGAGGATGTCACGGCTACGGTCGTCCAACACTTCCAGCGCTTCGTGCAGGTTGTGGTTGGAGTTGTCGCTCCAGTCGGCATCTTCCAGTTGACGCGCCGGGTCGTACCGGTGGTCTTCCAGGTAGTTGGCAGGCGACTGGAAGGCGCTGTCGTCGTCCGCTTCGGCGGCCGGGTCGAACGCCATGTCATGGCCGGTCAGGCGGCTTTCCATCTCGCGCACTTCACGGGGCTCCACACCGAGGCTTTCGGCCACACGGTGGACCTCCTCGTTATTCAGCCACGCCAAGCGTTTCTTCTGGCTGCGCAGGTTGAAGAACAGTTTGCGCTGGGCCTTGGTGGTCGCGACTTTCACGATGCGCCAGTTGCGCAGGATGAACTCGTGAATTTCCGCCTTGATCCAGTGCACAGCAAACGACACCAGACGCACACCCATTTCAGGGTTGAAGCGTTTTACAGCCTTCATCAGGCCAACGTTGCCTTCCTGGATCAGGTCAGCCTGGGCCAGACCGTAGCCGCTATAGCTACGGGCGATATGTACGACAAAACGCAGGTGGGCGAGCACCATCTGCCGAGCCGCCCCCAAATCCTGCTCATAGTAGAGACTCTCGGCCAGTTCACGCTCCTGCTCGGGCGTCAGCAAAGGAATGCTGTTGACCGTGTGCACATAGGCCTCCAGGTTCGCACCCGGGACCAGAGCATAAGCAGGTTGCAAAGAAGTGGTCATACAAAAAAACCTCCGACTCACATAACTCGTGCAGTTCAGCACTGCGAAAATTGACCGGGAACCGTAGGACAAGTTCCCTAAACCACTGATACGGTCAATACAAACGAAACCACATTAATCTGACATTAACTACTTCGGCGCCAGCTCACGTAAGTGACGAGCGACCGCAATCCACGCACCGATATACCCCAACAATACCGCGCCAAGCAAGAGTGACAGCCCATCGGCGACCGGCACGCCGGCCAGAGCAAAATCGCTGCCGTACAAGCCGGCAAGCCCGACTACCGCGTCGTTCAGCCAGTCAAGGCCAAAAGCCAGCACGCCCCAGGACAAAATCCCGGCACCAAAGCCATAAAGCGCGCCCATGTACAGAAAAGGACGACGCACATAGCTGTCCGTGCCGCCGACCAGTTTAATCACTTCTATCTCGGTGCGACGGTTTTCAATATGAAGACGAATGGTATTACCTATCACCAAAAGTAATGCAGACACCAACAAGACCGTCAGGCCGAACACAAAGCGGTCGCCCAGCTTGAGAATCGCAGCAAGGCGCTCTACCCAGACTAGATCAAGTTGCGCCTGTTGTACCTTCGGCATCTCTGCGAGTTTTTGCCGCAAGGCCTCCAGCGCCGGCTTGTCGACTTCATTAGGCGTCACCAGCACCACGCCAGGCAGCGGGTTTTGCGGCAACTCTTTAAGCGCCTCACCCAGGCCGGATTGCTGCTGAAACTCCTCAAGCGCCTGGTCGCGGCTGATGTACTCGGCGTCCGCCACACCCGGCAGGTTCTTGATGTCGTCGCGCAAGTTCTCGCCGTCTTTGGCGCTGGCGTCGAGGTTCAGGTACAGCGAAATCTGCGCCGCACGCTGCCAGGAACCACCCAGGCGCTCGACATTATTAAGCAGCAGCGACAAACCCATCGGCAGGCTCAGTGCCACGGCCATCACCAGGCAGGTGAAAAAGCTGCCGATGGGCTGCTTGCCCAGGCGGCGCAGGCTGTCGAGCAGGCTGGCGCGATGGCTTTCGATCCAGGCGCGCAGCAGCGTGCTGAAATCCGGGCCATCGTCTTCGTCGCGTTTTTTCTTCTGCGGCTGCGGGTCGGCGGCTTTAGGCGCCACACGCTCGGACACTTTAGGGCTGCGTGTTGCACTCATACGCCGGCCTCCCCATCGCCGATCAGACGGCCGCGTTGCAGGGTCAGCATGCGGTGGCGCATGCGCGCGATCAGCGCCAGGTCGTGACTGGCGATCAGCACGCTGGTGCCCAGGCGATTGATATCTTCGAATACACCCATGATCTCGGCCGCCAGGCGCGGGTCGAGGTTACCGGTAGGTTCGTCCGCCAACAGCAAGGCCGGGCGGTGAACAATGGCGCGGGCGATGCCGACGCGCTGTTGCTGGCCGGTAGACAGGTCGCCCGGATACAGGTCGGTCTTGTCCGACAGCGCCACGCGCTCAAGGGCCGAGTCCACCCGCTTGACGATCTCGGCCTTGGACAGCCCGAGAATCTGCAACGGCAGCGCAATGTTGTTGAACACGGTGCGATCAAACAGCAACTGGTGATTCTGGAACACCACGCCAATCTGACGGCGCAGGAACGGAATCTGTGCATTGCTGATGGTGGCCAGATCCTGACCCGCCAGCAGCAACTTGCCGGTGGTCGGGCGCTCCATGGCCAGCAGCAGTCGCAGCAGCGTACTTTTGCCCGCGCCCGAATGACCGGTTACAAACAAGAATTCGCCGCGACGCACTCGAAAGCTCAGCTCATGCAAGCCCACATGCCCGTTGGCGTAGCGTTTACCGACCTGTTCGAATCGAATCATGAACGCTCCCGCTCGGCGAAAAGTGCCTGTACAAAGGGTTCGGCTTCAAAGGTGCGCAGGTCGTCGATGCCTTCACCGACGCCGATGTAACGAATCGGCAACCCGAACTGTTTGGCCAGGGCGAAGATCACGCCGCCCTTGGCCGTGCCGTCGAGCTTAGTCAATGCCAGGCCGGTGAGTTGCACCGTCTGGTTGAACTGTTTGGCCTGGCTGATGGCGTTCTGGCCGGTGCCGGCGTCAAGCACCAGCAACACCTCGTGCGGCGCATCGGCATCGAGCTTGCTGATGACGCGGCGGACCTTTTTCAACTCTTCCATCAAGTTGTCTTTGGTGTGCAGACGACCGGCGGTATCGGCAATCAATACGTCGATGTTACGGGCCTTGGCGGCTTGCACGGCATCGAAGATGACGGACGCGGAGTCGGCACCGGTGTGCTGGGCGATGACCGGAATTTTGTTGCGCTCACCCCAGACCTGCAGCTGCTCCACGGCGGCGGCGCGGAAGGTGTCGCCGGCGGCGAGCATGACTTTCTTGCCTTCCGACTGCAGCTTTTTGGCCAGCTTGCCGATGGTGGTGGTTTTGCCGGCGCCGTTGACACCGACCACCAGAATCACGAACGGCTTGTTCGGCGTGATCACCAGCGGCGCTTCCACGGGTTTGAGCATCGCAGCCAGCTCAGCCTGCAGCGATTTGTAGAGCGCGTCGGCGTCGGTCAGCTGTTTGCGCGCAACCTTCTGGGTCAGGCTCTGGATGATCACCGCAGTGGCTTCGACGCCCACGTCGGCGGTCAACAGGCGGGTTTCGATGTCTTCCAGCAACTCGTCATCGATGACCTTTTTGCCCAGGAACAGGCTGGCCATGCCTTCGCCGATGCTCGCGCTGGTCTTGCTCAGACCCTGCTTGAGGCGGGCAAAGAAGCCGGTTTTGCTGGTTTCAGCGGCAGGGGCGACCGGCTCCGGTGCAACGGGCGGCTCGATCACGGCAGGCGCGACAACGACGACAGGAGCTGGCGCTGGCTCAACCACTGCCGGCGCAGGCGTTTGGATGACGGCTGGCGCCTCGACCACAACGGCCACCGGCTCGACCACGACCGGAATCGGCGGCGTCACGTGCTCAGCCTGCACATCCTCGACCAGTGCCACAGGCTCCTCGGCAACCGGCAGCTCAAGCCACGGTTTGTGTTCAGGCTCAGGCTCGGGTTCCGGCACTTCCTCAACCACCGGCTGCAACACCGGCTCGGCCATCGGCAACACCACCGGCGCCGGGATTTCAGCGACCGGTTCGGCGTCAACTATAGGTTCGGGAATCGGCTCAGGCTGAACCTGTGGCTGTTCGACGACGGTTTCCTGCGGCTTTTTGCGCAGCCATCCGAACAGGCCTTTTTTCTCGCCAGCCGCAGCTGGGCTCTTCTTGTCGTCGTTGGAACCAAACATGGAGGACGGCTATCTCAAAGTAGCGATGCGCCAGGGCGCCTCGGTAAATAAATTCGATGCAGAACAGACTGCTTTAACGCTTGCTTGTTCATGCGCAACATTCTGCAAGGCGTAAATAAAGGCCTCAACAAATCGTTTCAATAAAGGACTGAAGCGATAAAATCGGCGAAAAGTGGAAGATCATCGGGGAAAACCACCCTCTATTCCAACATTTCTACGACTGGATCCGGGACAAGATGGCCGCCGCAGTGGCCGTCCCTAAATCGGATCAGTATCCTAGCACCTCCTCGCCCGCCGACGCTAAGACCAAGCGGGCAGCCCAACAGGTTTAAAAACGAATGAATGCTCTAGCCCGCCGCGCTGCAGGCCTGCTGCTCAGCACAGTTTGTCTGCCCCTTTCAGCCTTGGCTGCCGACCCACAACCCACCCACGAATTCACCCTGGATAACGGCCTCAAAGTGGTCGTGCGCGAAGATCATCGCGCGCCGGTGGTGGTTTCACAGGTTTGGTACAAGGTTGGTTCGAGCTATGAAACACCCGGCCAGACCGGGTTGTCCCACGCCCTGGAACACATGATGTTCAAGGGCAGTGCCAAAGTCGGCCCCGGCGAAGCCTCGCTGATCCT
The DNA here is from genome assembly GCF_049896685.1 of Pseudomonas sp. TWRC1-2. Taxonomy (NCBI): domain Bacteria; kingdom Pseudomonadati; phylum Pseudomonadota; class Gammaproteobacteria; order Pseudomonadales; family Pseudomonadaceae; genus Pseudomonas; species Pseudomonas sp. TWRC1-2. The sequence continues at coordinate 531,355 of NZ_JAFCUU010000003.1, read as the reverse complement.
GCGCGACCTGGGCGCCGAAGAAAACGCCTTCACCAGCGACGACTACACCGCCTACTACCAAGTGCTGGCCCGTGATCGCCTGGGCGTTGCCTTCGAGCTGGAAGCCGACCGCATGGCCAGCCTGCGCCTGCCGGCCGACGAGTTCAGCCGCGAGATCGAGGTGATCAAGGAAGAGCGCCGCCTGCGCACCGACGATAACCCGATGTCCAAGGCCTACGAGCGCTTCAAGGCCATGGCCTACCCGGCCAGCGGCTACCACACGCCGACCATCGGCTGGATGGCGGACCTGGAACGCATGAAAGTCGAAGAGCTGCGTCACTGGTATCAATCCTGGTATGTGCCAAACAACGCCACGCTGGTAGTGGTCGGTGATGTGACCCCGGACGAGGTCAAGAACCTTGCCCAGCGTTATTTCGGCCCTATCCCCAAGCGTGACGTGCCACCCGCGAAAATCCCGCTGGAACTCGCCGAACCCGGCGAACGCCTGCTGACGATGCACGTGCAGACCCAACTGCCGAGCGTGATCCTTGGTTTCAACGTGCCGGGCCTCGCCACCGCCGAAGACAAGCGCTCGGTACAAGCCCTGCGCCTGCTCTCGGCGCTGCTCGATGGCGGCTACAGCGCGCGTATCTCGGAGCAACTGGAGCGCGGTGAAGAGTTGGTGTCCGCCGCCTCGACCAGCTACGACGCCTACACCCGGGGTGACAGCCTGTTCACCCTGACGGCCACGCCGAACCAGCAGAAGAAAAAGACCATTGCCCAAGCCGAAGCCGGCCTGTGGCGCCTGCTGGACGAGTTGAAAGCCAAGCCGCCGACCAGCGAAGAACTGGAGCGTATCCGCGCTCAAGTGATTGCAGGCGTGGTTTACCAGCGTGACTCCATCACCAGCCAGGCAACGGCTATCGGCTCCCTGGAAACCGTCGGCCTGTCCTGGAAACTGATGGACACCGAACTGGCCGACCTGCAAAGCGTGACGCCGGAAGATATCCAGAAAGCCGCACAGACTTATTTCACCCGCGAGCGTTTGAGCGTCGCCCATGTTTTGCCTGAGGAGACCGCTCATGAGTGATCGTAAAAGCAGCCGCCTGATCTTTCCTGGCCTGGTCGTCGTCACCCTGATCGCCGCCAGTGCCGTGTACTTCCTGCGCCCAAGCGAATCCGTCGCCAGCCAGGCCCTGGATAAAGCTGAATCGGCGAACAAACTGCAATCGCTGGCGGAACTGGATGGCAAGGCGCCGACCAACCGCAAGCTCGACGTGCAAACCTGGACCACCGCTGAAGGCGCCAAGGTGCTGTTCGTCGAAGCCCACGAATTGCCGATGTTCGACATGCGCATCCTGTTCGCCGCCGGCAGCAGCCAGGACGGCGACACGCCCGGCCTGGCGCTGCTGACCAATGCGATGCTCAACGAAGGTGTACCGGGCAAGGATGTCAGCCAGATCGCCAGCGGCTTTGAAGGCCTGGGCGCCGACTTCGGCAATGGTGCTTACCGCGACATGGCGCTGGTTTCGCTGCGCAGCCTGAGCGACAGCGACAAGCGCGACGCGGCCCTGGCGCTGTTCGACGATGTGATCGGCAAGCCGACCTTTCCTGCCGATTCCCTGGCGCGGATCAAAAACCAGATCCTCGCAGGCTTTGAATACCAGAAGCAGAACCCGGCCAAGCTGGCCAGCCTTGAGCTGTTCAAGCGCCTGTACGGTGACCATCCTTACGCCCACCCAAGCGAAGGCACGCCCGACAGCATTGCGAAGATTAACCTCGCGCAATTGCAGGCGTTCCACGCCAAGGCGTATGCGGCGGGCAATGCGGTGATTGCAGTGGTCGGTGACCTGACGCGCGTCGAGGCCGAAGCCATGACGGCCAAGGTCTCCGCGTCGTTGCCTAAAGGCCCGGCCCTGGCGAAGATCGCCCAACCGAGCGAACCGCAAGCCGGCCTGAGCCATATCGAGTTCCCGTCCAAGCAGACCCACCTGCTGTTCGCGCAATTGGGCATCGACCGCGCCGATCCGGACTACGCGGCCTTGTCGCTGGGTAACCAGATCCTGGGCGGCGGTGGTTTCGGCACCCGCTTGATGAGCGAAGTGCGTGAAAAACGCGGCCTGACCTACGGTGTGTACTCCGGCTTCTCGCCGATGCAGGTGCGCGGCCCATTCATGATCAACCTGCAGACCCGCGCCGAAATGAGCGGCGGCACATTACGCCTGGTTGAAGACGTGCTGGCCGACTACCTCAAGACCGGCCCGACGCAAAAGGAACTGGACGACGCCAAGCGTGAGCTGGCCGGCAGCTTCCCGCTGTCCACCGCGAGCAACGCCGATATCGTCGGACAGCTGGGCGCCATGGGTTTCTACAACCTGCCGCTGAGCTATCTTGAGGATTTCATGAAACAATCCCAGGCCCTGACCGTAGAGCAGGTCAAGGCTGCAATGAATAAACACTTGAGCGCCGACAAGATGGTCATCGTGACCGCCGGCCCGACGATTGCGCAAAAGCCACTACCGCCCCCCACTGATAAACCTGCCGAGCAGCCGCTCGGGGTTCCGGAGCACTAATGGCCAGTTCATCTCGCCCGAAAAAACCCGTCCACAACGTGCATAACGGTGTGGGCCAACTGCGCATCATTGGCGGTGAATGGGGCAGCCGCAAGCTGAGCTTCCCCGACGTCGTAGGCCTGCGCCCGACGCCGGATCGCGTGCGTGAAACCCTGTTCAACTGGCTTGCGCCGTACATCGGCGGCGCCAAGGTGCTGGACCCGTTCGCCGGCAGCGGCGCGCTGTTCCTGGAGGCGCTGTCCCGTGGCGCGGCCCAGGGTCAGGCGCTGGACGCCAGCAATGTGGCGGTGTCCAGCCTCAAGGAACACCTGGGCACCCTGCGCTGCACCACCGGCCAGGTCCAGACCGCCGACGCGCTGCGCTACCTGGAAACCCAGGCGGCGACTGAATATGACGTGGTGTTTCTCGACCCGCCGTTCAATCAGAACCTGTTGCCGACCGTGTGTGCATTGCTGGAAGAGCGTCAGTGGCTGGCGGCGGATGCGTGGATCTACACTGAAAGTGAAACCGCGCCGTCTACCCTCGGCCTGCCGGGCGCCTGGCGCCTGCACCGCGAGCAGAAGTCCGGCCGGGTGTATTACGCGTTGTGGCACCGCCTGGTCGAAAACGCCGCCTGATGTGTGGCAAGCGGGCTTGCCCCGCGTTGGGCTGCGAAGCGGCCCCAAAACAGTCACCGCATTCACTCTGTCGGATCGCGGTGACTGAGCCGGGGCTGCTGCGCAGCCCAACGCAGGGCAAGCCTGCTCGCCACGTGAAGCCTCGCTTGCCACAACAAGCCTGCTCGCCACAGAGATGTCCATGACCCCTTCCGTCGACCTGTTCAAACCCGCTTTCGGCCTCGGCAACCCACACCTGCAAACGCTGTGGGGGCCGTTGTGGCGTCCCACCACGCATATCGAACGCCAACGCGAACGCTTGTGGCTGGACGACGGCGACTTCCTCGATCTCGACTGGCATGGCCCCCATGACGCGCAAGCGCCATTGGTGCTGGTGCTGCACGGGCTGACCGGCTCGTCCAATTCGCCCTACGTGGCCGGCTTGCAAAAAGTCCTCGCCGCCCAGGGCTGGGCAAGCGCCGCGTTGAACTGGCGCGGGTGCTCGGGTGAGCCCAACCTGCTGGCGCGCAGTTACCACTCGGGCGCCAGCGAAGACCTGGCAGCAGCGATTGCGCATCTGCGCGCCAAGCGACCGTTGGCGCCGCTGTATGCCGTGGGTTATTCGCTGGGCGGCAATGTGCTGCTCAAGCACTTGGGCGAAACCGGCGAAGCCTCGGGGCTGCATGGCGCGGCCGCGGTGTCGGTGCCGTTTCGCCTGGATCAGTGTGCGGATCGCATCGGGCTGGGGTTTTCGCGGGTGTATCAGAAGCACTTTATGCGCGAGATGCTGGCGTATATCCGCGTCAAGCAACGGCGCTTTTTACAGGATGGCCAAGCTGACGGGCTGAAAACCCTCGAGGCACTGGGCTCGCTGGAGAAGATGCGCACGTTTTGGGACTTCGACGGGCGGGTGACGGCGCCGCTGCACGGTTTCCTCAGCGCCGAGGACTATTACCGCCGCGCGTCGAGTCGCTATTACCTGGGCGATATTCGCACGCCGACGCTGATTATCCAGGCGGCCGATGACCCGTTTGTGTTCGCCCACAGCCTGCCGGAGGCCAGCGAACTGTCGGACTGCACAGAGTTTGAGCTGCTGGCCAAGGGTGGGCATGTGGGGTTTGTCGATGGTTCTCTCAGACGCCCGAGCTACTACCTCGAACGCCGAATCCCGCAATGGCTACTGACACAACGCGGTTAAAAAATGTGGGAGCGGGCTTGCTCGCGAAGGCGGTGTATCAGTCACAAATCTATCGACTGACACTCTGCATTCGCGAGCAAGCCCGCTCCCACATTTTGATTGGGTTTGCAGGGCTGGCGGCTTAGTCGCCGGTTGCGATTTGCCGCGCCGGATCGGTAATCCACTCGCTCCACGACCCCGCATACAGCTTGCCCAGCGGGTAACCCGCCAGGCTCAGGGCGAACAGGTTATGGCACGCGGTCACACCCGAACCGCAATACGCCACCAGCTCATCCGGCGAACGGCCCTGCAACTGCGCGGCGAAACGCTGTTTGAGCTGCTCAGTTGGCAGGAAGCGACCGTCACTGCCCAGGTTTTCGCTGAACGCCGCACATTGGGCGCCCGGAATGTGCCCGGCAATCGGGTCGATAGGCTCCACGTCGCCGCGAAAACGCGCTTGGGCGCGGGCATCGATCAAGGTCATGCCCGGTTCGCCGAGGCGTTTTTGCAGGTGTTCGGCGTCCAGCACCAAGTGATTGTCCGGCGAACCGGCAAACGTCCCCGGCTCAACCACGGGCGCGTCCAGGCTCAGCGGGAAGCCGGCCGCGTGCCAGGCCTTGAGGCCTGCGTCCAGAATAAACACGCCATCGCGCTTGCCCAGCCAGGCCAGCAACCACCACGCGCGGGCGGCATAGGCGCCGGGGCCGTCGTCATACAGCACGATGTCCGTGTCGGCATTGATGCCCCAGGCCCGCAGTTGCGCGACCAAGGTGTCCGCCGCCGGCAACGGATGACGCCCGGTCACGCCCTTTGTCACCGCACCGCTGAGGTGGCGTTCCAGGTCGGCATATTGCGCACCTTCGATATGCCCTTCGGCGTAGCTGCAAAGCCCGTAGTCCGGGTCTTCCAGGGCAAAGCGGCAATCCAGGATCACCAGCCCGGCCGCCTTCTGGCGCTCGGCGAGTTGCTGGGGGCTGATCAGTTGGGCAAGCGGCATGACGGACTCCTGTGAACAGATTCGGGAAAGGTCCTACTTCACTTCTTCCAGTGCCTGATTCAACGGCACGTAAAACTCTTTGAACAAAGCGTCTACCGCCTCTTTGGCCTGGGGCGTGACAAACCCCGCCTCCAGCACCAGCACCTGGTACACCCCTCGCTTGATCGCCTCGGCGCTCAAGTGGGCGGAATTTTCATTGGTGGTGCACAGAAATCGCACCCACGAGGTGAGGATGATCCAGGCATTGAGGGTCAGCGCCTCGGTTTGCACCGGGTCCATATTGAGGATGCCGGCATCGACAAACCCTTGATAGATAGCGCCGCCCTGGATCAGGCAACGCTGGGAAAAGCGCCGGTAGCCGGTGGCCAGTTCCGGGTCGCTTTCCAGCAGGTGTTCCAGGTCGCGGTGCAGGAAGCGATAGCGCCACATGCCCGCCAGCACGGCCTGCAGGTAAAAACGCTTGTCTTCGACGGTGACGGCGCGGCCCTGGGGCGGGCGCAGGAAACTGTCCACAAGGGCTTCGTATTCGCGAAACAGCACGGCGATGATCGCCTGCTTGTTGGGGAAGTGGTAGTACAGGTTGCCCGGGGAAATTTCCATGTGGGCGGCAATGTGGTTGGTGCTGACACTGCGCTCGCCCTGCTGGTTAAAAAGCTCCAGGCTGGTTTGCACAATGCGCTCGCTGGTCTTTACTCGTGGTGCCATAGGGGATCAGCTTCTAAACACGTGATGGGGCATCTTACGGCCTATCCTTGTCTGGATAAATCCGCATGTTGCTGCAATGATATTTGACAATTTAGAGCAATGACTCTAAAAATCCAGGCAGACCTATAACAATCGGGAACTGCGCCATGTCTGCCAACGTTGCCTACCTGCAAGATTCCCAGGCGCTGGATCAACTCCAGGACCTTTTCGACGCACAGCGTCGCGCCTATGCCGCCAACCCGATGCCACCGGCGGCGCAGCGCCAACAATGGCTCAAGGCATTGCGCGATGTGCTCAGCGACGAACGCCAGGCCCTGATCGACGCGATCAGCCAGGACTTCAGCCACCGTAGCGCAGACGAAACCCTGTTCGCCGAGTTGATGCCGAGCCTGCATGGCATTCACTACGCCAGCAAACACCTCAAAGGCTGGATGAAACCTTCCCGCCGCGCTGTAGGCATCGCCTTCCAACCGGCATCCGCCAAGGTCATCTATCAACCATTGGGCGTGGTCGGCGTGATCGTGCCGTGGAACTACCCGTTGTATTTGGCCATCGGCCCGTTGGTCGGCGCGTTGGCGGCCGGTAACCGGGTGATGCTCAAGCTCAGCGAATCCACGCCCGCTACGGGTGAACTGCTCAAGGCGCTGCTGGCGAAAATCTTCCCCGAAGACCTGGTGTGCGTGGTGCTGGGCGAGGCCGAAGTGGGCATGGCGTTTTCCAAATTGCGCTTCGATCACCTGCTGTTCACCGGCGCCACCAGCATCGGCAAACACGTGATGCGTGCGGCGGCTGAACACCTGACCCCGGTGACGCTGGAGCTGGGCGGCAAGTCGCCGGCAATAGTCTCCGCCGATGTGCCACTCAAGGACGCCGCCGAGCGTATCGCCTTCGGCAAATGCCTGAATGCCGGGCAAACCTGCGTGGCGCCGGACTACGTGCTGGTGCCCGAAGATCGCATCGAGGGGTTCGTCGAGGCTTACAGCAAGATAGTTCGCGGGTTTTACCCGACCCTGACCGACAACCCGGACTACACCGCCATCATTAATGATCGGCAACAGGCCAGGCTGAATGCCTACGTCAAAGACGCCACCGACAAAGGCGCCACCCTGATCACCTTGTACGACCAAGGCCAGGCACGGCGCATGTCCCACAGCCTATTGCTGAATGTCAGCGATGAAATGACTGTGATGCAGGACGAAATCTTCGGCCCGGTGCTGCCGATCGTGCCGTATCGCGGCATTGATCAGGCCTTTGCCTACGTCAACCAGCGCCCTCGTCCGCTGGCCCTGTATTACTTCGGCTACAACAAGGGCGAGCAGAACCGCGTGCTGCATGAAACCCACTCCGGCGGCGTGTGCCTGAACGACACCCTGCTGCATGTGGCCCAGGATGACATGCCCTTCGGCGGCATCGGACCTTCCGGCATGGGCCACTACCACGGCCACGAAGGGTTCCTCACATTCAGCAAGGCCAAGGGCGTACTGGTGAAACAGCGCCTGAACGCGGCGAAATTGATCTACCCGCCCTATGGCAAGTCGATCCAGAAGTTGATTCAGAAGTTGTTTGTACGCTGATTCCGCCACTCTCGGGACAACAATAATAATGAACCCTAGCCTGACTGAAACACCTGCGCTGTCGCGGCGCGGCGTCTTGAAAATCGGCCTGTGTGCCAGCGCGTTCCTGGCCACTGCCGGGCTGGGCGCCAGCCTCAGCGGCTGTTCCAGCAGCACCCCGGCCAGCGGCTTTGCAATGCTGCGCAGCAGTGACTTGCCGTTCTTGCGCGCGGTGATCCCGGTGCTGCTCGAGGGCGTGGCCAGCGCCCAGGACGTGGTCGCCGGGATTGAAGACACCCTGAAAAAACTCGACTACAGCCTGCAGCACCTGTCGCCGGAGATGTTCAAGCTTACCCAGCAACTGTTCGACGTGCTGGGCATGGGCATCACCCGTGGCCCGCTGACGGGGATCTGGGGCAGTTGGGAAAATGCCAGCAGTGAACAGATCCGCAACTTCCTGCACCGCTGGGAAAACAGCTACCTGAACCTGCTGCGCATGGGTCAGGGCTCGTTGCTCAAGCTGGTGATCATGGCCTGGTACTTCCGCCCGCAATCCTGGGCCCATTGCGGCTACCCCGGCCCGCCGAAGATTTAGGCCTGACAACCCGATTAGAAAATGTGGGAGCTGGCTTGCCTGCGATGGCGGTGTATCAGCGATGAATTGATCGGCAGGCAAACCGCTAACGCAGGCAAGCCAGCTCCCACACTGGTCGCAACTTCGTACAAAAAAAATAAGAGTGCACACCTATGCCCGTACCCGATCTGTTCCGCGACGGCCTGGCCCGCGGCTGGAAAACCCACAATGGCGCCGCACTCGACAGCGACCTGACGCTGGAAGCCGATGTGGTGATCATCGGCAGCGGTGCCGGCGGTGGCACCACTGCCGAAATCCTCAGCGCCGCCGGCTACAAGGTGCTGCTGATCGAAGAGGGCCCGCTCAAGACCAGCAGCGACTTCAAGCTGCTCGAAGACGAGGCCTACGCCAGCCTGTACCAGGAAGGCATTGGCCGCATGAGCAAAGACGGCGCGATAACCATCCTGCAGGGCCGGGCGGTGGGCGGCACCACATTGATCAACTGGACCTCCAGCTTCCGAACGCCGGACGCCACCCTCACCCACTGGGCCAGTGAGTACGCGGTAAAAGGCCACAGCAGCGCCGAGATGGCGCCGTGGTTCGAGAAGATGGAACAGCGCCTGGGCATCGCCCCGTGGGCCATGCCACCGAATGCCAACAATGATGTGATCCGCAAAGGCTGCGAAAAGCTCGGTTACAGCTGGCACGTGATCCCACGCAACGTGCGCGGCTGTTTCAACCTGGGGTATTGCGGCATGGGTTGCCCAGTCAACGCCAAGCAGTCGATGCTGGTGACTACCATTCCGTCCACCCTGGAAAAGGGCGGCGAACTGCTGTATCTCGCCCGCGCAGAACGGCTCAAGTACAGCGGCGACACCATCAGCAGCCTGGAATGCGTGGCCATGGACGAGCGTTGCGTCGCGCCCACCGGTCGCAAGATAACCGTCAAGGCCAGGCATTACGTGCTGTCGGGCGGCGGCATCAACAGCCCGGCGCTGCTGATGCGTTCGGACGCGCCCGACCCGCATTCGCGCGTGGGCAAGCGCACGTTCCTGCATCTGGTGAATTTCTCTGCCGGGCAGTTTGACGAGGTGATCAACCCGTTCTACGGCGCGCCGCAGTCAATTTATTCCGATCACTTCCAGTGGCTGGACGGCACCACCGGCAAAATGTCCTACAAGCTGGAGGCACCGCCCTTGCACCCAGGGTTGGCCAGCACGCTATTCGGCGGTTACGGCACCGGCAACGCGCTGGATATGAGCCAGTTGCCCCATACCCACGCCATGCTTGCCCTTTTACGTGATGGCTTTCATCCCGACAGCCCTGGCGGCACGGTGGAATTACGCGGTGACGGTACGCCGGTTCTCGATTACGCAGTATCGCCCTACGCCTGGGACGGCCTGCGCCGATCCTTCCACAGCATGGCCGAGATCCAGTTCGCGGCGGGCGCCAAGTCGGTCAAGCCGTTGCATCACGACGCGCGTTACGTCAGCACCCTGGCCGAGGCACGCAGCCTGATCGACGGCCTGAGCCTGGAACTGCATCGAACCACCCTGGGCAGCGCCCACGTGATGGGCGGTTGCGCCATGGGCGAAGACCCGAAAAACGCCGTGGCTGACAGCCTCGGTCGCCATCACCAGTTGCGCAATCTGTCGATCCACGATGGCTCGTTATTCCCCACCAGCATTGGGGCTAACCCGCAATTGTCGGTGTATGGATTAACCGCGCAACTGGCGACAGCGTTGGCCGAACGTCTGAAAACAGCGTGAAAAAACAGGTTATTCGCGGTGTCTATAGTGCTTTCTTCTGCATAAGTTGACTTGGCCGACCGGGATGGCTGCGATACCATCCGGTTCCCCAACGGACTCCGCCAGGACGACGCGATGAACCGAGTGTTGTACCCAGGTACCTTCGACCCGATTACCAAAGGCCATGGCGATCTGGTCGAACGCGCCTCTCGCCTGTTCGACCATGTGATCATCGCGGTCGCTGCCAGCCCCAAGAAAAACCCGCTGTTTCCCCTGGAACAGCGCGTGGAGCTGGCGCGTGAGGTCACCAAACACCTGCCTAATGTGGAAGTGGTGGGTTTTTCGACGCTGCTGGCACACTTCGCCAAGGAGCAGAACGCCAATGTGTTCCTGCGTGGCCTGCGCGCGGTGTCGGACTTCGAATACGAATTCCAGCTGGCCAACATGAACCGCCAATTGGCGCCGGACGTGGAAAGCCTGTTCCTCACGCCGTCGGAGCGTTACTCGTTCATTTCCTCGACATTGGTCCGTGAAATCGCCGCTTTGGGCGGAGATATCACCAAGTTCGTACACCCGGCTGTGGCGGATGCGCTGACACTGCGCTTCAAGAAATAATTTCTGAAGCGCGGGCTTGTCTGTGCTGAGCCTGACTTGTTCATGCTGAGCCTGGTTTGTCTGTGCTGAGCGGGCTTATTGTGGCGAGCGGGCTTGCCCCGCGTTGGGCTGCGAAGCAGCCCCAATAAACCCACCGCGTAGTTTCAGTCAAAACACGGCCGCCTGTTTTCAGGGCCGCTTCGCAGCCCAACGCGGGGCAAGCCCGCTCGCCACAACAAGCACGGAGCTCGCCACAATAGGCACGGCGCTCCCTACAACAAGCCCAGCGATCGCCACAGCTCGCACTGCGGGCGCCAATGCGGCACAATTGCGCGCATTCGTTTTCAGATGCCCTGGCTGACAGCCCTGGCAGGAGTTTCCATGTCCCTGATCATCACCGACGATTGCATCAACTGCGACGTCTGCGAACCTGAGTGCCCGAACGCTGCGATTTCCCAGGGTGAAGAGATCTACGTGATCGACCCCAACCTGTGCACCCAATGTGTCGGCCACTACGACGAGCCTCAGTGCCAGCAAGTGTGCCCGGTGGATTGCATTCCGCTGGATGAAGCACACCCTGAGACTGAAGAGCAGTTGATGGAGAAGTACCGGAAGATTACCGGTAAGGCCTGAGACTCTGTGGCGCCCATCCGGACCTCATCGCAGGCAAGCCAGCTCCCACATTTAAACGTGTGAATACGGTCAAGTGTGGGAGCTGGCTTGCCTGCGATGGCGGCATCAGCCCCTCACACAACACTCAGCTCTGGCACTTAGGGCAAAACACACTCGCCCGCTGCCCCAACACCACATTGCGCAACTCGCTGCCGCAGACCTTGCACGCCTCGCCGCCCCGGCCGTAGACGAACAGTTCCTGCTGAAAATACCCCGGCTGCCCGTCACCGCCGATAAAGTCCCGCAATGTGGTGCCGCCACGCTCGATGGCGGCGGCCAGCACACGCTTGATCTCAACTGCCAGCTTCAAGTAACGCCCGCGTGAAATGCCACCGGCGGCGCGACGCGGATCAATCCCGGCGGCAAACAGCGCTTCGGTCGCATAGATATTGCCCACGCCCACCACCACCGCGTTGTCCATGATGAACGGCTTCACCGCCACGGACTTGCCGCGAGACAGCTGGAACAGCCGCTCGCCGTCAAACAGGTCAGTCAACGGCTCCGGCCCCAGGCGAATCAGCAATTCATGGTTGTGCGGGTCCTGGCTCCAGAGCATCGCACCGAAGCGCCGCGGGTCGGTGTAGCGCAGCGCCATTCCCGACTCCAGCTCGATGTCCACATGCTCATGCTTGAGCGCGGGCGAACCGGCTTCCACCAGCCGCAGGTTGCCCGACATGCCCAAGTGGCTGATCAAAGTGCCCACTTCGGCATTGATCAACAGGTACTTGGCCCGCCGCTCCACCAGCACGATGCGCTGCCCGGACAGGCGCACATCCAGGTCTTCCGGGATCGGCCAGCGCAGGCGCCGCTCACGCACCACCACACGGCTGACGCGCTGGCCTTCCAGGTGCGGCGCAATCCCGCGCCGGGTGGTTTCGACTTCTGGTAACTCGGGCATGTGTACCTCGTGAAAAAAGGGTCAGTGCGCGCCCAGTTCGCGGATCGACAACTTCATGCTTTCGAAGTCGTAGTCCGACAGGCCCACGTAATCCAGCACCAGATGGCCGATGGCATTCCACTCATGGTCCACGGCCTGGTTACCCAGCACGCGACAGGACGAACAGATGTGCTCAGCCATTTTCAGGATGGCCAGCAGGTTTTTAAGTTGCGGCGTGCGCGACGACTCATCGCTGAAAATCGCCAACGCGTTGTGGTGGTTGGCGATCGCGTCGGTCACATGCTCCGGCAGGCGCCAGGATTTGGCGGTGTAGTAGCCGACCACGGCATGGTTGGTGTTGAACGCGTTGTTCTCGGTGTCGACCACGCGGCAATCGGGCCCGGCATTGGCGTAGGCCTGCTCCAGCACCGTCATGTAATTGGGGAACCGCTTGAGCATCAACGGCACGCCGCAATCGTGGAACAGCCCCAGGGCATAAGCTTCGTCCACCGCCTGCGAGCCGGTGCGCTTGGCCAGGGTCAGGCAGGTCATGGCCACATCCTGGGCGGTGTCCCAGAAGCGGTTGAGGGTGACAATGGTGTCGTCGCTCATCTCGCCTTTGATCGACTGTGCGTTGATCAAGTTGATGATCGAACGGCTGCCCAGCAGGTTCACCGCGCGCTGGATCGAGGCAATCTTGTTGCTCAGGCCGTAATACGGCGAGTTGACGATCTTCAGCAATGCGCCGGACAGGCCCGGGTCCTGGGAGATCAACCGCGCGATCACTTCCAGGTCCGGGTCGGGCATGTACTGCTCCATCTGCAAATCCACCATGATTTGCGGTTGAGGCGGCACGCTGATGCCTTGCAGGGCCTGTTGGATCTGTTCGGCGGAAAGCTCTTGGGACATAAGTACACACTCTGGGCTAGGCGGCGATTCTAACCCTTATGAAGACTTGACCGACACCCAAATGCCGAACTGAAACCGGATCAAATGTGGGAGCGGGCTTGCTCGCGAACGCTCGGTGTCAGTCACCGAATACAGTGGCTAATCCACCGCTTTCGCCAGCAAGCCCGCTCCCACATGTCCGGCGGCGCCGCGAATTCATGCACAACACGGTATACTCCCGCTCTTTTTTCCGGAGCGACGTCATGTCCCTGCCAAGCCTGCGTCTCAAAGCCAACGCCGATCGTCGTTTGCGCAACGGCCACCTGTGGGTCTACAGCAACGAAATCGACGTGGCCGCCACCCCACTTCACGGCTTCCAGGCAGGCGACCAGGCTATCCTGGAAGCGGCCGGCGGCAAGACCCTGGGCATCGTGGCCATGAGCCCGAACAACCTGATCTGTGCCCGTCTGCTGTCGCGCGACATCAAGTTGCCATTGGACAAGTCGCTGCTGGTGCACCGCATCAACGTCGCGCTGTCGCTGCGTGACCGCCTGTTCGACAAGCCGTTCTACCGCCTGGTGTACGGCGACTCCGACCTGCTGCCGGGCCTGGTGGTTGACCGTTTCGGCGACATCCTGGTCGTCCAGATCGCTTCGGCGACCATGGAAGCCCACAAAGAAGACGTGATCGCCGCCCTGACCCAAGTGCTCAAGCCAAGCGGCATCCTGTTCAAGAACGACTCCGCCGCGCGCGACGCCGAAGGCCTCAACCGCTACGTTGAAACCGTGTTCGGCCTGGTGCCGGAGTGGGTCGCGCTGGAAGAGAACGGCGTGAAATTCGAAGCCCCGGTAATTCAGGGCCAGAAGACCGGCTGGTTCTACGACCACCGCATGAACCGCGCCCGCCTGGCGCCGTATGCCAAAGGCAAACGCGTGCTGGACCTTTACAGCTACATCGGCGGCTGGGGCGTGCAAGCTGCAGCCTTCGGCGCCAGTGAAGTGTTCTGCGTCGACGCCTCCGCCTTCGCCCTCGACGGCGTGGAGCGCAACGCTGCGCTGAACGGCGTTGCCGAGAAGATGACCTGCATCGAAGGCGATGTGTTCGAAGCCCTCAAAGAGCTGAAAGCCAGCGAAGAACGCTTCGATGTGATCGTGGCCGACCCACCGGCTTTCATCAAACGCAAAAAAGACATGAAAAACGGCGAAGGCGCCTACCGCCGCCTGAACGAGCAAGCCATGCGCCTGCTCAGCAGGGACGGCATCCTGGTCAGCGCATCCTGCTCGATGCACTTGCCGGAAGACGACCTGCAAAACATCCTGCTGACCAGCGCCCGTCACCTGGACCGCAATATCCAGATGCTCGAACGCGGCGGCCAGGGGCCGGATCACCCGGTGCACCCGGCGATTGCCGAAACGCGCTACATCAAGAGCATTACGTGCCGGTTGTTGCCTAATAGCTGATTGAACGCGGGCTAAATGTTGGAGCGGGCTTGCTCGCGAAAGCGGCAAGTCAGTCGATGAATGAGTTGACTGACACTACGTATTCGCGAGCAAGCCCGCTCCCACATTTTGGTTTGTGGTGTGTCAGGGCAACTTTCCTATCACCGCAAACCACAACAATTCGGGAACCTTCCTTCAACGGTTTTGATTGAATTCCACATTTCGCAGACTAGTATCGGTTTCTGGAATTACTCCGGAAACCAAAACAATGTCTGGGCCCTACCTCTCCCGCTTCATCCTCATCACCTGCATTTCCCTGATCAGCTTTTTCCCTATCAACATTCTGCTTCCCTCGTTTCCCGCACTGGCTGCCAGGTTCGACACACCTACCGCAGAAATCGCACTGTCGATCAGTCTGTTCACGCTGGTGTTTTCAGTGTCCCAATTGGTTGCCGGCCCGCTGTCGGATAAATGGGGCCGCAAGGAAGTCCTGCTCGGTTGCATCACGCTGTCGATCCTGGGTGCGATAGGTTGCGCATTATCGACGGACTACCTGAGTTTCCTGCTGTTTCGCTCGGTCCAGGCCATGGGTTGCGGCTTCTTCGTACTGGGCCACGCGTTAGTGGAAGACCTGTTCGAAGAACAGGATCGAGCCCGTGTGCGCCTCTACTACATGACCCTGAGCGGCTCGTTCGTCGCCTTGTCACCGCTGATCGGCTCCTGGTTGCAAACCACCTTCGATTGGCAAGGTAGTTTCTATGGATTCGCACTGATGGCGTTGGGGATGTTGATCCATGCGTTCTGCATACTGCCCTCCAAGTCCGCCAGCCCGCACCGCACGCCGGTGTCGATCATCGGCACGCTGAAAGATGTCGCGACCAATCGCGACTTCCTGCGTTACTGGTGGATCGCCGCGTTGGTGTTCGCCTGCTACTTCGCCTTGATCAGCGTGACACCGTTGATTTTCATGGACTCGTTGAAACTCTCCGAATACCAGTACGCACTGGTACTCATGGTGTATGGCGTGGCCTATCTGCTCGGTGGCTTGGCGGCGTCGTATCTTCAAAAACGCATCTCGCTGTCCCGGCAAATCAACATCGGCCTTGGATTGCTGCTTATCGCAGGCGTGCTTCTGATGCTGATCGTCGGTCTTGGAGCCATCACCACCATCACCCTGCTGATCCCGATGCTGATCAGCGCCCTGGCCGTAACTCTGGTTCGCCCCGCCGCGATTTCCGCCGCCATGTTGCTGTTCTCCAGCAGCGCCGGCACCGCCGCCTCGGCCGGCAACAGCATCATGTTCATCACCGCTGCCGTCAGCAGCGCCGCCCTCGCCCAAGCCGGGGCCAACCTGCTGATGACCATCGCCATCAGCTTCATCGTGCTCAGCGTTTGGGGCGTGATGACGAACGCGCGGGTCGGCCGCTGACCATGAAACTTGCACACCCACACGTCTCGTAAGCGCTATCTACACGCTGGCGGCCATTCCCTCCGGCCGCCAGCGGTGTAGAATCGACGCTATTCATCGCCAGTCATCCCCCGGCGGGTTTATGAGCTCGAGGCCCAAGCACGCGGCGATCCCGCGACGCGAGTGGCAACGTTTGGACACACGGCCATTTTCTGAGTGTTCCAGACGTCAATAGAAGCTCACTTCCCTTTAGTACTTGATTAGCCGCCCGGAGTGCTCCATGCCTGATTACCGCTCGAAAACATCCACCCACGGCCGCAACATGGCCGGCGCGCGCGCACTGTGGCGTGCCACGGGGATGAAAGATGACGACTTCAAAAAGCCGATCATCGCGATTGCCAACTCGTTCACCCAGTTCGTACCCGGCCACGTCCACCTCAAGGACCTGGGCCAACTGGTCGCCCGCGAGATCGAACGCGCCGGCGGCGTGGCCAAAGAATTCAACACCATCGCCGTGGATGACGGCATCGCCATGGGCCATGACGGCATGCTGTATTCGCTGCCGAGCCGCGAGATCATCGCCGACTCCGTGGAATACATGGTCAACGCCCACTGCGCCGACGCCATCGTGTGCATCTCCAACTGCGACAAAATCACCCCCGGCATGCTGATGGCTGCCCTGCGCCTGAACATCCCGGTGATCTTCGTCTCCGGCGGCCCGATGGAAGCCGGCAAGACCAAACTGGCCTCCCACGGGCTCGACCTGGTGGACGCCATGGTCATCGCCGCCGATTCCAGCGCGTCTGACGAGAAAGTCGCGGAATACGAGCGCAGCGCCTGCCCAACCTGCGGCTCGTGCTCCGGCATGTTCACCGCCAACTCGATGAACTGCCTGGTCGAAGCCCTGGGCCTGGCCTTGCCGGGCAACGGTTCCACGCTGGCCACCCACAGCGACCGCGAGCAGCTGTTCCTGCAGGCCGGCCGTACCATCGTCGAGCTGTGCAAGCGTTACTACACCGACAACGATGAGTCGGTGCTGCCGCGCAACATCGCCAACTTCAAGGCGTTCGAAAACGCCATGACCCTGGACATCGCCATGGGCGGTTCCACCAACACCATCCTGCACTTGCTGGCCGCCGCTCAGGAAGCCGAGATCGATTTCGACCTGCGCGACATCGACCGTCTGTCCCGGCACGTGCCGCAACTGTGCAAAGTCGCGCCGAACATCCAGAAGTACCACATGGAAGACGTGCACCGCGCCGGCGGGATCTTCTCGATCCTCGGCTCGCTGGCCCGTGGCGGCCTGCTGCACACCGACCTGCCGACCGTGCACAGCACGAGCATGGCCGAGGGCATCGCCAAGTGGGACATCACCCAGACCACCGACGAAGCCGTGCATCACTTCTTCAAGGCAGGCCCGGCCGGCATCCCGACGCAAACGGCGTTCAGCCAGTCCACCCGCTGGGACACCCTCGATGACGACCGTGAAAACGGCTGCATCCGCAGTGTCGAGCACGCCTACTCGCAAGAAGGCGGCCTGGCCGTGCTGTACGGCAACATCGCACTGGATGGCTGCGTGGTGAAAACCGCCGGTGTGGATGAGTCGATCCACGTGTTCGAAGGCAACGCCAAGATCTTCGAAAGCCAGGACAGCGCCGTGCGCGGCATCCTTGCCGACGAAGTCAAAGCCGGCGACATCGTGATCATCCGCTACGAAGGCCCGAAAGGCGGCCCGGGCATGCAAGAGATGCTCTACCCGACGTCGTACCTGAAATCCAAAGGCCTGGGCAAAGCCTGCGCCCTGCTCACCGACGGCCGTTTCTCCGGCGGCACCTCGGGCCTGTCCATCGGCCACGCTTCGCCAGAAGCGGCTGCCGGCGGCGCGATTGGCCTGGTGCAGGACGGCGACAAAGTGCTGATCGACATTCCGAACCGCTCGATCAACCTGTTGATCAGCGACGAAGAACTGGCCGCCCGCCGGGTTGAGCAGGACAAGAAAGGCTGGAAACCGGTCGAGAAGCGTCCGCGCAAGGTCACCACTGCGTTGAAGGCTTACGCCTTGCTGGCCACCAGCGCCGACAAAGGCGCTGTGCGTAACAAAGCGATGCTCGACGGCCTGTAAGCCCCGCGCATAAAAATGCCCCGCCACGTGCGGGGCATTTTTTTGTCTGGATAAACCCTTCAGAACACTGAACCCCCCTGTGGGAGCTGGCTTGCCTGCGATCGCGGTGGGCCCGACGACTCATGTACTGCCTGACACACCGCCTTCGCGAGCAAGCCCGCTCCCACAGTGGATCGGGTCCCACCTTAAGAATGCGGTCGAATGTGGGAGCGGGCTGACCTGCGATAGCGGTGGGCCAGCCGACTCTTGTACTGACTGACACACCGCTTTCGCGGGCAAGCCCGCTCCCACAGGTGACCGGGTTCGAACTTAAGTATGCGGTCGAATGTGGGAGCTGGCTTGCCTGGGATAGCGGTGGGTCCGACGACTCATGTAGGGCCTGACACGCCGCCTTCGCGGGCAAGCCCGCTCCCACAGGTGACCGGGTTCCACCATGAGCATGCGGTCAAAATGTGGGAGCGGGCTTGCTCGCGAAGCAGGCGGCTCGGTCTTACTGAATCTCGTCCGGCTTGACGATCACCCAGTTCTTGTCCGCCGTCACCGGCAGCCCTTCCTTGGCCTGGGCCGCCGCGTGTTTGGCCATCATGCCGTTGAGTTGGGTCATGTATTTATCCTTGCGGTTGATCCACAGGTGGACGCCACCCTTGGCCACGTCCACATCGTGAAACAACATGTAACCGTCGCTGGTCGGTGTATCACCGCCCACGATCACCGGTTTTTTCCACTCATCGATGTAGGTGAGGATCGCCGCGTGCTTGCCGGCCATCCAGGTCGCCGGGGTCCACAGGTACGGGGTCAGTTCCAGGCCGAGGTTGGCCTTCTCGTCATACTTGCCGGCGGCGATCTGCTTACGCGCGGTGGTCAGCTCGCCGGTCTTGCGATCCTTGAGCAAGGTGCTCACGCCGATGACGTTCTCGGGTTTGACGTTGTAACCGTACTTCGGATCGGCAGCGACCATGCGCACCAACTCCTCGGACGCGGCGGTCATCACATACACCTCGATGCCGTTTTCCATCAGCTTGTTGAACAGCTCAGCCTGGCCGGTGAAGACTTTCGGCGGCTGCACGTCCATGGTCTTGACCACGTCACCGTCGTAATAGGTGACCGGCACCGGCTTGCCCGACGCCATCATCTCGTCGACATAGCCCTTGAGTTCCTTGAGGGTGAAGCCGGAGAAAATCTGCGCAACCCACGGGTAGCAGACCATGTCGTCCACTTCGCAGAGTCGGTAGTAGTAGCTGAACAGGCTTTCCTTGTGGTCGGCGGTGTCTTTGAACGGAATCAGCTTGAGGGACGGGTCCATGGTGTCGCGGGTGATCAGGCCTTTGTTCTCAAGGTACGGCAGCAGGGACTCTTCGAGGTCGTAGCGGTAACTGGTGTTGTCCATGTCGAACACCGCGAAGTTACCCTTGTTGGCGTTGGCGGCGATCATCTTGTTCAGTTGCTCGGCGGCAGGCGCCGGCCAGTGCTTCAACTCGGTGGCGGCAAATGCCTGGCTGGCGAGGCCCAAGCAGAAGGCGGCGGCCAGTAGTGTTGGCGCGAACTTCATAAGCGATTTCTCCCTGAGTGAAAGACATCGACGCTAACAAATCTGTGTGACAGTTATCGCCCGAGCACGACCGCTTGCGTCGTGATTGCGCCAAGGGCGTGTGCCTGAGCGTCAAAGGCTTATTCCAAAAACGACAGTCACCATTCCATATCGGTATTAAATCAATATATTTCAAGCTGTTAGGCTTTCTGGTTCGCAATCGCAGGCTCACGCGATTGGCTGCCTTCTCAACGGAGCTTCAATGAATCTGCCCCTGATTCTCAACGTACTGGTGTTCGTGGCCCTGCTTTTGGGCCTGGCACAAACCCGCCGCACACACTGGAGCCTCGCCAAGAAGGTCCTGTTCGCGCTGGTGCTCGGCGTGCTGTTCGGCGCGGCGTTGCACACGATTTATGGCGACGGCAACCCGGTGCTCAAAGCCTCGATCAGCTGGTTTGATCTGGTCGGCAATGGTTACGTGCAGTTGCTGCAAATGATCGTGATCCCGCTGGTATTCGCCTCGATCCTCAGCGCCGTGGCACGCCTGCATAACGCCTCGTCCCTGGGCAAGATCAGCTTCCTGACCATCGGTACGCTGCTGTTCACCACGGCAATTGCGGCGCTGATCGGTATCGGCCTGACCAACCTGTTCGGCCTCACCGCCGAAGGCCTGGTGGCCGGCACCCAGGAAATGGCGCGCCTGCAAGTGATCCAGAATGATTACGCAGGCAAGGTCGCCGACCTGAATATCCCGCAGCTGCTGCTGTCGTTCGTGCCAGCCAATCCGTTTGCCGACCTGGCCCGGGCCAAGCCGACGTCGATCATCAGCGTGGTGATTTTTGCTGCGTTTCTCGGGGTTGCCGCACTGCAACTGCTCAAGGACGACGTGGAAAAAGGCCAGAAAGTGCTCAACGCCATCGACACCCTGCAAGCCTGGGTGATGCGCCTGGTGCGCCTGGTGATGAAGCTGACGCCCTACGGCGTGCTGGCGCTGATGACCAAAGTGGTCGCCGGCTCCAACCTGCAAGACATCATCAAACTCGGCAGTTTTGTGGTGGTGTCGTACCTGGCGCTGGGCCTGATGTTTGTGGTGCACGGCCTGCTGCTGTCGCTGGCCGGGGTCAACCCGCTGCGCTTCTTCCGCAAGGTGTGGCCAGTGCTGACCTTTGCCTTCACCAGCCGCTCCAGCGCAGCCGCCATCCCGCTGAGCATTGAAGCGCAGACCCGCCGCCTGGGTATCCCGCAATCGATTGCCGGTTTCGCCGCCTCGTTTGGCGCGACCATCGGCCAGAACGGTTGCGCCGGTCTCTACCCGGCCATGCTCGCGGTGATGGTTGCACCGACCGTGGGCATCAACCCGCTCGACCCGCTGTGGATCGCGACGCTGGTCGCAATCGTGACCTTGAGTTCAGCCGGTGTGGCCGGTGTTGGCGGCGGCGCGACCTTTGCCGCGCTGATCGTACTGCCGGCGATGGGCTTGCCGGTGTCACTGGTGGCGCTGCTGATTTCCGTGGAGCCGCTGATCGACATGGGCCGTACGGCGCTGAACGTGAACGGTTCGATGACGGCGGGCGCGATTACCAGCCAGATCATGGGGCAGACGGATAAAGCGTTGCTCAATGCCGATGAGCACGCTGAGTTAGCGCAGGCCTGATAGACCGCTATCGGGGGCAAGCCCCCTCCCACACTTGATCGCGTTCACTCGGTCAACTGTGGGAGGGGGCTTGCCCCCGATGCTTTTAGGCTTTTTCCCAGACTTCGAAGTTGTACGCGGGCTTATCGCCCTCGGCCGGGTTCTCGACATTCGACACCAGCTTCCACTGGTTCAGATCAAACTCGGGAAACCACGCGTCCCCGTCCGGGCTCAACGCAACCCGCGTCAGATACAGGCGATCCGCCTGCTCCAACCCTTGCGCATACAACTGCGCACCGCCGATCAGCATCAGCTCATCCACGCCCTGCTCCAGCGCCCAGGCCTCGGCCCGTTCCACCGCCGCAGCCAGCGACGGAAAAACTTCCGCACCTTCAAGCGCCAGATCGGTCTGACGGCTGACCACGATATTCAAGCGCCCCGGCAGCGGCCGGCCCAGCGAATCCCAGGTCTTGCGCCCCATGATGATCGGCTTGCCGAGCGTGGTGGCCTTGAAATATTTGAAATCCCCCGGCAAATGCCAGGGCATGCTGTTGTCGACGCCGATCACGCGGTTTTCACCGAGGGCTGCGATCAGGCTTAAAGGGAGAGTTTTTTTCATGGCGACGAGAATACCAGAGCTGCGAGTCAGCGGTTATGCTCCAACCTCACTTGCTCAACAGGACGGCGCGTGACTGCTCTGAATCCCCTGCACACCCTCTGGCTGACAGAAACCGTGCGCCTGCGTGAAGAACACGCCGGCCCACTCGAAGACTTGGAAGCCAACCGCCTGGCCCGCACGGCCGGTGGCGACTTGCCGACGCGCATCCAGACGCGCGCCCTGCACTTGGCCGAACGCGACGGACTGACCGCCGCCCTCACCCGCTGGCTGCAAGGCGCCCGTTTGGCGCTGGTGCTGTTGGCCGTGGTCGCGGTGATCAGTGGCGCCGGCCTGGCGTTTGCCGCGCTGGGTAACGGCCTGACCCCGGTGAATGTGTTCTGGGCGCTGGGCAGTCTGCTCGGCTTGAACCTGATTCTGCTGCTGAGCTGGGCCTTGGGCCTGGCGTTTGCCGGCGAGCACAGCGCCAGCCTCGGCCGCCTGTGGCTGTGGCTCAGCGAAAAATTCGCGCGTGATGCCAAGGCGGCTCAATTGGCGCCGGCACTGCTGCTGTTGCTGCAACGCCACAAACTCAATCGCTGGGCAGTGGGTGTACTGGTCAACAGCCTGTGGTTGCTGGCATTGCTCAGTGCCGTGGTGATTTTGCTGACACTGCTGGCCACCCGGCGCTACGGTTTTGTGTGGGAAACCACCATCCTGGGCGCCGACACCTTTGTCGCCGTCACCCAAGCCCTCGGCAGCCTGCCCGCGCTGCTGGGCTTTAACGTGCCGACCGTCGACATGATCCGCGCCAGCGGCGACTCCGCCCTGAATATCGAAAGCGCACGCCAAGCCTGGGCCGCCTGGCTGGTGGGCGTGCTGCTGGTCTACGGCCTGCTGCCGCGGTTGATCCTCGCGCTGCTGTGCCTGTGGCGCTGGAAACGCGGGCGCGCCGCCTTGCGCCTGGACCTCAACCTGCCCGGCTACAGCCCGTTGCGCGAACGCCTGATGCCAAGCAGCGAACGGCTCGGTGTCAACGATGCAGCGCCCGAACAGCTGCACCAGGTCAGCGGTGGCGTCAGCGAACTGCAGAGCGACGGCGCCCTGCTGGTGGCCATCGAACTCGACGATCAGCACCCGTGGCCGCCCAAATTACCGGCCAGCATCAAAAACGCCGGCATTCTGGACAGCCGCGAATCGCGCAACAAACTGCTGGAACAGCTCACGCGCTTCCCACCCGCACGCCTGGCCATCGCCTGCGACCCTCGTCGCTCGCCTGACCGTGGCAGTCTGGCGCTGATCGCCGAACTGGCACGCAGCGCCACGGCCACCCGCGTGTGGCTGCTGCAGGCACCGCCCGGCCAGGCGCTGGACGCCGAGCGCCTTGGCGATTGGCACGCCGCGTTGCACCAACTCGAACTGCCCTTCGCCGACTGCGCGCCGCTCACATGGCTGGAGACCGGTCATGACTAAACCGCTGAAACTGGCCGTGGTCGGCCACACCAATGTCGGCAAGACCTCGCTTTTGCGCACGCTGACCCGTGACGTCGGCTTCGGCGAAGTCTCTCATCGCCCCAGCACCACGCGGCATGTGGAAGGCGCACGGTTGTCGGTCGACGGCGAAGCCTTGCTGGAGCTGTACGACACGCCCGGCCTGGAAGACGCGATCGCATTGCTCGACTACCTGGAGCGCCTGGATCGCCCCGGCGAGCGCTTGGACGGCCCGGCACGCCTGGCGCGTTTCCTGGAAGGCAGCGAAGCGCGCCAGCGTTTCGAACAGGAGGCCAAGGTTTTGCGCCAACTGCTGGCCTGCGACGCCGGCCTGTATGTGATCGACGCTCGCGAGCCGGTGCTGGCCAAGTACCGCGACGAGCTGCAAGTGCTGGCCAGTTGCGGCAAGCCGCTGCTGCCGGTGCTCAACTTCGTCAGCAGCAGCGACCACCGCGAACCCGACTGGCGCGAAGCCCTGGCCCGCCTGGGCCTGCATGCGCTGGTGCGGTTCGACAGCGTCGCGCCGCCGGAAGACGGGGAGCGCCGCCTGTATGAAAGCCTGGCCCTGCTGCTGGAGAATGCGCGGCCGCAGCTGGAACGGTTGATCCTTGATCAGCAAGCCCAGCGCCAGGCCCGCCAGCAGAGCGCCGCGCGGTTGATCGCCGAGTTGTTGATCGACTGCGCCGCGTGCCGGCGCAGCGTGGTCACCGAGGATGAACAGCAAGCCATCGGCGATTTACGCAAGGCCGTGCGCCAGCGCGAACAAAAATGCGTGGAAGCCCTGCTCAAACTTTTCGGCTTTCGCTCGCAGGACGCCACCGCCAGCGACTTGCCGCTGCTCGATGGCCGTTGGGGCGATGACCTGTTCAACCCCGAAACCCTCAAGCAACTTGGCGTGCGCGTCGGCGGCGGGATCGCCGCAGGCGCCGCCGCCGGGGCCGGCGTGGATTTGCTGGTTGGCGGCCTGACCCTGGGCGTCGCCGCGATTGCCGGTGCGATTGCCGGCGGTGCGCTGCAAACCGCCCGCAGCTACGGCAGCCGTCTGCTGGGCAAGATCAAGGGCCATCGCGAGCTGACCGTCGACGACAGCGTGCTGCGCCTGCTCGCCTTGCGCCAGCGCCAATTGCTCAAGGCCCTGAACCTGCGTGGCCATGCGGCGATGCACAGCATCAAGGTCGACACGCCCCAGGACAAAACCTGGCGCGAGGGCAAGCTGCCGGACGCGCTGCATAAAGCCCGCGCGCACCCGCAATGGTCGTCCCTGAACCCTCACGCCAAACTCAGCCAGGCCGAGCGCCAGGAACAGGTCGAGGCGCTGGCCCTGCGCCTGGATGAACGCTAAGCCGTCAGCAGTTGCCGGGCCTTGGCCTTCAACACTTCAAGGTCCAGCACCGGCACGTGCATGTTTTTGGCCTGCTCA
Source organism: Pseudomonas sp. TWRC1-2 (assembly GCF_049896685.1). Lineage (NCBI taxonomy): Bacteria > Pseudomonadati > Pseudomonadota > Gammaproteobacteria > Pseudomonadales > Pseudomonadaceae > Pseudomonas > Pseudomonas sp. TWRC1-2. Next base: position 506,786 of record NZ_JAFCUU010000003.1, on the reverse strand, counting down.
TCCCAGTGGCGCATGCGCAGGCTCACCGAACAAAGCGGGTCCTGCTCGAACGCCTGGGCTTCTTCGGCGCTCATCACGCCGCCCTGGTAACTCAGGGTTCGGCGGCTGGCTTCGCTCAAGCGGGCGTAATAGGCCGGCTGGCTGAAGGTCAGGTAACGCTTGGCCTGCACGTGATACTCCACCAGCCTGGCCATGCGTTCGCTGAACCCTGCGCGGCGCAAATAATCCGCGCCCAGCCGCTCGTGGCTGACCACGCCGTAACCGCCCATGTTCTCGCCGGCCTGGCCGCAGAGGTGCCCGATGTCGTGGAAAAACGCTGCCAGCACCACTTCATCGTCAAAGCCCTCAGCCATGGCCAACTGTGCGGCCTGGGACATGTGTTCGATCTGCGACACCGGCTCGCCGATGTAGTCCGCCGTGCCATGCAGCTCGTACAAGCCGAAGAGTTCGGCAATCGCCTGTTCCGGGTTCATCACGCCTCACCCCACACCGTGCTGATGTTTCGTTCGGCCATCGCCGGCCCGACGCTCATCCCCACGCCGGTGTGCATCAACGCCGCGCTCACGCCCGGTGCTACGCGCAGGAACGAAAACGGCCCCGGTCCACGCGCGCCATACACGCCCTGCCAGCGCTCCACCACCTGAACCTTGCAACCCAGGGTCTGTTGCGCCAGTTCGATCATCCAGTCATCGACCTGCTCGGTATTGAACGGCGAGGCATCGCGGCCGTAGTCATGGGAATCACCGATAATCAGGTCGCCATAAGGCGTCGGGCTGATCAGCAAGTGAATGCCGTGTGCATGCAAATGCGGTGCATCGCGCAGGATTTGCGCCCGCACGGGCGCCGCTTCCGGCAAATCGGCGAAGGCGCCGTAATGCACACAACTGAGGCCTGTGAGCAACGCGTGTTGCAGGTTCAGGTTGACGGCTGGGCGGGCGCGCAGCATTTGCAGGCGACAGACACTCGGGTTGAGTTCGGCGATCGATTCCGCCAGCAGGGTTTGGTAGTCGTGGCCGGAGCACACAATGACCTGCTCGCCACGAAAGCTCCCCGCCGTGGTGTGCACGTGGCCGGGCTCAACGTCGCGCACCAGCGTGGAGAAATGAAACTCCACCTTCAATTCGCTGCGAAGGTAGTTGATCAGCGCCGGAATCGCTTCGCGCGAATACAACTGCTGATCGTCCTTGCCATGCAGCGCGGCGCGGTGATGGCGGAACTGGCCGCCATATAGATCCTTCATCGCCGCGCCTTGCAGCAGTTCGACGTTGTAGCCGTAAGCCTGCGCACGACCGGCGCAAAAAGCTTCCAACAGCTGTTCCTCCGCCTCTGTACGCGCAAACAGGTATGAGCCCTTGCGCTTGAGCTGCAGGCCGGCGACCTGCGCCCAATGCCCCCAGATATCACGGCTTTTCAGGGCCAGGTCGAGCATCGGCCCCGGCGGTTGGCCGGTGACCAGCGCCTGGCCAAAGTTGCGCACTGAGGCGCCGAGCGGCGTGGCGCTGCGTTCGAATACCTTGACCTTGAGGCCGCGTTTGGCGGCGGCGTAGGCGTGGGACAGGCCGAGGATGCCGGCGCCGATGATGAGCAGGTCGCTGCGTTGTGTCATGAAGAAATGTCCTGAATTCGAAGCCGCTATCGCCGGCAAGCCAGCTCCCACATTTTGATTTGTGAACACCGTCAAATGTGGGAGCTGGCTTGCCTGCGATGAGGCCATAAGCCCTAACGAAAACCTTACTGACCGGCCACCTTCTCGGACTTGCCGTCATAGCGCTTGCGCCATTCAGTCAGGATGCTGTCGCGGTTTTTCGAAGCCCAGGCAAAGTCGTTCTTGATCAGGCGCTGCTCATAATCGGCCGGCAATTCGGTCTGCGGCTTGGCGATACCGGGCTGGGCAAGTACGGCAAAGTTGTCTTTGTACAGGTCCATCGCCGCTGCACTGGCGGAGAAGTCCGCGAGCTTTTTAGCCGCATCGGCGTGGGCAGTGCCCTTGATCACGGCAGTCGCTTCAATGTCCCAGCCCAGGCCTTCTTTGGGCAGGATGATGTCCAGCGGCGCGCCCTGGCGTTTCAGTTGAACGGCGGGGTACTCGAAGGAAATACCAATCGGGAATTCACCCGAGGCCGCCAGCTTGCACGGCTTGGAACCGGAGTGAACGTACTGGCCGATGTTCTGGTGCAGGTCGTCCATGTACTGCCAGCCCTGCTTCTCGCCGAAGGTTTGCAGCCAGGCACTGACATCCAAAAAGCCGGTGCCGGAGGAGGCCGGGTTGGGCATCACGATCTTGCCCTTGTACTCAGGCTTGGTCAGGTCTTGCCAGCTCACCGGCTTGGTCAGGCCCTGTTTCTGGGCTTCGATGGTGTTAAAGCAGATGGTTGCGGCCCACACGTCCATGCCGACCCACGCCGGCGGGTTGGCAGCGTCGCGGTAGTTTTTGCCGATTTTGTCCAGGCCCTTCGGCGCATAGTTATCCAGCATGCCTTGCTGATCGAGAATCGCCAGGCTAGAGGCCGCCAGGCCCCAGACCACGTCGGCTTGCGGGCGGTCTTTCTCGGCCAGAAGCTTGGCGGTGATGATGCCGGTGGAGTCGCGCACCCATTTGATCTCGACGTCGGGATTGGCCTTTTCGAAGGCCTGCTTGTAGGTCTTCAACTGCTCGGCTTCGAGGGCCGTGTACACGGTCAGCTCGGTCTTGGCGAAGGCATTCAGGCTGAATGCGGTGAGTACGGCAGCGACCAGCGCCAGGGGCTTGAACATGGAGCACCTCCTTCAAGGATGGTTATTGGCCGGGCGCGGTCTGGCGCCAGGCTTGAGAGCGACGCAGTGCGCCACGTGAGGCCCACGCCAGCAGCAGCGAGACGCCGGCCGAGGTGAACAGAATCAAGGTCGACATGGCCGCCGCACCGCCCACGTTGCCGGCGTCGTCCATGTTCAATACGGCGACGGCGGCGAGGATGGTGTCGGGGCTGTAGAGGAAAATTGCGGCCGACACGGTGGTCATCGCCGACACAAACAGGTAGCGCACGATGTCCAGCAGCGCCGGCAGGCAGATCGGCACGGTGACACGCAGGTAGTGGCGGTACAGCGGCGCCTTGAGGGACAGCGCGGCGGCTTCGAATTCGCTGTCGAGCTGGCGCAGCGCCGTGGTCGCGGTCATCTGCGCGGTGGTCAAATAGTGCGCAATGGTGCACACCACCAGCAGGGTCATCGTCCCGTAGAACACATGCAGCGGGTTGCCGCCCAGGTTGAAAAAGAACACGTAGCCCAGGCCCAACACCAGGCCCGGCACGGCCATCGGCACAAAGCTGAGCATGCGCAGGGCCAGGTTCAGGCCCTTCTGGCTTTTGGTCTTTTCCATCAGGTAGGCGCCGGTGAAGATCAACACGCTGCCGATCAGCGCCGTGCACAGCGCCATGGTCAGGCTGTTGCGGTAGGCCAGCCAACCGCCGCCGGCCGTGTCTTCGAACTGGTAGTGGTTGAGCGACAACGACAGGTTGTACGGCCAGAATTTCACCAGCGAGGAATACACCGCCATGCCGAATACCGGCAGCAACACCGCGCAGATCAGCAACACAATGGCCAGGTAGCAACCATCACGCAGCCGCGACGGTGCCGGCTGGAACACCTGGGCGCGGCCGCTCATGGCATCGCCCTGCCGACGGCGCAGCCAGGCATCGACGCCAAAGCTGAACAGCGCCGGCAGCAGCAACACCATGCCGATCAACGCGCCGCGACCGAACTGCTGCTGGCCGACCACCGCCTTGTAGGCTTCCAGCGCCAGCACCTGATAATCGCCGCCGACCACAACGGGCACACCGAAGTCGGTGATGGTCAGGGTGAACACCAGGCAAAACGCGGCGAACACAGCTTGGCGCGTGGCCGGCCAGGTAATGCTGCGAAACGCCCGCGCGGGGCTGGCGCCCATGCTTGATGCCGCATCGAAAAGCCGCGCATCCGCCAGCGAAAGTGCTGACAGCAGGATCATCAAAGCGTGTGGGAAGGTGTAGATCACCTCGCCGAGAACAATGCCCCAGAAGCCGTAGATATTGTCCGAGAGCACACCGCGCAACAGGCCTTGATTGCCGAACAGGTACACCAGCGCAATCCCCGGCAGCATCGACGGCGCCATCAACGGCAGCAGTGACAGACCACGCCACATCGCTTTGCCGGGAATCAGCGTGCGTTGCAGGGCGTAGGCAAACAGATAGGCCAGCGGTACGACGATGGCCGCCACGCTGAGAGAGACTTTCAGGCTATTGCCCAGCAGCCAGTGGAAGTTAGCGCTGGTGAGCATTTCCCGCGCCGCAGCAAGACCGCCGCCCTGCCCGGCTTCACTGCTGAAACCGCGCCAGAAGATTGCCAGCAATGGCAGCAATACGGCGACACCCAGCAGCACCAGCCACAGCAGTTTGCCGCCGAGCACAAAAATACGGTCGCCGTTTTCGGCGCGCGATACCGGACGCGGCAGGGTCATCACAGCCGCCATCTCAGGCAAACACCTGCAGGCTGCGCGGCGGCAAGGCGACCCAGATGTCCTGGGCACCCAGGCGTGGCATGGCTTCCGGGGCCAACTCGGCCAGCAGCGCGTGGCCGGGCAATTGTTCCAGTTCAAAACGCATGCGGCAGCGGTTGCCAAGAAACGTGATTTCGCGAACCTTGGCCGGGAACAGGTTTTCTTCATGCACCGGCGGGTTGACGCTGATGGCTTCCGGGCGGCAGAACAAGCGCCCGGATTTCGCCACGCCAGCATCGTCGGCCAGGCGCATGTTCAGCCCGCCGACCTGGGCATGGCTTGCACTGTTGCGGCTGAACGGCAGCCAGTTACCCTGGCCGACAAACTCCGCCACAAACGGCGTGGCCGGGCGGTCGTAGATTTCCTGGGGCGTGGCGTATTGCTCGACCTTGCCGTTGTTCATCACGGCAATGCGGTCGGCCATCAGCATGGCCTCGTCCTGATTGTGGGTGACCATCAGCGTGGTGATACCCAGGCGCCGCTGCAGCTGACGCAGCTCGGTGCATAAATGCTCGCGCACGCGGGCGTCGAGGGCCGACATGGGTTCGTCGAGCAGCAACAGCGAGGGCGCCGGTGCCAGGGCACGGGCCAGGGCGATGCGTTGTTGCTGGCCGCCGGAAAGTTGGCCGGGGTATTTCTTTTCGCTGCCCAGCAGGCCGACCAGTTCGAGCATCTGACCGACGCGCTTGCGCACCTCATCGCGGCCGCTGCCGGTGAGGCCGTAGCCGATATTCGCCTCGACGGTGAGGTTGGGAAACAGTGCGTAGGACTGAAACAGAATGCCGTAGTCCCGCGCCTGCGGCGGCAGTAGGGAAACGTCGCGGTTGCCCAGGCGCAGCTCACCGCTGTCCTGGCGTTCAAGGCCGGCGATGCAGCGCAGCAAGGTGGTCTTGCCGCAACCGGACGGGCCCAGCAGGCACACCAGCTCGCCGGCGGCGACGTCCAGGGACACATCGTCCAGCGCAGTAAAGGCACCGAAGCGTTTGTGGATACCGCGCACCGTCATCGGCGCGCCGGGGTGGGTCAGGGCTGTGTTCATGGAGGCGCCTCATCAAACGGATGAAGGCCATGCTAGGTGGGCAATGCGTACCTGATGTGGCAGGAAGGCAAAATGCGGTGATAGTGGTATTGGTGGATTTGGGTAGGATTTGGAGGCTGTGTCGTCAGGGCTGACGCCATCGCGGGCAAGCCCGCTCCCACATTTTGATGTGTGAACGCATTCAAAGGTGGGAGCTGGCTTGCCTGCGATGGCGATTCAAAGGCCACCAGCAAGGTTCAGAGGGGCGACATTTCCTGCGCCAGCCCAAGAAACGCCGCCGGCAGGCGCGCCGACTTGCGTTCCTTGAGGCAGTACAAATACTCCGCAATCTGCGGCGCGTTCTCGATGGTCAGCACGCGCAACTGCGGGTCATGAGGCACTTCCTGACGAGCGATGATGCTGATGCCGATGTTGCGCAGCACCGCCTCGCGGATCGACTCACGGCTGCCAATCTCCAGCAACGGCCCGTAACTCACCCCGGCGCCCTGCAGCATTTCTTCGCTCAGCCGCCGCGTGGTAGAGCCCGCCTCACGCATCAGCAAGGTATGCCCGGCCAACGCATTGAGCGGCACGTGATCGAGCGTGGCCAGGGGATGATTGCGGTGCACCGCCAACACCAAAGGATCGGTGCCCAGCACGCGGCGAATCAGGCGGGGGTCTTCCAGCAGTTGGGAGGACGCGGCGACATCGACGCGGTAATCGTCGAGCGCTTCGAGCACCTGCTGGGAGTTGCCGATTTCCACCGACACCTCCACTTGCGGCAGGCGTTCGCGAAAGGCTTTGACCAGGTCGAGGATGTAATACGGCGCCGTTGCAGCAATCCGTAACGTGCCCTGGACCTGTCCGTTGTTGCGCAGAAAGAACTCGATGTCGGCTTCCTGCTGCAACAGCGCCTTGACCATCGGCAGCAGGCGCGCGCCGTCGTCGCTGACGGTAAGGCGGCGCCCGCCACGGTAGAACAGCTCAACGCCGTATTGGCTTTCCAGGTTGCGAATCTGGGTAGTCACCGTGGGCTGGCTCAGCCCGAGTTTTTTCGCCGCCTGGGTAATGCTGCCCAGGCGGGCGACCATAAAAAACGCCTTTAACTCGGCACTCAGCACGCCACCCTCACATCAATTATTTGCGCAACAGGCGCAGGCCATTGAACACCACCAGCAGGCTGACGCCCATGTCGGCGAACACCGCCATCCACATGGTCGCCATGCCGAGGAAGGTGACTGCGAGGAAGATCGCCTTGATCACCAGCGCCAAGGCGATGTTCTGCTTGAGGATACTCGACGTTTGCCGGGAGAGCCGAATGAAAGCCGGGATCTTGCGCAAATCATCGTCCATCAAGGCCACGTCGGCGGTCTCGATGGCGGTGTCGGTACCGGCGGCGGCCATGGCAAAACCGATCTCGGCGCGGGCCAGCGCCGGGGCATCGTTGATGCCGTCGCCAACCATGCCCACGCGGTGGCCTTGGCCGTAGAGGGTTTCGATGGCTTGCAGTTTGTCGGTGGGCAACAGGTCGCCCTGGGCCTGGTCGATGCCGACCTGGGCCGCAATCGCCTGGGCGGTGTGGGTGTTGTCGCCCGTGAGCATCAGGGTCTTGATGCCCAGGTCGTGCAGTTGCTGGATGGCTTCGCGGCTGCTGTCCTTGACCGTGTCGGCCACGGCGAACAACGCCAGCGGGCCGGACTTGTCGAGCAGCAACACCACGGACTTGCCTTGTTTCTCCAGCGCGAAGAGCTTTTCTTCAAGCTCGGGTGAACACAGGCCAAGGTCTTCCACCAGGCGGTGGTTACCCAAGTGATAGGTTTCGCCGTTGATATCGCCGCGCACACCACGCCCGGCCAGGGCCTCGAAGTTATCCACAACGTGGCTCTGCAGGTTTTTATCCACAGCCGCATTGGCGATGGCCAGCGACACCGGGTGGTCGGAGCGCCCGGCCAGGCTGGCAGCCAGGGCCGGCGCACTGTCTTCGAGATTGGGAAACAGCGCCAGGTAATCGGTTTGCACCGGCTTGCCGTGGGTGATCGTGCCGGTTTTGTCGAGGGCCAGGTAGTCGAGCTTGTAACCGCCCTCCAGGTACACGCCGCCTTTGATCAGGATGCCTTTACGCGCTGCCGCGGCCAGGCCGCTGACGATGGTCACGGGGGTGGAGATCACCAACGCACAGGGGCACGCGACTACCAACAGCACCAGGGCGCGGTAGATCCAGTCGAACCAGACGCCCGCCATAAACAGTGGCGGGATAATCGCCACACCCAGGGCAAACAAGAACACCGCCGGGGTGTAAACCTTGGCGAAGGTGTCGACAAAGCGCTGGGTGGGCGCCCGAGCGCCTTGGGCCTGTTCCACGGCGTGAATGATGCGCGCCAGCGTTGAATTGTTAGCGGCGGCGGTGACTTTGTATTCCAGCGAACCGGCCTGGTTGATGGTGCCGGCGAAGACTTTATCGCCCACGCCCTTTTCAATCGGCAGGCTTTCGCCGGTGATCGGCGCTTGGTCGATGGTGGATTGGCCAGCGGTGACTTCACCGTCCAGGCCGATGCGCTCGCCGGGCTTAACCCGCACGATGGCGCCAAGTTCGATGCTTTTAACTTCTTGTTCGACCCACCCACCATCGGCTTGCTGCACCGTGGCTTGTTCCGGGGTCATCTGCATCAAGCCACTGATGGCATTGCGCGCTCGGTCCAGGGACTTGGCTTCGATCAACTCGGCGACGGTGAACAAGAACATCACCATCGCTGCTTCCGGCCATTGGCCGATCAGGATCGCGCCGGTGACTGCGATGCTCATCAGCGCGTTGATGTTCAGATTGAGGTTCTTGAGCGCGATCCAGCCTTTTTTGTAGGTGGTGAGGCCGCCGCTGAGGATCGACACCAGTGCCACCAGTGCAATCACCCACGTCGGGGCTACGCCGGTGAAATGCAGCACTTCAGCGCCCAATGCACCGACGCCGGACAGCGCCAGCGGCCACCAGTGTTTCTTGGCCGGCGGTGCGGCGGCGGGGGCGCCTTCTTCGATCGGGTCGGCCTGCATGCCGATGGATTTGATCGCGTCGATGATCGGCGCAGTGCTCGGCAGGTCATGGGTGACGCCGAGGATACGGTTGATCAGGTTGAATTCCAGCTGCTGCACGCCAGCGAGCTTGCCCAGTTTGTTCTGGATCAGCGTCTGCTCGGTGGGGCAGTCCATGGCTTCGATGCGAAAGGTGCTCAGGCGCGAGCCGGCGGTCGGCGCTTCGCTCAATGTGACCACGGCGGGCGCTGCCTTGCTGGAGCAGCAAGTGTCGCCGTGGCTGGCGTGGTCGTGCTTTTTGACCGGCGTCAGTTTGGCGCCGTGGTCGTGGCCATGGTCATGGTCATGGTCATGGTCATGGTCATGATCGTGATCGTGATCGTGCTTGTGATCATGCTTTTTGGGGGTGTGGATGGAGTCGCTCATTCTGTCGCGTCCGTAAAGGTGCCTGTTGCCAAGTAAAGACCCTGTAGCCACTATAGGGTCAAGCACCCATTTGGAGATTGCTGCGATGAAGATCGGTGAATTGGCCAAACTGACCGACTGTCAGGTGGAAACCATCCGTTATTACGAGAAGGAAGGCCTGCTGCCGCCCCCGGCGCGTACCGATGCCAACTACCGCGTGTACACCCAGGCGCACACCGAGCGGCTGATCTTTATCCGCAACTGCCGCAGCCTGGACATGACCCTCGAAGAAATCCGCAGCCTGCTCGGCCTACGCGACAGTCCTCAGGACCAATGCGAAAGCGTGAATGCGTTGATTGATGAGCATATCCACCACGTGAAAGCGCGGATCGATGGGCTGCTGGCGTTACAGGAGCAATTGCTGGACCTGCGCCAACGCTGCGGCGGTGGGCCGGGAATGGATCAATGCGCGATTTTGCAGCGGCTGGAGGTCAGCGGCAGTGTGGCAGCCAGCGAGGCGGAGCCTTCGCATGTGGGCAGAAGCCACGGCCATTAACTCAAGCGAACAGGGTTCTAATGTGGGAGGGGCTTGCCCCCGATGGCAGTCTGTCAGTCACTAACCGGGTGACTGAACCACTGCTATCGGGGGCAAGCCCCCTCCCACACAAGCCCATCCATTGAGACCAGGACAGCCTTTAGATGGCCACGTCAGCCTTGATGCTTGGGTCGGCGTCGTAGCCGACGATTTCAAAGTCTTCGAACTTATAGTCGTAGATCGACGCAGGTTTGCGCTTGATCACCAGTTCCGGCAGCTTTTTCGGCGTGCGCGCCAGCTGAGTGCGGATCTGTTCCATGTGGTTGCTGTACGCGTGGGTGTCGCCAGTGGTGACGATGATCTCGTGCGGGATCAGGTCGCATTGCTGGGCCAGCATGTGGGTCAGCAACGCCAGCGCCGCGGTGTTGTACGGCAGGCCGAGGAAAACGTCGGAGCTGCGGATGTACAACTGCATAGACAGATGGCCGTCATGCACAAACGCCTGGTACAGCAGGTGGCACGGCGGCAGCGCTTGCTTGCCGTTGCGCGCGTTTTCCTGCGGGCTCTTGGTTTCGTCCGGCAGGTATTCGACGTTCCAGCCGTGGAATAGGATGCGACGGCTGTTGGGGTTGTTCTTCAACGTGTCGACCATGTAGTCGATCTGGTTGATCTTGCCGCCGTCCTTGGTCGGCCAGGCGGTCCACTGCTCGCCGTACACCGGGCCCAGGTCGCCGTCTTCGGTGGCCCATTCGTCCCAGATTTTCACGCCGTTTTCGTTGAGCCACTTGATGTTGGTGTTGCCACTCAACATCCAGATCAGTTCGTTGGCGATGCTCTTGAAATGAAGCTTCTTGGTGGTCAGCAGCGGGAAGCCGTCGGCCAAGTTATGCCGATACTGACGGGCGAACACAGCCTTGGTGCCGGTGCCGGTGCGATCGCCCTTGGTCAATCCATTGGTCACGACGTCGTTCAGTAGTTCGAGATATTGCTTCATGTTTTTACCCGTATCGTTGAAGCCGAGGCTACGCAAAAGCCTCGGCATTCGAATTTAAAGCGCGGCGTTCTTGATGCCCTGCGGACGGTTGTAAGCCCACCACAGCAGGCCCAGGCCCGCCAGAATCATCGGCATGCTGAGGATCTGGCCCATGGTCAACCAGCCCCACGCCAGGTAGCCCAGCTGTGCATCCGGCACACGCACGAACTCGACGATAAAGCGGAAGATCCCGTAGAACAGCGCGAACATCCCCGACACGGCCATGGTTGGGCGTGGCTTGCGCGAGAAGATGTACAGAATCAGGAACAGTGCCACACCTTCCAGGGCGAACTGGTAGAGCTGCGACGGATGGCGCGGCAACTGCGCCGGGTCGCTGAATGGCGGGAACACCATGGCCCACGGCACGTCGGTCGGCTTGCCCCACAGCTCGGCGTTGATGAAGTTACCGATCCGCCCAGCACCCAGGCCAATCGGCACGAACGGCGCGACGAAGTCCATCAGCTGGAAGAACGACTTGCCGTTGCGGCGGCCAAACCACCACGCGGCGATCATCACGCCGACAAACCCACCGTGGAATGCCATGCCGCCCTTCCACACTTCGAAAATCAGCGTCGGGTTGGCGATATAGGCTGGCAGGTCGTAAAACAGCACATACCCGAGCCGCCCGCCGACGATTACGCCCATCGACATCCAGAACACCATGTCGGAGAGCTTCTCCTTGGTCCAGGTCGGGTCGAAACGGTTCAGGCGCCGGGAAGCCAGCAGCCAGGCACCGCCGATGCCGATCAGGTACATCAACCCGTACCAATGGATTTGCAGCGGACCGATAGCCACGGCCACCGGGTTGATCTGCGGGTAAGGCAGCATTGCGACTCCTCGTTAAATCATTAGTCATGACGCACCGGACCATGCCGGTGTGCGATTAAGCCTGCGTTACAGCCGCTATTTCAAATTAAGAAGTTCACACGCGCCCAATAGCCACGCATGTTAACGGATGGAAGGCGTGCGGCCCAACTTCGATACGATGGAACGCCCGCCGTTGTGTGGGTAGAGTGAGGGAAAACACAAAAGGGATCGCCTGATGTGCCTGATAGTTTTCGCCTGGCGGCCGGGCCACGCCCAACCGCTGATCGTCGCGGCCAACCGTGATGAGTTCTACGCCCGCCCCAGCCTGCCGCTGGCCCAATGGCCGGATGCGCCGCACATTTACGCCGGCCGCGACCAGGAAGCGGGTGGCACCTGGCTTGGGGTGAACGCCGAGGGGCGTTTTGCGGCCCTGACCAATATCCGCGACCCGCACCAGCCGCCGTCACGTAAGTCGCGCGGGGAGCTTGTGGCGCGATTCCTCGCCGGTTCGCTGTCAATTGACGACTACTTAGCCGACGTTAATGGCCGTTCAATTGAATATGCCGGATTTAACCTGTTAGTGGGCACGCAGAACGAACTGTGGCATTACAACGCCAATGAGACTACACCGACACAACTGAAGGCCGGGGTTTATGGGTTGTCCAACGCCGGGCTGGATACGCCATGGCCGAAGCTGCTCAAGGCCAAGGCGGCTCTAAGCGAGTTACTGGAAAACCCGCAGCCGGAGGCTTTGCTGGACATCTTGAGCGACCCGCAGACCGCGCCGTTTGCCGACTTGCCGGACACCGGCGTGGGGTTGGCGACCGAAAGTCTGCTGTCGAGCGTGTTCATCGCCAGCCCCAGTTATGGGACGCGGGCGAGCACGGCATTGATTGTGAATGCCGACGGGACGCGGCAGATGGTCGAGCGCAGCTTTGGGCCGCTGGGTGGCCGGCTGGGCGAGGTGGAACTCAGGATTTAGCGGTGCTTGGGCCGGCCTCATCGCAGGCAAGCCAGCTCCCACAGTGTGGAATGCATTCCCCTGTGGGAGCCGGGCTTGCCCGCGATGGCGGCCCCTCGGTTTAGAGGTTTTTTGCAGAAGCCGGGTTGATCATCCGCGTCAGCCCCAGGTTCTTCAGCGCCAATTGCAGCGAGCTGTGGATAACTTGCGGGTTGTCGATGGTCATCAGCTCGGCCAGCAATTCCTTGGCCATGTTCAGGTTCACCTGGCGCAGCATCCACTTCACCTTCGGCAAGTTGGTGGCGTTCATCGACAGGCTGTCAAAGCCCATCGCCATCAACAGCACCGCTGCGGCCGGGTCGCCGGCCATTTCACCGCAGATGCTCACCGGCTTGCCTTCGGCATGGGCGTCGCGCACCACGTGTTGCAGGGCTTGCAGCACGGCTGGGTGCAGGTAGTCGTAGAGGTCGGCCACCCGCGGGTTGTTACGGTCCACAGCGAGCAGGTATTGGGTCAAGTCGTTGGAGCCGACCGAAAGGAAGTCCACCTGCCGCGCCAGCTCTTTAGCCTGGTACACCGCCGCCGGAATTTCGATCATCACGCCAATCGGCGGCATCGGCACGTCGGCGCCTTCGTCACGGACTTCGCCCCAGGCGCGGTGAATCAAATGCAGAGCCTCTTCCAGCTCATGGGTGCCGGAGATCATCGGCAACAGGATGCGCAGGTTGTTCAGGCCTTCGCTGGCCTTGAGCATCGCGCGGGTCTGTACGAGGAAAATTTCAGGGTGATCGAGGGTTACTCGAATGCCGCGCCATCCAAGGAAAGGGTTGTCCTCCTTGATCGGGAAGTAGGACAGTGACTTATCGCCGCCGATGTCCAGGCTGCGCATCGTCACCGGCAACGGGTGGAAGGCTTGCAGTTGCTCGCGATAAATCGCCAGCTGCTCCTTCTCGCTCGGGAACCGTTGGTTGATCATGAACGGCACTTCGGTGCGGTACAGCCCTACCCCTTCGGCGCCGCGCTGTTGCGCGCGGGCCACATCGGCGAGCAGGCCGGTGTTCACCAGCAGCGGCACGCGGTGGCCGTCGAGGGTCACGCACGGCAGTTCGCGCAGCGAATCCAGGCCCAGCGCCAGTTGTTTCTCTTCTTCCACCACCTCGGCGTATTGCTTGCGCAAAAGCTCGCTGGGATTGGTGAAGACTTCGCCGCGATGGCCATCGACAATCATGTCGATGCCGTCGACCTTGGAATACGGAAGGTCCACCAGGCCCATGACCGTCGGAATACCCATGGCCCGGGCCAGGATCGCGACGTGGGAGTTACCCGAACCCAGCACCGAAACCAGGCCCACCAGTTTGCCTTCCGGCACTTCGCCAAGCATGGTGGCGGTCAGCTCTTCACTGATCAGGATGGTGTTGTCGGGGTAGACCAGGTTGGTGGTGCGGTCTTCCTGCAGGTAGGCCAACAGACGGCGACCAAGGTCACGCACATCCGAGGCACGCTCGCGCAGGTAGGCGTCGTCCATCAACTCGAAACGGTTGACGTGATCGGTGACCACTTGGCGCAGCGCGCCCTGGGCCCACTGGCCGGTCTTGATCACGGTTTTGACTTCATTACCCAGCGACGCGTCGTCGAGCATCATCTGGTACACGTCGAACAGCGCGCGCTCTTCGGGACGCAGTTGCGTGGCCAGCTTGGTCGACAGGTTGCGCATGTCGGCGCGCACGCCTTCCAGGGCGGTCTTGAACAGTTTGATTTCGGCGTCGATGTCGTGGACGGTCTTGTCCGGCACCACATCGAGGTCGGCCGGTGGCAGCATGACCACCGCCGTACCGACGGCAGCACCCGGCGAACCCGGCACGCCGACGAACTTGGCTTCCTGGATGCCCTTGCCCTGACGGCCCAGGCCGCGAATCGAGCCCGTCGCCTCGGCGTGGGCAATAACCCCGGCGAGCTGCGCGCTCATGGTCACGAGGAAGGCTTCTTCACCTTCGTCGAACTGGCGGCGTTCTTTTTGCTGGATGACCAACACGCCGACAACGCGGCGGTGGTGAATGATCGGTGCGCCGAGGAACGAGGCGTAGCGCTCTTCGCCGGTTTCGGCAAAGTAGCGGTAACGCGGGTGATCGGCCGCGTTTTCGAGGTTCAGGGGTTCTTCACGCGTCCCCACCAGGCCCACCAGACCTTCATTGGGCGCCATGCTGACCTTGCCGATGGAGCGCTTGTTCAGGCCCTCGGTGGCCATCAGCACAAAACGGTTGGTCTCGGGGTCCAGCAGGTAAACCGAGCAGACTTGGCTGCCCATGGCTTCCTTGACGCGCAACACAATAATCCCCAACGCCGCCTTGAGATCCTTGGCGGAGTTAACTTCCTGGACGATCTTGCGCAGCGTATTGAGCATGGCTCGGGGTCGAACTCCGTCGTCAGTCGCGCGCTAAAAGGCGCGGGGCAAGCTCTTTGAGAGCGCGACGATAAACCTCGCGCTTGAATGTCACCACCTGGCCCAACGGGTACCAATAGCTGACCCAACGCCAGCCATCGAACTCCGGTTTACCGGTCAAATCCATCCGCACCCGCTGCTCGTTGGAGATCAGGCGCAGGAGAAACCATTTCTGCTTCTGGCCGATGCACAGCGGCTGGCTGTGGGTACGCACCAGGCGTTGCGGCAAACGATAGCGCAACCAGCCCCGGGTACAGGCCAGAATTTGCACATCTTCGCGCTCAAGGCCGACTTCTTCATTCAACTCACGGTACAAGGCGTCTTCAGGGGTTTCGTCGGGGTTGATTCCGCCTTGAGGAAACTGCCAGGCATCTTGGTTGATTCGGCGAGCCCATAGCACCTGTCCGGCATCATTCGTAAGAATAATCCCGACATTAGGACGGAAACCATCGGGGTCGATCACGGCAACAACCTCGCAAACGCATGTCGCCGCATTGTTCCACAAAGGTTGTTCCAGCGGCAACGAGGCTTCTTACCTTATGTGCACTCTTGTGAAAAGACCGTATTCTGGACGCCTTTTTACAGACTTTTCAGCGAGTAACTGCAATGCGCCTGGCTTTATTCGACTTGGACAACACGCTTCTGGGCGGTGACAGCGATCACGCCTGGGGCGATTACCTCTGCGAACGCGGGATTCTCGACGCGGTGGCCTACAAGGCCCGCAACGACGAGTTCTACCAGGACTACCTGGCCGGCACGCTGGATAACGCCGAGTACCTGAACTTCTGCCTGGAAATCCTCGGCCGCACCGAGATGGCCCAGTTGAACGAGTGGCACAACGATTACATGCGCGACTGCATCGAGCCGATCATGCTGCCCAAGGCCGTGGAACTGCTGGCCAAACACCGCGCTGCGGGCGATAAGCTGGTGATCATCACCGCCACCAACCGCTTCGTCACCGCGCCGATTGCCGCACGCCTGGGCGTTGAAACCCTGATCGCCACTGAATGCGAGATGGAAAATGGCCGCTACACCGGGCGCAGCACCGATGTGCCGTGCTTCCGTGAAGGCAAAGTGACGCGCCTGAATCGTTGGCTGGAAGAAACCGGGTACAGCCTGGAAGACAGCTACTTCTACAGCGACTCGATGAACGATTTGCCGTTGCTGGAGCAAGTGACCCACCCGGTGGCGGTGGATCCGGATCCGAATTTGCGGGCTGAGGCCCAGAAGCGTGGCTGGCCGGTGATTACGCTGCGTAGCTGATGGCCCTATCGGGGGCAAGCCCCCTCCCACATTTAACCGAGTAGATCCTTTGGAATGCGGTCGAGTGTGGGAGGGGGCTTGCCCCCGATGCAGCCGACGCGGTCTCAAGCCTTAAACCGGCTTGGCACCCATCAACCCGGCAATAGCCACAAACCCCACCAGGCTGACCACCGCCAGCACCAACGTGAAATTCAGGCTACCGCCCTCGCCTTTACGCAGGCGATTAAGCCGCGCCACCAGCCAGAACCAGGCCAGCGCCGCCACGGTGTAGAGGATGCTGGAGCCCAGAATCCAGGTTTGGCCCAGCGGCCAGCCGGTCATATGCACCAGCCACCAGCCGGTAAACGGCATGCTGACCATGCACACCCCCATCAGCAACCACACAAACGCCCACGGACGTTGCACGGTAGCGGTCGGACCGACGCTGCGTTTGCGCCAGGCCAGTACCGCAAGGCCCAGGCCGCTGAGCAGCAGTAACACAGTGGCGGTGATGTGGATCACCTTGAGGGTGGTCAGCGTTTCCATGGTCTTGATTCCTTGAAGGCCGCTCAGTCAGCGTAGTCGCTTAACCGAGGAACAGCTGGTAAGCCGGGTTTTCGCTTTCATCCCAGTACGGGTAGCCGATTTGCGCCAAGGCCGCCGGCACCAGATGGCGCTCGTCCGCCGGCACTTGCAGGCCTGCGACCACACGGCCATCGGCCGCGCCGTGGTTGCGGTAGTGGAACATCGAGATGTTCCAGCGCCCGCCCAGTTTGTTCAGGAAGTTGAACAACGCTCCCGGACGCTCCGGGAATTCGAAACGGAACACCAGCTCATCGCTGACTTTGGCCGCGTGCCCGCCGACCATGTGGCGGATATGCAACTTGGCCAGTTCGTTCTCGGTCAGGTCCAGCACCGGGAAACCCTGACTGGTGAGGCTGGCAATCAGCGCGCTGCGCGGGTCGTTTTCCGGGTGCGTCTGCACGCCGACGAAGATGTGCGCCTCGCGCCCGGAGTGGTAGCGGTAGTTGAATTCGGTGATCTGGCGCTTGCCCACAGCCTCGCAGAACGCCTTGAAGCTGCCCGGTTGCTCGGGAATAGTCACCGCGATGATGGCTTCGCGGCCTTCACCCAGCTCGGCGCGTTCGGCCACGTGGCGCAGGCGGTCGAAGTTGACGTTGGCGCCGGAGTCGATGGCCACCAGGGTTTGCCCGGTGATGCCCCGCGTTTCCACGTATTTCTTGATACCCGCCACGCCAAGCGCGCCAGCGGGCTCGGTGATGGAGCGCGTGTCGTCGTAGATGTCCTTGATCGCCGCGCAGATTTCATCGGTGCTGACGGTGATCACTTCGTCCACATAGTCTTTGCAGATGTCGAAGGTGTGCTGGCCGATCTGCGCCACCGCCACGCCATCGGCAAAGATACCGACAGTCGGCAGCACCACACGCTCGCCGGCAGCCATGGCGGCCTGCAGGCAGTTGGAGTCGTCCGGCTCGACGCCGATGATCTTGATTTCCGGGCGCAGGTATTTCACGTACGCCGCGATACCGGCGATCAGCCCGCCGCCGCCCACCGGTACGAAAATCGCGTCCAGCGGCCCAGGGTGCTGACGCAGAATCTCCATCGCCACGGTGCCCTGCCCGGCAATGGTGTGCGGATCATCGTAGGGGTGAATGTAGACGTAGCCTTTTTCGTCGACCAGTTTGAGCGAGTAGGCCAGGGCTTCCGGGAAGGAATCGCCGTGCAGCACCACTTTGCCGCCACGCGAACGCACGCCTTCAACTTTGATTTCCGGGGTGGTCTTGGGCATCACGATGGTGGCCTTGACCCCCAGCACCTTGGCCGCCAGGGCCAGGCCCTGGGCGTGGTTGCCAGCAGACGCGGTGACCACGCCGCGCGCACGTTCCTCGCTGCTCAGTTGCGTCAGCTTGTTGTAGGCGCCGCGAATCTTGAACGAGAACACCGGCTGCAAGTCTTCACGCTTGAGCCAGACCTTGTTGCCCAGCCGCTCGGAGAGCTGGCGGGCGGTCTGCAAAGGGGTTTCTACGGCAACGTCGTAGACGCGCGAGGTGAGGATCTTTTTGACGTACTGTTCAAGCATCGGCGGGAATCACTGAGCAGGTTGGGCAGGGCCAAGGAGTCTAACCCGGCTTTTGGCCGGGCGACCACACGAATCCCGAGGTTTTGTTGGGTTATACTCGCCGCCCTCGATAACTCCCCGCCCGTTCCGGAGCCCGCATGACCCAGGATCAACTCAAACAGGCAGTGGCCCAGGCCGCCGTCGATTTAATCCTTCCTAAACTCGACGACAAGAGCATCGTCGGTGTCGGCACCGGCTCCACCGCCAACTGCTTTATCGATGCGCTGGCCCAGCACAAAGGTGCGTTTGACGGCGCCGTGGCAAGCTCCGAAGCCACCGCCGCGCGCCTCAAGGGCCATGGCATTCCGGTGTACGAGCTCAACACCGTGAGCGACATGGAGTTCTATGTCGACGGCGCCGATGAAAGCGACGAACACCTGAACCTGATCAAAGGCGGCGGCGCTGCCCTGACCCGCGAGAAGATCGTCGCGGCCGTGGCCAAGACCTTTATCTGCATCGCGGACGCCAGCAAGCTGGTGCCGGTACTCGGCGCATTCCCGCTGCCGGTGGAAGTGATCCCGATGGCCCGCAGCCACGTGGCCCGCGAGCTGGTCAAGCTGGGCGGCGACCCGGTGTACCGCGAAGGCGTGTTGACCGACAACGGCAACATCATCATTGATGTGTTCAACATGCAGATCACCAACCCGGTGCAGCTGGAGACGCAGATCAATGCGATCGTCGGCGTGGTGACCAATGGGTTGTTCGCCGCGCGTCCAGCGGACGTATTGCTGCTGGGCACCTCTGAAGGCGTGAAAACCCTCAAAGCTTAAAAAACCGCGAATCCCCCTGCGGGAGCCGGGTTTGTGTGGGAGCGGGCTTGCTCGCGAATGCGGTGTGTCAGTCGCTGAATCAGTTGCCTGACACACCGCATTCGCGAGCAAGCCCGCTCCCACATTTGCTATGTGCTGACCTCGATATTTATGTAACAAGAATGCTACTTTTCGCTGCATCCCCTCGCCAAAATCGTGCGTCACCTGACGGCATGTCGTACCTTCCTCAGTATCAAATCCGTTACAAATTACAGCCAGGCGACCCACGCGTTTAACCATGCGCCACTTTGCAGTTGCTCAAGGAATGAGGCGCGCATTGTGCAATGGGTCTGGGCTTGACCTTCCCCACACCTCAAGGACGACCTTGTGATAAAGCCCTTAGCCCTCGCGATCAGCGTGGTCGCCAGCCTGCTGTCGACACATACCCAGGCCTACGATTACGGCCAGCACGCCAACACCACCCTGGAAAAGCTGATCAACGATTACCCCGGCCGGTATCGCGGCACCGCCAATTTCGCCGGCGCAGCAGATTGGATGCAAAGCCAGATGGGCTCGGCCTACAGCCTCAGTCGCCAGAACTTCACCTGGAACAACGGCACTCGCGCCTCGCAAAACGTGGTGGCCTACGCCGCCGGCACCACGGCGCAATACGTGGTAATTGGCGCGCATTTTGACACCTACTTCGGCCGCCCGACCCTGCAAGGCCTGGACGACAATGGTTCCGGTGCCAGCGTGCTGACCGAAGTGGCGAAGAACCTGGGCGGCCTGCAGTTGGAAAACGGTCTGCAAATCGTCGGCTTCGGCGCGGAAGAAGAAGGCCTGCGCGGCTCCAAGGCGTTTGTCGACTCACTCAGCGCCAGCCAGCGCGCGAACATGCTGGCGATGATCAACCTCGACAGCCTGATCACCGGCGACATGATGTACGCGCACGCCGGCCAGAACAGCGCGGCCAACCCCGCTCTGGCCTCGCTGCGCGAGCACACATTCCAGATCGCCAAGGAATTGAACATCCCACTGTTCACCAACCCTGGCCTGGACCCGCAATACCCCAAGGGCACCGGCTGTTGCAGCGATGGCGAGCCGTTCGAGCCGCTGAACATCCCGATTCTGTATATCGAAGCCACCAACTGGGAGCTGGGCGACCTGGACGGCTACACCCAGACCAACAACCCGAAAATTCCGGGTGGCTCCACCTGGCATGACCCGGCCGAGGACAACGAAGCCGTGCTCACCGATGCCTTCGGCCAGGCGCGCATCGACCAGCGCCTGCGTGACTATTCGCGCCTGCTCAGCCGCCTGGTACTGGAGTTGACCAACGCCGACCTGACGGCCTCGACCGCCTCGGGCGGCGCCGTTGCGCGCAACATGCAAGACAACTTGCAGCGCCAGCACCAGGCCATGGTGCGGCTGCATGATCGGCGCTGGCTGACCTTGCAGTCCGCCAGCCGCGAGGCCGGCAGTTTTGATGGCGAAATTGGCGTGGATGGCGAATACAGCCCGGACAGCGGCTTCGACAGCCCGCTCAACCCCGAGGCGCGGCGCCTGGGCGTGCATGCGCTGGGCGACTACCAACTCACGTCCAGCCTGAACATCGGCGCCAGCCTTAGCTACCTCAACGGGCGCGACACCCTCGAACACCGCGGCAAACTCGACAGCGACACCTGGCAGGCGGCGGTCTATGCCTTGCTCAACGACGGCGGGCCGAGCTGGCTGGCCGGCGACCTGAGCGTCGGGCGTACGCGCTTTGATTCCAAGCGCAACCTGTTGATCCAGGCCAATGGCGGCCCGATCTTGCTCAATCAGCAACTGAGCGGCAACACCGACGCTCTGTCCTTGGGCGCGCGCGTCCTGGGCGGCTACGACTTCGACTTCGGCACGGTCAAGAGTGGGCCGTTTGCCGGTCTGGATTACAGTCACGCGCGCATCGATAAATTCCACGAGAAACAGAACCTGCGCACGGCGCTTGAGTATCAGGAGCAATCCTTCGACTCCCTGGAAGCCAGCCTCGGTTGGCGCGTACGCGGTGCCGTCGCCCTGCCCTATGGCTTGAGCCTGCTGCCTTACGGCGACATCGCCTGGGTCAAGGAATTGGCTGACGGACGTCTCGACGACCTGCAACTGACCGCCCACGCCGACGGCCGGGCGCGCACCGCCACGCTCGGTGCCGTGGACAAAAGCTTTGGCCGCGCCCAAGTCGGCAGCCAGTTGGCGATCACCCCGCAGCTGGGCGTTTACGCCGAGGTAAACAGCCGCCTGGGGCATGCCGAAGGCAGCCAGACCGGCTATTCGCTGGGTGTGCAGTGGATGTTTTGATCAGGGTTTCTTGAACACGTAAAACAGGTTGGGCTCGCTGACCAGGTACAAGCTGCCTTCGTCGTCCATGGCGATGCCCTCGGCCTGAGGCACACGTTTTTGCAGGCCATGGCGCCCGTTGAGCAGAGAAAGGCTGCTTAGCGGGCGACCGTCGATGTCCAGCTCCAGCACCAGAAACGACTCATCCGACAGCGCCAGCAGATGGCCGCTGCGCTCGTCGTATTGCAAACTCGACAGATCGCGCACAAACAGTCCGGCATCGCGCTTGGGGTTGTTGATGACGTGCACCGAGTAGGTTTTTTCCGGCTTGAAATGAGGGAAACCGTGCACCTCGTAAATCAGCATCGGGTCTCGTTCCTTGGCCACAAACAGGCGCTTGCCGACCGAATCGTAGGCAAGGCCCTCGAAACCCTTGTTGCCGCCCATGTGTACGCCCAATGTCATCTGCTCCGCATCGGCGGCGTCGAGGAACTGGGTGTCGTCGTTCACGTGCACTTTGATCAGCCGCTGCTGACGCTCATCGCTGATCACGTAGATGTTGTCGCTGATGAACTCCACCGCTTCGGCATCGCCAAAGCCCACCAGCGGAATGCGCCGCAAAATCTTGCCGTCCAGGGACAGTTCGACCAGCTCGGCGTTTTTATTGGTGACGGTAAACAGGCTCTTGCGCACCGGGTCATAGGTGAGGGCTGAGACATCATCGTCGAGGCCTTCGATCACCTTGGCTTCCAGGCTGACGCGATAATCAGCCAGGCCGATGGAGCGCTCATCGGCAGGCTGGCGCCAGGCCTGCCAGTTAAACCATGCGCGCTCGAACAGACGCAATTGCTGTGCGACCACACCAGCGGCCACCAGGGCGATCAGCAGCACAGTAAAAAACGCGGGTTTGGGGCGGGCGAATCGACGCATCAGGGCAGCTCGAAGTCAAAAAGTGGCGAATGAATATCACGCCTGTCTGAATTTAAACTTAAACGCTGCCGGATGTCTGACGAATGCCGCTATTGGGGAAATGTCCGACGTAATCGTGGGTTATTTCTGCTTCTCGAAACGGTAGAACAGGTTCGGCTCACTGACCATGTACAACGAGCCGCTCTCGTCCATGGTCACGCCTTCGGCACGTGGAATGGTGCGCTTGAGGCCGTTGAAGCCGCCGAGCAAGGTCATGAAGCTGACTTGCTCGCCCTTTTCATCCAGCTCCAGCAACAGGTGGGAGTCGGCCGACAATGCCATCAAGTGGCCAGTACGCGGATCGACGGCAAGGGCCGAAAGGTTGCGCATGTCCAGCTCGGTGCTGGCGAGTTTTTGCTTGTCGCCCGTCAGCGTGGTGCCATCGCTTTTCCAGGTGAACAGCGCCGGTGGGCGCTCCTCGCCCAGCACGAGCTGTTGATTGCGCTTGTCCCAGGTGATGCCTTCGAAGGCTTTGTTCTGATCCTTGGACGGGCCCAGGTCGTAGCTCTTGAAGTCAGCGATATTCAGTTGCTGGGTGCCGGCATCGACTTTCACCACGGTGAGCGTGTGCATGCGCTCATCGACAATGGCCATCAAGCCGTTCTCCATCATCGTCACGCCTTCCGGGTTGTTCCAGCCGTTGAGTGGCATCTTGCGCAGCACATCGCCTTGCAGGCTCAACTCAACCAGGAACGGGTTTTTGCCCATCACGGAAAACAGGGTTTTGGTCTGCGGATTGTAGGAAAGATCCGAAGCCTCATCCTTCTCCATGCCGGGCAACAACTTGCCGTCGATGACCGCATGGTAGTCCGGCAGCCAGACGCTGGCCTGCTGCTCAGCCGGCGTTTCAAAGCGTTCCGCCACCCACAGTACGCCACGATCATCCCAATGCATGAGCCAGGCAACGCCATACACAATCGCCCCGGCGAGAAACAGCCAGGAATACCAGCGCAGGGCAAAACGTGAACGGGGCTTGGGTGCAGCGGAGGGCAAAGTCACGGCCATTGAGCGCTTTTCCGGAAAGTCAGCGTTAGGTGATAGCACAGGATCAGCGGGCCCGCGCGCAGGAGGCTGTGGATTATCCGGATGGCGTGTGAAAAAAATGCAAAAGCCAGATGTTTCGGACCACTCAGACCAATGTGGGAGCTGGCTTGCCTGCGATGCAGGCACCTCGGTGTGTCAGTGACACTGAGGTGATGCTATCGCAGGCAAGCCAGCTCCCACATTTGAAGGCATGCCGTCTTTAGCGAACGCTGCTTTCGAAACGGCTCACACCCGTCAACTCCAGCACCAGCTCATCCCCCACATTCAGCGGCCCCACACCGGCCGGCGTGCCGGTGAGAATCACGTCACCGGCCTGCAGCGAGAAGCAGCCAGCCATGTGCTGGATCATCGGGATAATCGGGTTGAGCATCTGCGAGCTGTTGCCGTCCTGGCGCACTTCGCCATTGATGGTCAGGCGAATACCGATATCGGTCACGTCCGGGAACGTGCTGCCGACCACGAACGGTGCAATCACCGCCGCGCCATCGAACGACTTGGCGATTTCCCAGGGCAGGCCTTTGGCTTTCAGCTCGGCCTGTTTGTCGCGCAAGGTCAAATCCAGGGCCGGCGCGAAGCCAGAGATAGCGTCGAGTACTTCTTCACGGCTGGGTTTGTTCGACAGGGGCTTGCCGATCAACACCGCGATTTCCGCCTCGTAGTGCACCGAACCGCGGTCGGTCGGGATGGCGAAACCGCCTTCCAGCGCGACCACGCAGCTGCCCGGTTTGATGAACAGCAATGGTTCGGTGGGCACCGGGTTGTCCAGTTCCTTGGCATGTTCGGCGTAGTTACGCCCGATGCACACCACTTTGCCCAGGGGAAAGTGGATGTTGGTGCCGTCGACGTACTTGTGCTGGTAGCTCATGAAACGACTCCTACAGGGGCGATTAAACAGCGAAGATCTTGCCAGGGTTCATGATCCCGTTAGGGTCGAACACCGCTTTGACTGCCTTCATGTATTCGATTTCAACCGGCGAGCGGCTGTATGTCAGGTAATCACGCTTGGTCATGCCCACGCCGTGTTCGGCGGAGATCGAGCCGTTGTACTTCTCGACGGTTTCGAACACCCACTTGTTGACGGTGGCGCACTTGGCGAAGAACTCGTCCTTGCTCAGGTTTTCCGGCTTGAGGATGTTCAGGTGCAGGTTGCCGTCGCCGATATGGCCAAACCAGACAATTTCGAAATCGGGGTAGTGTTCGCCGACGATCGCGTCGATTTCCTTCAAGAACGCCGGCACTTTGGAGACAGTCACCGAGATGTCGTTCTTGTAGGGCGTCCAGTGGGAAATGGTCTCGGAGATGTACTCGCGCAGCTTCCACAGGTTGTGCAGTTGGGTTTCGCTCTGGCTCATCACTCCGTCCAGTACCCAGCCTTGCTCGACGCAATGCTCAAAGGTTTCCAGGGCGTGGTTGGCGACTTCTTCGGTGGTGGCTTCGAATTCCAGCAGCGCGTAGAACGGGCAGTCGGTTTCGAACGGTGCCGGCACGTCGCCACGGCCCATGACCTTGGCCAAGGCTTTGTCGGAGAAGAATTCGAAGGCGGTCAGGTCCAGCTTGCTCTGGAACGCGTGCAGCACCGGCATGATCGAGTCGAAATCCGTGGTACCGAGCACCATGGCGGTGAGGTTTTTCGGCGCACGGTCCAGGCGCATGGTGGCTTCGACCACAAAGCCCAAAGTGCCTTCAGCGCCGATGAACAGCTGGCGCATGTCGTAGCCGGTGGCGTTCTTGATCAGGTCGCGGTTCAGTTCCAGCACATCACCCTTGCCGGTGACCACTTTCATGCCGGCCACCCAGTTACGGGTCATGCCGTAGCGAATGACCTTGATCCCGCCGGCATTGGTGCCGATATTGCCGCCAATCTGGCTCGAACCGGACGACGCGAAATCCACCGGGTAATAAAGACCTTTTTCTTCAGCGACGTTCTGCAATTGCTTGGTGACCACACCCGGCTGACACACGGCGGTGCGGTCGGTGAGGTTCACTTCGAGAATCTGGTTCATGTAGTCGAACGACACCACCACTTCGCCATTCGCCGCCACCGCCGCAGCCGACAGGCCAGTGCGGCCGCCGGAAGGCACCAGCGCAACCTTGTGTTCGTTGGCCCAACGCACGATGGCTTGCACTTGCTCGGTGGTCTTGGGGAACACAATGGCGCAAGGCGCGGGTGCGAAGTGCTTGGTCCAATCCTTGCCGTAAGCCTCCAGGGAGTCTGCATCGGTCAGCACTTTGCCAGGCTCAACCAGGGTCTTCAGCTCATCAATCAGGGCAGGATGGGTCATCGACAGAACTCTCGAACAATTCATGGTCATCCTGAGAACGCTTCACGTCGCAGGAATGGGTGTTTAGCGGGGCACGTATGCTAGCATACCGCCCCCGCAGGACAGAGCCCAAGGGCGTTTCTGCGGTGACGGCTTTCCTGCCGTCCGGGTCAGCTTGCGCTGCTCGATTCCCTGCCATTTTTCTCCGGGATACAGGTTTACGCAGATGAGCAAGACTTCTCTCGATAAGAGCAAGATCAAGTTCCTTCTTCTGGAAGGCGTCCACCCATCGGCTGTCGACGTACTGAAGGCCGCTGGGTACTCCAGCATTGAGTACATCACCAGTTCTCTGCCGGAAGCCCAGTTAAAGGAAAAGATCGCCGACGCGCACTTTATCGGCATTCGCTCCCGCACTCAGCTGACCGAAGAGATCTTCGACCACGCCAAGAAACTCGTGGCTGTCGGCTGTTTCTGCATCGGCACCAACCAGGTCGACCTCAACGCAGCGCGCGAGCGCGGCATCGCGGTGTTCAACGCACCGTACTCCAACACCCGTTCCGTTGCGGAGCTGGTATTGGCCGAGGCCATCCTGTTGCTGCGCGGCATCCCTGAGAAGAACGCTTCCTGCCACCGTGGCGGCTGGATCAAAAGCGCGGCCAACTCCTTCGAAATCCGCGGCAAGAAGCTGGGTATCGTCGGCTATGGCTCGATCGGCACACAGTTGTCGGTTCTGGCCGAAGGCCTGGGCATGCAGGTGTTCTTCTACGACACCCTGACCAAGCTGCCGCTGGGCAACGCCACTCAAGTGTCGAGCCTGACCGAGCTGCTGGGCATGTCCGACATCGTCACCCTGCACGTACCGGAAACCGCTGAGACCCAGTGGATGATCGGCGAGAAGGAAATCCGCGCCATCAAGAAAGGCGGCATCCTGATCAACGCTGCGCGCGGCACCGTGGTTGAGCTGGACGCCCTGGCTGACGCGATCAAGGACAAGCACCTGATCGGCGCCGCGATCGACGTGTTCCCGGTGGAGCCACGCTCCAACGACGACATCTTCGAAAGCCCGCTGCGTGGCCTGGACAACGTGATCCTGACCCCGCACATCGGCGGTTCCACCGCTGAAGCCCAAGCCAACATCGGCCTGGAAGTGTCGGAAAAGCTGGTCAAGTACAGCGACAACGGTACCTCGGTGTCCTCGGTCAACTTCCCGGAAGTGGCGCTTCCGGCTCACCCTGGCAAGCACCGTCTGCTGCACATCCACCAGAACATCCCTGGCGTGATGATGGAGATCAACAAGGTCTTCGCAGAAAACGGTATCAACATCTCCGGTCAGTTCCTGCAGACCAATGAGAAAGTCGGCTACGTGGTCATCGACGTCGACGCCGAGTACTCGGACCTGGCGCAAGAGAAGCTGCAGCACATCAACGGCACGATTCGTAGCCGCGTGTTGTTCTAAGGTTTCAACGCAGCACAAAAAAGGGAGCCCCTCGGGGCTCCCTTTTTCACATCTGAACAAATCTTACTTGACGTTAACCGTGATGACTTTCGAGGCTACAGTCGGGTTGAACTGCATGTGCAGTTTGTCGCCGGCTACCAGCTGCAGGGTGTGCTTGCCAGGTGTGAGGGTCAGCTCGGTTTCGGTCTGGGCCTTGCCGTAGTGGATCACGGTGTCGGTGGCCGGGATCGGCACGCTGGCGTCAGGCAGCTCTTTCTGGTCGATCAGCAGGTGGTGGTGGCCGGTGCCTGGGTCCTGGCTGGTGGCCGGGGCCAGTTTCAAGCCTTCCATGCCGAATTTGACGGTGAAGGTTTTATCGACAGTGGCGCCGTCTTTTGGCGACACGATAAAGACTTTGGCGCCTTCAGGCGGCGCGCTGCGTGGGATACCGTCAGCAGCGGTAGCCAACATCGAAGCACCCAGCAGAACGCTGGCCAGGGTGGCACGGGACAAAAAGGCTTTCATTCGCTTCTCCAGTTTTTCTATGAAATCTGTAGGGTTATGACAACTTCGCGACAAATTGCTGTCCAAGGCACTCAACACCATAGCAAAGCGATGCTGAACGGCCCCTCGCGTAGACGAATTCATCAGGAGCGACCATGCGCTTTTCGCCTGGCCTTGTACTTTTGCTGCCCCTTCTGAGCCCCTTGGCTCACGCCGAATTGATTGATGATGTGTTTGATCGTGGCGAACTGCGCATCGCCCTGGAGGCCAACACACCGCCGTTCAACTTCAAGGACGGCGACAAGCTCACCGGCTTTGAAGTGGAACTGGGCGAGCAGCTGGCGAAGGAAATGGATGTGCGCCCCTCATTCATCACCACCGATGACGCCGACATGCTGCCAGGCGTTGAAACCGGCAAGTACGACGTAGCCATCAACCATATCGCTATGACTGCCGAGCTGCAGGATCGTTTCGATTTCAGCGATCCCTACAAGGAAACACCTGAGCTGGCCATTCCCTTCCAAAAGGGCAACCCGGCGTTCAAAAACAGCCTGGACAAGGCGTTGCAGCAGGTGAAGGCGGATGGTCGCTTGAAGGCGCTGACGCAGAAGTGGTTTGAAGGCGACACACCGGTCCTCAAGACACCCTAGATCAATTGTGGGAGCGGGCTTGCCCGCGAAGACGCAGTGTCAGTACCAGAAACGGTGACTGACGCACCGCCTTCGCGAGCAAGCCCGCTCCCACATGTTGATTCAGGGGAGGGTTTAGCGTTGGGCCAAGGCCGCAGCCGCCTCAGGCAGCTCCAGCTCACTGAACACCAACACGCCGTGGCGCTTGAGCAACGCCGCCGTCACGCCTTCGCCGCTGACCTTAACCCCAGTGAACGTGCCGTCATAGGTCAGCACGTTGCCGCAGGACGGGCTATTGGCCTTGAGAATGGCGACACGGATATTGTGGCGTTGCACCAGCGCCAGGGCTTGGCGGGCGCCATCGAGAAAGGCGGCGCTGAAGTCTTCACCTTCAGCGGTCAGCACCTGGGCACGGCCCTCCCACACATCGATGCCCTGCCCGCCCGGGATTTCGGCAGAGGGCCGGGGCGTCGGCAAACCGCCCGACACTTCCGGGCAGATCGCAACCACACGGCCTTCAGCCTGCCACGCCGCCAATTGATCAAACGGGCCGCTGGCGCCGCCGTCGTAGCGCACTTTGTGCCCGAGCAGGCAGCGACTGATCAGAATCTTTTCCATGTTTAAAACGGCTCGTTACCCCGCCGGCGAAACCAGCCGGTCAGGGACAGGCGTTCGCGCGTGGCGGGCAGGACTTCGTGGGGCACCTCCCCGGACAGGAACACCACCAGGCTACCGCCGGTGGGCACCACGTCGTATTCGACGCCGCCCTTGAGGTACATGCGCAGCTGGCCGCCATGTTCGGGCAGCCAGGCATCGTTCAAGTAGACCACCGCCGAGACCATGCGCCGGTCATCATCGCGAAAGCGGTCCAGGTGCTTGAGGTAAAACGCACCCGGGGGGTACATCGCAAAGTGGCTTTCGAAATCTTCCAGGCCCAGGAACAGCCCGCGGTTCATGGCCGACCGCAGGCTGTCCATCACGCCCATGTAGGTCTCGCAGACCGCTGCATCACCCTCTTCCAACCACTGGATACGGTCACCGCGAATACCCTCGCGAATCTCCTGGGCCGGCCCGCGTCCTACGGCTGCGGGTGCCAATTCCCCCTCAGCCGCACGTTTACGGCACTCAGCCGCCAGTTCCAGGGTCAGAGCCTGGGGCAGGAAGCCGTTCTGCTGCGACCAGCCTTTTTCGGCCAGGTCGTCGACAATGCGTTGCAGCAGGGGATGATCGAGGGGTATTTGCATGGCGCGCATAGTATCCATACGCC
Source organism: Pseudomonas sp. TWRC1-2 (assembly GCF_049896685.1). NCBI lineage: Bacteria > Pseudomonadati > Pseudomonadota > Gammaproteobacteria > Pseudomonadales > Pseudomonadaceae > Pseudomonas > Pseudomonas sp. TWRC1-2. The sequence continues at coordinate 477,500 of NZ_JAFCUU010000003.1, read as the reverse complement.
TGTGAATCCGACAGAGCCGCCGAGCGTCTGAATACACTTTAGTCAGGTGACCGATAGGATTTCTCGACAAATCCTACGCCCGACACGGACAATAGTGGCCGACTGACAGGAGTCCATATGCGTCGTTTGTTTTTTTCCGTGCTGATGTTCTGCGTTTTGCCCGCTTGGGCAGACGGCCATGACCAGTTGTACAAGGTCGCCGGCTGGGCCGAACAGCGTGCGCATTTCAATGACGCTCTGAGTGCCGCTCAGCAACGCTACCGCAACAGCCTGCCGCCGGCGGTGTACCAGGCGCTGGTGGACAACAGCAATAAACGCTTTGCCGCCCAGGCCGTGGACCAGCGTGCCGAGGCGCAATTGCGCAAGAACCTGGCGGACCCGAAACCCGCCCTGGCGTTTTTCCAATCGCCGCTGGGCCGCAAGATTGTCGCCGCCGAGTTGCTGGCTACGCGCCGCGACCAGTTGGCGAAAAACGCCCAAGGCCTGCCACACATCGAGGCCGATGCCACTCGCAGCCTGATCATCGGCCACCTGGCCCAGGCGCTGCCTGCCCGTGAAGCCGGTGCGGAAGTCAGCCTGGCGATTGCCGGTGTGGCCGCCGACAGCTTGAGCCAGATGATTCCGGGCCTGTTGGGCGGTGGGCAGGCTCAGGGCATGTTGAATGGGCAGCGTGAGCGGCTGATGCAGCAGATCGGCAATGACCTGAACAACACGTTGCTGTACGTCTATCGGGATTTGTCTGACCCGGAACTGGAAGAATTCGCCACGTTTGCCGAGTCGCCGGAAGGTCGGGCGTATTACAAGGCGGCGTTGGCAGCCATTCGCGCAGGGCTTGCAGTAGGCCAGAGCACCTCAAGCCTGTCGCAGTAACCAATGTGGGAGCGGGCTTGCTCGCGAATGCAGTGTGTCAGTTAGCAAATTAGTTGACTGACACTCCGCTTTCGCGAGCAAGCCCGCTCCCACATTTGAATGGTGTTACTTCAGATGGTCCGTGAGAAAGCTGAAATACTCCTCGCGAATCTCCGCAATCTCATTCGCCAAATGATGCCTGCCACGCGGGATCATCAACACTTCAGGCTGATCAAACTTGCCCCGCAGCACCTGCAAGTTGTGCTGCCAGTCCACCGTCATGTCTTCCTCACCCTGCACAATCACCGGCCGCCGTGGGCTGCGCGGTGCGGCTTCGATGCGCTTGATCCAGCGTGCCAGCGCGCCCACCCAGGCGGTCGGCAAGTGGCGCGGCTGCAGCGGGTCAGCTTCCAGGAACGGCTTGAACGCAGGGTCATTGGTGTTCTCGCTGAACCGCCGCGCGATGCCTTTGACGAAGGGCCGCAGCAGGTAATAGCTGACCTGCGACCAACCCCACGCACGCGGGCGCACCAAGGGTGACAGCAGGAAGGTCTTGCCCTGCGCCGGGCTGTCGGCGCCGTGATGGAGCACATGGTCCACCACCACTGCGCCGCCGGTGCTTTGCCCGAACAGATGCCAGGGCTGCGGCAATTGCAGCGCCGTGGCCTGGGCAAACAGCGCCTGCACCACGTTCTGGTACACCGCAAAATCATCGATGCTGGCGCGTGCGCCGCTGGACAGGCCATGGCCGGGCAGATCGCAGGCAATCACCACACAGCCCTGGTCCAGCGCCCAGTTCACCACATGACGGTACAGACCCATATGGTCGTAGAAGCCGTGGAACACGAACATGGTTGCCACGGGCTGAGGTGGCCACCACACCTGCGCCACCACGTGGAAGCCATCCACATCGAAACGCCCCAGGCGGCTCACCGCCGGTACTTTGCGCGCGGCCAGGTCCAGCCCGTAGAAGCGCTGGTAGACCCGCGCCTCGGCGCTGAGCGGTTGCGCATCCACAAGTGGCCGCAAGCTTTCGCGCAGATGATCGGGGTCAAAGCTCACAGGCATAAAGGGTTCCAGACTGACGGTGAAGATGAATATCGAGCTGCGATATTCATCTGTCAGGACAAGCATGGCAAGCTACGCGACCTTCGAGGATTGATCTGAATGCGACAGCCCTACCGTTCCGCCTTGTTCGCCAGCCTGATCCTGGTCATCTGCGCCGGCGTGCTGTGGGCGGCGTATGACTGGTTCCAGGGTCGCTACCTGCGCGCATTCAGTGAGCACACGGCGGTGTTTTCCGGCGACGCACTGCGCCTGCCCGCCGAACTTGCCGGCCCAGGCCCGATTCGCCTGGTGCACTTCTGGGACCCGGCCTGCCCGTGCAACGTTGGCAACCAGCAACACCTGGGCGAGTTGATGGAGCACTACGCGCCCCAAGGCGTCGAGTTCTACGCTCTGCAAAAGGCCGGCAGCCACGGCCAACTGCCCGACAACCTGCGCAAGATGAAACCCCTCAATGCCCTGTCCGGTGCCGAGCAGATACCGGCCACACCTGCCGTCGGAATCTGGGACCGAAGCGGCAAACTTGCGTATTTCGGGCCGTACAGCGAAGGGCTCACGTGCAATTCCAGCAACAGTTTTATCGAGCCGATCCTGCAAGCCCTTGAGGCCGGGCGCGAAGTAGACGCGACCCACACGCTGGCGGTGGGCTGCTACTGTGCGTGGAGCAAGGCCTCAAACTGAACACAGGCTGTTCAACTGGCAAACTCCAATCACCCGATCAACAGCCTGTTGTATCGTAGGATTTCGCAGAGTTTGTAAGCATAGGAATACATGAGCCAGTTAACCATCATCCTCTGGATGCTCAACGTTATCGTTGACACGTCCGGCCAACTGGCCTTTAAAGCCGCCGCCTCGGCCAGCGCCGAACATGACGGGCTGGCTCACTGGAAGCACATGCTCAAGCGTCCGTGGATCTGGCTCGGCGTGATCTGTTATGTCTTCGAATTCGTGTTGTGGCTGGCGTTCCTCACACTCGTGCCGCTGTCGGTGGGTGTGATGCTGGGTTCGATCAATATTGTCGTGATCATGATTGCCGGGCGTTTTCTGTTCAAAGAGCGCCTGAGCAAATGGCGCCTGATCGGCATCATGCTGATCGCCTGTGGCGTGACTGTCGTAGGGTTTGAATGATGAAACGTTTCTACATCCTGGGTTTTCTCGCGCTGATCATTTTCGACACTTTGGCGCAGGTCAGCTTCAAATTCGCCTCGGTGCATGCCGAGCCCCTGACGATGGATGCAGCCTGGCTGATTCGCGTGTTCGGCGCGCCGTGGATCTACGGCGCCTTCGTCGGCTATATCGGCGCGTTCTTTACCTGGATGACGCTGCTCAAATACGCACCGGTGGGCCCGGCGTTTGCCGCCTCCCACCTGGAGCTGATCAGCGTGACGCTGATCTCCGTGTGGCTGTTCGATGACACCCTGACCCTGCCTAAAATCATTGGCGGCGCGCTGATTATTGCGGGCATTCTCTGCCTGGCGCGCAGCGAAGACAAAGAGAGCAAGCAGCTTGAGGTCGAGCCGTCGCAGGCCCCGGCGTGATGAGCCGCCATTGGGAAATCCCGCCAACTGCGGGGCTTCCTTTGCGCTGGCAAGATTTACTCGCACGCTCGGGCAACCTGGCCGAATTGCTGGCCCGCCAATTCTCTATCCCACTGCCAGCACTGCCCTGCTCCGGCACGGCGGCGCTGATCATCGCGCTGCGCGTCTTACAGCAACGCATGCCCGGCCGCACCCAACTTATCGTGCCCGCCTACACCTGCCCGCTGGTGGCACTGGCCGCCTATTACTGCCCGCCATTGCGCGTGGTGCCTTGCGATCTACAGCCCGACAGCATTGACCTGGATGAACAGCAACTGACGCAGTTGTGCGACGAGAACACCCTGGCCGTGGTGGTCACTCACTTGGCAGGACGTGTGGCCGATGTCGATACCGCCAAGCGCATTGCCGGGGCTGTCGGCGCGGCGGTCATCGAGGACGCTGCGCAAGCCATGGGCGCGCTCGACGGTGGCCACAGCGTTGGGCTCAAAGGTGATGTGGGGTTTTTCAGCATGGCGCTGGGCAAAGGCCTGACGACGGCCGAAGGTGGCGTGCTGTTCAGCCGCGACCCGGTGCTGCATCAGGCGCTGCACCGGCAATGCCGGCAGGACCTGCCATTCAGCCTGCGCTGGGAGCTGCAACGCACCGCTGAACTGTGGGGTTACGCCCTGGCCTATCAGCCGCGCGGTTTGTACTACGTGTACGGCAAAGGGTTGCGTGCGGCGCTGGCGCAAGGCGATGAAGTGGCCGCCGTGGGCGACGACTTTTCGGTCAATGACATCCCGCTACACCGCCTAGGCGCCTATCGCCAGAAGGTCGGCGCCGCCGCGCTGGCTCGTTTGCCCGATCACCTGCAACAAGGCCGCAACCGGGCACTGCAACGCGCCGCACGCTTGAATGCCTTGCCCGGTGTCTCAGTCGTAATGGACCGGCCGGGGCAGCAAGGCACCTGGCCGTTTCTGATGGTGATGATGCCGTCGGCACACATGCGTGATGCGGCGATGACGCAGCTGTGGACCTCAGGGCTGGGTGTGACCCGCCTGTTTATCCACACCTTGCCGGACTACCCGGCCGTGGCCCCGCTGTTACAGTCTGGCAGCGACATGACCCAGGCCCAAGCCTTCGCCACGCGCACGCTGTCGATCAGCAACAGCCATTGGCTGACCGACGCACACTTCGAAAAGATACTGACCCAACTGAAGGCTATCGTCGCCAGCCTTGATTGATGCGCGCCACCAACCGGCTGTTCAACGCGTTCTGCTGCTGTTGCCAGATCTGCACCTGCGCCTCAGGCAACGCTTCCTGACCATCGGAGGCGCTTAGCCAGCGCTTGAACTTGCTTTCATAGTGATAGGCCGACACATCGCCGGTAATGTCCGCGCCGATGATCCGCCCCTCGCAGGCGTCGATCAGCTCGTTCAAGTGTTGCTCCAGAAACTCACCCTGATCCCAATTGGTGTTGACCACCTCGGGGCTCAACACGTCTTTGTCGATCGACAGGTACACCGGCAGCGAACGGTCAAACTGCGCCAGGAACGCGCGCATCAATTCATCCGGATGACTGAACGCGCGATTGCTGCGACCGGCGCCGACCCAGTTCATCCAGCGCGTGTCGACGTTGATATTCCAGTAGGTCAATTTGCGCTTGAGCAGCGGCGACCAGTGATTCTCCCAGGCATGGCCCAGGCCGATATCCTGCGAGCCGATACCCAGCACATGCACGTGCTCGACCTGCGGCAACCGGCTGGCCCAGTAGACCCACGAACCGCAGTGAATGCCGAATGGATAGCGCATGTTGTCCGGATGGTTGTCGCAAATGATCAGCTGGAACTTCTGCTGGCTGGGCAGTCGGTTCAGCAACAACTGGCTGAGGTGGTGATAGTCGCCGCTGCCGGTAAACACACAGCCATAGTCGCCGGGCATCTGTGCGTGCAGGGCCGTCTCCAGCTCCCGGAACTGCGCCCAACGGCAGCCGAAGCGGATTTTTTCCTGCCAGGCCTGCAGTGGCAGGGTCAGTGCGCCGGGAATGTCACTGACGGCGCCGTCGAAATCCAGAATCAGCGGCGGTCGATCCTGGCTCATGAAGTGTACTCCTGTTGCCACTGGGCATCGCTTTCAAAGTGATGGCGGAACCGGTTGCCCAGTTTGCGCAACAGCGGGTTACGCACCCAGACCAGGTGGCGGGTGAAGGTGAAGTCGGCGCCGAGGCTGGCCTTGACCTGTGGGTCGGTCCAGCCGGCCACGTAAAACTTCAGCCCATTGGCCACCGCGTACTCCAGGTTCACAAACCAGCTGACAAAGTACAGGTTGAACTCCAGCGCTTGCGGGTAGTTGAGGCCGATGTACTTGTCGAGCAGCTTGTCGCCCTCCACGTAGCACAGGTTGTAGCCGATCAGTTCGTCGCAGTGCCAGTAACAGAACACCCGCCCGCTGCTGCTGGCGTCCCGCAGCACGCCACGGAAGAACTCCGGCGTGAGCAGGTCAAAATGGATCTCGCTCTGGTCGTAGACGGCCCGGTACAGCGCGTACAACTGCGCGAGCCAGGCGTCATCGTCGAAACGCTCATCGCCGGTTTCCAGGATTTCCACGTGCATCGCCTCACGGCTGCGCAGTTTGCGTCGGATATTGCGCCGACGGCTGTGGGACAAGCGCGCGAGGTATTCGTCGACCGTGCTGAAGTTGATCGGTACATACGCCAGCGCCTGGCCTTCCAGGCTGATGAAGCCGCGTCGGGTGCAGTCATCGATCAGAGCCTGCGCGTAGCGGTTGTCCGCGTCGCTGAGCAGCGGCGAGTTGCAGGGCACGTCTTTGATGACGGTGAGTCTGCGCTGGGGTGCGCACTCATGTTGCAGCCACTGCGCCAGAGCCTGAGGCGAAACGGCCTGGGGGAACGGCGAGTATTCGCTGACCGTGGTGCCGACAAAGCAGCTGTCGATCCGCAGCCACGCATTCCAGAGCGTATAACCAGGCCAGTTGCGCACACGCTTCACGAACGCGTCGTCGGCGGTGGTCAGCAGGTCGAAGGGGGTGAAGAAGTACGGCAGGCCCTGTTCGGACAGGTGCACGTCAAAGCCCACTGGCGGGTGCTGCAAAAAGCGCCCGATCAGCGATGGCGCCTCCAGGCAGCACGCGTAGGTAGCCTCGGGGCGGCTGGAGTCTGACAGTGGTTGCGTGGCGCAAGTCATGACAAAAAGCTCAAAGATGACAGGTGGGATAATACTGCCTATGGGGTGTTCTCCACTTGAACCTCGGCTGTCGGCAAGGCACATCAGCATTTCCCTCAGCACCCGTCAAAAACCTATTAGACTCCGCTGACTTGAAAGGTGAATGACCAAGGACCGTCCATGAAACGCAGCCTGACCGTGCTCGCTCTGCTGATTGCCGCCCTCATGGCCGGCGCTGGCGTGTATGTCTACAGCAAGCAACCCACCCGCCAGGGCACCGAAACGCTGGCCAACCTGCAAGGCACAGTCACCGTGCGCTACGACGACCGGGGTGTGCCGCACATTCGCGCCGAGAACGAAACCGACCTCTACCGCGCCCTGGGTTACGTGCATGCCCAGGACCGGCTGTTCCAGATGGAGATCATGCGGCGCCTGGCCCGTGGCGAACTGGCCGAGGTGCTCGGGCCCAAGCTGCTGGACACCGACAAGTTGTTCCGCAGCCTGCGTATTCGCGAACGCGCCTTGAGTTACGTGGAGCACATCGACCACGACTCGAAGGCATGGAAGGCCTTGCAAGCCTACCTGGACGGCATCAACCAGTATCAGGACAGCCACGCCAGCCCGATGGAGTTCGACGTGCTGGGCATCGCCAAGCGGCCGTTCACTGCCGAGGACACCATCAGCGTTGCCGGGTACATGGCCTACAGCTTTGCCGCCGCGTTTCGTACCGAGCCGCTGCTGACTTACGTACGCGACCAGCTGGGCAGCGACTACCTGAAAGTCTTCGACCTGGACTGGCAGCCCAAAGGCGCGCTCAACCTTGCCGCCAGCGACTGGAACACCCTCGGCGCAATCGCCTCGTTGAGCGAGCAGGCCCTGGCCGACAATGGCCTGCCACAGTTCGAAGGCAGCAACGCCTGGGCCATCAGTGGCAGCCGCACCAAAAGTGGCAAGCCCTTGCTGGCGGGTGACCCGCATATTCGTTTCTCGGTGCCGTCGGTGTGGTACGAGGCGCAGCTGTCGGCGCCGGGCTTTGAGCTGTACGGTTATCACAACGCGCTGGTGCCGGTGGCGTTCCTGGGCCACAACCTGGATTTCGGCTGGAGCCTGACCATGTTCCAGAACGATGACCTCGACCTGATCGCCGAAAAGGTCAACCCGGACAACCCCAATCAAGTCTGGTATCACGGCCAATGGGTCAACATGACCAGCAGCGAGCAGCAGATTGCGGTGAAGGGCGAGGCACCGGTGACCCTCACCCTGCGCCAGTCGCCCCACGGCCCGATCATCAATGACGTGCTCGGCGAAAATGCCGGCAAGACGCCGATTGCCATGTGGTGGGCATTCCTGGACACCGAAAACCCGATTCTCGAAGGCTTCTACCAACTCAACCGCGCCGACACGCTGGCCAAGGCGCGCGCGGCGGCGGCGCTGGTTTCTGCACCCGGCCTGAATATCGTGTGGGCCAACGCCAAAGGCGATATTGGCTGGTGGGCGGCGGCGCAACTGCCGGTGCGCCCGGCTGGCGTGAATGCCGGGTTTATCCTCGACGGCAGCACCGCCCAGGCCGACAAGCTGGGCTTTTACCCGTTCAGCGCCAACCCGCAGGAGGAAAACCCGGCGCGCGGTTATGTGGTGTCGGCCAATGCCCAGCCAGTGTCGCCCACCGGTATGGAGATTCCCGGTTATTACAACCTGGCCGACCGTGGCCAGCAGTTGAACATGCAGTTGAGCGACAAGAGCGTGAAATGGGACGTGACCAACAGCCAGGCCTTGCAACTGGGCACCACCACCGCCTATGGCCCACGCTTGCTGGCGCCACTTTTGCCGGTGCTGCGTGAGGTGGTCAAAGACCCGGCGCAGTTGCAACTGGTGGAACAACTGGCCGCCTGGAAAGGTGATTACCCGCTGGAGTCCACCAGCGCCACGCTGTTCAACCAGTTCCTGTTCAACCTCACGGACGCGGCGTTTCACCCGAAACTCGGCGACGGCATGTTCAAGACCCTGCTCACTACGCGCGTGATCGATGCGGCATTGCCACGCCTGGCCGCCTCGCCGGACTCGCCATGGTGGAACGGCTCTCGTGCGGACACCGTCAAGCTCGCCTGGGACAACAGCCTGGCGCACCTCAAGGCCACCTTCGGCGATGACCCCACACAGTGGCAATGGGGCAAGGCGCATACCCTGACCCAGGGCCACCCGCTGGGCCAGCAAAAACCGTTGGATAAAATCTTCAACGTCGGCCCGTTCCCCGCACCCGGCACCCACGAAGTGCCGAACAACCAGTCCGCCATGATCGGCCCGGCACCCTGGCCAGTGACGTACGGCCCATCGACCCGGCGCCTGATCGACTTCGCCGACCCGGCTCACGCCCTGACCATCAACCCGGTGGGGCAAAGCGGCGTGCCGTTTGACTCGCACTATGACGACCAGGCGCAAACCTACATCGAAGGCGGCTACGAACAAGCGCATTTCAGCGATGAGGAAGTGACGGCAAATACCCGGGGTACGTTGAAGCTGTTGCCAGCGCGGTAATACCGATCACTGTGGGCTGGTTTTTGTGGGCGCTGGCTTGCCTGCGATGCAAGCCCCTCGGTGTTACTGATAGACCGCGGTGATGCTATCGCAGGCAAGCCAGCTCCCACACAAGCCTGCGCCAGCCTACGACACGCTCAAACCGGCGCCGCAAAGTTAAGTCGGAACTGTTGCGGCGTTACGCCCAGCCGGCGGTTGAACACGCTGCGCATGTGCTGGGCGTCGCGAAACCCGCATTGATAGGCCACGGTCTTCAGCGGCGCAGGGCTGCTTTCGAGCATCACCCGCGCCGCGTCCACCCGCGCGCGCTCGACGAACTCGGCCGGGGTTATGCGCGCTTCACGGGCAAACACCCGGGAGAAATTGCGCGCGCTCATATTCGCCGCCTTGGCCAGGTCGGCGATGGTCAAATCACCGGTCAGGTTGGCCAGCACGTACAGCTGCACCAACGCCACCGCCGAAGTGCTTTCGGCGTGGGGCGTCAGGAATGGACTGAACTGCGACTGCCCGCCCGAGCGCTGAGTAAACACCACCAGGCGTTTGGCCACACTCAGCGCGACTTCCGGACCGTGGTCCTGGGCCAGCAGAAACAGCGACAAGTCAATGCCGGCCGTGACCCCGGCCGAGGTGTAGAGGTTGCCGTCCTGCACGTAGAGGCGGTCGGCGTCGACCTGGGCCGAGGGGCACAGGCGCGCCAGGTCGGCGGCATCGTTCCAGTGGGTGGTGACGGTTTTGCCGTCCAGCAGTCCGGCTCGCGCCAGCATGAAGGCGCCGTTGCAGATCGAGCCGAAACGCTGCGCCCGGGCGGCGGCGGCGCGTAGCCAGTCATCAAACTGCGCGCCGAAATCCTCGAAGGGCAATTGCGGGCCACCGGCGACCAGCAGCAAGTCGTAGCCTTGCACGGCTTCGCTGTAATGCCGGTGGGCCTGCAGCGACAAGCCATTGGAGGCGGCCAGGGTGCCGTGGCCCAGGCCGAGCACTTCAAGCTGGTAGTGGTCTTGCGGCGGCAGAAAACGGTTGGCCTCGCAGAACACATCCATGGGGCCGGTCACGTCCAGTGACTGGACGCCGGGGAAGATCAGGATGGCGACGGTTTTGCCCATGGGTGGTAAACCTTGATTAACTGAATGAACACAAATCCCCTGTGGGAGCTGGCTTGCCTGCGATGGCATCACCTCAGTCTAACTGACAGACCGAGTCGCCAGCCTCGCAGGCAAGCCAGCTCCCACAGTTGACCGTGTACAGCCTTGGCACGATGTAGCGCCACTTTGGCCGACATCGCATCCTCACCGTGATAGCCCCCTCGCGCAGGCGCGACCAGACTGGACTCATCGGCGCCACCCCCGGCGCTTTGTTGAGGAGAACGACCATGAGCACCACCATCGCCGGCATCCAGATCCCGGACAGCGCCTTGGCCAAGGCCACCACCGAATACATCCGCGACGTCGAATCCGACCTGCTCTACCACCACTCTCGCCGCGTGTTCCTGTTCGGCGCCTTGAGCGGTGAGCGCAAGCAGCTGGCCTACAACCCGGAGCTGCTTTACGTCGGCGCCATGTTCCATGACCTGGGCATGGTTGAAGGCCATCGCAGCGACAACGAGCGTTTCGAAGTGGACGGCGCCAACGCCGCCGCCGCGTTTCTCAAGCCGTACGGGCTGAGCGATGACGATATCGAGCAGGTGTGGCTGTCCATCGCCCTGCACACCACGCCGGGCGTGCCGCAGCACCTGCGCCCGACCGTCGCGCTGGTGACTGCCGGTGTCGAGATGGACGTACTGGGCATGGACTACGCCGCGTTTTCCAGCGTGCAGCGCGAAGCCGTGGTGCATGCGCATCCACGCGGTGAAGGGTTCAAGGAGTGCATTATCTGCGCGTTTGCCGACGGCTTGCGCCATCGCCCGCAGACCACGTTCGGCAACGTGAAGACCGACGTGCTGGTGGATCAGGAGCCGGGGTTCAAGCCGATGAATTTTGTGGAGGTGATTCGTAAGTCGCCGTGGGCGGCTTAATCAGCCTGAAATACAATCAAATGTGGGAGCGGGCTTGCTCGCGAATGCGGAGTGTCAGTCACCCGATGTACTGACTGATCCACCGCATTCGCGAGCAAGCCCGCTCCCACATTTTTGATCCGGTTCCGTCAGGCTGCGCCAGTTAGACCGGCGCAGGCGCCCGGCGCTTGTCCGGCTGCTGCCAGCCATCCGCTGCCGCTTCTTCAATCGCTTGCTGAATGGCTTTCTTGCGGTGCTCTTCGGCACGGCGGCTGAAGAACCACACCAGGAAGGTCACCAGCGACACCGCCAACAGAATCAGGCTGGCCACGGCGTTGATCTCGGGTTTAACCCCAAGGCGCACGGCCGAGAACACTTCCATCGGCAAGGTGGTCGAACCGGGGCCCGACACGAAGCTGGCCAGTACCAGGTCATCCAGCGACAGCGCGAACGACATCATGCCGCCCGCCGCCAAAGACGGCGCGATCATCGGGATGGTGATCAGAAAGAACACCTTCCACGGCCGCGCGCCCAGGTCCATTGCCGCCTCTTCAATCGACAGGTCCAGCTCACGCAAGCGCGCCGACACCACCACCGCCACATACGCCGCACAGAACGTGGTGTGGGCGATCCAGATAGTCACGATGCCACGCTCCTGGGGCCAGCCGATCATCTGCGCCATGGCCACGAACAGCAGCAACAGCGACAGACCGGTGATCACCTCGGGCATGACCAGCGGCGCCGTTACCAGGCCGCCAAACAGCGTACGGCCCTTGAAGTGGCTGATGCGCGTCAGCACGAACGCCGCCAACGTCCCCAGCGCCACGGCGGCCACCGCCGTGTAGCAGGCGATTTCCAGAGAGCGTGCCACCGAGCCCATCAACTGGGTGTTGTCCAGCAGGCCCACGTACCACTTGATCGACCAACCGCCCCACACCGTCACCAGCTTGGATTCGTTGAACGAGTAGATCACCAGGATCAGCATCGGCAGGTAGATGAACAGCAACCCCGCCACCAGCATGAAACTCGAGAAACTGAAGCGCTTCATATCTTGCCCTCCATCTCTTTGGCTTGGCTGCGGTTAAACAGGATGATCGGCACGATCAGGATCGCCAGCATCACCACCGCCAGGGCAGACGCCACCGGCCAGTCACGGTTGTTGAAGAATTCTTGCCACAACACTTTACCGATCATCAGCGTTTCCGGGCCGCCGAGCAGCTCCGGGATCACGAACTCGCCCACCACCGGAATGAACACCAGCATGCAGCCGGCGATGATGCCGTTCTTGGACAGCGGCACGGTGATTTTCCAGAAGCTGTTGAAGGTGCTCGAGCCCAGGTCGGACGCGGCTTCCAGCAGGCTCTGGTCGTGTTTGACCAGGTTGGCGTACAGCGGCAGGATCATGAACGGCAGGTACGAATAGACCACGCCGATGTACACCGCGATGTTGGTGTTGAGGATCTGCAGCGGTTCGTTGATCAGCCCCATGGACATCAGGAAGCCGTTGAGCAAGCCGTTGTTGCTGAGGATGCCCATCCACGCATACACGCGGATCAGAATCGCGGTCCAGGTCGGCATCATGATCAGCAGCACCAGCACGGTCTGCATCTCTTTGCGTGCGCTGGCAATGGCGTAGGCCATCGGATAGCCGATCAACAGGCACAAAATCGTGCTGAAAAACGCCATCTTCAGCGAGCCCAGGTACGCGGCGATGTACAACTCGTCGTCGCCGAGCATCGCGTAGTTGCCCAGGTTGAGCACCAGTTGCAGCTTTTGTTCAACGAAGGTGTAGATCTCGGTGTAAGGCGGGATCGCTACGTCGGCTTCGGCAAAGCTGATCTTCAAGACGATGAAGAACGGCAGCGCGAAAAACAGGAACAGCCAGAGGAAAGGGATCCCGATGACCACATGCCGGCCACCGGGTGTTATTCGTTGCAGCTGGCGTTTGAACTTCTTCATATTCATGAGCGAAGCACCACGCCGCTGTCGTCTTCCCACCACACGTACACCTGGTCACCCCAGGTTGGGCGCTGGCCACGGCGTTCGGCGTTGGCGACGAAGGACTGCACCAGCTTGCCGCTCGGCAGTTCCACGTAGAACACCGAGTGGCCGCCCAGGTAGGCGATGTCGTGCACCTTGCCGCTGGACCAGTTGTGCTCACAGGTCGGCATTTGGGTGGTCACCAGCAGCTTTTCAGGGCGGATGGCGTAGGTCACCGACTTGTCTTCCACGGCAGTCGCGATGCCGTAACCCACGTAGATGTCGCGGTCCAGGTCCGGGCACTTGAGCACCGCGTGGCCTTCGGCGTCGTCCACCACTTGGGTGTCGAAGATGTTTACGTTGCCGATGAACTCGCACACCAGGCGGCTGGTTGGCGTTTCGTAGATGTCGATCGGGCTGCCGATCTGCGCGATCCAGCCCAGGTGCATGATCGCAATGCGTTCGGCCATGGTCATGGCCTCTTCCTGGTCGTGGGTCACCATCACGCAGGTCACGCCCACGCGCTCGATGATCTCCACCAGCTCCAGTTGCATCTGCGAACGCAGCTTCTTGTCGAGGGCGCCCATCGGCTCATCAAGCAGCAGCAGTTTCGGGCGCTTGGCCAGCGAGCGAGCCAGTGCCACACGCTGACGCTGACCACCCGACAGTTGATGCGGCTTGCGCTTGGCGTACTGGCTCATCTGCACCAGCTTGAGCATCTCGGCCACACGGGCGTCGACTTCAGCCTTGGGAATCTTGTCCTGCTGCAGGCCGAACGCGATGTTCTGCGCGACCGTCATGTGCGGGAACAAGGCGTAGGACTGGAACATCATGTTGATCGGCCGCTCGTACGGCGGCATGTCGGTGATGTCCACGCCGTCGAGGTAAATGCGACCTTCGGTTGGGCGCTCGAAGCCTGCGAGCATGCGCAGCAAGGTGGATTTGCCCGAACCCGAACCGCCGAGCAAGGCGAAGATCTCGCCTTTCTTGATTTCCAGGGACACATCGTCCACGGCAATCGTCTCGTCGAACTTCTTCGTGACCCGGTCGATTTTGACCAACACCTTTTTCGGTGTCTGGTCGCCCTCGAGGGCTTTCTTATAGGCGCCGGAGGCAACTGCCATTTACGAAACTCCCAACAAAATTTGAGGTTCGCCCAATACGGGCGAAACCTTGGATAGTTTGAGCTTTAAGCCTTACTTGCCCGTCTTGACCTTGGTCCAGCTACGGGTCATTAAACGCTGCACGTTCGGGGGTAACTCGAAGTTGACAAACGTCCGGTCGAGAACCGCCTGCGGTGGGTAAACCGCTGCGTCAGTGCGTATCGATTGCTCCATCAGTTTGTCCGCCCCGGGGTTAGGGTTGGCGTAACCGACGTAATCACTGACCTGAGCGATCACCTCAGGTTGCAGTAAATAGTTGATGTAGGCGTGGGCCTCTTTAACGTTGGTCGCGTCCGCCGGAATCGCCAGCACGTCAAACCACAGGTTGCCGCCTTCTTTCGGAATCGCGTAGGCGATCTTCACGCCCTTGCCCGCCTCGGCCGCGCGGGCCTTGGCCTGGAACACATCGCCGGAGAAGCCTGCCGCCACGCAGATGTTGCCGTTGGCCAGGTCCGAGATGTACTTGGACGAGTGGAAGTAAGTCACGTAAGGACGCACTTTCAGCAGTTTCTCTTCGGCCTTTTTATAGTCGGCCGGGTTGGTACTGTTGGGGTTCAGGCCCATGTAGTTGAGCACCGCCGGCAGCATTTCATCGGCCGAGTCCATGAACGAGACGCCACAGGTGGCCAGCTTCTTCATGTTCTCCGGCTCGAACAGCACGGCCCAGGAATCGATATGGTCGACGCCCAGTACTTCTTTGACTTTGTCGACGTTGTAACCGATGCCGTTGGTGCCCCACAGATACGGCACGGCGTACTGGTTACCCGGATCGTTCTTTTCCAGACGCTTGAGCAGCGCCGGGTCGAGGTTTGCATAATTGCTCAGCAATGACTTGTCGAGCTTCTGGAACGCCCCGGCCTTGATCTGCTTGCCGAGGAAGTGGTTCGACGGCACGACCACGTCGTAACCGGTACGCCCGGCGAGCAACTTGCCTTCCAGGGTTTCATTGGAATCAAACACGTCATACACGGGTTTGATGCCGCTGGCCTTTTCAAAGTTGGCCAGGGTGTCGGGGCCGATGTAGTCCGACCAGTTATAAATATGCACAGTCGGCGCGGCCTGCACGCTGACAGCCAGCGTGATACCTGCACCCACCAGCACGGCTTTGCGAAATAAAGAAATTGGCAAGTGGAGGTCCTCTTAAATAGTTGGGCCTTAAAGTTGTTGCCCGGCAACAAAACCGGCGCGCAACTTACCCTCGATAAACCGATCCGGCAAAACTTTCTGTCATTTAATTTGTGGGAGTCGGTCTAGGTGGGAGCGGGCTTGCTCGCGAAGGCGGTGTGTCAGCCAGCAGGTGTATCAACTGATACACCGCTTTCGCGAGCAAGCCCGCTCCCACACAAGCCCCCTCCCACAGGGTTTAAGGCTTATTTACCCGATTTGATTTTGGTCCAGCTGCGGGTCATTTCACGCTGAGTTGCAGCCGGCAAGTCAGCAATGGCGTAGAGCTTGGCTTGCACATCGGCGGACGGGTAGATGCCCGGGTCGCTGGTGATGTCTTTGTCGACCAGTGGGGTCGCTTTCTCGTTACCGTTCGGGAAACGTACGCTGTTGGTGATGGCAGCCATGACTTTCGGCTCCAGCAGGTAGTTCATGAACTTGTAGGCAGCGTCGACGTTTTCGGCATCTTTAGGGATGGCGACCATGTCATAGAAACTGCCGGCGCCTTCTTTCGGAATGTCGTAGGCCACCTTGACCTTGCCACCGGCTTCAGCTGCGCGGGATTTGGCCTGCTGGATGTCACCCGAGTAGCCCACGGCTACGCAGATGTTGCCGTTGGCCAGGTCCGAGATGTACTTGGACGAGTGGAAGTAGCTGATCGATGGACGCAGCTTGAGGAACAGGTCCTCGGCTTGCTTGAGGTCGGCCTTTTTCTGGGTGTCGGTCGGCAGCCCCAGGTAATGCAGCGCCACCGGCAGCATTTCGGTTGGCGAATCCAGGAAGCTCACGCCGCAGCCTTTCAGCTTGGCGAGGTTCTCCGGCTTGAGGATGGTGTCCCAGGATTCGATCTTGTCGATGCCCAGTGCAGCCTTGACCTTCTCCGGGTTGTAGCCGATACCGATCGAGCCCCACATGTACGGGAAGGCGTGCTTGTTGTCCGGGTCGCTGACCGACACGGCCTTGAGCAGGGACTTGTTCAGGTTGTCGTAGTTGGACAGCTTGGACTTGTCCAGCTCCTGATAGACACCGGCCTTGATCTGCTTGGCGAGGAAGTTGTTCGACGGTACGACAATGTCGTAACCGGACTTGCCTGCCAGCAACTTGGCTTCCAGCGTCTCGTTGCTGTCGAAAACGTCGTACACCACTTTAATGCCCGACTCTTTTTCAAAGTTGGCGATGGTGTCCGGTGCAATGTAGTCGGACCAGTTATAGACGTGCAGCACTTTATCGTCTGCCTGGGCCGCGCCCGCCATTGCGCCCAACAGGGACAAGGCGAGGAGGGTCTTGCCAGCGTTCTTCAAACCTAATGCCTTCATTTGGTGATGCTCCAATTTTTCTTTTTTGGGCCACATTTTTTACACGTTCAGCGGCCCTTCCAAAGGGCAACAAAACAGGGCGACAGTCTGGCAAGTTCAGGGGCCGGCTTTCAACCAAAGCACCCTTATTACTGCGTTTTTGTAACTGCCCGGACGCAGCGCCCGAAGCCGCTGCGCCCTGAGCCTAGCACTTAGCCCTGCAATGCCGCCAAAGTCAGGTCCAGGCACTGGCGAGCCTTGGTGACCAGTTCGTCGATTTCCGCCTTGCTGATCACCAGCGACGGCGAAATGATCATGGTGTCGCCCACGGCGCGCATGATCAGGCCGTTATCGAAGCAGAACGTGCGGCAGATCATGCCCACGCCACGGCCTTCGTAACGTTTGCGCGTGGCCTTGTCCTGCACCAGCTCAATCGCCCCGAGCATGCCGACTCCGCGAACTTCACCCACCAACGGGTGATCAGCCAGTTCCCTCAGACGTTTCTGCAAATACGGTGCCGTTTCTTCGTGCACACGATTAACGATTTCTTCATCGCGCAGGATGCGGATGTTTTCCAGCGCCACAGCTGCCGCCACCGGGTGACCGGAATAGGTGAAGCCGTGGTTGAAATCGCCGCCTTCGTTGAGCACGGCGACCACGTCGTCGTGCACGATCAGGCCGCCCATGGGGATGTAACCCGAGGTCAGGCCCTTGGCGATGGTCATCATGTGCGGCTTGAGGTCGTAGAAGTCGCTGCCGAACCACTCACCGGTACGGCCGAAACCGCAGATCACTTCGTCAGCAACAAACAGGATGTCGTACTTGGCGAGGATTTCCTTGATGCGCGGCCAGTAGGTTGCTGGCGGCACGATCACGCCACCGGCGCCCTGGATCGGCTCGGCAATAAAGGCACCGACGTTGTCCACGCCCACTTCCAGAATCTTCTCTTCCAGCTGGTTGGCGGCCCATACCCCGAACTCTTCAGGGCTCATGTCGCCGCCTTCGCCATACCAGTACGGCTGGGCGATGTGGGTGATGCCCGGGATCGGCAAGTCGCCCTGTTCATGCATGTAGGTCATGCCGCCCAGGCTGGCGCCGGCCACGGTAGAGCCGTGGTAGCCATTCTTGCGGCTGATGATGGTTTTCTTGTTTGGCTGGCCCTTGATCGCCCAGTAGTGGCGGACCATGCGCAACATGGTGTCGTTGCCTTCGGAGCCTGAACCGGTGAAGAACACATGGTTCATGCCGGCCGGTGCGATGTCGGAAATAACCTTGGCCAACTCCAGCACAGGCGGGTGAGCGGTCTGGAAGAACAGGTTGTAGTACGGCAGTTCTTTCATCTGCTTGGCGGCGGCGTCAGCCAGTTCATCGCGACCGTAACCGATTGCCACGCACCACAGGCCGGCCATGCCGTCGAGGATCTTGTTGCCTTCGCTGTCCCACAGGTAAACGCCGTGGGCTTTGGTGATGATCCGTGGGCCTTTCACTTTCAATTGCTTGAAGTCACTGAACGGCGCCAGGTGGTGATCGTTGCTCAAGGCTTGCCATTCACGGGTTTGCGGGTTGTTGCTGGACATACCAATCTCCTAGACTTTTTCAGGTGAGGGCGCGCCAATCCTGCGGCGCGCCCGGCGCATCAGACGGCGAAGAGCAGGAATTCCCGCTCCCATGAACTGATCACGCGCTTGAAGTTTTCATGCTCGGCCCGCTTGACCGCGACGTAGCCTGTGATGAATTTTTGACCCAGGTATTTCTCGATGGTCTTGCTGTTTTCCATGCGTTCCAGGGCGTCTTCGATGGTCAACGGCAGGCGCAGGTTGCGCCGCTCGTAGCCACGACCCACCACGGGCGCGCTCGGGTTGTGGCCTTCGACCATGCCGATGTAGCCGCACAGCAGGCTGGCGGCAA
Organism: Pseudomonas sp. TWRC1-2; assembly: GCF_049896685.1. Classification (NCBI taxonomy): domain Bacteria; kingdom Pseudomonadati; phylum Pseudomonadota; class Gammaproteobacteria; order Pseudomonadales; family Pseudomonadaceae; genus Pseudomonas; species Pseudomonas sp. TWRC1-2. The sequence continues at coordinate 458,852 of NZ_JAFCUU010000003.1, read as the reverse complement.
TCGCCAGGTACGGGTTGGCGTCGGCGCCCGGCAGGCGGTTTTCGACGCGACGGTTCTGCGGGCCGGCATCCGGCACGCGCAGGCCCACGGTGCGGTTCTCTTCGCCCCACTCCACGTTGACCGGCGCCGAGGTGTCGGGCAGGAAGCGGCGGAACGAGTTCACGTTGGGGGCAAACAGCGGCAGCAATTCAGGGATGAATTTTTGCAGGCCGCCAATGTGGTTAAGGAACAGCTGGCTCATGGTCCCGTCTTCATTGGAGAAGACGTTCTTGCCGGTGGCGATGTCGATGATGCTCTGGTGCAAGTGCATCGCGCTGCCGGGCTCACCGGTCATCGGCTTGGCCATGAAGGTGGCGGCCACGTTGTGCTTGAGCGCGGCTTCACGCATGGTGCGCTTGAACACCAGGATCTGGTCGGCCAGGGACAGGGCATCGCCGTGACGGAAGTTGATTTCCATCTGCGCCGTGCCGTCCTCGTGGATCAGCGTGTCGAGGTCCAGCTCCTGCAGCTCGCACCAGTCGTAGACGTCTTCGAACAATGGGTCGAACTCGTTGGCCGCTTCTATAGAGAAGGATTGGCGACCGGTCTCCGGGCGCCCGGAACGGCCGATCGGCGGTTGCAGCGGGAAGTCCGGGTCTTCGCAGCGTTTGGTCAGGTAGAACTCCATCTCCGGCGCCACGATGGGCTGCCAGCCTCTGTCGGAGTACAACTTGAGGACTTTCTTGAGCACGTTGCGCGGCGACAGCTCGATCGGGTTGCCTTGCTTGTCGTAGGTGTCGTGAATCACCTGGGCGGTGGGCTCGATGGCCCAGGGCACCAGGAACACGGCGTTCTGGTCCGGGCGGCAGATCATGTCGATGTCGGCCGGGTCGAGCAATTCGTAATAGATGTCGTCTTCGACATAGTCGCCGGTCACGGTCTGCAACAGAACGCTCTCGGGCAGGCGCATGCCTTTTTCGGCGATGAACTTGTTGGTCGGCGAGATCTTGCCCCGGGTGATGCCGGTGAGGTCGCCAATCATGCATTCGACTTCTGTGATCTTGTGGTCTTTCAACCAATCGGTGAGCTGGTCGAGGTTGTTACTCATAAATGCCTCTGGGCTGTGTTTCCTGACATCCATTAAAGGTCAGGCGTAAGTTGACGCAGCATCCGCGTCGCGTTGCATCGCCCGCTGTCGACAGGCCGAACCAAAGGCCTGGAAGATCGCGAGGTAGTGCGGGTTAGAGCTTACCTGCCATTCGGGGTGCCATTGCACTCCTAAAGCAAAAGCCTTGCCCGCGGTGTAAGAAAAAGCTTCGATCAACCCATCAGGCGCGGTGGCTTCGACCTGCAAACCGGGCGCCAGGCGGTCAACGCCCTGGCTGTGAATCGAGTTGACCTGGATCGTCTGCGGCAAACCCAGGCTTGCCAATACCCCATTCGGGGAGATCGCCACGGCGTGCGCCGGGCCGTACTGAACGTCCAGCGGCTGAGTGTCGTCTTCGCGGTGATCCATCATGCCCGGCACTTCATGAACCTTCTGGTGCAGGCTGCCGCCAAACGCCACGTTCATTTCCTGGAACCCACGGCAGATGCCCAGCACCGGCACGCCTGCCGCAATCGCGGCACGCAGCAACGGCAAAGTGGTCTGGTCGCGTGCAGAATCATGAGCAGTCCCGGGCGCGCTGGCCGGACCGTCGTAATGAAAGGGTTCGATATTGGAAGGAGAGCCGGTAAATAGAATGCCATCCAGGCCGTCAAAAATATTGGCCGGGTCGAGCAGATCGCCCAAGGATGGAATGATCAATGGCAAGCCCTTGGCAGCGGTGGCCACTGCACGGACGTATTTGTCGCCACTGATGTGATAAGCATGCAGACCGACCTGTTTGGAGCAGGCGGTGACGCCGATTAACGGCAGGCGAGACATGAAGCACCCCGGTATTATTGCTGTTATGGGTTTGAATCGAGCTTAGCCTTGTTCATTTTTTTACACAACACCCCCGTAAAAAATACAACACGGCCCGCTCAAGCCTGCTAGTCCCAAGCCCTCCAAACCCAAAAAACCGCCCCAAAAAGCCCCAAAAAAGGCCTCATGGCGCTTTTTTAGGGCAAAAAAGGCCTCGCTTGACTTCGGCATGCCGTTCGGGTTGACTGAAACCAGAAAAGATCAATGATTGATATTTTTAACAACAAAGGTGTTGCATCATGTCGGTACCCCCGCGTGCCGTTCAGCTTAACGAAGCGAACGCGTTCCTTAAGGATCATCCTGAGGTTCTGTACGTAGACCTTCTAATTGCGGATATGAATGGTGTGGTGCGCGGCAAGCGCATCGAACGCACCAGCCTCCACAAGGTTTACGAGAAGGGCATTAACCTGCCTGCCTCTTTATTTGCCCTGGATATCAACGGCTCGACGGTGGAAAGCACCGGCCTGGGTCTGGACATCGGTGATGCTGACCGAATCTGTTATCCGATCCCCGACACCCTGTGCAATGAACCCTGGCAAAAGCGCCCCACCGCGCAACTGCTGATGACCATGCACGAACTTGAAGGTGAACCTTTCTTCGCCGATCCTCGCGAAGTACTCCGCCAAGTTGTCAGCAAATTCGACGACCTCGGTCTGACCATCTGCGCCGCCTTCGAGCTTGAGTTCTACCTGATCGACCAGGAGAACGTGAACGGCCGTCCCCAACCGCCCCGCTCGCCGATCTCCGGCAAACGCCCGCACTCGACACAGGTCTACCTGATCGACGACCTCGACGAATACGTCGACTGCCTCCAGGACATTCTGGAAGGGGCCAAAGAGCAAGGCATCCCTGCCGACGCCATCGTCAAGGAAAGTGCCCCGGCGCAGTTCGAAGTGAACCTGCACCACGTGGCCGACCCGATCAAGGCTTGCGACTACGCAGTACTGCTCAAGCGCCTGATCAAGAACATCGCCTACGACCATGAGATGGACACCACCTTCATGGCCAAGCCTTACCCGGGCCAGGCAGGCAACGGCTTACACGTACACATTTCGATCCTGGACAAGGACGGCAAGAACATCTTTGCCAGCGAGGATCCCGAGCAGAACGCCGCATTGCGTCACGCGATCGGCGGTGTGCTCGAGACCCTACCCGCCCAAATGGCGTTCCTGTGCCCTAACGTCAACTCCTACCGTCGTTTCGGCGCACAGTTCTACGTGCCGAACTCGCCGTGCTGGGGCCTGGATAACCGCACCGTAGCGATTCGCGTACCGACCGGCTCGTCCGATGCCGTACGTATCGAACACCGCGTGGCCGGCGCCGACGCCAACCCTTACCTGCTGATGGCTTCGGTCCTGGCAGGCGTGCACCACGGTCTGACCAACAAGATCGAACCGAGCGCACCCGTGGAAGGCAACAGCTACGAGCAGAACGAACAAAGCCTGCCGAACAACCTGCGCGATGCCCTGCGCGAGTTGGACGACAGCGAGGTGATGGCCAAGTACATCGATCCCAAGTACATCGATATCTTCGTTGCCTGTAAGGAAAGTGAGCTGGAGGAGTTTGAACACTCCATCTCCGACCTTGAGTACAACTGGTACTTGCATACCGTGTAAGCGGTTTCGGTATTCAATGCGGTGGGCAAGCTTTCTGTGGCGAGCAGGCTTGCCCTGCGTTGGGCTGCGAAGCGGCCCTAAAACCGGACGCCGAGTTCTTGCTGAAGGAACTCGGCGTTTCTATTGGGGCTGCTTCGCAGCCCAGCGCAGGGCAAGCCTGCTCGCCACAACAAGACTGATCCCCAGCCCCCACCTCATCCCAGGTATGGATCATCCACTGGCTCTGCGTACAATGCGCTCTGCCTTGTAGGAGACTTCCATGACTACCCGCCCCGCCGCTCCTCGCAAACCCCGCGCCCGCAGCCAGGCCCGGATCGATGCGATCCTCGACGCCGCCCGCACCTTGCTGGCGACCCAAGGCGTGGCCAGTTTGTCGATCTACAGCGTGGCCGAGCGCGCGCAGATTCCACCCTCGTCGGTGTACCACTTCTTTGCCAGCGTGCCGGCGTTGCTGGAAGCCCTGACCGCCGATGTGCACGCGGCGTTCCGGGCGGCGATCCAGGCGCCCATCGAGCACGAGCCACTCAAGCATTGGCGTGACCTGTCCTGCATCGTCGAGCAACGCATGCTCAGCATCTACGACCGTGACGCCGCCGCACGCCAATTGATCCTGGCCCAGCACGGGCTGACCGAAGTGACCCAGGCGGACCGTCAGCATGATCTGGAATTGGGGGATTTGATGCTGGAGGTGTTCAATCGTCACTTCGAAGTGCCGACGTTGCCCACCGATGTGGATGTGTTTGCCCTGGCGCTGGAACTGAGCGACCGCGTTTACGCGCGCTCGGTGCATCAGCACGGGCAGATTACGCCGCGCATGGCCGAGGAAGGAATGCGGGTGTTTGATGCGTATGTGGGGCTTTATTTGCCGGCGTATTTACCCAAGCGGTAAAGCTCGTGGTGACTGGGCCGGCCTCTTCGCGAGCAAGCCCGCTCCCACACTTGACCGAGTTCCAACGCTGGAATGCATTCAAATGTGGGAGCGGGCTTGCTCGCGAAGGCGGCCTCCAGAGCGACGACAATCACAACTTGGCGATCGACACCTCGGTGGACTTAACAAAGGCAATCACTTCGCTGCCAATCACCAACTCCAGCTCTTTGACCGAGCGGGTAGTGATCACGGAGGTCACGATGCCGGACGCCGTCTGCACGTCGATTTCCGACAACACGTCGCCTTCGACGATTTCCTTGATAGTGCCCTTGAACTGGTTACGTACGTTGATGGCTTTGATAGTCATGATGGTTTTCCTCTATGAGTTATTGGGCCCAACGCAATTGCGTAGGCAGCGGTGAAACAGGTTCGGGTTCCGGCGGCGTGCCGGGCAACGACAGCACACGGTTGAGCACTTCGGCTTCCAGCGCCGCCAGGCGATGTGAGCCCCGGGCGCGTGGGCGCGGCAGGTCGACGATCAGGTCGAGACCGATCTCGCCGTCCTCGATCAGAATCACCCGGTCGGCAATCGCCACGGCTTCGCTGACGTCGTGAGTCACCAGCAACACGGTGAAGCCGTGCTTCTGCCACAGGTTTTCGATCAGTTGCTGCATCTCGATACGGGTCAGGGCATCCAGCGCACCCAGCGGCTCATCCAGCAGCAGCAGGCGCGGCTGGTGAATCAACGCGCGAGCCAGCGCCACACGCTGCTTCTGGCCACCGGACAAGGCCGCCGGCCACTCGTTGGCACGCTCGGCCAGGCCAACCGCTTCCAGCGCTTCAAGCGCCTTGGGACGCCAGTTGCCCTTCAGACCCAGCCCCACGTTGTCGATGATCTTTTTCCACGGCAGCAGGCGCGCTTCCTGAAACATCAACCGCGTGTCTTCAATCGCATCGCCGAGTGGCGCGGAGCCCGCCAGCAGCTCACCGCCGCTGGCTTTGTCCAGGCCAGCCAGCAAGCGCAGCAAGGTACTTTTGCCGCAGCCGCTGCGCCCCACCACCGCCACGAACTGGCCAGCGGGAATGTGCAGATCAATCTCTTTAAGTACTTCCCGCGCACCAAAGGCCTTGCGCAATTTGCGCACCGCCAGCGGGATGCCCTTGAGCAGGCGCGGAGGTTGTTGAGCCGTCATGCCGCACCTCCTTTATTCACTTGATAGGCCGGGTGCCAGCGCAGCCACACACGCTCCAGGCCACGCGCGGCCAGGTCGGCCAGCTTGCCGAGGATGGCGTACATGACGATGGCCAACACCACCACGTCGGTTTGCAGAAATTCACGCGCATTCATCGCCAGGTAACCGATGCCGGAGCTGGCCGAGATGGTTTCCGCCACGATCAGCGTCAACCACATAAAGCCCAGGGCGAAGCGCACGCCCACCAGGATCGACGGCAGCGCGCCCGGCAGGATCACCTGACGGAACAGGCTGAAGCCGGACAAGCCGTAGCTGCGCGACATTTCTACCAGCGCCGGGTCGACGTTGCGGATGCCGTGATAGGTGTTCAGGTAAATCGGGAACAGCGTGCCGAGGGCGACCAGGAAAATCTTCGCGGTCTCGTCAATGCCGAACCACAGGATCACCAGCGGAATCAGTGCCAGGTGCGGCACGTTGCGGATCATCTGCACCGAGCTGTCCAGCAGGCGCTCGCCCCATTTCGACAGGCCGGTGATAAAGCCCAGGGCCAGACCGATGCTGCCACCGATCACAAAACCCAGGCCGGCACGCCAGCCGCTGATGGCCAGGTGTTTCCAGATTTCACCGGTGCGCACCAGGTTGACCCCGGCTTCGATCACAGCGCTCGGCGCCGGCAGAATGCGCGTCGACAACCAGCCCGCCGATACCGACAGCTGCCACACCGCCAGCAACAGAATCGGCAGCACCCAAGGCGCGACACGATGGCTTAATTTTTCATAGTTCATGACTACGCCTCAGCTCTGCGACGCCGCTTTGGGAAGGATGTCGTTGGCGACCATCTCGCCGAACGGGCTGACGTAACCGGCGCTTTTCGGCAGCTCGGGACGTTCGATATCCAAGTGCGGGAACAGCAGTTCGGCAACCCGATACGACTCTTCCAGGTGTGGATAACCGGAGAAGATGAACGTGTCGATGCCCAACGCGGCGTATTCATTGACGCGTGCCGCGACGGTCGGGCCATCGCCCACCAGCGCGGTGCCTGCGCCGCCGCGTACCAGGCCAACGCCGGCCCACAGGTTGGGGCTGACTTCGAGGTTGTCGCGGTTGCCGCCGTGCAAGGCGGCCATGCGCTGCTGGCCCACGGAGTCGAAGCGTGCGAGAGAAGCCTGGGCACGGGCGATGGTCTCGTCATCCACATGGGAGATCAGTTTGTCCGCGGCTTTCCATGCTTCGTCGTTGGTCTCGCGCACGATCACATGCAGGCGAATGCCAAAGCGCACGGTGCGCCCGAGCTTCGCGGCCTTGGCGCGCACCTGTTTGATTTTTTCCGCGACCGCAGCCGGTGGTTCGCCCCAGGTCAGGACCATTTCAACCTGTTCGGCTGCCAAGTCCTGGGCCGCTTCGGAAGAACCGCCGAAGTACAGCGGCGGACGCGGTTGCTGGATCGGCGGGTAGAGCAATTTGGCACCTTTGACGCTGATGTGCTCGCCGTCGTAGTCCACGGTTTCGCCTTCGAGCACGCGGCGCCAGATGCGCGTGAATTCCACCGAGGCCTGGTAGCGCTCTTCGTGGCTGAGGAACAAGCCGTCGCCGGCCAGTTCTTCCGGATCACCGCCGGTGACCAGGTTGAACAGCGCACGGCCGCCGGACAGGCGATCCAGGGTCGCGGCCTGACGCGCGGCCACCGTCGGGGAAATGATCCCGGGGCGCAGAGCCACAAGGAATTTCAAGCGCTGAGTCACCGGGATCAGCGAGGCGGCCACCAGCCACGAGTCTTCGCAGGAGCGGCCGGTGGGAATCAGCACACCGCCAAAACCCAGCCGGTCAGCGGCTTGGGCCACTTGCTGCAGATAACCGTGATCGACGGCGCGAGCGCCTTCGGCGGTGCCAAGGTAATGGCCGTCGCCGTGGGTAGGCAGGAACCAGAAAATATTGAGGCTCATGGAGTTGTCTCCTGAAGAAATCGGATTACGGCGCTGTGGCAACGGCGGCGGGTGGCGTCCAGATCACGTCCTTGATGTTCAAGGGTTTGGGGATCAGTTTGAGCTGGTAGAAGCTGTCGGCGATTTTCTGCTGGGCGGCGACCACGTCCGGAGTCAGGAACAGCGCGCCGTAGCCCTGGCGCTTCACCGAGGTCAGGGTGATGTCAGCCGGCAGGCCAAGCAGCGGTGCGACTTGTTCGGTGACTTCCTGCGGGTTGGCCTTGGACCATTCGCCCACTGCGCGCACTTCTTCCACCAGCGCCTTGATCACTTCAGGGTGCTGCGTGGCGTACGGCTTGGTGGCCAGGTAGAACTGGTGGTTGTCGGCAATGCCGGTGCCGTCCCGCAGGGTGCGTGCCTGCAGTTGTTTCTCGGCGGCAGCCTGGTACGGGTCCCAGATCACCCAGGCGTCGACGCTGCCACGCTCGAACGCGGCGCGGGCATCGGCGGGCGGCAGGAACACGGTCTGCACGTCGGTGTATTTCAGGCCGGCATCTTCCAGCGCACGCACCAGCAGGTAGTGCACGTTGGAGCCTTTATTGAGCACGATTTTCTTGCCCTTGAGCTCGGCCACGGATTTGATCGGCGAGTCTTTCGGCACCAGGATCGCTTCGCTGGTCGGCGCCGGCGGCTCGTAAGCTACATAGAGCAGATCGGCACCGGCCGCCTGGGCGAAGACCGGCGGGGTTTCGCCGGTAACGCCGAAGTCGATGGAGCCGACGTTCAGGCCTTCGAGCAGTTGCGGGCCACCGGGGAATTCAGTCCATTGCACCTGCACGCCTTGGGCGGCCAGGCGTTTTTCCAGGGTGCCCTTGGCTTTGAGCAGCACCAGCGTGCCGTACTTCTGATAGCCGATCCGCAGGGTTTCGGCGGCTTGGGCTTGAACCGTGGCGCCGAAGGACACAGCCGCAACAAACAGTGCGACCAGACCACGACGCAAGATGACAGTGCGCATGGCGCTCTCTCCAAAAATGCGATGAGGGGGTTGGCTGCACCTGCTTGGCCGTTGGCGGCTGAGTAAGGTGAGTACTACAAATTCCGGTGAGGCTTAAATGCTCCAGCGAGCACTCAACAAACGTTCATTCAACACATTGGGGTCCAGCGGTTTCGGGCGACGGGCCATGGCGCTATAGAACGTCTCCAGGGCCTCGTGCAAACGCTGTTCAAGCACGGGCACCAGCTGCGCCTGGGCGCTGCCTTCGGCATAAGCGATCTGGCTGTCCTCGGCAAAAATGCCGTGGAGCAATTCCTGGGCCTTGAGGGCCGACAGCACGGGTTTCAGTGCGTAGTCCACCGCCAGCATGTGCGCGATGCTGCCGCCCGTGGCCATGGGCAATACGATCTTGTGCGCCAGGGCGCGTTCGGGCAGCAGATCCAGCACGGTTTTCAGCGCGCCGGAGAACGAGGCTTTGTACACCGGCGTGGCAATGACCAGGCCGTCGGCGTTGGCGACCTGTTGCAGCAGGTCGATGACCTTAGGGCTGTCGAAGCGCGCATGCAGCAAGTCTTCGGCCGGGAAGTCCCGTATCTGATAACTCACCACTTCCACGCCTTTGTCTTGCAGCCACTGACGGGTTTTTTCCAGCAAGACCCCGGAGCGGGAACGCTGGCTGGGACTGCCTCCAAGTGTTACGACCAGCATGCAGGTATTCCTTGAGCAAGTGTCGGCGGTTCGCTGTGTGGCGATGGCGCCAAGATGGGACAGACCATATCAGGTGATTTATATATCTATAAATCTTATTTTTTCATTTGTTTATTCTATAAATGCATATGCACTTTATAAATCCTGGGGCGAAAAAAAAGGCCGTCGAAACGGCCTGAAAACCCCTGCTATGTGAGACTGGAAATGCGTTCAAATGTGGGAGCGGGCTTGCTCGCGAACGCGGTGTGTCATTCAAAGATGCATCAACTGAAAGTCAGCATTCGCGAGCAAGCCCGCTCCCACATTGGGGTGTGTGTTAACGGTTGGGCTGTGGGGTAAGGCGCAGGTACGGCTTCACGGCGCGATAGCCCTTGGGAAAGCGCTTCTTGATCTCTTCCTCATCCTTGAGAGACGGCACGATCACCACCTCATCACCGTCCTGCCAGTTGGCGGGCGTGGCCACCTTGTGGTTGTCGGTCAGTTGCAGCGAGTCGATGACCCGGAGGATTTCGTGGAAGTTGCGCCCGGTGCTGGCCGGGTAGGTAATCGTCAGGCGGATCTTCTTGTTCGGGTCGATCACGAACAAGGAGCGCACGGTGAGGGTGTCACTGGCGTTCGGGTGGATCAGGTCATACAGGTCCGAGACTTTGCGATCGGCGTCGGCGAGGATCGGGAAGTTGACGACCGTGTTCTGGGTTTCATTGATGTCTTCGATCCACTTGTGGTGCGAGTCCACCGGGTCGACCGACAGGGCAATGGCCTTGACGCCGCGCTTGGCGAATTCGTCCTTGAGCTTGGCGGTAAAGCCAAGCTCGGTGGTGCACACCGGGGTGAAGTCCGCCGGATGGGAAAACAGCACGCCCCAGCTATCGCCCAACCATTCGTGGAAACGAATCTTGCCGGCGCTGGAATCCTGTTCGAAGTCGGGGGCGATGTCGCCCAGTCTTAGGCTCATGGTGTGGCTCCTGGTGAGTGCTTATGGAGCCCACTGTGCATGGGTTGAAGATTATTTAAAAAGAATAAATATCGATTTATTTAGACGATAAACGAATATTAAAAATCAATTCATTGGACGCGGGAAAGACCGAGGATCAACATCCATCACAAGGTTCGAGAAGGCCTTGAGACGCTGTACAAAGAAGGGATTCAGGAAGGGCTTGCGGGGGTTGAGCCCGACTTGAAAGTAAAGCACCCTGCCCGGCGTTGCGCCGGGCAAGGTTTTACGCTCTTACTTGAACGCGTAGCTGTAGCTAACGATTACGCGGTTTTCGTCCTGAGCACGGGTGTTAACCAGATCGGTACGCCACATAGCGTTTTTCCAGGCGACGCCGAGGTTTTTCAGCGGGCCTTCTGGAACAACGTAAGCCAGAGTCAGGTCGCGTTCCCACTCGGTTTTATCACCGGCGGTGGTCTGGATGTTGCTGCCTTTGAGGTAGACAACACCAGCGGTCAGGCCTGGCAGGCCAACCTTGGCGAAGTCATACGCGTAGCGAGCTTGCCAGGTGCGTTCGCCAGCACGGGCAAACTTCTGGATTTGCATGTCGGTGGTGGTGCTGTTCGAAGAGCCATCACCTTGGTTCAGCCAAGGGAAGTCGCTGTCGCCCTTGGTGTACTGGTAGCCACCGCCGAAGGTGTGACCGGCAACCGAGTACAACGCCAGGTAGCTGTACAGATCGTTGTCGACCTTGCCTTTAACCTTGGTGGCGTTGGTCGGGTGATCCGAGTAGTAACCCGAAGTGTAGTAGCCCGCTTCGTTGCCGTTGGCGCCGTTGTCGCGGCTGCGGTAGTAACGCAGGTCACTTTTCAACACGCCAGGACCGATAGCCCAGTTGTGGACCAAGCCCAGGAAGTTCTGCGCGTAAAAGTCTTTCAGCTCGCCGTAGTAGTACGAAGCGGTCAGATCTTTGGTGATTTTGTAGTCAGCACCGGCGTAGTAGAACTTGTTGACGAAGTTGCCAGCGTCATAGTTCGAGCTACCGTTGGCACCCGCCAGCGACAGGCCTTCGTTGTTGCTGGAGTTACGGCCCTTGGAGTGCTCGATCTGACCGGCAGTCAGGGTCAGGTCCTTGATCTCGTTCGAGGAGATCTCGCCACCTTGGAACGTTTGCGGCAGCAGACGACCGTCGTTGGTTTTGATAACCGGGTTGTTTGGCTGCAGGGTGCCGATTTTCAGCACGGTCTGGGAAACCTTGACCTTACCGGTCACACCCAGGCTGGCGAAATCGTTGACCGCTTTGTTGCCATCGCTTGGGAACACGGTGCCGCCAGACGCGGTGCCAGTGTAGTTACCGTGATCGGCACGGCTGGAATCCAGACGTACGCCGTACAGGCCGATAGCGTCAAGACCGAAACCAACGGTCCCTTCGGTGAAGCCGGAGATGAAACGCAGGTCAAAACCTTGGCCCCATTCAGCGTTCTTGCTGCGGGTGTTCGAGGTCGCCGAAGGCTTCAAATCACGGTTGTCGGTGTTGATGTAAAAGTTACGCAGACCCAGTGTTACTTTGCTGTCATCGATGAAACCGGCGGAGTTTGCCTGTTGGGCAATCGCAGCGACAGCCACGGCCAACGCCAATGTTGACTTCTTCATGTACCGCTCCTCTCATTTCTAATTTTTGTATTTCTTAGGTCCTGGGTCTGACGCCCCGGATCCACAGATGCGCGATTAGCGCCAGATAGTGACTACCAAGTCAATCGTAACTTTGTATGTCTACTACCTTCGTCTAACCGCAGTTAATTTGGTCCCTGCAGGGTAATGAGTTTTTCATACACCCAAAAAGAATTGTTTCATTCTTTTTCATACGATCCAGGAATAAGCCTTTCCATGAGGCGAGCCGATCAGCGTAGACCAACCGCTCCATAAGCTAATTCCTAAAGGGTATTTACTAGCCTTTTTTTAGATCGATTAGTGTGGCCGTACTGTTGCATACGTCACCCACGATCAAAAAGGCGACGCCATCATGGCCAAAGGCACATCCTCCCGTCAATTTGTTACAGTTTTTGTGTCACTAATACTTTCTTTTGGTGTCAAAGCGGCCGATTTAACCATCGGCTACCAAACCGGCATCGACCCCAGCAAAGTCCCACAGGCCGACGGCCTCTACGAAAAAGCCCTCGGCGAGAAGATTGCCTGGCGCCGTTTCAACAGTGGGCCCGACGTTGTAACCGCGATTGCGTCTGGCGATGTGCAAATCGGCAACCTCGGTTCCAGCCCCCTCGCAGCGGCGGCTTCACGCAATCTACCCATCGTGGCCTTTATCGTATCGGCGCAGATCAATGCTTCTGAAGCCCTGGTTGTGCGCAATGGCAGTGGCATCGACAAACCGCAGGACCTGATCGGTAAAACCATCGCTACGCCCTTCGTCTCAACCTCTCATTACAGCCTGCTCGGCGCGCTGAAACATTGGGGGCTGGACACCAAACAAGTCAAAGTAGTGAACCTGCAGCCCGCGGAAATTGCGGCCGCGTGGAAACGTGGCGATATCGACGGCGCGTTCGTGTGGTCACCGGCGCTGGGAGAAATCCGCAAGACCGGAAAAACCCTGACAGACGCGGCCCAGGTGGGCCAGTGGGGGGCGCCGACATTTGAGGTGTGGGTAGCGCGCAAGGATTTCGCGGAAAAACATCCTGACGCAGTGGCCAAGTTTTCCAAGGTTACGCTGGATGCATTCGCCGACTACGCCGCCCATAAAGACGGCTGGACAGTAGATTCGGAGCCGGTGCAGAAAATCGCCAAACTGACAGGTTCAAATGCGGCCGATATTCCTGAGCTGTTGGCCGGCAGCACCTTCCCGGACGCCCAGGCGCAACAAACCGATGCCCTGCTTAAAGGGGGCACGGCGAAAGCGATTGGGGAAACGGCGAAGTTTTTGAAGGAACAGGGGAAGGTTGAGACGGTGTTGCCGGACTACTCGGCCTTTGTGACCGATAAATTCATCAGCCAATAAGGTAATCAAATGTGGGAGCTGGCTTGCCTGCGATAGCATCACCTCGGTTTATCTGAAAAACCGAGTCGTCTGCATCGCAGGCAAGCCAGCTCCCACATGAGCCAGCTCTTTATCAGGCAGGAAGATCAGGCTTACAGAGCCTTCTCGAAAATCTTCGAGTTACGCTGATAGTTGTACAGCGACGCCCGCGCTGACGGCAGGCGGTCGACGCTGCTCGGCACAAACCCGCGCTCGCGGAACCAGTGTGCGGTTCGCGTGGTGAGCACAAACAGCGTCTTCAAACCCTGCGCCCGCGCACGGGTCTCGATGCGCTCCAGCAACACGTCGCCGCGTGCGCCGTGACGATACTCCGGGTTGACCGCCAGACACGCCAGCTCCCCTGCATCCGAATCCGCGATCTGATACAGCGCCGCACAAGCGATGATCATGCCTTCGCGCTCAACCACACTGAACTGCTCGATCTCACGCTCCAGCACTTCCCGCGAACGCCGCACCAGAATGCCCTGCTCTTCCAGTGGGCTGATCAGGTCGAGCAAACCACCCACATCCTCAATCGCCGCCTCGCGCACCTGTTCGAATTGCTCCTGGGCCACCAGCGTACCGCCGCCGTCCCGGGTGAACAGCTCGGTGAGCAACGCGCCGTCTTCGGCGTAGCTGACGATATGGCTGCGCCCTACTCCGCCCCGGCACGCTTCGGCGGCGGCGTCCAACAGTTCAGCTTGATAGTTGCTGCCCAGGCGCTGCAGGTGCGCCGGCACTTGCTGCGGACGCAGCTCGCGGACCAGGCGACCATGTTCGTCGATCAGGCCCAGATCGGCGCCAAACAGCAGCAGTTTGTCGGCGCCCAGGTCGATGGCGGCGCGGGTGGCGACGTCTTCGCAGGCCAGGTTGAAGATTTCGCCGGTCGGCGAGTAACCCAACGGCGACAGCAGCACGATGGAGCGCTCGTCCAGCAGGCGGTTGATGCCCTTGCGGTCGACCCGGCGCACTTCGCCGGTGTGGTGGTAATCCACGCCTTCAAGCACTCCGATCGGCCGTGCCGTAACCAGGTTGCCGCTGGCGACGCGCAGGCGCGAGCCCTGCATCGGCGAGGAGGCCATGTCCATCGACAGGCGTGCTTCGATAGCAATGCGCAGGTGGCCGACCGCATCGATCACGCACTCCAGCGTCGCGGCATCCGTGATGCGCAGGCCTTCGTGGTAAGCCGGGGTGAGGCCACGCGCTTCAAGGCGCGCTTCGATTTGTGGGCGCGACCCGTGAACCAATACCAACCGCACGCCCAGGCTATGGAGCAGCACCAGGTCGTGGACGATGTTGCCGAAGTTGGGATGTTCCACACCATCGCCGGGCAGCATGACCACAAAGGTGCAGTCGCGGTGAGCGTTGATGTAGGGCGAAGCGTGACGAAGCCAATTGACGTATTCGGGCATAAAACCTGGGCCTGTAATAAAAAGCAGCCAAAAAAGGATGAAACATAAAAGCGCACAGCGGGCTGATGGTTATCGTCGGAACAGGCTTGGCGACACGCTCGCTCTCCTTATGTACGAATGGGCAGGGGTTAATTTATGCAGGTTTCAGGCAGTAATGGTCGATCAGTTCCCGCAATAGACGCACTGTAGGCGTCAAGCGTGACATTTCGAGGTACTCGCCCGGCTGGTGGGCGCAGGCAATATCGCCAGGGCCAAGCACCAGAGTTTCACAACCAAGGCGCTGAAGATAAGGCGCTTCGGTGCCGAACGCTACTGCTTCGGCACGATGACCGGTCAATCGTTCCGCCACCCGCACCAGCTCGGCGTCTTCGGCCTGCTCGAACGGCGGCACTTCGGGGAACAACGGCGCGTAGTCGATCTTGACTTTATGGCGCTCGGCCAGGGGTTCGAGCTTTTGCCGGATAGCGTCGCGCAGCACCTTGGGGTCCATGCCCGGCAGGGGCCGCAGGTCGAACTCCAGGGAACATTGGCCGCAGATACGGTTGGGGTTGTCGCCGCCGTGGATACAACCGAAGTTCATGGTCGGTTGCGGCACGCTGAATTGCGGGTTGCGGTACTCGCGCTGCCAGGCCAGCCGCAGGCCGCGCAGTTCACCAATGGCATCGTGCATGGCTTCCAGAGCACTGTGGCCCAGGCTTGGGTCCGACGAATGGCCGCTTTGCCCGAGGATGTCGATGCGCTCCATCATCACGCCTTTGTGCAGGCGGATCGGCTTGAGGCCCGTCGGTTCGCCGATCACCGCCGCGCGGCCCAACGGGCGCCCGGCCTCGGCCAGTGCGCGGGCGCCGGACATCGAGCTTTCTTCATCGCACGTGGCGAGGATCAGCAGCGGTTGTTTGAACGGCTGGTCCAGCAAGGGCAGCACGGCTTCGATGATCAGCGCAAAAAAGCCTTTCATGTCGCAGCTGCCCAGTCCTACCCAACGGCCGTCAACTTCCGTCAACTTGAGCGGATCGGTCTTCCACAGCGCGGCGTCGTAGGGAACGGTATCGCTATGCCCGGCCAGCACCAGGCCGCCGGGGCCACTGCCGAAACTGGCGAGCAGGTTGAACTTGCCCGGGCTGACTTGCTGGATGTCGATGGCGAAACCCAGGTCGCCCAGCCACCCGGCGAGCAGATCGATCACCGGGCGGTTGGTCTGGTCGAGAGACGCTTGGGTGCAACTGACCGACGGCGCGGCAATCAATGCGGCGAATTGCTCTTTCATGGACGGTAACGGCATGCGCGGCCTCTCAACTTCCCGGATGAGCCCCACTATAGAACCATCTGCACGCCACAATAAACCGTTGCGGCGCGTTGCCGGGCTCAGTCCTGTACACTGCACGACCTTGGCAGCCACTCTTTTCCCCGGCTGCGCTCCCGATCCTGGATTTTCCGGCCATGCAGAAAGAAACCGAAATCAAGCTCCGCGTCAGCCGCGAAACACTCGCCGCGCTGCGTGAGCACCCGCTACTGAAAAAACGCAACAAAAGTGGCTGGGAACGCCGTGAGTTGATGAACCAATACTTCGACACCCCCGAGCGCGACCTGGCTCAGGCCAAAGTCGCCCTGCGTTTGCGCAAGGACGGTGACGAAATCATCCAGACCCTCAAGACCCGTGGCCAAAGCGTCGCCGGCTTGTCGGAACGCAACGAGTACAACTGGGACCTGCCCAAAGCCAAGCTCGACGTGAAGAAGCTCGACGGCGAATGCTGGCCCGAGCAACTGGCCGAGTTGGACAAAAAGACCCTCAAGCCGATTTTCACCACCGATTTTGTGCGCGAACGTGCCGAAATCGCCTGGGGCCGTGGCAAGGCCAAGGTCGTGATCGAAGCCGCTCTGGACCTGGGCCACGTCGTGGTCGGCAAGCAGAAAGAAGAAATCTGCGAGCTGGAACTGGAACTGCGCGAAGGTGAACCGGCCGCCCTGCTGGAACTGGCCGCCGAACTGGCCGCCACCCTGGCGCTGATGCCGTGCGATATCAGCAAGGCCGAGCGCGGCTACCGTCTGTATGACGCCAGCAGCTACTCGCTGAGCCTGCCGGCGCCGCAGATCCACGCCGAAATGCCGCTGGACGACGCCTTCGCCGCGATCATGTGGCACCTGTTGGGCAGCAGCCAGCGCCTGGCCGAACAATATCGCTTCAATGGCCACTGGCGCTTGCTGCAGGACTGGGTCGAAAACCTCGGTGAACTGCGCGCGCTGATCGGCAGCCTCGGTCAGGCCGCCCCGCGTCAATCCACCAGCGAGCTGCGCAGCGCACTCGATGCATTGCTGGAAGACTGGCGCCCACTGGTGCAGGCCGGTGACGACGATGAAGACATCCGCAAAGCCGCGCCGGAACAGTTTGTTGAAGAACTGCAAGACGTGCGCTGGGGCTTGTTCTCGCTGAACACCTCGCGCTGGCTGCTGGCCCGCACCTGGACCGCCGACCGCAACGTGCGTGGCAACCGCCAGGGCGCTGCGCAAATCACCAACTGGCTGCCGCGCCTGCTGGCTGACGACGCCGTTGCCCTGCAACTGCAACGTTACCAGCAACAACCGGAAGACCTGGCCGAGCAACTGCCGCGCATTGAACGCATCCAGGCCTGGCTTCACCACGCGCGTCAGGTGGTGGACATTCCGGAACTGGACCGTTTGTACGGCGAGCTGAATAAGCTGGCGGTACTGGCTAATCAGCCGATTACCGACGAGTCGCTGGATGCGCGTATGCATCAGGCGATTGCGGTGTATCAGAACCGTGCATGGAAGACGTTGCTGCGTCTGTAATACCAGGCAACTCGGTCAAATGTGGGAGCGGGCTTGTGCGCTCCCACAGTCAGCGCAACACTGGCAGGCTGGTGGTGGACTTGATCTCCGACAGGGCCACAATCGAGTTCACCTCCTGAATCCCCGGCACCATCGACAGCTTCTCGAAGAAAAACCGCTCATACGCCTCGATGTCAGAGGTAACGATGCGCAGCAGAAAATCCACCGCCCCCATCAGCACATAGCACTCCAGGACTTCCGGAAACCCGCGAATCGCTTCGGTGAATTCGGTGAAGTTGGACCGTCCGTGAGCATTGAGTTTGACCTCGGCAAAAATCTGCGTGTTGAGGCCGATCTTCTTGCGGTCCAGCAGCGTGACCTGCGCGCGAATCACGCCCTCCTCTTTAAGCCGTTGAATACGCCGCCAGCATGGCGATTGCGAGAGACCCACCTGCTCGGCGATCTGCGCGCTGGAAAGCGAGGCGTCCTCTTGCAGCAGGGCCAGAATGCGGCGGTCGTAGGCGTCCAACTCACTGTGCATAAAAATACCTATGAAGGCGCTAAGCCTGAATTACTTGAGTCGTTTTTTCACTAATAGGGCGCATCTTAGATAAGAAATCTCCGCGTGCGAATGTAAAAATTTCTCCAGTCGAATCTGGAGAGTCAGCATGCACGCCGTCGAAACCACCTGCCCCGCTACGCGTCTCGATGCATGGGCCGTCAACAGCGCCCACTGCCAAGCGCATTATCAGATCACCGCCGAGGCAGAACCGGACTTGCTGTGCCGGGTACTGAACTACTTCGCGCTGCAGTTCCTGACGCCGCAACACGTCAATGTGAGCCGTGACGACGACCTGCTGAGCATTGATATCGTGATGAACGGCCTGAGCTGGCACCGTGCCCAGGTGATCGGTGAAAAGATTCGAAACCTGATCAGCGTGTGCTCGCTGGAGGTGTGGCAGGCCGATTCCCCGCGGCCTCAAGCGGTGGCGGCGGCCAATCAGTAAAAACCTGCAATACACCCTGAGCGGTGGGCGTTCAGAGGATGGCTAGCCTGAGATTACGCCCGCCGTCACTCAGGAATTCTTCATGCTCGCCGCCTTGCACGATCATCGATTGGAACTGCATCAACTCTTACCTGCATTGGTCGAGCAGGGGCTGATTACAGCGGACGAGGCCCAAAGGTCAGCGAAAGCACCCGCCACTCGACATCCGTTGGAAAGCATCGCGGCTGAAGGGCCTTGCCTCGAAACGTTGACTCAATGGCTTGCCGGGCATGTCGGGCAACCTTATCTGCGTATCGACCCGCTGAAGATCGACGTGGCGGCGGTGGTGCCGTTGATGTCCCACGCGTTCGCGCAACGCCACGCCATCCTCGCGGTGGCGGTGGATGCGCAGACCGTCACCGTCGCCAGCGCACAGCCGCATATCCGTGGATGGGAGGCCGGTTTGGCACAGGTGCTCAAGCGCTCGATCAGGCGCGTGGTCGCCAACCCCCGAGAGATTCAGCGCTGTATCGGTGACTTCTACCGGCTGGCCAAGTCCGTCAGCGGTGCCGATCAAAAAGTTGCGGTGGCTGGCAACTTCGAACTGCTCAACCTCGGCGCCGGTGATCAGGAGCCGGACGCCAATGACGCGCATATCGTCAACATCGTCGACTGGCTGTTGCAGTACGCCTTCGGCCAGCGAGCTAGTGACATCCATATCGAACCCTGCCGCGACCAGGGCCGCGTGCGTTTTCGCATCGACGGGCTGCTGCATGACGTCTATCAGTTTCCACCCCAGGTCACCATGGCGGTGGTCAGCCGCCTGAAAAGTCTGGGCCGTATGAATGTGGCGGAAAAACGCAAACCCCAGGACGGCCGGGTCAAGACCAAGAGCCCGGCGGGCATCGAAGTGGAGTTGCGCCTCTCAACACTGCCGACAGCGTTTGGCGAAAAACTGGTGATGCGGATTTTCGACCCGCACGTCTTGCTCAAGGATTTTGACCAGTTGGGTTTGTCTGCCGATGATCAGCAACGCTGGAATGCCATGGCCGGTCAGGCCAACGGCATCATCCTGGTCACCGGGCCTACCGGTTCAGGCAAGACCAGCACGCTCTACACCACGCTCAAGCACCTGGCGACCCGCGAGGTCAACCTGTGCACGGTGGAAGACCCGATAGAGATGGTGGAACCTGCCTTTAACCAGATGCAGGTGCAGCACAACATCGACCTGACCTTCGCCAGCGGTGTTCGCGCACTGCTGCGCCAGGACCCGGACATCATCATGATCGGCGAGATTCGCGATCAGGAAACTGCAGAAATGGCCATCCAGGCTGCGCTCACCGGGCACCTGGTGCTATCGACCCTGCACACCAACGATGCACCCAGCGCTATCAGCCGTTTGCAGGAACTTGGCATTGCTCATTATTTGATCAAAGCTACGCTGATAGGTGTAATGGCGCAGCGCTTGGTGCGGCTTTTGTGCCCTCACTGCAAACGTGGGGTGACTGGGCACGGCAATACCCATGAAGCGGTCGGCTGCGCGGACTGCCGTGATAGCGGTTATCGAGGCCGCGCCGGGCTCTACGAAATCATGGTGATGGACGAGAAGCTCAAGGCGCTGATCACCCCGGGCGCCGATGTGCAGGCCTTACGTCGGGCATCGCGGAGCCAAGGCATGCGCAGCCTGCGGATGAGCGGCATCGACAAAGTGAATGCCGGGCTGACAACGATGGCAGAAGTATTACGGGTAACGCCTGGGGATTCAGAAACAAATGATTTGCTTGTTGCACCCTGAAACCGTCCTTATCCGTGACCAGACCGTTACAATCGGCCGCACGTCGCTTCACTGACACCATCAGATAGGGAATCGCTATGCAGATCGGAACCGTACTGCTTCTTTTCGTGGGGTTGGCCGTGGCCATCCTTTTCATGGGCTTCAAGGTGGTGCCTCAGGGTTACCAGTGGACGGTCGAGCGTTTCGGCCGCTACACCAACACCCTTAAACCTGGCCTCAACATCATCATCCCGGTCATGGACCGCATCGGTCGCAAGATCAACGTGATGGAAAGCGTGTTGGATATCCCGCCCCAGGAAGTGATCACCGCCGACAACGCCACCGTGCAGATCGACGCCGTGTGCTTCTTCCAGGTAGTCAACACCGCCCAGGCCGCCTACGAGGTCAATAACCTCGAGCATGCCATCCGTAACCTGCTGCAAACCAATATCCGTACCGTGCTCGGCTCCATGGAGCTGGACGCGATGCTTAGCCAGCGTGACGGCATCAACGAAAAACTGCTGCGCACCGTGGACGAAGCCACGGCGCCGTGGGGTATCAAGATCACCCGGATCGAGATCAAGGACATCAGCCCACCCGCCGACCTGATGGCCGCCATGTCCGGCCAGATGAAAGCCGAGCGGATCAAGCGTGCGCAGATCCTGGAGGCCGAAGGCCTGCGGGCATCGGCGATCCTGACCGCCGAAGGCAAGAAGCAGGCGCAGATCCTTGAAGCCGAAGGTGGACGCCAGGCAGCCTTCCTCGAATCCGAAGCCCGTGAACGCCAGGCAGAAGCAGAGGCCCGTGCGACCCAGGTGGTGTCCGAAGCAATCGCCACCGGTAACGTGCAGGCCATCAACTACTTCGTGGCGCAGAAATACATCGATGCATTGGGCAAGCTGGCGTCGGCCAACAACAGCAAAGTCATCCTGATGCCGCTGGAAGCCAGCCAGGTGATTGGCGCCGTGGGTGGGATCGGCGAAATCGTCAAGGCAACGTTCGACAACAAGAAAGGCTGAGGCGATCGCCATGTGGGATTTCCTGCAGCATCTGTCGTTCTGGGATTGGTTGGCACTGGGTACGGTGCTGTTGATTCTTGAAGTATTCGGCGCCGGTGGCTACCTGCTGTGGATGGGGATCGCTGCCGCTGCTGTGGGCGTGATCAAGTTTTTGATCCCACCGCTCGGGCTGGAATGGCAGCTGCTGCTATTCGCAGTGTTGTCGATCCTCACGGCGGTGTACTGGTGGAAGCGCCAGCGCAGCAGCGCCAAAGTCAGCGATCAGCCGGGGCTGAATATACGCGGCTCGGAATTGATAGGGCGCACCTTTGTGGTGCATCAAGCCATCGTCGATGGCCGAGGCAAGATAAAAGTCGGCGATGGCGTGTGGATGGCAACCGGGCCGGACAGCCCCGTGGGCGCTCAAGTCCGTGTCATTGGTCAGGATGGCGTGGTTTTACAGGTCGAAACTGTTTAGTCAGTGATGGAACTCGCCTGGGTTATCTACAATCAAACTGTTCAGATAACCCACCCGGAGTCACCCACCATGCGTCTCAAATATGCTGTCGCGACCCTCGCTGTGCTTTCCCTACCTGTCGGTTCAGCCATGGCCGACAGCTTCTGGCGCAATGTCATCTCGTCGGGCGCCACGACTGGCTCGACGTACCTGACCTTCAAGGACCACAAGCTGGTGGTCGCCGCCCAAGACGACGCCGGTAGCTTTGTCGCCAGCGACGGCGGCATCCGCGGCCCGTACCTGGAAGCTGCCATGCAGAAAGTTCGCGCCGACAACCCTGGCCTGCAGGCCACGGACATGGAGTTGGCCAACGCCATCCTCGCGAAAAATGCTGTGACCGAGTAATACCTGCCCATAAAAAATGCCGCTTTTTAAGCGGCATTTTTTATGCCTGTTTCTCTACGATCGCCGCCGCCGCCCAGACCTTCTGCTTTTTCCCGTTGAAAGCGGAAAACTCCTGCCGAACACAAAAGTACCAAGCGCCACACTGAGATTCTCTTAGTTAAAGTGAATCCTCTCCCATGCAAAAACTTGCTTACGCTTTGGCTCTCTCTGCGTTAGCTGCACCCTTGGCTCAAGCAGAAAATTGGTACGGGTCGGCAAAGCTCAACAGTGCCCGTCAGAACCTCTCCAGTGCGCAATTGACCAGCCCACGCGTCACTGATCGCATGGAGGCCCCTGACAGTAACAAGGCGTTCACTGGGTCATTGGCTTTAGGTTACGCCTTTGCCGATGGCTGGCGCCTGGAAGGGGAATACACCACGCGCAGCAGCTCGACGTTCGACTCCTATTGGGCCCCCTTCAATACCAACGTTAACCGCCTGGAGGTCGACAGCCAGCGCGTGATGCTCAACGGCTATAAAAATATCCCGGTCAATGACTGGCTGTCGTTCTACGCAATGGCCGGTATCGGCATGGCGCAAATCGATGCCGCGGGGTACCAGAGCAATGCGACTCGCCAGTTCGCCAGTAACCGCCACTACAACTTTGCCTACAGCGCAGGCTTGGGCCTGGAGGCCAAGGTCAGCGAAAAGGTCACTTTGGGCACAGGTTGGCGTTACGTGGACATGGGCAAGGTCGAAACCGGCTACAACACCTTCGCTAACCGGATAAACGCCCGCGATGAACAGCTCAAGGGCAAACTCAAAGAGCAGAATGTGTTTCTTGAAGCGCGCGTTTCATTCTGACCTGCAACAGAAAATGCCGCTGATAAGCGGCATTTTTATGCGCAACATGACAATTCGTTCACCGACGACAGGCTATATTCAGTCGAGCCGTGCAACCATGCGGTACTGATACCTCTATTACTCATCGCCTATCTGAAACGGATGCCTTCGTCGTTATGAGCCAACAGCCCTTTCTGCCGTTTTCCAAACCTACCATTGACGAAGCGACCATCTCGGCGGTCGGCGATGTACTGCGCTCGGGCTGGATCACCAGCGGGCCGAAAGTGCAGGCGTTCGAAGCACAGCTTTCGGAATACTTTGGCGGCCGTCCGGTGCGGACCTTCAATTCCGGCACCTGCACCATGGAGATCGCGTTGCGCATCGCCGGCATCGGGCCTGGCGATGAAGTGATCACCACGCCGATTTCCTGGGTCGCCACGGCAAACGTGATTCTGGAAGTAGGGGCCACGCCGGTATTTGCGGATATCGACCCGGTCACCCGCAATATTGACCTGGCTCAGGTAGAAGCCGCGATCACCCCACGCACCAAGGCGATCATTCCGGTGTACCTGGCGGGCCTGCCCCTGGATATGCCGATGCTCTACGCGCTGGCCAACAAGTACAACCTGCGCATTGTCGAAGACGCGGCCCAAGCGTTGGGCTCCAGCTGGGATGGCGAGCGTATCGGCGCGACCGGCGACTTCGTCTCGTTCAGCTTCCAGGCGAACAAGAACATCACGTCTTCCGAAGGCGGTTGCCTGGTGTTGAACAACGCCGAGGAAGCCCGTCTGGCTGAAAAGTATCGCCTGCAAGGTGTTACCCGCACCGGCTTCGACGGCCTGGACGTGGATGTGCTGGGTGGCAAATTCAACATGACCGACATAGCCGCAGCCATCGGCCTGGGGCAATTCGCGCATATCGAGAAGATCACTGCGCATCGCCAGAAACTGGCACGCCATTACTTCAAGTGCTTCGGCAGCGATTTTGAAGCGCAATACGGCGCGCAACTGCCGCCAGCGGATTTCGAAAACAGCAACTGGCACCTGTTCCAGCTGGTACTGCCGGAGCGTCAGGATGGTCTGCCCGCCCGCGCTACGTTCATGGAACAGATGCAGGCCCACGGCGTCGGCATTGGCTATCACTACCCGCCAATCCACCTGCTGAGCTTGTACCGGGCACAGGGTTTCAAGGAAGGCATGTTCCCGGTGGCTGAGCGTGTTGGGCGTTTGATCGTGTCGTTGCCGATGTTCACGGCGATGACAGAGGCGGATGTCGAGCGGTCGGTTGCGGCGGTAAAAGCGGTACTGAAAGCGAGCTGAAAACAAACTGCCAGCTATCCGCAATCAACTGTGGGAGCTGGCTTGCCTGCGATGCCGGCACCGCGGTGATTCAACCACACCGCAGTGATGCTATCGCAGGCAAGCCAGCTCCCACATTGATTTGCGCTGTTCCAACGGCTCGCGTTTACTCGCCGATGGCCGCTTTGTAGCCAGCGGCATCAAGCAGTTTTTCCAGGTCAGCCGGGTTGCTTGGCTTGAGCTTGAAGATCCAGGCGCCATACGGGTCGGAGTTCAGCAGTTCAGGGCTGCCACTCAGTTCCTCGTTAACGGCGATCACTTCGCCAGCAACCGGTGAGTAGATATCCGAAGCGGCTTTCACAGACTCAACCACACCAGCCTGGCCTTCAGCGTCAAACTTGGCGCCGACTTCGGCCAACTCAACAAACACCACATCACCCAAAGCTTCCTGAGCATGGTCGGAGATACCGACGGTCACGGTGCCGTCGGCTTCCAGACGGGCCCACTCGTGACTTTCGGCAAAACGCAGGTCGGCAGGGATATCGCTCATAGTCTGTGTCCTCAAGAAGAAATGTCAGCGGCCTCAGGCCTGCCGGAAATAGTTAAATCAAGGTTTTGCCATGGCGCACGAAGGTCGGTTTGACCACTCGAACCGGGTACCACTTGCCGCGGATTTCCACTTCGGCCCGATCGGCGGTGGCCGTCGGTACGCGCGCCAGGGCAATGGATTTGCTCAGCGTAGGAGAGAAACTACCACTGGTTATCTCCCCTTCGCCAACATTGGCGATACGAACCACCTGATGAGCGCGTAAAACACCACGCTCTTCCAGTACCAGCCCGACCAATTTGAACTGCACACCTGCGGCCTTTTCCGCCTCAAGGGCAGTGCGGCCGATGAACTGACGCTCAGCCGGTTCCCAGGCGATGCTCCAGGCCATATTGGCCGCCAGAGGCGAAACGTCCTGGTGAATATCCTGACCGTACAGGTTCATGCCGGCTTCGAGGCGCAGCGTATCGCGGGCGCCAAGGCCGATGGGTGAAATACCGGCCCCTACCAGATCGTTGAAAAAGCCCGGAGCCTGCTCGGCCGGCAGGACAATTTCCAGACCGTCTTCGCCGGTGTAACCCGTGCGGGCGATAAACCAATCGCCATCGGCCTGGCCTTCAAAGGGCTTGAGCTGGTGGATAAGCGTGCCGCGGGCCTGCGTGACCAGCTCGGCGATTTTCTGCCGGGCGTGCGGGCCTTGAATGGCGAGCATGGCCAATTCTGGCCGCTCATGCAGCTGCGCCGCGTAGTCGCCCAGCTGTGCTTGCATCCAGGCCATGTCCTGATCACGCGTAGCGGCGTTGACTACCAGCCGATAACCGGTCTCGGTGCGGTAAACGATCATGTCGTCCACCACGCCGCCCTGCTCGTTGAGCATGGCGCTGTAAAGCGCACGGCCGCAGCCATGCAAACGATCGACATCATTGGCCAGCAGGTGCTGGAGCCATTCCTTGGCCTGAAGGCCTGTGACATCGATCACGGTCATATGAGATACGTCAAACACCCCGCAGTCGCGTCGCACCTGATGGTGTTCTTCAACTTGCGAGCCGTAGTGCAGAGGCATATCCCAACCGCCAAAATCGACCATTTTCGCGCCGAGGGCGAGATGCAGGTCATACAGAGGCGTACGCTGTCCCATGGGTTTCTCCTTCCGGGATTGGCGAAGATGCACAGAGCTGCTGTTTGCGCTCAACACCTCTGACTACAAGGCCTGCAGCGACATACAACGACTCGATCCGAAGGACGGAGCGCACCGAATGCCGCGCATTGTAGCCGCAAGCCGTAGGACTGGCACCTAACCGATTTGCCGAGCGGAGCGTCGAATCAGGCCGATCACCGGCAACAGGCCCACCAACACCAACGTGAGTGCGGGTAATGAGGCTCGCGCCCATTCCCCTTCGCTGGTCATTTCAAAAATTCGTACGGCCAGGGTGTCCCAGCCAAACGGGCGCATCAGCAGGGTCGCAGGCATTTCCTTGAGCACATCGACAAACACCAGCAGCGCCGCGCTCAACGTCCCCGGCAGCAACAGCGGCAGATACACTTTGCAAAACAGTCGCGGCCCACTCACGCCGAGGCTGCGCGCTGCTTCCGGCAACGAGGGACGGATTCGCGCCAGGCTGTTTTCCAACGGCCCGTAGGCCACTGCCAGGAAACGCACCAGATACGCCAGCACCAACGCCGACAGGCTGCCCAGCAACAGGGGCTTGCCCGCGCCGCCGAGCCAACTCGACAACGGCACCACCAGTTCACGGTCCAGGTAGCTGAACGCCAGCATGATCGACACCGCCAGCACCGAACCCGGCAAGGCATAGCCGACATTGCCCAGGCTGATCCCGGTGCGGATCGCCCGCGTGGGCGCCAGGCGATTGGCAAAGGCCAATATCAACGCCACGCTGACTGTAATCAGTGCCGCGATGCCACCCAGGTAGAGGGTATGGATGATCAAGCCGCTGTAGCGCTCATCCAGGTCGAACCGGCCACGTTGCCAGAACCAGGCGACCAGTTGCAGCATCGGGATGACAAAGGCGCAGGCGAACACCAAGCCACACCACGTGCTGGCTGCCGCCGCCTTGAAACCGCGCAGGTGATACAACGCCTTGCCGCGTGGCCGCTCATTACTCGGGCGGCTGGCGCCTCGGGCACGTCGTTCGCCGTACAGCACCAGCATCACCACCAGAAGCAACAGGCTGGCCAGTTGGGCGGCGCTGGAAAGGCTGAAAAAGCCGTACCAGGTCTTGTAGATGGCCGTGGTGAAGGTGTCGAAGTTGAACACCGAGACAGCGCCGAAGTCCGCCAGGGTTTCCATCAGTGCCAAGGCGACGCCGGCACCAATTGCCGGCCGCGCCATGGGCAATGCGACACGCCAGAACGCTTGCCATGGCGATTGACCGAGCACCCGCGCCGCTTCCATCAGCCCTTTGCCCTGCGCCAAAAATGCAGTGCGCGCCAACAGGTAGACGTAGGGATAGAACACCAGCACCAGCACGATGATCACGCCGCTGGTAGAACGCACGCGTGGCAGGCGCAAGCCGTTGCCGAACCCTTCGCGCAGCAGGGTTTGCACCGGCCCCGCGAAATCCAGCAGGCCTACAAACACAAAGGCCAGCACGTAGGCCGGAATTGCGAAGGGCAGCATCAACGCCCAGTCGAGCCAGCGCCGCCCCGGGAATTCGCAGAGGCTGGTCAGCCAGGCCAGGCTTACGCCCAACAGCGTCACGCCGGTGCCAACGCCCAACACCAATGTCAGGGTGTTGCCCAGCAGGCGGGGCATCTGGGTTTCCCACAGGTGCGACCAGATTTGTTGATCGATGCTCTGCCAGGACAGCAACAACACGCTCAGCGGCAGTAGCACCAGTGCGGCGACGGTGAAAACCGGCAGGTACCAGCGACGTTGGGCGGGGTGGGCCAAGGAAAAGCTCTCTGGAAATGATGGTTTTGAAGTCGCGGCTAACACTGTGGGAGCGGGCTTGTGTGGGTGCCGGGCTTGCCGGCGATGCAGGCACCTCGGTGTGTCATTTACACCGAGGTGATGCTATCGCAGGCAAGCCAGCTCCCACACAAGGCCGCTCCCACAGTTAGATCTGTACTCAGTTCCAGCCAGCGCGATCCATCAGGCGAATGGCCTCAGCCTGACGTTTACCGGCCACTTCCACCGGCAGGGTATCGGCCACGAACTTGCCCCAGGTCGCGACTTCCGCCGATGGCGGCACGGCGGGGTTGGCTGGGAACTCCTGGTTCACATCGGCAAAGATCTTCTGCGCCTCAGGCGTGGTCATCCATTCCACCAAGGCCTTGGCGGCTTCCGGGTGCGGCGCATGTTTGGTCAGGCCGATGCCCGACAGGTTCACATGCACGCCGCGGTCGCCCTGGTTCGGCCAGAACAGCTTCACCGCAAGGTCCGGTTTCTGCTTGTGCAGGCGGCCGTAGTAGTAAGTGTTGACGATGCCCACGTCGCACTGCCCGGCGTTGATCGCTTCGAGCACCGCGATGTCATCGGAGAACACGTCGGTAGACAAGTTGTTGACCCAGCCCTTGACGATTTCTTCGGTCTTGGCCGCGCCATGGGTTTCGATCAGCGTGGCGGTCAGCGACTGGTTGTAGACCTTCTTCGCCGTACGCAGGCACAGACGCCCTTCCCATTGCTTGTCGGCCAGCGCTTCGTAGGTGGTCAGGTCACCGGGTTTTACCCGGTCGGTGGAATAGGCAATGGTCCGCGCGCGCAAGCTCAAGCCGGTCCACGCATGGTTGGAAGAGCGGTATTGCAGGGGAATATTCTTGTCGATCACCGCAGAGGTGAACGGCTGCAGGATGCCCATTTGTTCGGCTTGCCAGAGGTTGCCGGCATCAACGGTGAGCAGCAGGTCAGCCGTGGCGTTTTCGCCTTCGGCCTTGATCCGCTGCATCAGCGGGGCTTCCTTGTCGGTGATGAACTTCACCTGCACGCCGGTCTTTTTGGTGTAGGCGTCGAACACCGGTTTGATCAGTTCGTCGATGCGCGAGGAGTAGACCACGACTTCGTCGGCTGCCTGCACAGTGGTGCTGCCGATGAGGGTGAGTGCCAGGGCAGTCAGGAGGCGCTTGGGTGCCAACATGGGTGCGGTCTCTCATTTGCAAAAAGAAGGCAAATGATAAGGACTCACATTTGGTAGCGCTTGCTAGAGGCGTTACCAGATGTTGCATAGTTGGGATTTGCGCCGGATGGGCTGGCCTCATCGGGGGCGAGCCCCCTCCCACAGGGGGCATCTTTCAATTCAGGGCTTTGCTAGGTCTGGCAGGTCGCCCGTCAGCCCGAGGGCCTGGCGCACAAACACGGCCTTGGCTTCGGGCATCTGGTCGACCAGTTTCAATCCGGCATTACGCAGCCAACGTAACGGCAGTTGGTCGGCCTGGAACAAGCGTTCAAAGCCCTCCATCGCCGCCATCAGTGCCAGGTTATGCGGCATGCGTCTACGCTCGTAGCGGCTCAGCACCTTCACATCCGCCAGGCGTTCGCCACGTTCCGTCGCAGCCAACAGCACCTCGGCCAGCACCGCCGCGTCAAGGAAACCCAGGTTCACGCCCTGCCCGGCCAATGGGTGGATCACATGGGCGGCATCGCCAATCAACGCCAGGCCTTCGGCCACGTAGCGCTTGGCATGGCGCTGGCGCAGCGGTACGCATACGCGCGGGTCGGCGCTGATCACATTGCCCAAGCGCCCTTCAAACGCGCGCTCCAGTTCACGGCAGAAGCTGTCGTCGTCCAGCGCCATCAAGCGTTCGGACTCCGTCGGCGTGGTCGACCAGACGATCGAGCACCAATCCTCTTGCCCATCGCGCACCAGCGGCAAAAATGCCAGCGGGCCGGTATCGGTAAAGCGTTGCCACGCCGTGCGCTGGTGCGGCTGGTTGCTGCGCACGCTGGTGACGATGGCGTTGTGCAGGTAATCCCATTCGCGCGTGGCAGTGCCGGTCAGGCGGCGCACGGCGGAATTGGCGCCGTCGGCGGCCACCACCAGCGGCGCACGCAATTTGCGACCGTCGGCCAGGGTCAGCAGCCAGTCATCGCCGGAGCGACGCATCTGCTCCAGGCGCGCGTTGGCCAGCAGGCCCAGGTCGCAGTCGTGCAGGCGGTCGAGCAAGGCATCCTGAACCACCCGGTTCTCGACGATATGCCCGAGCACTTGGGCATGCACACTGGCTGCCGAAAAATGGATCTGCCCGGTGCCGCTGCCGTCCCATACCTGCATTTCACCGTAAGGGCTGGCGCGCCGTTCGACGATGCCATCCCACACGCCCAGGCGCTCCAGAATGCGCTGGCTGGCAGCCGACAAGGCGCTCACGCGGGGTTCGAAGGCCGCATCCTGGTCGAACGGTTTGACGCTCAGCGGGCTGCCATCGAGCAGCAGCACCTGCAGGCCACTGCCTTGCAACGCCAGCGCCAGGGCGCTTCCGACCATTCCGGCCCCGACGATCAGCACATCTGCGCGCATGTCCATGCTTTAAGCCTGCTTTGCTGGCGGCTTGCGCCGCACGTAAAGGGTTTTGTCGACCCGCGCCACCAGAGTGCCGGAGCCGTCATGAATCTGTACTTTGAGAAGGGGCAAGTACTTCTCGCCGCCTTCGGTTTGCCGGCGAATCTCGTCCAGCAAGGCCTCGTCGATGGAAAACTCAGCGTAGACCGGGCCTTTGCCCGGCGACACGAAGTCGATGCTCGCGGCTTTGTCCCAGACGATGTAGTCGCGCCCCAGGTTCTCCATCAACAGCAACATGTAGAACGGATCGACCATCGAATACAGGCTGCCGCCAAATTGCGTACCGACGTAATTGCGGTTGTACCAGCCCAGGCCCATGCGCACCTTGGCGTGGCGAAAATCGGCGCTGAGTGCCTGCACCCGAATTCCCGCGCCCAGGTACGGCGGGTACAGGGACAGCACCCAGCGCAACAGCCGCGCCTTGCCCAGGCGTCGGGTCAGCCAGTTAAGCATCAGGGCGTGTGCCCAGGCCCATGGCCTGACGGGCGAACCAGCGTTTGGCGGGAGGCAACAAATCCAGGCCCAGCAGGCCCAGGTTACGGCCCAATGTCACTAACGGTTGCGCGCTGCCAAACAGTCGGGTCACTTGATCGGAAAAACCTACGGTCAGTTGCTGGTCCTGGCGCTGGCGCTCGCGATAGCGCTGCAACGTTGCCAGGTCGCCCGGCACCGCCGGCCCGGCCAGCAAGGCCTCGGCCAAGGCGTTCGCGTCGCGCAGGGACAGGTTGAAACCCTGCCCGGCAATCGGGTGCAGGCTGTGGGCGGCATTACCGAGGATCGCCAGGTGCGAGCGCACTTGTTCTTCGGCCTCCACCAGCGTCAGCGGGTACAAATGGCGGGCGCCGACTTGTTTCAGCGTGCCCAGGCGGTAGCCAAACACGCCCTGCAATTCACTGAGGAAACTGCGTTCATCAAGGTTGGCCAGGCGCTGGGCGTCCATGCCGATACGCGTCCACACCAGCGCGCAACGGTTGTCCGGCAGCGGCAGCAAGGCCATTGGGCCTTCGTCGGTAAAGCGCTCGAACGCCTCGCCGTTGTGCGCTTCGCTTGGGGTGATATTGGCGATCAGCGCGCTCTGGTTGTAGGGCCGGGTTTTCACGCCGATGCCCAATTGCTCGCGCAAACCGGAGCGGCCGCCATCGGCCAATACCGCAAGGTCGCATTCCAGCACGGTTTCGTCGTTGAGCGTCAGGCGATAACCGTCGGGCAGTGGCTCCATGCGGGTGACTTCGGCCGGGCAGCGCCAACTGACCACTTCTTTGTCCAAACCTTGCCACAGGCACTGGCCGAGCCAGGCGTTCTCCACCACGTAGCCGAGGGCCGGCACGCCCTCCTCCATGGCGGACAAGCGCGCAGTGGAGAAGCGGCCTCGGTCCGACACGTGAATCTGTTTGATCGGCTCGGCTCGGCGGGAAATGGCCTGCCACAGGCCCAAACGCTGATAAATCTGCCGAGCGCCATAGGACAGCGCCGAAGAACGCGCGTCGTAGCTCGGTTGGTAACTGTCGCCTGGCGCGAACGGTTCGATCAGCACGATTTTCCAACCCCGCGCCTTGGCACCCGCCTGCAAGGCCAACGCCAGGCTGGCGCCTACCAGTCCGCCGCCGATGATGGCCAGGTTGACCCGGCTCATCGGGCAGCCGCCATCAGCGCTTCGATGTCAGCGACGGTCTTGGGCACGCCGCCGGTCAGAATTTCACAGCCTTGCTTGGTCACTACCACGTCGTCCTCGATGCGTACGCCAATGCCACGCCATTTCTTCGCCACGTTCTGGTTGTCCGGCGAAATATAGATGCCGGGTTCCACGGTCAAGGCCATGCCGACTTCCAGCACACGCCATTCGCCGCCCACCTTGTATTCGCCCACATCATGCACGTCCATGCCCAGCCAATGGCCGGCGCGGTGCATATAAAAAGCGCGGTAGGCTTCGCTGGCGATCAACTCGTCGACGTCGCCTTGCAGCAGTCCCAGTTTTACCAGCCCGGCGGTGATGACGCGCACCGTTGCCTCGTGGGCCTGGTTCCAATGTTTGTTCGGCGCGATCTCGGCAAAGGCGGCTTCCTGGGAGGCCAGCACAATCTCGTAGATCGCCTTTTGCTCGGGCGAAAACCTGCCGTTGACCGGCCAGGTGCGGGTGATGTCGCTGGCGTAGCAGTCGATCTCGCAACCGGCGTCGATCAGCACCAGGTCGCCGTCCTTGAGCACGGCGTCATTCTGTTGGTAATGCAGGATGCAGCTGTTACGCCCGGCAGCGACGATGGAGCCATAGGCCGGCATTTTCGCGCCGCCCTTGCGGAATTCGTAATCCAGCTCGGCTTCGAGGCTGAACTCATATAACCCGGCGCGGCTGGCCTGCATCGCCTTGACGTGCGCCGCACAGGAAATTCGCGCGGCCTCGCGCATCACCTTCACTTCTGCCGCCGATTTATACAGGCGCATGTCGTGAAGCAGGTGATCCAGGGCAACAAACTCGTTCGGTGGCTGGGCGCCCAGGTGCGCTTTAGAGCGGATCACGTTGATCCACTCCATCACGTGCCGGTCGAATTCGGCGTTGCTGCCCATGGCCGAATACACCCGGTCACGGCCTTCGATCAGGCCGGGCAGGATGTCGTCGATGTCAGTGATGGGGAAGGCATCGTCGGCGCCAAAGTCACGGATCGCGCCTTCGGTGCCCGCACGCAGGCCGTCCCACAATTCGCGCTCGGCATTGCGCTCGCGGCAGAACAGCACGTACTCGCCGTGCTGGCGACCGGGCATCAGCACGATCACCGCTTCCGGTTCAGGGAAGC
Source organism: Pseudomonas sp. TWRC1-2 (assembly GCF_049896685.1). Taxonomy (NCBI): domain Bacteria; kingdom Pseudomonadati; phylum Pseudomonadota; class Gammaproteobacteria; order Pseudomonadales; family Pseudomonadaceae; genus Pseudomonas; species Pseudomonas sp. TWRC1-2. The sequence continues at coordinate 425,857 of NZ_JAFCUU010000003.1, read as the reverse complement.
CGCTCAGGTACTGAAAGTCGCTGTCCTGGCGGTAAACGTGCTCGACATCACGGTTGCGGATCGCCACGGCGGCGGCCGGCAGAATTGCGATGCTGTTGGGTTCCATCTGCGCCATGAGCGCCTTGCGGCGACGGGTGTATTCCGCTTTCGGGATATGGATCATGGGCAGATGGGCTTCCTTTCTTAGTGCAGCGACGGCTTGGGTGCGGCTGGCTCAGCGGCTTTCTTGGTCTCGGTGAACAGCAGCAGCGGCGCGACGCGCAGGTATTCCATGACTTCCATGTAATCGCCTTCGCCGTCTTCGGACTCTTCCAGGGCGTCTTGCACCTGGGAAATGGCCGCCAGGTCCTGCAGCACTTCCTTGGCGTCGGTGCTCAGTTCCAGGCCACCGGCGTTCACGCCGAAACCGTGGAGGAAACCCTGGCACCATTGGCCCAGCGCAGCGGCGCGCTCGGTCAGCGGCGCGTCGTCGGTCGGCAGCAGCAGGACCACGGTGACGTCATCACCGGTCAGCTCGCCTTTGACCATCTCTTGCAGGCCGATCAGCGCGTTACGCACGTTCTCGGTCGGCTCGGTTTCCAGCAGCTCGGCCACATCAGCCAGCCAATTGTCGGCATCAAAGCCAACACCGGTGCAGCTGCGGCCCAACAGTACGCCGTGCAGTTCGGCAGGCGAGCAAGGATGACCGCTGGTGCTCAGCAGTTTGGAAAAAGCGTCGTACGGGGAGTTCTGAATAGGCATGGTGAGCTAGGCGCCAGACGGCGCAATGTCTAGAATGAAGCGCTGTATCCTAGCACCGGCAGACGTACCAAGACTATCGAGGGCGTCAGATCGTTTATCCTGCAGTTGCCATTCATCAGACAAATCCAGTGGAACCCAATGGAAGACACCGACCTGCAAGCGCTGATGGCCAGACTCGAATTGCTAATTGATCGGGTCGAGCAACTTAAGAGTCAAAACGGACTCCTATTAGCTCAGGAAAAGACCTGGCGCGAGGAACGCGCTCACCTCATTGAAAAAAACGAAATCGCCCGGCGTAAGGTCGAATCGATGATTTCGCGCCTGAAGGCCCTGGAGCAAGACTCATGAGTTCAAGCAATAGCGTTACCGTGCAGATCCTCGACAAAGAATATTCGATCATCTGCCCCCAGGAAGAACGCAGCAACCTGGTGAGTGCTGCCCGCTACCTGGATGGCAAGATGCGTGAAATCCGCAGCAGCGGCAAAGTCATCGGCGCCGATCGTATCGCCGTGATGGCCGCGCTGAACATTACCCACGATTTGCTGCATAAGCAGGAACGGCCTGACGTGCAGGCCAGTGGCTCGACGCGCGAGCAAGTGCGAGACCTGCTGGAACGGGTTGATCTGGTACTTTCTACCGATCCAGAGCCACCCAAGGGCTGATTGCCGAGTCTGTTTAAGGTATACTCGCCCCACTCCCTGGCGTGTTTGCCAGTCGGCGATGTCCCTGAGCCGATTCGCACTACCCTGGAAGTTGCACGTTGGGCTGGTGTGCATGTCCGCTAGACGGAAAGCCTTAAAGCCTACTGCATCTTCCACCTTGAACTTTCGGGTTCAAGGGCTAAGTCGACAGCGGCTCTGTCGGGGAGCCTGAATTCCAAACTCAATGCCAGTCCTCGGACTGGCATTGTTTTATGAGCCGAAAAACCATGACCGAACCTGCGCCGCTTTCCCGTCCGCAACTTCGACGCATGTTGCGCAAAGCCCGCCGCGAACTGACGCCGAGCGAGCAGCGCAAGGCCGCCCTTGGCCTGTATCGGCAACTGGCACAGCACCCGCTGTTTCGCCGGGCCAAACATATTTCCTTATATCTACCGACGGACGGTGAAATCGATCCGCGCCTGCTGCTGCGCGCCGCTCAGCGCCGGGGCAAGGCCACTTACCTGCCAGTGCTCAGTGCCTGGCCGCGAACCAAGATGGTGTTCCAGCGCGTGCGGCCTGGGGATAAGTTGTCGCCCAACCGTTTTCGTATCCTGGAGCCGCAAGTGAATGCCAATCGCCAGCGCCGCGTCTGGGCACTCGACCTGGTGTTGCTGCCGCTGGTGGGGTTCGATGATGTGGGTGGGCGTCTGGGCATGGGCGGTGGGTTTTACGACCGCAGCCTGGCCTACCTCGCCAGGCGCCAGAGTTGGCGCGCGCCGGCGCTGCTGGGGCTGGCCCATGAATGTCAGAAAGTCGAGCGCCTGGCGCAGGCAAGCTGGGATGTGCCGCTGGCGGGCACCGTCACGGATAAGCAGTGGTATGTCGCACAAACGTCGCTGGAACCAGCGACGCCTTGAAGGGTATTAACGCTTGAACGGTTGCGGCGGCTGCTGAGCCAGCTCAACCGGCGCATCGGTCTTGTTCGACCACAAGCTCTGGGCATACCCGGTGGTTACGACGCCCAGACCAAACAAAATAACCAAAATCCATAGTAAATCCGGTTTACGTTGCATCGATTGCCCCCCTTCAGGCACCTCGTACACGATGACAACAACGTTCCAAAGTAGTCCGTTGCAGCTGCGCCAAGCTTAAAAGCGCGCATTCTGCGGTAACGTGAACCAACACGCAAACCTTGGCGCCAACCGACTGTCGGTTTGTCATGGAATTGCCCGACAACTTTCCCAATGCCTTTTTCAGGAGCCCAACAATGGCCTACTGGCTGATGAAATCCGAGCCCGACGAACTGTCCATCAAGGGCCTGGAAACGCTCGGCGAATCTCGCTGGGACGGCGTGCGCAATTATCAGGCGCGCAATTTCCTGCGCGCCATGGCCGTCGGTGACGAGTTTTTCTTTTACCACTCCAGCTGCCCCGAGCCCGGCATTGCCGGGATCGGCAAGATCGTCGAGGCAGCCTACCCGGACCCGACAGCGCTGGAGCCGCAAAGCCACTATTTCGACGCCAAGGCCAGCCCGGAGAAAAACCCGTGGAGTGCAATCAACGTGGCCCACATCGAGACCTTCGCAAAGGTGCTGGGCCTGGGCTATCTGAAACAACAAAGCGCTCTCGCCGAATTGCCTTTGGTGCAAAAAGGCAGCCGACTGTCGGTGATGCCGGTGACCGCCGAGCAGTGGGCGGCGGTGCTGGCACTGCGCTGAAAGGGCAGAACCCTGCGGTCACACTTCTGGCGCATGCATCTGCGTGCCATGCGGGTTAGGCTTGCGCTTCATTTGACCGGTATCAACGGCCGCTCCGGCGCTATCGGTCAAACTAGGATGCTAATGCCGCAGGATGCAGCCATGTCTACGAACCACCATATGTCGCGCCTTTTCGCCATCGCCCTGATCGTCCTGTTACTGGGCGCAGGCGGTTTCGGTTACTGGCGATCAACCCAGGACCGCCTGCCCGAAGGCTTGAGCATGGGCAATGGCCGCCTGGAATCCACCGAAGTACAGATCGCCGCGAAGATCCCCGGGCGCCTGGCCGAAGTGCGCGTGGATGAAGGCGACAAGGTGCTCAAGGGCCAATTGCTCGCGCGCATGGACACCCGCACCCTCGAAGCCCAGCGTGCCCAGGCCGAAGCCGAAGTGCTGCGCGCCAAGGAAAACTTCGCCGCCGCCGAGGCCAACGTGCAGTTGCGCCAAAGCGAGCAGTTGCTGGCCAATCAGGAACTCAAGCGCACCCAGGAGCTATACAAGCGCGGCTTCGCCAGCAGCCAGTTGATTGACCAACAGCAAGCACGCCAGAACACCGGTAATGCCGCGGTGATCGCCGCGCAAGCCCAGGTCAACTCGGTGAAGGCTGCCATCGGCGCCGCACAGGCCCAGGTTGCGCAGCTCACCAGCGAAATCGACGACAGCAGCCTGCGCGCGCCCATCGACGGCATTATCCAATTGCGCCTGGCCGAGCCAGGTGAAGTGCTCGGCGCCGGCGGTCGCGTGTTGCTGCTGATTGATCCGAATGACCAGTACATGAACCTCTACCTGCCCGCCTCCGTCACCGGTCGCCTGACCGTCGGCAGTGACGCGCGCATCCTGCTCGACGCCCTGCCCCAACAACCGCTGCCGGCCAAAATCAGCTTTGTCGCGGCTAAATCGCAGTTCACGCCCAAGGAAGTGGAGACCCGCGACGAACGCCAGAAGCTGGTGTTTCGCGTCAAGCTGCGTCTGACCCAACCCAGTGCCGTACCGCAAGCCAAACCGGGCATGCCCGGCGCCGGCTACGTGCGCACGGCAGATATCGACTGGCCGGCCAACCTGCAATGACCGGCCTGGCGCTGCACGCCACGGGCATCAACCATCGCTACGGCAAGCAACAGGCACTGATCGACATTGCCTTCAGCCTGCCCGCCGGCACGCGCTGCGGGTTGATCGGTCCGGATGGCGCGGGCAAATCGAGCTTGCTGGGGTTGATCGCCGGGGTTAAAAAGCTTCAAGACGGCCAGCTGGAAGTGCTCGGCGGCTCCATCGAGAATCGCCGCCACCGCAACAGCCTGTACCCGCGTATTGCCTTCATGCCCCAAGGCCTGGGCGGCAACCTGTATCCGGAATTGTCCATCAGCGAGAACATCCGCTTCTTCGCCACACTGTTCGGTCTGTCGAAAGCCGATTGCGAACAGCGCATGCATAACCTGCTGCTGGCCACCGACCTTGCACGCTTCGCCGAGCGCCCGGCCGGCAAGTTGTCCGGCGGCATGAAACAGAAACTCGGCCTGTGCTGTGCACTGATCCACGACCCGGACCTGTTGATCCTCGACGAGCCCACCACCGGCGTCGACCCGCTGTCGCGCCGACGTTTTTGGGAACTGGTCGACAGCGTACGCCGCGAGCGCCCGCAACTGACGCTGCTGGTGGCAACGGCCTACATGGAAGAAGCCGAGCAGTTCGAACATTGCCTGATGCTCGATCGCGGCACACTCATCGCCGATGGCCTGAGCCGCGAATTGGCAGCCGCGACACCCAGCGGCAAACTCGATGAAGCCTTTACTCACTTCCAGGGCGACAGCGCCCACAACAATCAGCCGTTGGTGATCCCGCCGCGCGAAAGCGCCAACACCGATATCGCCATCGAAGCCCACGAGCTGACCCTGCGCTTTGGTGATTTCACGGCGGTAAACAAGGTCAGCTTCGCGATTGGCCGCGGTGAGATTTTCGGCTTTCTCGGCTCCAACGGCTGCGGCAAGACCACCACGATGAAGGTCCTCACCGGGCTGATGCCGGCCACCGAGGGCAGTGCCACGCTGCTCGGCAACCCGGTGAACGCCAAGGACCTGGCCACCCGCAAGCGCGTTGGGTTCATGTCGCAAAGTTTCTCGCTGTACGGCGAACTCAGCGTGCGCCAGAACCTGGTGTTGCACGCGCAGCTGTTCGATTTGCCCAAGGCCGACAGCGGCCCGCGTATCGATGAGTTGATTCAGCGCTTCGACCTCGGCGAGGTGGCCGAGCAGCCTTCCGGCGAATTGCCCCTTGGCCTGCGCCAGCGCCTGTCATTGGCCGTGGCGGTGCTGCATCGCCCGGAAGTGCTGATCCTCGATGAGCCCACCTCGGGCGTAGACCCGGCGGCGCGGGATGACTTCTGGCGGCTGCTGATCGAGCTGTCCCGCGAACAAGGCGTGACGATCTTCCTGTCCACCCATTTCATGAACGAAGCCCAGCGCTGCGACCGCATCTCTCTGATGCACGCGGGTAAAGTGCTGGCGTGCGACACACCCGACGCCCTGCAACAGCAATTTCACGGCGACACCCTGGAAGCCGCATTCGTCACCTGCCTGGAGCAAGCTCAAGGCGCTCCCGAACCCGCAGCACCCAGCAGCACCGTCAGCGAAACCAGTGCGCCGCCCGTGAGCAAACGTGGTTTCAGTCTTTCTCGGCTGCTGGCCGTGGCCAGCCGCGAAGGCAAGGAGCTGCTGCGCGACAAAGTGCGCATGGCCTTTGCCCTGCTCGGGGCGATGTTCATGATGGTGATCTTCGGCTACGGCATTTCCCTGGACGTGGAAAACCTCGCCTTCGCCGTCTACGACCAGGACCAGACCCCACAAAGCCGCGCCTACCTCGAAGCCTTCCGCAGTTCGCGCTACTTCGCCGAGCAGGCGCCGATTCGCGATGCGAGCGAACTGCACCGGCGCCTGCAACGCTCGGAAATCAAATTGGCCCTGGAAATCCCGCCGGGTTTTGGCCGCGACCTGTACGCCGGCCGCCAACCCACCGTGGCCGCATGGATCGACGGCGGCATGCCGTTTCGCGCGGAAACCAGCCGTAACTATGTGGAAGCGGTACACCAAGGCAATCTCCAGCAACTGGCCGACCTGAGCAGCCTGCCCCGCAGCACTCAAGCTGCCGCCAAGCTGGAAACGCGCTTTCGCTACAACCAGGACGTGGTCAGCGTGAATGCCATCGGCCCCGGCGTGATGGCGCTGATCCTGGCGTTTATCCCGGCGATGCTCACCGCGCTGGGCATCGTGCGCGAAAAAGAGCTGGGCTCGATCACCAACTTCTATGCCACACCCCTGACCCGCCTGGAATTTCTGCTGGGCAAACAAGCGCCGTACCTGGCCGTTAGCCTGGTCAACCTGGCGTTGCTGGTGGCCATGAACCGCTGGCTGTTCGGCGTGCCATTCAAGGGCAGCGGCCTGGCGCTGGCATTCGGCGGCCTGTTGTATGTGTTGGCCACCACCAGCATGGGCTTGCTGATTTCGGCGTTTACACGCACGCAGATCGCGGCAATCCTGGGCACCATGATCATCACCAGCCTGCCGACCATCCAGTTCTCCGGGCTGATCGTGCCGCGCTCATCCCTGGAAGGCGCCGCCGCGCTGATGGGCATGCTGTTTCCCGCCGGGCATTTTCTCGACATCGCCGTGGGCACCTTCACCAAGGCCCTCGACCTGCGCCAGTTGTGGCCGCAATGCCTGGCGCTGTTCGGGTTTTTCGTCGGGTTCACCGGCCTGAGCCTGATCATGCTCAAGAAGCAGGAGGCGTGATGCACAAGCTCGCTCATATCCTGCGCCTGGGCCTCAAGGAATTGACCAGCCTGCGCCATGACAGCGTATTGCTGCTGTTTCTGGCCTACGCCTTCACCGTCGCGATCTACATGCCCGCCGCCGGTTCGGTGATTGGTGTGCACAATGCCAGCGTGGCCTTTGTTGATGAAGACCACAGCGCGCTCTCGCGGCAAATGGCCGAGGCGTTGCAACCGCCCGAATTCCAGCCGCCTGCACCGCTGGCCTACGACCAACTGGACAAGGTCATGGACAGCGGCGAGTACACATTCGTGATCAACGTGCCGGCCAATTTCCAGGCCGACCTGCTGGCCGGGCGCCAGCCGGGTGTGCAGGTCAACGTGGATGCCACGGCGATGAGCCAGGCGTTTATGGGCGCAGGTTACATCGGCAGGATTTTCCAGCGCGAATTGCTCAACTACAGCGGCCAAACCGACGCCAGCCAGAAGGCGCCTGCACTGCTGACCACCCGCGCGCTGTTCAATACCAACCTGGAAGGCGGCTGGTTTCTGGCGGTGATCCAGATCGTCAATAACATCACCATCCTCGCGATTGTGCTGACCGGCACCGCGCTGCTGCGCGAACGCGAGCACGGCACCCTCGACCATTTGCTGGTGCTGCCGCTGACCGCGCTGGAAATCATGCTGGCAAAAATCTGGAGCAACATGCTGGTGGTGGTGCTGTGCACGTGGCTGTCGCTGGAGCTGGTGGTCAAAGGCCTGCTCGGCGTGCCGTTGGCCGGCTCTCTGAGCCTGTTTCTGTTTGTGACCGCGCTGTATTTGTTTGCGAGCACCGCGTTGGGGATATTCCTTGCCACGCTCGCCCGCTCGACGCCGCAGTTCGGGCTGCTGGCGATTCCGGTGATCATCCCGATGCTGTTGCTGTCGGGCGGCAGCACGCCGCTGGACAGCATGCCCGAGTGGTTGCAATGGGTGATGCAGGGATCGCCGTCCACACACTTTGTGAGTTTGAGCGCGGCGATTCTGTTCAGGGACGCAGGCGTGAGCGTGGTGTGGCCGGATGTGCTGGCGCTGGCGGGGATTGGGTCAGTGTTTTTTGCAGTGGCACTGGCTCGGTTCAGAAAAAGCCTGGCCTCTTAATTGTGGCGAGCAGGCTTTGTGTGGCAAGCGGGCTTGTTGTGGCGAGCGGGCTTGCCCCGCGTTGGGCTGCGCAGCAGCCCCATCCCCCAGATACACCACATTGTTTCAGGTGTACCGAGGCGTATGGTTCTGGGGCGGCTTCGCCACCCAACGCGGGGCAAGCCCGCTCGCCACGACACGCCCGCTCGCCACATGGAACCGTTACTGGATGATCAGGTTGTTGAACAACAGGTCTTCCACCACCGGCTTGCCGGTCTCGTCGTTCATCACTTGCTGGGTTTGCTTGAGGGCTTCCTGGCGCAGCTTTTCTTTGCCCTCAACGGTGCTCATGGCCTCATTGGTCTGCTGAGTAAACAACGCCACCAACTGATTCCGGATCAACGCATCGTTGGCTTTGACCGCAGCGGCGGCTTCAGGCCCGGTCACGCGCAGGGCGATGTCGGCCTTGAACACCTTGAGTTTTGCGGAGCCGTCCAGGCCATAGTTGCCCACGAACGGCGGCGTCAGGCTGATATAGCTGACCTTCGGTGCCTCGCCTTCTTTCGCTTCTTCGGCCTGGGCTGCCATCGGCAAGGTCAGGGCGAGCATCAACAGGATCCACGCTTTCACAGTTCATTCCTCAAATTCGGTTGCCGGGTAGCATAACGCTAGCAAGGCTGAGCACAAGCTTATGGCGACTTATCAGGCCTGGGCATGCTCGTTGACCCACGGGCGTACCCTCCTACACTTATCGGCCATGACGCCAAAAGGAATAGTCCGATGAAAGCTGTGCTGTGCAAAGCCTTCGGCCCCGCCGAAACCCTGGTGCTGGAAGAGATCGCAAGCCCGGCGATCAAGAAGAACGAAATCCTGCTGGACGTGCACGCGGCCGGGGTGAATTTCCCGGACACCTTGATCATCGAGGGCAAATACCAGTTCAAGCCGCCCTTCCCGTTCTCGCCGGGTGGCGAAGCGGCGGGCGTGATCAGTGAAGTGGGCGAGAAGGTCAGCCATTTGAAAGTCGGCGACCGGGTCATGGCGCTGACCGGCTGGGGCAGCTTTGCCGAACAGGTCGCGGTCCCCGGCTACAACGTGCTGCCGATCCCGCCGAGCATGGATTTCAACGTCGCCGCCGCATTCAGCATGACCTACGGCACGTCGATGCATGCCTTGAAACAACGGGCCAACCTGCAGCCCGGCGAAACCCTGCTGGTGCTCGGCGCCTCTGGCGGCGTGGGCCTGGCCGCCGTGGAAATCGGCAAGGCCATGGGTGCCCGCGTGATCGCCGCCGCCAGCAGCGCCGACAAACTCGCCGTGGCCAAGGCGGCCGGTGCAGACGAGTTGATCAACTACAGCGAAGCCAGCCTCAAGGATGAGATCAAGCGCCTGACCGACGGCAACGGTGTCGATGTGATCTACGACCCGGTGGGCGGCGATCTGTTTGACCAGGCCGTTCGTGGCATCGCCTGGAACGGCCGCCTGTTGGTGGTGGGTTTTGCCAGCGGACGTATTCCCGAGCTGCCGGTGAACCTGGCGCTGCTCAAAGGTGCGTCGGTGGTCGGGGTGTTCTGGGGTTCGTTTGCCCAGCGCCAGCCGCAGGACAATGCGGCGAATTTCCAGCAACTGTTCACCTGGTACGCCGAGGGCAAGTTGAAGCCGCTGGTGTCGCAGGTGTATCCGCTGGAGCAGGCTGCCCAGGCGATCAATGATCTGGGGCAGCGCAAGGCAGTGGGCAAGGTCGTCGTTCAGACCCGCTGATTGATCTGAAACGCGGTCAATGTGGGAGCGGGCTTGCTCGCTCCCACATTTGGATTCCCATCGTTCTGAAGAACGCAATCACGACCCACACTTGCCTATTAGCGACATGTTCATAAGAGAACATGCAATCACTCCGATTTCCTGTGTTTGCGGATAAGAGGCGATGCTATTTTCGGTAACGAAACTGTAACATTCGCATCCGCAGTCAAAACAAGAAATTTGGAGCTCTTGAATGTTTGCTTTCTTTCGTCCTGCCGCACACCAGGCGCCCCTGCCTGAAGAAAAAATAGACAGTACCTACCGACGGCTGCGCTGGCAGATCTTCGCCGGTATTTTCTTTGGTTACGCCGGTTACTACCTGCTGCGCAAAAACTTCTCGCTGGCCATGCCGTACCTGATCGACGAGGGTTACACCCGTGGTGAGCTGGGCCTGGCGATGTCGGCGATTGCGATTGCCTACGGCTTGTCCAAGTTCCTCATGGGCCTGGTGTCCGACCGCTCCAACCCGCGCTATTTCCTGCCCTTCGGCCTGCTGATATCGGCCGGGGTGATGTTCATTTTCGGTTTCGCGCCTTGGGCAACGTCCAGCGTGACCATGATGTTCATTTTGCTGTTCATCAACGGCTGGGCCCAGGGAATGGGCTGGCCGCCGAGCGGACGCACCATGGTGCACTGGTGGTCGCAGAAAGAACGCGGCGGCGTGGTGTCGGTCTGGAACGTGGCGCACAACGTCGGCGGTGGCCTGATCGGCCCGCTGTTCCTGCTGGGCATGGCCTGGTTCAACGACTGGCACGCGGCGTTCTATGTGCCGGCGACCGTGGCGTTGCTGGTGGCGGCGTTTGCCTTCATCACCATGCGTGACACCCCGCAATCGGTCGGCCTGCCGCCAATCGAGGAATACAAGAACGACTACCCGGAAGGCTACGACGCCAGCCACGAAGACGAATTCAGCGCCAAGGAAATCTTCGTCAAGTACGTGCTGCGCAACAAAATGCTGTGGTACATCGCCTTCGCCAACGTGTTCGTCTACCTGCTGCGCTACGGCGTACTGGACTGGGCGCCGACGTACCTCAAGGAAGCCAAGCACTTCGACGTGGATAAAACTTCGTGGGCGTACTTCTTCTATGAGTGGGCGGGTATTCCGGGCACGCTGTTGTGCGGCTGGATGTCGGACAAGATCTTCCGTGGCAACCGCGGCCTGACCGGCATCGTGTTCATGGCGTTGGTCACCGTGGCGACCCTGGTTTACTGGCTCAACCCGCCAGGCAACCCGATGATCGACATGATCGCGCTGTTCTCCATCGGCTTCCTGATTTACGGCCCGGTGATGCTGATCGGCCTGCAGGCGCTGGAACTGGCGCCGAAAAAAGCCGCGGGCACCGCTGCGGGTTTCACGGGCTTGTTTGGTTACCTGGGCGGTTCAGTGGCAGCGAGTGCGGCCATGGGCTACACCGTGGACCATTTCGGCTGGGACGGTGGTTTTGTGTTGCTGGTGGGCGCGTGCCTGTTGGCGATTGCATTCCTGATCCCAACGCTGTGGCACACCAACAGCGTCAGCGCAGCGCGTTAATCGCCTGAGCAATCCTTTGCACAACGCTTGAGCCGCGCCTCCAGATTTTTATCTGGCATGGCGTGGCTACGCAGGGCGTTAACGGTCTGCTCGACATAATCGCGCGTGGTGCCGTAACGCCCGCAAGCGCTTTGCAGCACGTGATTGAGCACGATATCGGGCAAGTTGCCGGCGTAGCTGGGCAAATGCCGCTCCAACACAAACCCCAACGCTTGTACCTGACTGCCATCTTCCAGACGGCAGCTGAGCCAGTGCGGCCGGTACGAAGGGTAAGGCATCTCGCGTTGCCACAAGGCGTAAAGCGAGGCCTCCAGCTGATCCTCCGGCAAGCGGTAGGCAAACCCGCTGCATGAGCCGCCGCGATCCAGACCGAACACCAACCCTGGCAACTCCGGCGTACCCCGATGCTCGTGCGACCACAGGTACAAGCCCCGGTGATAGCCGTGAACCCGTGCGCGCATGCGCTGGGTCGACGAGCATTCGGGACGCCAGATCAGCGAACCATAAGCGAACAGCCAGACCGGCCCACCCTTGTGCTTGGCCATGGTGGCCTGCATCGAACTCATTAATTGCTCGTGAGTCAGTTGCGGCCCCAGATCGAGCCGCGGAGGGTAAGCCAATTGCAAAAGATCGGTTTCAATAACGGTCATGGCGGATCGCTTAGGTCTCCTTTATCACTCAAATAAGCTGTTACCAGTTGTAAGCAACTTTACCGTAATAAAACGCGCCGCTGTAACCGTACGGCGAAAAAGTGCTATAGGCGAGGTTGCCGCCACTGCTGGCGTAAGCGTTGACCTTTTCCGGGTATTTATCGGTGACGTTGTCGCCGCCCAGGGTGAAGGTCCAGTTCTTGAGCTTGTAGTCTGCCGACAGGTCCAACACCCAGGCGGCCTTGAAGGTCTGGTCGTTGACCTTGTCTGCTTGATAACTGGTGAATTCACCGTAGCGAACCAGGTTGCTGTGCAGCGCCCAATGGCCATAGGTGAAATCGTTACCCAGGCTCAGTTTGTGCTCAGGCGTGGTGTCGCCGAGCAAACCGATGCGCTCACGTCGGTCCACCCGCACCAGGTTGGCGCCCAGGCTGTCCAGAATCGCCGGGTTAGGCTTCACGTCGGTCACTTTGGTGTGGTTGTAGTTGTAGCCCACGGTGCTGTTCCAGCGGATGCCGTTATCGAACTGGTAGCGATAGTTGGCCACCAGATCGACGCCGTCGGTGCTGGTGTCGGTGGCGTTGGTGAAGTAACGGGCGCTGGTGTAGTTGATGTTGCCAACCCCATTGGCTTGCAGGTAGGCGATGGTGGCCGGGTTGAGATTGAGGTTGGAGGACAGGCTGATGCGATCGCGGATGTCGATGCGGTACACGTCGAGCGTCACGGTCAAGTCATCGGCAGGCTCCAGCACCAGGCCAAGGCTGTAGTTGCGCGACTTCTCGGCTTTCAGGTCTTCAGCGCCGAGCAGGCGGGCCACCTGGCTGTTGGCCGGGAACGTGCCGGCTTCCTGAATGGTGTTACCGATCAACTGGGACGAGGTGTAGGCAAAGTTCTGCTGGGCCAGGGAAGGCGCGCGAAAACCATTCGAGACGCTGCCACGCAAGGCCACTTGCGGGGTGAAGTCATAACGGGCCGACAGCGAACCGCTGACGTTGGAACCAAAGTCGCTGTAGTCCTCATGACGCACCGCGGCCGAGGCGCTGAGCTTTTCGGTGAAGTTGGTTTCCAGGTCCAGGTACTGGGCCCAGCTATGCCGCGCGCTGCTGCCGGCGTCGGCATCACGGAAACCACCCAGGCCCGAGCTGCCGCTTTGATAGTAGGACGCAGGCTCTCCGGCTTCGATTTCATAGCCCTGGCGCAGGTACTCGCCGCCAAACGCCACCGACACCGGATACGGCAGAAAGCCCACGTCGAATTCGCGCGACAGGTCCAGGCTGACTTGCTTCTGGTCATTGCTCAGGGTGCCGTTATCGAACTTGCGCGGCGTGGCCAGGCCCAGTGAGGTGTTGATGGTTTCGGTGCTCAGCGCGTACTGGTTCTTGCCGTAGTTGGCCGACAGGTCGTAATGCCAGTCGTAAGCCAGCAAGCCGCGCAGGCCGACGACCAATGAGGTGTCTTCCAGGTTGCCTTTGATCAACGGCAGATAACCATTAGGGTTCAGCGCCGGGATGTTATTGGACGCATTGCTTGCCCGGTAGAACGCCGCCGTCTCGCCGCGACGCTTGCTGTAGCCGCCGAAGGTGTAGAACTGGGCTGCATCGTTGAAGGAATATTCCGAGTTGAACTGGAATTTGCCTTCATTGGTGGCCGGTTCGCCCTGACGGAACACACGCTGCCCATACGTGGTGGAACCGATGCTGCCAGGGCGCAAGTCGTCGCCGGCGCGGTTGGTGTAATCGTTGTCGGCACCTTCGCCCGAGACATTCATAAAGCCGTTGTCGCCCAAGGCAAACCCGGTATTGCCGCTGACATTGCGCTGGATGCCATCACCCTTTTTGTACTCGCCGAACTTGGTCGAGATCGAACCGCCGTGGTCGTCGTGCTTGAGGATCACGTTGATCACGCCGGCGATCGCGTCAGAGCCGTAACGCGCTGACGCGCCGTCACGCAGCACTTCGATGTGGTCGACTGCCGACAACGGTATCGCATTCAAATCCGCCGGGGCCGAGCCACGCCCCACCGCCCCGCCAAGGTTGACGAAGGCGCTGGTGTGGCGGCGTTTGCCATTGACCAGCACCAGCACCTGATCCGGCGACAGCCCGCGCAGTTGCGCAGGGCGCACCAGTTCGGCGCCGTCCACCAGGCTCGGACGCGGGAAGTTGATCGACGGAATCAGGCGCGCTAACACTGCGCCCAGCTCATCGGAGCCGGTGCTGCGCAGGGTATCGCCGGAAATCACATCAATGGGCGACAGCGAAGCACTGGCCGTGCGCTCTTGGGCGCGAGTGCCGGTAACGATGACGGTGTCGAGTTTTGGTGCATCGGTGGCCGCTGTCTGCGCGGCCATGACGGGATTGAATCCCACAGCAGTCAGCAAATTGGCCGACAAAATTGCCGTGTACAACGCGTGCTTCTTGTAGCTCCCCATACCGCTCCCCTCAGAATCAAACTTCAGAACGTCAATGCTCTGAGTTCCTACGATCGATCCGGCTGGCGGGCGGTGGCGGTCAGTTATTGGTTATTGGCAGATAGTCGGTAGTCCGTTGAGATATAGCTTAATGATATCTATGTAACAAATTAAATACCTTTAAAGCATAAGCAAAAGCATAAGCGCCGCACCTGTTCATCAGGATTGGGGCCGGCTATCCCGGTAATTTCAGCCGCGGTTCAGCCTGACAACGCGCCAAACCCTCAAAATAGCGCACAGCACGACCCACTTAGCCGTCCAACCGCCTATCGAGGTCGCACCCATGAAGAAGTTTCGATTGCCCAGCCTGTTGTTCCTGGCCCAGGCCACCACCGCACTGGCGGCCGAAGTACCGCCGGCTGATGACAACAAGGGGTTCTGGTACGCGCAGACCAGCGTCTACACCCGGCATTTCGCGCCCGACCCAAAGCACAACAACAACCAGGACCTGATCGGCCTGGAGCGCAATGAAGCGTCAGGTTTTGTGTATGGCGCGGCGACATTTCGCAATTCGTTCAGCCAACGCTCTTACTACGCCTATGCAGGCAAGCGCTATGACATGGCCGACTATCCGGTGTATGTGAAACTCACGGGCGGGTTATTGCAGGGCTATCGCGGCGAGTACCGCGACAAGATCCCGTTGAACCGTTTCGGCGTTGCGCCGGTGATCATCCCGTCCGTGGGGGCCCACTATGGGCCGGTAGCAGCAGAGCTGGTGTTACTGGGCTTTAGTGCCGCGATGGTCACCACCGGCCTGCGCTTTTAAGGGCGCGGTGCGTAGGCGAACACATCGGCGCGCATCTGGTGCGCATCCATACCCGCTTCAACCAGCGCATCCAGCGTGCCGTAGATCATCGCCGGCGAGCCACTGGCGTAGACATGCACGGCCTTAAGGTCGCTGATGTCTTCACACACCGCTTCATGCAGGAGCCCGCAACGGCCTTCCCAGCCACAGAGGTCGCTGACCACTTTGTGCAGGAACAGGTTGGGCAGTTTCAGCCACTGGTCCCAGTGCTCGATTTCGTAGAAGTCTTCCGGGCGGCGCACGCCCCAGTACAGGTGTACCGGGTGCTTGAAGCCAGAGGCGCGGCAATGCTCGATCAGGCTGTGCATCTGCGCCATGCCGGTGCCGGCGGCGATCAGTACCAGCGGCCCGTCCGGCAGTTCAGCCAGGTGAGTGTCGCCAAACGGCAATTCGATGCGAGCCATCTGATTACGCTGCAACTGTTCGAGCAGGTCACGCGCGCTGTCCTCACGGGCCAGCACATGCAATTCCAGCTCACGCCCGGCATGGGGCGCCGAGGCCAAAGAAAACGCCGATTTCTCGCCATTCTCCCGCTCGATCATCAGGTATTGCCCGGCGTGGTAACGCACCGGCTTGCCGGCCGGAGCCCGCAGGCGCACGCGCCATACATCGCCACCGACTTCCACGCACTCACTCAATTGGCACGACAACTTGCGCAACGGCAACTCTCCCGGCGCCAGCACGCCATCCCACAACACAACGCAATCTTCCAGCGGCTCGGCGATGCAGGTGAAGAACTCACCATGGTCGCGCACCTCGCCGGCTTGCTGCACCCGCCCTTCCACCAGCAGCGCCGCGCACACATGGCACACGCCATTGCGACAGGCCTGCGGGCACTCGTAGCCCAGGCGGCGTGCACCTTCGAGGATCCGCTCGCCAGGGACCAGTTCCAGTACAGCGCCGGAAGGTTGCAGGGTTACACGCATCAATCTATTCCCAATTCTTTCCAGATTGCATCGACACGCGCAGTCACGGCGTCATCCTTGACAATTACCCGGCCCCATTCGCGCGTCGTTTCACCCGGCCATTTGTGGGTGGCATCCAGGCCCATTTTCGAGCCCAGGCCTGACACTGGTGATGCGAAGTCGAGGTAGTCGATCGGCGTGTTGTCGATCATCACCGTGTCGCGCTTGGGGTCCATGCGCGTGGTGATGGCCCAGATCACGTCGTTCCAGTCCCGCGCATTGATGTCGTCGTCGGTGACAATAACGAACTTGGTGTACATGAACTGTCGCAAAAACGACCACACGCCGAGCATTACCCGCTTTGCGTGGCCCGGGTACGACTTCTTCATCGTCACGATGGCCATGCGGTACGAGCAGCCCTCCGGCGGCAGGTAGAAGTCGGTGATTTCCGGGAATTGCTTCTGCAGGATCGGCACAAACACTTCGTTGAGCGCCACGCCCAGAATGGCCGGCTCATCCGGCGGACGGCCGGTATAGGTGCTGTGGTAGATCGGTTTGATGCGGTGGGTGATGCGCTCGACGGTGAACACTGGGAAGCTGTCGACTTCGTTGTAGTAGCCGGTATGGTCGCCGTAAGGGCCTTCATCGGCCATTTCGCCTGGATGAATCACGCCTTCAAGGATGATTTCGGCGGTGGCCGGCACTTGCAGGTCGTTGCCGCGGCACTTCACCAGTTCGGTACGATTACCGCGCAGCAGGCCGGCGAACGCGTATTCGGACAGGCTGTCGGGCACCGGCGTGACGGCGCCGAGAATGGTCGCCGGGTCAGCGCCCAGGGCCACGGAAACCGGGAACGGCTTGCCGGGGTGTTTTTCGCACCACTCACGAAAGTCCAGTGCGCCGCCACGGTGGCTCAGCCAGCGCATGATCACCTTGTTGCGGCCGATCACTTGCTGACGGTAGATGCCCAGGTTCTGGCGGTCTTTGTTCGGGCCTTTGGTGACGGTCAGGCCCCAGGTGATCAGCGGGCCGACGTCGCCGGGCCAGCAGGTCTGTACGGGCAGCATGCCGAGGTCGACGTCATCGCCTTCGATGACCACTTCCTGACACACAGCGTCTTTGACCACCTTGGGCGCCATGGCGATGATCTTGCGGAAGATCGGCAGCTTCGACCAGGCATCCTTGAGGCCCTTGGGTGGCTCGGGCTCCTTGAGGAAGGCCAGCAGCTTGCCGATCTCGCGCAGCTCGCTGACCGACTCGGCGCCCATGCCAAAAGCAACACGGTCGGGCGTGCCGAACAGGTTGCCGAGCACCGGGATATCAAAGCCGGTCGGGTTTTCGAACAGCAGCGCCGGGCCCTTGTTACGCAGGGTACGGTCGCAAATCTCAGTCATTTCCAGCACCGGGGAAATCGGCATCTGGATACGTTTCAACTCTCCGCGCTGCTCAAGCTGCTGCACGAAATCCCGAAGATCCTTGAATTTCATTAACCATGCCACCCGTAAAATAGGCGTACATCCTACCTGCTCTTACGAGCGCTGGCAGCTTATTGCACATCATTGCGGCTTACATCTGTTCGCACCGAGGCCTGGCGCAGGGTGCGGAAGAACGGCTCCAGGAACCCTTCCACATACCGCGTGCCCACGCTCGAGAGGTGGTTGTCATCGGTATACAGCGACTGGCCGCCGAGTTCGACGCGACACCACCCGTTGGTGTCGCACAGCTTCGGCGCCGGGTCCAGGAGTTGAACACCTGAATCGGCCGCTGCGATCTGCTCAAAGACACTGCTGATAAAGGTTTGACGCTGCTGGTGTTCAGCCAGGGGCAAGCCTTCGCGGTCGGTCGGGCGCCCCAACATGGCCAAACGGCTAAGCCGGTACGGCACATTGAATTCCTGCAGCGGCACTTCCTTGACCAGCCATACCCGATGACCACCGGCGCGTAATTGCTGCACCAAGGTATTCAAACCTTCGCTGAATAGCTGCTCAGCCACGGCGCGGTCATATTTCCCGGTCGCCGGGTCATGGATCGACGCACCGGTATCACCGGAGCGCTGTCCATACACGTAGAGACTCCAGCGCGCCACCAGCACCACATCACTGAAGGGCTCGCGCTTGAGCAACTGCGTAACGCGCTCGTTGAACGCCCCGCACCCTGGGGTGTTTTCTTTCCGGTAGAACGGCAGGCAACCGGCGTAGCCCGCCTGGGTGATGCTGAAGTCGTACTGTTTTGAAGCATCGCTCAACGCCGGAATCAACGCCGAGGCATGGCTGTCGCCCCAGACCAGCGCCTTGACCGTGGCCGCCTGCGGACCAAAATGGCACAACTCACGGTGCTTGTTTTTCTTGTCGTCCGACAAGCAGTTCATAAGCGTGGGACTCCAGGTGTACGCCTGGGCAAATTGCAGCGCCTGAGGCGGCAGCCGCCACGCAAAACCATCCGACCACACCAGGCTCTTGCCGATCAGGCCGAGGCTGACGAGCGCCATGACGCCCGCGGCCAGGATTGCCCGATTGCCCGCCAACAGACGCCGCTCGCGAAAGGGCCCCTCAACGAATCGCCAGGACCCATAGCCCAGCAACAGGCTCAGGAAAAACAGCCCCGCAATCTCCACAGGCGCCAGGCCGAAAATACTGGCGTACTTGCCAAACACCAGCACCGGCCAGTGCCACAGGTACCAGGAATAGGAAATCAGCCCCACGCCTACCAGCACACGGCTGCCCAACAACCGGCCTACCAGTGTGGCGTGCTGGCCGTTGGCCCAAATAAGCCCCACCACACCCACCACCGGCAACAGCGCTGCAACCCCTGGAAAGGCGGTGCTGGCGTCATAGCCCAATACCGCCACCAGAATCATTCCCAGGCCGATCAAGCTGACGGTCTGCGCCAGCATCGGGCTTGCGCGCTGCGCCCGCGCCGGCATAACGGCCAGCATGGAGCCCGCCAGCAACTCCCAGGCCCGCATTGGTAACAGGAAAAAGGCCTTGTCCGGCTCTCGGGACACCGCCCATACGCTGGCAGCAAATGACGCGAGCATCAGCACAAACAAGGCACCACGCCATTGCTTGAGCCGGCTCGACAACAGCGCCAGCAAGAGTGGGAAACCGATGTAGAACTGCTCTTCAACCGAAAGCGACCACGTGTGCAGCATCGGCTTCATATCGGAGGCTGTATCGAAGTAGCCGTCCTGACGCATAAAGAAGAGGTTGGAGATGAAGATCACTTGGTTGTGAATCGAGCGCCCCAGCTCTGAATAGTCCTTGGGCGCCATCAAAAACCAGCCAACCACCAATGACACGAACATCATGACGACCAGTGCCGGCAGGATGCGCCGGGCCCGGCGAGCCCAGAAATCGAGAAAACTGAAACGCCCGGCCTCACGCTCACGCCAGATGATCGAAGTGATCAGGAACCCTGAAATCACAAAGAACACGTCAACGCCAACAAAGCCGCCAGTGACGCCTGGAACTCCAAAATGGAACAGCACAACAGCCAGGACAGCGATGGCACGCAGGCCGTCAACGTCCCTTCGGTAAGCAAGAGCGGTCATAAATCGTAGGTCAGCCTGATTCGAATGGAGATGAGCGTAGCCGCACTCAGTCTATTTGTTTCTTAACTGACACTATTGTCCTGCAAAGCTCCCTTTCTCGACACAAAAAAAAAGGCGCCCCGAAGGGCGCCATTTTTTCAGACCTGGAGCGTCGTGTTACTTACGCTTCATCGACAGGAAGAACTCGTCGTTGGTCTTGGTGGTTTTCAGCTTGTCGATCAGGAACTCGATGGCGGCTACTTCGTCCATCGGGTGCAGCAGCTTGCGCAGGATCCACATGCGCTGCAGTTCGTCGTCGGCGGTCAGCAACTCTTCGCGGCGGGTGCCGGAGCGGTTGATGTTGATCGCAGGGAACACACGCTTCTCAGCGATACGACGGTCAAGAGGCAGTTCCATGTTGCCGGTACCCTTGAACTCTTCGTAGATCACTTCGTCCATTTTCGAGCCGGTTTCAACCAGCGCGGTGGCGATAATGGTCAGCGAGCCGCCTTCTTCGATGTTCCGCGCAGCACCGAAGAAACGCTTTGGTTTCTCCAGGGCGTGGGCATCGACACCACCGGTGAGGACCTTGCCGGAGCTTGGGATCACGGTGTTGTAGGCACGGGCCAGACGGGTGATGGAGTCGAGCAGGATCACCACGTCTTTCTTGTGTTCGACCAGGCGCTTGGCCTTCTCGATCACCATTTCGGCAACCTGCACGTGGCGGGTTGGCGGCTCATCGAACGTGGAGGCAACCACTTCGCCGCGCACAGTGCGCTGCATTTCGGTTACTTCTTCCGGACGCTCATCGATCAGCAACACGATCAGGTGAACTTCCGGGTTGTTACGAGCGATGTTCGCTGCAATGTTCTGCAGCATGATGGTCTTACCGGCTTTCGGCGGTGCGACGATCAGACCGCGCTGGCCTTTACCGATCGGGGCGCACAGGTCGATGACACGACCGGTCAAGTCTTCGGTGGAACCGTTACCGGCTTCCATCTTCATGCGCACAGTCGGGAACAGCGGGGTCAGGTTCTCGAAGAGAATCTTGTTTTTCGCGTTCTCGGGACGGTCGAAGTTGATCGTGTCGACCTTGAGCAGGGCGAAATAACGCTCGCCTTCCTTAGGAGGGCGGATCTTGCCAACGATGGTGTCACCGGTGCGCAAGTTGAAGCGACGGATCTGGCTCGGCGAGACATAGATGTCGTCTGGGCCGGCAAGATAGGAAGCGTCTGCAGAGCGGAGGAAGCCGAAGCCGTCCTGGAGAATCTCCAGCACGCCATCACCGGAGATTTCCTCGCCGCTTTTCGCGTGCTTTTTGAGCAGGGAGAAAATCACGTCCTGCTTGCGCGAACGGGCCATATTTTCTATGCCCATTTCTTCGGCCAATTGGAGCAGGTCGGTAATCGGCTTTTGCTTGAGTTCAGTCAGATTCATATAGGAATGACGTAATCATTTATGGAGGGGGGAAATTAAGCTTTTGGCTTAATGAGGCCGCGCCGCAGAGAAGGCGACAGGATCGCGTACTAATCGAAAAGGAATGCGTCGGCGACGGCTTGCAGGGGGCAGTGGAGAAACCAGTGCGGGGCCGAATGTACCACCTGAATTTCGGAGCGTCTAGCCCTGTTTCACGAAAAAGCCCCGCAATTTGCGGGGCTTTTTTGGCGACGATTAAATGTTCGCGTCGAGGAAAGCTTGCAGCTGGGACTTGGACAGCGCGCCTACTTTAGTGGCTTCGACGTTGCCGTTCTTGAACAGCATCAGGGTCGGGATACCACGCACGCCGTGCTTGGCCGGAGTCTCCTGGTTATCGTCGATGTTCAGCTTGGCGATGGTCAGCTTGCCGTCGTAGGTGGTTGCAATGTCGTCCAGAACAGGGGCGATCATTTTGCAAGGGCCGCACCATTCAGCCCAGTAGTCAACCAGGACCGGGCCTTGAGCCTTGAGTACTTGTTCCTCAAAGTTCGCGTCGGTGACGTGCTTGATAAGATCGTTGCTCATGGATGTCTCCGGATTGTAAGCAAAAAAAACGTGGCCCATCATAGCCGCCCTTCCCCCGTTCAGGAAGCCGCCTCTGATTGACTCTTGCTATGGTCACGCATGAGTTTGGGTATAGCTCAACTTACGGTGTCACGGGAGTCACGAAGGCAATGCCAGTGCGCAATGCCGCATTGCGTACGTGTTCCTGCATGGTTTTCTGTGCTTGCGCACTGGCGCGCCGAGCCAGTGCACGCAGTATCTTGCGGTGCTCCTGCCAGGTTTCCATGGCCCGTTCCGGCCGGATGAACGGTAGTTTCTGACTCTCCAGAAACACCTCGGCGCTGGCACTCAGAATGCTCACCATCGCCTGGTTACCACTGGCCAGCAGAATCCGCTGGTGAAATTCGAAGTCGAGCCGGGCAGCAGCTTCAAAATCGCCGGCCTTGAGCACCTTGCGCATCGCCTCGACATTGTCTTCCAGGCTGTCCAACTCATCGATACTCAATGTTACGGCCGCCAGCCCGGCGGCAAAACCCTCCAGCGCATAGCGCAGCTGGAAGATATCCAGCGGTGTGGCCTGGGCGGCGAAAGGCCAGGCAAAACCCGGCGCCTCCTGCACCTCTTGCACAAACACACCCTTGCCCGGCTGCACGCTGACCACGCCAAGGGCACTCAATGACGACAACGCCTCGCGCAGCGATGCCCGACTCACGCCCAACTGCACCGCCAGGTCGCGCTGTGAGGGCAACGCATCGCCCGCTGCAAAGCCCTGCTCCTTGATCAGTTTGCGGATGGCCTGCAGGGCCGCTTCCGGTACGGCTTGGGCGATGGAATTCATAAAAAACTCATAGTTCCAGACAACTGAGCCGCTAGTTGTAAAGCTATTCGCAGCCGGCGGCAAGCCACGCCCCAAAGGGGCTCGCGGGCTTTTACCGGCGCTCGAAAAAGGTGCGAAAAGCGCAAGCACTGTTCAGACCAGTAAGACCACCGCACCTCAATAAATCCCGGCCCTGCAGGCGATACCAGCCGTGATGGCATGGGCTGTGCACTGAGCAAAATCAGAAAATCCCTTCGCC
This sequence comes from Pseudomonas sp. TWRC1-2, assembly GCF_049896685.1. Classification (NCBI taxonomy): domain Bacteria; kingdom Pseudomonadati; phylum Pseudomonadota; class Gammaproteobacteria; order Pseudomonadales; family Pseudomonadaceae; genus Pseudomonas; species Pseudomonas sp. TWRC1-2. The sequence continues at coordinate 403,100 of NZ_JAFCUU010000003.1, read as the reverse complement.
CTTTTCGGAGAGTTGCCATGACCAAGCGCTACAGCGCCCTGCTCACTGCCCTGTTTGCCAGCCTGATGCTGAGCCAGGCACCCGCCCAGGCCAATGGTCTGGACGACATCGTCGCCCGTGGCACCCTCAAGGTCGCCGTGCCTCAAGACTTCCCGCCGTTCGGCTCGGTCGGCCCTGACATGAAGCCCCGCGGCCTGGACATCGACACCGCCAAGCTGCTGGCTGACCAGCTCAAGGTCAAACTGGAGCTGACGCCGGTCAACAGCACCAACCGCATTCCTTTCCTCACCACTGGCAAGGTCGACCTGGTGATTTCCAGCCTGGGCAAGAACGCCGAGCGGGAAAAAGTCATCGATTTCTCCAAGGCCTATGCCCCTTTCTACCTGGCGGTGTTTGGTCCGCCTGACGCGCCGATCAGCACCACTGACGACCTCAAGGGCAAGACCATCAGCGTGACCCGCGGCGCCATCGAAGACATCGAGTTGACCGCCGTTGCGCCCAAGGAAGCCACGATCAAGCGCTTCGAAGACAACAACTCGACCATCGCCGCCTACCTGGCCGGCCAGGTCGACCTGATCGCCAGTGGCAACGTGGTGATGGTGGCAATCAGCGAGCGCAACCCGAAACGCGTGCCGGCGCTGAAGGTAAAACTCAAGGACTCGCCGGTCTACGTGGGCGTGAACAAGAACGAGCCGGCGCTGCTGGAGAAGGTCAACCAGATCCTGGTAGCGGCCAAAGCCGACGGCAGCCTGGAGAAAAATGCGATGCAGTGGCTTAAAGAGCCGCTGCCCGCTGACCTTTGAAGCGACGGAGCTGATTCATGGCGTATCAATTTGACTTTATGCCTGTGCTCGCCAACACCGACCTGCTGTTGCGCGGCGCGCTGTTCACGCTTGAGCTGACGGCCATCGGCGCGATTCTCGGGGTGGCCCTGGGCACCGTCGGCGCCGTGGTGCGGGCCTGGAAGATCCAGCCGTTTGCGTGGTTCTTCGGTGTGTATGTCGAGTTGATCCGCAACACGCCGTTTCTGGTGCAGTTGTTCTTCATCTTCTTCGGCCTGCCCTCGCTGGGGCTGAAAATCACCGAATGGCAAGCCGCCGTGCTGGCGATGGTGATCAACCTGGGGGCCTACTCCACCGAGATCATCCGCGCCGGCATCCAGGCCATCCCTCGCGGCCAGCTGGAAGCCGCTGCCGCACTGGCAATGACGCGTTTCGAGGCGTTCCGCCACGTGGTGCTGCTGCCGGCGCTGGGCAAGGTGTGGCCGGCCCTGAGCAGCCAGATCATCATCGTGATGCTCGGCTCGGCCGTGTGTTCGCAGATCGCCACCGAAGAGCTGAGCTTTGCCGCCAACTTTATTCAGTCGCGCAACTTCCGCGCCTTTGAAACCTACGCGCTGACCACGCTGGTGTACCTGTGCATGGCGTTGATGATTCGCCAGTTGCTCAACTGGATCGGCCGGCGGTTTGTGATGAGGAACAGCCGATGAGTGATTTTTCGTTCTGGGACATCGTGCGCAACCTGGCAACCGGCCTGCAATGGACCCTGTTGCTGTCGCTGGTGGCGTTTGTCGGCGGCGGCCTGATCGGTCTGCTGGTGATGACCATGCGCATCAGCCGCAAAGCCTTCGCGCGCAATATTGCGCGCACCTATATCGAACTGTTTCAGGGCACGCCGCTGTTGATGCAGCTGTTCCTGGTGTTTTTCGGCATCGCCCTGTTGGGCGTGGATATTTCGCCCTGGCTGGCGGCGGCCATTGCCCTGACCCTGTTTACCAGCGCCTACCTGGCCGAGATCTGGCGCGGCTGCGTCGAATCCATCGCCCACGGGCAATGGGAAGCGTCGGCCAGCCTGGCACTCAACCCGCTTGAACAACTGCGCTACGTGATCCTGCCCCAAGCGCTGCGGATTGCCGTGGCACCCACCGTAGGTTTCTCGGTGCAGGTGGTCAAAGGCACCGCCGTGACCTCGATCATTGGCTTTACCGAACTGACCAAGACCGGCGGCATGCTCGCCAACGCCACCTTCGAACCCTTCATGGTCTACGGCCTGGTGGCCCTCGGTTACTTCCTGCTCTGCTACCCCTTGTCCCTCAGTGCCCGCTACCTGGAAAGGAGACTGCATGCCTCTGCTTAGAATTTCCGCCCTGCATAAGTATTACGGCGATCACCACGTACTCAAGGGCATCGACCTGACAGTCGAAGAAGGCCAGGTGGTGGCGATCATCGGCCGCAGCGGCTCGGGCAAGTCCACCTTGCTGCGTACCCTCAATGGCCTGGAATCGATCAACGACGGTGTGATCGAAGTCGATGGCGAGTACCTCGATGCCGCGCGCGCCGACCTGCGCAGCCTGCGGCAGAAAGTCGGCATGGTGTTCCAGCAGTTCAACCTGTTCCCGCACCTGACGGTGGGCGAAAACGTCATGCTCGCGCCGCAAGTGGTGCAAAAAGTGCCCAAGGCCAAAGCCGCACAGCTCGCCAGGCAGATGCTGGAGCGCGTCGGGCTGGGGGAAAAGTTCGACGCCTTTCCGGATCGCCTGTCCGGTGGCCAACAGCAACGCGTCGCCATTGCGCGCGCACTGGCCATGTCACCCAAGGTGCTGCTGTGCGACGAAATCACCTCGGCCCTGGACCCTGAACTGGTCAATGAAGTGCTCAGCGTGGTGCGTCAACTGGCCAACGACGGCATGACCCTGATCATGGTGACCCACGAAATGCGCTTCGCCCGGGAAGTCGGCGACAAACTGGTGTTCATGCACCAAGGCAAAGTGCATGAGGTGGGCGACCCCAAGACATTGTTCGCCAACCCCAAAACGCCGGAATTCGCCAACTTCATTGGCTCGGTGGAACAGCCGGGCTGACCAGTTCGAAACTGCCCTGCGCCTCAAGGTGTGTTTCGCTACGCACCTGGAAGGCGTCGGCAGCCAGGTCGGTGTCGATATCGACCTGGGCCGTCAATTGACGACCTGCCCTCGGTCCCCCGGCCACTCGCGCTATCAACGTCTGACCGGGCAACAGGTGCCCGCTGACCGTCTCGCCGGGTGAGTGCGCGAGCGCCCAGCCGACGGCCTGCCCATCTAAACGGGCGTGTTTGAGGTTCAGGCGCAAACGCCCCTGACGCCCAAAACGAAAGCCCTCGCCATCGGCAGCCACGCCGATAAAACGCAACGCGATTGCCGCGGGCTCAGCACACAGTACATTCACGCTCAACGAGCGAGTGCCGAGCGCCACGGAAGGGCTTTCAACGAGCGCCTCCCTGCGAATAACGCCGTAGTCTATGCGCGGCTGGCTCACCGATAAGCGGCAATTTTCAGCCCGGGCATCAGCCATCGCGAGCAGTGCGCAGAGCATGACCAAGGGCACGCTTTTAAGCTTAACGGCCATGGCACACCGCCGAGGTGGTTTCATAGAACTTGTCATTGTCGGGTTGGCTCTTGAGGTCAATGCGTAGCAGGCAGGTGGAAGCGTCCGGCAATGAAACACGCAGGCTTTGCGCCTCATTGACGTCATTGAGGAACACCATGCCCTCGCCCACCACGCTGGTCAGGAAGCGATCGCCCCTGCCAAACACCGAGGCACCCTGGGGCAATGGCCGGCCCTGCTGATCCTTTGCAGTGAGCAAAATGCGGCGCACTTTCACCACATCGAAATCCACGGCATTGAAGGATCCACGACCCGCCGTGAGCACCTGCGTGCCGTTTTTCAGGTCGACGCGCCTGGGCAAGGACGGGGTCTGCACCTCAACCCGGCTGTTGGTGTAGGCCGGCAGGCCTGCGATCACGGCTTGCCCGCTGAAATCGGTCCACACGGGGCCTTGGGGGGTCTCGACTTTTGCCGCGCCGATATCCCCGACAGAGACGATGCCGAAGGTGTCCTGCACGGGGTAAGGCGAAAAGGTCAGCCCGCCTGCGTGAGCCACCACGCCGCCTTGCAACTGCCCGGTGTAACTGCTGCCCTGCGGGTCGCGGCTGACACCCAGGCCGACCCGGGTATAACGGGGCAGCAGGTCCACCTGCCCGCGCACCGATGCCTGCCGGGCCTTGAGGTCGCGCTCGACGCCCACTTCGTAATTCACATACTCGTTGACGCGCTCGCTGAGCGATGTGCCCGCGGTGAACTGATCACCGCGACGACTGGTGTAACTGTGCACACGACGGTCCCCACCCAATGGCACGCTGACCTGCAACCGCACGGACAGGTCGTTGTCCAGCGCCCGTTCGCGCCGGTTGCCAGTACGCGTGACGTCACGATCCGACCGCGTGCCGCCCACTTGCGAATCGGCAATCAACGCGACATCGGCGCGGCTGAATGACTTGTTCCACGAGGTGAACACATGCTCGCTCGTTCGCCCGTCAAATTGAGCGCTGCGGGTATAGCCCAGCGAGAACACACCCAGCGTGGGATCGGCCCAGCTCATGCCTGCCGTGTACTGGTTCTTGAAGCGCGAACCCAATTCGTCGGGCCGGGCGACGCGGCCGGCTTCAGTGACCTCACGATAACCTTGGGTCTGGGTGGTCGCACTGAGGTTGACGTCAACATTGGCCAGCACCGGGCTGCTCACGGAGACGCTGCTGCGCGACCCGGACACTGCGTTTTTGCTGTCTCGCGACAGGTTGAGACGTGCCCCCACGGAAACCCGCTGCATGAACACGCTGCTCAGGGTGCCGCCCGCCGACCCATAGTCATCGGCGCTCAACAAACCAAAGCCCGCCGACGAATCGCGCCCCAGCCCCCAAGTGCCGCTGGCCATGGCGACCCGCGGTGACGGCCCCTCTTCGAGGGTATTTTTGCGCAGCTTGCCAACCGAAAAATAATAACCAGGCGCCGCCGGGCCAGCCCCTGCAAACGAAGCCGCCGGCACCACGAAGCTGCGCCTGACTCCGCGCACATCGATCACGCTGACGTCCAGGTCACTGGTGGCATTGAGCAGAGGCAACCCTGCAAGCCTGAATGGGCCTTCGGGCACCAACGTGCTGTGGATCAACGCGCCGGACTGGCGCACTTCAACCCGCGACTGGCTCTGGGCGAGGCCTTCGACCACCGCATTGTTGCCGCCCGCAGCGGCACGTGATTGGCCATCGGGGTAAAACTGCAGCCCGGACAACTGGACCCCGCCAAACAAGGGGTTATGGCTGGAGATCTGGCCGACCTGGAAAGTCGACTGCAACGCAGCAACATCCCGCTGGGCAAAAGCATAAAGGTGTTCGGTACGGGTCTTGCCGTTGTCGGACACATAGAACTGGCGACTGCGAACCACCCAATCCTCAAGGTTGAAGCCTGCCTCGGTGTAGGCCGAGATGAACCGGCTGGGCCCACTGCGCGAATGACTGTCAAAACCCAGCACGTCATAGTTGAACAGCGCTGCTGAGCCGCCCGTGGAAAAGGGCCCGGCCTCCCATTGCGGCGCACGCAATGACTGGGTCGGCACAACCAGCGTCACTTCCTCGGTACCGGGACGCAACCTCAGCATTGTGGTTGGGAACGCAGCGAGAAAGTCATGACAGGCCGCGTCCGGTGTAGCGCCTTCGCGGAGTATCTCGCGCGGCTTTACCAGCCCGGCTTTTTCCAGCAGCCCAGGCGTAAAACACAATCGCCCCTCGTGATCGAAACGTGCATCCACCAGCCCAAGCGGGTTTCCATTGACCCGCAGGCCCACCACATGGACACCTTCACGAAAGCGCGCTGCACTGCGAAAGTAGTCGGAGACCTTTGGGTCAATACCGTGGGTTGTCAGTGCCGCAAGGTCAAAGCCCTCTCCCAGCTCCAGCGCAGAAACAACGCCGGGCAAGCTCCAAAGGGCTGCAAACCCCATGATCAACGTGGGCCTGCCGGGCCCGAAAAATGCCGCAATGCGGTGACTCGAAGGGTTCATCATCGGCCGATCAACCCTCATCGGTGTGGATCGGGGCGCGGTAGTTTTCTACCGAAAACCCATAGACCGTGGCGGGCTGGATCTCGACCTCGGCCATACCGTCCAGTGGGCCATCAACCTGTGCGGTCAATGCTTCACCGGGCAAAAGGTAGGCGCGCGGCAACGTGGCCGGGGCGCCTTGTGGAAGCAGCCGCACCTGCGGCGCCAGGCGCACCACATAGGCACTGTCGTTATGGACCGTGAGGCCCTGCCCGGTCCGCCTCCACTTCAGCAGCTCCCAGGGTGTTGAGTGCCGAGGTAAACCTTTGGGGTGCAGGATCAGCGGCAAATTCTGCCGAAGGGTGATACCGATGGTCGCACCGCCCGCCGTGCGCGCCTGGGGGATGCCCTCGAACGACACGCGCTTGAGGCGTTGGGTCTTGAGCGGCTCACTCTGGGTGCTGATAAAACGCACCAGCTGCGTGTCGCCCGCTTCCACTCGCGTGATGGGCGGGGTGACGATCAACAGCAGTTGCTGGTCCTCGGGCACGTTCTCCACCACCGAATGAAGCAACGCCGGCCCTGCATCGGTGTTCTTGATGTTTATTGTGGCTTCGCCCTCTTCCTCATAAAGCATCACCACTGTTGTTTCCGGCAGCATGCCGTCCGCCTGTGCAACACCGGTAAAAAAACCACAGGCACTTGCACTCCAAAACACTATAAAACTTATGATTGAAAACCCACGCACTCGACGTCCCCCACAACCGACAAAGTTGACAATGGGCAGTTAAACGCCCACAAAAAAACAGCCAACCAGAAAGTGTCAGTTTCTTGATTGGCTGTTTTGCGCTGTTTAGATGTAACTCAATACCAGTGTGGCGCGCCCATCAAGGGAGACATCGCGACTCAAGTCCAGATCCTGCGCCCGGTTGATGACCGCCTTCACCGCAAGCGTGCCGGTCAACTGGTTAATAGAGGCCGGCGTAAAGGTGGTGCTATTGCGCCACGAATACTGGGCAGGCGATTGAGCAACTTTGCCATCGCTGCTCAGCCAAACGCCCGCGCCATTACGCAGGATGGGATACAGCGCCACACCGGCAGAACGCAGATCCCTGAGCGTGACCGAATAGCCACCGGTTCGCCGAGCGCCTACGGAACCCAGACCAAAATTCTGCGCCTCGGTAAAGCCTGGGCCCAGGACACCTGGCACTTTGCTGCCCGCCTGCAAGTCGGTGAAGGAGAGACCGAACCTCGCCGGCGTTGTACCGCAATTGACCACCAGGGAAGTGGTCTTCTCTTCGCGCGTGTTGAACGCGGTCTGGGATAATTCGCCGGAACGAATCGTGCCGTAATCAATGATGCCGCTGCCGGCCAGGCTGAGGTTACAGGCGGCGGGTGTAATCGTGCCCCTGACGACCAGCTGGGCGCTGGTGGTCGCCTGAGCGGTCAGGGTTGCAGCCAGGCAGGCGATACCGAGAGTCAAACCAACAATTGTTTTCATTTTTGTCCTGTCACTACGAAGTTAACAGGCGCTGTTTATTCGCGTCCTGGCGAATCCATCGCCCAACCACTTATCTTCCCGGACATACATAACGATAAATAAATAACACCCAGGCAACATTGCCGAGTGACAGTCTGTCGCTTTGGTACCTCATTAAAAAATCGGACAACACATCAGTTATTGTCGGAGTGATGAAAATAAACAGTGGCTCTCAGTTAATAACAAGGTAGTCCATAACAAAACAAACTAAGAGAACAGCGACTCAACCATTGTAGGCAAAATCAGAATCCGCCTTGAACACTACAAAAGCCAAAATGCCTACATCATCGACTGACTTATTCGTCGCATGCTTACAAAACCGGCCTACATTTCCCACATGAATTCCCCACAGACAGCATCAGGCAAATTACTGAAGCACAACGCGTTGGCGCCAGCGTTCGATCGTGGCACGATGGTCAGGTTATCGACCGAGACCCCCAAACCATGCCGCAATCCCAAGCCAAGAATCTGTCCTTGATCGCCGCTATCGACCTGGGCTCCAACAGCTTTCACATGGTCGTGGCCAAGGCCCAGAACGGCGAAATCCGCATCCTCGAGCGGCTCGGCGAAAAAGTGCAACTGGCTGCCGGGATCGACGACGAGCGCCAGCTCAATGAAGAATCCATGCAGCGCGGGCTCGATTGCCTCAAGCGCTTTGCCCAACTGATCAACGGCATGCCCTTGGGCGCTGTGCGCATCGTTGGCACCAACGCCTTGCGTGAAGCCCGCAACCGCGGCGAATTCATCCGCCGCGCCGAAGCCATCCTCGGGCACCCGGTAGAAGTCATTTCCGGCCGCGAAGAAGCGCGCCTGATCTACCTCGGCGTCTCTCACACCCTGGCCGACACCCCCGGCAAACGCCTGGTAGCGGACATCGGCGGCGGCAGTACCGAATTCATCATCGGCCAGCGTTTCGAACCGCTGCTGCGCGAAAGCCTGCAGATGGGTTGCGTCAGTTATACCCAGCGTTACTTCAAGGACGGCAAGATCACCCCGGCGCGCTATGCCCAGGCCTACACCGCGGCGCGCCTGGAAATCATGAGCATCGAACACGCCCTGCATCGCTTGACCTGGGATGAAGCCATCGGCTCATCCGGCACCATCCGCGCCATCGGCCTGGCCCTCAAAGCCGGCGGCCATGGCACCGGTGAGGTCAACGCCGAAGGCCTGGCCTGGCTCAAGCGCAAGCTGTTCAAGCTGGGCGACGCAGAGAAAATCGACTTCGACGGTATCAAGCCTGATCGGCGCACCATTTTCCCGGCCGGCCTGGCGATTCTCGAGGCGATTTTCGACGCCCTCGAACTGCAACGCATGGACCACTGCGACGGCGCCCTGCGCGAAGGCGTGCTCTATGACCTGCTGGGCCGCCATCACCATGAAGACGTGCGTGAACGCACCCTCAGCTCGTTGATGGAGCGCTATCACGTCGACCTCGAACAAGCCGCGCGCGTGGAGCGCAAGGCCCTGCATGCCTTCGACCAGGTGGCCGAGGACTGGGACCTGGCAGACGGCGTGTGGCGCGAGCTGCTCGGCTGGGCCGCCAAGGTGCACGAAGTGGGCCTGGACATCGCCCACTACCATTACCACAAGCATGGCGCCTACCTGATCGAGCACTCGGACCTCGCCGGTTTCTCGCGCGAAGACCAACAGATGCTCGCCCTGCTGGTGCGTGGCCATCGCCGCAACATTCCCAAGGACAAGTTTGCCGACTTCGGCAGCGAAGGCAGCAAGCTGATTCGCCTGTGCGTGCTGCTGCGCTTTGCGATCCTGTTCCACCACATCCGCGGCACCCAGGAAATGCCCCAGGTAACCCTGCGCGCCCACGGCGACAGCCTGGACGTGGTGTTCCCCAAAGGCTGGCTGGATGAAAACCAGCTGACCCAGGCGGACTTCGCCCAGGAAGCGGAATGGCTGACGCGGGTGGGGTTCAGCCTGAACCTGCGCTGAGCCGATCTAAAGAACACTGCAAAAACACATGTGGGAGGGGGCTTGCCCCCGATGGCGGTGGACCAGTCAATGAATCTGTTGACTGACACTCCTTCATCGGGGGCAAGCCCCCTCCCACATGTTCAGAGCGCGTTGGCTTTAGTTCACCGCAAGAATCGGGCTACCCAGCTTCTCCAGCAACGTCGCCTGCGCACTGCGCGGGTTCTGGTTGCCGGTCGGCGTGTTGCGCACGTAGCGGCCGTCCGACTGCAGGCTCCAGCTGTGCGTGTTGTCAGTGAGGTAGCTTTCCAGCTCTTTCTTGACGCGCATGATCAGCTTCTTGCCTTCCACCGGGAAGCAGGTCTCTACACGCTTATCGAGGTTGCGCTCCATCCAGTCGGCACTGGAGAGGAACATCTGCTCTTCGCCGCCGTTGAGGAAGTAGAACACCCGCGTGTGCTCCAGGAAGCGGCCGATGATCGATCGCACGTGGATGTTATGCGAGACCCCGGCGATGCCCGGACGCAGGCAGCACATGCCACGCACCACCAAGTCGATGCGCACACCGGACTGGCTGGCCTTGTACAGCGCGCGGATGATCTTCGGATCGGTCAGCGAGTTGAACTTGGCGATGATGTGCGCCGGTTTGCCGTCGAGGGCGAACTGGGTCTCGCGGGCAATCATGTCGAGCATGCCCTTTTTGAGCGTGAACGGCGCGTGCAGCAGCTTCTTCATGCGCAAGGTCTTGCCCATGCCGATCAGCTGGCTGAACAACTTGCCGACGTCTTCACACAAGGCGTCGTCGGAGGTCAGCAGGCTGTAGTCGGTGTAGAGCTTGGCGTTGCCGGCGTGGTAGTTGCCAGTGCCCAAGTGCGCGTAACGCACAATCTCGCCGGCTTCGCGGCGCAGGATCAGCATCATCTTGGCGTGGGTCTTGAAACCGACCACGCCGTAGATCACCACCGCACCGGCCGCTTGCAGGCGGCTGGCCAGTTGCAGGTTGGACTCTTCGTCGAAGCGCGCACGCAACTCGATCACCGCGGTGACTTCCTTGCCGTTTCGCGCGGCGTCTACCAGTGCGTCGACGATTTCCGAGTTGGCGCCGGAGCGGTACAGCGTCTGGCGCACAGCCAGAACATGCGGGTCCTTGGCGGCCTGGCGCAGCAGGTCGACCACCGGGGTGAAGGACTCGAACGGGTGCAGCAGCAGAATGTCCTGCTTGCTCACCACGCTGAAGATGTTCTCGCTGTTTTGCAGCAGTTTCGGGATCTGCGGAGTGAACGGCGTGTATTGCAGCTCCGGGTGGCTGTCCAGGCCGGTGATGCTGAACAGGCGCGTCAGGTTCACCGGGCCATTGACCTGGTACAACTCGGACTCGGCCAGGTTGAACTGCTTGAGCAGGTAGTCCGACAGGTGTTTAGGGCAAGTGTCGGCCACTTCCAGGCGCACCGCGTCGCCGTAGCGGCGCGAGAACAGCTCACCGCGCAGGGCGCGGGCCAAGTCTTCGACGTCTTCGGAATCCAGCGCCAGGTCGGCGTTACGGGTCAGGCGGAACTGGTAGCAGCCCTTTACCTTCATGCCCTGGAACAGGTCATCGGCATGCGCGTGGATCATCGACGACAGGAATACATAGTTGTCGCCAGCACCCCCCACCTCTTCCGGTACCTTGATGATTCGTGGCAACAGACGCGGCGCCGGGATAATCGCCAGGCCTGAATCGCGACCGAAGGCGTCGATGCCTTCCAGTTCGACGATGAAGTTCAGGCTCTTGTTCACCAGCAGCGGGAACGGGTGCGTCGGGTCCAGACCAATCGGGGTGATGATCGGTGAAATCTCGTCACGGAAGTAACGGCGCACCCAGGTCTTGATCTTGGTGGTCCAGTGCCGGCGACGGATGAAGCGGACCTGATGTTTTTCCAGCTCCGGCAGCAGGATGTCGTTGAGGATCGCGTATTGGCGGTCGACATGACCGTGCACCAGCTCGCTGATGCGCGCCAGGGCCTGATGCGGCTGCAGGCCGTCGGCACCGGCTTGTTCGCGGGCGAAGGTGATTTGTTTCTTGAGGCCGGCGACGCGGATCTCGAAGAACTCGTCCAGGTTGCTGGAGAAAATCAGCAGGAATTTCAGCCGCTCCAGCAGCGGGTAGGACTCATCCAGCGCCTGTTCGAGCACGCGGATGTTGAATTGCAGTTGTGACAACTCGCGGTGGATGTACAGGCTGCTGTCATCCAGGTTGGTGACCGCGACCACCGGGGCCGGCGCGGGCGCTTCGGCCACCACGGCAGGCGGTGCGGGCTCCAGCTCCGGCGGGGTTTCGGTGACTTGTTCCACCACCGGGTGAGCGTCTTTTACGGCAACTTCTGAGAGTCCTTCGGTATTCATTGAGTGTTCCTGTGAGGGCTATTGTTGCTCTCTAAGCAATTGGGCGGCGCGGGCGGCGAAGTAGGTCAGAATGCCATCAGCGCCGGCACGTTTAAAGGCAGTCAGGGATTCGAGGATCACCGCTTCACTCAACCAACCATTCTGGATCGCGGCCATGTGCATCGCGTATTCACCGCTGACCTGATAGACAAAGGTCGGCACTTTGAATTCCTCTTTGACCCGATAAAGGATGTCCAGGTACGGCATCCCTGGCTTGACCATCACCATGTCGGCGCCTTCAGCCAGATCCGCCGCCACTTCGTGCAGGGCTTCCTGGCTGTTGGCCGGGTCCATCTGGTACGAGGCCTTGTTGGCCTTGCCCAGGTTCAGTGCCGAGCCCACCGCATCGCGGAAAGGCCCGTAATAGGCGCTGGCGTACTTGGCCGAGTAGGCCATGATCCGCACATTGACGTGGCCGGCCAGTTCCAGGGCTTCGCGAATCGCCTGGATGCGACCGTCCATCATGTCCGACGGCGCGACGACCTGGGCGCCAGCGGCTGCGTGGGACAGCGCCTGTTTGACCAGCGCATCGACGGTAATGTCGTTTTGAACATAGCCGTCTTCGTCAAGAATGCCATCCTGGCCGTGGGTGGTGAACGGGTCCAGCGCCACGTCGGTGATCACACCCAGCTCCGGGAAACGCTCGCGCAGCGCGCGGGTAGCACGCTGGGCAATGCCTTGCGGGTTCCAGGCTTCGCTAGCGTCAAGCGACTTGAGTTCAGAGGGCGTCACTGGAAACAGCGCCAGCGCCGGAATCCCGAGTTCCACCCAGTTCGCCGCCTCGATCAGCAGCTGATCAATGGTCAAGCGCTCCACACCTGGCATCGATGCCACTGCTTCCCGACGGTTTTCACCGTCCAGCACAAACACCGGCAAGATCAGATCGTTCGTCGTCAGCACGTTTTCACGCACCAGACGACGAGAAAAATCATCACGGCGATTGCGGCGCAGGCGGGTAGCAGGGAACAGGCGATTGGCAGGGGTAAAGCTCACGACAGACTCCTGAGCCCGTGTTTACGGGCGAGCGTTGCAGTTATAAGCGGCCATTATGACGAAGGAATGACAGTTGTGCTTATCGATGCGACCTGCAGTCGCATTCGTCGCATATGTAGGAATTGTTCACTTCGTGACACATCTCGATACTTTCATGAATGTCCACGAAGGCGTAGGCTGCGCGTTCATTTCGCCAGCACCCCAGACCATGCTTCAACAATTTCTGCATGACTTCGGCTACTTTGCGCTCTTCCTGGGCACGTTCTTCGAAGGCGAAACCATTCTGGTTCTCGCAGGCTTCCTGGCGTTCCGTGGATACATGGATATCAACCTGGTGGTGGTCGTTGCCTTCTTTGGCAGCTATGCCGGTGACCAGCTGTGGTACTTCCTGGGGCGCAAGCATGGCCGCAAACTGTTGGCGCGCAAGCCGCGCTGGCAATTGATGGGCGACAAAGCGCTGGAACATATCCGCAAGCATCCGGATATCTGGGTGTTGAGCTTTCGGTTCGTCTACGGGCTGCGCACCGTGATGCCGGTGGCGATTGGCTTGTCCGGTTACCCGCCTTTGCGCTACTTGCTGCTCAACGGCATTGGCGCTGCGGTGTGGGCGGCGGCGCTGGGCGCTGCGGCTTATCATTTTGGCGCGGTGCTGGAAGGCATGCTCGGCAGCATCAAGAAATATGAGCTGTGGGTGTTGGGAGCACTGCTGTTGCTGGGCTTGGGCCTGTGGCTGCGTCGCCGCTTCAAGAACGCGCGCATTGCCCGCCAGGCCTGCGAAGATGCCAAGGCCCGGCTGGCCGCAGAGCGACTTGCCGAGCCCGCCAAGGTCGACGCGCCTAAGACGCCAATCGAGTAAGCCGGTTTCTGCAGCAGTAGAGACCGATCACGCTGAGCAAGCTGTAACTCACCAGGCCCAGCCAGCCCAAATTGCTGGCCGGCCATAGCCCGACCAGCGGCGCCAGCCATACCAACGGTACATTCAGCCCCAGGCGCACCAGCTCAGCCTTCAGGGCCCAGGGGCGATTCTCCAACGCCACGCCCAGCGTGAACAACCCTAACGCCATTGCGCTCCAGCCCAGGATCAACGCCGCCGTGGGCAGCCCTTCGCCTGCATTCATCAGATAGCTGCCAAACCCCACATACGCCGCAAATTGCAGGGCAACGTAGACCTGCTGGCGTGCGTCCAGCGGCACTTCAAATTTGCGGAACTGGCTCAAGTCGGGCTTGGTCAGCGGGTACTTGGCCTTCACGTCCGCCGGGCGCCAGCCGGTGCGCATGAACCAGATGCGCAGCTTGTCCCACCAGCGCTCGGTACGCCGCGCATCACTCCACAACTGTGCATAAAACTGCAGGTTGGCCCACAGCGGGTTCCAACTGGCCAAGGGCGTGGTCACGCCAAAGATCACCGGTTCGTTGTCGTCTTCTTCCTGGAAGCTGCCGAACAGCCGGTCCCAAATAATGAACACGCCGCCATAGTTGCGATCCATGTAAAGAGCGTTCTGTGCATGGTGAGCCCGATGATTGGACGGTGTGACGAAGAACCATTCGAACCAGCCAAGCTTGGGCACGTGACGGGTGTGCACCCAGAATTGATACAGAAGATTGAGCGAGGCCACGCTGATAAACACCACCAGCGGCACGCCCACCACGGCCAGGGGCAGGTAGAAAATCCAGCTCAGCAAGAAGCCGGTGCTGGTCTGGCGCAAGGCGGTGGTGAGGTTGTAGTCCTCACTCTGGTGATGCACCGAGTGCGCGGCCCACAGGATGTTGCGCTCATGGCCGCAGCGATGCAGCCAGTAGTAGCAGAAGTCGTAGAACACAAAGGCGAACACCCAGGTCCACGCACTCTGGGCCGACAGCTCGACCAACGCCAGGTGCTTGAGGGCGAAGGCGTAAGTCAGCAGCCCGACCCCCTTGGTCAGCAAGCCCGTGGTGGTGGACAGCACACCCGTGCTGAGGCTGTTGATGGCGTCGGCCACCCTATAGTTGCGCGCGCCGCGCCAACGGTCGGCCAGCAGTTCAACCACGATCAAGGCAATGAAAAACGGTACCGCGTAAGGCACGAAGTCCATGGGCTAGTCCGGTCTGTTTTTGTTAGATCAAGATTAGGTGTAGCGGCGCGAGATCCCATTGGCAACAGATGACAAATTAGTAGACATTTAACGCCATGAAATAGGGAGAAATACTCATGAGCAAAAAGATTGCAGTGATCCTTTCCGGCTGTGGCGTGTACGACGGCGCAGAGATCCACGAAAGCGTGATCACCTTGCTGCGCCTGGACCAGCGAGGCGCCCAGGTCCAATGTTTTGCGCCGGATATCGCGCAACATCACGTGATCAACCACCTCACCGGCGAAGAGATGCCCGAGTCGCGTAACGTGCTGGTGGAGTCGGCGCGGATTGCTCGGGGTGACGTGAAAGATATCCGTGAGGCCCGCGCCGAAGATTTCGATGCGCTGATCGTGCCCGGCGGGTTTGGCGCGGCGAAGAACCTGTCGAACTTTGCCGTGGAAGGCGCGGGTTGCAGCGTCAATCCGCAGGTGCTGGCGCTGGCGGAAGCCTTCGCCGAAGCGAGCAAGCCGGTGGGGCTGATCTGCATTTCGCCGGCACTGGCCGCGAAAATCTACGGCCCCGGCGTGACGTGCACCATCGGCAACGACGCCGACACCGCCGCTGCCCTCGACAAGATGGGCGCCACCCACCGCGACTGCACAGTGGAAGACATCGTCGAGGACACCCCGCGCAAACTGGTGAGCACCCCGGCCTACATGCTCGGCAAGAACATCAGTGAGGTGGCCTCAGGTATCAACAAACTCGTGGATCGGGTGCTGGAATTGACCCACGAAAATGATTGAGCGCGTCCCGAACACTTAAGGGTGGCTAGCCCACCGTTGTGGCGAGCGGGCTTGCCCCGCGTTGGGCTGCGCAGCAGCCCCAATCCAGACAACGCGGTCAGTCAGTTAATCTGCGGCGTGAAGTTTTGGGGCGGCTTCGCCCCCCAACGCGGGGCAAGCCCGCTCGCCACAAGTACACCGCTCGCCAACGTCAGGCCTCGCGCATCAACTTGGTCAATATCCTGTCCAGCGCATTGGCAAACGCCTGCTTATCCTTTTCCCCATGGGGCGGCGGGCCTCCGCCCATCTGGCCCTGCTCGCGCAGATCCGTGAACAGGTTACGCACCGCCAGCCGTTCGCTCATGTTGGCCGGGCTGAATTCCTTGCCGCGAGGGTCAAGGGCCGTGACGCCCTTCTTCACCAGCCGGTCGGCCAAGGGCACATCGCTGCAAATCACCAGCTCACCGGGCACGGCGTGTTCCACCAGGTAGTCATCCGCCGCATCCGGGCCACTGGGCACCACGATCAACTTCACACACGCAAAGCTCGGTTTGATCTGGCTTTGCCCCGCCACCAGTACCACCTCGAACTGGCGCTTGAGGGCGAATTTCACCACCTGGTCCTTGGCCGCCCGTGGGCAAGCATCCGCATCGATCCACACGCGCATGGTCAGGCTGCCACGCGGCGTTTTTCTGCCAGGCGGCTGCGGCCGTACAGCACCACAATCGCCAGGATCGCCACGGCCTGCGCACTCAACGAATACGCGTCGGCGTGGATGCCCAGCCAGTCGAAGTCAAAGAACGCCACCGGCCGTGTGCCGAAGATGCCGGCTTCCTGCAAGGCCTTCACGCCATGCCCGGCGAACACCACCGACAGCGCGCACAGCAGCGCCGCGTTAATGCCGAAGAACAACGCCAAGGGCAGCTTCGCCGAGCCGCGCAGGATCACCCACGCCAGGCCCACCAGCAGCACCAGCGCCGTGGCGCCACCGGCCAGCACCGCGTTGTGCCCGGCGGGGCCGGCTTGCAGCCACAGGGTTTCGTAAAACAGGATCACTTCGAACAGCTCGCGGTACACCGAGAAGAACGCCAGCATGGCAAAGCCGAAGCGCCCGCCGCCGCCCACCAGGCTGCTCTTGATGTAATCCTGCCAGGCCGCCGCGTGGCGTCGGTCGTGCATCCACACGCCAAGCCACAGCACCATCACACTGGCGAACAGTGCCGTGCAGCCTTCAAGCAATTCGCGCTGGGCGCCGCTGACGTCAATCACATACGCCGCCAATGCCCACGTCGCCAGGCCGGCCAACAGCGCCAGGCCCCAACCGACGTTGACGCTGCGCACCGCCGATTGCTGGCCGGTGTTACGCAGGAAAGCCAGAATCGCCGCCAGCACCAGGATCGCTTCCAGACCTTCACGCAACAGAATCAGGAGGCCGGAGATGTAACTCAACGACCAGCTCAAGCCATCGCTGCCCAGCAAGCCGGCAGATTCAGTGAGTTTGCCCTTGGCCACGTCCAGACGCTGCTGCACCTGCTCGATCGGCAGGCCGTCCTGCAATGACTGCCGGTAGGCCATCAAGGCTTTCTCGGTGTCCTTGCGCACGTTGGCGTCGACGTTGTCCAGCGAGCTTTCCACCAGCTCAAACCCTTCCAGGTAGGCGGCTACCGACAAGTCGTAGGCCTGCTCGTGATCACCGTTGCGGAACGCGGCGAGGCTCTTGTCCAGCGTGGTCGCGGTGTAATCGAGCAACTGCGCCGGGCCACGCTTGACCTGCGGCGGCTGCGCACGCTGGGCGCGGAACGTCGCGGCGGCCGCCGGGCCATTTGCGGCCAGCACTTCATTGGGGGTCTGGCGGGCCAGGTCGGCAAGATTGAAGGGTTGTTCGCTGTTTGCCGCAGCCGGGTCAGCGGTGAAACCGGCGATGTAGGTCGCCAAGTCCCAGCGTTGGCGGTCGTCCAATTGGTCGGCGAAAGACGGCATGTCAGTGCCCTCGACGCCCAGACCGAGTGTGTTGTAGATCGCGTAGAGGCTCAGGCGGTCCAGGCGCGCGGCGTCACGCAGGTTCGCGGGCGGCGGCGTCATGCCCGTGCTGGCCGGGCCATCACCAGCGCCCGCAGTGCCGTGGCATACCGAGCAGTGCTGGGCATAGAGCGGTGCGCCGCGCGTGGGGTCTGGGGTGATCGCCGGAGCCTGGCTGACCTCGTACGCCACTGCCAACTTGGCACCTAACTGACGGGCCTGGTGGGCGACGGTCGTGCCCTCTTCACGCGCGGTCACCGCCGCCAGCAATTCATTGACGCCCTTTATCAAATCGGCGCGTTCGGGCTTCTCGGGTAAATCCGCTACCAGGCCCTGCAATACCCCAAGAAATTCCACCTGTTCGCGGTATTCGGATTCATCCACGACCGTGCCCGCGTCCACCGATGGCGGGTAGTCGGCACCGATGTAATCGAGCAGATGCAAGGCTTGAGGCGCGCCCTCGGCAGTTGCCGCCAACAGATTAAAGCTGCACGACATCAGCGCCGGCAGCAGCAGCCAGGCGAGAAAACGGTAAAGGGCAGTCATGAATGAATCTCAAAGGGAAATGCGAAGTAACACATTGTTTAACGTTAAGGGGTTTGACTCAAGACGTCAGTGATAAGGCGATGGAAATATCGCCGTCGACATGATGGCAATCGCACAAAAAACGGAGCAAAAAGCCATTGTTTTGCCAGTAATGGCGCCTATAATGCCGCGCCCTGTTATTGCGAAAGGGAATTTAATTCCTCGTTTTTATGAGGAATAGGCACATCGGCTGATTATTTTCAGGGAAGAAGTTTGTATGGCATTTCGCGCCTTAACCCCGCTCGCACTCGCGGCGGTGACCTTGCTGTCCGGTTGTTCGATGTTTCGCAGCTACGACACTGAGCTGCAAGCCACCAACCAACAGCTGGCCACCGGCAATGTCGACGGTGCCCTGACCCTGCTGGAAAAAAACAATACCGGCGACGACAAAGACCTGCTCTATTTCTTCGAAAAGGGCGAGCTGTTGCGCGCCAAGGGCGACCTCACCGGCAGCCAGACCGCCTGGCGCAGCGCCGACCTGCAGGTCTACAAGTGGGAAGAGTCAGTCAAATTCGACAGCGAAAAGTACCTCGCCCAGTTCGGCAGTTTCCTGGTCAACGACAAAGTGCGTCGCTACGAAGGTTATGACTACGAAAAAGTCATGCTCACCACCCAGATGGCCTTGAACCTGCTGGCCGTGAACGACTTCGACGGTGCCCGCACCGAGATCAAGAAGACCCACGAACGCGAAGCGGTGATCGCCGACCTGCGCGACAAGGAATACCTCAAGCGCGAAAACGAAGCCGAGCGCCAAGGCGTCACCACTCAGATCAAAGACCTGCGCGGCTACCCGGTGGAAGCACTGGACGCGCCGGAAGTGGTCGGCCTGAAAAACAGCTACCAGAGTGCGTTCAGCCATTACCTGGCAGGCTTTGTCTACGAAGCCCTCGGCGAAAAAGACCTGGCTGCGCCCGGCTACCGCAAGGCCGCCGAACTGCGCCCCAACACGCCGCTGCTGGAGCAGGCGTTGCTTGAGCTGGACAAGTCCAAGGTCGGCGCCGATGAGACCGACGTGCTGATCGTGGTCCAAAGCGGCCTGGCACCGGCACGTGATTCGATCCGCCTGCCATTGCCGATCCCGATCAATGGCAACCTGGTGATCACCCCGCTGTCGTTCCCGGTGATCAAGGCCGACAACTCCACCGCGACCTTTGCCCAGATCGGCGTGGACGGCAAGCAACAGAACCTCACCGCACTCAACAGCACCACGGCCATGTCGCGCCGCGCCCTGCGTGATGACATGCCGGGGATCATCCTGCGCACCACCGTGCGTGCGGTCAGCCGTGGCGTGGCGCAGAACAACCTGAACAAGACCAACCCCATGGCGGGCCTGGTGCTGGGCATCGCCTCGGCCGTGACCGAAGGCGCCGACACGCGCACCTGGCGCACGCTGCCGGACCTGACCCAAGTGACGCGACTGCGCCTCAAGCACGGCGACCACCAGGTCAGCCTGCCCAACGCCCTGGGCGGCACGCTGGTGACGGTCAAGGCCGACCAGCGCTATCAGGTGATCACCCTGCGCGTGGTCGGCAACCAGGTATTCGCCGGTGGCCTCGCGGCCCATGTGGTGCCGAGTGCTGCCAACCAGGCCATCGCCCTCAAACAACCTTAAGGAGCACGCTATGCGTCATTTCATTCTCGGCGCCCTGGCGCTGGTCCTGCTCGCCGGCTGCGCCACCCCGCCGCCGCCGGAGCCTGGCAGCGCCGCCAGCAAAATCGTGGTGATGGGCACGTTCAAAGGCATCGCCGTCGGTGCCATTCGTGTGGCCCGTGAAAATGGCTTTCTCACGGCCAAGGTGCAGCTGAGCAACATCACCAGCAGCAACCAGATGATGTATTACCGCTTTGCCTGGCTGGGCGCCGACGGTTTCCCGGTGGGCGATGAAGAAACCTGGAAAGTGCTGAACCTGTACGCCAACCAGGCCACCTTCCTGCCGGCCATCGCCAACCTGCCTCAGGCGGCGGACTTTCGTCTTGAAGTGAAAACGCCTTGAAGCCTTCACCTATCAGTTTTCAGAGAGATTTCCCCATGTTTGCACGCGTCTCGATTCTCGCCGTGGTTGCCCTGTTGGCCAGCGGTTGCTCCAACACTTCGCCGGTCCTTGGCGGCAAGAACATCAGCTACGGCGACTCTAAGGCCGTGGAATTGGTCACCAACGAGTTCGGCTCGACCGACCTGCAGATGATCGCCGAAAGCATGACCCGCTCCCTGGCCCAGTCCGGCATCTTGCAGGGCCGCCCGGTCGTGCAGGTGTATGACGTGAAGAACAAGACCAGCGAGTACATCGACACCCGTGAGATCACCACGTCGATCAAGACCCAGCTGATGAAGACCGGCACTGCGCGCTTCGCCAGCGACAACACCGATATGCAGAGCCAGGTTGACCAGCTCAAGCTGCAAAACCAGAGCGGCCTGTACAAAAAAGCCACCGTCAGCAAGACCGGCAATATGGTCGCCGCCAAGTACCGCCTGGAAGGCTCCATCAGCTCCATCGTCAAGCGCAGCTCGGACTACAAAGACGTCTTCTACAAATTCAGCCTGCAGCTGATCGACGTCGAGAGCGGCCTGGCCGAATGGATGGACGAGAAAGAAATCCGCAAAACCACGGAGCGCTGAGCAATGCGTGCATGGATCGGCATGATCGGCCTGCTGTGCGCCTTTGGCGCCTCGGCCGCCCCGAAGATCGCGGTGACTGACCTTGCCTACGAGGCGCGCGTCGAGGAGTACATCCACGCGGTCTCGGCCAGCAACAACTTCCAGGCCAGCGCTTATCAGGCCAGCGGTGCGTCGAGCTACAGCGAGTATGAGAGCCGCACCAGCTACATCGAACAGGCCGAGCTGCGTAAATTCAGCGGAGATATCAAGGGCGAGATTCTCAAGTCGCACCAGTTCCAACTGGTACAGGGCACGCCTTACACCGCCGACGCCAAGGGCGATGTGTATGACGTGATCACGCGCATCAAGGCCGGCAACTTCAAGGGCGCCGACTACGTGCTGTTCGGCACCCTGTCAGACATCGACTTCACCCAGGACATCAACGCCCTGGACCACACCAACAGCTACTCGGCCGTGCTGGGCCTGACGCTGGTGGCGGATTTCAGCCTGATCAACACGCGCACCTTCGAGATCACCTCGGCGTTTACCGCGATGGGTGAAGGCCAGGACACCAAGCTGGTGAACAGCCGTGATGTGCGCGTGAGCCTGAACCGGCCACGGGTGGTAAGGGAGGTGTCGAAAGCCTTGGGTGAGGATGTGGCCAGGCAACTGGCAGAGCAACTGGGCGGCGGGTATCAAGACCCCGGCAAGCCTGCGCTGCGCAACAACCTGCCCAGGGATGAAGCGCCGAAGATTCTGCGCTGAAGCTGCGATTGCACACGCAACACAAAACAAATGTGGGAGCTGGCTTGCCAGCGATGCAGGCACCGCGGTGTATCAGTTACACCTTGGTGATGCTATCGCAGGCAAGCCAGCTCCCACATTTTTAGCCGGTTTTTTCAGCCTCAGGTCGTTGCGCGATGCAAGCTGGCCAGGAAACCCGCAGCCCCCACAAACAACCCGGCAAAGGTGCGGTTCATGCGTCTTTGCTGTCTAGGCGTGCGCAGCAGGCGCAAGACCTTCGACGCCAGCCCCGTATAGCCCGCCATCACGATCATATCGACGCTGATCATGGTCGCGCCCAGGATCAGGTACTGGATCAGCAGTGGCGCCTGCGGGTTCACAAACTGCGGCAGCACCGCCAGCATGAACACCAGGGCCTTGGGGTTGCTGGCA
Source organism: Pseudomonas sp. TWRC1-2 (assembly GCF_049896685.1). NCBI lineage: Bacteria > Pseudomonadati > Pseudomonadota > Gammaproteobacteria > Pseudomonadales > Pseudomonadaceae > Pseudomonas > Pseudomonas sp. TWRC1-2. Next base: position 381,161 of record NZ_JAFCUU010000003.1, on the reverse strand, counting down.
TTGACCAGGAAGCCACGGAACATCATCGCCAGCGGCTTGCCGATCGGGCGTATGGCCGAATCTTCGCTCATGTCCATGGGCAGCGCGCGCCATTGCTTGACCGCGAGGTACACCAGGTACGCCACGCCAAACCATTTGATCGCATAAAACGCGTTCGAGGACGCCGCCAGAATGGCACCCAGGCCGCCCGCGACCACGGCAATCTGCATCGCAAGGCCCAGTTGCAGGCCAATGGCATTCCAATAGCCGCGCAGGAAACCGTATTGCAGGCCGCTGGACATCGACGCGATGGCGCCAGCGCCGGGGGACAGGGAAATAATCCAGCTGGCCACAAAAAAGGCCAGCCATGTGTCGAGTGCCATTACACACCTCAGAGGGAGAGTTAGCGATTGAGCCTAAAACTAACTCCGCCGAGCAAAGGCTGGCTAGATATTTTTACAGGATGTAAATACTAGCGGTCGCCAGGGAACACATGGGTGCCTGGCCAACGCCGCACCGAGCGCTGGAAGAACAAGCTGTTAGGCACTTGCACCATCGCACTGTCGGTGCCGGCGTCCTGCACTTCGATCAGCGTGGTGTAGAGCAGGTTGATCGCCACGACCCGGCCTTTGACGCCCGGTTTGTCGACGGTATCCACCAACTCGACAATGTCACCCAGGCGGAACGGCCCGACGGTGAAAATCAAGATCGCGCACAGCAGGTTGGACAGCACCGACCACATGGCGAAAAACGCCACGGCGGCCACCGCGACAAACCCCGACAGCGCCGTCCACAGCACCGTGGCTGACACGCCGAGACGGCCCAGCACAAAGATCAACGCGCTGCCCATGATCAGCCAGCGCAGGCCGCCACGCAGGGGCATCAGCAGTTGTGGCGGGAACGGGTAACGCTCCCCCAGACGATTCAGGCCCTTGGCGACGAAGCGCTGGGCGAGATAACCCGCCAGCAGGATCAGCAGGATTTGCACACCGATCCAGACCGGTTCGACCCACTGCGTCGGCAATGGCAATTGCAGCGCTTCCATCAGGACAGCGCCTCCAGCTCCGCTTGCAGGGTTTCCAGCAGTTCGAGGGCTTCCATCCAGGTTTCCTCCAACTGACCTTCACGCACCTTGAGTTTGGCTTGTTCGGCCAACAAGTCGCGCAACTCGTCCTTGCGCGCCGCCTCGTACACGGCGCTGTCGCCCAGGCTGGTTTCGATCTTGGCCAGGCGCTCGTGCACCTTGCCCAGCTCGGCTTCCAGCTTGTCGGCTTCGCGCTTGTGCGGCGCCAGCTGCTGACGCAGGGCGGCGGCGGCCTGGCGCTGGGCCTTCTTGTCGGTCTTGTCCGGGTTGACCGGCGTATTGCTGGCCGGCGCGTTGCGCAGACGGTAGTCCGTCAGCCAACGCGCGTAGTCGTCCAGGTCGCCGTCGAACTCTTCGACTTTGCCGTCAGCCACCAGCAGGAAGTTGTCGGTGGTGCTCTTGAGCAAGTGGCGATCGTGAGACACCACCAGTACCGCACCACTGAATTCCTGCAAGGCCATGGTCAGCGCCAGGCGCATTTCCAGGTCCAGGTGGTTGGTCGGTTCGTCGAGCAGCAGCAGGTTTGGCCGGTCCCAGGCGATCAGGGCCAAGGCCAAGCGGGCTTTTTCGCCGCCGGAGAAATTCAACACCGGCTCATCGATGCGTGCGCCACGGAAGTCGAAGCCACCCAGAAAATCACGCAAGGTTTGCTCACGTTCGGTCGGCGCCAGACGCTGCAGGTGCAGCAACGGGCTGGCCTTGGAATCGAGGGAATCCAGCTGATGCTGAGCGAAGTAGCCCACCACCAGGTTCTCGCCACGCGTCAGGCGGCCGGCCAGGGGTTGCAGTTCACCCGACAGGTTCTTGATCAGCGTCGACTTGCCTGCGCCGTTGGGGCCGAGCAAACCGATACGCGCGCCCGGCGTGAGCTGCAGCTTGACCTTCTCCAGAATGGTTTTGTCGCCATAACCCAGGCGTGCATCCGAGAGGTCCAACAACGGGCTGGAGATCTTCACCGACTCACGGAACACGAAATCGAACGGCGAATCGACGTGGGCCGCCGACAGCTCTTCCATGCGCTCCAATGCTTTGATCCGGCTCTGGGCCTGACGGGCCTTGGTGGCCTGGGCCTTGAACCGGGCGATGTAGCTTTCCATGTGCGCACGTTGCGCTTGCTGCTTCTCGAACGCTTGCTGCTGCTGAGCCAGGCGTTCGGCGCGGGCGCGCTCGAATGCGGTGTAGCCGCCACGGTAGAGCGTGATTTTCTTCTGTTCGACGTGGGCGATATTGTCGACCACGGCGTCGAGGAAATCCCGGTCGTGGGAAATCAGCAGCAAGGTGCCCGGGTAGCTCTTGAGGAAATCTTCCAGCCACAGGATCGCATCGAGGTCCAAGTGGTTGGTCGGTTCGTCGAGCAGCAACAGGTCGGACGGGCACATCAGCGCCTGGGCCAGGTTCAGGCGCATGCGCCAGCCGCCGGAGAAGTCGGCGACCGGGCGGTCCATCTGTTCATTGGTAAAACCCAGGCCGGCCAGCATCTTGCGGGCGCGAGCGTCAGCGGTGTAGCCGTCGGCACTGTCGAGTTCCGAGTGCAGGCGGGCCTGGGCGGCGCCGTCCTGGGCTGTCTCGGCCTCGGCCAGGTCGTGTTGCACCTGACGCAGGCGCAGGTCGCCATCGAGCACGTAGTCGATCGCTATGCGGTCCAGGGTGTCGATCTCCTGGCGCATATGGGCGATGCGCCAGTCGGCCGGCAGCAGGCAATTCCCGGAATCCGGGGTCAGCTCACCAAGCAACAGGGCGAACAACGTGGATTTGCCGGCGCCGTTGGCACCGATCAGGCCGGCTTTGTGACCGGCGTGCAGGGTCAGCTCGGCGTCTTCAAGAAGACGTTGCGGGCCACGCTGTAATGTTAGGCTTTGAAGTCGGATCATAATGGCGGCGGAGTCTACCAGCTTCGTTGGCCGCTGGCTTGGGTGTGAATATGTGCGCTGACCTGTGGAGCTTTGCCCTCTCGACGTATGCCCACCCGGGCGTTGAAGCTGCTTGCCTGCGCTTGCAGGCACAAGGCGCGGATGTGTGCCTGTTGCTCTGCGGCGCCTGGCTGGAGCAGCGCGGCGTTGCACCGACCGCCGAACGCATGCAGGCGTTGCGCCAGATTGCGCAGCCGTGGCAGCAAGACGTGGTCGAACCGTTGCGACAGGTACGCGTGCAGTGGCGAACCATGGCGCAGCAGGATGCGCAATTGGCGACGCTACGCGAACGGGTCAAGGCCCTGGAGCTGGAAGCTGAACGGCAGTTGCTGACGCGCCTGCAAGTGCTGGCGCAAACATGGCCGACTGGCGAGAAAGGGGGTCAATCGAGATGGCTTGAAGGCTTGGCGACCGGAGCCGCCAACCTTGACCACGACGCGCTGCAGTCGCTGCGCGTCGAGGCCACCGGCACTTAGGAAGCGCTGGTTGGGGTGGTGCTTGGCGCTGCCGGTGCAGGCGTGCTGCTGGCCGGCGCAGTTGGAGCGGTGGACGCTGCCGGGGTTGCAGCCGGAGCTGCCGGGGTTGCAGGCTTGGCCGGTGCAGGCTTGGCGGCTGGCTTTGCAGCAGCGGGTTTTGCGGCTGGCTTAGCAGCTGGTTTTGCAGCAGCCGGTTTGGCAACTGGCTTAGCAGCTGGTTTTGCAGCAGCCGGTTTGGCAGCTGGCTTGGCCGCCGGTTTTGCAGCAGCCGTTTTAGCGGCTGGCTTGGCAGCTGGTTTTGCAGCAGCAGTTTTAGCGGCTGGCTTGGCGGCTGGTTTTGCAGCAGCAGTTTTAGCGGCTGGCTTGGCGGCTGGTTTTGCAGCAGCAGTTTTAGCGGCTGGCTTGGCGGCTGGTTTTGCAGCAGCAGTTTTGGCAGCTGGCTTGGCGGCTGGTTTTGCAGCAGCAGTTTTGGCAGCTGGCTTGGCGGCTGGTTTTGCAGCAGCAGTTTTAGCGGCTGGCTTGGCAGCTGGTTTTGCAGCAGCAGTTTTAGCGGCTGGCTTGGCGGCCGGTTTTGCAGCAGCAGTTTTAGCGGCTGGCTTGGCGGCCGGTTTTGCAGCAGCAGTTTTAGCGGCTGGCTTGGCGGCCGGTTTTGCAGCAGCAGTTTTAGCGGCTGGCTTGGCAGCAGCGGACTTGGACGCGGCCTTAGTCGAAGCCTTCGACACAACGGCTTTTGCTGGCGTGCGAGCGCCCAGTGCTTTAGCCACGGCTTCTTTCACACGACCAACGCCCTGGGCCAGTTTCAGGCTTTCCTGAGCATCGCGTTTGAGTTGGGAAATGTAGGTGCGGGTTTCAGCTTGGCGATCCTTGAGGGCGTCCAGCAGATCCTCAAGTTCCTTAACGGCGTCTTTGGCTTTGGCTTGTGCCTTGGCCTTGCCGGCAGTGGCGGCGTCTTGCAGTTTGGTACGGGATTTGTGCAGCTTTTCTTGCGCTTTACCGCGTTGTTTTTCCAATTTGGCGAGCAGTTTTTCTGCATCAGCCAAGGCTTGGGAACACGCGCTTTCCAGATGTTCGAGCAAGCTGCCCGAAAGTTGTTGGAGTAAATGCAACGGGGTATTTACAGGCTTCTGTTTGGCCGACATGGTTTACCTCCTGGCTGACGTGGGTGCGGCTCATACTAGCCCTCTGCTCTTACCGCCGCTAGGGCATGTTGACAGTATCGTTTGCCTTGCGTTGCACCGTAGGAAAATTCTTATCGATATAACGAAAAACCACGGCACTTTTTGCGCACTCACACTGGCATAATCCGTCGCACTTTCGGCGGGAGAATAACCATGTCGCGTTACCTTTTTTTAATGCTTGGCTTGGTAGTTTCCATGACCCATGCGGCAGAACAATCGCCGTCAAAAACTACTGCCCAAGACCCGCACGACCTTGCTTACAGCCTGGGCGCCAGCCTCGGCGAACGACTGCGCCAGGAAGTGCCCGACCTGCAGATTCAGGCGTTGATCGATGGCCTTAAACAAGCCTATCAGGGCAAACCACTGGCGCTGGACAATGCACGTATCGAGCAGATCCTCGCCGAGCACGAAGCACAGAGCGCGGCCGAGGCTGAGGCGCCGCAAAGTGAAAAAGCACTCGCTGCCGAACAGCAATTTTTATCCAAGGAAAAAGCAGCAGCCGGCGTGCGTGAGTTATCGAATGGCATCCTGCTCACGGAGCTGACGCCTGGCACCGGCAGCAAGCCGTTGGCCAGTGATGAGGTGCAAGTGAAATACGTAGGGCGGTTGCCCGACGGGACTGTCTTCGATCAGAGCACGCAACCGCAATGGTTTCGCCTGGACAGTGTGATCAGCGGCTGGAGCAGCGCGCTGCAACAGATGCCGGTCGGCGCGAAATGGCGTCTGGTGATCCCATCCGCCCAAGCCTATGGCGCCGACGGTGCTGGCGAGTTGATCCCCGCTTATACGCCGCTGGTGTTCGAGATCGAATTGCTCGGCACTCGCCACTGACCCAATGAAAAACGGTGCGCCATGCGCACCGTTTTTTGTCTCGCCGCCAAGGCTCAGGCCTGGGTAGCGGCCTCTTCTTTGTGAGCGTTGTGCAACACTTCGATCAGGCAATCTTCCAGCTCGAAACGTTCGTGCAATAGCCCGCCAAGCTCTTTGAATTTTTCGGCAACGCATTTGCCGGCATCGCACAATTCGGTGAACACCAGCAGTTTTTCCGTAATGACGTCGATGCGCGGGTAGATGGTCTCGGCCAAGTCCAGACCACGCTGATCATCAAAGGCTTCCGCCTCTTTGGTCAGTTGTTCGTAGACGCCGAAATGTCCGGCAGACACGTAGTCCACCAACACAGCGCAAAAGTCTTGCAGCGGCTCGCGATTCTCACCCAATGCTTCGGGCTTGGCGCCGAGAGCATCAAAGGCCCGAACCAGTTCGTGACGTGCCTTCAACCAGCTGTCGATCAGCTTGTGCACCCCACCCCAGCGTTCCTGAGCATTCTGACAACTTTCCAGCATGATGATCTCTCTTCCCTATAGGGGGCGCTGCCGCCTGTGCCCGCGCAACACTCAAGGATAAAAGCAGCAGCCGGACAAGGCCGCATTTGGCAAACGGTTTCGATAATGCGTGCGGGCCAGATTATGCCCGCATGACTATGGCTTCAAGGTACGCAGGAGAGAAAGTTCATACAAGTGTTTAATCCCGTCCTACGACCCGCGACACACGTTCAAGGCCTTGCGACGCCCCATCTGCGACTTAACAACGACCGTGAAAACTGCAGGATGCCCAGCATCAGCATGGCCAAAAAGAACAGCAAGCTCCATTCGGGAACGCTGAGGTCGAACAGTGTCCAGTTGATCTCAACGCAATCGACGGTGCCTTTGACGGTCAATTGCAGTGCTTGCCACAGCGACAGGTTTTCAATCATGTAGTGCAGGCTTGGCCAGCAATCGGTGGTCTGCTCCGGTGCGGCATTTTGTAGCAGCACCTGGCGTACGGCAGTGATAGCGCCGAGCAATGCGCAGCCCATGCTGGCAAACCCGTAGAGGTAAACCGCAGAGCGCTTTGGATTATGAATCGCCGCGACCAGATTGATCAGCGTGAAGGCTGCCAGAAAAATACGTTGCAGCTGGCAAAGGAAACACGGGCGTAGCAGCGCGCCGTACTCGAGATAAAACGACGCGCCCAACGTCAGCACACCAGCCATGAACGCCAGGAAAAACAAGGAGCGTGAAGGGGCCAAAGACATTGTTATCCGTACCGCAAGAGATAGGCCGTCACGGTAGAGGAAAGGCCTGACCCCTTTCAATACTCGTTAGAGCAGGCAATTCCGCGAGAGCATAGGGATATCTCGTCAGACCCTGGATGACTTTAAGCAGCTATCAGTAGGAATTTACTACGTAGCGCTTTAGACCCAGTATTTACAGGCTAACGAAGGGTTGGCTCTCAGAAACATCCGAGCCAACCTTCGCCCTCTTTCCTACTTCAGACGCGCGCGGGCATGGGCAACGGCGAGGCCAGCAAGCGACTGTCAAGCAGCCCCAGACCCTCCTGGAACAGCTGGTTGCTGCGCTCGGTGTCACCCAATTGGGCCAACAGCCGTGCCAGCTCAGCGCAGGCCTCAGGGTTGCGTTGCACCTGCAGGCTGCTTTCAAGGTAATCGCGCGCCTTGCCCCACAAACTGTTTTGCAGGCACAGGCGGCCCAGGGTCAGCAACAAGCTGGCATCTCCCGGGTGGTCCTTGAGCCAGCCTTCGGCAAACTTCAACTGACGGGCCGAATCAGCGCCCCGCAACAAACCATAAAGCCGGATCAAGTGGCTGTCATAGCCGCGTTTGATGGCGCTGCGCAGCACCTCTTCAGCCTTGGCGTCGGCACCCAGCCGGCGCAGTTGCTCGGCGTAAGCCAGAACCAGCTGTGGCTCCTGGCGCTGGGCGGAAGTGAGTTGCTCCCACGCCCGATCAAGAGACTGCAAGCCTGCCTCGCCCTGCTCTTCACGCTGGGCCGCCAGCCCGAGGTTTTCACCCCAGGCGCGACGCTCCAGCTCGGCCAGCTCGCTGGCGGGAAGGACTTTGTCTTTTCGCAGCTCCGGCAACAAGCGAATCACTGAAGACCAATCGCCCCGCTGCTGATGCAGACGCTGCAACTGGCGCAACACCTGCGGATTGTGCGGATGACGCTCGTGCATCGCCTGCAAGGTCACCAAGGCGCCTTCTGTATCGCCACGGTCCATCTGCAATTGCGCATGGCTCAAGGCAACCGCCAGCTCAGCCTGAGGCTGGCGCTCCAGAGCGCGCTCCAGCAAACCGTCGGACTCTTCATAACGGCCCTGCTCATTGGCCGCACGTGCCGCGCCAAGGTAGTACAACAATGGCTGGCGCTCCGCTTCGGCGGCGCGGTGCAGGTGGCGTTCGGCACTGGCCCAGCGACCTTCAGCGAGGTCCATCTGGCCCTGCTCGATCGCAATTTGTACCCGGCGACTGCGGTTACGTCGCGACCATGGGTTGACCACACCACCGGAAGTGCTGAGCAGGCTCAGCAACACACGGATCAGATAGATCGCCAGGCCGACGGCAAACACGGCCACCAGCGTCGCCCACAGGCTCGACTCGTAATGCAGCAGATGGGGATAGGTAATCAGCACGTAGCCGGTGTGCTTGGAAATGCCCACGCCCAGCCCCAGGGCGATCGCAATTGCCAGGACCAGGATCACATAGAAACGCTTCATCGGCTCTACTCCTGGGTCGCCGGCGTGCCCGCCGACGCCTTGGCTTCATCGGCAGACAGATGACGACGTTCGAGGTAGGCCTGCACCGCGGCCAGGCTGGCCGCCAGGTCAGGCGTGGCCACGGAAACGGCCTTGGGCTCAAGCTCGGCAATACGCGCGAGCATCGCTTTGCTCTGTGGGTTGTCCTGGTTGAAGTTGTCTTGCAGCACGCTGCGCGCCTCGCCCAGGGAACGGCTGTACACCGCCGTTTCACCATTGAGCGCAGCCCATTGCGCCTGCTCAAGGGCCAGGCTCAGCGCCAGGCGTACCTGATTCAGGCCCTGACCGGCAAGCAACGGTCGAATGTTGTCGTCCGGGTTGAAATCGATGCGGAAGTAGCGGGAAATCTCCTCCCACCATTGGCTCAGGCGACCTTGCGTATCGCTGGTCGGGCGACCTTGAGAGGCCGGCTCGCTGAGTTGGTATTCCGGGGCAATAGCCGCCAGCTGTACAACCTGATCGCGCAGCGCGGCGAGTTGCAGGTAAAGCCCGGTGCGGTCCGGCTGCTCGGTACTGCGCAACGCGGCAAGGCTCTTGGCCAGTTGCTCGCGTGCGGCGTAGGAACCCGGATCGCTTTGCTCACGCAGAATTTCGTCGGCCCCCTGGACCAGAGACTGAGCGCTGTTGATGTCCTGCAGGGCAGACAAACGCAAGCTGGCCAGACGGATCAAATGCTCGGCTTCGGCCAGACGCCAGTCCTGGCGACTGGCACCCAGCACGGTTTCCAGGCGCTGGCTCAAGCGCTGCTGATCACCCTGCAACTGGGTTACCAGACGGCGGCGTTCTTCCAGCTCATCTGCACCGGGCAATTGCGCGAGCCGGGTAGTCAGTTGTTGCTGGCTCTGCTTGAGGGACTGGGATTGCTCGTCGAGTGCCTGCACCTGGCTCGACTGCTGTTGACTGCCGGCTTGCAGGGCGCGGACCTGCCAAATGCCCCATCCGCCAGCGGCAACACCTGCGGCGCCGAGCAACAAGGCTACGATTGCCAGGCCATTGCCACGGCGTGGCGCGGCGACCGGTGACTCAGCCGGCGCATCAAGTGCGGGCTGGGTTTCATCTTTAGGCAAGGCTGTTTCGCTCACGTATCCGTCCTTTGCGTATCAGAGAGTGGGCGCGGCTTGCCTCACAAGGCAACGCTGCGCAACGCCACTAACAAAGCCGCGGCACTCGCACCGCGACAATCCACAACTTTTTCTGCGCCAGCGGCCCGCGCCATTTCATAGACGCGGGGGCTGGGCACGAACAATGGCAGCCGCGCCACCTGCGGCCAATCGGGGCCAGCCAACGCTTGCAGGTGCAAAAAACCCTGCCCACTGCTGACCACCACGCCGTTCAAGCGTTCCAACTGTATGCGTTGCATCAGCTCCCCGGTGTCGTAAGCCGGCAGGGTGCGACGATACAACTCCAGATAATCGACACTAGCACCTTGCTCGCGTAAACGCTCAGCCAGCAGCTCTCGCCCGCCTTCGCCACGCAAGATCAATACCCGGGCCTCGGGGCGTGCGATAGCCTCGCGCAAGGCGGGCAGTGCAAGCAAGGCCTCGCTGTCGTCGCCGGTTTGCGGATAATGAACAGTGAGGTCGTGATCGGCCAGTATTTGTGCGGTGGCCGCGCCGACGCTGAACCAGGGCAACTGCGGCCAACGCCGATCCAGCTGTTGCAAGGCCAGGCGCGCGGCAGGCTTGCTGACCACGATGACCGCGCTATAACGGCCCAGATCACAAAAGACCGCTTGTTGCTCAGCCGTCACCGGCAAGGCCTGGATCGCCAACAATGGCAGGCTGCTGCTGAAAATGCCGGCCTCGGACAACGTCGCGGCCAGGGCCGTGGCTTCCTCGGCAGGCCGCGTCAGCAACAGACGCCAGTCGGTCACTGCGGGCCAGCCTCGCCGTAGATTTTTTGCAGAATCACACCGGCGCCTTTTTCCAGCAGCTCTTCTGCCACCTGGATTCCCAGCGCGGTAGCATCACGCTGTGGCCCGCGAACCTCGGCGGTGAGCAGCGTGCCGCCTGCGGGGTCGCCTACCAAGCCACGCAGCCACAGGTTTTCACCCTCGAGCACGGCGTAACAGGCGATCGGCACCTGGCAGCCACCGTTGAGGCGTTTGTTCAGCGCGCGCTCGGCCGTGACACGGACTTCGGTGTCTTGATGATCAAGGGGTTTGAGCAGGGCGTGAATTTCACTGTCAGCAGTGCGGCATTCGATCCCCACAGCGCCTTGTCCGCCCGCGGGCAAGCTGTCTTCTACGCTGATGGCCGAGGTGATGCGGTCTTCGAAACCCAGGCGAATCAGGCCAGCCGCCGCGAGAATAATCGCGTCATACTCGCCCGCATCCAACTTGGCCAGACGGGTGTTGACGTTGCCGCGCAGAAACCGGATTTGCAGGTCCGGCCGGCGAGTCAGCAACTGCGCCTGGCGACGCAGGCTTGAGGTACCGACGACACTGCCCAAGGGCAGTTCATCCAGCGACGCATAAGTATTGGAAACAAACGCGTCACGCGGGTCTTCGCGCTCGCAGATGCAATACAGGCCAAGACCTTCGGGGAAGTCCATCGGCACGTCTTTCATCGAATGCACGGCGATGTCGGCTTCGTTTTCCAGCAGTGCGGTTTCCAGTTCCTTGACGAACAAGCCCTTGCCGCCAATCTTCGACAATGGCGAGTCGAGCAGCTTGTCGCCGCGACTGACCATGGGCACCAGAGACACTTTCAACCCCGGATGGGCTTGCTCAAGGCGTGCTTTGACGTATTCGGCCTGCCACAAGGCCAGGGCACTTTTACGGGTGGCGATGCGGATTTCGCGAGAGGACATGGATCAATCCGTACTGAATAGATACGGCAGATAATAACAGCTCAGGCAAACACGCTTTGATTTGAATCAGCAAGTGCGGGGCCTCCCTGGCCGCGTCGCACCGGGATACAGAATGCAGACCTCGCCAAAGCCCCTGGCTAAAGCTGCTGCATCATCTTGCGCACACCGGCGACATGGCGTCGGCTGACGATCAAGGCATCGCCATTAAGCCCTTTGAGGAACAACTGAAAGTGCCCCAGAGGCGTGCGCTGCAAGCGTTCTATTCGCTCGCGGGCCACCAGCGCATTGCGGTGGATGCGCACAAAGCGGTCGCCGAATTCGTCCTCAAGGGCCTTGAGCGGCTCATCGAGCAACACTTCACCCGTCTCGTGACGCAAGGTCACGTACTTGTGGTCGGCGATAAAGTAGACCACCTGGTTCAGCGGAATCAGCTCGATACCTTTACGGGTCCGCGCGCTGATATGGCTGCGTGGCCCATTACCACTCTGAGCGGCTGGCTGGGTCAAAGCGGCGAGCTGGACGCGGTTGGGACGCTCGGCCTTTTTCAAGGCTTTGAGCAGCGCCTCAGCACTCACCGGTTTGGCAAGAAAGCTGACACCGCTGTCTTCCAGGGTCTGCGCAGAAAACTCTTCGTGAGCTGCACACAACACCACGGCTGGCGGCGATTCTCGCTCGCTCAGGCGGGCGGCCACTTGCAAGCCATCAAGGCCTGGCAGGCGAATATCGAGCAACACCACATCCGGTTTGAGGCTGTCGATCAGCGTCAACGCCTCTTCGCCGTTGGTGGCGCTCGGTTCAAGGACTGTATAACCCTCGAGTTCACTGACCAAACGGCTCAGTCGCTCGCGGGCTTGGGGTTCGTCATCAACGATCAGGACATTCATATTGCGCTGGATTCCTGCGTGAGTCTCGCACAAGGATAGCGTAGACAGGTGCGGTGACTTGCGTCACAGCGATCCACGCTAAGACTAGCGCGAGCGGCAAAAAGTGCCCCGGCAGCGGCACCCATATTTACCCGGACCTGTTCAATTGCGCCCAAGACCTGCTGCCTTCGGGCATCGTCGTAGGGTTTGCTGATACACAATCCGAATACCCCCCTTTTTTAATGGATAGTCTGGGCTATGACCGCATCACCCGACTTTGGTGCATTCACGCTCTATCAGTGCAACTGTAGACGCTCGCTGAGACGATATTGCTCAATCGTCAAATATCGTTTCAATTAGGGCCCGCTCCAGTCTCTTCTCGGAAGCGTCCGGCGGCAAGGCACTTAGCCATCCTTGGCACAAATAAAAATGCCGACCACCCGCAGCACCGCCTCCAAGTGCAACCCTGTTATTATCGGCGACACACCTTCACGCCTCTTTTAAGCAGATCACGAGCGAATCCATGAGCACCGACAAGACCAACCAGTCCTGGGGCGGCCGCTTCAGTGAACCCGTCGACGCCTTCGTCGCGCGCTTCACCGCCTCCGTCACTTTCGACCAGCGCCTGTACCGCCACGACATCATGGGCTCGATCGCCCACGCCACGATGCTGGCCAAGGTCGGCGTACTGACCGACGCCGAGCGCGACAGCATCATCGATGGCCTGACCACCATTCGCGGTGAAATCGAGGCCGGCACGTTCGACTGGCGCGTCGACCTGGAAGACGTGCACATGAACATCGAAGCCCGCCTCACCGATCGCATCGGTGTGACCGGCAAGAAACTGCACACTGGTCGCAGCCGTAACGACCAGGTGGCTACCGATATCCGCCTGTGGCTGCGTGACGAAATCGACCTGATCCTGGGCGAAATCACCCGCCTGCAAAAAGGTCTGCTGGAGCAGGCCGAGCGTGAGTCCGGCACCATCATGCCCGGTTTCACCCACCTGCAAACTGCGCAACCGGTGACCTTCGGCCACCACTTGCTGGCCTGGTTCGAGATGCTCAGCCGCGACTACGAGCGCCTGGTGGATTGCCGCAAGCGCGCCAACCGCATGCCGTTGGGCAGCGCCGCACTGGCCGGCACTACCTACCCAATCGACCGCGAATACACCGCACAACTGCTGGGTTTTGACGCGGTTGGCGGCAACTCTCTGGACGGCGTGTCGGACCGCGACTTCGCCATCGAATTCTGCGCTGCCGCCAGCATCGCGATGATGCACTTGTCGCGTTTCTCCGAAGAACTGGTGCTGTGGACCAGTGCGCAATTCCAGTTCATCGACCTGCCGGACCGCTTCTGCACCGGCAGCTCGATCATGCCGCAAAAGAAAAACCCCGACGTGCCCGAGCTGGTGCGTGGCAAAAGCGGCCGTGTATTCGGCGCGCTGATGGGCTTGCTGACCTTGATGAAGGGCCAGCCATTGGCCTACAACAAGGACAACCAGGAAGACAAAGAGCCGCTGTTCGACGCCGCCGACACCCTGCGCGATTCGCTGCGTGCATTTGCCGACATGATCCCGGCGATCAAGCCCAAGCACGCGATTATGCGTGAAGCGGCCTTGCGCGGGTTCTCCACGGCAACCGACCTGGCGGACTACCTGGTGCGCCGTGGCCTGCCATTTCGCGACTGCCACGAAATCGTCGGCCACGCCGTTAAGTACGGCGTAGACACCGGCAAGGACCTGGCGGAAATGAGCCTGGAAGAGCTGCGCCAATTCAGCGACCAGATCGAGCAGGACGTGTTTGCCGTGCTGACCCTGGAAGGCTCGGTGAATGCGCGTGACCATGTGGGCGGCACTGCGCCGGCGCAGGTCAAGGCTGCGGTCGTGCGTGGCCAGGCACTGCTCGCCAGCCGCTAAAAGCATCGCAGGCAAGCCAGCTCCCACATTTGAACAGGTTCACCACTCAAAATGTGGGAGCGGGCTTGCCCGCGATGGCTCCCTTACAGGCTCCACCTATCTACTTCTTGGCCGCAATCATCGCCATAAACGCCGGCATCGCCGCCTCCCTGTCCGCCGCCACTTTCTGCGCGTTGGGCATCGCGTGCAGTTGCTCCAGCAGCGCTTTCGCCTTCGGCAACTCAGCCAGCAGATCCAGGCCAAACAGCTTCTCGCCCACGGCACAGGCGAGGTTCACGCTGTACATGAAATACAGGTCGGCCAGCGTGAAACTCTCCCCCGCCACGTACGGCGCAAACTTGCCGTGTCGGCCTAAAGAACTGATCCCCAACAGCAACTCAGCCCTGGATTTTTCCTTGATCGCCTCCGGCACCGGCATACCGAAGAACGCCTCGGCGAAACACGCGCGGGCGGGCAACTCGATGTACAGCTCGATTTCCCTGCACAGCGCCAGCACCTGAGCCCGCTGAAAAGGCTCGGCCGGCAGCAACGAAGGGCCTTCCTGAGTGTGTTCGATGTACTCCAGAATCACGCTGGTTTCGTTGATAAAGCCTTGCTTGACGCCCAGCACCGGCACTTTGCCTCGCGGGCTTACTGCAAGCGCTTCAGGCGTCTGGCCTGCATAAAATGGCACTTCTTCAAACGGCAGGCCTTTCTCCAGCAGCGCCAGTTTGACCATGTTGTAGTAGTTGCTGACCGAAAATCCGTAAAGCTTGAGCATCGCGAATGCCTCCAGGCCGGGTGTGGGGTTGGCTGCAGAAGTTATAGAGCGTGCGGCCCGACCTGACCAGCAGCATCACCTGCCTGAATGGGGGTAGACTGGCGCCCTTTCCTTGAGGAGCCCCGCCATGAGCGAGCCGACCGATATCGACAACGACGAAGAAGAGTTCACCGAAAGCACGCTGACCCAGGCCATCGAAAACCAGATCGAAAGCGACAACCCGCCTGCCGCCAAAGCCACCTTCAACAAGCTGACCCTGGTGGGCTACGAGCGCGAAGACATTCTGAATCTCATGGCCCACGTGCTGGCTGTGGAAATCGACAAGATGCTTGAAGAAGACCGCGCCTTCGATACCCAATGGTATGAAACCGCGCTGCGCGCACTGCCGGAATTACCCCCGGAAAACGACTGAATCGAGCACTTTCGTGGCCGGGAAGCCTGCTTCCTCGCCACAAACCTGCGCCATATCAAGACCCACGACTTTCTCACTGGACAGCCTGGCAAAGTGCGTTCACCTTATGCCCTGCTAGCCTCTAATAAATTTTAGAAAGTCTGGAGTCCTTATGTCGTATACCCCTGAGTTGGTTGCCGAACTGGAAATCCTTGTACTCTTCCCCTTGGACAGCACCAAGGAAGGTCTGAAAGTCCACCAGACCGCCGCTCCCACTGCCATCGCCGCGGCCAAGCGCCTCCATGCAAAAGGCCTTATCGACCAGCCAGACGGGGGCTACCTGACCAGCCTTGGCCGGGACGCTGCAGAGCAGGCCCAAACCCTGCTGACCATTCTGACGACTGCTACCACCAAAGAAGCTGCCTGATCCCTGATACCGCCCATGGAGTCCGCTTTCTGCGGATTCCGAGGGCATTGCTGTGGATGGCACAAAATTCTGACGCCAGAAACCATTTCCCTCTAAACCTCCTACGCTTGTGTCTGTAAACTCCTAGACGGCCGCCCACGTCGGGCCCTGCGAGCCAACGAGTTCGACATGACCCGCACCCATGAAATCCGCCCCGACCTGGACGAAGGCATCGACCGCAAGGTGCTGGCCCAATTGCGCGCGCGCTTCATGGCCCTCAATGAAGGCCGCATGGCCCGGGCCGTCGAAGGTCTGACTCCGCGCCAGCAAAGCGTGTTGACCCTGTTGCCGCTGTTTTTCCACGTCAACCACCCCCTGCTGCCAGGTTATGTCTCGGGCAGCACGCCGGCCGGGCTGTCCAATTTCGAACCGGACGCCCAGGCCCTCACTGAAGCTCAGCGCCTGACCCGTTCGTTCTCCTACAAGCCACGCCATGGCAATCCGCCACGGCCCATCCTCGGCCTGTACCTGATGGGCAGCCTTGGCACCCTGGCTCAAGCGGACCAAAGCGATATGGACGTGTGGGTCTGCCACTCGCCCGAACTTGGCGAAACCGAACTGGCCGAGCTGCGCAAAAAGTGCCAGTTGCTGGAAGCCTGGGCCCTGACCATGGGCGCCGAGGCGCATTTTTTTCTGATCGAACCGACGCGCTTTGTACTGGGTGAACGCGACACGCAACTGAGCTCCGACGACTGCGGCACCACCCAGCATTACCTGCTGCTGGATGAGTTCTACCGCACCGCCATCTGGCTGGCCGGGCGCACGCCGATCTGGTGGCTGGTGCCGGTGTACGAGGAACGCCGCTACGCCGAGTTCACCCATACGCTGATTTCCAAACGATTTATCCGCGCCGACGAGACCCTGGACCTTGGGCACCTGGCCCACATCCCTCCGGGCGAATTCATCGGCGCCGGGCTGTGGCAGTTGTTCAAGGGCATCGAGTCGCCCTACAAATCGGTGCTCAAGCTGCTGCTGACCGAGGTTTATGCCAGCGAGCACCCGAACGTGTACTGCCTGAGCCTGCGCTTCAAGCGCGCCGTATTCGCCAATCAGGTGGACCTGGACGAGCTGGACCCGTACATCGTGGTTTACCGCCGCATCGAGGAATACCTCAAGGCGCGCAATGAGCCGGAGCGCCTCGAACTGGTGCGGCGCGCGCTGTACCTGAAGGTCAATCGCAAGCTCAGCGTCGGCCAACGCAGCACCGGCTGGCAACGCCGCCTGCTGGAGCGCCTGGCCAATGAATGGGGTTGGGACCAACGCCAACTGGCTCTGCTGGACAGCCGCAGCCAGTGGAAAGTGCGCCAGGTCGCCTCCGAGCGCCGCGCACTGGTCAACGAACTGAATTACAGCTACCGCTTCCTCACCCAGTTCGCCCGCACCGAGCAAACCGCCAGCCTGATCAACAAGCGCGATCTGAACGTGCTGGGCCGGCGCCTCTATGCAGCGTTCGAACGCAAGGCCAGCAAGGTCGAGTTCATCAACCCCGGCATCGCGCCCGACTTGGCCGAAGACACGCTCACGCTGGTGCAGTCCCCCAATCGCAAGGAACCGGGCCAGTATCACTGGGGCCTGTACAACGGCAACCTTACGGCGCTGGAATGGGAGCACTTCGCGCCGATCAAGCGCAGCCGCGACCTCTTGGAAATGCTCACCTGGTGCCATCGCAACGGCGTGATCGACAGCAGCACCCGTCTGGCACTGCACCCGGGCGTCAGTGACATGACCGAATTCGAGCTGTTCCACCTGCTGGGCAGCCTGCAACAAACCATCGCCCTGCCCCTGGCCAGCGTCGATGAGGATCGCCTGTTGCGCTCGGCGGTGCCGGAAGAAGTGCTGTTGCTGATCAACGTTGGTGTCGACCCGCTCAAACATCATCGCGACTTGAACATCCTGATGACCACCGAACGCACCGACTCCCTGAGCTATGCCGGCGTGCGCGACAACCTGGTGCTGACTCTGGATCAGGTCACGCTCAATAGCTGGAACGAGGTCATGGTCAGCCGCTACGACGGCCCCCACGCACTGCTCGACTGCCTGCGTGACTACCTCAATCAACTGCCGTCGGACCACTTGCCACGCCTGCGAGTGCGCTGCTTCTGTCACAACCGTGCGCAGTTCATTGCCCAGCGGGTAGAAGAAATTTTCGACACCGCGCAAAACCTGTTGCTTAGCCAGTCCAATCACCGCTACCTATTGCAGGTGCAGCAGCACTACCACGTGATGGAGCTGATGCCGGGTCAGGCCACCCATGTGTCACTGCCGACCCAGGACGCGCTGATTGCCTACCTCAGCGAAGAACTCGCCAGCTACAGCCCACTGCACCTGGACGCCATGGCCCTGGAAGACCACGACCTGGCGCTGCTGCTGCCGATGGGCTTGGCCGATTGCGTGCAGGTGTTCTACCGGATCAATGAAGGTTTTGCCGAGTTGTATGTGCTGGATGAGTTCAACGCGCTCTGGCAGCAACGCCTGCCGTTTCATGATGAGCAGAGCCTGTTGGCGCCGTTGCAGCGTTTTCTGCAATCGATCATCTATCGCCGCGAAGCGCTGGCGCCGCTGGATACGCAGCAGCCGTTGGGCGAAGTGCAAATCTTGTATTACCAACTGTTGCCATCAGGCAGCAATCGCGCACGCGGCATCGAGCCGCGCCCCGCGCCGCAGAACCCGGCCAATAAGCCGTTTTATGACGTGCAGGCGATTATCGGCAAGGCGGCGCCCGGCCAAGTGGGCATCACCCTGTACTGCAACCAGCGGGAGTTTTGCGAACTGGAGTTTGGCGACCAGCTGTTTGCCGTGGTCGCCCAGGAAATCGTCGGGCAACGTCGAGAAACCGAACGTTACCGCTGCTACATCACCGACCTGGACCTTTCCGGCCTGCTCGGTGATGTGCAAAGCCCGAGCAACCTGTACCTGCGTTACAAGGCCGAGCTGGAGCTGTCGCTCAACAACGCACTGAAGCAGGTTTAAAGCGGCTCTTGTTACAGAGAGAACGCGCCGCCGTCTTTAGGCTGGCCTTCAACGCTGAGCAGTTCAAGCTTGAGGGTTTTGCCGCCGGGTGCCGGCCAGTCGATATGCTGGCCCACTTTCAGGCCGAGTAACGCACTGCCTACCGGCGCGAGGATCGAGATCTTGCCCTCGTCTGCGTTGGCATCCTTGGGGTAAACCAGGGTCAGGTGATAGTCCTTGCCGCTGCCTTGCTCACGGCAATGCACGCTGGAGTTCATCGTCACGACACTTGCAGGCACTTCCTCGTGGCCAACCACTTCTTCGGCGCGGTCGAGTTCGTGCTGCAGGGCTTCGACGCCCGGCGAGTCCTCGCCTACACGGTCGATCAATTGCTCAAGACGCTGCACGTCGAGACGGGTAAGTATGATGGAAGGTGCGGTCATGATTCAGGCAGACTCCTTTTTTCTGCACAAAAAAGCAAAACCCCGCCAGAAAAAGGCGGGGTTCTCACGGACCTCGATGAGTTGAGGTGTACCCGGACACTACCACAGCGACACAAATAAACAAGACGACCTCAGGCACGCTCCCTGCGTTGCTCGGCCTCTGCGCAGATCACCCGGCGCCGGTTATCGTCGGCGGAGCGCCATTCACGAATGTCTTCCACATGGCGGAAGCACCCGAGGCAGACTTTCTGCTCGTCCAGGCGACACAAACTGATACAAGGTGACGGCACCGCCGGGCTGACATTGCTGAACAGCGGCTTGGGCGGGCGTACGGGTGCAGGCTGGGTCACCATCAGATCTCGTCGAAGTCCAGGTCAGCGCCGGACTGTTCCTTCGTGAGGCGAGCGAGCATTTCGCTCAGCAGCTCCTCGGTGGTGTCGTGCGCCCAACGGTTTTCTTCTTCGTCGTAATCGAAGTGAAAACCACCGGTGCGGGCCGCCAGCCATAGCTGACGCAACGGCTCCTGACGGCTGAAGATCAGTTGGGTGCCATTTTCGAACTTGACGGTCAGCACGCCGGCCGAGTTTTCCAGGTCCACGTCCAGGCCGCTGTCGTCGAAAATATCTTCCAGCGCCTGCTGGGTCGCATCCACCAGGTCGTGAAAACGGGCTTCGGTCAAACTCATTGTGGCAACCTCAAAAGTGTCTGGTTTTGCTCAAGCGCCGCACGATACGGGCGAGCCCCGCTGATTGCAAAGGATACCGAGTTCATTACCGATGGAGGTATGAAATATCCCCGGCCAGCGTAGCCTGCTTCGCGCCCAAGTCGGCAAACCCCCGCCGGACGGGTATTTCGGCGCATAGGCAAGCTGGCGGGTGGTCGGTATACTCGGGCGCAATTAATGCATATTCAAGGATTTCGCCATGAAGCGCCTGATCTCTTCCCTTGCTGCGCTCGTCGCGGTCGCTTGCCTCGTCAGTGCCTGTGGTCAAAAAGGCCCGCTCTACCTGCCCGATGACAGCAAAGACCCGAATGACCAGGCGCAGTCGTCACAAAAGCCGTCAAAAGCGCATAAGCACGACACCTATCAATAAGGGAAACCCATGGACGCTTTTAACTACCGGGACGGCGAGCTGTTCGCGGAAGGCGTGGCGTTGTCCGCGATTGCCGAGCGCTTTGGCACCCCGACCTATGTGTACTCGCGTGCGCACATCGAAGCCCAATACCGTTCGTTTACCGACCCACTGAACGGCGTTCCACACTTGGTGTGCTACGCGGTCAAGGCCAACTCCAACCTGGGTGTACTCAATGTCCTGGCGCGCCTGGGCGCCGGTTTCGACATCGTCTCCCGTGGCGAGCTGGAGCGTGTGCTGGCAGCCGGCGGCAAGGCTGACAAAATCGTCTTCTCCGGCGTCGGCAAGAGCCGCGAAGACATGCGCCGCGCTCTGGAAGTCGGCGTGCATTGCTTTAACGTCGAGTCCACCGACGAGCTGGAGCGCCTGCAAGTCGTCGCCGCCGAGATGGGCGTTCGTGCGCCGATCTCGCTGCGCGTCAACCCGGACGTCGACGCCGGCACTCACCCCTACATTTCCACCGGTCTCAAAGAGAACAAGTTCGGCATCGCCATTGCTGACGCCGAGGACGTGTACATCCGCGCCGCGCAGTTGCCGAACCTGGAAGTGCTGGGTGTCGACTGCCATATCGGCTCGCAACTGACCAGCCTGCCACCGTTCCTGGATGCGCTCGACCGCCTGCTGGCGTTGACCGATCGCCTGGGCGAGTGCGGCATCTACCTGCAACACATCGATCTGGGTGGTGGCGTGGGTGTGCGTTATCGCGATGAAGAACCGCCGCAGATCGCCGACTACATCCAGGCCGTGCGCGAGCGCACTGAAGGCCGCGGCCTGACCCTGATGTTCGAGCCGGGCCGCTACATCGTTGCCAACGCGAGCGTGTTGCTGACCCAGGTCGAGTACCTCAAGCACACCGAGTACAAGGACTTCGCCATCGTCGACGCGGCGATGAACGACCTGATCCGCCCGGCGCTGTACCAGGCCTGGATGGATGTGACAGCCGTCAAGCCACGTGCTGGCGAAGGCCGTAATTACGACATCGTCGGCCCGATCTGCGAGACCGGTGACTTCCTGGCCAAGGAGCGTCAGCTGGCCCTGGAAGAAGGCGACCTGCTGGCCGTGCATTCGGCCGGTGCCTATGGGTTTGTCATGAGTTCCAACTACAACACGCGCGGCCGTGCCGCCGAGGTGCTGGTGGACGGTGATCAAGCGTTTGAAGTGCGTCGCCGCGAGACGGTAGCCGAGTTGTATGCTGGCGAAAGCCTGCTGCCGGAGTAAGCCATGCTGCTGCGTTTTACCAAGATGCACGGGCTGGGTAACGATTTCATGGTCCTCGACCTGGTCAGCCAGCACGCGCACATCCTGCCCAAGCACGCTAAACAATGGGGCGACCGTCACACCGGCATTGGCTTTGATCAATTGCTGATCGTCGAGGCGCCGAGCAACCCGGAAGTGGATTTCCGTTACCGGATCTTCAACTCCGACGGTTCCGAAGTGGAACAGTGCGGCAACGGTGCGCGTTGCTTTGCGCGTTTTGTGCTGGACAAGCGCTTGACCGCCAAGCGCCAGATTCGCGTCGAGACTAAAAGCGGCGTGATCGAGCTGGATATTCGCAGCGACGGCCAGATCAGCGTCAACATGGGCGAGCCACGTCTGGTGCCGGCGGATATTCCGTTTCAGGCCACCGAGCAAGCGACCAGTTATGCGCTGGACGTTGATGGCAAGCACGTGGATATCGCCGCAGTGTCGATGGGCAACCCGCACGCCGTGCTGCGGGTCAACGACATCAATAACGCCCCGGTGCATGAATTGGGGCCGAAAATCGAACATCACCCGCGCTTTCCGGCACGGGTCAATGTGGGCTTCCTGCAGGTGATCGACCGTTCCCGCGCACAATTGCGTGTATGGGAACGCGGCGCCGGCGAAACCCAGGCCTGCGGCACCGGCGCTTGCGCTGCGGCCGTGGCCGCGATCAGCCAGGGGTGGATGGATTCGCCACTGTTGATCGACCTGCCCGGCGGACGCTTGTCCATCGAATGGGCAGGCCCTGGCCACCCGGTGATGATGACCGGGCCGGCCTCGCGCGTATACGAAGGACAGGTCCGCCTATGAGTGAGCAAAGCTAATGACCGACAAGCCTCAAGTACCCGCCCAAGCACCCCCGAGCGAAAGTCTGGAGGCCGCTGCTGTCGCGGCGTACCTTGAGGCTAATCCGGACTTCTTCGTCGAACACGAAGAGCTGTTGCCGGCCCTGCGCATTCCCCACCAGCGCGGCGATACCGTGTCGCTGGTAGAGCGGCAGATGAAGATCCTGCGCGAGCGCAATATCGAAATGCGTCATCGGCTCTCGCAGTTGATGGACGTGGCCCGCGACAACGACCGACTTTTCGACAAGACCCGTCGCCTGATTCTTACCCTGATGGACGCCACCAGCCTGGAAGAAACGGTAATTGCCGTGGAAGACAGCCTGCGCCAGGACTTCCAGGTGCCGTTTGTGAGCCTGATCCTGTTCAGCGACAACCCGATGCCGGTGGGTCGCTGGGTCAGCGGTGGCGAAGCGCAAACCGCGATTGGCGGCTTGCTCTCTGAAGGCAAGACCATCAGCGGCACCTTGCGTGAGCATGAGCTGGATTTCCTGTTTGGCGCCGAGCAGCGCAAGCAGATCGGCTCCACCGCCGTAGTCGCCCTCAGCCATCAAGGCCTGCACGGCGTACTGGCGATTGCCAGCCGTGACCCGCAGCACTACAAAAGCTCTGTAGGCACGCTGTTTTTGACCTACATCGCTGAAGTGCTCGGCCGGGTACTGCCGCGCTTCACCACCGCCCTGCGCGCGGTGCGCTAGCCATGGAACGGCAACTGGACGCTTATTGCGCTCACCTGCGCAACGAGCGCCAGGTGTCGCCCCATACGCTGGAAGCTTATCGGCGGGACTTGAACAAGGTCCTGGCGTACTGCGAAAAACAACAGATCGCCAGCTGGAAAGCCCTGGAAATCCAGAGCCTGCGCAGCCTCATCGCGCGACTGCACCAGCAGGGCCAGTCTTCACGCAGCCTGTCGCGATTGCTTTCGGCGGTGCGCGGCCTGTATCACTACCTCAACCGTGAAGGCCTGTGCGATCACGACCCAGCCAATGGCCTGGCCCCGCCCAAGGGCGAACGGCGCCTGCCCAAAACCCTCGATACCGATCGTGCCCTGCAATTGCTCGACGGTGCCGTCGAAGACGACTTCCTTGCCCACCGCGACCAGGCCATCCTCGAGCTGTTCTATTCCTCGGGCCTGCGCTTGTCAGAATTAACCGGCCTGAACCTCGATCAACTGGACCTGGCGGACGGCCTGGTGCAAGTGCTCGGCAAAGGCAGCAAGACCCGTGTGCTGCCGGTCGGCCGCAAGGCTCGGGAAGCCTTGCAGCTGTGGTTGCCGCTGCGTCTGTTGACCAACCCCGCGGACGACGCGGTGTTTGTCAGCCAGCAAGGCCGACGCCTCGGTCCACGGGCGATCCAGGTGCGGGTCAAGCTCGCCGGTGAGCGCGAGCTGGGGCAGAATCTGCACCCGCACATGCTGCGACATTCCTTTGCCAGCCATCTGCTGGAATCGTCCCAGGACCTGCGCGCGGTGCAGGAGCTGCTCGGCCACGCCGACATCAAGACCACGCAGATCTACACCCACCTCGACTTCCAGCACCTGGCTACGGTGTACGACAGCGCCCATCCACGGGCCAAACGCATCAAGGGCGGCGACTCATGAGTATCAAGCTGATCACCTTCGACCTGGACGACACACTCTGGGACAACGTACCCGTCATCATCGGCGCCGAAGCGTCGATGCGCGAATGGCTGGCGACCCATGCCTCCAAGGTCGGCGATTTGCCTCTTGAGCATTTCGCCAGCCTTCGCCAGCAGGTGCTGGAGCGCCATCCCGAGCTCAAGTACCGCATCAGCCTCCTGCGCCACCGCGTGTTGATGCACGCGTTTGAAGAGGCGGGTTATCCACAGCCCGAGGCCACGCAAATGGCAGACGTGTGCTATGAGGCGTTCATTCATGCCCGGCATCAGCTCACGCCTTTTCCTGAGGCCGAGCCGATGCTTCAAGCATTGCGCCAGCATTTCCTCCTGGGCGTGATCACCAACGGCAACGCCGACGTGCAGCGCGTGGGCCTGGCAGACTATTTCCACTTTGCGCTGCGCGCCGAAGATATCGGCATCGCCAAGCCGGATGCGCGACTGTTTCAGGAAGCGCTGCAACGCGCCGGCGTGGACGCCAGTCAGGCCGTGCATATTGGCGATCACCCCGGCGATGACATCGCCGGGGCGCAGCAGGCCGGGCTGCGGGCGGTGTGGTTCAACCCGACGGGCAAGGCATGGGAAGCGGATAAGCGCCCGGATGCGGAAATTCGTAGCTTGAACGAGCTGCCGCCGTTGCTTCGCAGTTGGCAGTAACGCTATCGCGGCACCACTAAAAATCAACATGTGGGAGCGGGCTTGCTCGCGAATGCGGTGTATCAGTCAGCCCATCAGCAACTGACAGAGCACTTTCGCGAGCACGCCCGTTCCCACATTTGATGGGTGGTGACCCGTAGGATTTATTACATCCATGAAAAAGCCCGCAGCGACGGCGGGCTTTTTCATGCAAGCGAGCGGCTGACCTCAGATAGGACGGCTACCGTACTTGTTATCCGGCTTCTTCGGTGGATCTGCTACCACGTTGGCCTCGACTTCCTGCACTTTGCCGCCTTTGGCGAGGAATTCTTCCATCGCACGGGCCAGCGCATCGCGCTCTTTGTTCTTGGCTTCAACGCTTGGCAGTTCATCTACCGAAACAGCGGCCTTGGCTTTGCCTTTGGCTGCCGGGACAGGTGCATCATCACCACCGTCGTCGTCAGCAACGTCCTCAGCTGCCGCCTCAAGACCTTCTTCGGCCTCGTCGTCGTCACCGACTTCGAGTTCGTCGTTTTCCAGATCATCGTCGCTCATGTTCTACCTCATGACTTGCGAAAAGCAGATTAGTTATAGCCCAGCTTCACCCTCTGTCGAGGTCGCCGGAAAAAAATCAACATCCACCGGATTACCAGTGGCTTATGCCCCATCACCGTGCAAGGTGGCGAGGACTTTACGAGCACCGCCATGATCACGGTGCTCGCCCAGATAAACACCTTGCCAGGTCCCCATCGCCAAGCGGCCGGCCTTGACCGGCAAACTCAGCTGGCAGCCCAGGAGACTGGCCTTGAAGTGCGCCGGCAGATCATCCGGACCTTCGTCGTTGTGTTCGAACCCTGCACGCCCTTGCGGCACCAGCGAGTTGAAAAAACGCTCGAAGTCACGGCGAACCGCCGGGTCGGCATTTTCGTTGACCGTCAACGAAGCCGAGGTGTGCTGCAACCACAAATGCAACAGGCCCACACGGCACGCCTTCAATTCAGGCAGGCCGGCGAGCAACTCATCCGTCACCAAGTGAAAGCCCCGGGGCTTGGCCCGCAGGGTTATCAAGGTCTGTTGCCACATACAGTTCTCCGCCCATCGGCGCGCATTCTAGCGCGCTCTGGAAAAAAACAAAGTACCGAATACACCTACATGCCTGTAAGAGATTCACACCCTTAAAAGTGCCGTGTGGATCCCATCACAAAGTCGGCATAAACCCGTACACCTTTAGCCACAGACAAACCCCAGACAAAAAAATGCCCGGCAAGCCGGGCATCTTTTTTTTCACGTAATTACAAGTTGTAGCCACGCTCGTTGTGTTGTGCCAAGTCGAGGCCCACAGCCTCTTCTTCGTCGGTAACCCGCAGGCCCATGACCATGTCCAGCACCTTGAGGATGATGAAGGTCACGATAGCCGTGTAGATCACGGTGAAGCCGACGCCTTTGCACTGGATCCAGACTTGCGCTGCGATGTCAGTGGTCGCCGCGTTGAAGCCGCCCAGAGAAGGCGCCGCAAACACGCCGGTCAGGATCGCGCCGAGGATACCGCCGATACCGTGCACGCCGAAGGCGTCCAGGGAGTCGTCGTAGCCGAGTTTGCGTTTCAGGGTAGTGGCGCAGAAGAAGCACACTACGCCCGCCGCCAGACCGATCACCAGGGCGCCCATTGGGCCCACGGTGCCCGCAGCCGGGGTAATTGCAACCAGACCGGCAACGACGCCCGAGGCGATGCCCAGTGCGCTTGGCTTACCGTGAGTGACCCACTCGGCAAACATCCAGCCCAGCGCGGCAGCAGCGGTCGCAATCTGAGTGACCAGCATCGCCATACCGGCAGTGCCGTTGGCCGCAGCCGCAGAACCGGCGTTGAAGCCAAACCAACCGACCCACAGCATGGCAGCACCGACCAGGGTGTAACCCAGGTTGTGAGGCGCCATCGGCGTGGTTGGGAAACCTTTACGCTTGCCGAGTACCAGGCACGCCACCAGGCCAGCCACACCGGCGTTGATGTGCACCACGGTGCCGCCGGCGAAGTCCAGCACGCCCCAATCGCCCAGCAACGAACCCGGACCGCCCCACACCATGTGCGCAATCGGTGCGTAGACCAGGGTGAACCAGACGCCCATGAAGATCAGCATCGCGGAGAACTTCATACGCTCGGCGAAGGCACCGACGATCAGCGCAGGCGTAATGATGGCGAACGTCATCTGGAAAGTGACGAACACCGCCTCAGGGAACAGCGCCGCAGGGCCGGTGATGCTCGCCGGGGTGACACCCGACAGGAACAGTTTGGACAGGCCGCCCACGAACGAGTTGAGGTTGACGACGCCTGCTTCCATACCGGTAGTGTCGAACGCCATGCTGTAGCCGTAAACGAACCACAAAATGGTGATCAGACCGGTGATGGCGAAGCACTGCATCATCACGGAAAGAATGTTTTTGGAGCGAACCATGCCGCCGTAGAACAGCGCGAGGCCTGGAATGGTCATGAACAGTACCAGCGCGGTGGACGTGAGCATCCACGCGGTGTCGCCGGAATTGAGGACTGGAGCAGGTACTGGGTCCGCCGCCATGGCCAGGGCCGGCATTACGAGGGACAACAGGGCTCCTAGCCCTGCGAATTTACGCAGAGTCATATTGTTTTCTCCTGGGGCGTTGGGGTTTGGCGGCTTAGATTGCGTCGGTATCGGTTTCGCCGGTACGGATGCGAATAGCCTGTTCCAGATTGACCACGAAGATCTTGCCGTCACCGATTTTGCCGGTGTTGGCGGCCTTGGTTATCGCCTCGATAACCCGGTCAAGATCCTTGTCGTCAATGGCGACATCAATCTTCACCTTTGGCAGAAAATCGACCACGTATTCCGCGCCGCGATACAGCTCGGTGTGACCCTTCTGCCGACCGAAGCCTTTGACCTCAGTAACGGTAATGCCCTGCACGCCGATCTCGGACAGCGACTCGCGTACATCGTCCAACTTGAACGGCTTGATGATGGCAGTGACTAGCTTCATGAAAACTCTCTCCCGAATTGGTGGACTTGCCCCAGGAAAACAAACCCGTCTCAAGTCTAAGCGCAGTGCCTGGCTTTGTAACGCGTCGTCGCCTCGGCATTTGCCGTTGCGACGCCAGCGAACCACTGGTGACGAAACCTGTACCCCTGATCCGTCGGCGCACTGCATTCGTCACAGCGACTGCATCAGTGCATGGGTCATGATCGTCTAAGCAGAAACCTTGCCAGCTCCGTAAAAATCACTGAAATCAGTCCTTTGCCCACTTATGCCCACCCGCGGGGCGTTTTGGCGACGCCAATGCGCACAAAAACAGTGCGCGGCCGCCCGGAGCACTGCGCGAAAAGCGTGCGCTCCAGGCGGTGAAAAAGACTATAGACGCTGCGTGATACACTGCCCGCCAACAGTTTTTCCGGAATGTTTCCCATGCTCGCGCCCAAAGATCTCCTCGACGCCCTGAGCGGCCACGCCTCTCGCCTGTTCAGCGGCGATACCCCGCTGCCCCGCAACGAAATCGAAAGCCAGTTCAAGGCGCTGCTGCAAAGCGGCTTCAGCAAACTCGACCTGGTGAGCCGTGAAGAGTTTGATAGCCAAATGGTGGTGCTGGCCCGCACGCGTGCACGGCTGGAGAGTTTGGAAGCCAAAGTCGCTGAGCTGGAAGCACGGCTGACGCCACCTGCTGCTGAATAAACACGGTCAATGTGGGAGCTGGCTTGCCTGCGATGCGGGCGCCTCGGTGTATCAGTTACACCGAGTCGATGCCATCGCAGGCAAGCCAGCTCCCACATTTGCTCTGCCTCGCTCTCAGGATACGTTCTGTAAAACCTCCCCCGCCTCGCTATTCCCTACCTCGTCTACCCTTGAAAAACCCGCAGGAAGCGGCCTCTCTTTCAAGGAACGAGCATGTCCCTCGCCATCGTCCACAGCCGCGCCCAGATCGGCGTCGAAGCCCCTGCCGTCACGGTTGAAGTGCACATGGCCAATGGTCTGCCGTCCCTGACACTGGTGGGCCTGCCGGAAACCGCCGTCAAGGAAAGCAAGGACCGCGTGCGCAGCGCCATCCTCAATTGCGCGCTGCAATACCCAGCCCGGCGCATCACCCTCAACCTCGCGCCCGCCGACCTGCCCAAGGACGGCGGGCGTTTTGATTTGGCGATTGCCTTAGGGATCCTGGCGGCCAGTGTGCAGGTGCCGGCGTTGATGCTCGATGACGTGGAATGCCTGGGCGAATTGGCATTGTCCGGCGAAGTACGCGCAGTGAAAGGCGTGTTGCCGGCAGCGCTGGCAGCCCGCAAGGCCGGGCGCACCGTGATAGTGCCGCGGGCGAATGCCGAGGAGGCGTGCCTGGCCTCCGGGTTGAAGGTGATTGCGGTGGATCACTTGCTGCAGGTGGTGGCGCACCTGAATGGGCAGGTGCAAATCGAGCCCTACAAGTCTGATGGCTTGCAGTACCTGAACAAGCCCTATCCAGACCTGAGCGAAGTACAAGGGCAACTGGCGGCCAAGCGCGCGCTGCTGATCGCTGCGGCGGGCGCGCATAACCTGCTGTTCAGCGGGCCGCCCGGCACCGGCAAGACCTTGCTGGCCAGCCGGCTGCCGGGGTTGCTGCCGCCGTTGAGCGAGCAGGAAGCGCTGGAAGTGGCGGCGATCCAGTCAGTGGTCAGCCTCGCACCACTGAGCCATTGGCCGCACCGCCCGTTCCGTCAGCCACACCACTCAGCCTCGGGGCCGGCGCTGGTGGGCGGCGGATCAAAACCGCAACCGGGGGAAATCACCCTCGCCCACCACGGCGTGTTGTTTCTGGATGAGTGATTCGTTTCGCTGTTTAGCAGAAATTGTCAGCTGGTTGAGAGGCCCCGTATTCCGAACCCCTGCAACCAGAAGAAAGAAACAGAATGTCAAACGTCTAAGTTGTCAGTTCTAAGTAATTACGAGCTAACACTTACCTCCCGAATTGGATAGAACATGCTGGCACCTTCACAAAACATAAGCACAAAAATGTCACGCGCCAATAAATTAACAACACAAGAATTAATGCCATAACAATAACGCGGGGAATATATAATTTCATATTATATAACTAGCGCGTCAATGATATTTTTTAACAAGCGGGGGGGTTGAAAATAGAATGACTCCAATATAGCCTCTTCGACGTGCGCAAATAGGAAGCGATGATGAAGCCGCTGCTAAGAAACTTAGAAAACTATAAACACCATCCTTTTGAAAGCATGGAGCTTCCAATTGTAGAGTTCATTAGTAGCGAATTAAACAAGCTATCTGATAAAGCTCTAGCCAAAGACGCTTTCATTTTTATGCGCATTATTGAGTGCATTCTACAGCTAATTAGACGAAAGCTGCGCTCAACCCTTGACTTCCGAACCCAGCTGGACGAAATCAATATTGTCGTAGAAGGGGCCATTTGGTCTGATCAGTTTATAGAAGTTGATTCATCAAGGCGCTCGCGCTACAGCCGCGTCTGGCGACTCATCAAGTCCATGATCGTAGCTAGCCGCCCCGAACTTTCAAGTAATCCGCGTGTAGAACCTGCACGTATGAAGCTTGCTGAGAGGAGACAGGCAATTACTAAGTTCGAAAATATGGATAAATGCCCCGAAGCCTTGTGGTACTGGAGCAGTTGGCCCGTAGTCAATCAGACAGGTAAGCTCTCTTACCTGAGGCTTGGGAGACTCTATAAAAGTTTTGGATATGAATTCAGTAAGCGTTTTTATGAAACTTACAAGTCAATTGTAATCAACCAACGCGCTATAACTATCCACGGCGCCCATTCGCTTATTGAGTATTTAGCTGAAAATGCGAATACTTATAATGAGCAGAATTTGCAAGACCCCAAAAAATCCAAACAATTCCTGATGTCCTTTAGAAGTCATTATTTCACAAAGTGCTATGAGAACGGTAATGGCAGTAAGCTGAAAACAATTAGTAACACATGGCTATACTCAATTGATCCATTTGCGAAAAGACTAATAAAATCTGGACTGCTTGCAGCCCCCTATAAAGGCATGCCAGTTGGCACGCCGACATTCAACGGTACGCATACACCCAATCAAATAACCAGGGACGATGGGCGTGAGGAAAACATTAAGCTTACATTCCCTATACCGCTTGAAGTCACCGACGACGAAGCAATCAAACTTATCTTTGGTCAGGTTCAGCATGATCTAGAGTTGGTGAAACGCTGGGCGAAGGTAAAGATTGACTGCGTCACGCGTAAACAGGAAAAACTCACTCAGCAATACGCTAGGGTTTCACTTGCTGAAGAGTTGCAGGCATTTGATAATGCCAAGTCTCTGGAAGCTCACTGTTTCGAAACTTATAAGCGAATCGGGTTCGCCACCCATCATGATCTAAGGCTCGCAAAGTTCTATGACGCGCCCCTTAAGCAAGTCGCAGAAATACTTCCTCTGCCTACTACGAACAATATCGTCCCTTTCGCATACTTTCTGATTGCTCATCATAGCGAAATCACTCCAGATTTTTTGACTGAATGCAACCTCTATGACAAGATGGGAATGGTCTCAGGCTTGGAACATACAGACGCAGGGTGGTATCTAGTAGGCAACAAATACCGGAAAGGTGCAGAATTTGCACAACAAAAAATCCTCTTAAATGAGCAGACTTATCGAGCTGTCACCACGCTTATAGCTTTAACTGAGCCAGTGAGAGAATATCTTAAGAAAAAGAATAATCCTCTATCCCGCAAATTATTCATAAGCACCAGCGGTGGATTTCAAAAACCTAAAGGCCCAACAACTCTCACTGTTAGTACCTTGCTTAGGCAGAAAATGGTGGATGATCTCAAAGACTTGGGAGCATCTCAAGACCACGCCCAGACGCTATCGCAATATTGCACTCTTACAGCCGTAAGAGCGCTAGGCGGGGTAGCAAAGTACATAGAAACTGAAAGCTTAATTGAAGCAAGCAGAGCGCTTGGGCACACGCGTTTCGATTACAAGTTACTCAAACGCTATATACCCAAGCCCCTGATTACATTCTTTAACGATAGATGGATTAGAGTGTTCCAACAAGGCTTAATTTTGGAAGCAATGGAGGGAAGCGCTTACGCACTTGCAGCCACTGATTTCAAAACCAAAAAAGAAATGCATCAATTTCTCAGTAAGCACGCTCTCAAAGTCCGAAAAACAACCATAGATAACTCAAAAACTGAAGTGGCAGACGCTCAAAAAGAGGTGATCTTCTGTATTGATGAAGTGGTTCTCAACTCCATGTTAAAAATCGCCAGAGCGTCAGATGCAGACCAACTAACTGCAAGCGATCGTTACTGGTCTAAAATAGCCAAGCACTTGATTACCCACATCGAGTCGGAAGAATGCGCCAGGCCCGACTTCCAATATATGCTAGGCAATATAAAAGCAAAGGCAGCATAGAGAGCGCACTCATGGCCCAGCTAACGATCCCGCCAGAATTAAGCTTTCTAATAGAAGAACGCGAAGTGGCGCCTACAAAAGATTTTAAACTTCTGCACTCTAGTTACGAAGCAGATAAATGGTTCATCGCAGGAATCTCAAAACACATAAGTTTTGATTTAACGCTAGATGACGGTTCAAAGCTCAATCACAAGAAGAACAGCGTTCTGCTAGGGCAAATCAAGGCCTGGATAGCCATACAAGCATCCGAGCATATAAAACTTGGCGGAGCGTCAAAAAAAAGAATAACAACACGAATTTTAATAATCGTGGGAATATTGGACTATCTTCTGAAAAGCCAACATGCACCCGTAATTAGAAAATACGGGCTCAACGCTATAAACGAGCAAATTGTTAGAAATCTTCTCAACAAGATTACAAGCGAAAACACAACAGCCGCAAGATTCTACAATTGGCCGACCTCTTTAGAGAACCATATAAAGCTTTTGGCACAAGCTCAAAATGAGTGCTTCAACACCATTTGCTCGGACATAGCCCTTACTGATGATCAGTACAAAAATATACAAAAGCTCATTCTAAATGATTCCTGTATAACAATAAAAGAAGCCATTCGCAATCCAGCAAAAGCTTACAAACATATAGTTGACAATATTTATAAAAATACTCTTTATGGTTATCGAAACTTTACAATACCAGCGCACTTAGATTTTAAAAACTGGGAAGAAGAAGTTGCTGCTGAGGAAAACATTTATGCTCCAGTTCGCACCAAGCACGAGAGGATGATCAAACAGAACTACTCAACATATAGATCTTGCATAGAGTCTCTCAAGTACCTTGAAATGTTTGGGTATGAGTCACCCGAAGATTCAGTCATCGAGTACGTAGTAGAGGTTTCCGCAAAATTTTTTAATCTGCCGGAGCCTGACATGTATAGATCAATTCCTATTGAGATTGGCCTGCTTGGATTACGTAACTCCATCGAGTTCGTCTTACAGTATGGCAAGCACTTACTAGAAGCATTTGCCGATGTAGTTGAAGCATCAAAACAAGAAAAAATGGACCTTGTAGCATTTGTAAAAAAGCACGGGATTAGTAAATTTATACCGGAAACACTTCAGGAACTGGATATCAGTACTTGGTCAAAAAACATAAGACAGTCGGATTATCCGGATAATCTACTAAGGCGAGGGCTGCACGATTATGTTGTAATACTCTATGGAGCAGTACAAATTATCATCGGCACTCTAACTGCGCGTCGCCAAGATGAGTTGATGAACAGCACATGTGAAAACTTTAATAGGGAGCCCTTAACATTTGGTTTCTACATAGGTAAATCTGGTTTTGGGGACACTAGAGAATATACCGAACGACCCATTCCGGAAATTTGTATGAAACTGTCAGACTTAGTAGGTGATTTCCAAATAAGAATGGCCTCACTCGGTGCCGTCGCCTCCAAATTTTTTTCCATTCCTCGCCCTAAGAATATTAGCTTTTCAAGTGTGTCCCATACCAACTACAACCGCGCTTTTGACAAGGTCTGTGAGTATTTTAGTCTAAGATGTGACAAGACTAAACGAAGCTTTAACTTTAGACAGCATCAGCTCCGGAGGATGTTTGCTCAAGCGTTTTATTGGTCGGCATTCGGCGATCTGGATGTCCTTCGATGGTTTTTGGCCCACACGGACAAAGCACATGTCTACCGTTATATAACTGAGTACATACCAGGAGCAGTGCTGAACACAATCAAGGCGGAGTTCACAGCAGAATTTCTTATTCGAGGTAACGAAACACACTCCAAGCTTGAAGATGCAGTGAGGGCACGCTTCGGTACATCTTCATTTAGTTTGCTAGATCGCGAAGAGTTCGAATCCTACCTTGCTCATATGTTTGAAATGGGTCAAGTCGTGATGGAGCCAGATTTTCTCCAGCAAGACAATGGCGTAAAACTTCAATTCAAATATGAGATTGCCCATGCCTAAAAATACCCGTGCAAGTAGAAAGGCATTAAAGCTATCGAAGTTTCTACAGTCAATTATCCAAGCCCCGCCTGACTACGCTGAATGTAAAATAATCGCTGTCCAACTCAAATCACAGGGCGCAATGGCCTCACTCACGCGGCCAGAGTTAGGCATAGAACCAATTTCACTCAATGCATTAAAGACAGCATGTACAGAATGTTTCGATGAGGGTTTTCAACGTCTAGAGACCCTTCGCCTGCGAGCCCTTTCACACTTGAAAGATCAACTTTCTTCGATGAGTAGTTCTGAAAAACGGAATAAGCCATCGCTCCTGAGGGAAATAGGAGAACTCAAGGAAAGCAAGCAGCGCTTAGAAGGAAATCTACTGATATTGACGCAAGCATTGCGGTTGAGCATCGGCCTGTGTGAAAAATATGTTCGTCTTACAAATAAGCCTGAATACCGAGAAGCGTTTAATTTAGAGCGGCTGGAGGTTCTAGAAATGCTGTCCTATAGTGATAAACGGTGAGCGCGTGCCCAGAATCTATTCACTAACTGAGCAAGGCTTCAGGCTTCCATTTTCGCTACGCGGAAAAGGAGATTTAGAATTTGTAGACGCTGACAATATTCCTAAGATCTTTTGGCCTGATGGAAATTGGAATATTCCTGCTAATCTCTGGATGCTTAAGCTCTTCCATGATGGCCATTCGCGACTCAATGGTGGAGGCACTCTCGCCACATATGCTAATCAGTTGGCACCGATTCTACGATACGTGTGGTTGAACAGATTAGAACTTCATAAGCTAACCGACAAGCGTTTCGAGGCTTTCATGACCTCTATTCGTGGTGAACAGCACGCGGGAGCAGCGGGAATCCCTAAGCGAAATGAGGATACTGTAATCGCGGTAGGCCGGAGGTCTCTAGATTTTCTTGGGTTTGTAGGAAAACTTTACAACGGAGCATCTGGGATAGGCACGCATGAACGAATCAAAGCAGAAAAACGAGAGCATAAAATACAGTCCGGGGGAAGCTCTTACGGCGTTACATCGACAGTTATAAAAACTTATTGGCATCATCACTCATTTCCTGAGCCAAGCGGACCCAAAAAACGAAATGCCATAGCTACAGTCGATATCAGACGATTAAAATCGGCTGTACAACAGGCGTCAACATCTTCCTACATAAAAAAGCGTAGATACGTCATGTTGCTTCTTCTAGAAATTACTGGCGGACGCCGCAGCGAAGTTGGCAGTTTGACAGTGGCAGCTATCTATGAAGCATTGAAGATGAAAGAGCCGCTTTTAGAATTAAAATCTGTAAAACAGGGCGGTAATAAAACGGCTAAGCGGTTTATTCCGATTACTCGTACAGATCTAAAGTTCATTATTGAATTCATCGAGAAAAATCGCTCGATCATCGTAAGAAATAAATTACCTAAGGAAAAAGATCATGGGTTTTTGCTGATAAGCGAAAGAACAGGTGAACCCTTGAAGTGCAACACCCTGACACAAGAAGTTAGGTCATTACGGCTTGCTGCGGGCATCACAGGTCGCGCGCATCCACATATGTTCCGGCATCGGTTCATTACGAAGATGTTCGTTTCTTTCATAACGAGCCATGAAATCAAAGATAAAGAAGAGTTCAGATCCCGAATCCTTAACTTTGATCATTATAAAAGTAAGATCCTTGAATACACAGGGCAGAAAAGGCTTGAGAGCCTTGAGCATTATATAGATCTTTCTTTTGATGAGTACTTCGAAATCGACCGCATCAATAAACGGGTACGAGAAACCCTAGATATTGAGGCGGTCAAGCGAGCGCTGGAGCAATTAAGGACGGACTTAGATAATGGGCTAGAGCATGAAGCCATCAAACCAAGGATTGATTCAATACTTAATTAATTTTATGGTATTAGATCTTGGTCACCTTCAGATGATCAGTGTTTCCTCTACTTCAACACTTGGAGAAGTTAGTAATGCATTCTGTTCATCCGTAGTATAAACGATATGGTGGCGTATGCCTGACGCTGGCGACGACCATTCACCAACCATGGCATCCCCATCCTGCTCCATTAAATGATAAATATCTGCCTTTTGGTACATGTAAAAGCCAGGCGGCATCAACATGCTCTCTGTACCATTAGTAATGTAAGTCTTGGACGGTTCCTTAGATATTAGCCCCACTGGCAGCCCAAAGCTAAGTGGCCTAACTCTACCCTCCTGCATAGCCCAAACAGAACCCCTATGAAACTTAGATGCTACAGATTTCCAGCATGTCACAATTTGACTTTTTTCAGCAACTCTGACCACAGATGTTTGGAATAAGTGCACACTATCGAAGCCATAGTCCTTGGAGAGATCTTCCAGCATTACCTTTGCCGCCTCTTCTAGAACATAGATATCAGTTGAGCTGTGGACCCTTACCCACAGATGTCGAGCATAGCAATCTGAAACAGGCAAAGATTTTTTCAGGTTTTCCGCTGCTTTAATAAGTTTGTCTTTTGCATTCAAAAGAGCGTTTCGATGTTGCGGGCATTTTATAAAAACATGGTTAGACTTATGAGAGCGCGCATACTTTTTGTGGCCAGAGAGCATCTCTCGGAAAATCATCTTGCAGCCTGCGTAAGTATACTCATCTGGCCGTGACAACCTACTACCCACGAAATCTATTAGAAACTCAAGTGTGCTTGGCTTAATATATTGATTAGATTCAATATACAACTCTCCATTAAGCCCTATGTGATCCAAGCGTTTGGCAAACGCTTCTTTCAATCGATCACTCAAATTGTGGAATTCCGCTTCGTGAGCGGCCATTCCCTGGCTTTTGATTGATATGTAGTACTTAAATCCGCTAGCAAAGTCTACGACTAGGTCAAATCCCTTCTGGTTTCCCGGTGCTGGATAGACCTCCCCCTCACGGACACCGATAGAGCCACAAATGAGAATTTCAGTGATGAACCCATGCGCATTTTCAATTC
The DNA here is from genome assembly GCF_049896685.1 of Pseudomonas sp. TWRC1-2. NCBI lineage: Bacteria > Pseudomonadati > Pseudomonadota > Gammaproteobacteria > Pseudomonadales > Pseudomonadaceae > Pseudomonas > Pseudomonas sp. TWRC1-2. The sequence goes on along the minus strand of NZ_JAFCUU010000003.1, from coordinate 344,510 downwards.
CTGAACGGATTTTCTTAGCTGTGTTCTGGAGCCACCCCTCGTGTTTTGGTAGCAAATTTTGGATTGATTTGCCTAAGCCAAACAGTTCGCAGGTTGCTAGCCAGTCCCTCCTTTCCCAAAGCCTTTGAAGACGATGCCCATCCGGTTGCTCAAGCCATTCCTTTCCGAAAAGTCTCTCAACAGCCTCTAGACAATCTGTAGCGTACCCTGCCGGCTTCCCATGTCTAGGGCCCTCAAGGTGTGATGTATCTCGCCCAAAGCGGTTCATCATTATCTGCAAACCCTCGACCTAGCTCATCAAAAACATCGATAAAAGTAGAGCCCTAGCCTACAGTCTTTAACTGTAATCGTCTGGCCAACACACCTACCCAAACTTGGGCAGAAATTTGATCGTGGCTGGTCCACAGGTTGGCCAAAATGCGCATTTCCTAAGCGTCAACGGAGAAACGGCCCCACATGACTGCACCATTTATCACTGAGTTTCCGGCAATCTATGAGCGTGTCGCCACATTGCTCCCAAAGAAACCATGGCGTAAAACAGTTAATGATATTGAGCTACTCAGCCGACAAATTGCTGGGCGTGGAGGACAAGAGCAGGTAGAAAACCCTATTGCCTTTGGGCTCACTTTCTGGGAACGCCACCATTACGATCAACCAGTCGGGTATGAGTGGAACACCATGCTTGAAGCAATGTTGTTTTCAAAGCGAGTGCTGGATCTATGGGATGTCGTTGAGCAGGGTGGACTTGGGCCGCCTGATCTGAAGAAGAGATTTACAGGCGGATTTAAATTTGCGGCTGATATGAGAGCGCTGCAATTTGAACTTTACATGGCAGCCACTTTGTCCTCGCGAGGATGTATTATCGAGTGGCCAGAGGAGAGTAAAGGAATAGAAACATTCGATCTTCTAGTGTACCTTCCTGGAGGCACTACCCCCTTTGAGCTTGAGTGCAAATCGTTCGCTGGAGACAAAGGTTTCGCTGTTCGAATGGCAGACGGTCATCGCGTAATCGGCGCAGTACTGGAGAGGGTGTCGCTATCAGATACTCTTTCTTCGGAAGACGGTCGCGTCAGCATACTCACAATATCGATTTCTAATCCTGTACCAAAGTCGGCAACTGAATTTAAAGCGCTTATCGACCGTCTCGTATGTGCCATACAATCCAGGAAAGCCTATGACGACAACAACGGCATCCGTATTCAGTATGATTATTGCGAGGTGGTCGGCGATCCAGACCATCAGGATGCCTGCATCAATACTGCGTATCGGCTGCCTGGTCCTATGGTCGCCTTCGTCAGGTGCTCAGACATTGAGGATCGGCTTATGGGGATTCGGGTAATTTCGGAAGCCGATATTAAACTCTGGGATGAGGTCGAAAAAGTTGCTAGAAAAGCAATGGATGTCCAACTTACAGGGACGCGCCCCGGAGCTTTAGCATTGCAATTTATTAACGACACTGTTGAACCGTTTGATAACGTACTTGGGACGAGCAGCCAATATCACCGGCTATCCGAAAAGCTTTTTAAGAGAGAGCATGGTGTAGCCCTCATCCTTGCAAGCAGTATCGAGCTATATCCTGAAATGCCCGAGCCGCCCTACAGAGCGGATGCGTTTCAGACGGAAGCATGCAAAGTTGCGGCGCTCTATAATCCCTCTCATGACTTCCCCATAGCTAAATTAAAGGCATTGCTCGATCCTTATTGATGTCAGGGGGGATATTTCGGTATTTAACTCGGAATCCCCTCTTGCGCAACTGAACTGGTGAAGATTTGGTAGAAAGCTCACGAGGGCATCCTCAGAGTGATGGACGGCATCATCTGCTGTAAAATGCTGAGTCCAAGCTCAATATCCGAAGTAGCGGCTATATTTGTTGATCGCATTCCGTCCAGAAGCTTTAGAGGATGGGTTTGCAGTTTTGAAACGTCGATTCTGCGATGATGAATTTGCTGAAGCCTTTCAGAAACCGGCTCGACAGCGTTTGCCCGATTCCAAAGGCTGGATGATGAAGACGACCAAGTGCGCGAGCAGCGATTTCCCGCAGGTCTCAGTCAAGCGATCTTGGCGAAGATTTTATAGCCAGCTTACTACCACATCAGATGAGGCGTCGATTGGACAAGCCGTGAGCACTCAGTCCGCACAAGGTAAGAATCAGCGTAAGGGATCTATCCAATTCGTAGCGCTTAATGGCACGACAATATAGAATCTGTTCCCAGGCGTAAGGCCTAAGTCACTCTTCACTAATGATGAGGGTTATTTCTTACTCTTATAACTCATGGATCACGGAAGATGCTATTCAAACGTTGGACCGGATCGCAGCTACTACGTAAAAAAGATTTTGATCTAAGTTTTCTAAGACTTACTAAGTTATAAATAACTGAACTCTATTTATAACTACGATGCCAATATATCAAAACGACTAAAATATATCAAATAACATTCCAATTTAGAAATGAACGCAGGAGTAAAAAATCTTATGACGAGAATTAGCAAAATACTTTCTAAATGCGCTAAATATAAAATTCTTATCTTGGTGCTAGTACTGATTTCACCTTTGCTCTTCTTCGCCATTTTTACTTATATTCCGCAGATACCTAGATCTTTAGGGCTTCTCCAAAGTGAAAATGTGTCTGTGGGAAATGAAATCATATCTCTTGATAAGGCAATAATTGCAAAAGCCTGCACTGAGGACGGCAAAACGTGCATAGACGATGTACTCTTGTTATCAGGATATATAGATGAAGGAATGATCAAAAAGATCAAGCTTTTAGCTAATGAACACCAGATAAATACCATATGCTTCGCAACTAGGGGCGGCAGCAAAGAAGCAGCAATTCAAATAGGTGAGTGGATTAATAAAACTCACAAAAACACCTGCATGGCTGAAAAATATTTCACGGCAGTCGATCTTACTTTAACCTCCCCACTGTGCGCATCGGCTTGTCCATATGTATTGGCAATGGGTGTTGAGCGAACCGCACTTGGTAGCCACTTCAAGATTGGTATTCATAGCAGTGGATCTACTTGGGATTTCGGCATATTTTCTTTCGGCATAAACTCATCGAGATCAGATGCTACAAAAGACTACAAAAAAATGCTTGAAAGTAGCAACAACAGTTCTAACCATATACAAATGTTGTATGACAGCTTAGATACTCGGTTTGATAGCAAAAGATATTTGTCATCAGAAGAGCAAAAGCAGTACGCCCTGTTCACTGAATACCACTAGCTGAGCCTGGGATGGCGGCCGACAAGTCGCATTTTTTGCATCGCTAGAGACTAATCCATCAAACACTCCGCTTGCCCATTTTTTCAACAAAGCCCCGTGTTTATTCCTGAATTTACGCAGCTTGGTTGGAAAATTGGGTGCGTAAAATCCTCCGATGCTTCCGGGGTGTTCTCGCAGCAGACGCGGTAAAAACCTTACCTTTCTTCTCGAACTCAATCGGGTTCGTCATGGCGTAGCTATCAGAGAGGGCGGCGCCAACACTCCCTAGAATCCAACGATAGCAGTCGACATCTGCGTGGCGCCAGTAATCTGACCGTTCTGACTGGGCTGTATAGCGCGAATCGGAAACAGCACTCACAGCCAACGTGGCACTGGTAGATTCCAGAAAAAGAGTGTAAATACTATAGGCTTAAAGTTTGATCATGATGGACACATGGGATGTGACATGTCATTGCTAGCTCCTCACCTCGCCTGGCTTGAGCAAATAGATACTTATACTTCTGCCTGTGGATTACCAATTCCTGTTTTTGCCCTTAATCACGATGCGTTAGATGAAAAGATAATGTCTACATGGGCAAGCCACTTTCGGAACCACTACTGCCGTGATGATCAACTAAATTTTCTCAAGAACCCAATGCTTACAAATTCAGAATATTTACTTGCTGAAAAATTTCCGCACGAGACAATCCCCCCAGGCCCGAGCGTGAGAGCAGGCGATTTTGCGGAAATACTTATTGCTGATTATTTGCAATACGTTAGAAATTATCAAATTCCTCGAACTCGTTATGATCGCAAGGGCGGTACAAATGAATCAACTAGGGGTTCAGATGTAATCGCATTTAAGAAACTACAAGACATTGTCAGCGAAAACGATGAATTACTAGTTTTTGAAATTAAAGCTAAAGCAAGCGAAAACTCCAAAAGTAATGTGCTACAGAACGCGATTGATCACTCGATTAAAGATGAGTTGCGTATAGCAGAATCTCTGAGCACTATGAAACAAAAGCTTTTTGACAGAAATGACGTTGAAGGCGTTCTCCTAATAGATAGATTTCAACGTGAGCCCGACTATCCCTGTAAGCGTCGGTATGGCGCAGCAGCGGTATATACTACGTCCGCACTTCAAAAGGAAGTTATATCTAATTCGACCTCCACTGATCACCCCAATGCTGAAAAGCTAGAGTTACTAGTTGTAAGCGCTAACCATCTGATGGCTTTGATTCACGCGCTTTACCAGAGAGCCGCCGATGAAGCTTGAGATGAAGGGCAGGAATATACTAGATATAACTCGTGCAAAAGCGAAGCAATACGAATTCGGAATTGACGAGGAATATCATATTACTTTGCCCCAAGACCCAAAGCGGTTATTAGTATTCACAATTGGAATTCTTGGTGAACTAGCCGCACTTGAGTCCAGAGCTAACGATGAACGTTGGATACTAAAAGAAACCCTTAAGGAACAACTAGTACTTGCAGGTCAATACTTCGAATCTATGAGTATCGCTCGACTGAACGCAGGATCAGATGAATATCTGAGAATATTAAGCTCAGCATCTTACTATCTTGCCGACATGCCTGGAAGCTCCTTGGTATTAGCTAAAACTTTTTCCGATACAGCTAAGCCATTGACGGAAAGCGGGATGGAGAATCTTTTAGTTTGGTTGTTAAAATCTGATCTAAAGAATGGCTTCAAGTTAGTCCCCAAAGCACCTTATAACTCGTTAATATTTAATATTGCGAGAACTTACCGCTCATTTATTCACATGGAGGCCGACTTATCTGACGTGCTAGATGAGCTTTCAGCCTTCCGAACTGAAGTTTACCAAAGTGGCACGGATCGGGAAGTGCTGCTCGCTGACACTATCACTGCTTTGGTTAAAAGAAAAATTGATAATTCGTCGATTTCTTGCTTACCAAATTTTACCGGTCTGGAACTAGAACGGTGGAAGCAAACTCTTGCAAAAGATCACTTTATGAAGGAGTTCTGGCCCGCACAACGCCTGATTGGCAACCTAGGTGTACTGAAGGGCGCGTCGGCAGTCATACAAATGCCGACGAGCGCTGGAAAGACAAAGTCCGCTGAATTGATCGTCAGAAGCGCCTTTCTTTCGGGCCGAGCCAAGCTTGCGGTTGTAGTCGCACCATTTCGAGCTTTATGTCGAGAAATTTCACAAGGGTTCGCCGCTTCTTTTGAATACGACTCGGTTAACGTCAATGAGCTTAGGGATATCACGAACGTCGATGAAGATGAACAAGAATTTTTAAAATTTCTCTTAGGAGAAGCGTATAAAGGGCCGCACGAACATACCATCCTCGTATCCACACCAGAAAAACTCGTCTACCTACTTAGGCATGAGCCGTCTCTGGCAGAAAAAATAGAGCTTCTGATATTCGATGAAGGGCACCAGTTCGATAGTGGTAAGCGAGGAGTTACATATGAGTTACTCATCGCCTCACTCAAACAAACTATCCCTCCCTATGCCCAAAAAGTTTTAATTTCCGCAGTTATGTCAAATGCCGAAACAATCGGCGAATGGCTTAACGGTGAGGCAGGTAAGTATATTCAAGGTAGTAATTGGCTGCCTTCGATCAAAAGCGTTGCTTTTCTCAGCTGGAAAACAGATATGGGGCAGCTAAGCTATCTTGACCAGAGTAACAAATTTGCAAGCGGCCTCTATGTACCACAACTCATCCAGCAAATAAATCTAGGTCGCAAAGAGGGAGAAAATGAAGATCTCATTTTCCCTGCGAAGAATAAGCCCCAACAAATCTCCTGCTATCTGGGACTGAAACTTTGCCACCAGGGACCAGTAGCAATTTTCTGCGGCGATAAGAGATCCATTATAAACCACAGCCAAACTATTGTTGATATATATGAGCGCGGGTTTCTAACTCCAAAGCCTAACACTATATCTAATACTAATGAACTAGCCAAAATCCAGTTCCTGTCAGAACTGCATTTTTCCGACGAGCATATCTATTCAAAAGCCATTTCATTGGGGGTTCTTCCTCATAGCTCAGCCGTGCCAAATGGTCTCAGGCTTGCGGTAGAGTGGGCAATGGATAAGAAAGCTGCACACTTTGTAATCTGTACTTCAACATTGGCGCAAGGCGTGAATCTTCCTATAAAATATCTGCTCATATCGCAGGTAATTCAGGGTGGCCGCAAGATTTCCACTAGAGAGTTTCAGAATCTCATAGGTCGAGCTGGTCGATCTGGATATCATACGGAGGGAGGTATAATTTTTACAAACCCTAAAATTTATGATAGCCGTCATGTTTGGTTAGGTAGAGACCGATGGTGGAAAACGTTAGCTCTATTAGATTTCACCAATTCGGAAGTTTGTATCAGTAGCTTAATGGAAATTATAAAGCCTTTTGAATTTGAAAATGCCAAAGATGATCTTCTTCAATTCGTAGCTAGACCGTCGGCTAGGCGCACTGAATGGATTACTTGGTCAGAAGAGTCCGGCATTGATGTAGCACCATTGATGATCGAGATGGATTCGAAAGAGTCAACACTTAGCGCTATTGAAAGCTATTTCCTATCTATGCTCAAAGATGATCAGTCATTGCTTCAAATAGACTCCTTTCTAGGACTGGCGCGTGAGACACTGGCGTATCATTTGGCAGAAGATGACCAGAAAGAGCAACTACTTCAGGTATTTTCGGCAATTCATCTACGACTCCAAGCAATCCCTAAAGAGAAGTACTCTTACTTCGGCAAAACTTTACTTGGTCTCGATCAGCTACTGTTTATAGAAGCTTGGATTGATTCTAACATATGGGATCTTCAATTATGCGACTCTTCCATAGAACTACTGGACCCGTGCTGGGAAATAATTCGGAAATTCTCAAAAAATAAAACAATTTTAAATATGCGACCGGAAACTAGTGCGGTTGAGTTAGCAAAGCGGTGGTGCAAGGGGGACAGTTATTTTGGACTGCTTTCATACGCTCGTGAGAACCGGTTTACGGTTCGAGCAAAAACTAGAAATTATAAGGTCACTCAAGAGCACATAGTCGATTTTTGCGCCGCTCTTGCATATGATGGAATGCTGCTGGTGGGGTCGATAGCCGACATAGTCGAAGGCAAATCTATGGACGAAGAATTGCTAACTAAAACTCGTGCACTTCAGAATCAACTGAAGCTTGGTCTCTCTGATGAGTTGCATCTGTGGCTGCATAGCAAAGGATATGCAGACAGGGAAGTTTGTAAGCATGTTTCGAAAGTCCTCGAAAAAGTGATATTCAGAAAAAACATCATTGATCACCAGATACTAAAGAACAATCCCGAGCTTTTAGTCGAAGCGCTATCTTCACTACCATCTGTTTTTTCCGAAATAAAAGTCCGTTAAGGACTATCCGTATACACGAGGCCCCCAAAAATATTCAACTCGAAATTCTTTCATAAGTTCCCGAAGTGCACCACATAATCTAGGTTCTTCCTTAAGCTCTTCCTCTGTGAAGCTCAAGCCAACACTAAGTACCATCTGCGCGGAGGTCAGTGTACGAGGATCGTATGGCCAGACCTGAATTTTTGAAATAGACGTGTCGTCGTCTTCATATTGCTCTACCTCCGCGTATACTCCATCCATGTCCTTCCATTCATTCCAAGATATCGCATACGTTTTTTGCCGACTATCACACAGCATTGTGTACTGTTCTACGAATGTGTCGCCAGCTTTTACGAATGCGTCGGGAGGCACCTCTTTCCAAAAAACGTCAAATAGTCTAGGTGAGGATACTATTGATGAAAGAACGAAGAACGGAGTGTCGTCGTCTGCTCGATAATAAGTAGACTTTTTCATTCTGGCTTTTGCAGTGTCAACGGCATTGGGAGTATTTGCCATCATCATTTTCTTAGTAATAGGTAATTTCGTGAGATTATCCATACTTCAGATCCTTTCTTAAACGGTGCGAATTACGGCACTGGCTATCTCCGATATAGAGTTTTAGATGGTAGACCCTCCCAGTTTCCGTCAACTCTCGTCGAGAAGTAATAACCAGCAGCGTTATTAACCTTATAAATAAAATTTCTGTTCACTAATGTTGGGGAGGGGGTTACCTCTTTCATCTCTAGTAGGAGATCTATCATCCAAACTCCTGCTTTGTTGACTGCTGCGGGAGTTACCAGGTATATATCGCGTATCCAAGAAGATGTAGTAGGCTCACTGACTAAAGCTTTGAACTCATTAATATCGTCGATAAGCAACATATTGCTAGATAGCTCTCCTTCATCGGACCGAATGTGCTGAGCAACGTAAAACCACTCGGCATGGAACCGCTGCCTTACAACGGCCAATTCTAATAATCCCTCATCATAATCGAAAGGTGATGGGGTTATATCTTTAGCGTGAGTTTCAAACACAGTAATCTCCTAGTGCCATTCAGATTTTTCTTATCGGCAATCGGGGCATACAGTTTGTATCCACCCGGAGCTAGTTTTTTGATAGCTACCTACGTTCCCGCAATATTCGCAAATTGACCTCGACTGCCTCTCGGCTTCCTTGATTAAGTCATCTACATATTTGTCAACTAAGTTGTAGTAAATCCGCAGTTGGCCAAATTTCTCTTTGACTTGAATAAAAGTCACTTGCTGCACATGCTCAGCATCAACGTAAGCCTGAATGTCATGACATAGGGTATCCAGCAAATTATGCCAACCATCGCCGCACTCGACATTGCAATACGTCGACCGGCTGATTGAACCGGTGTATTCGCCAAAAATCGCTGGATATTTGCTCAGAAGACTTCTCTCTAACTCGTCATTCATCTTCAAATTCCTGAAAACCGTTTTGACCCAGATTTGTGTCCGCCACCCCATGCTCGCACCTGGAATTGCAGAACAGAAACGCCATCAGATGTGACATTGATGTCACATCAATTTAGCCCGGATTCTGGCTTCATGTAAAGCTTTGCGATGAAAAATAATGGCCGACAACTCATTCGGGGCAGCGCTACGCAAGCTTCGGCTAGCTCGCGGTCTTAGCCAGCAGGACTTCATAACCGTAGTATCTAGGGAGCACATAAGCCGGTTGGAGAGAGGTGTGAGCCAACCTAATCTGGAGGTCGTGGAAGCCTTAGCTAACGTTCTGGGTGTGCACCCGCTCTCGCTGCTAGCTCTCAGCTATCAGCAAGCCATCGCTGCTCACCAGCCCCTGAATGCGCTACTGGAAACCATCGAAATTGACCTTGGTGCGTTGGAACAGGGCAGCCCTTGATATCCTCAGTACAAAATCGATTAGGCCGCTGTGTTTGCGTTTTAAGAACCTAAACGCCGCCTAAACGTACCCTCGACGCCCTAAGAACAGTTGCTATCACCCCAGGATCACCTATGAAAATTGCGCAGTACTACGAAGATAATAACTTGTTCATCACGAAGACCAGTTGGGATCAACTGCTTCAAGACAGAGACAGCGTTGCATTCCATGGCGTGGTCACCGCTGCACGAGAGACAATCAATCGGGATGGCGCATTTATTATCTATTCCGATATCACTTCGGACGTTGAACGCAAATGTGACCGACTGTCGGAGTTAGACGACGAGCTTGCCTGATCCGTGATGATTATCCTCTCGCCATCTCCCAAGCCCTCCCTGATCCAACTCAGCTAGCACGATTGGTTGGCTCGGAAGGTGGCACCTGAATTTGAGCGTCTGAGGAGCGTCAGGAACCACATACCACTTCAAGCGAATTTGGGGTATTTGCAAGGTGAGCAGCAAACCTTTGTACCGCTGCCGTTAATGGAAAGTACGCCGCAATCTTTCTGCACTGTCCTATCACGTAGTCGAAGTAGAACAGCAGCAATCTGCAAAAACTGCATATTGCTATCCGGACAGCCATGGGTAGATCAGACCTTTCAAGGCCAAGTCGGTTAGAAATAGTTGCTCGCTATACGTTCACATGCCGTCGGACTTCACGACCAGCAGTCCTCTAGAAGGCGCACACCGCTACGCTACCTGTCGAGCTATTCAGTAGTAGCTTTTTGACATACGATCATGACGAACGGGATGTCGAACTTAAGGAATTGGTATGGCAAGGAAGACGCTAATATTTGGCAATGGTCTCGGAATGGCTCTGGACCAACAGCACTTCTCTTTAGAGCGTGCTCTGGAAGACGTGTGGGATCATCCGCGCCACATACCTGATCATCAAAAAACGTTGGTCGGTCGCTGTGTAGATAACGACGGCGAGGCGCCGCGGGGCGAAGATCAGCTCGACACGCTCCACGTCGTCGTCGCCGCGTGCAACATGCTCAACAAAATTGGCGATGAAGACGTTCATTGGTTGTCCGCTGAAGGTCAGGAATTTCCGACAGCTGTCGCGAAGTATATACACCGGGTCGCGTCCAACCTGCACTTGTACGACGGATCACTACCCGAAACTTTTCTTGATCCGCTTTTCGATTTCATTCGTGAAACTAAATCAAATATCGCTACTTTAAATTACGACCGACTGCTCTATGGAGCGCTAATCGACGCCGGTTTCATGAACGGCGGCTACAGGGGCTACCTAGTCGATGGCATGATAGACGGGGGGTTTGGGGCGGAGACGCTTGAGCGTCGATACGGAAATGATTTCGGCTATTACCTGCACCTGCATGGGTCCCCTCTCTTCTACGACGACAGGCGCGGCGCTGCTCGGAAGATGACGCGAGACATGTTAACCATGAATTCTGCGGAGATCTCAAACCATATCGTCTTGACGCACGTCATCCATAAGCGGTCCGTAATTGGTGCCTCCGAAGTCCTTTCAACCTATTGGGATTACCTCCACGATTGCTGCCATGAGGCAGAGGAAATAATCGTATTCGGATATTCGGGTGGCGATGTTCACCTCAACGACGTACTAGCGGCTTATGCCCGAACGGCAGCAATCCGGGTAGTTGAATGGAGTGGAGCTGGTACTCGATTCCAGCGTGAGAATTTTTGGGAAAAAATCCTGCGGACTGAACATTTCGACTTAGTGCGGGAGGTGAACGTCCTAGACTTCACTGACTGGTGACAGCCCATGCCTTCCGCTTTATTAAAGGTAAGCTTGCCTGACGGTAGAAAGGACATCATGAGACGTGATGTGGGATCACTAACCTGCTCTTGCTCACTGAGTCGGCAGCCACTTAGGCTCTGATGCAAAAAGGCTAACGCTCACTCGACGCAAGCCCTTAGTCGCAAGGACTATATTTAATAAAAGGAGAAGGGCGTGGAGAAGTTTGAACCGTTCATCATTGCAACGAATGAGGCTTCCGCTAAATTGCGGGAAGGACGCTTACCCCTGGTTCCAGAATGGGGTAACCCTTTCTCGCCCTTTAGAATTCAAGATCCTTTCGGTATCAGAAATGCCATTGTGCCGGTGTTTCGAGAGGACACCGCTGGGCGGCTCTATGGCTCTGGAACGGCGTTCAACATTGATGGTTTCGGCTCATTCTTGACGGCGCATCATGTGGTTGATTTTACCGGGAGCGAATTGCAGAGTCGGCCAGTTCTTTTTCTGGGCATGCATGCGCTCGGTTATGGCAAGACTTCTATTCCGCCCGACTGCTTTGTGCCCGTAGAGGGGTTTAACGTCGTGACAATGGATGCCGTCGATCCAATGGCTGCTTTGAGGGGAGAGGCAGAGCGTAAAGTCGCTTTTGACTTAGCTGTCTTGAAGGCTTCGCCACTCGGTAAAGGTGTTCGTCCCCCGCAAACACTCGCCGTGCGAAAGGACGGTTGGCAGCCAAGCATCGGTGATGTGGTGCTCGCCGTTGGTTTTCCTGAGTTAGACCTCTCTGAGCTGGACACACCGCAGAGATTGCTCTTATCCGAAGGCATGTTTGGTGCCTACGGACGGATCGTAGCCGTCCACCCGCACGGCGCTAGCACTTCCAATCCCAGCCCTGTGATTGAGGTAGAAAGCGATTGGCCGCCGGGTATGAGCGGCGGCCCCGTCTTCAATCGTGATGGGGAAGTTATTGGAATTGTTAGTCGATCAATCCGAGCTGAGCCGGGTATTCCGGGAACAGGGTATGCAGTAGATCTTGGCATGAGTCACAGGATCGAGAGTTTCGCACCGACGCTGGACGCGCCGGGTTGGCGTTTGTGTTGGGGCGTATTTTCCGAAGATGAGACTAGGCTGATCAGTGTTCATGCCTCAAGTGAAGATGCCGTGTCTGTGGGTAATTCGCTCGGCCACCCATTCAAAGTGAAAAAGACCATGAATAGAATTGGCACTGATGATTTCATGGCGCCTGCATAGTTTAGATTCACAATGCTCTACGTTTCTGTATTCGCTTTTGGCTACTCACACTGGCTGACGTTGAAGAAAGCGTTCTCATATCACTGACAACATTTGCTAAAAAATCGCAAAACAGCAAAATGCCGGAGTTCGATCGCAAGGTCCTGGAGGTGCTGCGCGAACCGCTTGAATCGGGACACATCGTCATTTCTCGTGCCCGCGACCGAGTGAGTTTCCCGGCACGTTTTCAACTGGTGGCGGCCATGAACCCCTGCCCTTGCGGGTATATGGGCGAGCCCAGTGGACGCTGTCGGTGTACGCCGGAGCAGATTCAGCGCTATCGCAACAAACTTTCCGGCCCCCTGCTGGACCGGATCGACTTGCACCTTACCGTCGCCCGGGAAACCACCGCACTTAACCCGACCCAGCAGCCTGGCGATAACACTGCAAAGGCCTCGGCACAGGTGGCCGACGCCCGCGAGCGCCAACTCAAGCGCCAGGGTTGCGCCAATGCCTTTCTGGATTTGCCAGGGTTACGCAAACACTGCCAATTGGCGAAAGCCGATGAAGGCTGGCTGGAAAGCGCCTGCGAGCGGCTGACGCTGTCGCTGCGCGCGGCACATCGCTTGCTCAAGGTAGCGCGCACGCTGGCAGACCTTGAGCGGGTTGAGAATATTGCTCGGCATCACTTGGCCGAGGCATTGCAATATCGGCCTGCGGCGGTGAGCTAGCCTGAAAACGCAAAATCCATGGCAAGCGGGTTTGGTGTGGCGAGCGGGCTTGCCCCGCGTTGGGCTGCGCAGCAGCCCTAAAAACCGGCGACGCGGTCCAACAGTTGAAACATGGCGGCCGCACTGGGAGCGCTTCGCACTCCAACGCGGGGCAAGCCCGCTCGCCACAAAACTGGACCGCTCTCCACAGGAGCGTGCGGAATGGCGGCCTATGCGGGAAAGTCCAGCAACAGCCTCGCCACTTCCATCACTTCATCCAGCGCCGCCTCTGCCGACTCGGTAGAAGGATTCAGCATCAAGTCATCGGCATACCCCATCGCCATGGCGAAGATCTGCCGGGCTGCGCGTTGGGGCGGATCACAGCGCAAAACGTCGGGCGAGCGCTAAGCCTCAACGAAACCGATCAACCTCATGACGCAGGCCGGCCGCCAGGGTTTCCAGCTCTTTGGCGGTAACGGCCAGGTTCGACACCACTTCACGCTGCTCGCTGTTGGCCAGCGCAATGCTCTGCAAATTGCTGCTGAGCAACGTCGCGGTGCTGCTCTGTTCCTGGGTTGCCGTGGTAATTGCCGCAAATTGCTGACCGGCCGAGCGGCTTTGCTCGTCGATACGCGCCAGCGCCGAAGCCACGTCGGCGTTGCGCGACAGGCCTTCCTGCATCAACGCATTGCCGTGTTCCATGGTGCTGATGGCATTACCGGTTTCCTGCTGAATGCTGTGGATCATCCCGGAGATTTCATCGGTGGCCTGGCGGGTGCGCGAGGCCAGGTTGCGCACCTCGTCAGCAACCACGGCGAAACCACGGCCTTGTTCACCGGCGCGGGCGGCCTCGATGGCCGCGTTGAGCGCCAACAGGTTGGTCTGTTCGGCGATCGAGGTGATCACGCCGACAATCCCGCCGATTTCCTGGGAGCGTTGGCCGAGGGTATTGATCACCGTGGCCGTGCTGTTCAGCGCGGTGGCGATATGTTCCAGGGACGACGACGCCTCTTGCATCGAGGTACGGCCGATGCGCGTCTGCTGGGCGTTTTCCTGGGCCAGTCGTTCGGTGTTGCCCATGTTATCGGCGATGTTCAGCGAGGTGGCGCTGAACTCTTCCACCGCGCCGGCCATGCTGGTGATTTCGCCGGACTGCTGCTCCATGCCCTCATAGGCACCACCCGACAAACCGGACAAGGCCTGGGCTCGGCTGTTGACCTCTTCGGCGGCCTTGCGGATATGCGAGACCATGGTCGACAGGGCTTCACCCATCTGGTTGAAGCTGCGTGCCAATTGGCCTATTTCGTCATTACTGGACACATTGAGGCGCACACTCAAGTCACCCGCGCCGAGGGCTTCGGCTTGACGCACCAGGTCACTCAGGGGCTGCAACTTGCTGCGCAACAGCCAGACCGCCGCGCCCACCGCGAACAACATTGCCAACACGCTGCCAATCACCAGGCGAATACCAACGGCCCAGGTCACCTCGCGAATTTCGGATTTCGGCATGCTCGCCACCACCGACCACGGGCCGCCTTCAAACGGCACCGAGACGCTGTAGAAATCTTCGTTCTTGTCGCTCCAGAAGCGCCCCTCGCCCGGTTTTTTGGCCAGGTCGAGCATCACCGGTACCGCCTGGTCCAGCGCCTGCACGCCGGCCGGGGGCACCAGCCAGTGTTTCTGTTCGTCCAGCAGCGCAAGGGAACCCGTTTTGCCGATACGGAAGCGCTTGAGGTTTTCAAACTGGGCTTTCTGGGCGTCGGTGTAGTCGAAACCGACAAACAGCACCGCAATCACTTTGCCGCCGGCATCGCGCACCGGTGTGTATTGGGTCATGTAGGAGCGGTCGAACAGCACCGCACGGCCGACGTAACTTTGCCCGGCAAGCAGGCGTTGGTAGGCCGGATGCTGGTGGTCCAGCGCCGTACCGATGGCGCGGCTGCCGTCTTGTTTGGTCAGGGACGTGCTGATGCGGACAAAGTCTTCGCCGCTGCGCACAAATACGGTGGCCACGCCGCCGGAGGTATCCTTGAATTCATCGACCTCATCGAAATCGTTGTTCAACAGGTTGTTGCCCAGGAACAGGCTCGGGGTTTGTACACCCGCCACTGCGACCGGCTGCTCGCCGCGCACATTCAACCCCGCACCGAAGCGCTTTTCAAACAGCCCGCTCAAGCGCTGGGTACTTTCGCGCAAAGTGCTGTGGAAGGTATTGAGTTGGTCGGCGAGCAAACGCGCTTCGCTGGCCAGGTGTTCCTCGCGGGTGTCGAGGTTGGCGGAGTCGAGCGACCGCAAGGCGAAAACCGTACTGCCGCTGATGACGACAGCCAGTATCACGGCTAATGCGAGGCCTAACTGGGAGGCAATCCGAGCGCGAGGTTGAGACATGACAGCTCCTGGCCGAGGCCAGGATCATCCTGATCTCATAGCGCTACTCGGCAAATTATCGAGTGGGAAACGTTGGTGCACGGTTGTTCCAACACACCTTATTCGGCGGGCGCGAGGAATACTTGAGCGATTCACAGGGGTATCGCGCAAACGATTGCACAAATGCTTCAGTCGAGGCGCTCGACCTGGGGCAACTCCATGGCCTTGACCTCACCCTGGAGAAATTCTGCCAAGCGCCTTAAACGCTCACCACCGGGGCGGGTTTTCGGCCACACCAGGTAGTAATTTTCGCCACTGGCCACGGCGGTCGGCCACGGCAGGCTCAATCGTCCCTGGGCCACGTCTTCGGCGACCATCAGCAAATCGCCCATCGACACCCCGTAACCCCGTGCTGCGGCAATCATGCCCAGCTCAAGCGTGTCGAACACCTGCCCGCCCTTGAGCGAGACCTGAGATGCCAGCCCCATGCGCTGCAGCCAATTGCGCCAGTCGCGGCGGTCGGGCGTGGGGTGCAGCAGCTCAGCGCACGCCAGGCGCGTTACGTCCCACGGCCCGTCTGCCAGCAGGTTGGGGGCGCCCACGGGGATCAGCAGTTCGGGGAACAGGTAGCTTGCCTCCCAGTCCGCCGGAAAGTGCCCGTAGCTCAGCAATACCGCGCAATCGAACGGCTCTTGGTTGAAGTCCACTTCGTCCACGCTCATCCACGCACTGGTCAGTTGCACCTCATTGCCCGGCTGCAACGCCCGGAAGCGGCTGAGCCGCGCCAGCAACCAGCGCATGGTCAGGGTCGACGGCGCTTTCATGCGCAGGATGTCGTCCTCGGCATTCAGGGTGTGGCAGGCGCGCTCCAGCGCAGCGAAACCCTCGCGCACGCCGGGCAGCAGCAAGCGCGCCGCTTCGGTGAGCTGCAGGTTGCGGCCGCTGCGCTGGAACAGGCGGCAGGCAAAATGCTCTTCGAGTGTGCGGATATGCCGGCTGACGGCACTTTGCGTGATCGACAGCTCCTCTGCCGCGCGGGTAAAGGAGTTGTGCCGTGAAGCGGCCTCAAATGCGCGCAAGGCGTACAACGGAGGGAGACGACGTGGCATAGGGAAACCTCCGACAGAGCAAGCCCAAACCCTACCATGAGTTTTAATCATGCGAACGATCGCTTTTATCCTTTTGTGTAATGCGTTGGGAGCGCCGAGAATCAACCCCTCCCCAACCTTCTGACTTTTTGAGCGTGATGACCATGCAGCATCCGGTGCGTACTGAACTCTGGGCCATTCTGCGGCTGTCGGGGCCGTTGATTGCCTCACAGTTGGCGCACATGTTGATGGTGCTGACCGACACGCTGATGATGGCCCGCCTGAGCCCCGAAGCCCTGGCCGGCGGCGGCCTGGGCGCGGCGAGTTATTCGTTCGTGGCGATTTTCTGCATCGGTGTGATTGCTGCAGTGGGCACGCTTGTGGCCATCCGCCACGGCGCGGGCGACATCGAAGGCGCCACCCGCCTGACCCAGGCCGGGCTGTGGCTTGCCTGGCTGATGGCACTGGTGGCCGGCTTGCTGCTGTGGAACCTCAAGCCCGTCTTGCTGATGTTTGGCCAGACCGAAACCAACGTGCACGCGGCGGGGCAATTTCTGACCATCCTGCCGTTCGCCCTGCCCGGCTACCTGAGCTTCATGGCCTTGCGCGGCTTTACCAGCGCTATCGGCAAAGCCACGCCAGTGATGGTGATCAGCCTGTGCGGCACGGTGCTCAACTACGTCCTCAACCACGCCTTGATAGAAGGCATGTTCGGCCTGCCGAAACTGGGATTGATGGGTATTGGCCTGGTCACCGCGATTGTCGCCAACAGCATGGCCTTGGCGCTGATGTGGTACATCCGCAGCAACCGGGCTTACGCCGCCTACCCGCTGAGTTCAGGCCTGCTGCGCCTCAACACCCTGTATCTGCGCGAGCTGTGGCGCCTGGGCCTGCCGATTGGCGGCACCTATGCGGTGGAGGTCGGCTTGTTTGCCTTCGCGGCGCTGTGCATGGGCACCATGGGCAGTACGCAACTGGCGGCGCATCAGATTGCCCTGCAAATCGTCTCGGTAGCGTTCATGGTGCCGGCGGGGATGTCGTACGCGATCACCATGCGCATCGGCCAGCATTACGGCGCCGGGCAGTTGCTGCAAGCGCGCATGGCCGGGCGGGTCGGCATCGGATTCGGTGCGGCAGTGATGTTGGGATTTGCCGCAGTGCTGTGGCTGTTTTCCGATGCGCTTATCGGGCTGTTCCTCGACCATAACGACCCAGCCTTCCACGACGTCATCGTCCTGGCCGTCAGCCTGCTGGCCGTGGCGGCCTGGTTCGAATTGTTCGACGGTGTGCAGACCATCGCCATGGGCTGCATCCGTGGGTTGAAGGACGCCAAGACGACCTTTCTGGTGGGCTTGGGCTGCTACTGGCTGATCGGCGCGCCGGCGGCGTGGTTGATGGCGTTCACCCTCGGCTGGGGGCCGACCGGTGTGTGGTGGGGCTTGGCGTTGGGCCTGGCCTGCGCGGCCGTCAGTTTGACCTGGGCGTTTGAGGCGAAGATGAAAAGGATGATTCGGCGGGAGCCGGAAATTCGCGCTGAATTCCAAGCCATGCAGCCAGACTAGAGACTGTACTCGGTCAATGTGGGAGCTGGCTTGTCTGCGATAGCATCACCTGGATAGGCCTGACACACCGAGGTGCCTGCATCGCAGGCAAGCCAGCTCCCACACAAGCCAGTTCAGCCCAGCAAAGCCTGCTGGCTTTTGCCGAATGTCAGGTATTCCACCAACTCCGGCAACGGCAATGGCTTGCTGATCAAATACCCCTGCGCCTGATCGCAGCCAAACAAGCGCAACAGCGCCAGTTGCTCGGGCGTTTCAACGCCTTCAGCCACCACTTCCAGGTTGAGGTTGTGCGCCAGGTTGATCATGGCGTGCACCAGCTTGCGGTTCTCTTCGCGCTCTTCCATGCCGCCGACAAAGCTCTTGTCGATCTTCAACAAGGCAATCGGCAGGCTGTTGAGGTGCACGAACGACGAGAATCCGGTGCCGAAGTCATCCAGGGAAAACCGCACGCCCAGGCGGCCGAGGGCGTCCATGGTCTGTTTGACCAAGTCACTGCGGCGCATGACGGCGGTTTCGGTCAATTCGAACTCCAGCCACTGTGCTTCCACGCCGCGCTCGGCAATCAGCCGGCTGAGGGTCGAGAGCAGTTGGCTGTCCTGGAACTGGCGAAACGACAGGTTGACCGCCATGTGCAGCGGCGGCAGGCCGCGTTCGCGCAGGTCTTGCATGTCGCGCAGGGCACGGGAGATCACCCAGTAGCCCAGCGGCACAATCAGGCCGCTCTGTTCGGCCAGCGGCACGAACTCGCTGGGTGGCAACAGGCCGCGTTCGCCATGGCGCCAGCGCACCAAGGCTTCCAGGCCGACAATATGCCCGTCGTCCAGGTCCAGGCGCGGTTGGTAGTGCAGTTCCAGCTCGTCGCGGCGCAATGCGCGGCGCAGTTCACTTTCCAGGTCGGCCAGGCTGCGCGCGTTGCGGTTGATGCGTTCGTTGAAGATATGAAAGGTGCAGCCTTGCGTACTTTTGGCTTGCTGCATGGCGATGTGCGCGTGCCACATCAGCGGGTCGGCGCCAGCGCGCGCGCGGGCATGCGCCACGCCCAGGCTGCAGCCGATCAACAGGCTTTCGCCATCCACCCAATAGGGTTCGGCCATGGCTTCGGTGATGCGTTCGGCCATCCATTCGGCACGCTGGGGCGCGCGGCGCGTATCAATCAGCAGGGCGAACTCATCGCTGCCCAGGCGTGCCAACTGGTCCCCGGCTTCGAGCTGGCTCTTGAGGCGCGAGACCACTTGCAGGATCAACCGGTCACCGGCCTGATGGCCTAAAGCGTCGTTGGCATGGCGAAAGTTATCGAGGTCAAGGTGGCCGAGCGCCAGGCCGCGGCCTTCGTTTTCAACCAGACGCGCCGCCAGCAGGGTCTGGAAACCCTGGCGATTGGCGATCCCGGTGAGCGGGTCCTGTTCGGCCAGGCGCTGCAAGGTGGTCTCCAGCACGCCGCGCTCGCGGACATGGCGCAGGCAGCGGCGCAATGTATCGGCATCCAATACGTCACGGATCAACCAATCGCTGACACCCAGCGGCGAAACCAGAGGTTCCTGCTCCAACAACAATATGCACGGCAAGTTGCAACGGCCGGGGCAGGGTTGCAGGCTGGGCGTGGTCAATAACACGGCCGAGTGGTCGTCATCGAACAGACGACTCACCGAGTCCCAGTTGGGCGCACTGATCAGCACAGCCCCATCGCCCATCGGCGCCAGGCACTCGCGCAACAACGCTGCCCACGCTGGCTCATCGGCCAGTAGCAGCAAACGCAAGGGTTCGACAGGCGTAGACAAGCTAGCTCCCTAGACTCTGCAAAATTTCGTTGGCGGCGGGCATTATGACGCGCGGCCTGATAATCACCAATGATAAGGGTTATCAAATACGCTGACTGTAAGCATTCGTCCCGATCTTCAGGACAGAAGGCCCACACATCCTGCGGCAAAGTATCAAAACCGGCAAATTTAGATCGAGTGGTACGTCACACTGTCGTTCTGTGAGAGCAGAATCCTGCGAGCCTGTTAAAATGCCCGCCCTTTTGAACAACGACTCCCTGAATTCTGTATGTCCCGACTCAATCCCCGGCAGCAAGAAGCCGTGAACTACGTCGGCGGCCCTCTATTGGTGCTCGCCGGCGCGGGCTCCGGCAAGACCAGCGTGATCACCCGCAAGATCGCGCACCTGATCCAGAACTGTGGCATCCGCGCCCAGTACATCGTCGCCATGACCTTTACCAACAAGGCGGCGCGCGAAATGAAAGAGCGTGTCGGCACGCTGCTCAAGGGCGGCGAAGGCCGTGGCCTCACGGTGTGTACCTTCCACAACCTGGGCCTGAACATCATCCGTAAGGAGCATGCGCGGCTGGGCTACAAGCCCGGTTTCTCGATCTTCGACGAAACCGATGTGAAGTCGCTGATGACCGACATCATGCAAAAGGAATACGCAGGCGACGACGGCGTGGATGAGATCAAGAACATGATCGGCGCCTGGAAAAACGACCTGATCCTGCCGCCCCAGGCCCTGGAAAACGCGCGCAACCCCAAGGAACAGACCGCTGCCATCGTCTACACCCACTACCAGCGCACGCTCAAGGCGTTCAACGCGGTGGACTTCGACGACCTGATCCTGCTGCCGGTAAAGCTGTTCGAGGAACACGCCGACATCCTCGAAAAATGGCAGAACAAGGTCCGCTACCTGCTGGTGGACGAATACCAGGACACCAACGCCAGCCAATACCTGCTGGTGAAGATGCTGATCGGCACGCGCAACCAGTTCACCGTGGTGGGCGACGACGACCAGTCGATCTATGCCTGGCGCGGTGCGCGCCCGGAAAACCTGATGCTGCTCAAGGACGACTATCCGTCCCTGAAAGTGGTGATGCTGGAGCAAAACTACCGCTCCACCAGCCGCATCCTGCGTTGCGCCAACGTGCTCATCTCCAACAACCCCCACGAGTTTGAAAAACAACTGTGGAGCGAGATGGGCCACGGCGACGAAATCCGCGTGATCCGCTGCCGCAATGAAGACGCCGAAGCCGAGCGCGTGGCCGTGGAAATCCTCAGCCTGCACTTGCGCACCGACCGGCCCTACAGCGACTTTGCGATCCTGTACCGCGGCAACTACCAGGCCAAGCTGATCGAACTGAAATTGCAGCACCATCAGGTGCCGTATCGCCTGTCGGGCGGCAACAGCTTTTTCGGACGCCAGGAAGTAAAAGACCTGATGGCCTACTTCCGCCTGATCGTGAACCCGGACGACGACAACGCCTTCCTGCGCGTGATCAACGTGCCGCGCCGGGAAATCGGTTCGACTACGTTGGAAAAGCTCGGCAACTACGCCACTGAACGCAAAATCTCGATGTACGCCGCCACCGACGAAATCGGCCTGGGCGAGCACCTGGACACACGCTTCACCGACCGACTGTCGCGCTTCAAGCGCTTCATGGACAAGGTGCGCGAGCAGTGCGCCGGCGAAGACCCGATCAGCGCGCTGCGCAGCATGGTCATGGACATCGACTATGAAAACTGGCTGCGCACCAACAGCTCCAGCGACAAAGCCGCGGATTACCGCATGGGCAACGTCTGGTTCCTGATCGAGGCGCTGAAAAATACCCTGGAAAAAGACGAAGACGGCGAGATGACCGTCGAAGACGCCATCGGCAAGCTGGTGCTGCGCGACATGCTCGAGCGCCAGCAAGAAGAGGAAGACGGCGCCGAAGGCGTGCAGATGATGACCTTGCATGCGTCCAAGGGCCTGGAATTCCCCTACGTGTTCATCATGGGCATGGAAGAGGAAATCCTCCCGCACCGTTCCAGTATCGAAGCCGACACTATCGAAGAAGAACGGCGCCTGGCCTACGTGGGCATTACTCGCGCGCGTCAGACGTTGGCCTTCACCTTCGCCGCCAAGCGTAAGCAATACGGCGAAATCATCGACTGTGCCCCCAGCCGGTTCCTCGACGAACTACCGCCGGACGATCTGGCCTGGGAAGGCAATGACGACACCCCGACCGAGGTGAAAGCCGTTCGCGGCAATACCGCCTTGGCGGACATACGCGCGATGTTAAAGCGCTAGAATCGACTACTTTTTAATCTACTTTCGGCGCACACCGCGCCATTAGAGGAAGCTTTCCGTGGAAGCACTGCACAAGAAAATTCGCGAAGAAGGCATCGTGCTTTCCGATCAGGTACTCAAGGTCGACGCCTTTCTGAACCACCAGATCGACCCGGCGCTGATGAAACTGATCGGCGACGAATTCGCCGAGCGCTTCAAGGACTCGGGCATCACCAAGATCGTCACCATTGAAGCCTCGGGCATTGCGCCGGCGATCATGACCGGCCTTAACCTTGGCGTGCCGGTGATTTTCGCCCGCAAGCAGCAGTCCCTGACCCTGACGGAAAACCTGCTGTCGGCGACCGTGTATTCCTTCACCAAGAAGGTCGAAAGCACCGTGGCGATCTCCCCGCGTCACTTAACCAGCAGCGACCGCGTGCTGGTGATCGATGACTTCCTGGCCAACGGCAAGGCGTCCCAGGCGCTGATCTCGATCATCAAACAAGCCGGCGCGACCGTTGCGGGTTTGGGGATTGTGATCGAGAAGTCGTTCCAGGGTGGCCGTGCCGAGCTGGATGCGCAGGGTTATCGGGTTGAGTCGCTGGCGCGCGTGAAGTCGCTGGCCGGTGGCGTGGTCACGTTCATCGAATAATGGGCAGCACCGCAAACCCCAAGTGAACACAGATCAAAATGTGGGAGGGGGCTTGCCCCCGATAGCAGTGGGTCAGCCAACACATGGGTGACTGATACACCGCAATCGGGGGCAAGCCCCCTCCCACATTTGGTTTCGTGGAAATTTTTAGTGTGCGGTGGCCTGTAGGCCGGCGAGCAACAGGCGCTGGTACAGATCTTCTTTCAGCCCGTCTGGCTTATCCAGCCGCATCCGTTTGAGATGCTCAGGAAACGCCTCCGGCTCCGGTGCATCCAGCGCCGCCTTGCCCAACTCCAGAATCTCCGTCAGCTTGAATTTGCTTTTGAGCCAGTTCAAAGCGCGCAACAAATCCTTCTCCTCATCCGTGAAGTCAGTGCCTAGCGGATACTCCGGAAACAGCCGGTGATGCCGCGCCTGAATACCCTTGAGCCGCTCCGGCGTATTGTCGGCAAAGCGTGGGTCCAGCTGGAAATCCTTGGGTAATTTGCCGGCCTTTTGCGCCTGTTCGATCAAGTCGTTCTGAAAGCGCGAGTCGGTGATATTCAGCAGCGCCTCGATCACCTTGGCATCTGTCTGCCCACGCAAATCGGCAATCCCGTACTCGGTGATGACGATATCGCGCAGGTGCCGGGGAATGGTGCAGTGGCCGTACTCCCAGACAATATTGGAACTGACCTCCCCGGCCGACTCGCGCCAGCTGCGCAGGATCAGGATCGAACGCGCGCCTTCTAATGCATGGCCTTGCGCAACAAAGTTGTACTGCCCGCCGACGCCGCTGAGCACGCGGCCATCTTCCAGCTGATCGGCCACACCTGCGCCGAGCAAGGTCACCATGATCGCGCTGTTGATAAACCGCGCGTCCAGGCGTTGCAGGCGCTTGAGCTCTTCCTGGCCATACAGCTCGTTGATGTAGCTGATGCGCGTCATGTTGAATTCGAGGCGCTTGGCGTGCGTCATTTCCTGCAGGCGCTGGTAAAAACTGCGCGGCCCGAGAAAGAAACCGCCATGGATCGACACGCCGTCAGGTTGCGCCGCGTCGTCCAGCGTGCCGGCATTGGCTTGCGCCTGGGTCGCCACATCCGGGTAAACCTTGCGCCGGATAATGCCGGCGTCGGCCAGTACCAGCAGGCCGTTAACGAACATTTCGCTGCAGCCATACAGGCCACGGGCAAAGGGCGACACACCGCCTTCGCGGCTGATCAGGGGCGCCCACTGATACACATCAAGGTCGGTGAGCAGCAGTCGATAAGCCTCGTTATCCGCCTGGCGCGCCAGCAAGGCGGCGGTCAGCGCATCGCCCATGGAACCGATACCGATCTGCAACGTGCCGCCATCGCGCACCAGCGTGCTGGCATGCACACCGATAAAGTGGTCCTGCAGGCCCACCGGCATATTGGGTGTGGAGAACAGCGTGGTGCTGTCCTTTGCGTCGATCAGGTAATCGAACGCGTCCATGCCCAGTTCGGCATCGCCCGGCATGTAGGGCAGATCGGAGTGCACTTGGCCAACGATCAGGATGGTTTCGCCATCCTCACGGCGCTTTTCGATCATCGGCAGCAGGTCGAGTGTGATGTCGGGGTTGCAGCTCAAGCTCAGGCGATCCGGATGCTCAGTGCTGCTGGCCACCAGTTGCGCCACCAGATTCAGGCCTGCAGCGTTGATGTCGCGCGCCGCATGACTGTAATTGCTGCTGACGTAATCCTGCTGCGCCGATGCGCTGTGGAGCAGGCTGCCGGGCTGCATGAAGAACTGCTGCACGCGGATGTTCGCGGGCAGGCTGTCCTTGTGCAGGTCGGCGAGAAAATCCAGCTCGGGGTAGTCGCCAAATACGCGTTCGATGAAGGGCTCGAGAAAGCGCTTCTGCAAACCGTCGCCCAAGGTCGGACGACCCAGGGCCAGCGCGGTGTAGATCGTCAGCGCCCGCTCCGGCAACTTGGCGATGCGCCGGTACAGCGCGTTGACGAACAGGTTGGGCTTGCCCAGGCCCAGGGGCATGCCCATGTGGATATGCGCGGGCAAGCGCGCCAATACGTCGTCAACTGCTTGCTCGATTGAACACAACTGCACCATCCGACCCTCCTGAACATTCCATGATTAGGGGTTGGACCGAGCTTGCCGGGTCTTTGCTGCAATGAACAGCCTGCAAACTTAAATCACGGGCACAAAAAAGCCGCTGGGCAGCGGCTTTTTGGCGAAGATCGGTTTATTTAAGCCCCGACATCTTCTCGATCGCGCCTTTAAGCTCGTCGTCCGAGCAATCGGCGCAAGTGCCTTTAGGCGGCATGGCGTTGAGGCCGGTGATCGCCTTGGCGAGCAGGCCGTCAAGGCCGCCCTGGTGATCGGCGCGGTCTTTCCAGGCAGCGGTGTCACCGATTTTCGGTGCGCCCAGCAGGCCGGTGCCGTGGCAGGCGTTGCAGTGCTTGGCGATCACGTCATCCGGCGTTTTTGCACCGCCGCCGCCACCGGCTGCCACCGCCACTTCCATCCCTTTGCATTCCTGGCCCTGAACACAGACTTGGCCGACAGGTTCCAGGCGCTTGGCAATTTCATCATTGGTCGCAGCTTGAGCGCTGACAGCCCATAGGGCCAGTACGGTTGCTGGTGCAGCCAGCATTTTCATAATTAGGTTCACGCGTTCACCCTCAATGGTGGCTATTCACGCCTGCGGCCACGGTTTCGCAGGCGGCGAAAGTATAACGGTTAGCCCGTCCGGCCGAAACAACCCTATTAACTAAAGGGAGATTCGGCCGTGCGGAATACAGCTGCGGGAGTGTCTGCAACGCTGGCAGCACGCCTCTTGTGTCAAAAGTTCGCGGGTGTGGCTGCGCTGATTAGTCGCGCCGGCACGTCGAACGGGTTGCGAAAACGATGGGGCTTGGTGCTTTCAAAGTAGTAGCTATCGCCGGCTTCGAGCACAAAAGTTTCAAGACCGACCACCAACTCCAGGCGACCTTCCACCAGAATCCCGGTTTCCTCGCCTTCGTGGGTGAGCATTTCTTCGCCGGTGTCGGCGCCCGGCGGGTAAATTTCGTTGAGAAACGCGATCGCCCGGCTCGGGTGTGCGCGGCCAACCAGTTTCATGGTGACGGCGCCGTCCGATATGTCGATCAGCTCATTGGCTTTATAGACGATCTGGGTCGGTTTTTCCTGGAGGATCTCCTCGGAAAAGAACTCGACCATCGACATGGGGATGCCGCCCAGCACCTTGCGCAAGGAGCTGATCGAGGGGCTGACACTGTTTTTTTCGATCATCGAAATGGTGCTGTTGGTGACACCCGCGCGCTTGGCGAGCTCGCGCTGGGAAAGACCCTTCAGTTTACGGATGGATTGCAGTCGTTCGCCGACGTCCAATGCAGGAGCCTCCTAGGATTCAGGCGTTGTTGTAATTGAGCGTTATCATGGCGACAGCGTTCAGTATTTACAACACTTGGGCCTAAATCCTGGTCAGCTCCACTCGTAGGCCTTGTTCAAGCCCCGGAATAGAGCCTTGGCACGCGGCGCAGGTTGCAGAAGATCTGGTAGGGAATGGTCTCGGCAGCAGTCGCAACGTCGCTGGCGAGAATAGTTTTGCCCCACAGCTCCACGGTGGAACCGAGCCCGGCCTGCGGCACGTCGGTGAGGTCGACACACAGCATGTCCATGGATACACGGCCCAGCAACTGGCTGCGCTGGCCCGCCACCAACACCGGTGTGCCAGTGGGCGCGTGACGTGGATAACCATCGGCATAGCCCATGGCGACCACGCCGATCCGCATCGGTTTGGGTGTGATGAACTTGGCGCCGTAGCCCACCGGCTCGCCGGCCGGCAGTTCGCGCACGCAGATGACTTTGGATTCGAGCGTCATCACCGGCTGCAAGCGCGCGGCAATCGCCTGGTCTTCACCAAACGGCGTGGCGCCGTAGAGCATGATGCCTGGGCGCACCCAGTCGCTGGAGACGTTCGGCCAGCCCATCACTGACGGCGAGTTGCGCAGGCTCACCTCGGCCGACAAGCCTTGGCGCGCCGCTTCAAACACCGCCACTTGTTCATTGCTGCGTACACAATCGAGCTCGTCGGCACGGGCGAAGTGGCTCATCAATACGATTTTCGCCACTTTACCGCTGGCCAGCAGGCGCTGGTAAGCCTCGTGGTAATCCTTGGGATGCAGGCCGACACGATGCATGCCCGAATCCAACTTGAGCCAGATGGTCAGCGGCTTGCTCAACCGGGCCTGCTCAATTGCGTCCAACTGCCACAGCGAATGCACCACGCACCAGAAATCATGCTCGATGATCAGCGGCAGCTCGTCGGCTTCGAAGAACCCTTCCAGCAACAGCACCGGCGCGCGAATCCCCGCGGCACGCAGCTCCAGCGCTTCCTCGATGCACGCCACCGCGAAACCATCCGCCTCAGCTTCCAGCGCCTGGGCCACGCGCACGGCGCCGTGGCCATAGGCATCGGCCTTGACCACGGCGAGGGCCTTGGCCCCCGTGACTTCACGGGCCAGTTGGTAATTGTGGCGCAGGGCTTGGAGGTCGATCAGGGCACGGGCAGGACGCATGGCGGCAGGCTTCTAGGCGGCAGAGTGAAGAAAAAACCGGCACCGACAGACAGCGCCGGCACCGGGAGAGGGATCGTTGGTTAAGGCAGCGCGGCCACGACAGACAGCTCTACCAGGATTTCCGGTTCGCACAGCTTGGCTTCAACCGTGGCACGGGCCGGGGCAACGCCTTTAGGCAGCCACTTGTCCCACACCGCATTCATGCCGGCGAAATCGGCGTCGATGTCTTTCAAGTAGATCGTCACCGACAGCAGCTTGGATTTGTCGGTGCCGGCCAAGTCCAGCAAGCGCTCGATATTGGCCAGGGTTTCACGGGTCTGCTGTTCAATCCCGGCACTCATGTCGTCGCCGACTTGCCCTGCCAGATACACGGTACCGCTGTGAACAACGATCTGGCTCATGCGCTCATTGGTGAGCTGGCGCTGGATTGACATGTTTTGCGGACTCCTGGTGGTTGCCGTAACGGGAAATATCGAGGCCTTCGGCGCTGATCTGCGGAGTTTTCTTCGCCATCAGGTCGGCCAGCAAACGACCAGAGCCACAGGCCATGGTCCAGCCAAGTGTGCCGTGCCCGGTATTGAGGAACAGGTTCTTGAAAGGCGTGGCACCGACAATCGGCGTGCCGTCGGGTGTGGTCGGGCGCAGGCCGGTCCAGAATGTGGCTTCGGTCAAATCGCCGCCCTGAGGATAAAGGTCGTTGACGATCATCTCCAGGGTTTCACGCCGGCGCGGGTTCAGCGACAGGTCAAAACCGGCTATTTCAGCCATGCCGCCAACGCGGATGCGGTTGTCGAAACGGGTGATCGCGACCTTGTAGGTCTCGTCCAGAATGGTCGAGGTCGGTGCCATCGCCGGGTTGGTGATCGGCACGGTCAGCGAGTAACCCTTGAGCGGGTACACCGGTGCCTTGATCCCCAGCGGCTTGAGCAGTTTCGGCGAGTAGCTGCCGAGGGCCAGTACATAACGGTCTGCGGTTTCCAGCTTGCCGTCGATCCACACGCCATTGATGCGGTCGCCTGCGCAGTCGAGGCGCTGGATGTCCTGCTCGAAGCGGAACTCCACGCCCAACTGCTTGCACATGTCGACCAGGCGCGTGGTGAACATCTGGCAGTCGCCCGTCTGGTCATTCGGCAGGCGCAGCGCGCCAGCAAGAATATCCGTGACGCTGGCCAGGGCCGGCTCAACGCGGGCGATACCGGCGCGGTCGAGCAGCTCGAACGGTACGCCAGACTCTTTGAGCACGGCGATGTCTTTGGCCGCGCCGTCCAGCTGGGCTTGGGTGCGGAACAATTGCGTTGTACCGAGGCTGCGACCCTCGTAGGCAATGCCGGTTTCGGCACGCAGTTCATCGAGGCAGTCGCGACTGTACTCGGACAGGCGGACCATGCGCTCCTTGTTCACTGCGTAACGGCTTTGGGTGCAATTGCGCAGCATCTGCGCCATCCACAGGTATTGATCGATATCGGCGGTGGCCTTGATCGCCAGCGGCGCGTGGCGCTGCAGCAGCCACTTGATCGCCTTGAGCGGCACGCCCGGAGCCGCCCAGGGCGAGGCGTAACCAGGCGACACCTGGCCGGCGTTGGCGAAACTGGTTTCCATGGCAGCGGCTGGCTGACGGTCGACCACGACGACTTCAAAGCCGGCCCGCGCCAAATAGTACGCACTGGTCACACCAATGACGCCGCTACCCAAGACCAGAACGCGCATTTTTATATCCTCATCGCGGGCTTGGCCGCTGACGTGTGTTATTCGAGCAATGATGAGCGCAGTATAAAAAGCAATTGCCAGTGCATTTCACTATATAAATGCCTATATTTGGCGACAATTCTCGGCAAAAACCCTTTTCACAGAGGCGTATCCCCTATGCGTACCAACACCCAGACCAAGCGGGAGCTGGACAAGATCGACCGCAATATCCTGCGCATCCTGCAAACCGACGGGCGCATTTCATTCACGGAGCTGGGGGAAAAAGTCGGGCTGTCGACCACGCCGTGCACCGAGCGCGTACGCCGCCTGGAACGCGAAGGGATCATCATGGGCTACAACGCGCGGCTCAATCCGCAGCATTTGAAGGGCAGTTTGCTGGTATTTGTCGAGATCAGCCTCGATTACAAGTCCGGCGACACCTTTGAAGAATTCCGCCGCGCCGTGCTCAAACTGCCCCATGTGCTGGAGTGCCATTTGGTGTCGGGTGACTTCGACTACCTGGTGAAAGCGCGCATTTCCGAGATGGCCTCGTACCGCAAATTGCTCGGCGACATCTTGCTCAAGTTGCCCCATGTGCGCGAATCAAAGAGCTATATCGTGATGGAAGAGGTCAAGGAGAGCTTGAACCTGCCGATTCCGGATTAACTGATTCAACGTGCGCAAAGGTGGGAGCTGGCTTGCCTGCGATAGCGGTGTGATTGATACACCCCTATAGCAGGCAAGCCCGCACCCACAATTTTTAACCAGTAAAAACCTAGACCAAGACTTGCCGGGTGCTGGCCATGTATTCGTGGATCTGCTTCTCAACCCGCGGATGAATCAGCTCCACGGGCCGCCGCCCGTTGGGGCACGGCAAGGTCTTGGTGGTACCAAACAACCGGCAGATCAGCGGGCGTTCGTCGTACACCGTGCAGCCGTTGGGCCCAAGGTGCACGCAGTTCAACTCGTCCATGGCCGCGTCCTGCTCGGCTGCGGTCTTGCGTGGCAGGCGCGACATTTCCTCGGGCGAGGTCGTCACCGGCCCACAGCAATCGTGGCAACCCGGAACACACTCGAACGAAGGAATCTGCCTACGCAGCGCGCTGATTTTCTGACTGTTGCAACTCATCGGAACACATACCGGACGGCGAATAGGCGTGGATTCTGACGCAAAACGCCCTGCGCAGACAGCTTCGTCCGACCGCTGTATCCTGCGTCAAATTTTCCAAACAGGGATGCTCCCCATGACCGCCAGCGCCCGGCACACCGCTTCCTACTACGCCGCCAGCAGCGTCCCACAACCCGATTACCCGGCGTTGACGGGCGAGGTCAGCGCCGATGTGTGCGTAATTGGCGGCGGTTACTCCGGGCTCAACACCGCCCTGGAACTGGCCGAACGCGGTTACAGCGTGGTGTTGCTGGAGGCGCGCAAGATGGGCTGGGGCGCCAGTGGCCGTAACGGCGGCCAGCTGATTCGCGGCGTCGGCCATGGCCTGGACCAGTTTGCCAACGTGATCGGCACCGACGGTGTGCGCCAGATGAAGTTGATGGGCCTGGAAGCCGTGGAGATCGTGCGCGAGCGCGTCGAGCGCTATCAAATCCCCTGCGACCTGACCTGGGGTTACTGCGACCTGGCGAACAAACCTCAGCACCTGCACGACCTGGCCGAAGATGCCGAAGAACTGCGCAGCCTCGGCTATCGCCATGAAGTGCGCCTGCTGCAAGCCAACCAGATGAGCAGCGTGATCGGTTCCGACCGCTACGTGGGCGGCATGATCGACATGGGCTCCGGCCATTTGCACCCGCTGAATCTGGCCCTCGGCGAAGCCGCCGCCGCGCAGAAGCTGGGCGTGAAGCTGTTCGAGCAGTCCGAAGTAACACGCATCGACTATGGCCCTGAAGTCAACGTGAACACCGCCCTTGGCAATGTGCGCGCCAAGACCCTGGTGCTGGCGTGCAACGCCTACCTCAATGGCCTCAACCCACACCTGAGCGGCAAAGTGCTGCCCGCCGGCAGCTACATCATCGCCACCGAACCATTGAGCGAAGCCCAGGCCGCCCACCTGCTGCCGCAGAACATGGCCGTGTGTGATCAACGGGTGACGGTGGATTACTTCCGGTTGTCCGCCGACCGCCGCCTGTTGTTCGGCGGTGCCTGCCATTATTCCGGACGTGACCCACAGGACATCGGTGCCTACATGCGTCCGAAAATGCTCAAGGTGTTCCCACAACTGGCCGACGTGAAGATCGACTACCAGTGGGGCGGCATGATCGGCATCGGCGCCAACCGCTTGCCACAGATTGGCCGGCTGGCCGATCAACCCAATGTGTATTACGCCCAGGCCTACGCCGGCCACGGCCTCAATGCCACGCACCTGGCCGGCAAGCTGCTGGCCGAAGCCATCAGCGGCCAGCAGCAGGGTCGTTTCGATTTGTTCGCCCAAGTGCCGCACATCACCTTCCCCGGCGGTAAACATTTGCGTTCGCCGCTGCTGGCATTGGGAATGCTCTGGCACCGGTTCAAAGAGCTGGTCTGATCAATCGCGCCAGAACGGTTTCAGGCCTTCCTCGCGCGCTTGTTCGACGCTCAGCCCGACGTCGCGCAGTTGTTCGCGAGTCAGGTGCAGCAAGGCTTTGCGCGTGTGACGGCGGTGCCAGAACAAACGCCAGCGGCTGATATCCCGCGGCGCCGTCGCGCGCTCTTGCCCTGCCTGCAATTCCTGACTGTGTAACATCAGACGCACATCGCTTATGCCGCTCATTTTGCTGCCCCTCATTTGCTTGTTGCCATGAGTGACTAGCGTGAGCGCAACGGCAAAACCATGACAGATTCAACGCATCTTTATTAAATCCATACAGATACTGCCCATGATCGCCTGAATCCTGTATTTTCCGCCTATCTGTACTGGTCCTCGGGAGCGACCGCCATGACCCTTTACGTCAACCTCGCCGAATTGCTCGGCACGCGCATCGAACAGGGCTTCTATCGTCCCGGCGATCGCTTGCCGTCTGTGCGCGCGTTGAGCGTTGAACATGGGGTTAGCCTGAGCACCGTGCAACAAGCCTATCGCTTGCTGGAAGACAACGGCCTGGCAATGCCAAAGCCCAAATCCGGCTACTTTGTGCCGGTTGGGCGCGAGCTGCCGGCGCTGCCCGAAGTAGGCCGCCCGGCCCAGCGGCCGGTGGAAATCTCGCAATGGGACCAGGTGCTGGAACTGATACGCGCGGTGCCGCGCAAAGACGTCATACAGATGGGCCGTGGCATGCCGGATGTATTGTCACCGACCATGAAACCCCTGCTGCGCAGCCTTGCACGGGTGAGTCGCCGCCAGGATCTGCCGGGGCTGTATTACGACAACATCCTCGGCTGTATGGAATTGCGCGAGCAAATTGCACGCCTGTCATTGGATTCCGGCTGCCAGCTGACAGCCGAAGACATCGTGATCACCACCGGTTGCCATGAGGCGCTGTCCGCCAGCATTCACGCGATCTGTGAACCGGGCGATATCGTCGCGGTGGACTCGCCAAGCTTTCACGGCGCCATGCAGACCCTTAAAGGCCTGGGCATGAAGGCCCTGGAAATCCCCACGGACCCGATCACCGGCATCAGCCTTGAAGCGCTGGAGCTGGCGCTGGAACAGTGGCCGATCAAGGTCATTCAGCTGACGCCCAACTGCAACAACCCGTTGGGCTACATCATGCCGGAGGCACGCAAACGTGCGTTGCTGACCCTGGCCCAGCGCTTTGACGTGGCGATCATTGAAGACGATGTGTATGGCGAATTGGCCTACAGCTACCCTCGCCCGCGCACGATCAAATCCTTCGATGAAGACGGCCGCGTGCTGCTGTGCAGCTCGTTCTCGAAAACCCTGGCGCCCGGTTTACGCATTGGCTGGGTAGCGCCCGGGCGCTACTTGGAGCGGGTGCTGCACATGAAATACATCAGCACCGGTTCCACCGCGACCCAACCACAAATCGCGATTGCCGAGTTCTTGAAAAGTGGCCATTTCGAACCGCATTTGCGGCGGATGCGCACTCAATACCAGCGCAATCGCGACCTGATGCTCGACTGGGTCAGCCGCTACTTCCCGGCCGGCACGCGCGCCAGCCGGCCTCAAGGCAGCTTCATGCTCTGGGTGGAACTGCCGGAAGGCTTCGACACGCTCAAGCTCAACCGCGTGTTGGTCGAACAAGGCGTACAGGTGGCGGTAGGCAGTATCTTTTCCGCCTCCGGCAAATACCGCAACTGCCTGCGCATGAACTACGCTGCCAAGCCGACGCCGCAAATTGAAGAAGCAGTACGCAAAGTCGGCGCCGCCGCGATCAAGATGCTCGCCGAGACGCCAGACTGACCTTTCGCCGGAATTAGCCGTCATATGCCCACAATCGCCCTGACCTGGAAGCAGCGCCCTTGATGATCCAACGGCTTTTACCGTTTTTCCTGCTGGGCGCTCTGGCGCTGGGCGGCTGCGCAACAGTCGACACGCCGCGCATCCCCAGCGACGCCCTGCCCGCCGCGCAATCCTCATTCGGCCGGTCGATCCAGGCGCAGGCGGCGCCGCATCAAGGCCGCTCAGGTTTTCGTTTGCTGCCCAACAGCAGCGAAGCCTTCATGGCCCGCGCCGAACTGATCCGCAACGCCCAGAGCAGCCTCGACCTGCAGTACTACATCGTCCACGACGGCATCAGCACGCGCATGCTTGTGGACGAACTGCTCAAGGCGGCCGACCGCGGCGTGCGCGTGCGCATCCTGCTGGATGACACCACCAGCGACGGTCTCGACCAGGTCATCGCCACCCTCGCCGCCCACCCGAAGATCGAAATTCGCCTGTTCAACCCGCTGCACCTGGGCCGCAGCACCGGCGTCACGCGGGCCATGGGGCGCCTGTTCAACCTGTCGCTGCAACATCGGCGCATGCACAACAAGTTGTGGCTGGCGGACAACAGCGTCGCCATCGTCGGCGGCCGCAACCTGGGCGACGAGTATTTCGACGCCGAGCCCAACTTGAATTTCACCGATATCGACATGCTCAGCGTGGGCCCGGTGGCCGAGCAACTCGGGCACAGCTTCGATCAGTACTGGAACAGCGCGCTGAGCAAACCGATTGATGACTTTGTCTCCAACAGCCCCTCCAAACGTGACCTGGCCGCCGCCCGCGTGCGCCTGCAAGATTCGCTCGCCGAGTCCCGCCAACAGAACCATGCGCTGTACAACCGCTTGCGCACCTACCAGACCCAACCACGCATGGGCATCTGGCGCCGCGAGTTGATCTGGGCCTGGAACCAGGCGCTGTGGGACGCGCCGAGCAAGGTGCTGGCCAAGGCCGACCCGGACCCGCAGTTGCTGCTGACCACCCAACTGGCGCCGGAGCTTGAAGGCGTCAACCATGAGCTGATCATGATTTCGGCGTATTTCGTCCCCGGCCAGCCTGGGCTCGTGTACCTGACCGGCCGAGCCGACGCGGGAGTGTCTGTGAGCTTGCTGACCAACTCGCTCGAAGCCACCGATGTACCGGCGGTACATGGCGGCTATGCGCCGTACCGTAAGGCACTGCTGGAGCACGGCGTAAAACTCTACGAGCTGCGCCGCCAACCCGGCGACCCCAGTGCAGGCAGCGGCCCGCATCTGTTTCGCCGGGGCTCGCTGCACGGCTCGGACTCCAGTCTGCACAGCAAGGCGATGATCTTTGATCGGGAAAAGTCGTTTATCGGCTCGTTCAATTTTGACCCGCGCTCAGTGCTGTGGAACACCGAAGTCGGCGTGCTGGTGGACAGCCCCGAGCTGGCGGAACACGTGCGCAACCTGGCGCTGCAAGGTATGGCGCCGGCGTTGAGCTACCAGGCGAAATTGCAGGATGGCCAAGTGGTATGGGTCACTGAGGATAACGGCCAACTGCACACGCTGACCGATGAACCCGGCAATTGGTGGCGCAGGTTTAATGCCTGGTTTGCCACTTCAGTCGGTCTGGAGCGGATGCTTTAGGAACAATGAAGATCCAGTGTGGGAGCGGGCTTGCTCGCGAATGCGGTGGATCAGTCAATATTGCCGTTAACTGACACACCGTATTCGCGAGCAAGCCCGCTCCCACATTCGATCCCGTTTCAAATCAGGCGGGCTGTGCGACGCCAAATGCACCCTGACGCAACAGCAGCACCACCAGCCCCAACGCGCCGGCCGCCATCAGCAACGGCAACGCGTGCCCGCTGATCCACTGGCTGCCCGCACCGGCCACCAACGGCCCTATCAAGCAACCGATGCCCCACAACTGCGCCACGTGAGCATTCGCGCGCACCAGCGCATCGTCGCGGTAACGCTCGCCGATCAGGATCAGCGACAAGGTGAACAACCCACCGGCACTGGCGCCGAAGATCACCCACACCGGCCAGATCAGCGGGGTGTGTATCAGCAGTGGAATCGCCAGGCTCGAGATCAGCAACAGCACCGCACAGCTCAAGAACAGCGTGCGACGCGGCAGGTAGTCAGCCAATGCGCCGATGGGCAATTGCAACAGCGCATCGCCCACCACTACCGTGCTGACCATGGCCAAGGCGACCTCGGCCGTGAAACCCTGTTGCAGGCAATACACCGGCAGCAGCGTCAGAATCATCGCTTCGAACGCCGCGAATAAAGCGACCGCCCAGGCAATCGCCGGCAGGCTCAGGCAAAAACGCCATAAGTCGCCAAAGGTGACACTGAAGGATTCAGCCGTCGGCGCGCCGGAGCGCCCCAGCAACAGCAATGGCGCGACCATCAGCAGGCCTACGCCCACCCAGAAGCCGTAATCATGGTCGGTGCCGATCAGACCCAGCAGCAGCGGCCCCGACAGCTGGCTCAAGGCATAACTGCAGCCATACAGCGCCACCAGGCGGCCACGCCATTGCTCCACTACCAACTGGTTGATCCAGCTTTCGCCAAGGATAAATACGATGGTCAGGATCACCCCGATCATCAGCCGCAACACCAGCCAGACCGGGTAGCTGGGCAGGATTGCCAGCAGGCCGATGGACACTGCACCGGCCCACAGACACAGGCGCATCAGGTTGGCGGTGCCCAGCCATGAGGCCATGCGGCTGGAGACCTTTGCGCCCAGCAGTACGCCGAAGGCCGGCATGGCCGCCATCACCCCAATGGCGAAACTGCCGTAGCCCCAGCCTTCAAGGCGCAGGGACACCAGCGGCATGCTGACCCCGAGGGCCAGGCCGACACTCAGTACTGAGGCCAGGACGGCGAAATAAGTCGCCCAACGCATGTCCACGCTCCTGTGGATAATTTTCAGGGTTTCAAACGAACTGTAGGAGCGAGCCTATGTGAGGGCCGGGCTTGCCCGCGATGCAAGCACCTTGGTGTGTCAGTCACACCTCGGTGATGCTATCGCAGGCAAGCCAGCTCCCACAAAAGCCAGCTCCCACATTTGGCCTGCGGTGTTTCCTACAGGGTTACAGCTTGATCCAGGTCGCCTTCAGTTCGGTGTACTTGTCGAACGCGTGCAGCGACTTGTCGCGACCGTTACCGGACTGCTTGAAGCCACCAAACGGCGCGGTCATGTCGCCGCCATCGTACTGGTTGACCCACACGCTACCGGCGCGCAAGGCCTTGGCCGTCAGGTGCGCCTTGGAGATATCCGCAGTCCACACCGCTGCGGCCAGGCCGTATTGGGTGTCGTTGGCGATGGCGATGGCTTCTTCGGCACTGTCGAAGGTGATCACCGACAGAACCGGGCCAAAGATTTCTTCCTGGGCAATCTTCATGGCGTTGGTCACGCCGTCGAAAATCGTCGGCTCAACGTAAGTGCCACCGGTTTCTTCCAGGGTGCGCTTGCCGCCCGCAACCAGCTTGGCGCCGTCGGCGTGGCCAGCTTCGATGTACGACAGCACGGTATTCATCTGCTGGGTGTCCACCAGCGCACCGACGTTGGTTGCCGGGTCCAGCGGGTTGCCTGGCTTCCAGCCTTTGAGGGCCTCGATCACCAGCGGCAGGAATTTATCCTTGATGGAGCGCTCCACCAGCAGACGCGAACCGGCGGTGCAGACTTCGCCCTGGTTGAAGGCGATGGCGCCAGCGGCGGATTCGGCCGCCGCTTGCAGGTCCGGAGCATCGGCGAACACGATGTTCGGGCTCTTGCCGCCCGCTTCCAGCCACACGCGCTTCATGTTGGACTCGCCGGAGCGAATCAACAGCTGCTTGGCGATTTTGGTGGAACCGGTGAACACCAGGGTGTCGACGTCCATGTGCAGCGCCAGCGCGTTGCCAACCGTGTGGCCGTAGCCCGGCAGCACGTTGAACACGCCTTTTGGAATACCGGCTTCAACGGCCAGGGCCGCGATGCGGATGGCGGTCAGCGGGGATTTTTCGGACGGCTTGAGGATCACCGAGTTACCGGTGGACAGCGCCGGGCCGAGTTTCCAGCAGGCCATCATCAGAGGGAAGTTCCACGGCACGATCGCGCCGACAACGCCGACCGGCTCGCGGGTCACCAGGCCCAATTGATCGTGCGGCGTGGCGGCGACTTCGTCGTAGATCTTGTCGATGGCCTCGCCGCTCCAGCTCAGCGCGTTGGCTGCGCCAGGCACGTCAATGCCCAGGGAGTCGCTGATCGGCTTGCCCATGTCCAGGGTTTCGAGCAGGGCCAGCTCTTCGGCATTGGCCTTGAGCAGCGCGGCGAAACGGATCATGACGGACTTGCGCTTGGCCGGTGCCAGACGTGACCAGACGCCGGAATTGAAGGTGGCGCGGGCATTTTCTACAGCGCGCTGGGCGTCGGCGGCGTCGCAGCTGGCGACGGTTGCCAGCAGGCGGCCATCGACCGGGCTGATGCATTCGAACGTGTCACCGGAAACAGCGGCGGTGTATTCGCCATTGATGTAGGCGCGGCCTTCGATCTTCAGATCCTTGGCGCGTTGTTCCCAGTCGGCACGGGTCAGGGTGGTCATGCGAGTGTCCTCCTCTTATTGAATACAAGGGCCAGGTGATGTCCCCCGGCAGCCTCAAAGAATTCTTGCCCGGCCAGCCTGCTGTTCGGCTCAAGGCAGCTGCCACCCTAAACCAGCGGCTGGGGGTGTTTCAATATATTTGACACAACGCCGGTAAACGCCCTTGCGATGTTCATTTTAATAAACATAGACTTTGGACTCTCCAACCGCAGGCCAGACGGGACACGCACATGAGCATCCAGGACATCGTCGACTTCAGCCAAGCCAATACCGCCCCCGAACGCTACCGGCCTGCTGCCGAAAAAGTCCTCAAGGGCGATCCCGAGCAAACCCTCTACAACCACTACAACAGCCCGTGCGGCCAGATGAGCGCCGGGGTCTGGGAAGGTGAAGTCGGGCAATGGAAGGTCAACTACAGCGAGCATGAGTACTGCGAAATCGTGCAGGGCGTTTCGGTGCTGCGCGATGCCGATGGTAACGCCAAGACCTTGCGTGCTGGCGACCGCTTCGTGATCCCCGCGGGTTTCAGCGGCACCTGGGAAGTGCTGGAACCGTGCCGCAAGATCTACGTGGTGTTCGAACAGAAAGCCTGATCAGCAAATCACAGGCAAAAAAAAGCCCGACTCGTGAGAGACGGGCTTTTTTTCACAAGGAAGAAAATCAATTACTTGATTTTGCCTTCTTTGTAGATCACGTGCTTGCGAACGCGCGGGTCGAACATTTTCTTTTCGAGCTTGTCCGGGGTAGTACGCTTGTTCTTGTCGGTAGTGTAGAAGTGACCAGTACCGGCGCTAGAGATCATTCGAATCAATTCACGCATGATAAAGCTCCTTAGATCTTGCCAGCGGCGCGGATTTCGGCCAGCACGACAGTGATGCCGCGCTTGTCGATGATACGCATGCCTTTGGCAGATACACGCAGGCGAACAAAACGTTTCTCTTCTTCAACCCAGAAGCGGTGATGCTGCAGGTTCGGCAGGAAACGACGACGGGTTTTGTTATTTGCGTGGGAAATGTTATTCCCAGTCACCGGACCCTTACCGGTAACTTGACAGACTCTCGACATGCCTCAGCCCTCTAAAACCACATGCCCAACCCGGCATGGGTTGGCCGCTTAATCTCTCAGTCATTTGGCGCCAGGCGCCGCGTTTCTTTAAGGGTCTTACCGGCTACACCTACAGTGAAGGAACCGGGCCCCTAGAAAAGAGCGCTGCTTTATACCAGAAAGACCAAGGTGCAACAACAGCCCGTGTGTTTTTACCGGCGTAAATCTTGGCGACAGACGCCTGAACCGTTGCCAGGAGTGGCCGCTGTCACAGCCGACCGCTCGTCGCACAGAATGATTTACAGCGCCCGCACGCACGATGAAGTGCGCGGCGAAACGCGCTGAGGCGCCATCAAAACAGCATTTGCGCCAAAAGCACAGGCAAAAATGGACTGGTCATTTATCAATCAGACCACTACGGTAGGCTTTTTCCAGACTGCACTCGCAGATGGGCCTTCGATCTGCAAAGGAAACCGAACATGCGCCTCGCTGCCCTACCGCTATTGCTAGCCCCTCTATTTATTACGCCGACGGCCCTGGCTGCTACCAGTTTGAGCGTGTGTACCGAAGCCAGCCCTGAAGGGTTCGATGTGGTGCAATACAACTCGCTGACCACTACCAATGCCTCGGCCGACGTCCTGATGAACCGCCTGGTGGATTACGACGCCGCCAGCGGCAAGCTGGTGCCGAGCCTCGCGGACAGTTGGGACGTTTCGCCAGATGGCCTGACGTACACCTTCAAGCTGCACCCGGATGTGAAATTCCACCGCACCGAATACTTCACCCCAAGCCGCACCCTCACCGCCGAAGATGTGCGCTTCAGTTTCGAGCGCATGCTCGATCCGGCCAACCCATGGCACAAGATCGCCCAGAGCGGTTTCCCGCATGCCCAGTCGCTACAGTTGCCGACGCTGGTCAAGAAGATCGACGCCCTCGACCCGCTGACCGTGCGCTTCACGCTCGATCACGCCGACTCGACCTTCCTCGCCGCGCTGAGCATGGGTTTTGCCTCGATCTACCCGGCCGAATACGCCGACAAGCTGCTCAAGGCCGGCACCCCGGAGAAACTCAATAGCCAACCGATCGGCACCGGCCCGTTTGTTTTCGTACGGTTCCAGAAAGATGCCGTGGTTCGCTACAAAGCTAACCCGGACTATTTCGCCGGCAAACCGGCTGTGGATAACTTGCTGTTCGCCATTACCCCGGACGCCAACGTGCGCCTGCAGAAATTGCATCGCGACGAATGCCAGATCGCCCTCTCGCCCAAGCCGCTGGATGTAGGCGAGGCCGAAAAAGACCCGGCATTGAAGGTGGAGAAAACCGCTGCCTTCATGACTGCATTCGTGGCCATCAACAGCCAGCATCCGCCGCTGGACAAGCCGGAAGTGCGCCAGGCAATCAACCTGGCTTTTGACAAGAACAGCTACCTCAAGGCTGTGTTTGAAGGCACCGCCGAGGCGGCCAATGGCATTTATCCACCCAATACCTGGAGCTATGCCAAAGACCTGCCGGGTTATCCACAGGACATCGCCAAGGCCAAGACGCTGCTCGACCGCGCGGGGCTCAAAGGCGGTTTCAAGACCACCATTTGGACACGCCCGACCGGTAGCCTGCTGAACCCCAACCCTAACCTGGGCGCACAACTGTTGCAGGCAGACCTGGCCAAGATCGGCATCCAGGCAGAGATCCGTGTGATCGAATGGGGCGAACTGATTCGCCGCGCCAAGGCCGGTGAACATGACCTGCTGTTCATGGGCTGGGCCGGCGATAACGGCGACCCGGATAACTTCCTGACCCCGCAGTTCTCTTGCGCGGCGGTAAAATCCGGCACCAACTTCGCCCGCTACTGCGACCCAGCGCTGGACAAACTGATCAGCGCCGGCAAGACCACCAGCGAGCAAGGCGTGCGCAGCAAGCTGTATCAACAGGCCCAGGCGCAAATCCAGCAGCAGGCGTTGTGGCTGCCGTTGGCGCATCCGACCGCGTTTGCCCTGACACGCAAGAATGTCGAGGGCTATCAGGTGAGCCCGTTCGGGCGCCAGGACTTCTCGAAAGTCAGCGTCAAGCCCTGATGACCTGCCCCGCCCTTGTGGGCGGGGCTACATCCACCCGTATTCCGCCATCGACAATGGATCACCATCGCCGACGATGATGTGATCCAGCACCCGCACATCCACCACCTCCAACGCCTTTTGCAGCAACTTGGTCAATTTTCGATCAGCCGCACTCGGCTCGACACTCCCCGAAGGATGGTTATGACACAGAATCAGCGCTGCCGCGTTGTACGCCAACGCACGCTTGACCACTTGCCGCGGGTAAACAATGGCAGTGTCGA
The DNA here is from genome assembly GCF_049896685.1 of Pseudomonas sp. TWRC1-2. Taxonomy (NCBI): domain Bacteria; kingdom Pseudomonadati; phylum Pseudomonadota; class Gammaproteobacteria; order Pseudomonadales; family Pseudomonadaceae; genus Pseudomonas; species Pseudomonas sp. TWRC1-2. Next base: position 303,118 of record NZ_JAFCUU010000003.1, on the reverse strand, counting down.
TGGTGCCCTGGGACAGCGCCTCAAACCCCAGAACGCGGTGCTTCGAGTCGAGAAACAGGCAGCCAAAGATCTCGTGGGGTTCATGGCGCAGCAGCGCCTTGAGGTAATCACGCACGGCCAGCGGGCTTTCCAGCACCGAGTCCGCGCGCAGGCGCTCGGCCATGTGCCGCCGGGACATCTCCAGCACGGCCTGCAACTGGGCAAACTTTGCCGGCCCTAACCCCAAATGCTGGCTGAACAGCGTCTGGTTGGCCTCCAACAGCGGGCGAAGGCCACCAAATTGCGTCAATAAATGGCGCGCCAGGTCGACCGCGCTTCTGCCCGACACCCCGGTGCGCAGGAAGATCGCCAGCAGTTCGGCGTCCGACAACGTTGCCGCGCCCCATTCCAAAAGCTTCTCCCGCGGACGTTCCGCCACAGGCCAATCGCGAATACTCATCCCACCTCCGTGTGCATGTGCGCCGCTGTTGCCCGGCGGACGCTGTGTTATCTTAAGCCCTCTTTTTTGCGTGCGATTTCTCCTGGGGAGGGGGCATCGCAGGCGTCACTGAACTGGCATCACTGAACTGGAAAGGCAAACCAATGCAGCGTCTGTATCGGAAACGCATCGTTCTCGGCGTCGGCGGCGGCATTGCCGCCTACAAGAGCGCAGAGCTGGTTCGCAGGCTTCTGGACCAGGGCGCCGAAGTGCGCGTAGTCATGACCCGCGGCGGCAGCGAGTTCATCACCCCGCTGACCATGCAAGCCCTGTCCGGCCACCCGGTTCATCTGGACCTGCTGGACCCGGCGGCCGAAGCCGCGATGGGCCATATCGAGCTGGCCAAATGGGCCGATCTGGTACTGATCGCCCCCGCAACCGCCGACTTGATCGCCCGCCTGGCCCAAGGCATCGCCGATGACCTGCTGACCACCTTGGTGCTGGCCACCGACGCCACCGTCGCCATCGCCCCGGCCATGAACCAGGCCATGTGGCGCGACCCGGCGACCCAAGCCAACACCCAGCTCCTGCAAAGCCGAGGCCTCAAGGTGTTCGGCCCGGCGTCCGGCAGCCAGGCCTGCGGCGACGTCGGCATGGGCCGCATGCTCGAAGCCACCGACCTGGCGCTGTGCGCCGCCGAGTGTTTCCAGCACCTGGCCCTCACCGGCAAACACGTGCTGATCACCGCCGGCCCGACTCAGGAAAACATCGACCCGGTGCGCTACATCACCAACCATAGCTCAGGAAAAATGGGCTTTGCCTTGGCCGAAGCGGCGGTTGAGGCAGGCGCACGTGTCACCTTGATCACCGGCCCGGTGCACTTGCCGACGCCTGATCGGGTCACGCGAATCGACGTAGTCAGCGCCCGGGACATGCTGGCGGCGTGCGAGGCAGCCATTCCCTGCGACCTGTTTATCGCCTCGGCGGCGGTTGCAGACTACCGCCCGGAAGTCGTAGCCCCGCAAAAGCTTAAGAAAGACCCTACAAGCGGCGACGGCCTGCTCCTGCAAATGGTGCGCAACCCCGACATTCTGGCAACCATCGCCACGCGTACGGACCGCCCTTTCAGCGTCGGCTTTGCCGCCGAAACCGAGCACCTGCTGGACTACGCGGCACGCAAATTGAAAGACAAAAACCTCGACCTGATCGTTGCCAATGATGTCGCCAACCCGAGCATCGGCTTCAACAGCGAGGAAAATGCCATCAGCGTGATCGACCGCGAGTTGCACGCCACCGTTTTCGCCCAGACCAGCAAAGGCAAGATTGCCCGCCAACTGATCTCATTTATCGCCCAACGGCTGAACCAGGTTTAATTGACATGCACGCTTTGCAAGCCAAGATTCTCGACCCACGCATCGGCAACGAATTCCCACTGCCGGCCTACGCCACCCCAGGCTCCGCCGGGTTGGACCTGCGCGCCATGCTCAAGCAAGACACCGTTCTTGAACCCGGCCAGACCCTCCTGATCCCTACCGGCCTGTCGATTTACGTTGGCGACCCCGGCCTGGCGGCATTGATCCTGCCGCGCTCCGGCCTGGGCCACAAACACGGCATTGTGCTGGGCAACCTGGTCGGCCTGATCGACTCCGACTACCAGGGCGAGTTGATGGTGTCGTGCTGGAACCGCGGCCAGACCGCCTTCAACATTGCTGTTGGCGAGCGTATCGCGCAACTGGTGCTGGTGCCGGTGGTGCAGGCGCACTTCGAACTGGTTCAGGAGTTCGATGAGACTCAACGCGGCGCAGGCGGTTTTGGGCATTCCGGCAGCCACTGACTAAGCTGAATCAGGCCGGGCGCTTTTGTCCGGCCCGATGCCACCGCAAGGCTTTTCAGGACGAAGAATGCGCGGAATTAATCAGCGAGATTTCATCATTGAAATCAACACATTACGCAGCCATAAGCACGGAGTGCCAGCTCCGATGGCACTTTTGCACCACGAACTCTCTGCCGAAAACGCCGTCATACCCTTCAGTTTGAGCCTGCCGGTCAGCCACTTTAAGGCCAGCTTTGCCCCCTTCAGATGGAGTTTCCCCCCGCGATGAGTACCGCAGCCCGAGTAGCCCCGACATTTCCCGACAGCATCTTTCGCGCCTATGACATTCGTGGCGTCGTGCCCAAGACCCTGACCGCCGAAACCGCCTATTGGATCGGCCGTGCCATCGGCTCCCAAAGCCTGGCCCAGGGCGAACCCAATGTATCGGTAGGCCGCGATGGCCGCTTGTCCGGCCCGGAGCTGGTGGAGCAACTGATCCAGGGCCTGGCCGACAGCGGCTGCCACGTCAGCGATGTGGGCCTGGTGCCGACTCCTGCGCTGTACTACGCAGCCAACGTACTGGCTGGCAAGTCCGGCGTTATGCTCACCGGCAGCCATAATCCGTCGGACTACAACGGCTTCAAGATCGTCATCGCCGGCGACACCCTCGCCAACGAACAGATTCAAGCGCTGCACGAGCGCTTGAAGACCAACGATCTGACCACCGGCACCGGCAGCATCACCAAAGTCGATATTCTTCAACGCTACTCTGACCAGATCACGGGCGACGTCAAACTCGCCCGCCGCCTGAAAGTGGTGGTGGACTGCGGCAACGGCGCGGCCGGCGTGATTGCCCCGCAACTGCTCGAAGCCCTGAACTGCGAAGTGATTCCGTTGTTCTGCGACGTTGACGGCAACTTCCCTAACCACCACCCGGACCCGGGCAAGCCTGAAAACCTGGTGGACTTGATCGCCAAGGTCAAGGAAACCGGCGCCGACGTCGGCCTGGCCTTCGACGGTGACGGCGACCGTGTCGGCGTGGTGACCAACACCGGCGAGAACGTGTTCGCCGACCGCCTGCTGATGCTGTTTGCCCGTGACGTGGTGGCCCGTAACCCCAACGCCGAAATCATCTTCGACGTGAAGTGCACCCGCCGCCTCACCCCACTGATCAAGGAATACGGCGGTCGCCCACTAATGTGGAAGACCGGCCACTCGTTGATCAAAAAGAAAATGAAGGAAACCGGCGCGCTGTTGGCCGGCGAAATGAGCGGCCACGTGTTCTTCAAAGAGCGCTGGTTCGGGTTCGACGACGGCATTTATAGCGCCGCCCGTCTGCTGGAGATCCTCAGCAAGGAAAAATCCACGGCGCAGGAGCTGTTTCAGACCTTCCCGAATGATATTTCTACGCCAGAGATCAATATCCATGTGACCGAGGAGAGCAAATTCAGCATCATTGACGCACTGCACGATGCGCAATGGGGTGAAGGCGCCAACCTGACCACCATTGATGGTGTGCGAGTCGATTACGCCAAAGGCTGGGGCCTGGTTCGCGCGTCCAACACCACACCGGTGCTGGTCCTGCGTTTCGAGGCGGATACCGAGGCTGAGTTGCAGCGCATCAAGGACGTGTTCCACGCCCAGTTGAAACGTGTTGCCCCTGATCTCCAATTACCGTTCTGATTTTTTACCGGAGCCCTGAATGACCCTCGAACGCGAAGCCGCTGCCAATACTGCCAAGGTCCTGTCCGAAGCGTTGCCTTACATTCGACGCTACGTCGGCAAGACGCTGGTGATCAAGTACGGCGGCAATGCCATGGAAAGCGAAGAGCTGAAAACCGGCTTTGCCCGCGACATCGTGTTGATGAAAGCTGTCGGGATCAACCCGGTGGTGGTGCACGGTGGCGGCCCGCAAATCGGCGACCTGCTCAAGCGCTTGTCGATCGAGAGTCACTTCATTGATGGCATGCGCGTTACAGACGCGCAGACCATGGACGTGGTGGAGATGGTCCTCGGTGGCCAGGTCAACAAAGACATCGTCAACCTGATCAACCGTCATGGCGGCAGCGCCATTGGCCTGACCGGCAAGGACGCGGAGCTGATCCGCGCGAAAAAACTGACCGTTACCCGTCAGACGCCGGAGATGACCCAGCCGGAAATCATCGACATCGGCCAGGTAGGTGAAGTGATCGGCATCAACACCGACCTGCTGAACCTGCTGGTCAAAGGCGACTTCATCCCGGTGATCGCGCCAATCGGCGTCGGTGCCAACGGTGAGTCGTACAACATCAACGCCGACCTGGTAGCCGGCAAAGTGGCCGAAGCGCTGAAGGCTGAGAAGCTGATGCTGCTGACCAACATTGCCGGCCTGATGGACAAGGAAGGCAAGGTGCTGACGGGCTTGACCACCCAGCAGGTGGACGAGTTGATCGCCGACGGCACCATCTACGGCGGCATGCTGCCGAAGATCCGTTGCGCGCTGGAAGCCGTGCAAGGCGGCGTCGGCAGCTCGCTGATCCTGGATGGCCGCGTGCCAAATGCAATCCTGCTGGAAATTTTCACCGATACCGGTGTGGGCACGCTGATAAGTAATCGCAAGCGTCCTTAAGCACTAGAAACAAAAAGGCCCCGCTCAATCGAATTGAGCGGGGCCTTTTTGTTTGCAGGATTTGAAAACACTGCAGATCAAAATGTGGGAGGGGGCTTGCCCCCGATAGCAGTGGATCAGTGCTGAATCAATCAACTGATACACCGCTATGGGGAGCAAGCCCCCTCTCACACAGAGAAATCAGTGTCAGACACCAAATTGCTCGCGATAAGCCTTAACCGCCGGCAAATGCTGCTTGAGCTGCGGATCGTCTTCCAGGAACTGCAACACCTGGTTCAGCGACACAATGCTCACCACCGGAATGCCGAAATCACGTTCCACTTCCTGAATGGCCGACAACTCACCGTTGCCGCGCTCCTGACGGTTCAGCGCGATCAGCACGCCGGCGGCCTTGGCGCCATCTTGGGAAGCGATGATCTGCATCACTTCACGGATGGCGGTACCGGCGGTGATCACGTCGTCGATGATCAGCACGTCGCCCTTGAGCGGAGCCCCAACCAGGCTACCGCCTTCGCCATGTGCCTTGGCCTCTTTGCGGTTGAAGCACCACGGCAGATCCAGCCCGTGATGTTCAGCCAACGCCACGGCAGTCGCGGCTGCCAGCGGGATGCCCTTGTAGGCTGGGCCAAACAAAACATCGAAGGAAATGCCGCTTTCAACGATGGCTGCCGCGTAGAAACGACCCAGCTGAGCCAGGGCCGAACCCGAGTTGAACAAGCCTGCATTGAAGAAGTACGGGCTAGTGCGCCCGGACTTCAAAGTGAACTCACCGAAGCGCAAAACGCCGCGATCGATGGCAAAACGAATGAAATCGCGTTGATACGCCTGCATGAAAAAAGCCTCAGATACCACGGATTTAGCTAATTAGGTAGACGGCGTGTATCATACACGCACGCGATTTTTGGGGCCATTTATGCGGATCATCAGTGTGAACGTCAATGGTATTCAGGCTGCAGTCGAGCGTGGTTTGCTCAGTTGGCTGCAAGCACAGAATGCCGACGTCATCTGCCTGCAGGACACCCGCGCCTCCGCCTTTGAACTGGACGACCCAGCCTTCCAACTGGATGGCTACTTCCTTTATGCCTGCGATGCCGAAGTGCCCACCCAAGGTGGCGTGGCTTTGTACTCGCGGTTGCAACCCAAGGCGGTCATCAGCGGCCTCGGCTTCGAGACAGCCGACCGCTACGGGCGCTACCTGCAAGCCGATTTCGACAAGGTCAGCATCGCGACCTTGCTGCTCCCTTCGGGGCAGAACGGCGATGAAGACTTGAACCAGAAGTTCAAGCTAATGGACGATTTCGCCCGTTATCTGGATAAACAGCGACGCAAACGTCGCGAGTACATTTACTGTGGCTCGCTGTACGTGGCGCAACAGAAGCTGGATATCAAGAACTGGCGCGACAGCCAGCAATCCCCGGGCTTCCTGGCGCCGGAACGGGCCTGGATGGACGAGATTGTCGGCAACATGGGCTATGTTGACGCCCTGCGCGAAGTCAGCCGCGAAGGCGACCAGTACAGCTGGTGGCCGGATAACGAACAGGCCGAGATGCTTAACCTGGGCTGGCGTTTCGACTACCAGCTGCTGACCCCGGGGCTTCGCCGCTTTGTTCGCAGCGCACGCCTGCCGCGTCAGCCACGCTTCTCGCAGCACGCGCCGCTGATCGTGGACTACGACTGGACATTGACCATCTAAGGTCTTTTTCCAGGCACAAAAAAACCGACATCGCTGTCGGTTTTTTTGTGGGCGCTCACTATTTGACCAATCGCCAGGTAAAGGGATAGCGATAGGCAATCCCCTTGCTGGCTTTGATTGCGCCGATGATCGTCAGCACCACCGTGGCGATTGCCAGGGCAGTCATCAGGAAAAAACCAATCACCGCAAAAGCCAGCACGATGCAAACCAGCCAGGCAATGGCCACGGTGATCTGGAAGTTCAAGGCCTCCTTGCCCTGATCATCAATGAATGGGTCCACTTCCTTCTTCATCTGCCACAGGATCAGCGGCCCGACGACACTGCCGAAGGGAAACACAAACCCCAGGAACGCCGCGAGGTGACACAACATCGCGCCCTGACGCACTTCGTAAGGAGGCGTGGGCACAGGCAGTTGGTGGTCACTCATGGCGTTGCTCCTTGCGGCCGTTTCAGTCAGCCAGTGCGGCGTTCTGCAGTTCGAAGATTTCGGTCATGCCTTTCTGGGCCAGGGCCAGCATGGCGTTCAGGTCGGCCGGCTGGAATGGCGCGCCTTCGGCGGTGCCCTGCACTTCGATGAAACCACCGCTGCTGGTCATTACCACGTTGAGGTCGGTCTCGGCAGCCGAGTCTTCCAGGTAGTCCAGGTCCAATACAGGCTCGCCCTGGTACATGCCCACCGACACGGCAGCGATCATCTGCTTGAGCGGGTCGCCGGCTTTCAGGCCGCCACGCTTCTTGATCACTTTCAGCGCATCAACCAAGGCCACCATGGCGCCGGTGATGGAGGCAGTGCGGGTGCCGCCGTCAGCCTGGATCACGTCGCAATCGACGTACAGGGTCACGTCGCCCAGCTTGGACATGTCCAGGGCTGCGCGCAGCGAACGGCCGATCAGGCGCTGGATTTCCAGGGTGCGGCCGCCTTGCTTGCCACGGCTGGCTTCACGCTGGTTACGCTCGCCGGTGGCGCGCGGCAGCATGCCGTACTCGGCGGTCAACCAACCCTGGCCCTGGCCCTTGAGGAAGCGCGGCACGCCGTTTTCGACGCTGACGGTGCAGATCACCTTGGTATCGCCAAACTCGACCAGTACAGATCCCTCGGCGTGTTTGGTGTAGTTGCGGGTGATGCGGATCGAGCGGAGCTGATCGGCAGCGCGACCACTTGGACGTTTCATAGGGGATACCTGTACGGAGGACGAAAAACTGCCGAGCATTATAGAGCCGCCAGCCGATTCGGGGCACTTCTAAAAAATTCGGTTACGAGTGGCGGGCCTGGCGCCCATTGTTTGGGCGCGTTCGCCTCACTGCGCTACAATCCTGCGCCTTCGCAGCCTGTCGGCTTCAATTTACCCATCAGCCCGTATTTGCGGGACTGCATCGCGAGGTACCTCCATGGTGCACAGCATGACCGCCTTCGCCCGCGTCGAAAAAGCCGGCGTCCAAGGCACCCTGAGCTGGGAACTGCGCTCGGTCAACAGCCGTTACCTGGAGCCGCACCTGCGTCTGCCGGAATCCTTCCGCGACCTCGAAGGCGCCGTGCGTGAAGCGCTGCGCCAGGGCATTTCCCGCGGCAAGCTGGAATGCACCCTGCGTTTTACCGAAGAAAGCACCGGCAAGCCGCTGCAGATCGACCGCGACCGCGCCGCGCAACTGGTCGCCGCCGCTGAAACCATCGCCGGCCTGATCAAGCAACCCGCCGCGCTGAACCCGCTGGAAGTGCTGGCTTGGCCCGGCGTACTGGTGGCCGACGCCACCGACCCGCAGGCCCTCAATGCCGAAGCCCTCGCCCTGTTCAACCAGGGTTTGCAGGAGCTCAAGGCCGGCCGCGAGCGTGAGGGCGCCGAACTGGCGCGCCTGATCAGCGAGCGCCTGAGCGCGATCGAGGAAGACGTGGTCACCCTGCGCGAGTTGGTGCCGCAGATGCTCGCCACGCAGCGCCAGAAGGTTCTGGACCGTTTCACTGACATGAAGGCCGACCTCGACCCGACGCGCCTGGAGCAGGAAATGGTGCTGCTGGCGCAGAAAAGTGACGTGGCCGAAGAGCTCGACCGCCTGAGCACCCACATCCTCGAAGTGCGCCGCGTGCTCAAGTCTGCCGGTGCCGCTGGTCGGCGCCTGGACTTCCTGATGCAGGAACTCAACCGCGAAGCCAATACACTGGGCTCCAAAGCGTTTGATCCGCGCAGCACACAAGCTGCGGTCAACCTCAAAGTGTTGATCGAGCAGATGCGCGAACAAGTACAGAATATTGAGTAAGGCAACTTTCATGACCCACAGCACCGGCACCCTTTACATCATTTCCGCCCCTTCGGGCGCGGGCAAGAGCAGCCTGGTCAAGGCTTTGACCGACGCTGACGAGCAGATCCGCATCTCGGTCTCGCACACCACCCGCGCCATGCGCCCGGGCGAAGTGAACGGCGTGCACTACCACTTCGTCGAGCGCACCGAGTTCGTCAAGATGATCGAGCACGGCGACTTCCTGGAGCGCGCCGAAGTGTTCGGCAACCTCTACGGCACCTCGCAAAGCCACCTGCAGCAGACCCTGGACGAAGGCCACGACCTGATCCTGGAAATCGACTGGCAGGGTGCCGAGCAAGTGCGCCAACTGATGCCGAAGGCGCGCTCGATCTTTATCCTGCCGCCGTCGCTGGAAGCCTTGCACCAGCGCCTGACCAACCGTGGCCAGGACAGTGACGAGATCATCGAAGGCCGCATGCGTGAAGCCGTCAGCGAAATGAGCCACTACGTCGACTACGACTACCTGATCATCAATGACGATTTCGCCAGCGCCCTGGACGATTTGAAGGCGATTTTCCGCGCCAATCAGCTCCAGCAAAAACGCCAACAGCAGCGTTTCGGCAAATTACTCGCCGAACTGCTCGGCTGATTGGCCCTTCCCAAAACCGCTGCAAGGGCTTTACATTGGCACTTGTAGCCGTTTTGCGAGGCCGCGGGAAAATCAGCGCTTCCCTAAACGCTGGTGATTTTTTAAACTGTTCAGTCCGCTCGCCCAGCCGGGCAGCGCGCATCTTGCATTCGCTCCGAGGAATACCATGGCCCGCGTAACCGTTGAAGACTGCCTAGAACACGTGGATAACCGCTTTGAGCTGGTCATGCTCTCTACCAAGCGTGCCCGTCAACTGGCCACTGGCGGCAAAGAGCCCCTGGTCCAGTGGGAAAACGACAAGCCTACCGTTGTAGCCCTGCGTGAAATCGCAGAAGGCCTGATGAGCTACGAGTTCATCGCCAACGCTGAAATCGTTGAAGACGAACCGCTGTTTGCAGCGTTCGAGGACGAGTCCAACGAGGCCGTCTAAGCCTATGCCTGGTCGACGTAGCACGGCGCGGGGTCACAGCCAACGGCAGGAGTTAACACTTTGCCGAGCATAGACGCCCTCGCCGATCGCTTATCGACCTACCTCGGCCCAGACCAGGTCAACCTGGTCCGCCGAGCGTATTTCTACGCCGAACAAGCACACGACGGCCAACGCCGCCGCAGTGGTGAGGCGTATGTCACGCATCCTCTTGCCGTGGCCAATATTCTTGCCGACATGCACATGGACCATCAGAGCTTGATGGCTGCGATGCTGCATGACGTGATCGAAGACACCGGCATCGCCAAGGAAGCGCTCAGTGCGCAATTTGGCGAAACCGTGGCCGAACTGGTCGATGGGGTCAGCAAACTGACCCAAATGAACTTCGAAACCAAGGCCGAAGCCCAGGCGGAAAACTTCCAGAAGATGGCCATGGCCATGGCCCGAGACATTCGGGTCATCCTGGTGAAGCTGGCCGACCGGCTGCACAACATGCGCACGCTGGAAGTGCTGTCCGGCGAAAAGCGCCGGCGCATCGCCAAGGAAACCCTGGAAATCTATGCGCCCATCGCCAACCGGCTGGGCATGCATGCCATCCGCATCGAATTCGAAGATCTCGGCTTCAAGGCCATGCACCCGATGCGCTCTGCGCGCATCTATCAGGCGGTCAAGCGCGCCCGGGGCAACCGCAAGGAAATCGTCAACAAGATCGAAGAGTCGCTGAGCCATTGCCTGGCGATCGACGAGATTGAAGGCGAAGTCAGCGGCCGGCAGAAACACATCTACGGCATCTACAAAAAAATGCGCGGCAAGCGTCGGGCCTTCAACGAGATCATGGACGTGTACGCGTTCCGGATCATCGTCGACAAGGTCGACACCTGCTACCGCGTGCTGGGCGCTGTACATAATTTGTACAAACCCCTGCCAGGCCGCTTCAAGGATTACATCGCCATTCCCAAGGCCAACGGCTATCAGTCGCTGCATACCACGCTGTTCGGTATGCACGGGGTGCCGATCGAGATCCAGATCCGTACGCGGGAAATGGAAGAGATGGCCAACAACGGCATCGCCGCGCATTGGCTGTACAAGTCCAGCGGCGACGAACAGCCAAAAGGCACGCATGCCCGCGCCCGCCAGTGGGTCAAGGGCGTGCTGGAAATGCAGCAACGTGCCGGCAACTCCCTGGAATTTATCGAAAGCGTGAAGATCGACCTGTTCCCGGACGAGGTCTACGTGTTCACGCCCAAAGGCCGGATCATGGAGCTGCCCAAAGGCTCCACGGCGGTCGACTTTGCCTACGCGGTACACACCGACGTGGGCAACAGCTGCATTGCCTGCCGGATCAACCGTCGTCTCGCGCCGCTGTCCGAGCCGCTGCAAAGCGGCTCCACGGTCGAGATCGTCAGCGCACCCGGCGCGCGCCCGAACCCGGCCTGGCTCAACTTCGTGGTCACCGGTAAAGCGCGCACACACATTCGCCACGCGCTCAAATTGCAACGCCGCTCCGAGTCCATCAGCCTCGGCGAACGCCTGCTGAACAAGGTGCTCAATGGTTTCGACAGCGCCCTGGAGAAGATCCCGGCCGAGCGCGTGCAAGCGATGCTCCACGAGTATCGCCAGGAAACCATCGAAGACCTGCTGGAAGACATCGGCTTGGGCAACCGCATGGCGTATGTGGTCGCCCGGCGCCTGCTCGGCGAAGGCGAACAGCTGCCAAGCCCCGAAGGCCCGCTGGCGATTCGCGGCACGGAAGGCCTGGTGCTCAGCTACGCCAAGTGCTGCACGCCGATCCCGGGCGACCCGATTGTCGGCCACTTGTCGGCTGGTAAAGGCATGGTCGTGCACCTGGACAACTGCCGCAATATCACTGAAATCCGCCACAACCCCGAGAAATGCATCCAGCTCTCGTGGGCCAAGGACGTCACCGGCGAATTCAACGTCGAGCTGCGCGTTGAACTGGAGCATCAGCGCGGCCTGATCGCCCTGCTGGCCAGCAGCGTCAACGCGGCCGACGGCAATATCGAGAAAATCAGCATGGATGAGCGCGATGGCCGCATCAGCGTGGTCCAGCTGGTGGTCAGCGTGCACGACCGCGTGCACCTGGCCCGCGTGATCAAGAAACTGCGCGCCCTGACCGGGGTGATTCGCATCACCCGCATGCGCGCATAGCCGATCTCTTACAAGGAGTCACTCATGACCAAGACTGTTATCACCAGCGACAAAGCCCCTGCCGCCATTGGCACTTACTCCCAGGCGATCAAGGCGGGCAACACTGTCTACATGTCCGGCCAGATTCCACTGGACCCAAAGACCATGGAGCTGGTTGAAGGCTTTGAAGCACAAACCGTCCAGGTCTTCGAAAACCTCAAGTCGGTGGCCGAAGCCGCTGGCGGTTCGTTCAAAGACATCGTCAAGCTGAACATCTTCCTCACTGACCTGAGCCACTTCGCCAAGGTCAACGAGATCATGGGCAAGTACTTCGAACAGCCCTACCCAGCCCGCGCCGCTATCGGCGTTGCCGCCCTGCCAAAGGGCGCACAGGTTGAGATGGACGCGATTCTGGTCATCGAGTAAAACACCCGGCGCAGCCTCCACAGGCTGCGCCGACTTCGTTTCAGAAGGATTTCGTGATGCGCAAAGCGCTTGTAGCCTCTTCGTTGCTCGCCTTGTTGCTCGGCGGCTGCGCCAGCAACCCCGCCGACCTGGATGTGAGCGGCACCTGGATCAACCAGGCCGCCATCAACGCGGCAGCCAAGGGCGGCCCTTTGCGTGAAGCGCTGCAAACCTATGGTCCGAACCTCGAATGGGAGGTCAACACCAAGGCTTCGCAGGCGCGTTACTACAACGGTTTTGAAGTCGCCGAAGGCAAGCTGCTCGGTGAAAAGCCCGGCGCCTGGAGCGTCGATTTCTACGGCAGCTCCGCCACCGAACTCAAGCGCAAAGGCAAACAACTGCTGCAAGTGGCCAATGACAATGAGCCTGAGCAGCTGTTCGCCCGTGCCAATGACCCAGCCCCCGAAGGCGCGCCACTGGGCGCCAACTTCGAGCGCGCCCTGTATGCCGCCTATATGGGTGGCGACTGGAAGATCACCGACGGGAACGGCGACGGCGCCACGGTGCAGTTCCAGGCTGACGGCAAAGTCGCCGGTTTGCCCGGTGTGGATCGGTACTCGCTGTGCCTGGCGGGTGACTGTGCCTCAATGAGCGGCGGCTACGACAGTATCTGGCTGCAACTCAACGGCCAGGGCAACCCGTGGATCTTCGCGCGCAAGGGCAAGCAGCTGGAAATCTTCCAGGCCGTGAACACTGCGCAGGCGGATGAAGTGCCTTCGTTTACGCCGGGGCCACGGCAGTGGTTGTTGGAAAAACAGTGATACAGAACAAAGGAGCCCACCGGCTCCTTTTTCTTTAGTCTGCGCCATGGTTTTTTCACCAGCAGACGGGCCACTCCATGCACACGCTACTCCTCATCAGCCTGATCCTGCTGGGCGGCTGCACGCAGATACAGCAGCAAACCGCGGACATCAGCGGGCTATGGATCAACCAGGCCGCCATCGATACCGCCGCCCAGGGGCGGCCGCTGCTTAAAGCCCTGGACGCCAACGGCATGAACCTGGAATGGAACATCGACACCCGTACCGGCAAAGCGCAATTGAGCACTGCGTTCGAGGTGGGTGAAGGCCAGCTGCTGCCGAAGGCGCCTGGCATTTGGTCGGTGGATTACAACGGCCATGGCAGCGACGAATTGCAATTGAACGGCAAGCAACTGGTCCAACAGACCAGCAAGATTCACGCAGGCCAAACGTTTAGCCGCCCCACCCAACCCGCTGCCGCAGGTGCCAAGTGGGGCACCACGTTCAGGCAAGCCCTGAACTCAGCTTACATGGGCGGTCAGTGGAAAATTATTGAAGGCCACGGCACAGGCAACCTTGTGAGGTTCAGCGCCGACGGCGGCGTGTCCGGCCTGGGCAATAATGACCGCTACGAACTGTGCCTGGGAGGCGATTGCGCCACTCAAGGTGCCGGCAATGACGTCATCTATCTGGGCAAAGGCGCTGTCGGCGACGACTGGATTTTCGTGCGCTACGGCAAACAGTTGGAAATTCTGCAGGCGATCAACCTTTCCCAGCCAGACGAAATCCCCCAGCTCAGCCCAGGGCCACGCCAATGGCTGCTGGAAAAGCAGTAACAAAAAAGGAGCCTCACGGCTCCTTTTTCACATCTAGCACTTACCTTCAAGGATCGCCGCATACCCTTCGCGATAAGTCGGGTAGGTCGGCACCCAACCCAACGCCTTGGCTCGGGCATTGCTGCATCGCTTGCTGCCGGCGCGGCGCACACTGGCGTCGTCAGCCCATTCGGTCACGCCCATGTAGTCGCGCAACCAACCCACCACTTCTGCCAAGGGCGCGGGCGCATCGTCAACGCCGATGTAAATGCTATCCAGCGAACCGCCCTGCTCCACATGCCGCAGCAGGAAGGCCAGCAATCCGGCAGCGTCATCCGCGTGAATCCGGTTGCCATATAAAGGGGGATCAACTGCCACGCGATAGCCTTGGCGCACTTGGGTCAGCAGCCATTCACGGCCGGGCCCATAGATACCGGTCAACCGCACAATGCTCGCCGGAATGCCGCTATTGAGCGCCACTTGCTCAGCTTCCAGCATGACTTGGCCGGAATACCCCTTCGCTTGAGTGTCGGACGTTTCGTCGACCCACTCACCCTTCTGCTGGCCGTACACACTGCTGCTCGACACAAACAGCAAATGCTTGGGCTCCTGGCCGTAGTCGTTCAGCCACTCCAACACATGCTGCAACCCTTGCACGTACGCCGCACGATAGCCGGCCTCATCGTGGTCGGTGGCAGCGGCGCAATACACCAGGTAATCCACTGCGCCGATTGGCCAAGTGTCAGGGCAATCCTTTTTGAACAGGTCACCGGCGATGCCGATGACACCCTCTGGAAGGCGTGAAATATCACGTCGCAGGCCATGAACCTCCCATTCCGAGGCCAGCAATTGGCTAGCCAGCCGACTACCCACATCGCCGCAACCGGCAATCACAACAGAAGGCGCAGACATCACAAAACTCCATTCTTAAAGGCGCAGATTAGCCGCCGAAGATGACCAGCGGCCAGCAAAAGGACAAATTAAGTAACTGTATTACTTTTGTTAACAAGAATTACTTGCAATAATAACCGCCCATTTGTCCTCGACCCACCAGGGTCTGGCAGGACGATCACTCATTTTTTTCTCTCAGGTCCGGCCAGCATGACACGTAATACAAACCCCGCTTCGCCAACCAAGCCTCTCAGCCCATCTCGCGCCTGGCGTGCGATTGCTGCGCTGCTGTTCAGCGTTCTGCTGGCACCGACCGCCGCATTCGCTGACGCGACCGCCCCAGCCACCCCGGCCGCGGCCCAGCAGAATGCAGCTACGCCGCCAGCCCCTGCCGCAGCACCTGTGGCCACCGACCCGGCCCAGGCCGCAGCCCCTGCGCCTGCGCCTGCCGACGACTCCGGTGTTGTACTGGAAGAAGACAACAGCCTGGGCATGGCCCATGACCTGTCCCCGTGGGGCATGTACCAGAACGCTGACGTGGTGGTAAAAGCCGTCATGATCGGCCTGGCCATCGCCTCGATCATTACCTGGACCATCTGGATCGCCAAGGGCTTCGAGCTGCTGGGCGCCAAGCGTCGTCTGCGCACTGAAATCGTCCACCTGAAAAAAGCCACCACCCTCAAGGAAGCCAGCGACACCGCTACCAAGAAGGGCACCCTGGCCAACCTGCTGGTCCACGACGCGCTGGAAGAAATGCGCCTGTCGGTCAACACCCGCGAAAAAGAAGGCATCAAGGAACGCGTCAGCTTCCGCCTCGAGCGCCTGGTGGCGGCCTGCGGTCGTAACATGAGCAGCGGCACCGGCGTGCTCGCCACTATCGGTTCCACCGCACCGTTCGTCGGTCTGTTCGGTACCGTGTGGGGCATCATGAACAGCTTCATCGGCATCGCCAAAACCCAGACCACCAACCTCGCCGTCGTTGCCCCAGGCATCGCCGAAGCCCTGCTGGCAACCGCATTGGGCCTGGTTGCCGCAATTCCTGCGGTGGTGATCTACAACGTCTTCGCCCGTTCGATTGCCGGCTACAAGGCTCAGGTATCGGACGCGTCGGCAGAAGTCCTGCTGCTGGTCAGCCGCGACCTCGATCACGCCCCTACCGAGCGCAGCTCGCAACCGCACATGGTGAAAGTGGGGTAATCGGCCATGGGCCTGCATTTGAATCAAGGCGACGATGAACTCGTCGAGAACCACGAAATCAACGTCACGCCGTTTATTGACGTGATGCTGGTGCTGCTGATCATCTTCATGGTGGCGGCACCGTTGGCCACCGTGGACATCAAGGTCGATCTGCCGGCCTCCAGCGCCAAGCCTGCGCCGCGTCCGGAGAAGCCGATCTTCCTCAGCGTCAAGGCGGACCAACGCCTGTTCCTGGGCGAAGAAGAAGTCAAAGCTGAAACCCTGGGCCCGGTGCTCGACGCCAAGACCCAAGGCAAGAAAGACACGACGATCTTCTTCCAGGCCGACAAGGGCGTGGACTACGGCGACCTGATGAGCGTGATGGATGCCCTGCGGGCAGCCGGCTACCTCAAGGTAGGCCTGGTCGGACTTGAGACGGCAGCCAAGAAATGATCACGACGCGCCACAAACTGACGCGTTATGGCACCAGCCTTGCCGTCGTGCTGGGCGTGCATGCCGTCGCGATCATCATCGCGCTTCAATGGTCCGCGCCGCATCCGGTGACGCTGCCACCGGCGGCCATGGTCATCGACCTGGCGCCGATGCCGGCACCACCGCCACCCGCGCCGCCAAAGGTGGTCACGCCGCCACAGCCGCCGGCTCCAGTGGAAGAGCTGCCTTTGCCGAAACTGGCCGAGGCGCCCAAGCCAACGATCCAGGTGCCCAAGCCGGTCAAGCCCAAGCCCAAACCCCAGCCGCCCAAGCCTGTGGAGAAAAAGCCCGAGCCGCCCAAGGAGAAGCCTTCCGAAGAGCCGCCGAGCGAAACCCCACCGACCAATGCGCCGGCTGAAAAATCCGCTCAACCCGTGCCCGGCCCGTCGCCAGCCCAGGTAGCAGCAAAAGCGTCTTGGGAAGGCACCCTGCTGGCGCACTTGCAGAAGTA
This sequence comes from Pseudomonas sp. TWRC1-2, assembly GCF_049896685.1. Taxonomy (NCBI): domain Bacteria; kingdom Pseudomonadati; phylum Pseudomonadota; class Gammaproteobacteria; order Pseudomonadales; family Pseudomonadaceae; genus Pseudomonas; species Pseudomonas sp. TWRC1-2. The sequence goes on along the minus strand of NZ_JAFCUU010000003.1, from coordinate 286,097 downwards.
CAAGAAATACCCGCCAGGCGCTCAACAGCGTGGCAAAGAGGGGCTTAACCGCCTGCGCTTCGTGGTCGATGCCGAAGGCAATGTGCTGTCCTACGAGTTGGTGGGCCGCTCCGGCAACGCCGACCTGGACCGCGCGACCCTGGACATGATTCGTCGTGCCCAGCCATTGCCCAAGCCACCGGCCGACATGTTGAAAGGCGGCAGCGTCGAGATCGTCGCGCCGTTTGTTTACAACATCGAGAAGCGTCGCCGCTAAGGACTGCGAAGCGGGCCTATGTGGGAGCGGGCTTGCTCGCGAAAGCGCAGTGTCAGTCGATACATTCGTCACTGACGCCGCACATTCGCGAGCCAGTGCGCTCCCACATTTTGCTTGTTGCCGCTAAAAATCCATTTTTCAGTTAAATCCGAGCCACTCCCCGCTCAATCCCCAGCAAAGTTCTGATAACGTGCGTCTATCGATTGCAGCCGGTATGCTTGGCTCGCAACCTCATGGACGCCCGCTATGACTCTTACAGAATTACGCTACATCGTGACCCTCGCCCAAGAGCAGCACTTCGGCCACGCGGCCGAGCGTTGCCATGTCAGCCAGCCGACGCTGTCGGTGGGTGTGAAAAAGCTTGAAGACGAACTCGGTGTGCTGATTTTCGAGCGCAGCAAGAGCGCCGTACGCCTCACGCCAGTGGGCGAAGGCATTGTCGCCCAGGCCCAAAAGGTGCTGGAACAAGCCCAAAGCATTCGCGAGCTGGCCCAGGCCGGCAAGAACCAGCTGACTGCACCGCTGAAAGTCGGCGCCATCTATACCGTTGGCCCGTACCTGTTCCCGCATTTGATTCCGCAACTGCACCGCGTCGCGCCGCAGATGCCGCTGTATATCGAAGAAAACTTCACCCACGTGCTGCGCGACAAACTGCGCAACGGCGAGCTGGACGCGATCATCATCGCCCTGCCGTTCAACGAAGCGGACGTGTTGACCTTGCCGCTCTACGACGAGCCGTTCTACGTGTTGATGCCGGCCTCCCACCCGTGGACGCAAAAAGACACCATCGACGCCGGCCTGCTCAACGACAAGAGCCTGTTGCTGCTCGGCGAAGGCCACTGCTTCCGCGACCAGGTACTCGAAGCCTGCCCGACCCTGACCAAAGGCAACGACGGCGCCAAGCACACCACCGTGGAGTCCAGCTCGCTGGAAACCATCCGCCACATGGTCGCGTCCGGCCTGGGTATTTCGATCTTGCCGCTCTCAGCAGTGGACAGTCATCACTACGCCCCCGGCGTGATCGAAGTGCGCCCACTCACGCCGCCGGTGCCATTCCGCACCGTGGCGATCGCCTGGCGCGCCAGCTTCCCACGCCCGAAAGCCATTGAGATCCTCGCCGACTCGATCCGTCTGTGCTCGGTGGCCAAGCCGCCTGCTGCGAGCTAAGCCAGGGTATGACTGAGCTGTCGCACGTGTCGGTCACCGCACTCAAGGGTGTCGGTGAAGCCATGGCCGAGAAGTTGGCCAAGGTCGGCCTGGAGAACCTCCAGGACGTGCTGTTCCACTTGCCCCTGCGTTATCAGGACCGCACGCGCGTCGTGCCCATCGGCCATCTGCGCCCAGGGCAGGACGCGGTGGTCGAAGGCACCGTCAGTGGCGCGGATGTGGTGATGGGCAAGCGCCGCAGTCTGGTCGTACGCCTGCAGGACGGAACCGGTGGCCTTAGCCTGCGCTTCTACCATTTCAGCAACGCCCAGAAGGAAGGCCTCAAGCGCGGCACCCGCGTGCGTTGCTACGGCGAGGCACGGCCTGGCGCGTCGGGCCTGGAAATTTACCACCCCGAATACCGCGCCATTACCGGCGACGAACCGCCGCCGGTGGATACCACCCTCACGCCGATCTACCCACTGACCGAAGGCCTGACCCAACAACGCCTGCGCCAACTGTGCATGCAGACCCTGACCATGCTCGGCCCCAAAAGCCTGCCTGACTGGCTGCCGGTGGAACTGGCCCGCGATTACCAACTGGCGCCGCTGGACGATGCCATCCGCTATCTGCACCACCCGCCCGCCGATGCCGATGTCGACGAGCTGGCCCTGGGTCATCACTGGGCGCAACATCGCCTGGCCTTTGAAGAGCTGCTGACTCACCAGCTGTCCCAGCAGCGCCTGCGCGAAAGCATGCGCTCCCTGCGCGCGCCAGCGATGCCCAAGGCCACGCGCTTGCCTGCGCAATACCTGGCGAACCTGGGCTTCGCGCCAACCGGGGCCCAGCAACGGGTTGGCAATGAAATCGCCTACGACCTCAGTCAGAAAGAACCAATGCTGCGCCTGATCCAGGGTGACGTGGGCGCTGGCAAGACCGTGGTCGCCGCCCTCGCCGCCTTGCAGGCACTGGAAGCCGGTTACCAAGTGGCGCTGATGGCGCCCACCGAGATTCTCGCCGAGCAGCACTTCATAACCTTCAAGCGCTGGCTCGAGCCGCTGGGCCTGGAAGTGGCGTGGCTGGCCGGCAAACTCAAGGGCAAAGTGCGCGCGGCGGCGCTGGAACAGATCGCCAATGGCGCACCGATGGTGGTGGGTACCCATGCGCTGTTCCAGGACGAAGTGAAGTTCAAAAACCTTGCGCTGGTGATCATCGACGAACAGCACCGCTTCGGCGTGCAGCAGCGCCTGGCCCTGCGCCAAAAAGGCGTGGGCGGGCGCATGAGTCCGCACCAGTTGATCATGACCGCAACACCGATCCCACGCACCCTGGCCATGAGCGCCTACGCCGACCTCGACACCTCGATCCTCGACGAACTGCCGCCCGGCCGTACCCCGGTCAACACCGTGCTGGTCACCGACACCCGCCGCGTGGAAGTGATCGAGCGCGTGCGCGGTGCCTGCGCCGAAGGCCGTCAGGCGTACTGGGTGTGCACGCTGATCGAAGAGTCCGAGGAGCTGACGTGCCAGGCCGCCGAAACCACCTATGAAGACCTCACCAGTGCCCTGGGCGAACTCAAGGTCGGGCTGATCCACGGCCGCATGAAGCCTGCGGAAAAAGCTGCGGTGATGGCCGAATTCAAAGCGGGCAACCTGCAATTGCTGGTGGCCACCACGGTGATCGAAGTGGGTGTGGACGTGCCCAACGCCAGCTTGATGATCATCGAAAACCCCGAGCGCCTGGGCCTGGCCCAATTGCACCAATTACGCGGCCGCGTCGGACGGGGCAGCGCTGCCAGCCATTGCGTGCTGCTCTACCATCCACCGTTGTCACAGATCGGTCGTCAGCGCCTGGGCATCATGCGCGAAACCAACGACGGCTTTGTCATCGCCGAAAAAGACCTCGAGCTGCGTGGCCCCGGTGAAATGCTCGGCACCCGCCAGACCGGCCTGCTGCAATTCAAGGTCGCCGACCTGATGCGCGACGCTGACCTGCTACCCGCCGTGCGTGATGCGGCGCAAGCGCTGCTCGAACGCTGGCCGGATCACGTCAGCCCGTTGCTCGATCGCTGGCTACGGCATGGGCAGCAATACGGCCAAGTGTGACGCCTGACTCACTTATCCAACCAACAGTTGTATCAAGCTGGTTATACTTCGGTGACTGTAAGAAATTGGATCAGGCCATGTCAGAAGTAGCCCTCGCCACAGCCCCACTGACCGCCCCGCCGGTCATTCGGGCTCTGCTCGCAAAGCTCGCCATTCCTTATACGGAAGTCGCCGAACAGGCTGGCCTGAATCCCGCGCAAAAGGTCCAGGCGGTCTTGCTGGAAGATGCCGTTGGCGCCCTCATGGTGCTGTTCCCGCAGAGCCAGTTGCTCGACCTCAACCGACTCGCCGAACTCACCGGCCGCCGCCTTACCGCGGTGTCGCCGGATCGCATCGAGCGCATGTTAGCCAAGCATGAGTTGAGCCTGCTGCCAGGCCTGCCGGCCCTGACCAGTTCGCCCTGCCTGTACGAAGGCAGCCTGCTGAGCGAACCGAGCCTGCTGGTGCATTCAGGCGAAGCCGGGCTGTTGCTGGAAATCGCCAGCAGCGACTTCAAGACCATGCTCACCAAAGCCAGCGCCGGGCAGTTCGGCGAGCCGTTGAGCAACATTCGCCCGAACCTCGACCGCCCCAATGATGACCGCGAGGAAATCACTCAGGCGATGCAGGCGTTCACCGCCCGCCGTATCCAGCAACGCCTGGAAGCGACCATCGAGATTCCACCGCTGGCCGATACCGCGCAGAAGATCATCAAGCTGCGCGTCGACCCCAACGCCACCATCGATGACATCACTGGCGTAGTGGAAACCGACCCGGCCCTGGCCGCCCAAGTGGTGAGCTGGGCCGCGTCGCCGTACTACGCCTCGCCAGGCAAAATTCGTTCAGTTGAAGACGCCATCGTGCGCGTGCTGGGCTTTGATCTGGTGATCAACCTGGCGTTGGGCCTGGCCCTGGGTAAAACCTTGAGCCTGCCCAAAGACCACCCGCACCAGTCCACGCCGTACTGGCACCAGTCGATCTACACCGCCGCCGTGATCGAAGGCCTGACCCGCGCCATGCCACGCGCCCAGCGCCCGGAAGCCGGCCTGACCTACCTCGCCGGCCTGCTGCATAACTTCGGTTATCTGCTGCTGGCCCACGTGTTTCCGCCGCACTTCTCGCTGATCTGCCGTCACCTGGAGGTCAACCCGCACCTGTGCCACAGCTATGTCGAGCAACACTTGCTGGGCATCAGCCGCGAGCAGATCGGTGCCTGGCTGATGCGCTACTGGGACATGCCGGACGAACTGTCCACCGCCCTGCGCTTCCAGCACGACCCGACCTACGACGGGCAATATGCCGAATACCCGAACCTGGTGTGCCTGGCGGTTCGCTTGTTGCGCAGCCGTGGCATTGGCTCCGGGCCGGATGAGGCGATTCCGGATGCGCTGCTTGAGCGTTTGGGCTTGAGCCGTGACAAGGCCGAGGAAGTGGTCGGCAAAGTACTGGATGCCGAGGTGCTGTTGCGTGAGCTGGCATCGCAGTTCAGCCAGGGTTAACTGCTTCGCCTGAAAAACCGCTATCGCCGGCAAGCCAGCTCCCACATTCGACCGAGTTCCACCTTTGGAATGCAGTCATATATGGGAGCTGGCTTGCCGGCGATGAACTCAACTCGGTCGAACTGAAAGACTTACTTCTTTTTCTTCGGCTTCAAATACTTGGTCAGCCCCTGGAACCAGATCACCAGCGCCGGGTTGCCCTTGATCTGAATCGACTTGTCCTGAATCCCCGTCATGAACGCCAGTTGCTTGTTCTTCGCCTGCATCGTGGCGAAGCCGTAGGCGGCATCTTTGAAGGCGATAGCAAACGCAGGCTGCGGGTGAACCCCTGAGCGGCTGGTGATGCGCTGGTCTTTAACGATGAAGTGACGGGCAACTTTGCCGTCGAGGGTCTGCAACTGGAACGCCAGGTCTTTGTCACCCAGCTGTTGCTGGAAAGCAGGATTGGTGCGGCTGGCTTTGCCCATCATCAGGCCAAGCACCCACAGCAGAAGACGAAATTTCATGCACACGGCCTCGGTATCATTATTAAGTGGCCGAAGCAGTGTAACGATTTGTTGGAGGAACGCCACCGATCTCGCGCTTTAGCGGGAGATCGGCTGGCGTTTAACGCTTATAGCAACATGTTACTTAAACGTTAGGGCAAGGCACCGGCGCCCAGTCGGCCAGGTTTGGATCGCGGCAAGTGCCTTCGATCTGCGCTTTACCGGCGCTGGCGACCTGCTTGCTTTCAGCTTGCTTGGTCTGCGCGGTCTGGATGGTTTTTTCGGTGGCGACCGCTTCTTTCGGCACGGTCGGCAGCGCTGCTTTTTTCGCCGGCTTGACGGCTTTTTTGCCTTTGGCCGGCGTCACCACCGGCGTGGTATCAGCGGTGGCCACGGTCACCACGTCGGCACGCTGCACACCCACTTGTTGCAGGTCTTGCTCGTACGCCTGAGTGTAGTTGTTCAGGTCTTCGCTGGCTTTGCCGTTGACCGCGACGATCAGGTCATTGGACTCCTTGAGGCCGGAAACGATTTCCGCCAGGCGCTTGCGGCCTTCGGTGTCGTTGACGGTCTTGGCTTTACGATCAGCCACCAGCTTGGTGAATGCGCTCTGGTAGCACTGCTGGGACGCCTTGGCGTATGCGGTGCTGCGATCGATGTCCGAGGCGCTTTTGTTGACGTCAGCCGCGTAGGACGCAATGCGCTGGTTGTCATCGCTGATCTGCTTCTGACGCTCGGTGTAGTAACCCGCCGCGCCACCCGCCAGGGCGCCGCCCGCGGCACCGATGGCAGCGTTACGGCCGCGCTTGTCGGAGTCGCCGGTCAGCGCGCCCAGCAGAGCACCGCCGGCAGCGCCGATGGCCGCACCGGTAACAACCGACTTGGTCATGTCCGAGTCGGTTGCGCGCAGGTGCTGCACTGGCTCGTAGCAGTTCGGGTAGTACTCGACCTTGGTGCTCGACGCGACCTTGGACGCCGGCGACGTGGCGCAGCCAGTCAACACGGTGCTGAAACCAGCCGCGATCAGCAGCAAGTGACGCTTGGAAACCGCCTTACGGGAAAAAAGCATAGGTGTGTTCTCTGTTAAGTTTGACTTGCCCAGCACGGCCCACCGCCGCCTGAGTCCCTTCCAAGCTCGCCATACAACCAGCGATCAAGACCGCTGACCGCTCGCTGCGAGCAATTCCTTCAAAATCGTTGCCGGGTCGGCCCGCTGTTGTTTGCGGTAGTTGCCAACATGGCGAACGAACAGTGTCGCGCGCGTCACCAGGCTCTTGCCGAGCACTGGCTTGCGATCCAACTCTTCCTTGATTCGTTGAAACTGCGCCTGGATCACCGCGTCGGTGTAGCGCGTGCCGGTGGCCAGGTTGTCAATGTAGATCGCCACCGCGCCGTCGAGCGCGCTGCGGCCGTTGTCGATGGCCGTGGCAAACAGCTGCGCGCTGGCCGCGTCCTTGTTGTCCAGAGCCTGCTGGCGACTCTTCTGCAAGTTCATCAGGCGGATGTTGTAGTTGCTGATGGTCTCGGCCACCAGCGCGGCCGATTGAATCAGGTTGCCCGCCGCCTCTTCGCGTTGCTGGGCGATCAGCGAGACGTTGCGCTTGAGTTCTTCGTTGACCAGGCCCAGTTCGGCTTGCAGCTTGGGATCGACGCTGGCGGCGATGATGCTGTCCAGGCGCTTGGTCGGGTCCTGGGCGTCGTCGATGGCGTCGGTCAGCGAGGCCAGGCGGCCTTCTTTCTGCCACTGCGCGAACAGCTCCTTGTAGCGCGAACGCGGCGCGGACAACGCACCAATCGCCACGCGAAAACCGGTGGTCTCGTTGCTCTGCTCGGTGCCGTCGGCGGCGAACAGCGGGTATTCGCGGCGCATGCCAGTGAACAGCGTGCCCTCGCCTTCCAGGTAGTTGCCGCCCTTGACCACAAAGCCGCCGTAGGTGCCCTGACGGCGCCCGGCGTGCACCAGTTGGAACGATTCCTGGACCATTTCCGCCGCATTGCCGATCACATCGAACATGCCGATCGGGTTGGGCAATTTGGTGCCGATGGGCATCAGGCGTGCCGCCTGGCCGGTACCGCCGGCGACTTGATTGAACACCGCGTAATCACCCAGCGGCCCGTCGCTTTCGCTGCCTTCGACACGGCGCGGAAACAGCCGCCCTTCGAGGTCCTGACGGCTCACTGCCTGGCCACCGCGCGCGGCGAATTCCCATTCCACTTCGGTGGGCAAGCGCACAAAACCGAGGCCACCGTCTTCGGCCGAAGACCCACGACCACTGACCGGCAGCAAGTCGCGGTGGTATTTCATCAACCAGGCGCTGTACACCGCCGAGAAGCGCTCGGCTTCAAAGCGCGAGAGTTTCACCTTGGGCAAGCGTGCAGCCATGCCGGTCGGCGCATCGCAGGCTGGCGCCGGCTCGCCACTGGCGAGCGACTGTGCCTGGGACATCACTTGGGCATACTGACGCGCGGTGACTTCGTACTTGCCGATGAAGTACAGCATCGGCTTGAGCGGGGTTTTGGCGTCGGTCTTCGGCATCAAGGGCGCAATGACTGCGTTCCAGTCCTTGGGCAAATCCTTGAGCGTGAACTGGCCGTTGATAAAGTCGCGTCGGTAGCCGGAGATAAACGACTGCTGATAACCCGCCTCACCCTCGGCAAAGGGGTAACCGAGGCTGATCTCGCGGTCATCCAGGGTGCCCTGGGCCAGCACATAGGCGTAGCGGAACACCATGTTGCCTTCGCACGGCAGCGGCAGACTCACGTCATCGGGCAACGGTTTGGGGTTGTCGAGTTTGTCACTCGCCTCATCCGCCCACGCCATTGAAGCCAAGCTCAGCGCCATCGCGGCGCCCAGTAACTTATACATCTCTGATTCCTTCAGAAGCCTGGATACGCGCCACTCGCCAACCGCCACAACCCGCCGCCACGGCGCTGACGCCGAGGACTGCAGCCAGGGCCAGGGCGTAATGAGGCGCCAACAGGTGACAGGCGTATTCGCCCGGCACCTGCACGAATAATTTGTTCAACCCCGCCTCGGCCAGGCCATACAACCCGGCACTGAGCACGGCGGCAAACCCTGCGCTGTACAGCGCCTGCACCACCACAAACAACAACAGCCCGGCTGTGGAAAACCCCAGCAAGCGCAACACCGACAATTCCCGACGCTTGCGCGCCACGGCGGCCAACACGCCGGCGAAGATCGCCGCAAATGCGCCCGCCAAGGCCAAACCGGCGATGATCCAGAACACGATCGACAGGTTGCGGCTCAACGACTGCACCTGGGCGATGGCGTTCGCCTGGGTCGACACCAACAGATTCTGCCCGGCGAAAAACACCCGCAACCGCTCCACATCGGCGAGGTTGCGGGCATACAGACGAAACGCCGGATAAACCCGCTGCTCAGTCACGCCCACCGCGTCACCGTCCCAACTCAACGCCGGCACCGCGCGGCCGTCGCGGTAATCTTCCGCCGCTTCCAGCAGGCGCAAATCGGCAAACAAACCGTCCCGCGCAAACGCTTCCAGCGGCAGCACCGCCAGCACCTGCAACCGCGTGCGCTGGGCTTCGACGCGCCCTGCCACTTGCCGCGCAAAGCTGGTCTCCAGCCAATCGCCAGGCCGCGCCGCGAGTTTTTCCGCGGCGGTGTGGCTCAGCACGATCTGGTCCAGGCCCCGAGGCATCGGCAACCCCACGAGCAGCGGATCACCCGCTGCAGTCGGCAGCATTTCCAGGGTCAGCGTGCCCACCTGCGCGGTCGCCGCAATCTGGCGGGTACGCGGCACGGCGAAGGCCACATCGCGACGCTGGGCAAGTTGCTCGATAAACGCTGCGTTGAATCGACCGCCGCCCAACGGAATAATTTCACGGGTTGCGGGGTCGGTCTCCAGGCGTTCGGTCAAACTGCTAACCAGTCCAAATTTCAGGCCGAATAACACCAGCAACGGCGCGATCACGGCCACCAATGCCAGCACCGAACAGGCCGACAGCCAGGCGTCGTTGCGGTAATCCTGCCAGGCCAGAGACGCCACCAGACCGATGCGCATCAGTACGCCTCCCCGAGGGTGGCCGTGACGCCGCCGTCGGTGTCACGGCGGCAACTGATGCGCCGCACCTGCAAACCACTGGCGCGGGCCAGCGGCTCGTCATGGGTGGCGATCACGCAGGCCGCGCGATGTTCGCGGGCCTGGGCCAGCAGCGCCTGCATCACGCGTTCGGCGTTCAGCGGGTCAAGCGACGCCGTCGGCTCATCCGCCAGCACCAGTTGCGGCGCGTGGGCCAGTGCACGGGCGCAGCTCACGCGTTGGCGTTGGCCCACCGACAGCGCAGCCGGTTTCTTGCCCAACTGATCGCTGATCTCCAACTGCTCGGCCAAACGCGCGATGCTGCCGTCGTCCTTGAGCCCCAGCAGTTGCCGGGACAAGGCGATATTGCTGCGCACATCGAGAAAACTCAGCAGGCCACCGGTTTGCAGCACATAGCCCAAGTGCGTGCTGCGCAGCGCGGCCAACGTCGACTGCTGATCGGCGCGCCACAGAGCGCCGACATCGACCTGATCAAATTCAAACCGGCCAACCTGATCCGGCGCCAACACCAGCGCCAGCACGTCGAGCAAGGTGCTTTTGCCGCAGCCGCTCGGCCCGACGATTGCCAACTGCTCACCCGCGCGCAGCGCCAGCGCCGGAATCACCAGGCTGTAGCGCTGGCTGCCGACGCCGCGGCTTTTGTGCACTGCGCTCAGGTTCAGCATCACGGCAGCGTCGACAAGGGCACGCGGTACAACGCATCGCCCGGCTCGGCATCGCCGAAACGGACCCAGTTGGCCACATCATTGTGAAAGGTTTCGTAGAGGCGGATTTTCGAATCCAGCTCGTCGATAAAGTCTTCCTGCTCGGCCACGCTCAACGACAACCACAAATCCTGGGTCATGTTCAGCGACTTGCTGCGGTACGGCAGCCCTTCCAGGTATTCGCCGAGGATGCCGCCGTCGGCCAGGTTGCCGCCCTTGCGCAGGGCTTGCGGGTCGCGGCTCATGTAGGCCGACGCACTGGCGATTTCCTGGAAGAAATCCTTGGGCGAGGTCTGGGTCTTGCGCGCCGCATCGACGATCAGTTTCAGCGACTGCTGCAGGTCGTTGAGCTGCAATTTGGTCAGCATCACGCACACCTGGAACGCCGGCAGCGCCGGGTTGGTCAGGTCGCGGTCGGCGGTCCAGGCGCTGACCAGTTGCGGCGCCTGGCTCGCGGTTTTGCGGCCGAGGAAATCCATGTGCATGGCGTAGCCGACGGCCGCGGACTTGTCGGCCAAGGTCGGCGCGGCACTCAGCAGCGGCACCGGCTGCGGCGTGTTGCTGCGCACCTGGTGCACGAGGTTGGCGAACACGCTGCCGATCTCATCGACACGCTCACCCAGCTTGCGCACATCACCACCCGGCACTGGCGTGTAGAGGTCGCCGATCTGCGGGTTGGCGTCGGCGGTGAGCACGCGGTACTGGGTTTCGGCACCGGCATGGGTTTTCTTGCCGGCGTCGGTGCGCAGGTGCAGGGCGTAGATCTTGATCTGCTTGCCCAGCGCGGCCTGGCGCACCTCGGCTTCGTTCATCTGGGTGGCGGCAAACGGGTCGTTCTTGCGCAGTGCGCCAGCGTCGGTGACCAGCAGGATGATGCGCCCACCGTAGCCGGACCAGTCCATGCCATCCACGGCCTGCATCACCCCGGCAAACGCGTCTTCGTTGAACGAGTGGCTGGACACGGTGGAGGCTTTGACCTGCCGCGCCATGTCGAGAAAGCGCTGCGGGTCGCGGCCCTGATCGAGGCTGATCAGCGTCTTGGCGACGTACTCAAGCCCTGGGGTTTTCTTGATGCTGTTGCGAAATCCCACCAGCCCGAAGCTGACGCTGTCCAGCTCACCGCGCTCGGCGATACGGGTTTGCAGCTCGTGCACCACGTCGCGGACTTGGTCGATGTAAGGCTGCATCGACACGGTGGTGTCGACCACCAGCACCACGGCGGTACGGAAGGCGTCGGCGTTGGTGTTGATCGCTCGGGCGGCCGGCTTGGCAGCCGCGCTGCTGCCGGGGTCGATAGAGGCCACATTGAGCAACTGCACCGGCTGGCCGTTTTCGTCGAAGCTCTCTTTGGAGTCGAAAATCGGCAGCAGGTAGAACTGGTCCTGCGGCACCGCGCTGGCCGTCGGCTCCAGCGCCAACACCTGTTGATTGTCTTCGCTGTTCTTCTGCGCCTTGGCCAGAACGCCTTTGGCGGCCGCAGGGTCGGCCAACAGTTTTTCCACCTCGCTGGATTGGCGCAGGAACATCACCGGCGCCCGGCCCGAGCGCTCGGTGAATTTGAGCACCAGGCTTTGCTTCCAGTCGCTGACCTGGGCGGCCGGCAACCAGCCGTCGCTGCGCCCATCGGTGGCGGCGCCGACGCGCAGCCACGGGCTGCCATCGACGTCTTTGCGCTGGTAAACGTAGAGCACGGAAAACGCCGGCAGCCCCTCGTTGGAAGCACCACCGGCATCGTGGGACAGCTTGGCGCCCGGTTTGCTCAGCACCCGCTGGAACAGGGTCTTCTTGCCCGCCATCAGCAAGGGGCGCTGGCCGCCGTCCGCATCGGCCACAACCGTTTTTACTTCGGGAGGCGCGGGCGTTTTCGGCACCACCGCAGCGGGCGGCGCCGCTGGCGTATCGCCGCGGCTCAACCACCAGTAGCTCGCGCCACCGACGGCAAGCGCGACAGCTACTGCGACTGCAGCCAAGGCCAGCACCGGCCCACGGCGCTGCTCGGACACGTTGCTGTGTTGGGTCGGCGTCACCACCGGTTGGCGCACTGGCTGCGGCTGGGGTTTGTCGGTCGGAATGTCGATAGACACCGGCGTCATCCCGGCCAGGTCGAAGCTCAGCGGAATCGGTAACGGCCGCACCAGCGTGGCTTCCGGCGAGTCGGCCGGCAGTTGGTCCAGCGCGCGCAGCAACGCCGCCGCGTCCGGGAAACGCTCCGCCGGATCCTTGGCCAACAGCTTGCGCAACACCTCCTGATAACGGCCGTGGTGCACCGGCAATTCCGGCAGCGGTTCGGTCAGGTGCGCCAGCGCCGTGGACAGTGCATCGGTGCCGCTGTAAGGCAACTCGCCGACGAGGATTTCATAGAGCACCACGCCGAGTGCGTAGAGGTCAGCGCGGCCATCAATCTCCTGGCCCCGCGCCTGCTCCGGGCTCATGTAGCTCGGCGTGCCCACGGCAAACCCGGCTTGAGTGAACTGGGTACGGTCATCCAGAGACTTGGCGATGCCGAAGTCCGACAGCACGGCGGTGCCGTCAGCGCGGAACAGAATGTTCGCCGGCTTGACGTCACGGTGGACCAGGCCCTGAGCATGCGCATAGCCCAGCGCCGAGGCGATCTGGCGGATCAACGTCACGCCCTGCTCCGGTGTCAGGCCGGCGGCAATGCGCTCTTTGAGCGTGCCGTTGGGCAGGTATTCCATGGCCATGTAATACAGCTCACCGACGTTGCCGATGTCATGGATGGTCACCGTGTGCGGGTGCGACAGGCGCGCCAGGGTCTTGCCCTCGCGCAGGAAACGCTCGCAAAAACTCGGGTCCGCCGCCAGCGCCGCCGCCATCACTTTCAACGCCACCTTGCGCTCCAGCGAACGCTGGGTCGCCAGGTACACGCTGGCCATGGCGCCTTCGCCGATCTCGCCTTCGATGTCATAACCCGGAATCACGATGTTCATGGCGAAACCTTCACGACAATGGCGGTGATGTTGTCCGGCGCGCCCCGGTTGAGGCCCAGGTGCACCAGGCTGCGCACGATTTCATCCGGCGCGTCATGGCCCAGCACTTCGCGGATTTCATGATCCTCGACGGTCTTGTTCAGGCCGTCGCTGCACAGCAGGTAGCTGTCACCGGGCGCAATCAGCAGGTCGACCACCGCCACCTCCAACTGCGCCTCCACGCCGATCGCGCGGGTGACGATATTGGCGCGAGGGTGCACACGGGCATCGGCTTCGCTGAGCAAGCCGCTGTCTTGCAGGTCCTGCACGTAGCTGTGGTCGCGGGAAATGCCTTCCAACACGCCGTCGCGCAGGCGGTACAGGCGGCTGTCGCCGGCCCACAAACACACGCCGCGCAAGCCGCGTGCGGCCAGGACCACCACGGTGCTGCCCATCATGGTCACGCCACGGTTGGCGGTTTCTTCGCGCACGGTTGCGTTGATGCGGATCAGGTCATTGCGCAGGGCCGCCGAATATTCGTCGAGGGAACGCCCCACCGGCACAGCACGCAGGCTGTCGACGATCAGGCTGCTGACGTAGTCGCCCGCCGCGTGCCCGCCCATGCCGTCGGCCACCACCCACAGACGGTTTTCCGGCAGGTCCAGGCAGGCGTCTTCATTGACCTGGCGGACCATGCCCACATGGCTTTTGCTCGCGGATTTGAACGTCGCCCCCATCTACACCACACCTTCTTGTCCGAGCAAAAACTGCGCAAAATCGCCGGCGGCAGGCAAACCCTGACACCGCAATAAACCTGGGGAAATCACCTGCGAGCCACGCCCCCACCACAGGCTCGCGCCCTCGCAGGCCTGTTCGGCGAGCGCGGTCATGCGGCTGTGGGGCACGGTGGCGGCAACGCGTTGCAGCCCGGCAAAGCGGCTGTCCACGGCGCGTTGCTCACTGGCCGGGATGCCGAGTTTGTCGATGCCATCGTTGAAACCTTCAAAGGTCGCGCCGGCATCCAGTGTGCTGAGCAGCAGCTCTTCGGCCTGCTCAAACCAGGTGTCCGGCCCGCCCACCAGGGATGCGGGGTTGGTGTCGTGATCGAGCAACGCCACCACCGCCAACGGAAAATACCGGCCGACCCGGTCAATGCTCGGCATGACCACACCTGCCGCCGCGTCCGGCCCGCACACACCCGGCGCCAGCACAAAGCGCCACAACGGGCTGACCAGGTACACATTGAGCCAGTCGCCGCCCAGGCTGTTCTGGCTGGCCAGCAGACCTGCCGCCAGCCAGCTGTCCCACGGGCCGATAAAACTCTGGGGCAAGGCGCGGCTGACAAAGTCACCGCGGCTGGCCAACTTGCCGTAGAAACCCAGCGTCGTCATAACCGCTCCGGCAGGCTGAAGCCACTGAGTACGCGGCTCTTGAACGGGTTGAAGGCGCTGTTGGCGCGCAGCTCGTAGGCGATGCTCGCCCCGTCCACCCTTAGGCGCAGGTTGAAACGGTCCGGCGAGTTGCCGGCGGTGAGGTCCGACTGTTCCAGCAAGCGGAACCAGGCCCACGGGCCGTCCAGGGTCACGCCCGAACGACCACTGGCCGACGGCGGCATGATCGAAATACGCACCACGCCGATGCTGCCGGGGTTCGGCCATTGCATGGCGACCGGGCGGCTTGGGCCGTGGTCGTAGCTCAATTGCTGGCCATCCAGATCAAGCAGGAACTGGGTGATGGTCGGGTCCATCGACACCGGTTTAAGTTCGAAACGCACAATGGGCTGCGTACCACCGGCGCGGAAAAACGCATCACGAATCGCCGCCGCACGCTGGAACGTCTGCAACACGCCTGGCGCAATCCCGAGCTTTTGCGCGGCGCCCGGCTGCCAGCGCCAGGTCTGCGCGGAGGTGTCCACGTAAGGCTGCAGGTACTTGCGGAAATAGTTGTCCATCACCCCGCCCACGCCGAAGAACTGACCGAAGTCATCCAGCGTGGCGTCGCGAGCGCTGCCCGGCGACATCGGATAACGTCCGGCCAGCGACTGGCGGTACACGTTGACCACTTCGCTGACCCACGCCGCGTTCAGTTGGTTACGCACGCCGCCCATCATGCTGTTGGTAGCGGAGTTGACCACCGACTTGACCATGCCCTGTACCAGCGGCGGCTGGCGTTCGGCATTCAGGCTGACCCGCGTAGCCGCAGCCGCCGCCTGGTTCTTGGCCTCACCAAGCAAGGCGTCGCCACTGGCGCCGACCATGGCACTGACCTGCACGTACAGCGCGTTCATGTCTGCCAGCAGGCCGTCGATGGCGGCGGGTTCGCCTTCATTCTTGCTGACGATGCTGTTGAGCTCGGCAAAGTGCGCGGTCACCGGATCGTCTGCCGCTTGCGGTGCGTTGGCGGTCGGTTGTTCCTGGCCGAGCAGGCTGCCGAGGCGCTCCTTGAGCTTGTCGACGCCGCCTTCCACCGGCACGCCCTTGGCCGCCAATTGGCGCTCTTCGGCTTGCAGGTCGGTTTCCTTGGACACGGCCACCAGCAGTTTTTTCAGCGGCGAGGTCGGGCCGGAAATCACCCGCAGTACATCGGCCGCCTGGGCCACGCTGGTGATCGGCACGAAGTCGATGTCGGCGAGCAAGGCGTCCCATTGGCGCTGGTAGTCCTGGAAGTACAAGCGGCGCACGTCGGCAGCGAGGCTGACCACGTTCTGCTGGTCGGCCTGTTCACGGCCCAGCACCCATTGCTCTTCGGCGAGGGTGCCGGTCTGGTTCAGGCTGCTCAGCAAGAACGCCTGGCGATACCCCTTGGCGGTGAAGAACCCACTCAGCGGCTCACCCAGCGGCTTGCCACTTTTGCGGCTGAACACCAGCGCAGCATCGCGGCCTGCGGCTTCGTTGATGCGAAAGTCCGGGATGCCGTCGGGCAGCTTCTGGCGCTTGACCCGGTCATAGACGCGCTGGGCCACCGGCAGTTGTTGCAGCTGGCGACGCAGGTCGTCGATCAGCCGTGGGTCCAGGCGCGCGTTTGGCGGGTGGCGTTCGAACAACGCCTGCAAGTGCTCGGTCAGCGCCTGACGCTGGTCGGCCGGCAGGTCGCGCGGCAGGTTGCGGTCCCAATCGAGAGCGATCCAGGCCTTGATGAAGTCCGGGTCGTAATGCTCGGCATCGGCAAGCATCAGGTAGGCCTTGAGGCCTTCGTACAGGAAATCGGAATTGCCGCCACCGTGCAGTTGTTCTTCGATGCGCGTCACCAGGCGAGGCGCAAACACGGCGATCAAGAGCTTGCGGTAGACGCTGGCAGATTCGGCTTCGAGCATGTCGCCCTGGTACAGGCCCAGCCCTTCGGACCAGCTTGGCGAATCACCCGCGAGGCTCTTCACCGCATTGAGCAATGGCAGCACGGCGAGCACTTCGCGCTGCGCCGGGCTGAGGTTCTGTACAGCCTGGCCCAACGGCGCGACCTTCTGATCCACCTGGGCGATATACGCCTGGTTGGCGCGATAACTCACCCACCACAAACCACTGACTACCACCACCAAGGCGACGGTGGCTGCCAGCACGCCGCGTGCGATCCACTTGCGTCGACGCTCGACCTTGGGGTTCACACCCACCAGCCCGCGCTCGGCGAAGGCCACGGCGGTGAAGAGTTTCTCGATGAAGTAACTGCGTCCGGTGCCGCTCTGGCGCGCCAGGTGCTGGCGGTCCAGGTTCATGCTTTGCGCCATGGCGCCGATCAGGCGATCAATCGGGCTGCCTTCCTGGGTGCCGCTGGTGAAGTACACGCCGCGCAGCAGCACGCGCTCTTCAAAGGCATTGGGTTTGAACACGCCTTCGAGGAAGCTTTGCAGGCAATCCTTCAAAGCGCCGAACTGCTGCGGGAAGCCGTAGATCAGATCGCGCCGGGCCGGGTCGCGCTCCTGTTGCAGGCGCCCCACCAAACGTTCGTTGAGGCGCTGCTCAAGGCCGGCGAACTCGCTTTGCAGCGTCGCCAACGGGCTGTCGCTGTGCTTGCCGTCATCGAGCGCAAAGGTCATGCCCCACACCTGGGCGCGCTCTTCCTTGCTCAGGTTGTCGAAGAACTCCATGAAGCCCGGCACCAGGTCGAGCTTGGTCAGCATCAGGTAAATCGGGAAACGCACGCCCAACTGGGTGTACAGCTCCTGGATGCGCAAGCGAATCGCCGCCGCATGGGCAGCCCGTTCGGCGTCCGTGCCAAGCAGCAGGTCCGAGAGGCTGATGGCGATAAACGCACCATCAATCGGGCGGCGCGAGCGCTGCTTTTTCAGCAGGTCGAGAAAGCCCAGCCACGCCGCCTTATCCACCGTCGAGTTGCTGTCCTGGGTGGTGTAGCGGCCCGCGGTGTCGAGCAAAACGGCTTGGTCGGTAAACCACCAATCGCAGTTGCGCGTGCCACCGACGCCCCGCACCGCACCCGCGCCCAATTGCGCAGCCAGTGGAAAATGCAGGCCGGAATTGACCAGCGCGGTGGTCTTGCCCGAACCCGGCGGGCCGATGATCACGTACCACGGCAGCTCGTAAAGGTTGCGGCGTTCATCGCCACCGAGCTTGGCCTTTTTCAGCAGCGCCAGGGCCTCGTCCATGCGCTGGCGCAGGGTGCTGAGTTCTTCGGCGGTGGCGACACTGTTGGGGTCGACCGGGGTTTCCGCGGCCAGGCTGCGCATCACTTCGGCGGCCTGGCGGCGGGCCTGGATAATGCGGAACACGCGATATGCGATCCACACCGCAAACACCAGAATGATCAGCGCCCAGCGCCGCCCTTCTGGCACCAGCACATCGAGCAGCGGCCCCACAAACCAGATGATCAGGCTCAGGGCGATCAGGCCCAGCACGGGAATCACCCAGCGAATCATGAAACTGAAAAACGCCTTCACTCGACGCCCTCCGCCAATACGGTGATTTCAACCCGACGATTGCGGGCACGGCCTTCTGCGGTGGCGTTGGTGGCCACAGGCTCGGTGTCACTTCTGCCTTCGGCGCTGAAGCGGTCTGCCTGGCCGGTCTTGGCGGCCAGGATCTCCAGCACCGACTTGGCGCGGGCTTCGGACAGCGCCCAGTTGGACGGGAAGCGCAGCGTGGCAATCGGGCGGTTGTCGCTGTGCCCGGTGACGCGCACCTGGCCCTTGACCTTGCGGATGGCGTCGGCGATGCGCAGCATCAGCGGCTGGTAGTCATCGACGATGCTGGAGCTGGCCGAGGCGAACAGCTCATCGCCCCGGATCGTCACCACCGAGCGGTCGACCTTGTCTTCCACCGCCACGCGGCCCGCCTTGATGTCTTCCACCAGGAAACCGGCCAAGCGTGGCCGCTCGATGACTTTGGGCTGCGCCACCGGACGGTCGATGGCCTGCACCGGGATCTCGCCCAGGGCATGAATGTTCTTGAACACCGGCTCGGCATCCGACGCCAGTTTCATGCGCAAGCCGAACAGCAAGGCCAGCAGCAGCGCCAGGCCGATGGCCACGGCGATCCACGGCGGCATGAATTGCGCCAGGCGATCACGCGCCACGGTCACGCCGCGCCAGTGCGGCGACAGCTCGCGCTCGTGCTCGCCACGCGCACTGCGAATGGCGGCGGCGGTGCGTTCACGCAAGGCTTCAAGCTGGCTGCGACCGTCGTTCATCACGCGGTAACGGCCCTCGAAACCCAGGCACATGCACAGGTACAACAGCTCCAGCAGGTACGGGCGCTCGCGCGGGCTTTGCAGGCAGTGGTCGAGCAACTGAAAGACTTTTTCACCGCCCCAGGCTTCGTTGTGCACCGTGATCAGCAGGCTCTGCTTGCCCCAGTCGCTGGTGCTGCCCCACGGCGTACTGAGCACCGCTTCATCGAGTGCGGTGCACAGCGCGTAACGCGCCAGCAGCACTTCATTGCGCGCCACGCCAGCGGCTTCGGCGCGCTCTTCGAACTGGCGCAGGTAACCCAGCAACTGCGCACGCAGGCTGGCCGGTGCCGGGTGCGCGATGGTGTTGCGCAGCCGCGTCAACAGCGCCAACAGCGGGCCGGCGGCGCTTTCCAGCGGGTTGAGGCCCTGGCTTTTGCCGGTCAGGATCGGCGCGGCCGGCACCGACAGCGGCGCCGGCTCTGCACGCGCAGGTTCCGGCGCACGGCCACCCGGGCGCGGCATGAACTGGGTGCGGTCATCATCATTGGGATGCATCGCGGATTATCCTCGGATCGCCCAGAAGGCCAGGTTCAAACCCGGGAATTGCCCGGCGATGTGGAAGGCAAAGCCGCCGGAGTTATTCAGTTGCTGCCAGTGCTCGCTGCCACGGTCCAGCTCGTAATAGGTGCTGCCTGCGTGGTACGGAATCTGGCGTGGCGCCACCGGCAGCGGCAGCAGGCCGATGCCCGGCAGTTGCAGGTTGACCATGTCGCGGATGTGCTCCACCGAGCCGACCTTGCTCTGCTGGCCGAAACGCGCGCGCAGGGTTTCGCCGGGCACATCGGCGCGCACCACCAGGATGAAACTGGCGCTGTCGAGCAGGGTTTTGTCGGCGAGCATGGCCACATGAATGCCGTAGGCCTTCTCCACAATCGGGATCGGTGTGGCTTTGCTGTCGATCAGCATCGACAGCGCCTCACGCAAGGCTGCCATCACCGGGGTGAAGCTCAGCGACAGGTCATCGTGCTGGTATTGCGGGTATTCCTGGGGGCGACGGCCCGACGTCGAGAAGGTGGAAAACTCGCCGGCCAGGCTCACCAGTTCGCTGAAAAAACGCTCCGGGTGCAGCGGGCTCAACTGGCTGAAATGCTGGAGCAGCGGCTGCGCGCGGTTGACCAGTTGCAGCAGCATGAAGTCGGCAATCTCCGACGCGCCACCGGCGCCCGAGGCGACCACGCGGCCGGCCAGGGCTTCGCCGCGCTGGTGCAGCAGGCCCAGCAATTCGCTGCGAAAGGCCGTCAGCGGTTTGCTGGCGGCCACGTCCAGCACGGGCGGGATGTAGGTGTCATCGAGCACCAGCGCGCGGTCGGCGCGTTTTTCCTTGATGCGCACCAGGCCGATGGCGGCGTAATCGCTGATGCCATCCTGCGCAGTCAGCAGGCGCAACGCACGCGAGCCCACGGCCACGGGCGCGCGGTTTTCGAACGGGGCGTTGTCATCACGCACTTCACGCACCTGGCTCACGTAACGCGCGGCGCCGAGGTCTTCGCCGTCATCGACGGTGTCACGCGCGCCTGCACGCTTGAGCGGCAGGGCCAGGTACACCAGGCCATCGCGCAGGTTGTCGTCGATATTCAGCGGGCTCGGCGCCAGGTCATCCTGGGGAATATTGAACGGCGTGCCATCCGGCAACAGGCCACGGGCCGACACAATCGCCAGCTTGCCCTGGGCCAGCAGGCCCTGGTCGATGAGCAATTCGGAAAACCCCCAGGCACCGGCGGACAACGGGCGGCTGCGGGCGTCAATCAGGTTTTCCAGGTAACGGTCATGCTGCTGGAAGTGCTGCGTTCCGATGAACATGCCTTCCGACCAGACCACGCGATTGTTCCAGGACATGGGAGCTCCGTTTGCTTCTTATTGGGCAGGGCTGGATGGGGGAACCACGACGTCGGCGCGTACGGCGCGCACATCGAGGCTGATCTGGTATTCGGTGTATTGGCGTGCCGGGACGGTGAGCACCGTGCGCCATTGCGCGCGGTCCAACTCGCGATAGCCCACCAGCAGGCCGATCTGGCGCGTGGACGGGTCGAGGTTGCGCTGGATACTCAGTTGCTGGCCGGGTTGCACCATCACTTCGTCCTGGTCCAGCAGATCGAGGCCGAGCGTGGATTGCGCGCGATCAGCCAGCGCGAAGTAGTCGGAGCGGCTGAAGGTGGCGGCGTTTTTCAGTTCGAAGATGCGTACGCGAACCGGAGCGGCCTGGCCGTTGGCGCCGGGGTTGAGCCCGGCAATGGCGTGAAAATGCAGTTCGATGGCGGCGGTGTCCGCTTCGGCTTCAGTGGCCGCCTCGGGCTTGGCGGCATCCTTGGCACACGCCGTCAGCAGCAGCGCCGTGGCGACTGCGAGTAAAAACCTGGGAATCATCCTGCGTCCTCAATGACGTACTTAGCTATCCGTTTTATCCATTACTGCGTTGCGGTTTAGCGACGCTGTCGTGCGCTGTGTTCTTCGTAGGCTCGGCTGAATTCGCGGCCGAACAGGTCCTGGAAATCTTCCTGGGCTTCGCGCGAGATATTGCTGTAAAGCTCGGTGAACTGCTGCCAGTACTGGGCCTGGCGCGAGCCGTTGAAAATGCTCGACAGCCCGCCGGGCTTGCCCATGCGCTCTTCGAGTTGCGCCGGCTCAAAGCGCGCGAGCAAGTGCTTGATGGCCGCTTCTACACCGGCCATTACCGCCAGTTGATGGGCGCGCAGGTCGTCGAAACTGTCGCGCACGGCGATGTCCGGCGCCATAAACGCTTGGTTTCCATGACGCAGCAGCAGCAGTAAGGCTTCATCGGCATTGGGCGCAAACTTCAACGGATTGTTTTCGGCGGGCCGGATCATCGTCTGCTGCATGCGGAACTCGCCCTTGAGGCTGGCGCGGGCGCGCAATACGTCGATCAGGCCTTCGACCATCAACCGGTAGCTGCGGCCGATGCTCTCCATCTGCGCGCAGGCATCGGCCTTGTCCAGGCGCAACTGGTCGAGGCCGGCGCCGCGCAGGAAGGCTTGCAAAAGGTCGGGCTGTTGGCTGTCAGCCGCGGGGAGCACGGGCTCGACCACGGGCGGCGACTGCATGACTGGCGGCACGGGAGGCGGTGCAACGGGCGTCGGGCTACTGGCCACGGGCGCGGGTGTGTCGCCAAACACGTCCCAGTCTTCGGGAATCACCGAGGCTGACGGCGCCGGCTTCTCCACCACTGGCATGGCAACGGGGGTCGGCGGGCGAAAGTCGTGTTGCTCGGACGGCACATGGTCCGCCACGGTCGGTGGTGGTACGGCGGTCGGGGTGAGGAAATCGAACAGGTCCGGTAGCGTGTCCATCGACGAGGCGCCATGAAACTGCGGTGCGATTACCGGCGTCGGCGCGGGCGCGTTCACCACCGCGCCCATCAACGCCTCGAAGCTGTTCGGCGAATCGCCGGTAAACGGCTGGCTATCGATGGCTTGCACGTTGAAGTCGATACGCGCCTGAATTTCGTAGTCGCCGATGCGGATCAATTCACCGTCTTGCAACGGTTCGCTGTTCCCTCGGCGCATACGAATACCGGCGTTAACCAATTCAACGCCGTTGGTGCTGTTATCGGTTAAATAGTAACGGCCATCTTTGTATTGAATAACGCAGTGTTGCGAGGAGACAAGGCGCTCTGGATCTGGCAATACCCAGTCATTATCAGAACTGCGGCCAATAGCCATCACGCCCTGATTCATGGACTTTTCAGGGCATTGCCCAGGGGTGATCTTGTGATAACTAGTGATAGTCAAGCACAGCGACATCTTGCCTCCTTGCTGATACATCGCGCGCGGTCTATCCAAGGGTCTACCTGAAGGAGCCAGGCTTCCCGAGAGATACCGCCAGTCGCGTTAACGACCGTAAAAATAGGCTTTTACCAGCATGATCGGTGATCTTAACTGGCTTCTATGACAAAAATCCTGTCCTGGTGCGCCGTTCGACCCGCCAGTCGCGCAGGGTGTTAAGCACCGCACATCTGTCACAGAGGGCGAATAGCTTACCTTGACAAGGCGTAACTACTACACCAAAAATGCACAACTTCTTGAACATCAGTGATGGCACGGTAGTGGCACTCTGGCTATATGACCAAGAAAACATGCAAAGTTCATCGCGCAACTAATGCATGCATTGCCCGGCATCTAACGGGCTGATAGGGAGATCGAATCAAGTGGATGTGCCGTTGCTGCTCGCCGCCGTTTCCGCGACTTCGCCCTGTGGCGAAGACATGGAATATGACGCGCAATTTCTCCAACTGGAGCGTGACGCCAAGGGCCAACCCGAGCGCAGCATGGGCGACGCTATCCTGCCCGCTGAGCCACCGCAATGGCGCAGCATCCAGCAGCAAAGCCTCGACTTGTTGCAGCGCAGCAAAGACCTGCGCATCACCCATTTTCTGTTGCAAAGCTCCCTCGCCCTTCAGGGTGTGGCCGGGCTGGCCGAAGTCCTCACGCTGATCAACGCGCTGCTGCGCGAGTACTGGGCCGACCTGCACCCGCGCCTGGATGCCGACGACGATAATGACCCCACCGTACGCATCAATGCCTTATCTGGCCTGACCAGCGACGCGACCATTCGTCTGCTGCGCGAAAGCATCCTCACGCGCTCGCGCACGTTCGGGCCGGTGAGCCTGCGTGCTGCGCTGAACGCCAGCGGCTTGATGAGTTTCCCCGACGAACAGCTCGGTGCCCAGCAACTCAACGCCGCATTTCTGGACAGCGATCCCGAACAATTGCAAGCCACGCGCGATGCCTTGAGCGCCGCGCGCGCCGCCTGCGAAGCCATCGAACAACAGGTCAGCGACCAGGTCGGTTCGGCCCAGGGCGTGGACCTCAGCCTGTTGAAGCAACCGCTCAAGCAAGCGCTGCAAGTCCTCAACCAATTCGTACCGAACAGCGATACCAGCAGCGAACCCGAGGCCGTCAGTGACGACAATGCCCCCTCGGTCGATTTCGCCGCTGCCCCCGCCGCACCGCGCCCCACTGGCGACATCGCCAGCCGCGATGACGTGCTGCGCAGCCTCGACAAGATCCTTGCGTACTACACCCGTCACGAGCCTTCGAGCCCGCTGCCGGTGCTGTTGAACCGGGCGAAGAATCTGGTGCACGCCGACTTCGCGGCCATCGTGCGCAATCTGATCCCCGACGGCATGTCCCAATTTGAAAACCTGCGCGGCCCGGACGGCGAGTAAGCCGCCCGGCTGTGCAGTAACAACACCGTCGCTCAAGCGACCAGGAGCAGCAACGTGGCGAAGCAAAGTTCTCAGAAATTCATCGCGCGCAACCGTGCGCCTCGAGTGCAGATCGAGTACGACGTCGAGCTTTACGGCGCCGAGAAAAAGGTCCAGCTGCCCTTCGTGATGGGTGTGATGGCCGACCTCGCCGGCAAGCCTGCCGAACCGCTCGCACCCGTGGCCGACCGCAAGTTCCTTGAAGTGGACGTCGACAACTTCGACTCGCGCCTCAAGGCCATGCAGCCACGCGTAGCGTTCCACGTACCGAACGAGCTGACCGGCGAAGGCAACCTGAGCCTGGACATCACGTTCGAAAGCATGGACGACTTCAGCCCGGCCGCCGTGGCCCGCAAGGTCGATTCGCTCAAGCAACTGCTCGAAGCCCGCACCCAGCTGGCCAACCTGCTGACCTACATGGACGGCAAGACTGGCGCTGAAGAAATCATCATGAAGGCGATCAAGGACCCGGCACTGCTTCAGGCACTTGCCAGCGCGCCTAAGCCTGCAGGGGACCAGTAATCATGACCGACAACACCGCCCGCGAAGGCTCCCAGATCCTGGGTGCCACCGAAGAAGCCAGCGAGTTCGCCAACCTGCTGCTGCAAGAATTCAAACCCAAGACCGAGCGTGCCCGCGAAGCCGTGGAAACCGCCGTGCGCACCCTGGCCGAACAGGCTTTGGCACAGACGGACCTGGTGTCCAATGACGCGATCAAGTCGATTGAATCGATCATCGCCGCCATCGACGCCAAGCTCACCGCCCAGGTCAACCAGATCATCCATCACCCGGATTTCCAGCAGTTGGAAAGCGCCTGGCGTGGCCTGCACTACCTGGTCAACAACACCGAGAGCGACGAGCAGCTGAAGATTCGCGTGCTCAACATCTCCAAGCCGGACCTGCACAAGACCCTGAAGAAATTCAAGGGCACCGCGTGGGACCAGAGCCCGATCTTCAAGAAGATGTACGAAGAAGAATACGGCCAGTTCGGCGGCGAACCGTACGGCTGCCTGGTCGGCGATTACTACTTCGACCAGTCGCCACCCGACGTGGAACTGCTGGGCGAGCTGTCGAAAGTCTGCGCCGCCATGCACTCCCCGTTCATCGCTGCGGCGTCGCCGACCGTGATGGGCATGGGCTCGTGGCAGGAACTGTCGAACCCGCGCGACCTGACCAAAATCTTCACCACGCCGGAATACGCCGGCTGGCGTTCGCTGCGTGAATCGGAAGACTCGCGCTACATCGGCCTGACCATGCCGCGCTTCCTGGCGCGCCTGCCGTATGGCGCCAAGACCGATCCGGTGGAAGCCTTCGCCTTCGAAGAAAACACCGACGGCGCCGACAGCTCCAAGTACACCTGGGCCAACGCCGCCTACGCGATGGCGGTGAACATCAACCGTTCGTTCAAGCACTACGGCTGGTGCTCGCGCATCCGTGGCGTGGAATCCGGCGGTGAGGTGGAAAACCTGCCGGCCCACACGTTCCCGACTGATGACGGTGGCGTGGACATGAAGTGCCCGACCGAAATCGCCATCAGCGACCGCCGTGAAGCGGAACTGGCGAAGAACGGTTTCATGCCGCTGCTGCACAAGAAAAACACCGACTTTGCCGCCTTCATCGGTGCCCAGTCGTTGCAGAAACCGGCCGAATACGACGACCCGGACGCCACCGCCAACGCCAACCTGGCCGCGCGCCTGCCGTACCTGTTCGCCACCTGCCGTTTCGCGCACTACTTGAAGTGCATCGTGCGCGACAAGATCGGTTCCTTCAAAGAGAAGGACGAGATGCAGCGCTGGTTGCAGGACTGGATCCTCAACTACGTCGACGGCGACCCGGCGCACTCCACCGAAACCACCAAGGCCCAGCACCCGTTGGCTGCCGCCGAAGTGATCGTGGAAGACGTCGAAGGCAACCCGGGTTACTACAACTCCAAGTTCTACCTGCGCCCGCACTATCAGCTTGAAGGGCTGACCGTGTCGTTGCGCCTGGTATCGAAGTTGCCTTCGGCGAAAAGCGCCTAACCCACGGATGAGCTGGCTCTTCTGTGGGAGGGGGCTAGCCCCCGATAGCATCACTGGGGTGTGACTGACACACCGAGGTGCCTGCATCGGGGGCAAGCCCCCTCCCACACAAAGGCACTGCCCATTTGGAGTTACTCAAATTCAGTGGCAAGAGCCACACAGGGAGAAAACATGGCTGTTGATATTTTCATCAAGATCGGCGACATCAAGGGCGAGTCCATGGACAAGGCCCACAAGGACGAAATCGACGTGCTGAACTGGAGCTGGGGCATGGCCCAGTCCGGCAACATGCACGTTGGCGGTGGCGGCGGTGCGGGCAAGGTGAATATCCAGGACCTGTCGCTGACCAAGTACGTCGACAAGGCATCGCCAAACCTGATGATGCACTGCGCCAGCGGCAAGCACATCGACAAGGTCAAGCTGACCGTGCGCAAGGCCGGTGGCGAAAGCCAGGTCGAGTACATGGTGATCAACCTGGAAGAAGTGCTGGTCACGTCCCTGAGCACCGGCGGCTCGGGCACCGATGATCGCCTGACCGAAAACGTCACCCTGAACTTCGCCCAAGTGATGGTCGACTACCAGCCGCAGAAAGCCGACGGCACCAAAGACGGCGGCGCGATCAAGTTTGGCTGGAACATCCGTTCCAACACCAAGCGCTGATAAACCCGGTGGCCGTGGCTCGCCGCCACGGCCCCAGGCATCGGCCCCTCGCAGAAACCGTCCCTCTCACAACCCGTCCGTGGAGCTGCTTTGGTGGTAACTGAAATCGCTTCCCGCGACCGTCTGCAACCGTCCCTGCTGGACCGGTTGACCGACGACGACCCAACCAATCCCAAGGAAAGCGCCGACAAACGCGTGCTGTCCCTGACCCAATTGAAAGCCTCGGTGCTGCGCGATCTGGCGTGGCTGCTCAACACCACGTCGTTGCTGGATGCCGATGCCACGCTGCACACCCCGGCCGGTACGTCGGTGGTCAATTACGGCCTGCCGGCACTGGCGGGCAACAGCGTGTCCAGCGTGGACATCAAGGCGCTGGAAGCGCTGATCTACCAGGCCATCGCCACCTTTGAGCCGCGTATTCTGCGCCACACGTTGCGCGTCAAAGCCCGCATCGGCCACGGCGAGATGAACCACAACGCGCTGAGCTTCGAGATCGAAGGCGACCTGTGGGCGCAGCCGGTGCCATTGCGCTTGCTGCTGCAAACTGACCTCGACCTGGAATCCGGCCATGTGCGCGTGGTGAATGCCGACCAGCGGAGGCGCCCATGAACCCGCGCCTGTTGGAGCTGTACAACCAGGAACTGCACCACGTGCGCGAAAGCGCCGCCGAGTTCGCCAAGGAATACCCGAAGATCGCCAGTCGGCTGACCCTGTCCGGTATGGACTGCGCCGACCCGTATGTCGAACGCCTGCTCGAAGGTTTTGCCTACCTCACCGCCCGCGTGCAGCTCAAGCTCGACGCCGAGTACCCGACGTTCACCCACAACCTGCTGGAAATCGCCTACCCGCACTACTTGGCGCCGACGCCGTCGATGACCGTGGTGCAATTGCAGACCGACCCGGATGAAGGCTCGCTGGCCAGCGGCTTCCCGCTGCCGCGCGACACCGTGTTGCGCGCAGCACTGGGCCGCGAAACCCAGACCTGCTGCGAGTACCGCACCGCGCACCCGGTGACGCTGTGGCCGTTGCAGGTCAGCGGCGCCGAGTACTTCGGCAACCCCGCCGCCGTGCTCGGCCGCCTGGCCGCCAGCGAGCCGAAGGCCAAGGCTGGCTTGCGTCTGACCCTGCGCACCGGCGCCGAATTGCCGTTCAACAGCCTCGACCTCGACAGCCTGCCGCTGTACCTCAGCGGCGCCGATGAGCAGCCGTTTCGCCTCTACGAACAACTGCTGGGCAACGCCTGCGCGGTGTTTGCGCGCAAACCCGGCGGTGATTGGGTCGAGCGCCTGCCGCAGGACGCGTTGCGTTCGCGCGGCTTTGACGACGCCGACGCGGCCATGCCGGTGGTGGCCCGCGCATTCCAGGGCTATCGGCTGTTGCAGGAATACTTCGCCCTGCCCCACCGCTTCCTGTTCGTCGAATTCGCCGAACTGAGCCGCGCGGTCAAACGCTGCGACGGCCAGGAGCTGGAACTGATCGTGCTGTTCGACCGCCACGAGCCGAGCCTGGAAGGCAGTGTTGGCGCGGCGCAGTTCATGCCGTTCTGCACGCCGGCGATCAACCTGTTCCCCAAACGCGTGGACCGTATTCATTTGTCTGACCGCGTCAACGAACACCACGTGATTGCCGACCGCACGCGGCCAATGGATTTCGAGATTCACTCGCTGAGCGGCATCACCGGCCACGGCACCGGGCCGGAGCAGCCGTTCCTGCCGTTCTACGCGGTGCGCGACCCGTCACGCTATGGTCGCGATCAGGCTTACTACACGCTGCGCCGCGAGCCGCGCGTATTGTCCAGCGACCAGCGCCGCAACGGCCCGCGCTCTACCTACGTGGGCAGCGAAACCTTTGTCAGCCTGGTCGACAGCCAGCAAGCGCCCTACCGCCACGACCTGCGCCAACTCGGCGTGACCGCGCTGTGCACTAACCGCGATCTGCCGTTGTTCATGAGCGTGGGCAACGGCAAGACCGACTTCACCTTGGCCGACAGCGCGCCCGTGTTGTCGGTGCGCTGCGTCGCGGGCCCGAGCCGCCCACGCGCCAGCCACGCGCATGACGCCAAGGCCTGGCGCCTGATCAGCCAGTTGTCGCTCAATTACCTGTCGCTGAGCGAACAGGGCCAGGGCGCCGGCGCCTTGCGTGAACTGCTGCGCCTGTACGGCGACAGCAACGACGCGGCGCTGCAATTGCAGATCGAAGGCCTGCGCGAAGTCAGCAGCAAAGCCGTGACCCGGCGCCTGCCGATGCCTGGCCCGATTGTGTTTGGCCGCGGGTTGGAAATTACCCTGGAATTCGATGAAAACGCGTTTCGCGGCACCGGCGTGTTTCTGCTCGGTGCGGTGCTGGAGCGCTTCCTGGCACGCTACGTGTCGATCAACAGTTTTACCGAGACGGTGATCCGTACCACCGAACGCGGCGAGATCATGCGATGGAAAGCCAAGCCCGGGCGGCGTCCGACCCTGTGAACACACTGGATGCGATGCATCAGGAGCCCTGGGAATACGATTTCTTCCAGGCGCTGCGGCGTATCGAGTGCGAATCGCCGCAGCTGCCGCGCCTGGGCCATTCCCTACGCCTGGCGGATGACCCGTTGCGCCTGGGGCAACAGGCCGATTGCACCTTCGCCCCGGCCACTTTGGCCTCGGTCGATCCCGGTGGCGACGGCAAACCGGCGCGGCTGGAGCAGTTCTTCTTCGGCCTCGGCGGCCCCAACGGCCCATTGCCACTGCACATCACCGAGTACGTGCGCGAACGTCAGCGCAACAACGCCGACAGCACCAGCAAACAGTTTTTGGATGTGTTCCACCATCGGCTGCTCAGCTTGTTTTACCGGGCCTGGGCCGAGGCGCGGCCGACAGTCAGCCACGACCGCCCGGACGATGATTACTGGTCCGCACGCCTGGCGGCGCTGAGTGGCCGGGGCATGCCGAGCCTGCTCAATCAGGGGCTGATTCCTGACACCGCGAAGCTGCATTACAGCGGCCACCTGTCAGCGCAAACCCGCTACCCGGATGGCCTGAAGGCGATTCTGAGCGAGTATTTCGGCCTGCCGGTGGAGATAGAAGAATACGTCGGCCAATGGCTGGAATTGCCCGAGCGCAGCCGCGTGAGTGTCAGCGCCAACCAACTGGGCGTGGACTTCTGCCTGGGCAGCCACGTGTGGGACCGCCAGCATAAATTCCGCATCCGCCTCGGCCCGCTCACGCTGGATGACTACATGGGCATGCTGCCCGGCAGCCAGCCGTTCAATGAGCTGGTGGCGTGGGTGGCCGAGTACCTGGGCCATGAACTGGACTGGGACCTGAACCTGGTTTTGCAACAACCCGAAGTACCGGCGCTGCAGCTCAATGGCCAGTTCCGCCTGGGCTTCAACACCTGGCTCGGCCGACCCGAGCATGACGCCAACGACCTAATCCTGGCTCGGCATTACGCCGACCACGCCACCACCTCAAGGAATCCAGAGCATGGGTGAAATCAGTCGCGCCGCACTGTTCGGCAAACTCAACAGCGTGGCCTACAAGGCCATCGAAGCCGCCACTGTGTTCTGCAAACTGCGGGGCAACCCGTACGTGGAACTGGCCCACTGGTTTCACCAGTTGCTGCAACTGCAGGACTCGGACCTGCACCGCATCATTCGCCAGTTCAACGTGGAACCGGCGCGCCTGGCCCGTGACCTGACTGAAGCACTGGACCGCCTGCCACGGGGCTCGACGTCGATCACCGACCTGTCGTCCCATGTGGAAGAAGCCGTGGAACGCGGCTGGGTCTATGGCAGCCTGATGTTCGGCGAGAGCCAGGTGCGCACCGGTTACCTGGTGCTCGGCATTCTCAAGACCCCGAGCCTGCGCCACGCGCTGCTGGGTTTGTCTCCCGAGTTCGACAAAATCAAAGCTGAAGCGCTGAGCGAGCGCTTCGACGAATACGTCGGCGACTCGCCCGAAAATGCGTTGAGTGCCAGCGACGGTTTCAACGCCGGCGCTGTACCCGGCGAAGCCAGCGGCGCCATGGCACCGAGCGCGATGGGCAAGCAGGAAGCCCTCAAGCGTTTTACCGTTGACCTGACCGAACAGGCGCGCAGCGGCAAGCTCGACCCTATCGTCGGGCGTGATGAAGAGATCCGCCAACTGGTGGATATCCTCATGCGTCGGCGCCAGAACAACCCGATCCTCACTGGCGAAGCCGGTGTGGGCAAGACCGCCGTGGTTGAAGGTTTTGCCCTGCGCATCGTCGCCGGTGATGTGCCGCCCGCGCTCAAAGACGTAGAGCTGCGCAGCCTCGACGTGGGCCTGCTGCAAGCCGGCGCCAGCATGAAAGGCGAGTTCGAACAGCGCCTGCGCCAGGTCATCGAAGACGTCCAGGCCTCGCCCAAGCCGATCATCCTGTTCATCGACGAAGCCCACACGTTGGTCGGTGCCGGTGGCGCCGCCGGGACCGGTGACGCCGCCAACTTGCTCAAGCCAGCCCTCGCCCGTGGCACCTTGCGTACCGTGGCCGCCACGACCTGGGCCGAGTACAAAAAACACATCGAAAAAGACCCGGCCCTGACCCGCCGTTTCCAAGTGGTGCAAGTGGCTGAGCCGTCGGAAGACAAGGCGCTGCTGATGATGCGCGGCGTGGCCTCGACCATGGAGAAACACCACCAGGTGCAGATCCTCGATGAAGCCCTGGAAGCTTCGGTGAAGCTGTCGCACCGCTACATTCCGGCGCGCCAGCTGCCGGATAAATCCGTGAGCTTGCTGGACACCGCCTGCGCCCGCGTCGCCATCAGCCTGCACGCCGTGCCGGCCGAAGTCGACGACAGCCGCCGTCGCATCGAAGCGCTGGAAACCGAGCTGCAAATCATCGCCCGCGAGCATGCCATCGGCATCGCCATCGGCGCACGCCAGAGCAACAGCGAAGCCTTGCTGAGTGCCGAACGTGAACGCCTGGAAACCCTGGAAAGCCGCTGGGCCGAAGAGAAAACCCTGGTCGATGAGCTGCTCGCCACCCGTGCAACCCTGCGCGAGAAAGCCGGTGTTGTGGACAGCGGCAACGATGAGTTGCGCGCACAACTTGTGAACCTGCAACAACGCCTCACCGCCCTGCAAGGCGAAACCCCGCTGATCCTGCCGACGGTGGATTACCAGGCCGTGGCCTCGGTGGTCGCCGACTGGACCGGCATCCCGGTGGGCCGCATGGCGCGCAACGAACTGGAGACGGTGCTCAACCTCGACCAGCACCTGAAAAAACGCATCATCGGCCAGGACCACGCCCTGCAGATGATCGCCAAGCGCATCCAGACGTCCCGCGCCGGCCTCGACAACCCGAGCAAGCCGATTGGCGTGTTCATGCTCGCCGGCACCTCGGGTGTGGGCAAGACCGAAACCGCGCTGGCGCTGGCTGAAGCCATGTACGGCGGCGAGCAGAACGTCATCACCATCAACATGAGCGAGTTCCAGGAAGCCCACACCGTGTCGACCCTCAAGGGCGCGCCTCCGGGCTATATCGGCTACGGCGAAGGCGGTGTGCTGACCGAAGCGGTACGGCGCAAACCCTACAGCGTGGTGCTGCTGGACGAGGTGGAAAAAGCCCACCCGGACGTGCACGAGATCTTCTTCCAGGTGTTCGACAAGGGCGTGATGGAGGACGGCGAAGGCCGCGTGATCGACTTCAAGAACACCCTGATTCTGCTGACGACCAACGCCGGCACCGAGTTGATTTCTCAGGTGTGCAAAGACCCGGCGAATGTTCCCGAGCCGGAAGAAATCGCCAAGGCGTTGCGCCAACCATTGCTGGAAATTTTCCCGCCGGCACTGCTCGGCCGTTTGGTGACGATTCCTTACTACCCGCTGAGCGACGAGATGCTCAAGGCAATTACCCGCCTGCAACTGGGCCGCATCAAAAAGCGTGTGGAGACAACGCACAAAGTCGCCTTCGACTACGACGACGCGGTGGTCGATTTGATCGTCTCGCGCTGCACCGAAACCGAAAGCGGCGGGCGCATGATCGACACCATCCTGACCAACAGCCTGCTGCCGGACATGAGCCGTGAATTCCTCACGCGCATGCTCGAAGGCAAGGCGCTGGCGGGTGTGCGTATCAGCACCCGGGATAATGAATTGCACTACGACTTCAGCGACGCCGATTGATCTGACGAGATGCAGTCCAAATGTGGGGGGGTGGCTTGCCCCCGATGGCGGTGAATCAGTCACTGCATGCATCAACTGACACACCGCTATCGGGGGCAAGCCCCCTCCCACATTTAGAGCTGGTTTCTTCAGTTACTAGGCAATTTACGGGTTAACCGATGCTATTCAACCAAGCCTCACGCCTGGCCAAAGTCACCAGCCCTCTGGGGCCGGATGTGCTGCTGCTCAATGAAATGGGCGGCGGCGAAGAGCTGGGGCGGCTGTTCAACTATGAGCTGCAACTGACCTCGCTGGACGCCAACATCGACCTCAACCAGTTGCTGGGCAAGCCAATGAGCGTGGGCCTGCAACTGGCAGACGGTGGCGAGCGGCACTTCCACGGCATCGTCGCGCGGTGCAGCCAGAACATCGACCAAGGCCAGTTCGCCAGTTATCAGGTGACGCTGCGCCCGTGGTTCTGGTTGCTCAGCCGCACCTCGGACTGCCGGATTTTCCAGAACCTGAGCATCCCGCAGATCATCAAGCAGGTATTTCGCGACCTGGGTTTTTCCGACTTCGAAGACGCCCTGAGCCGGCCGTACCGCGAGTGGGAGTACTGCGTGCAGTACCGCGAGACCAGCTTCGATTTCGTCAGCCGCTTGATGGAACAGGAAGGCATCTACTACTTCTTCCGCCATGAACCGGACCGCCATGTGCTGGTGCTGGCCGACGCCTATGGCGCCCACACCACGGTGCCGGGCTACGCGTCGATTCCGTATTACCCCAAGGACGAGCAGCAGCGCGAACGCGACCACATGCACAACTGGCACCTGGCGCACGAAGTGCAACCGGGCTCGCTGGAGCTCAACGACTATGACTTCCAGCGCCCCAGCGCCAGCATCGACGTACGCTCGGCGATGCCACGCCCGCACACCGCCGGCGACTACCCGCTGTACGACTACCCCGGCACCTATGTGCAAAGCGAAGACGGCGAGCACTATGCGCGCACTCGCATCGAAGCCCTGCAAACCTTGCATGAACAGATCGAGTTCAGCGGCAATGCGCGTGGCCTCGGCTCAGGCCACCTGTTCAGCCTCACCGGCTTCAGCCGCCAGGACCAGAACCGCGAATACCTGATCGTTGGCTGTCGCTATTACATCGTCCAGGAAAGCCTGGAAAGCGGTGGCGGCTCGGGTTCGGCACAGTTCGAAAGCAGCCTCACGTGCATCGACGCCCAGCAAAGCTTCCGCCCGCTGGCGAACACCCACAGGCCCATCGTCAAAGGCCCGCAGACCGCCTTGGTGGTCGGCCCCAAAGGCGAGGAAATCTGGACCGACCAATACGGCCGCGTGAAGGTGCACTTCTACTGGGACCGCCACGACCAATCCAACGAAAACAGCTCGTGCTGGATTCGCGTGTCGCAATCCTGGGCCGGGAAGAACTGGGGCTCGATGCAGATCCCGCGCATCGGCCAGGAAGTGATTGTGAGCTTCCTGGAAGGTGACCCGGACCGGCCGATCATCACCGGCCGTGTGTACAACGCCGAGCAAACGGTGCCTTACGACCTGCCGGAAAACGCGACCCAGAGCGGCATGAAAAGCCGTTCGAGCAAGGGCGGCACACCAGCCAACTTCAATGAAATCCGCATGGAGGACAAGAAGGGGCTGGAGCAGTTGTACATCCATGCCGAGCGCAATCAGGACATCGTGGTGGAGGTGGATGAAAGCCACTCGGTGGGGCATGACCGCAATAAGAGCATTGGGCATAACGAGACGGTGACGATTGGGAATAACCGTGTGCGCATCGTCAAGCACGAAGACATCCTTTCGGTGGGCCTGAGAAAGACCGACAGCATCAGCCAGAGCTACGTGATTGAAGTGGGCGAAAACCTGCGCCTGGTCTGCGGCAAAAGCATCCTGGAGTTGAACGCCAGCGGGCAGATCAACCTGAGCGGCGTCAATATCAGCTTCCACGCCAGCGGCGATGCCGAATTCAATACCGGCGGCGTGCTGCACCTGAACAACGGCGGCGGCCCCGGCGCGACGCCCGATGGCCAGGGCATGAAAGCCAGCATCGACGCCAATATCAACGCCGCATTCCCCGCGCCTAAAAGCTCCTGACGAGACCTGTTTGCCATGACGTACCGAATCAACGAATTCCAGTTCCAACTGCCGGCCGCCGAGCTTCAGGACGCGTCGATCAATATCCTCAAGTTCCCTGAACTGGGCACGTCATTGATCATCAGCCGCAGCTTTCTCACCGAAGGCGAGACCCTGCACAGCAACTTCGATGACCAGCTCAAGCGCCTGGAAAAACAGGTGCAGGACTTGCGCTGCCAACCGAGCGTGACCGTGCGTTTGGGCGCCGCCCAAGAGGTGGAAGGCATTGAACTGCGCAGCCAGTTCAACAAGGGCAATGACAAGGTTTTCCAGTACCAGCTGGCGCTGGTGCTGCCGGGTACGCGCAAGATGCTCGCCTTGAGTTATGTGAAGGCGGAGAAGCTTGGGGATGCCGAGGCGGCGCATTGGGCATTGATAAAAAATTCGCTGTCGTTCGACGCTGTTTCTTGATGAGCAGCCTGCATGTCTGACGCGTTATGGGCGGCCCGGATGGGCGATGCGCTGTCCCACACTTCGATGATGGCGGACATCCTTGGCGGTGTGCTGGAAGTGGCGGCCAATATCGCGATCACTGCCGTGGCAACGGCTGCCGTGGTTGCGGCCACCGGTATCACCGTGGCCACCGGCGGCCTCGGCTGCTTCCTGCTGGGTGCGGTGGTGGGCACGATTGTCGGCCTGGCCATGAGCAAAAGTGGCGCGGACAAAGGGCTGACCAAGATATGCGACGCCTTTAGCAACGCGCTGTTTCCACCCACGGTGCAGGCGAATATTCTCACCGGGTCCACCAATACGCTGACCAACAACATTCCCGCCGCCCGCGCGGCTGGGGCGATCAGCTCCCATGTCACCCCGGCCGGCACTGAGCTGGAAGAAACCAAACCTGAGCCGGAGCCCAGCTACCTGGACATGGCCGAGGGGTTCTTCTCGCAGATGTGGCGCCCCACCGTCGCGACGCCCGCGCCGGGTGCCGTGCCGAAGCCGCTGGACCTGGTCGTGTGCATGAAGCACCCGCCAATGCCGCCGCAGTTTCTGGCCGAGGGTTCGGAAAAGGTCACGATCAACGGCCAACCTGCCGTGCGCAGCGGTGATCGCAGTACCTGCGATGCGACGGTGGTGTCGTCGGGGCTGATTTCCTCCAACGTGACCATTGGTGGCGGTTCGGTGGTGGTGCGTGAAATTCGCAGCGGCAAGACGCCAGGCGTCGGGCTGGCGGTCACGGCACTGTTGATGCTCAAGGGTGGCAAGGGCAAGTTCTTCAGCAAGTTACCGTGCATGTTGGTCAGCGGCGCGACGTCGATGGCCATCAGCAGCGCGATGGGCGCTGCGGCCAACGCCGCGATGGGCTCGTCGAACCCGGTGCATGCTGCAACGGGCGCGAAGATACTCGGCGATGTCGAGGAACTGGATTTCGTGCTGCCGGGCATTTTGCCGATCGGTTGGCAGCGCTTTTACAACAGCCGCGACGAACGCCAAGGTAGCCTGTTCGGTACCGGTTGGAGCGTGGCCTACGAAGTGTGCGTCGACATCCAGCCGCATCCCGAGGGCGGCGAAACGCTGGTCTACACCGATGAACAGGGCCGGCCCATCGACATGGGTTCGATTCCGTTGGGCGGCGCAGTATTCAGTGCCGGTGAAGGTCTTGCGGTACGGCGACACCTGAATGGGCAGTTGCTGATCGAAAGCGACGACGGCGTGTACCGCTTGTTCGAAGCTGCTCCAGCAGACCCGTCGCGACTGCGTCTGACCCAACTGGGTGATCGTAACGACAACCGCATCTATATCGACTATGACGAAGCCGGACGCCTGGTACGCCTGCGCGACACGTTCGATCTGGTTCAGGTTGAGCTGATCCGTGATCAGGGTCATGTAGCTCATATTGAGCGCCTCTACCCGGATCAACGTCGCGAAGTGCTCGTGAGCTACGGCTACGACGCGGCGGGCAATCTCGCGCAAGTGCGTGATGCAACAGATCAAGTCCAGCGGCGCTTCGTCTACGATGCCGGGCGTCGAATGGTGGAACATCAATTGCCCACCGGATTGCGCTGTTTCTATGAGTGGGCACTGGTCGAAGGCCTGGAATGGCGCGTGGTTAGGCATTGGACCGATGAGGGCGACGCTTACCAGTTCGACTATGACCTGCAGGCCGGTCTTACGCGCATCACCGACGGCCTGCAGCGTGTGAGTACGCGGTACTGGAACACTCAGCACCAGATCATTCAGTACAGCGACAACCTCGGCCAGACTTGGCTGTTTGAGTGGAATGACGAACGTCAGTTGCTCAGCGCTACCGACCCACAGGCCGGGCGTTATGCCTACAACTACGACGAGAGCGGCAACCTGATCGGCGAAACCGACCCGCTGGGCCGCAGTGATTCGACCTTGTGGCTGGAACATTGGGCATTGCCGCTGGTGGAAACCGACGCCGCCGACAACAGTTGGCAGTATCGCTACGACCCACGCGGTAACTGCATCGCCGAGACCGATCCGCTGGGTTACATCACCCGCTATCGTTATGACGCCCACGGCCAGGTCGTGGAAATCATCGACGCCACCGGCAAAAGCAAACAACTGCGCTGGAACCCGTTCGGGCAACTGGTCGAGCATATTGATTGCTCGGGCTACCCAACGCGCTTCAGCTACGACGAGCGCGGTTATTTGCAGCTCATCACCGATGCCCTCGGTGAGCGTACCCAATTCAGCTACGACGCCCAGGGCCGATTGCTCAGCAGCCAACTGCCGGATGGCCGCACCGAACATTTCCAGCGCGATGCCAGCGGGCAGTTGGTGGGCTATACAGATCCCGCCGGGCACACCACGCTCTATCAACACAACCGGCGAGGCCAGGTACGCCAGCGCACCGACGCCCATGGTCGCCAGGTGCAGTTCGGCTACGACAGCTACGGGCGTCTGCAAGCGTTGGTCAATGAAAACGGTGAAAGCTATCGGTTTGCGTGGGATGCCGGCGATCGGCTGGCTGAACAGCAAGACCTCGACGGCAGCGCCAAGCGCTACGACTACGACCGGCTGGACAACATCACAGCGGTGACTGCCGTTCCAGCGCCTTATGGCAATGGCTTGGCGGTGGTCCCCGAAACGCCGCCAGCGCCCATCGTTCATCGGCTGGAGCGTGATGCGGTCGGCCGACTGGTCGCCAAGACCACCGACGATGGCCGCACTGAGTATAGCTACGATGCGGTGGATCAGCTCACGGCGGTCACCTTCACTGATCTGCAAGGCAATGCCCAGGCGTTGGGTTTCGCCTACGACGCAGTCGGCCAGTTGCTTGCCGAACAAAGTGCCGGCGGCAAGCTGCAACATCACTACGACGAACTCGGCAACCTGATCCAGACCCAACTGCCGGACGGGCGCTGGCTCAATCGCCTGTACTACGGCAGCGGCCACCTGCACCAGATCAACCTCGACGGCCAGGTCATCAGCGACTTCGAACGCGACCGCCTGCACCGCGAAGTGCTGCGCACCCAAGGCCAGCTCAGCACCCGCAGCGAATACGACCGCAGCGGCCGCCTGCGCTCACGCCAACGCCGCCTTAACAGCCAGCCATCGCTGATGCCTGCGGCGACGCAAAAGCAGTTCGAATACGACCCCGCCGACAACCTGATCGGCAAACTCGACCAGCAACCCGCGGCACAACACCGTCAACTGCTGCACTACGACGCCACCGGCCGCATCATCGCAAGCCAGGACAGCCTGCACGGCCAGCGCGAAACCTTCGCCTACGATGCCGCCGCCAACCTGCTCGACGGCCCGCAGACGGGCGCCGGGCTGGTGGTGCATAACAAGCTGCTGACCTATCAGGACAAGCGTTATCGCTACGATGCGTTTGGACGAATGATCGAAAAACGCAGCGCCAAGCGTGGCGTGCAGCGGTTTGTGTATGACGCAGAAAGCCGGTTGGTTGAAGTGCGTAATGAAAGCGGTAGCGTGGTCAGGATGGCGTATGACCCGCTGGGGCGGCGGGTTGAAAAAACCGAGCATGGCAGCGATGGGTATCCGTTGGGGGAAACCCGGTTCATGTGGGATGGGCTGCGGTTGTTGCAGGAGCACAAGCACAGTCAAACCAGTCTTTATGTGTATGAAGACGACGGCGGCTATCAACCGTTGGCCCGCGTCGACGGTGACGGCCCACTGCAGAAAATTCGTTATTACCACAACGACCTGAACGGGTTGCCGGAGCAACTGACTGAAGCTGACGGACACAGCGTCTGGCAAGCGACTTATCGGGTGTGGGGCAACACGCTGGAAGAGGCGCGCGAGCCTTATTACATCGAGGAACAAAATCTACGGTTTCAGGGGCAGTATCTGGACCGGGAGACGGGGCTGCATTTCAATACGTTCAGGTTTTATGATCCGGAGATAGGACGTTTCACAACTCCTGATCCAATTGGACTGGAAGGAGGATTGAATACCTATGCCTACTCACCCAACCCATTTATGTGGTCAGACCCATTGGGTCTGGCGCCTTGCGCAAAGAAAGTGGATGCCTTGCGCAATGGGCCTCAAAAAACCGTTGTGAAGGTGAAAACCAAAAAAGAAGCGAATGAGCTATTGGCCGAAGCATTTCCTAATAGCCAAAAGGTCAGAGGCATTGGATCCCAGGACGCTCAAGGCATAAGAAAGAAAAACAAAATGGATCAATTTAAAAAGAGAGATGGGAAAGTTCGGTATCGAAAGGACTATCCTATCAACAAGGAAACCGGTCGAGTTTATGGTCACGATGACCCTAAAGGCACAGGGCATGGCGAGCTGCCACACGTCAACATTAAACGTGCCGACGGAACAATGGTTCGCATTGATATCACAGGGTAGAGAATGAATAATCTAATAGAAGCACTCAACGCTGGAAAGCGCCGCGGTTACGAGGAGATTCGCAAGATAGATGGGGGATCATTTATATTTCAATACGCCTTAAAAAAACAGAAAAACGTTTATCACACTTATTTCTTTTCAATCGAAGAGTCCAAAATTGATATGATCGAAGACAATGAGAATGAAGAACTTAAAACTTTTGAAAATTTAGACTCTGCACTGACTTACCTTACAAACAAGGGTGCAGAGATAGAAAAACTCTCAACAATTAAAAACAACCTGCCTTTTTAAGCAACGACTAAAAACGTCAAAAGGAAATCCCTGCAACAAAATTATTTGTATACTTTTCCAAGTCGATTACACGTCATAAATTTATGAGCGATAAACTCACGTTATTTTGTGAAAGTAAATACATGAGAAATCATTACTGCTTTGGAAAGCTAAAAAGCTCTGAGCTCGGCGCATGTGAAGACAAAGAATCTATCTATTTAGACATATCACACTCGACGCTATCAACCAGTCCAAGCCAAATCATTGAGACATTGATTGACCTCGAGCGATACTTAACTGTCCAGCACTACTACGTCGCACATAATTCTGTAATAACAAAAGGAAACCGCAGATTCTTTAGAGGTGAATTGATTAAAGCGTCAAAACAAGACCTTGTGGATTTTTGGAAGAGTGTAAATTAACAGGTGACTTGCGAGAGCTAT
The DNA here is from genome assembly GCF_049896685.1 of Pseudomonas sp. TWRC1-2. Taxonomy (NCBI): domain Bacteria; kingdom Pseudomonadati; phylum Pseudomonadota; class Gammaproteobacteria; order Pseudomonadales; family Pseudomonadaceae; genus Pseudomonas; species Pseudomonas sp. TWRC1-2. The sequence goes on along the minus strand of NZ_JAFCUU010000003.1, from coordinate 245,566 downwards.
TAATTGCCCCAATATTGCAATCTATTGATTGGCACGTCATTCATGTTACAGATGAAGCATTTTATCTGTACAAACAATCGCTATCGAAACCAATACTCTAGAAGCCTCTTAAACCAAAAAATGGGCACCCAACCCAGTCGGCGTGCCCATTTTTTCCCATCCCGCCTCCCTTCAGACGGTCCCGCGATTACGGGTTGACGCTGTCTTTGAGCGACTTGCCCGGCTTGAACGCAACGGTGTTGCTGGCCTTGATTTTCACTGGCTCACCGGTTTGCGGGTTTTTGCCGGTGCGGGCGCCGCGGTGGCGTTGCAGGAAGGTGCCGAAGCCAACCAGGGTGACGCTGTCCTTGCGATGCAGGGCGCCGGTGATTTCTTCGAGAACGGCGTTGAGTACGCGGTTGGCCTGTTCTTTGGTGAGATCCGCTTTTTCAGCGATGGCGGCTGCGAGTTCTGGTTTACGCATAAGTGAAGCCTCTTTGACGGTTTTTTGTTGTTATGTCCGTGCTGCTCTCTTGTGGAGCAGCGCCCAAGGCGCCGCAGGCTCTACTCTGCGGCAGACGGGAGTGAGGATGGCATGCCCTCGCACGCTCCGCCAGTCTCGCGGCGACCTTTATAGAGGTAAGAACGTGCTGATTCCGACAGAACGACCGGTATTTACGCCAGTAACGGCGGAAGTTCTTTGTTCAGGGCCAGTTTTTCCATCACGGCGCTGCCGGTCAGGGCGTAGCCGAGCAGGCGGCCGCTGGCGTCGCGGCACAAGGCCTTGATGTCGGCGCCCTGCCCTTCGACGCTCCACACGCCTTCGGTGCCGCGTGGCGGTGGGGAAACCACCAGCGGGCAGATCGGGGTTTTCACGGTGATCGGCATCGGCCCGTAGCTCACGGCCGTGGCGTTGCCGGCCAGGGTCTGAGCCAAGGCGCGGGCGCAGCTCATCAGCGGCATCACATAGAGCAGGTTCAGACCATCGACTTCGGCGCAGTCGCCCAGGGCGTAGATGTTGGCGTGGGAAGTCTTGAGGTGGCGGTCGACCATGATTCCACGGTTGATTTGCAGGCCGGCGGCGGCAGCCAGGTCCACCCGTGGGCGCAGGCCGATGGCCGAGACCACCAGGTCGCAGTGAATCACTTCACCGTCCGACAGATGCGCTTCCAGGCCATCAGCCGTGCGCTGCAGGCGATTGAGCACCGGGCCCAGGTGGAAACGCGCGCCGAGGCCTTCCAGCCCGGCTTGCACGGCGGCGGCTGCCGCCGGGTGCAGCAGGGTCGGCATGACCTGCTCGCACGGCGCCACCAGGTCGATTTCGTAGCCGCCGAGAATCAGGTCGTTGGCGAACTCACAGCCGATCAGGCCGGCGCCGAGCAGTAGCACCCGGCGTTTGCCGGCGGCGGCGGCGCGAAAGCGCGCGTAATCTTCGAGGTCGTTGATGGGGAAAATCAGCTCAGCCGCGTCGCCTTCAACCGGGACACGCACGGTTTCTGCGCCCCAGGCCAGGATCAGGTCGCGGTAGATCACCGCTTCCTCGCCGATCCACAGGCGTTTGTGGCCCGGGTCGATGCCGCTGATGCGGGTGTGGGTGCGCACTTCGGCCTTGAGTTGCTCGGCCATGGCGCCCGGTTCGGCCATGCTCAGGCCGTCGGCTTCCTTGTTCTTGCCAAAGCCGGTGGAGAGCATGGGCTTGGAGTAGGAGCGCCCGTCATCTGCGGTGATCAGCAGCAACGGGGTCTCGCTGTCGAGCTTGCGAAACTCCCGGGCCACGTTGTAACCGGCCAATCCTGTGCCGATGATCACGACAGGTGCGTTCATTCCTTTCTCCTTGAAGTACATTTCAAAAATCGATGATTAACCGATTTCGATCATTTCGAAATCCATTTTGCCCACGCCGCAGTCCGGGCACAGCCAGTCTTCCGGAACGTCCTGCCACAGGGTGCCCGGTGCGATACCGTCATCCGGCCAGCCGTCTTTTTCGTCATAAATCAGGCCGCAGACTACACATTGCCACTTCTTCATTACTTGCTTCCTCAGGGTCCAGGCATCTTGGCCGACGGTCGATAGACCAACGTTGCCGTGCGGCTCAGGGCGTTTTGTACTGATCGGAGCCGGCAGATGCAAGCATGTTCGGCGCAAACGGCCGGTTCAGCCCGGCAAAAGCTCAGGATGCCATGGTAAGCTCGCCGCCTCTTTTGCTGCCAATACTGACTCACCGTGCCGCACTCAATCGCCCCTCCCGATGCTTGCCAATGGCTGACCCAGAGCCTTCTGAGCCCACTGCCAGCGCCCTTGACCCTTGACTGGCTGTTCGACGAAGGCTCGCTGACGCGGCGGCTGACGGGGCTGTCCGACGATGGCTTCAGCGTGACGCCGCTGTTCGAAGGCTGGCAGCCGTTGCGCGACGATGAATGCGCGGCGCTGAGCCTGGTCCCGGCCACTGTCGGTTGGGTGCGCGAGGTGTATCTGCGCGGCCATGGTCAGCCGTGGGTGTTCGCGCGCAGCGTGGCGGCGCGCAGTGCCTTGCAAGGCGACGGGTTGCACATGGACGAACTGGGCAGCCGTTCGCTGGGCGAGTTGCTGTTTTGCGACCACGCCTTCACCCGCCAGGCCATCGAGGTGTGCCACTACCCACGGCAATGGCTGCCGACCGCGGACCAGGCCGACGGGTTATGGGGACGCCGCTCGCGCTTTGATCGCGGGCAGCTGAGCGTGCTGGTGGCGGAAATTTTCCTGCCGCGCTTCTGGCAGGCGTTGCATGACCGTGCGGAGAACTGCTGATGTATCAACGTCTGCTCAAGTCCCTGAACCACCTGAACCCCAGGGCCTGGGATTTCATTCAGTTGACCCGCATGGACAAGCCCATCGGCATCTACCTGCTGTTGTGGCCGACGCTGTGGGCGCTGTGGATTGCCGGCAAGGGCTCGCCGTCCTTGCTCAATATCGTGATTTTCGTGCTCGGCGTGGTGCTGACCCGCGCCGGCGGCTGTGTGATCAATGACTGGGCCGACCGCAAGGTCGACGGTCACGTGAAACGCACCGAACAACGCCCACTGGTGAGCGGCAAGATCAGTTCCAAAGAGGCGCTGGTGTTTTTTGCGGTGCTGATGGGCATCAGCTTCCTGTTGGTGTTGCTGACCAACGCCACCACCATCCTGCTGTCACTCGGCGGCCTGGCGTTGGCGGCGAGCTACCCGTTCATGAAGCGTTATACCTACTACCCGCAGGTGGTATTGGGCGCGGCATTTTCGTGGGGCATGCCGATGGCGTTCACCGCTGAGACCGGTCACCTGCCTGCCACGGCGTGGCTGCTGTACATCGCCAACCTGTTGTGGACGGTGGGCTATGACACGTATTACGCGATGACCGACCGCGACGACGACTTGAAGATCGGCGTGAAATCCACTGCCATTCTGTTCGGCGATGCCGACCGCGTGATCATCCTCACCTTGCAAGGCCTGTCGCTGGTCTGCCTGGTGCTGGCGGGTATGCGGTTCGAGCTGGGCGGCTGGTTCCACCTGGGGTTGCTGGCGGCGGCAGGCTGCTTTGCCTGGGAGTTCTGGTACACCCGCGACAGGGACCGCATGAAATGCTTCAAGGCGTTTTTGCACAACCACTGGGCCGGGTTGGCGATTTTTGTCGGGATTGTGGCGGACTACGCGTTCCGTTGACCCTGTGACAAGCGGGCTTGCTGTGGCGAACGGGCTTGTCATGGCGAGCGGGCTTGCCCCGCGTTGGGGCGCGCAGCGGCCCCTCTCAGGGCCACTGTGTTTCGTCAGAAAGACCGAGGCGTCAGGTTTTGGGGCTGCTTCGCAGCCCAACGCGGGGCAAGCCCGCTCGCCACAACAAGCCCTCAAACCATAGCAAGCCTGTTAGCCCTAACAGGCCTGCTCGCCACAATTAGCTCACTGGCCGCTAAGCGATCAGGGCTTGGCGACCTTCCAGGCACCGTCCATTTTGCCTTCACCGGTCATGTCACCGGCCTTTTTGTCCATCACGAAAGTGTAAAGCGGCTTGCCGCTGTAGGCCCACTGGCTTTTTTGGTCATCACGGGTGATCACGGTCCACTTGCCCATTGGCTTGTCGGTGGATTCGGCCATCAACGGCGGCCAGTTGGTGGCGCACTTGTCGTTGCACATGGACTTGCCATCGGCGTCTTTGGCAAAGGTGTAGAGCGTCATGCTCTTGTGGTCCACCAACATGCCGTCTTTGGTCATCGCAGGGTCTGCCGCGAATGCCAGTGTCGGCAGCGTCAACGCGGCCGTTACCAGCAGGGCTTTCCAGGAAAAAGTACTTTGAGTCATCGGAACCTTCCTTTTGTGGTTGTCAGGATTCGGACCCAAAGGGTAGTCCAGAGTGCCGAGAATTGCCCAAGCGACTAAATTACTGTCACACGACTGCAATAATTCCGTTATCTAATGCGGCGCAAGACAGTTAAATGACAAGAGGATTTAGGCATGGTTGGCAGGAGCATTCTGATCGTTGACGACGAAGCGCCCATTCGCGAGATGATCGCCGTTGCGTTGGAAATGGCCGGCTATGACTGCCTGGAGGCGGAGAACTCCCAGCAGGCCCATGCCATCATCGTCGACCGCAAGCCGGACCTGATCCTGCTGGACTGGATGCTGCCCGGCACCTCCGGCATCGAGCTGGCCCGCCGCCTCAAGCGTGACGAGCTGACCGGGGACATCCCGATCATCATGCTCACCGCCAAAGGCGAAGAGGACAACAAGATCCAGGGCCTGGAAGTTGGCGCCGATGACTATATCACCAAGCCGTTTTCCCCACGCGAGCTGGTTGCCCGCCTGAAGGCCGTGCTGCGCCGTGCTGGCCCTACCGATGGCGAAGCGCCGATCGAAGTCGACGGCCTGATTCTGGACCCGATCAGCCACCGCGTGACCATCGATGGCAAGCCAGCCGAGATGGGCCCGACCGAATACCGTCTGCTGCAATTTTTCATGACCCACCAGGAACGCGCCTACACCCGTGGCCAACTGCTGGACCAGGTGTGGGGCGGCAACGTGTACGTGGAAGAGCGCACCGTCGACGTGCATATCCGCCGCCTGCGCAAAGCCTTGGGCGATGCCTACGAGAATCTGGTACAAACCGTGCGCGGCACCGGCTACCGCTTTTCCACCAAAGGCTGAGCCAGCCCTTCCCTTTCCTTAACAGCTGACAAGGACGCATGTTTAAGTGAACCAGAACTGGCATGGCACCCTGATCCGCCACATGCTGTTATTGATCACCGGCTGCCTGGTGGTCGGCCTGGTCAGCGGCCAATACGGCTGGAGCCTGGCCGTCGGCATCGGTCTGTACCTGGGCTGGACCCTCAAACAGCTGCTGCGCCTGCATGAATGGCTGCGCCAGCACAAACCCGACGAAGCACCACCCGACGGCTACGGCCTGTGGGGCGAGGTGTTCGACAGCATCTACCACTTGCAACGTCGCGACCAACGCGTTCGCGGGCGCCTGCAGGCGGTGATCGACCGGGTGCAGGAGTCCACCGCCGCGCTCAAGGACGCGGTGATCATGCTCGACAGCGATGGCAACCTGGAATGGTGGAACCGCGCCGCCGAAACCCTGCTGGGCCTCAAGACGCCCCAGGACAGCGGCCAGCCGGTGACCAACCTGGTGCGTCACCCGCGCTTCAAGGAGTACTTCGAGCAGGACAATTACGAAGAAGCCCTGGAAATCCCCTCGCCCACCAATGACCGCGTGCGCATCCAGCTGTACCTGACGCGCTACGGCAACAACGAGCACCTGATGCTGGTGCGCGACGTGACCCGCATCCACCAGCTGGAACAGATGCGCAAAGACTTCGTTGCCAACGTCTCCCACGAGCTGCGCACGCCATTGACGGTGATCTGCGGCTACCTGGAGACGCTGCTGGACAACGTCGACGAGATCAACCCGCGCTGGAGCCGCGCCCTGCAGCAAATGCAGCAGCAAGGCTCGCGCATGCAGACGCTGCTCAACGACCTGCTGTTGCTGGCCAAGCTTGAGGCCACCGATTACCCGTCGGACAACCATCCCGTCGCCGTGCAGAGCCTGTTGCAGACCATCAAGAATGACGCCCAGGCGCTTTCCGGCGAACGCGGGCAGCAGATCACCCTGGAAGCCGACCCGTTGGTGCTGCTCAAAGGCAGCGAGGGCGAATTGCGCAGCGCGTTTTCCAACCTGGTGTTCAACGCCGTGAAGTACACCCAGGACAAGGGCAATATCCGCATTCGCTGGTGGGCCGATGACCACGGCGCACACCTGAGCGTGCAGGACTCCGGCATCGGCATCGACGCCAAACACTTGCCGCGCCTGACCGAGCGTTTCTACCGTGTGGACTCCAGCCGCAACTCCAACACCGGCGGCACCGGACTGGGCCTGGCCATCGTCAAGCATGTGCTGTTGCGCCATCGCGCACGGCTGGAAATCAGCAGCGTGCTGGGGCATGGCAGCACGTTTACCTGCCACTTTCCGCCGACGCAGGTGACGCGTTCGCGGCTGGTCGGGAATGATGAATAACCTGAGAACGATGGCGGTCTAAGTGTGGGAGCTGGCTTGCCTGCGATGGCGGTGGGTCAGCTGAACATACCCCCAACTGACAGTCCGCTATCGCAGGCAAGCCAGCTCCCACATTGGATTTGTATCGTTCCTGCAGGCCCCGCCCGGCAGCGGGCACTAGGCAAGCGCCCCGTCAGCCGCTACATTGGCCGACTTGCGCCTGCCTTTCAGGCACTTCTGTCACCCCTTATTGAACACACGGAACCTGCAAAACCCCATCATGGACCCTTCCCCTGGCATCACCCTCGCTACACTCTTCGCCGACTTCGGCATGATTCTTTTTGCACTGATCCTGGTACTGCTCAACGGTTTCTTCGTTGCGGCGGAATTCGCCATGGTCAAACTGCGCGCCACCCGGGTCGAGGCCATCGCCCACAAGAACGGCTGGCGCGGGCAGATCCTGCGCACCGTGCACAGCCAGCTCGACGCCTACCTGTCGGCCTGCCAGCTGGGCATCACCCTCGCCTCCCTGGGCCTGGGCTGGGTCGGTGAGCCGGCCTTTGCGCATATCCTCGAGCCGTTGCTGGGCGCGGTGGGCGTAGAGTCGCCGGAAGTGATCAAGGGCGTGTCGTTCTTTGCCGCCTTCTTTGTGATCTCCTACCTGCACATCGTGGTGGGTGAATTGGCCCCTAAATCCTGGGCTATCCGCAAACCCGAGTTGCTGTCGCTGTGGACCGCGGTGCCGTTGTACCTGTTCTACTGGGCGATGTACCCGGCGATTTACCTGCTCAACGCCAGTGCGAACGCGATTTTGCGTATCGCCGGCCAAGGCGAGCCTGGCCCGCACCATGAGCACCATTACAGTCGTGAAGAACTCAAGCTGATCCTGCACTCCAGCCGTGGCCAGGACCCGAGCGACCAAGGCATGCGTGTACTCGCCTCCGCCGTGGAAATGGGCGAACTGGAAGTGGTGGACTGGGCCAACTCTCGCGAAGACCTGGTCACCCTGGACTTCAACGCCCCGCTCAAGGAAATCCTCGCGCTGTTCCGCCGCCACAAATTCAGCCGCTACCCGGTGTATGACGCGGTGCGCAATGAGTTTGTCGGCCTGCTGCACATCAAGGATTTGCTGCTGGAACTGGCGGCACTGGACCACATCCCCGAGTCGTTCAACCTGGCCGAGCTGACCCGCCCGCTGGAGCGCGTATCGCGCCATATGCCGTTGTCGCAGTTGCTGGAGCAGTTCCGCAAAGGCGGCGCGCACTTTGCTCTGGTAGAGGAAGCCGACGGCAAGATCATCGGCTACCTGACCATGGAAGACGTGCTGGAAGTGCTGGTCGGCGATATCCAGGACGAACACCGCAAGGCCGAGCGCGGCATCCTCGCCTACCAGCCGGGCAAACTGCTGGTGCGTGGCGACACGCCGCTGTTCAAGGTAGAACGCCTGCTGGGCGTCGACCTGGACCACATCGAAGCCGAAACCCTCGCCGGGCTGATCTACGACACCCTCAAGCGCGTGCCGGAAGAGGAAGAAGTGCTGGAGGTTGAAGGCTTGCGAATCATCATCAAGAAGATGAAAGGGCCGAAGATCGTGCTGGCCAAGGTGCTGTTGCTGGATTGATCAGATAGAGCGTGGGGGGTGAGCAACTCGCCCCCGCGCCGATGATCAGGCCGGCAGCGGGGAGAAGCAGATATCGACTTCCAACTGCGCTGCGGCAGACAAATTGACCAACGCGTCCAGCGAGAACTTGTCGATCTTGCCATTGAGGACGTCATTGAGCCGAGGCTGGCTGATATTGAGCCGCTCAGCGGCCGCTTTCTGAGAGAGCTCCCAACTGCGGATGGTGTTGCACAACGCCAACAGCAACTTTGAGCGCAGGCGCATATTGGCGGCTTGCTGGGGAGTGTCCTCCAGAGCATCCCAGACGTTGCTGAAGCGTTCGGTGTGAATTTTTGGGTCTGTCATAGGCTTAACCTAACTCCTGCAATCTGGCACGCGCCAGTTCGATATCGCACCCTTCGGTTTTCTGGGTGGTTTTGTGCAGCGCGTGCAATACATAGACAGCCTCTGGGCGATTGACCACATAGAACACTCGAAACGCGCCTGATTGCTCAGTGATCCGAATCTCACTGACGCCCCGTCCGATAGTTCTCATGGGCTTGCAATCAAAAGGCTGTTCGCCCTGTTGCAGAAGATCCAACTGAAAACCGGCTGCCCTTCGGGCGTCGAGAGGAAACTCCTTGACGTCCTTGAGTGAGCTTCCTAGAAACACCACATCCTTGTGCCTGGGCATTGGCTTCTCCTTTGCTGGAAAGAAAAAGCGTAATAGACGACTCGGGCTACGGCAGTGGAGCTTTGTTTCAAGGCATAGCAAAAGCTCGATAACACTGATGCGTTATCGAGAGCCTATATCGAAACAGATATAAATCAAGCCAAGCACCGGGAATCAGACGGTCGGTTGATTCCCGTTATGCAGGCAATCACGCACCCGGCACAAAGTGCTTCTGCGCCGTGCCGCGTGCGATCAGGCGGGAGATGTAGTCGAGTTTCTGCGCGTCCTGGTCGATAAACCGGAAGGTCAGTTGCAGCCAGTCGCTGTCGGGCTTGGGCTCGTAGGCGACGACGGCGTGCAGGTAGCCGTTGAGGCGTGCCACTTCGGCGTTGTCGCCTTGCTCAAGGTCGAGCACCGCGCTTTCCAGTACCTGCGGCAGGACTTCACCGCGACGTACCACCAGCAGAGCTTCCTTGATGCTCAGCGCCTTGATCACGCATTGCTGGGTGCCGCTGGACAGGCGCAGCTGGCCCTGGCCACGGCCGCCGGCCGGCGCTGCCGCTGGCGTTTGCACCGGCGGGCTGTTGAGCAGGCCTTTGCTTGGCGCAGCCACCGGCGCCGGTTTGACGGCTTCAGGCTTGCCGCCGGTCAGGGCACTCAGGGAGTCGTTGCCGAAAGCCGAATTCATTTTGGTCGGCGCACTGGCGATCAGCGCGTCGAGGCGGCCGATCTTGTGCAGGGCCTGCTTGACCTTGTTCAGCAATTGCTCGTTGGTGAACGGCTTGCTGACGTAGCCGGAGACGCCGGCCTGAATGGCCTGCACCACGTTTTCCTTGTCGCCACGGCTGGTTACCATCACGAACGGCATGGCTTTGAGATGGGCCTGCTCACGGCACCAGGTCAGCAACTCCAGGCCTGACATCTCGGGCATTTCCCAGTCGCACAGCACCAGGTCGAAGGTCTCGCGCATCAGGATGGATTGCGCCTTTTTGCCGTTCACCGCATCTTCGATCTTGATCCCCGGAAAGTAGTTGCGCAGGCACTTCTTCACCAGGTCGCGGATAAACGAGGCGTCGTCCACCACCAATACACTGACTTTACTCATCGACCCTTCATCCTATAAAAACTTCGGCACGCAAAACGCCTGACTGATGGCATTTTGCCAAAACTCGCGATTCACAGAAGGACTTTATTGTTCCTGCCGCGCAAAAAATTCAGATGCCGCAAACGAAAACGCCCGACCAAAGGCCGGGCGTTAATTTCTCGGGCAACCTTACTTATCGTCAGATTCGCCCAGAACATTAGGGATTTGATCGGCCGTGCCTTCAACTTCGGCTTTCATGCGCTTGAGGCCCATGTGCCGCACGTCGGTACCGCGTACCAGGTAAATGACCAGTTCCGAGATATTGCGCGCGTGGTCGCCGATACGCTCCAGCGAACGCAGCACCCAGATGATGTTCAAGACCCGCGAGATAGAGCGCGGGTCTTCCATCATGTAGGTGGCCAGCTCGCGCAGTGCGGTCTTGTATTCGCGGTCGATGGTCTTGTCGTACTGCGCTACCGACAATGCCAGCTCGGCGTCGAAGCGCGCAAAAGCGTCGAGGGCATCGCGCACCATGTTGCGCACCTGGTCGCCGATGTGGCGCACTTCCACGTAGCCGCGCGGCGCTTCGCCTTCTTCGCACAACTGGATGGCGCGACGGGCGATCTTGGTGGCTTCGTCACCGATACGCTCCAGGTCGATCACCGACTTGGAGATGCTGATGATCAACCGCAGGTCGGACGCCGCCGGCTGACGACGCGCCAGAATGCGCAGGCATTCTTCGTCGATGTTGCGTTCCATCTGGTTGATCTGGTCATCGATCTCACGCACTTGCTGGGCCAAGCCCGAGTCGGCCTCGATCAGCGCGGTGACGGCGTCGTTGACTTGCTTCTCCACCAGCCCGCCCATCGCCAGGAGGTGGCTGCGCACTTCCTCAAGCTCGGCGTTGAACTGCGCGGAGATGTGATGGGTAAGGCCTTCTTTGCTAATCATGGGTTTGCTCCGCAAAAGCTGTAAGCCGCAGGCTACAAGCTGCAAGCTGATGTGTGTCGTTGATCAAACTGCTTTTACTTGCCGCTTGAAACGTGCGGCGTGCAGCTGGGGCTAGCCATAGCGACCGGTGATGTAGTCTTCGGTCTGCTTCTTCGCCGGGTTGGTGAACAGGGTATCGGTGTCGCCAAATTCCACCAGCTTGCCCATGTACATGAACGCGGTGTAGTCGGAAACCCGCGCCGCCTGTTGCATGTTGTGGGTCACGATGACGATGGTGAACTTGGATTTGAGTTCGTAGATCAGCTCTTCGACTTTCAATGTGGAGATCGGGTCGAGTGCCGAGCACGGTTCGTCGAGCAGCAGCACTTCCGGCTCCACGGCGATGGTGCGGGCGATCACCAGACGTTGCTGCTGGCCGCCGGACAAACCGAGGGCCGACTCGTGCAGGCGGTCCTTGACCTCATCCCACAGTGCCGCGCCTTTGAGCGCCCATTCAACGGCTTCGTCGAGGATGCGTTTCTTGTTGATGCCCTGGATGCGCAGGCCGTAGACCACGTTTTCGTAGATGGTCTTGGGGAACGGGTTGGGCTTCTGGAACACCATGCCCACCCGGCGGCGCAGCTCGGCCACGTCCTCGCCCTTGCGGTAGATGTTGGTGCCGTAGAGGTTGATCGCGCCTTCTACACGGCAACCGTCGACCAGGTCGTTCATGCGGTTGAAGGTGCGCAGCAACGTCGACTTGCCGCAGCCGGACGGGCCGATGAAGGCGGTCACGCGCTGCTTGGGGATGTTCATGCTGACGTCGAACAGCGCCTGCTTTTCACCGTAGTACAGGCTCAGGCCCGGCACTTCGATGGCCACGGTTTCCTGGGCCAGGCTCAGGCTCTGCTTGTCGCGACCCAGGGCCGACATGTTGATGCCGTGGGTGTGGGTTTCGTGTTGCATGGGATGCTCCCTGTGCTACCAATTTGTGTGGGAGCGGGCTTGCTCGCGAAGGCGTCAGGTCAGTCGACCTATGTGTTTCTGATACACCGCTTTCGCGAGCAAGCCCGCTCCCACATTTAGTCCGCGTTCACTTCAATTAACTGTCCAGCGCTTTGTATTTTTCGCGCAGGTGGTTACGGATCCACACCGCCGACAAGTTGAGCGTGGCGATCACCAGCACCAGCAGCAAGGCGGTGGCGTACACCAGTGGCCGCGCAGCTTCGACGTTGGGGCTCTGGAAGCCGACGTCATAAATATGGAAGCCCAGGTGCATGATTTTCTGGTCCAGGTGCAGGTACGGATAATTGCCGTCCAGCGGCAGCGACGGCGCCAGTTTCACTACACCCACCAGCATCAGCGGCGCCACTTCACCGGCGGCGCGGGCCACGGCGAGGATCATGCCGGTCATCATCGCCGGGCTGGCCATTGGCAGCACGATCTTCCACAGCGTTTCTGCCTTGGTCGCGCCCAGTGCCAGCGAGCCTTCACGTACGGTCCGAGGAATCCGCGCCAGGCCTTCTTCGGTGGCCACAATCACCACCGGAACCGCCAGCAGCGCCAGGGTCAGCGAGGCCCACAGCAGGCCCGGCGTACCGAAGGTGGGTGCCGGCAGGGCTTCGGCGAAGAACAGACGGTCAACCGAGCCACCCAGCACATACACAAAGAAGCCCAGGCCGAACACGCCGTAGACAATGGCCGGTACGCCCGCCAGGTTGTTCACCGCAATGCGGATAATCCGCGTCAGGGTGTTCTGCTTGGCGTATTCACGCAGGTACACCGCCGCCAGTACACCGAACGGCGTCACGATCATCGCCATGATCAGGGTCATCATCACGGTGCCGAAAATCGCCGGGAAGATCCCGCCTTCGGTGTTGGCTTCCCGTGGGTCATCGCTGAGGAATTCCCAGACCTTGCTGAAGTAGAAGCCGACCTTGGTCATCGTGCCCATGGCGTTCGGCTGGTAGGCGTGCACCACTTTGCCGATGCCGATTTCCACTTCTTTGCCGTTAGCGTCGCGCGCCGTCAGGCTGTCGCGGTTGAACTGGGTGTGCAGGTCCGCCAGGCGCGCTTCGATGTCCTTGTAGCGGTTGTTCAGTTCTGCGCGGTCCGAATCCATATCAGCTTGGGCGGTAGCGTCGAGCTTGCCTTCCAGTTCCAGCTTGCGACCGTGCAGGCGGATACGCTCCAGCCCGGCGTTGATCGCGCCGATGTCGGTTTTTTCCAGACTCTTGAGTTGCGCAGCCAGCTTGTTCACGCGGTCAACGCGGGCCTGCAGCTCCGGCCACGCGGCTTCGCCTTCGGCGATGACCTTGCCGTCCTGTTTGACGTTGACCAGGGTGCCGTAGAAGTTGCCCCATTCACGCCGTTCGATGGCCATCAGGTTGGCCGGCTTGGTCTGGTCCTTGAGCCACTCGCCGACGATCCAGGTGAAGTCGTTGCCGTTCAGGTCGCGGTTGCCGACCTTGATCAGCTCGCGGGTCATGAACTCCGGGCCCTGGTCGGGCACCGGCAGGCCAGCGCTTTTCAGGCGCTCGCGTGGCACTTCTTCCTTCTGCACCACTTCGCCGATGACGATATGGTTTTCCTGGCCCGGCACGTTGTAGTTGGCCTGGATCAGGTCGGCCGGCCAGAAGTGGCCCAGGCCACGCACGGCAATCACGGCCAGCAAACCAATGGTCATGATGACCGCGATGGACACCGCGCCACCGCTGATCCAGACGCCCGGGGCGCCGCTCTTGAACCATCCATTCAGGGAGTTCTGTTTCACAGACTTCTACCTTTCTTAAAGCGACGAGTATTTCTTGCGCAGACGCTGACGAATCAGCTCGGCGAGGGTGTTCATGATGAAGGTGAACAACAGCAGCACCAGCGCCGAGAGGAACAGCACGCGGTAGTGGCTGCCGCCGACTTCCGACTCGGGCATTTCCACTGCGACGTTAGCCGCCAGGGTGCGCAGGCCTTCGAACAGGTTCATCTCCATCACCGGGGTGTTACCGGTGGCCATCAACACGATCATGGTTTCACCGACCGCACGGCCCATGCCGATCATCAGCGCCGAGAAAATCCCCGGACTGGCGGTCAGGATGACGACGCGGGTCATGGTCTGCCATGGCGTGGCGCCCAGGGCCAACGAGCCCAGGGTCAGGCCGCGCGGCACGCTGAACACGGCGTCTTCGGCGATGGAGTAGATGTTCGGGATCACCGCAAAACCCATGGCCAGGCCGACTACCAGAGCGTTGCGCTGGTCGTAGGTGATGCCCAGGTCGTGGGAGATCCACATGCGCATGTCGCCGCCAAAGAACCAGGTTTCCAGGTACGGGCTCATGTACAGCGAGAGCCAGCCCACAAACAGGATCACCGGGATCAGGATCGCGCTTTCCCAGCCATCGGGAACGCGCAGGCGGATCGACTCAGGCAAGCGGCTGAACACGAAGCCGGCCACCAGAATGCCAATCGGCAACAGCATCAGCAGGCTGAAAATCCCCGGCAAATGCCCTTCGACATACGGCGCCAGGAACAGGCCGGCGAAGAAGCCGAGGATCACCGTCGGCATCGCTTCCATCAGTTCGATCACCGGCTTGACCTTGCGGCGCAGGCTCGGAGCCATGAAGTAGGCGGTGTAGATCGCAGCGGCCACCGCCAGTGGTGCGGCCAGCAACATGGCGTAGAACGCGGCCTTCAGAGTACCGAAGGTCAGCGGCGCCAGGCTCATCTTGGGTTCGAAGTCGGTGTTGGCGGCGGTCGATTGCCAGACGTATTTAGGCTCGTCGTAGTTTTCGTACCAGACCTTGCTCCACAACGCGCTCCAGGACACTTCCGGGTGCGGGTTGTCCAGCAACAGCGGTTGCAGCTTGCCGCCGGCTTCGACGATGACGTGGTTGGCGCGTGGCGACAGGCCGAACACGCCTTGGCCATCGACCACCGGGTCGACCAGCAGCGTGCGGTGCGCGGTGCTGTGGAACACGCCGAACTTGCCGGACGCGTCGAGGGCGGTGAAGCCTTTGCGACGTTCTTCAGCGGTGATTTCAACGATAGGCGCGGTGCCCATCTGGAAGGTACGGATCTGTTTCAGGCGTTGCTCGCCGTCCGGGTCGCGGGCCATGAACCACTGGGCCAGGCCGCCTTTGGAGTTACCCACGATCAGCGAGATACCGCCCACCAGCTGAGTGCTGGCGGTGATTTCGGCGTTGCCGTCTTCGAGCAGTTTGTAGCGACCGTTGAGGCTCTTGTCGCGCAGGCTGAAGACGTCAGCAAGGGCACGACCGTTGATCACGTACAGCCACTGCTGGCGTGGGTCGATGAAGATCGCCTTAACCGGCTCGGTCATTTGCGGCAGCTCGATACGCTTCTGCTCGCTGGTGACTTCGCCAGTCATCATGTTTTCTTCGCGGCTCAGGCTCAGCACGTTCAAGTAGGAACCTGCGGAACCGGCAACGACCAGCGAGGAATCGGTGGCGTTAAGTGCGACGTGCTCCAGCGGGCGACCCTGCTCGTCGAGCAAGATCGGCGTTTCGCCGTAAGGGTATTCAATGGCCGGGGTGATGGTTTTCTTGCCGTCCGGGTAGGACACCTTATAGGTGTGGCGGAACACCAGGGACTGGCCATTCGACAAACCCAGGATCACCAGCGGGCTGCCCGGCTGGTCTTCACCAATGGACGCAACGCTGGCGCCTGCCGGCAGCGGCAAGTCGACACGCTTGAGTTCAGCACCCGTGTCCACATCAAAGAACAGCGCCTGGCCCTTGTCGGAAACCCGCATGGCAACCTGGTTCTGCTCTTCGAGGGAGATCATCAACGGCTTGCCGGCGTCCTGCATCCAGGCGGGCGTCAGCGCATCTTCCTTGGTCAGCGAGGCGCCCTGGAACAGTGGCGCGACGACGTAGGCAAGAAAGAAGAAAATCAGGGTAATGGCGCCGAGGACGGCGAGGCCGCCGATCAACACGTACCAACGGGTCAGGCGATCCTTGAGCGCGCGAATGCGGCGCTTGCGTTGCAGCTCAGGCGTATTGAAATCAATGCGCTTGGGAGGAGAAGTCGTCGTCATGGTGGAATTGGCCAGATCATTCATGCGCACACCCTAGCGATCCTGTATGACAGAAAGATGACAATGCAGTGACGCAGCAAAGCCGCCGCGTAGCAGAGCTGGCAGCGGACTAAAAAATTAGGGGTGTAGACGGTTTAATGTGAGAGCGGGCTTGCCCGCGATGGCATCAATGCGGTCTTAACGCTACACCGCGTCGCCAGCATCGCGGGCAAGCCCGCTCCCACACAAAAGCATGCATCTACACCAGGTCTTGCAGGCTTAGTTGCCTTCTTTCAAACCCAGTTCAGCCAGGGCCTTGGCGGCCACTTTGGCTGGCAGCGGGATGTAGCCGTCTTTGACGACCACTTCCTGGCCCTGTTTGGACAGAACCAGCTTCACGAACTCAGCTTCCAGCGGAGCCAGAGGCTTGTTCGGGGCTTTGTTGACGTACACGTAGAGGAAGCGCGACAGCGGGTATTTGCCGTTCAGGGCGTTTTCTTCGCTGTCTTCGATGAAGTCAGTGCTGCCTTTCTTGGCCAGGGCCACGGTCTTCACGCTGGCGGTTTTGTAACCGATGCCCGAGTAACCGATGCCGTTCAGCGAGGAGCTGATCGACTGCACAACCGACGCCGAACCTGGTTGTTCGTTCACGTTAGGTTTGTAGTCGCCTTTGCACAGGGCTTCTTCCTTGAAGTAGCCGTAGGTGCCGGATACCGAGTTACGACCGAACAGTTGCACCGGCTTGTTGGCCAGGTCGCCGGTCACACCCAGGTCGCCCCAGGTTTTGACATCAGCTTTGGCGCCGCACAGACGCGTCGAGGAGAAGATCGCGTCGACTTGTTCCATGGTCAGGTGCTGGATCGGGTTGTCCTTGTGCACGAACACGGCCAGGGCATCCACAGCCACCGGGATCGCGGTTGGCTTGTAGCCGTACTTCTGCTCGAAGGCCGCCAGTTCGGTGTCCTTCATCTTGCGGCTCATCGGGCCCAGGTTGGAGGTGCCTTCAGTCAGCGCAGGCGGTGCAGTGGCGGAGCCGGCAGCCTGAATCTGGATGTTGACGTTCGGGTATTCCTTTTTATAGGACTCAGCCCACAGGGTCATCAGGTTAGCCAGGGTGTCGGAACCAACGCTGGACAGGTTGCCCGACACACCGGTGGTCTTGGCGTAAGCCGGAATTGCCGGGTCAACACCAGCGGCTACCGCGTTAGCGGTCGCAACGCCAGCAGCGACAAAAGTCATTGCCGCCATCAAACGTTTCAGTTTCATGCCTTGCTCCTAGCAGATAGGGATAGTTGGATCGGGGCCAAGTATCGGTAGGCCGTGTGAACACTCTATGTCCGCAATGTGACAATTAGATGAAAGGCCAGCATTTGTGAAAAACCTGACAGGAAGGGGAAAGATCAGTAAATCCGGGACTTGCGAGGGGGTTGAAGCGCATGAAGCGGTGTTTCAGAAATACTCTGTAATCGTTGGCCAACCACAAACCCTGTGGCGAGCGAGTGCCCTCGCCACAGCGTCATTGCAGGCTTTTAGCGCCCGCGCTTCCACAGATAGCCACCCACCAGCATCCCCATCACACACAGCACGGCGACATAGTAGGCAGGGCCCATCGGGCTTTCCTTCATCAGCAGCGACACCGCCAGCGGCGTCAAACCACCAAACACGGCGTAGGCGACGTTGTAGGAGAACGACAACCCGCTGAAACGCACCACCGGCGGGAAGGCTTTCACCATCACGTAAGGCACCACGCCGATCACCCCGACAAACAGCCCGGTCAGGGTGTACAGCGGGAAAAGCCAGTTCGGGTGATCGATCAGGCTGTGGTACAGCGTCCACGACGTTGCCAACAGCAACAGGCAACCGATGACCAGCACGCGGCCAGCGCCAAAACGATCAGCCAGGGCGCCGGAAGCGATGCAGCCCAGGCTCAGGGTCACGATGGCCAGGCTGTTGGCTTGCAATGCGATGGTCGGGCTGAAGTGGTAGACGGTTTGCAGCACGGTCGGGGTCATCAGGATGACCACGACAACACCGGCCGACAGCAACCAGGTCAACAGCATCGACAGCACGATGGCGCCACGGTGGTCGCGCAATACCGCGCGCAATGGCAGCTCGGCGGCCAAGGTTTTGCGTTGCTGCATCTCGGCGAAGATCGGCGTCTCATGCAGCCAGCGGCGCAGGTACACCGAAAGCAGGCCAAACACGCCGCCCAGCAGGAACGGGATACGCCAGGCGTAATCGGACACTTGTTCCGGGCTGTAGAGCGAGTTGATGGCGGTGGCCACCAGCGACCCCAACAGGATGCCGGCGGTGAGGCCGCTGGTCAGGGTGCCGCAGGCATAGCCGATGTGGCGCGGCGGTACGTGTTCAGAGACAAACACCCAGGCGCCCGGTACTTCGCCGCCGATGGCCGCGCCCTGGATGACGCGCATCAACAGCAGCAGAAGCGGCGCCCACAGGCCGATCTGCGCGTAGGTCGGCAGCAGGCCCATGATCAGGGTCGGCACGGCCATCATGAAGATGCTCAACGTGAACATCTTCTTGCGGCCGAGCAGGTCGCCAAAGTGCGCCATGATGATGCCGCCCAACGGACGAGCCAGGTAGCCGGCGGCGAAGATGCCGAAGGTCTGCATCATGCGCAGCCATTCCGGCATATCGACGGGGAAGAACAGTTTCCCGACCACGGTGGCGAAAAACACGAAAATGATGAAGTCGTAAAATTCCAGCGCCCCGCCCAAGGCAGACAGCGACAGGGTTTTGTAGTCGTTGCGGGTCAGCGGGCGCGACGGTTGCGCGCTGCTTGCGGGCACGGAGGACATGGCAAGGCTTCTCTTATAGTAATGACGGCAAGCCCGGGACTTGCGGCGGGTCTGGCAAGATAGCAAATCGCTTGAAAAAGCACAGCGCCCACCGAATAACACTTTGCAGGCGCGCGTTAATACCCGTTTCTTCCCTTTATTAGCCATCAGAAGCACAGTTGCGGGAAAAAGCCGCATTACAGCCAGGATTTGCCGACCAAATGAGCGCCGGGAGGTCGTCGTGGCGCTAGCGTCTCGATATACTCGGCCCCTGCAAGCGCAAGAACCCCAGTCTTGAGGGGCTGCTGTGCCAAAACGTCGTTGGGTGCCATCCAGCCGATTTGGCAGAGTTTCCCTTTAGTACGCCTTACGAGAAACGCATCGAGCGGTGTATGTTGGTGCTGAAACGTTTTTCCAGAGACGGCTATCCACTTGAAATACCCATGAAGCGTCACGGGTCAGAGGCACCCTCGGCATGATCGAACTCGAACAAGAAGATCCTATCCCGCAAGGCGATCTCGCCCTGCAAATCACCGCACTCCCGCGTGAAACCAACGGTTTTGGCGATATCTTCGGCGGCTGGCTGGTCGCGCAGATGGACCTGGCCGGCACCGCCATGGCCAGCAAAGTGGCCGGCGGACGTGTCGCCACGGTGGCGATCGATCGCATGGCGTTCCTGGTGCCGGTGGCGGTCGGCGCGCAATTGTCCTTCTATACCCAGGCCCTGGAAATCGGCCGCAGTTCGATCCAGATGATGGTCGAGGTGTGGAGCGACGACCCGCTGTCCAGCGAATGGCGCAAGGTGACCGAGGCGGTATTTGTGTTTGTCGCCATCGACGGCAGCGGCCGTACCCGCTCGGTGCCATCGCGCGCGCGTTAAACATCGCCGGGTTTTGACGGTCAATTGCCCCATTGCCTGCCATGAGAGAGCACTGCTATGCCCACGCCCCACGTTGAAACCGTGAAAATCGACGAGCTGGACTGCTGGCGCGTCCGCCACAACGGCGCCGAAGTGATGGTGGCCCAACAGGGCGCGCACATCTTCAGTTACCAGCGCCAGGGCGAGCAGCCAGTGATCTGGCCGAACCCTGAGGCGGTATTCAAGCAGGGCAAAGGCATCCGTACCGGCGTGCCGGTGTGCTGGCCATGGTTTGGCGTATTCGACCGTAACCCGCAAAGCGTGAAGGCGATGCGCCAAAGCGACCAACCCGCGGGTGCCCATGGTTTTGTGCGCACGGCACTGTGGGAACTGGCTGCAACCGAACTTGAAGGCCAGGCATTGCGCGTCGACCTGGTATTGCCGGTGCCGGCGGGCGGCTTCCCCGGCTGGCCGCATCAGGTCGGCCTGAAGCTGAGCCTGCTGCTGGACGATCAACTGCATATCCGCCTGACCAGCCACAACCGTGGCAGCGACACCGTGACCCTCAGCCAGGCGCTGCACACCTATTTCGCCGTGAGCGACGTACGCAACGTGCAGGTCGAAGGCCTGGACGGGCTGGCCTATATCGACACCGCCGACGGCTGGAGCGAAAAGACCCAGTCGGGCCTGCTGCACTTCAGCGCCGAGACCGACCGCATCTACCTGGACACGCCGGCGCAGTTGAGCATTGTCGATAAAGACTGGCAGCGTCGCCTCCAGCTCACCAGCCAAGGCTCGAACTCGACCGTGATCTGGAACCCCTGGACCGAACGCGCCAAGGCGTTCGACGACATGGCCGATGACGGCTGGCAGGGCATGCTGTGCATCGAAACGGCGAATGTGCTGGATGATGTGGTGGCACTGGCGCCGGGTGAAAGCCACACACTGGGCGTGAGCATCACAAGTCTCGCCTTGTAAATAACGAGCAAAATGTGGGAGCTGGCTTGCCTGCGATAGCATCACCGCGGTGTATCAGTCACACCAAGGTGGCTGCATCGCAGGCAAGCCAGCTCCCACACTGATTTGTGTTGTGGCTTAGAGATCGGACTCTTTGACCGCCCGCACCTTCCCCGCATCCAGCGCATACGCCGCATCCGCCAAATCGTTATTGACCTTCTCTACCTTCAGCGTGCCGGTAACCCACAACGGCGTGTAGATGTCATCCAGCTTCAACCCCTTGGGATAACGCACCAGCACCAACTGGTTGGGCGGCGGAGGCGGCACGTGGATGCAGGCGCCTGGGTACGGCACCAAAAAGAACAGCGTGCTGCGGCCCTTGGCGTCGGTTTCCAGGGGTACCGGGTAGCCGCCGATGCGAATGTTCTTGCCATTCATGGCGGCCACGGTCTTGGTCGAATACATCACCGCCGGCAAGCCTTTGCTTTGCTTGAGGCCACCTTTGTCGGTGAACGTGCCTTGGGCTTCGGGGGAGTTGTGGTCGATCTCGGGCATGGCTTCGAGGGCTTTCTGGTCCGACAGCGGCATCAGGTCGAGCCAGTCGGTTTCCGGCAGTTCGCCAGCGTGCGCCAGGCCGGAGCCCAGCAAGAGGAGAGTCAACAGAAGACGGCGCATGGTGAGGCTCGGCAAGTACAGGTGGCGAGCATTCTAGCCCTCTGCGCCTGCGCAGCGCAGAGGGCTTTGTCGCTTAATTACTTTTTACGCAGCAGACCGTAGATCACCAGCAGCACGATGGCGCCGATCAGCGCACCAATAAAGCCTGCGCCTTGACCTGCCTGGTAGATGCCCAGGGCCTGACCACCGTAGGTGGCGACCAGAGAACCTGCGATACCCAGCAGGATGGTCATGATCCAGCCCATGCTGTCGTCGCCTGGCTTGAGGAAACGCGCCAGCAGGCCGACGATCAAGCCGATAAAGATGGTTCCGATGATACCCATGGCATTTCCCTCTGATTGAATGTGAGTCATGCCAAAGCCTAGTCAGGCTTTGCCATCCTGCAATCAGAGAGACGGCGGTGACCAATGGTTCCCGCCGATCCTCAGGTTATTGCTCGGCGATCAGCGCTTCGACCTTGAGGATCTGGGCTTGCAGCGTCGCACGGTCCTTGCAGCGCAGGTTGGCGTGGCCGACCTTGCGTCCGGCCTTGAAGGCCTTGCCGTAGTGATGCAGATGGCAATCATCGATCGCGATCACGCGCTCAACCGGCGGCACAACGCCGATGAAGTTGAGCATGGCGCTTTCGCCGACCTTGGCCGTGGAGCCCAGTGGCAGGCCCGCCACCGCCCGCAGGTGGTTTTCGAACTGGCTGCACTCGGCGCCTTCGGTGGTCCAGTGCCCGGAGTTGTGCACACGCGGCGCGATTTCGTTGGCCTTGAGGCCACCGTCGACTTCAAAGAACTCGAATGCCATCACACCGACATAATCCAGCTGCTTGAGCACACGGCTGGAATAGTCTTCGGCCAGGGCCTGCAACGGGTGATCGGTGCTGGCCACGGACAGCTTGAGGATGCCGCTGTCGTGGGTGTTGTGCACCAACGGGTAGAAGCGGGTTTCGCCATCACGGGCACGCACGGCAATCAGCGAGACTTCGCCGGTGAAGGGCACGAAGCCTTCCAGCAGGCAGGCGACGCTGCCCAGCTCGGCGAAGGTGCCAACCACATCGGCGGCGGTACGCAGCACTTTCTGGCCCTTGCCGTCATAACCCAGGGTGCGGGTTTTCAGCACGGCCGGCAGGCCGATGGAGGCGACTGCAGCGTCCAGGTCGGCCTGGGACTGGATGTCGGCGAAGGCCGGCGTCGGGATGCCCAGGTCCTTGAACATGCTCTTCTCGAACCAGCGGTCGCGAGCGATGCGCAAGGCTTCGGCGCTCGGGTAAACCGGTACGAACTGCGACAGGAAGGCCACGGTTTCGGCCGGGACGCTTTCGAACTCGAAGGTCACCAGGTCGACTTCTTCGGCCAGTTGGCGCAGGTGATCCGCGTCGCTGTAGTCAGCCCGCAGGTGTTCACCGAGGGCCGCCGCGCAAGCGTCCGGCGCCGGGTCCAGGAAAGCGAAGTTCATCCCCAGCGGGGTTCCCGCCAAGGCCAGCATGCGGCCCAGTTGGCCGCCACCGATTACACCGATTTTCATCAATCAATA
The DNA here is from genome assembly GCF_049896685.1 of Pseudomonas sp. TWRC1-2. NCBI lineage: Bacteria > Pseudomonadati > Pseudomonadota > Gammaproteobacteria > Pseudomonadales > Pseudomonadaceae > Pseudomonas > Pseudomonas sp. TWRC1-2. The sequence goes on along the minus strand of NZ_JAFCUU010000003.1, from coordinate 222,957 downwards.
ACCTCAGGCGATGCGTGGGTCTGGATTGTCCAGCACGCTGTCTGTCTGCTCAGCACGGAATTTTTTCAGCACCGCGTGAAACTGCGGGTGCTTGGCGCCCAGGATGCTGGCAGACAGCAAAGCGGCGTTGATCGCGCCGGCCTTGCCGATCGCCAGGGTGGCCACCGGGATACCGGCGGGCATCTGCACGATGGACAACAGCGAATCCACGCCCGAGAGCATCGACGACTGCACTGGCACACCGAGCACCGGCAGGTGGGTCTTGGCCGCACACATGCCTGGCAGGTGCGCCGCACCGCCGGCACCGGCAATGATCACCTCGATGCCACGGGATTCTGCTTCATCGGCATACTGGAACAGCAAATCCGGCGTGCGGTGGGCAGAGACCACTTTCACTTCATACGGAATGCCGAGTTTTTCCAGCATATCGGCGGTGTGGCTAAGGGTGGACCAATCGGACTTGGAGCCCATGATCACGCCAACCAATGCACTCATCGTCGTGCCTCTTCTCTCTGGGCGCCCGCAGGCGCGTCAAAAAACAACAAGCCACGCAGGAAATCCGGCGTGGCTTGTTGTACGAAATTTGGCCGGTTGGACCGGCCGAAGGCCGCGCAGTATACCGTAATAATCCAGATAAACAGCCCCTGGAATGACCATCTGTCCAGTGGCGCAAACCAGCGGTTTTATTGACTTTCAGGTCAGCGAAAACACTACCGATAAACCATGGAAACTGGATCAATGTGGGAGCTGGCTTGCCTGCGACAGCATCACCTGAATATGCCTGATGTACCGAGGCGTCTGCATCGCAGCGGTGCGGCGATCCGACAAGCCAGCTCCCACACTAACCGCGTTCAACTGGAGGGGACTGCGCCGCCCCACCTTCCAACTTGCGCCACAACAACCGTACGTTGGCCTTGCGCACCAACGCGCAGCGATACAAACGAATCTCCAACGGCACATGCCATTGCGGCCCGCCGCACACCACCAGTTCGCCCCGCGCCAGTTCGGCACGCACACTCAGTTGCGGCACCCAGGCAATGCCCAGCCCTTCCAGCGCCATGCTTTTGAGGCTATCGGCCATGGCGGTTTCGTAGATGGTGGTAAAGCGCAGGGAGCGCTGGCGCAACAGCAGGTTTACCGAGCGCCCCAGGAATGCTCCGGCGCTGTAGGCCAGTAACGGCACACTGCCCTCGCCTTCCAGGTCAAACAGCGGCTTGCCGTCGGCATCGGCGGCGCACACTGGGAGCATTTCGGTGTTGCCCAGGTGCAGCGACGGGAAGATTTCCGGGTCCATTTGCATGGCCGCGTCCGGGTCGTAGAACGCCAGCATCAAATCGCAACCGCCTTCGCGCAGCGCATGCACCGCGTCGCCGACGTTGGTGGCAACCAGCCGCGTGGCAATGTTCAGGCCTTCATTGCGCAGTTGCGCGATCCAGCGCGGGAAGAAGCCCAGCGCCAGGGAATGCGCTGCCGCCACTTGCATGACCTCGCCCTGCCCGCCTTCCAGATGATGCAAATGGCGCAACACTTCGCCGAGCTGCTCGACCACCGTGCGCGCGGTGACCAGAAACAGCTGCCCCGCCGCCGTCAGTTCGACGGGCGTGCGCGAGCGGTTGACCAGGGTCAGGCCCAGCGCGGCTTCCAGGCTGCGAATACGCCGGCTGAAGGCCGGCTGGGTGACAAAGCGCCGTTCCGCCGCCTGAGAAAAGCTGCGGGTCGCCGCCAAGGCGCTGAAGTCTTCCAGCCATTTGCTCTCAAGGTTCATCACTTCCTCCCACGGGTACGCACCATTTTGGCACACACGCCCGCCATGATAACCGGGTCACACCGACATTATGCCGTTTGTGCATAGGCCAGTGTTTAACAGCATTGGCCCAAAAACTCCCACAAGCCTAGCATTCGCAGCGTTCCGGCCAGTTCCGGGTCCATATCGAGATGATTTCCGTCATGTCCTCCGCTGCATCATTCCGCACAGAAAAAGACCTGCTTGGCGTACTCGAAGTACCTGCTCAAGCGTATTACGGCATCCAGACCCTGCGAGCGGTGAACAACTTCCGCCTCTCGGGCGTTCCGATTTCGCATTACCCGAAATTGGTGGTCGGCCTGGCAATGGTCAAGCAAGCAGCCGCTGACGCCAACCGCGAGTTGGGCCAGCTCAGCGAAGCCAAGCACGCTGCCATCAGCGAAGCCTGTGCCCGTCTGATCCGCGGCGATTTCCACGAAGAGTTCGTGGTGGACATGATTCAAGGCGGCGCCGGCACTTCAACCAACATGAATGCCAACGAAGTCATCGCCAACATCGCGTTGGAGGCCATGGGCCACAACAAGGGCGAATATCAGTACCTGCACCCTAACAACGACGTGAACATGGCGCAGTCGACCAACGACGCCTACCCGACCGCAATCCGCCTGGGCCTGCTGCTGGGCCACGACGCACTGCTGGCCAGCCTCGACAGCCTGATCCAGGCGTTCGCCGCCAAAGGCGTCGAATTCAGCCACGTGCTGAAAATGGGCCGCACCCAACTGCAAGACGCCGTGCCGATGACCCTCGGCCAGGAATTCCGTGCCTTCGCCACCACCCTGGGTGAAGACCTGGCCCGCCTGAAAACCCTGGCGCCAGAGCTGTTGACCGAAGTGAACCTGGGCGGCACCGCCATCGGCACCGGCATCAACGCCGACCCGCGTTACCAGGCCCTGGCCGTACAACGCCTGGCCGTTATCAGCGGCCAGCCAGTGGTCCCGGCTGCCGACTTGATCGAAGCCACCTCTGACATGGGCGCCTTCGTGCTGTTCTCCGGCATGCTCAAGCGTACCGCGGTGAAGCTGTCGAAGATCTGCAACGACCTGCGCCTGCTGTCCAGCGGCCCACGCACCGGCATCAACGAGATCAACTTGCCGGCACGCCAGCCAGGCAGCTCGATCATGCCCGGCAAGGTCAACCCGGTTATCCCGGAAGCCGTGAACCAGGTTGCGTTCCAGGTAATCGGCAACGATTTGGCCCTGACCATGGCAGCCGAAGGCGGCCAACTGCAGCTGAACGTGATGGAGCCGCTGATCGCCTTCAAGATCTTCGACTCGATCCGCCTGCTGCAACGCGCCATGGACATGCTGCGCGAACACTGCATCGTCGGCATCACCGCCAACGAAGCGCGTTGCCGCGAACTGGTGGAGCACTCCATCGGCCTGGTGACCGCGCTGAACCCGTACATCGGCTATGAAAACGCCACCCGCATTGCGCGTATCGCCCTTGAAAGCGGCCGCGGCGTGCTGGAACTGGTGCGCGAAGAAGGCTTGCTCGACGACGCCATGCTCGACGACATCCTGCGCCCCGAAAACATGATTGCCCCACGTCTGGTCCCGCTGAAGGCCTGACGGTTGTTGCACTGCTCACCAGGTTGAGGGACTAGACACCTCTCACCTTTTGAGGGCCTGAAGGCTCGTTCTTCAGGCCCTTTTTTTTGCCTCAAGGTTGTGAAATGACGCCCATAAAAAATCCAATATCGCCCTGCAAACCCTCCTTGCCTGCAACAGCTTGGCTGAAACCTTTAATCGCCCCGTGCAGACGGATCACGCTCTCCTAGGTATAGTGCCGCCCCTCTTCGCGTCAGAGATTGTCGGTAACGAGGTCCTGGACAGCGCGAAACCGCATGAATAACAACACCCGCAAAAGGATTGGGGTCGAAGCGTCGTGCACTGCCTGGTGCCGAGCGATGCGTCGCACCGTCCTGCGTTTTTGCCAATAGAAAAATCAGCGAGGAACACTCCATGCTCGAAGTCATCAACGACTTCCTCTCAGGGAAAGTACTGATCGTGCTCATTGTCGGGCTCGGCGGCTATTTCACGATTCGCTCGCGTTTCGTTCAGTTGCGCCACTTTTTCCACATGTTCTCGGTGTTCAAAGACAGCCTGAAGAGCAGCTCCGGCCAGCTCAGCTCGTTCCAGGCGCTGATGCTCAGCCTGGCCGGCCGTGTGGGTGCCGGTAACATCGCAGGCGTCGGTATCGCCGTGACGCTGGGCGGCCCAGGTGCCGTGTTCTGGATGTGGGTCACCGCGCTGGTGGGCATGTCCTCGAGCTTTATCGAGTGCTCCCTCGGCCAGCTGTACAAGCGCACCGACGCTGAAGGCACCTACCGTGGCGGCCCGGCCTACTACATTCAGCACGGCCTGCAGAAGCGCTGGCTGGGTATGGTCATGGCGTTCCTGTTGCTGGTGACCTTCGGTTTCGCCTTCAACGGCCTGCAAGCCCACGCTGTGACCCACTCGCTGAACAACGCGTTCGGCCTGGACACCACCTACACAGGCCTCGCGCTGGCGGTATTGCTGGGCCTGGTGTTCATTGGCGGGATCAAGCGTATCGCCTCGATCGCCGACCTGCTGGTGCCGGTCAAGACGCTGGTCTACATCGCCGTGACCCTGTACGTGATCGTGCTGCAATTCGACCATGTGCCGGCCATGCTCGCGACCATCGTCAAGAGCGCCTTCGGCCTCGACCAGGCCTTCGGTGGCCTGGTGGGCAGCGCGATCATCATGGGTGTGAAGCGCGGCGTGTTCGCCAACGAAGCCGGTTTGGGCAGTGCGCCTAACGTGGCGGCAGTGGCCTCGGTAGAACACCCGATCGCCCAAGGTGTGGTGCAAGCGTTCAGCGTGTTCCTGGACACCTTCGTGATCTGCACCTGCACCGCGTTGCTGATCCTGCTCTCCGGTTTCTACACCCCGGGCTTTGAAGGCGACGGCATTGCCCTGACCCAGAACTCCCTGGCGGCGGTCGTCGGCGACTGGGGCCGGATGTTCATCTCGGTGGCCCTGGCGTTGTTCGTGTTCACCTCGATCATGTACAACTACTACCTCGGCGAGAGCAACCTGCGCTTCATCGTGGGCGACAACCGCAAGGTGCTGATGGGCTACCGCGCGCTGGTGCTGGTGCTGATTTTCTGGGGTTCCATCGAGAACCTCGGCACCGTATTCGCCTTCGCCGACATCACCATGACCCTGCTGGCGTTCGTCAACCTGTTCGCCCTGGCGTTCCTGTTCAAGATCGCCATGCGCATCCTGAACGACTACGACAGCCAGCGCGCGGCGGGCATCAAGACGCCGGTGTTCGACTCCAGCCAGTTCCCTGACCTGGACCTGGACCGCAAGGCCTGGCCTGCGAACCCGGTGAAGCCTGAGCCTGGCGCTCAAGCCTCGGCTGAACTGAACGCTCAAGCGCCACGCTGAGCGCAGCAAGCCTAGATAGATGACACGCCGCCCGGCCTTGGGCATGCTCTGGGCCCGGCGGCGTTTTTCGTTCAGGAGAAGTCTCGATGACCACAGCTAACACCATCATGGTGCTCTACACCGGCGGCACCATCGGCATGCAAGCCAGCGCCAACGGCCTGGCCCCGGCATCCGGTTTTGAAGCGCGCATGCGCGAACAGCTTGCCACCCTGCCACTGCCTGCCTGGCGCTTCCGGGAAATGGCGCCCCTGATCGACAGCGCCAACATGACCCCGGCCTACTGGCAGCGCCTGCGCGTCGCGGTGATTGAAGCCGTGGACGAGGGCTGCGACGCAGTACTGATCCTGCACGGCACCGACACCCTGGCTTACAGCGCGGCGGCCATGAGCTTCCAGTTGCTCGGCCTGCCGGCGCCGGTGGTGTTCACCGGTTCCATGCTGCCCGCCGGCGTGCCCGACAGCGACGCCTGGGAAAACGTCAGTGGCGCCCTGCACGCGTTGGGCGAAGGCCTGTCGCCGGGCGTTCAGCTGTATTTCCATGGCGCGCTGATGGCGCCGACCCGTTGCGCGAAAATCCGTAGTTTCGGCCGTCACCCGTTTGCTGCCCTGCAACGCAACGGGGGTGTCGCCCAGGCCGAAATGATCCCGGCCGCCCTGCATTACCGTCAGCCCAAAGCGTTGGCCAACGTCGGCGTGCTGCCGCTGGTGCCGGGTATCGCCGCCGGCCAACTGGATGCGCTGATCGACAGCGGCATTCAGGCGCTGGTGCTCGAATGCTTCGGCAGCGGCACCGGGCCGAGTGACAACCCGGCCTTCCTCGCGAGCCTCAAGCGTGCGCAGGACCTGGGTGTGGTCGTCGTCGCAATCACCCAATGCCATGAGGGCGGCGTGGAACTGGACGTGTACGAAGCTGGCAGCCGTCTGCGCGGCGTGGGCGTGCTTTCCGGTGGCGGCATGACCCGCGAAGCGGTGTTCGGCAAGCTCAACGCCTTGCTCGGCGCCGGCCTCGAAATCAGCGAGGTCCGCCGCCTGGTAGAACTGGACCTGTGCGGCGAACTGAGCTGACCGGCATGTAACTTGCTCCCCTTCCAGCCATCCCCTGGCTGGAAGTTCCCATGCTGCACTCCCACCTCACCACCCTCAATGCCGTCTCTTTGGTGCTCAACACTTTCAAGGCCGAAGGTTTGCCGTTTGAGGCGCTGCTGGCCGGCAGTGGTATCTGCGCGGCGGACCTGAGCCGCTCCGACACGCGCATCACCACCAATCAGGAGATGCGCGTGTGTGCCAACGCCGTGGCCCTGCGCCAGGATGTCGGCCTGGAGCTGGGGCGCCAAATGCATGTTTCGGCCTACGGCATGCTCGGTTACGCCCTGCTCACCAGTGCCACCTTCGGTGACGCTCTGCGCCTGGCCCTGCGTTATCCGGCGCTGTTGGGAACACTTTTCGAGCTGAGCCTTGAAGAGGACGGCGATCGCATCTGGTTCACCGCCAGCGACTACCGCGAAAACCCTGCGCTGGAAATGTTCAACGTCGAACTGTGCCTGGCCTCGCTCAAGGTGATCTGCGACGACCTGCTCGGCCAGCCCCTGCCGCTGCTCGCCGCGCGCTTTGAACATGACGCCCCGGACTACCGCACGCGTTACGCCGAGCGCTTCCCTTGCCCGTTGCAGTTTCAGGCCACCGCCAACGCCTTTGCCTTCGACAAGCACTGGCTCGACCGGCCGCTGCCGCTGGCTGACGCAATTACCCACCAGGCCATGGCCGAGCGCTGCCGCAAACAGAACCTGGAGTTCACCGGGCGCCAGGCCTGGCTGGGCAGGATTCGCCAGTTGCTCACCGCCCAACTCAACGCAGCACCTGGCCTGGAAGGCCTGGCCGAGCAGATGAACTGTTCGGCGCGCACCCTGCGTCGGCATCTGCACGACTTGGGCTGCAGCTATCAGGAACTGCTCGACGAGCTGCGCTTTGAGCGCGCCAAGCAATTGCTGGCCGAAGACCAATGGCCGATCTATCGGATTGCCGAGGCGTTGGGCTTCAGCGAAACCGCGAGTTTCAGGCATGCGTTTGTCCGCTGGAGTGGCGTGGCGCCGAGCCAATTTCGACCATAACGCCCCATTGAAGGGCGAATTTCGGACAGACAATTTGGCCATATTCATCCCCTTTTGGCCGCTCCTGCCATTCTCATAAACCGCGTCCGCCGCAAGACTGCATCCACCGATACAGCCTGCGGAGAACAACAAATGCTGACGATCTACTCGGACGATCACCACCTGCACCACGGCCGATGCGAACTGATGGACGGGCAATTGATGCCGTGCTTTGAGATGCCCTCGCGTGCCGACCACGTGCTGCAACGGGTCAAGGACCGTGAACTGGGGCCGGTCAACGCGCCACAGGACTTTGGCCTGGCACCGCTGCAACGCATTCACAGCCGTGACTACCTGGATTTCTTCAAAGGTGCCTGGGAGCGCTGGACCGAATTTGGCCAGGACGGCGACCTGCTGCCCTACACCTGGCCCGCCCGCACCTTGCGCCGCGTGTTGCCCACCAGCCTGCACGGGCAGCTCGGTTACTACAGCTTCGACGGCGGCGCGCCGATTACCGCCGGCACCTGGCAAGCGGCCTACAGCGCGGCGCAAGTCGCCCTCACCGCCCAGGCCGCCATCCAACAGGGCGCCCACAGCGCCTTCGCCCTGTGCCGCCCGCCGGGGCATCACGCCGCCAGCGACTTGATGGGCGGTTATTGCTACCTCAATAACGCCGCCATCGCCGCCCAGGCCTTTCTCGATCAGGGCCACAAAAAAGTCGCGATTCTCGATGTGGATTACCACCACGGCAACGGCACCCAGTCGATTTTCTATGAGCGCAGCGATGTGCTGTTCACCTCGATCCACGGCCACCCGGAAGCGGAATTTCCGTTTTTTCTGGGTTATGCCGATGAGCTGGGCGACGGTGCGGGTGAAGGTTTCAACTTCAACTATCCGCTGCCCGCCGGCTCCGGCTGGGACACCTGGAGCGCCGCGCTGGAGCAGGCCTGCCAGGAAATTACGCGCTACGGCGCCGACATCATCGTCGTGTCCCTGGGTGTGGACACCTTCAAGGACGACCCGATCTCGCAGTTCAAGCTCGACAGCCCGGATTACCTGGCCATGGGCGCGCGTATCGCCCGGCTGGGCAAGCCCACGCTGTTCGTGATGGAAGGCGGCTATGCGGTGGAAGAAATCGGCATCAACGCCGTCAACGTTCTCGAAGGTTTTGAAGGGGCAGCCCAATGAACATGCTCAAGTCACTCGTGCTCTGCGCCGCCGTTATCAGTGGCGCGGCGCATGCCGAAGAGAAAACCCTGCGGGTCTACAACTGGTTCGACTACATCACGCCCAAAGCGCTGGATGACTTCAAGGCACAGCACTCCGACATCAAGCTGGTGTACGACATTTTCGACACCAACGAGGCGCTGGAAGCCAAGCTGCTGACCGGCAACTCCGGCTATGACGTGGTGGTGCCGTCCAACGTATTCCTGGCCAAACAGATCGAAGCCGGCGTGTTCCAGCCGCTGGACCGCAGCCAGCTGCCGAACTGGAACCACCTCGATCCCAAGCTGATGAAGCTCATCGAAGCCAACGACCCGGGCAATAAATTCGCCGTGCCCTATATGTACGGCACCATCCTCATCGGCTTCAACCCGGCCAAGGTCAAGGCCGCGCTGGGCGACAACGCACCGGTGGACAGCTGGGACCTGATCTTCAAGGAAGAAAACATCAGCAAGCTCAAGCAGTGCGGCGTCGCGCTGCTGGACTCGCCTTCGGAGATTCTGCCGCTGGCCCTGCAACACCTGGGCCTTGACCCCAACAGCAGCAACCCCAAGGACTATGAAAAAGCCGAAGCGCTGCTGATGAAAATCCGCCCCTACATCACGTACTTTCACTCCTCCAAATACATGGCCGATATCGCCAACGGTGACATCTGTGTGGCCGTCGGCTATTCCGGCAGCTTCTCCCAGGCCGCCAACCGCGCCAAAGAGGCGAAGAACGGCGTGACCGTGGACATGCGCCTGCCCAAGGAAGGTGCGCCGATCTGGTTCGACATGCTCGCCATCCCCAAAGGCGCCAAGAACCCGCAGGACGCCTACACCTTTATCAACTACCTGCTGCAACCGCAGGTGATCGCGCCGATCAGCGATTTTGTCGGCTACCCCAACCCCAACAAAGACGCGACCGAGCAGGTGGATGCGTCGATTCGCAACAACCCCAACCTGTACCCGACCGAGGCGGCCATGGCCACGCTCTACACCTTGAAACCACTGGGGCGCGATGCCGAGCGCGCTCGCACGCGGGCCTGGACCAAAATCAAGTCGGGCACCTGACACCCCACCGCCAACGGACAGTCAGTGACCCTGAGACTGACTGTCCGCCACCCAGCGGCTCACAAAAGAACCTGCCACCCGAGCAGCGCTGCAACCTCCCTGGTCGCTGGGCCCGTCGGCCACAGGCAACGCACACTCACCGCCGCCGCTAACTAAGTAATGCCCGCCCCCTCCTCATCGCGCCTAACGTGAGCGCGATTGTCGCCGCAAGATCAGCCAGGAACCGCTACAGCCAGGGTCTGCGCGCTGAGGCCCACGGGCGACCTCGCGTATTTCTCAAGGCCAAGGAGTGCCCATGAAAGACCTCGTTCCAACCGAAAACAGCGGATTACTAGCGCAGCTGGCCACCGGCCCGTCCCTGCGTGAAGTGGCTTGCACCACCTTGCGTGCGGCGCTGCGCGAGCTGTATCCGGAGCTCGATATCAACCCGGACCTGGCCATCGTCAACGCCCCGCAATGGCTTGAACTGGGCGGCGACATCATCCCCGCCAAGCCTGCAACGGACACCCTCACCGGCGCCCTGACACGCAGTGCAATCTCCCGCATGCCCGTGACTTACCTTGATCGCGAACACTACTTGGCGTACCCCTCAGGCAATGGCCCTGACGTGCACCTGCCCGTCAGGATCGACGCGATAGGCCGACTGATCAATGAGCTGGCGCCGCTGCTGTTCGTGGCCTTCCAGGAGCAACAGATAGATTTCTGGAACCAGAGCGCAGGCACCACCGGCCCACGCTGGCAGCTATTTGCCCAGTCGCTGCGCGATGTGTGGAACGTGCAGGAGGTTCATGGCTGGAACGCCGACGACTGCGCCGTGGCGCGGGCGGTGTTCCACTGTCCCGAGTTCGTCAAGCGCCAGCCCCACGACCCGTACGCGACACGCGCCTACCTGGTGGACATCGATGCGCAGGACGCCAGCGGCGCCCAGCACATCAGCGTTACGGCCATGGCCGTGCTGATCGCGCATCACGGTGAACAGACCATCATCCTCAGCTACTCGATCGATACCGGCTATGCAAAATTTGCCAGCCTGGAGGCCTTCGGCCAGGCACTGCTGCCCTATATCGCCGACCTGCCCGGCAAAACCCTGAACTGGCGCTTGCTGGAACCGGACGGCAACTTTTTCGAACACCAGGCCTGCAGCCTGATCGGCTTGCAAATCGAAGCCATGGGCGATCTCGACCTGGCCGATGCGGCCCCCAAATCGCTGTTGCCCGCCCGCGCTATCGGCATGCAAGGGGCCGAGCTGGCGCTTCTCGATCAGTCGCGTATTGGCACCACGCGACGGGCATTGCCGGCCTGGCTGCTGCAGGCCTCGGAAACCGATCAGTCGGCCTACGGGCGCTACATGATGGACCTGGCCGCGCTGAGCCTTCAAAGCAACGGCAAGACCTTCATGGACGAACTGCCAACCCTCACCGACTTCACCCGTACGGCCTTGCGCACGGCGCTCATCAAGGACCATCCGCAGGCCTCATCACTGGATCTGGACCGCGTGACAATAACGATCACCAGCCAAGTCGTGTGGGGGACCGTCGCGCTGCCTGGCCAGACGCAAACCCTGACCTTGAGCCTGGTCGAGCTGGCCTTGCAAAACCTCGTCGCGCTGCCGCTGGGCAACAAGACTGTGAGTTACCAGGACGGCAGCCCGACACCCGCGTGGATGACCGCAGACTACCTGGAGCAACTGGTCACCCAGGCAGACATCGGCAAGCACTACCCCGAGCGGGTCAACACACTGCTGCTGGCCAATCCCGAGCAAGCCTTGCGGCGCCAACAGTTGTACGCCGGACAACTGAGCCTGCAACTGCCCTTGCTGGCGCTGCAGTACAAGATTCGAGGTCTGTTCGACGTTGACGAACAGGGTTATCGCTACGTGCACGCGGTCATGGCCAGCAGCGCGCAACACCGCCGAGTGGATGGCGTCACCGTGGTAATCCGGCCGCTGACACTGCGCCCCCGGTGGCGCGTGAGCGGCGCCACCGACAGCGTCGATAACATGTTTCTCATTGGGCCACAGGACCCTGCGAGTGGCCCTTGCCTGTTGTATCGACCATTGTCCAACGAACCCTTGGTGCAGTTTCCCTCACAGGCCAACCTGCTTTACGCCATCAAGCAGGACACGCCGTTACGCCAGTCGGTACTGGCCTGGTTGCCCGACGCTGTGCGCCAGGATTACGCCCAGTTTGTCTTCCCCGGCAGCGTGCTTTCACCCTGGGTCCTGCCGACGCTGCTCAGCGAGCCGATGAGTTCGATGGTGATGAGCGGCCCGATTGAGTTCGGCACCCAGGCGCTGGGCGCGGACTGCCTCGCGGTGCTGTACAACGCCAACGCCCGCGCCCTGGTGACACTGGCCGACCGTCAATCGGTGTCCAATGCCGAGGCTCGCTGGGAAAGCTTCAAGCATGCAGGCTGGATTGTTCTGAATGCGGCGCTGCCGTTCATGGGCCGCACAGCGGGCGCCGCAGCCTGGATCTGGCAACTCATGGATGACCTGCAGCAGGTTATCGAGGCCCGAGAAAGCGGCGATCAAACGGCGGGCGTGAGTGCTGCCGTGGACTTTTTTCTGACCCTGGGCATGGCCCTGGCGCTGCACATCAGCCTGCAGCGCGCGCCGGTGCGTGCGCCTGAAAAACGCCCGCCGCCGGCAGCGTCGTTACCGGCCAAACCGTCGATCATCCAGCACCCCACGCTCGACACCGCGCACCTGCCGACTGACCATGACATCAACCTCCACACCCGCGGCGCCCTCACGCGTAACCGCAACAGCCTGGACGCGACACTGGACAGTTTCAGCCTGGCCAAACCTGCAGGGCTGGGCGACATAATCACCCAGCCCGGCCCTCATCTGCACCTCTACCCCAAGGGCCAGGCGTGGTACGTCCCGGTGGCGCAGCGCTGGTTCGAAGTGACGCTCGATGAAAACGACACCGTGCTGATCATCGACCCCAAGGACCCGAAACGCGAAGGCCCGGCCTTGATTGGCAACCGTCTCGGCCAATGGTTTGTCGACACCCGGTTGCGCCTGCGCGGCGGCGGAATGCGCAGCCGGCGACAGAAAGGCCAGCGCCTGAGGCCGCCGAAAATCCGCGAACTGCGTGAGCAACTGGCAGCCTTCGACACACAGGTCGAACAACGGCGCCAGGACATGATGGGTTTGCAGCAGGCCATCGATCACGCGCCACCGGCCGATCGCGCAGAGGCCCGCACCACCTACCTGACGCACGTCAGCAGGCGCCTTGAAGAATTGGACGTACCGATTGCCCAGCTCAAATCGCTGAACATTCTCGATACCGTGCCGACGTATCAGGAAGCCATGCTGGGCTACCTGCATGACCAGATGATCCTGGCGCGAAGTGCCACCGCCGAACAGATGATCCGCTTTCGAGACGGGCTGCACACCGTGTCTGAATACCTGGACAACGAGGACTTGCCAGACACCCCGATGGCCCTGGAAGACTGCCGTGCCGTCGACGCGTCGACCCAGGCCATGGTCGAGCGCATCAGTTACCTGCAATCACGGTTCAAGGAGGCCCGCGCCCTGGGGGTCAAAGGCGTGGAACTGGTGCTGCGCCACGAACAGGTGCTGCCCAAGATAACGCTGGATGACCTCAAGGCGTTCCGGATCACCCTGTCACGCTTCCTCTGCGTGAATGAAGCCGCCTCGGCCAGCAAAGACACTGCCCGTTCGGTGATCGCCCAGATGGTCGACCGGGCGGAACTGGCGGTACAGAGCCTGTGCGAAGCCTTGCAGCCAGACAATCTGGCCACGCTGGATGAACAGATCGAGGTCCTCGACAGCCTGGTAGACCAGTTCACTGGCCTGGATCAAAGCCTGGCCGATTTGCCGGCCGATTTTCCACTGGACGTGCATCGCCCGGCCCTGGAGACCTTGCAGCAGCTCACCGAAGAGTTCGCCCAACGGGCGGTCAAGCAAATGACCACGCTGCTGCGCGAGCGCAAGGCCTTGGAGTCGGCGATTGCCGGTCCCTCGACGCCTGTGCCCAGACCGCAGAAAAAGGTGATCAAGACCCGCTTCCAGGGCATCGTGGTCGGCGAAGAACGCCCGCCACAACGGGGAGAACCGACCCCATTGGTGGAGGTCAAGCAAGCACTGACCGGCAAGGTGATTGCCCTGTTTCATAAAAAGGACGGGGTATGGGTTGAGCGTGAGCGTACGGGCGCGCGGCCCACTGCGCGGGCGCAGTCGCGAAGCGTGGCCGCCGGTATCGCCAGTGCTCAGGTGCTGCTCGACGACGTCGAACAGTTCATCACGCGCACCCAGCGCCTGGCCGGCGAGGCAAGACGCCTGCCCGTGGAGATTGAAGAGCGTTTCCACCGCCGCGCCGCGCAGTTGGCCCAGGCTGGCGCGGACATTGAGGAGGCATTGACCGTCAGCAATATGACCGAAAGCGGCTCACCGTCGGCCGCCTTGATCAACCGCAGCCTCGATGCCGCGATCAAACGCCTCTACGCCGAGGGCCTGCGCACCCGGCTCGACATGCTCAAGCAGCGCCCACCGACGGCCGCGCATGTCGAACTGCTGTACCGTGAAAACGAGATCATCATCAAACCGCTGCCAGGCCCACGCAGCAAGCTTTCCGGCCGCCACAAGGGCTATTTGAAAGAGTACGAAATCCTCGACGCCAAACACTCGAATGCGCTGTGGTACGCCCACTTTCACTACAAGGACCTGGTCAGTCCCGAGGAGGCCTACACCGCCGCGCACCTCAAGACCCAATCGCAGCGGCGTCTGGGCGGCAAGTATGAAGCGCCGGCCAAGGCCGATGACCGCGACAATATCGCGGTGTACCGCAGTGAGATCGGGCCGTTGCTGGCGCGATCACTGTTCTTCAAGACTGCCGCCTTGCCGGTGCCCCGGCGCTGAAGGTGGTGGCTGACAACCCCAGGCGCGGTACAACCGTCCAAGCGCCTGCGCGATGCTCGCCGGCGGCACGGCGGCAAACCCCAAGACCAGCCCGGCGCGCTGGTCGGGAGGTGTGCTGGAGTCCGGCAGCCAATAGGCGCTCAAGCCATTGACCTCGACCCCCACGGCGTGGGCCTGCGCTACCAATTGCTGTTCGCGGGCGAGGCTGTCCACTCGCACCGTGAGGTGCAAGCCTGCCGCGACAGTGGGCAGGCTGCTCACGCCCGGCAGCTCATCGGGCCAGCCGCTCAACAGCGCGTCACGCCGGCTCAGCGCAGCGCGTCGCATACGCCGGATATGCCGCTGAAAGTGCCCCGCCGCCATGAACTCCGCCATCACCGCCTGGGTACTGACCTCCGAGTGGCGCATGTCGACCGCACGGCGCCGCGCAAACGCATCCACCAGGGCCGGCGGCAACACCAGGTAACCCAGACGCAACGCGGGAAACGCCACTTTGCCGAATGTGCCCACGTACAGCACCCGCCCCTTGCGATCCAGCGCGGCCAAGGGCGACAAAGGTGCGCCGCTGTAACGGTACTCGCCGTCGTAGTCATCCTCAATGATCCAACCGCCCGTGCGCTCGGCCCAGGCCAGCAGTTCAAGGCGGCGGGCCAGGCTCATGACCACGCCCAACGGGTACTGGTGGGAGGGGGTGACATACGCCACGCGACAATCGCTCAGGGTATTGAGCACTTGGCAGTCAATGCCCTCGCCGTCCACGGGTACGCCGTGCAGGCGCCCACCGGCCAGGGCAAACGCGTGACCGGCGGCGCGGTAGCCCGGATTTTCTACCGCCACGCCATCGCCCGGCTCTACCAGCAACTGTGCACAAAGGCTGATTGCCTGTTGCGCGCCGCAGGTGATCACAATTTGCTCAGCCGCACATTGCATGCCCCTGGAGCTGCGCAAATAAGCGGCAATCAGACCGCGCAGGCGCGCGTCACCCGCCGGGTCGCCGTAGCACAGCTGCTCAAGGTCCGGTTTGCGCCAAAAAGCCCCATTCAGCTTGGCCCAGACCTCAAACGGAAACAGATCAAAGGCAGGCACACCCACGCGAAATGCCCGTGGCGGCCCCGACGGAGGCTGGGACAGATGGTTGGTTTTTACCCGCGCCAGGCTCGTGCTGTGGATAACTTCATGGTCCAGATCTTCCGGCAAATCCGGGCATTTTGTGGATAAGGCTGGGGATAAGCCTGTTGAAAACCCTGTGGATACTTTTGTGGATAGTTTTTTCGGCGTGGGCAACTGGGCAACGTAGGTGCCGTCGCCAACGCGGCTCTCGATAAATCCCTCTGCATACAGCTGGTCATAGGCACGTACCACACTGTTGCGAGAAATCGACAACGCCGCCGCCAGGTCACGGGTGGCGGGCAACCGCGTGCCGCTGACCAGCCGCCCGTCCAACACGCGCTGGCGCAGGGCGTCATACAGCTGGCGCGTTAAACCCAGGCGGCGATCCAGCTCAATCCCAGCGGGGTTGAATGACAGCGGCGGCGTGATGCACGACATATTGGACCTATGAAATTGGCGCCAGTTGGCTCTTACAACAGACCAATAGCCTGCCTAGGATGCAGGCATTCGCCAAGGATTATTTCCATGTACACACCCCGCGCCTTTGCCCTCGACGATTTGCCCGAACTGCAGCAACTGATCCAGCACACTCGCCTGGCGCAGTTGGTGACTTTTGGCGAGCAGGGCCTGCAAGCCAGTCACCTGCCGCTGCTGCTCAACCCCGATCAAGGCCCGAACGGTACGCTTTACGGGCACATGGCCAAGGCCAACCCCCAATGGCGCGACCTGCAAAATGGCAGCGAAGCCCTGGTGATCTTTGCCGGCGCCGACGCCTACATCAGCCCGGCGTTTTACCCGGCCAAGGCCGAGCACGGCAAAGTGGTGCCCACCTGGAATTACATCGCCGTGCATGCGTACGGCAAGGCCGAGGTATTTGCCGATGCCGAGCGCTTGCTGGCGGTGGTCACGGCGCTGACCGACCGCCACGAAGGCAACCGCGCCCAGCCCTGGAGCGTCAGCGATGCCCCCGCCGACTACATTGACGGCATGCTCAAGGCCATCGTCGGCTTCGCCCTGCCCATCGAGCGCCTGATCGGCAAACGCAAACTCAGCCAGAACCGCAGCCAGGCCGATATCAACGGCGTACGCGAGGGCTTGGCCGCCAGCATTGACGTGCGCGATCAGACGCTCGCGCGCTTTATCCCTCAAGGAGGCACAGAATGAGCCAGATCGATATCCGCCCCGTCACCGCAGCCGACCATGCCGCCTGGCTGCCACTGTGGCAGGCGTACTTGAGGTTCTACGAAACCCAATTGCCCGACGCCGTCAGCCAAAGCACCTGGCAGCGCCTGATCGATGCCAGTGAGCCGACCCATTCCGCCCTGGCCTGGCAGGACGGCAAGGCGGTGGGCATGGTCAACTTCATCTACCACCGCTCCAACTGGAACATCGAAAACTCCTGCTACCTGCAGGACCTGCTGGTGGAGCCGGCCCAACGCGGCAGCGGCGTGGGTCGCAAGCTGATCGAGTTTGTCTACGCCACCGCCAAGGCTGACGGTTGCTGCAAGGTCCACTGGTTGACCCACGAGACCAACGCCACCGCGATTCAACTCTACGAACGCATTGCCGAACGTCCTGGCTTTATCCAATTTCGCAAAGGTCTTTAAGGAGCCCCGCATGCCTATCTCACCCGCCGACTGGAAAGGCGTTCCCGCGCCCACCGTTCAAGTGCTCGAAGGGCGTTTCATCCGCCTGGAAAAACTCGACCCCGCGCGCCATGGCGATGGCCTGTTCCGGGCCCTTGAAGGCCCGGGCGCCGATCCGAAGCTCTGGGACTACTTGCCTTACGGCCCCTTCCCCGAGCGCGCCGCGTTTGATGCCTGGCTCACCAACCATGCCCAGCACAGCGACCCGTATTTCTTCAGCGTGATCGACCGCCAGAGCGGCGAGGTGCAAGGCATCCTCAGCCTGATGTCCATCGTCCCGGCCCAGGGCCGCATCGAAATCGGCCACGTGACCTTCGGCGCGTCGATGCAACGCTCGCCCAAAAGCACCGAGGCGGTGTACCTGCTGGCCAAACACGCTTTCGAGCAGGGCTACCGTCGCCTGGAATGGAAGTGCAACAACGCCAATGCCCGTTCCAAATACGCGGCGCAGCGCTTGGGCTTCAGCTTTGAAGGCGTGTTCCGCCAGCACATGGTGGTCAAGGGACAGAACCGCGATACGGCGTGGTATTCGATCCTGGATTCGGAATGGCCAACCCTTGGAGCGGGGTTTGAAGCGTGGCTGTCCGAGGCGAACCAGCATGGTTCTGGCCAACTGAAAACACTGGCCGAGTGCCGGGCCTGATTCTCAGCCACAACACAAAACCACTGTGGGAGCGAGCTTGCTCGCTCCCACAGTTGATCTGCAGCGGGCCCGCCGCTGTCATCTCCCCGACACATTCCTGCAACCACCCTTCGCTATACAGGTCGACTCGTTTCCATAACAAGGTCGTCCGCCATGCCCCCGTCGCCCCACCGCCTCGCACTCGCCATCACGTTATTGGCCAGCGGCCTTGCTGAAGCGGCGCCTGCGCCGACCAAAACCGTGCAGATCGACACGCCCACCACCACGGGGCAAACCCTGACCGGCAGTGATTCGTTGACCACCACGGCGGCGGGCAGCCTTACCACCTCCGGCGTGGCCGTCACGCTCAAGGACGGCACCAGCGGTGCGGGCGTGGTGATCACCAACGCGGGCAAGTTGGTCTCCAGCGGCGGGCGCGCTATCGACAGTTCGGGCACGCTCACCGGGGCGCGCAACTACAGCGTCTACAACCTCGCGGGCGGTGTGATCCAGGGCGCCAATGACGCGCTGCGCATCAACAGCAACTTCGCCAGCGGCAGTTTGTTGATCGACAACAGCGGCACCATTCGCTCGGCCACCGGTCAAGGGCTGGACCTGGATGCGATCCGCAGCGCCAACGTGACGACCACGATCATCAACCGCGCCGGTGGGTTGATTCGTGGCGATGCCAGTGACGGCATGAAGACCGGCGCCAACGCGAACATTACCAACTATGGCGAGATCTCGACCGGCGACACGTTCTCGCGCGATGACAAATTCGACGGCGTCGATATCGACTCCGCCACCGGTGTGACGGTGACCAACTACGGCCTGATTTCCGGCGGTCGCCATGGCATCACCACCGACCTGGGTGCGTCGCTGACCAACTACGGCACGGTGATTGGCCGCAACGGCTCGGGCTTTGGCTCCGACGGCGACGGCACGGTGATCAACCACGGCACCATCACCGGCGCGTTCTCCGGGTTGCAGCCGGATGGCGACGGCGATGGCGTGGACATCGACAAAATCGCGCATATCGAAAACTACGGCATCATCCAGGGCATCGGTGCCGGCGGTGTCGACAAAAATGGTTTTGCCAACGGCAGCGAAGGCATCGCCCTGGGCGGCGGCTATGTGTACAACGCCAAGGGTGCGCGGGTCAGCGGCGCCAACAACGCGATCCTGGTGGACGACGGTAGCGACGGCCCGGGCGTTGCCGCGACCACCCTGGAAAACCACGGCGTCATTGAGGGTCTGAATGGCTTTGGCGTGAAGTTTGTCGGCAACTTTGCCGACACCGTGATCAACGGCGGCACCATCAGCGGCAGCAATGGCGTGGCTCTGGATCTGGGCGGCGGCGATGACACGCTGGTGTTGCTCAATGGCAGCCGCTTTGTCGGCCTGGTGGATGGCGGCGCCGGCTACGACCGACTGAGCCTGGATGACGCTGCAGGCGGCAGTTTCGGTGACAGCCGCAACGTCGAATGGCTGGCCGTGAAACAAGGCACCTGGACCCTCACCGGCAGCGGCGATTTCAGCGAAGGGGGCGAGATTTACAGCGGTGCCAAACTGATCAACCAGGGTGGCATTGCCGGTAACGTGACAGTCGATGCCGGCGGTATTTACGCCGGGGGTGGCTCGGTGGGCAGCCTGGTGGTCAACGGCACGCTGCAAACCAGTACGGCGCTGGGCACCGCCACCATCGCCCGCGACTTGACCATGGGCAGTGGTGCGACCCTGGCCTATGGCGTGAATGCCGATGGCAGCAGCGCGCCGCTCAAGGTCGGCGGCACGGCCAACCTCAATGGCGCGGCGCTGGTAATCAACCCTGCCAGCGGCACGTATCCATGGCAGAGCCATTACACGGTGCTGCAAGCCGGCAGCATCACGGGTCAATTCGGTACCGTCACCAGCGACTATGCATTCCTCACGCCGAGCCTGGATTACAGCCCGACTCAAGTCGGCCTGACGTACACCCGTAACGACATTGCCTTCAATCAGTTCGCCAGTACCGGCAACGGCGCCAGCGCGGCCAACAGCCTGGCAGGCCTGGGCACCCACAATCCGCTGTATAACGCCTTGCTCTCCACCACCACCGCCACGGCAGGTGCAGCCATCGAGCAATTGGCCGGCAGCAGCACTGCCAACCTCACGGGCGCCACCCTCGGCGCCAGCGCCCAAGTAGGCAACAGCATGCTTGCGGCGATGCATCAATTGGGCGGCGGCGCAGGCTTGATGGTCGGGCTTGATCAGCGCGACACCCCAGTGCTCGCCGCCAGCGGCGTACCCAGCGAGGCGCGCAACCTCAATGACCCGAACGCGCGCGGTCGCCTGTGGCTGCAGGGCATCGGCAGCTACGGCAAGCTCGACGGCGAGCACGGCAGCAACGGCCTGACCCAACGCACCAAAGGCACGGTGCTGGGGGCCGATTGGGCCCTCGACAGCGACTGGCGCGTGGGTTTGCTGGGCGGTTATTCGAAGACCGACCTGGACACCACCGGCGTGGACGGCAGCGTCGACAGCTGGCACGCGGGCGTCTACGCCATGCGCCAGAGTGGGCCTCTGGCCTTGCGCCTGGGCGCGGCTTACAGCGGGCACCAGGGCGACAGCAAACGCACGGTGGCCTTCAACGGTTTCAACGACCGCCCCAAAGGCGACTATGACGCCAACAGCCAGCAGGCCTTTGCCGAACTCGGTTACGCCATGGGCAGCGGCCACCTGAGTGCCGAGCCATTCGCCAACGTCGGCTACCAGCGCTACCAGCGTGACAGCTACAACGAAAAAGGCGGCGCCGCCGCACTGCATGTCGATGGTCAGACCCAGGACAATTTCAGCAGCACATTCGGTTTGCGCCTGGCGCACCTGAGCCAACTGGACAACGGCATCAGCCTCACGCCCCGTGTCAGCGCCGGCTGGAAGCACACCTACGGCGATGTCGACAGCAGCACGCGTCAGGCTTTCCTGGCCGGCGGCACGGCGTTCAATGTCCAAGGCAGCGCCCTGGACCGCAACAGCCTGCTACTCGAAGCCGGGCTGGACGTCGGCTTGTCGGCGCGCCACAGCCTGGGCCTGGGCTACACCGGCGAGATGGGCAGCAACAGCCGCAATCACGCGTTGGTCGGCCAATGGCAGATGAGTTTTTAATCGCTCAGCACTAAAGACAACTCCCGCGAATCAGGGGTCGGTAGCCTGACAGTTATCGCCCCGTCATCTCGCTAAATTCCCGGCCTCTTATTCCATGAGGCTGGATTTACATGTCACTTGCACAAAAACAGTTCGCTATAGCCCTTACCCTCATGCTGGTGGTCACTGCTGCTCCGTTTGCACAGGCGCAGAGGAATCTGGAGCACGACAGCGACTGGCTTAACGAGATCCCTCTGGGCGACCTGCCCGCCGTGCACGACCGCGCGCATCCCGCGCCTGGCGATGAGTTCTACTTCGTCGAGCATGCCACCACCCATAACGGTAAACAGGCGGCGATCATGCTCGATTACGCCATTGATCAACTGTTGGAGTCTGGCGCGCTGGGCAAGCGGGAACAGGATGCACTTGAGCACCTGGGCAGTTACCTGGGCAGCCTGGCGCCAGGCAACGTCGGCGCGGTGCTTGAGCAATTGGCGGGCAGCCAGCATGCCAACCTGGGCACCGCCACCCAAGACAGCCTGAAACAGCTGAACGCCAACCTGCTGTCGGCGATCCGCGAGCTGAGCGGCCAGACACGCGAAGGCGCTCGGGTGTGGCTCAACGGCCTGGGCAACAGCGGCAAGCTCGACGACCAGCGCGGCAGCGCCGGTTTACAACAGCGCACACAAGGCCTGATGGTCGGCGCCGACTGGTCGGTGAACCCCGCCTGGCGCGTCGGCGTAATGGGTGCCAAGTCAGGCAGCAACCTGAACGCCAAACGTTTCAAGGCCGAACTGGAAAGCTGGCACCTGGGCGCCTATGCCCTGCGCCAGGACGGCCCGCTGGCACTGCGCCTGGGGGCGATTTACAGCCACCACGACGGGCGAAATAAACGCAGCGTCGACGTCGATTTCCTCAACTTGCGCAACCAACTCAAGGGCAAGTACAGCGCTCAGAGCCAGAACGCATTCGTCGAGTTGGGTTATCAGCTGGGCGGTGCCGCAATCAGCATCGAACCCTTTGCCGGTCTCGGTTGGCAGCGCTATCACCGCGACAGCTTCACGGAAAAAGGTGGCGTGACAGCCCTGAACGTCGGCGAACAAACCCAACAGAACCTGGGCAGCACCTTCGGCCTGCGCCTGTCGAGCCTGTATGCCCTGGGCAATCAGATGAGCCTCACGCCCCACTTGAGTACACGCTGGCAGCACCTCTATGGCGACGTCAGCAGCACGGTTCGCCAATCTTCGGCATGGGATAAACGCGATGATTTCGACAGCGGCTTCACCCTCAAAGGCACCGCCCTGGATCGCAACAGCCTGGGCCTGCGCGCCGGTCTCGACCTTGCACTGTCGGCCCAACACACGTTGGGCCTGACCTACACCGCTGACGTTGGCAGCAATAGCCGCAATCAGGGGTTGATGGGCCAATGGGCCATGGGCTTTTGACCCACGCTTTATTTCAGGCGAAAAAAAAGGGGGGCACCTGCCCCCCCGAGGATTAAGCGGTCGTCTTGAAGGCTGTTATTCAGCCTTCGATTTCAATCAGGATTTCGCCAGGGTTGACCCGGTCGCCCTTGGCCACATGAACGGCGCAAACTTTGCCGGCAATCGCGGCCTGCACTTCGGTTTCCATCTTCATGGCTTCGGTAATCAGTACGGCTTGGCCGGCCTTGACCACGTCGCCTTCCTTGACCAGCACGTCGACGATATTGCCCGGCATTGCCGTGCTGACATGGCCCGGCTCGGTCGCGTGCTTGCGCTTGCTGCCGCCGCTGCTGACGAACTCGTTGAGCGGTTCGAACACCACTTCTTCGGGCATGCCGTCGATGGACAGGTAGAAGTGGCGCTTGCCTTCGGCCTTGACGCCAACCCCGGTGATATCCACGCGGTAGCTTTCACCGTGCACGTCGATCACGAACTCGGTCGGCACGCCTTCGCCACCGGCGCGCGCTACGCCGCCGGCCTCAGGAATCGGCAACAGCACTTCCGGGCTCAAGGTGCCGGCGTCACGCTCCTCAAGGAACTTGCGCCCGATGTCCGGGAACATCGCATAGGTCAGCACGTCTTCTTCGGACTTGGCCAACGTGCCGATTTCGCCGCGCAGCTTGGTCATTTCCGGTTTGAGCAGGTCAGCCGGGCGGTGGTCGATCACCTCTTCGCTGCCGATGGCCTGGCGGCGCAGTTTTTCATTCACCGTGCCCGGCGCTTTGCCGTAGCCGCCTTGCAGGTAGAGCTTCACTTCATTGGTGATGGTTTTATAGCGCTCGCCGGCCAGCACGTTGAAGAACGCCTGGGTGCCAACGATCTGCGAGGTCGGGGTAACCAGCGGCGGGAAACCGAGGTCTTCACGCACACGCGGGATTTCGGCCAGCACTTCGCTCATGCGGTTGAGCGCGCCCTGCTCTTTCAACTGGTTGGCCAGGTTGGAAATCATCCCGCCCGGCACCTGGTTGACTTGCACGCGGGTGTCGACCGCCGTGAATTCGCTTTCGAACTGGTGGTATTTCTTACGCACGGCGTAGAAATACAGACCGATTTCCTGCAGCAGCTCCAGGTCGAGGCCGGTGTCGAATTCGCTGCCTTTGAGGGCGGCAACCATCGACTCGGTACCTGGGTGGCTGGTGCCCCAGGCGAAGCTGGAGATGGCGGTGTCGATGTGGTCGGCACCGTTTTCGATGGCCTTGAGTTGGCACATCGCGGCCAAACCCGCCGTGTCGTGAGAGTGGATAAAGATCGGCAGGCTCTGCTCGGCTTTGAGCGCCTTGACCAACTCGCCCGTGGCGTACGGCGTCAGCAGGCCGGCCATGTCTTTGATGGCGACCGAGTCGCAGCCCATGGCTTCCATTTGCTTGGCCTGGGCCACAAACGCGTCGATGGTGTGCACCGGGCTGGTGGTGTAGGCGATGGTGCCTTGGGCATGCTTGCCGGCGGCTTTCACCGCTTCGATGGCCACGCGCAGGTTACGCACGTCGTTCATGGCGTCGAAGATGCGGAACACGTCGATGCCATTCACGGCCGCCTTGGCGACGAAGGCTTTGACCACGTCGTCGCTGTAGTGGCGGTAGCCCAGCAGGTTCTGGCCGCGCAACAGCATTTGCAGGCGGGTGTTGGGCAATGCGGCGCGCAGTTTGCGCAGGCGCTCCCATGGGTCTTCTTTGAGGAAACGTACGCAGGCGTCGAAGGTCGCGCCGCCCCAGACTTCCAGCGACCAGTAGCCGACTTTGTCGAGCTTGTCGCAGATCGGCAGCATGTCGTCGGTGCGCATGCGGGTCGCCAGCAACGACTGGTGGGCGTCGCGCAGGATAGTGTCGGTTACGAAGATCTTTTTAGTCATTGGAATATTCCTCACAGGCCTGCGTGGGCGGCGATGGCGGCGGCGATGGCCAGGGCCAGCTCTTCGGGTTTGCGCTTGATCGAGTAGTTGGTCAGCTCAGGGTGGCTTTCCACGAAACTGGTGTTGAACTGCCCGCTGCGGAATTCCGGGTTGCGCAGGATTTCCTGGTAATAAGCGGCGGTGGTCTTCACGCCTTGCAGGCGCATGTCGTCCAGGGCGCGCAGGCCGCGGTCCATGGCTTCTTCCCAGGTCAACGCCCACACCACCAGCTTCAGGCACATGGAGTCGTAGAACGGCGGGATGGTGTAGCCGGTGTAGATCGCCGTGTCGGTACGCACACCGGGACCGCCGGGCGCGTAGTAACGGGTGATCTTGCCGAAGCTGGGCAGGAAGTTGTTTTTCGGGTCTTCGGCGTTGATGCGGAACTGCAACGCGAAACCCCGGTGCTGGATGTCTTCCTGTTTTACCGACAGCGGCAGGCCCGAGGCGATGCGGATCTGCTCACGCACGATGTCGATGCCGGTGATTTCCTCGGTGATGGTGTGTTCCACCTGCACGCGGGTGTTCATCTCCATGAAGTACACCTCGCCCTCGGCGAGCAGGAACTCCACGGTGCCGGCGTTCTCGTAACCCACGGCCTTGGCGGCACGCACTGACAGGTCGCCGATGTAGGCGCGCTGTTCCGGGGTCAGCTGCGGGCTTGGAGCGATTTCGATGAGCTTCTGGTTGCGGCGCTGGATCGAGCAATCACGCTCGAACAGATGCACCACGTTGCCAAAGCTGTCACCGAGGATCTGCGCTTCGATGTGCTTGGGATTGACGATGCATTTTTCCAGGAACACTTCCGCCGAACCGAAGGCCTTGGTGGCTTCGGAAATTACGCGAGGGAAGGCTTGTTCGAGTTCTTCGCGGCTGTTGCAGCGACGGATACCACGCCCGCCGCCACCGGAGGTGGCCTTGAGCATCACCGGGTAACCAATGCGGTCACCTTCGGTGAGGGCTTCGGCGATGTCGGCAACGTTGCCTTCGGTGCCGGGCGTCACCGGTACGCCGGCCTTGATCATGCTGCGGCGCGCTTCGGTCTTGTCGCCCATGCGGCGAATCACTTCGGCCGACGGGCCGATGAATTTGATCCCGCGTTCGGCGCAGATGTCTGCCAGTTCGGCGTTTTCCGACAGGAAACCGTAGCCGGGGTGCAGCGCATCACAGCCGGTTTCCACGGCCAGGTTCACCAGCTTGCGCGGGTTCAGGTAGCCGGCCAGAGGCTCGGCACCAATGCTGTGGGCTTCGTCGGCACGTTTGACGTGCAACGCATGGCGGTCGGCGTCCGAGTACACCGCGACCGAGCGAATGCCCATCTCGGCGCAGGCACGCACGATTCGTACGGCAATCTCACCACGGTTGGCGATCAGGATCTTTTTTATCACTTGGAAATTCCCTTGAGCCGATTGCTGCGTCTTCAACCCGATGAGTGCGGGTCGGCGCGTGACCAAATGTTTCATGACAGTCGCGAGACACACACTAGGCGCAACGGAGGATTAACAAAAATCAATAATTATTGGGTTGTGTATAAGTAAACACTTATAGTTGGCCGAACGGCCTGGGGCTAGAGGATTCAAATAATGCGTAAGTCATTGATGCGTATGACATTACGTCAGTTGCAGATTTTCAACGAAGTCTGTGATTTGCGCTCCTACAGCCGTGCCGCCGAGGAAATGTCCCTCACACAACCGGCCGTAAGCCTACAAATTCGTCAGCTGGAAGAGCTGATCGGCCAGCCGCTGTTCGATTACGTCGGCAAAAAGCTCTACATGACCGAGGCCGCCGAAGCCTTGCAACGCGCCAGCCGGGATATTTTCGGGCGCCTGGAAAACCTCGATATGCAGCTGTCGGACATGCAGGGCTCGCTGCAGGGCCAGCTGAAGCTGGCGATCGAATCCAGTGCCAAATACTTCGTGCCGCACCTGTTTGCCGCCTTCAAGCGCCAGCACCCCGAGGTGCAGTTGCACCTGACGGTGGTCAATCGCGCTCAAGTGATTCGAAGGCTTTCAGACAACCGTGA
Organism: Pseudomonas sp. TWRC1-2; assembly: GCF_049896685.1. NCBI lineage: Bacteria > Pseudomonadati > Pseudomonadota > Gammaproteobacteria > Pseudomonadales > Pseudomonadaceae > Pseudomonas > Pseudomonas sp. TWRC1-2. The sequence continues at coordinate 196,594 of NZ_JAFCUU010000003.1, read as the reverse complement.
TGACCTGGTGATCATGTCCATGGTGCCGCAGGACATGGGCCTGGAATTTCTGCCGTTTCTGAACAACCCGATTGTCGCCGTGGCGCCGCTCGACCACCCTTTGAGCCTTCAAGGCCCGCTGCGCCTGCAGGACCTGGAACCGTACACGCTGCTGGTGCGCGAGCCGGGTTCCGGCACGCGATTGGCCTGCGAGGAGTACTTCAAGGAAAAGCGCGTGCATTTCACCCAAACGGTGGAAGTGGCCTCGGCCGAGGCGCAGCGTGAATGCGTGAGCGCGGGGTTGGGCGTGGCGCTGCTGACGCGCCACGCGATCAACTTGGAACTGGCCACCGGCGGGCTCAAGGAGCTGCCGGTGGAAGAACTGCCGCTGTACCGCAGTTGGTGCCTGGTGCAGGCCAAGGCCAAGCGCCTGTCACCGGTGGCCCATGCGTTCCTGGGCTTTATCCGCAGCGAGCGGGTGCAGATCAGCGCGTTGGCTGAGCGTTTCGCTGGGCAGCCGCGGGTGCCTGCCAGTGAAGTTCAGGGTAGTCCGTGATGCTCTGGAGCAGTTGGCGCTCTTCGCAACGGTCTTCGATTGCGCGACGAAACGCCATGCGGCGCTGGTCTTCTTGCTGACGACGGGTTTTGACGGTGCTGCTGTCTTCGTATTGCCGGGCCATGTTGAGTCTCCCAATGCGAGTACGGGGAGTTCAGGATGGGCGCGGCGGATGACGGTTTGGCGGCGTGGGGGTTACAGGACGATGAATATTCCGAAATTGAAGGAGATTCCCTGTGGGAGCTGGCGTGCCTGCGATGCAGGCACCGCGGTTTTTCAGTTAAACCGAGATGACGCTATCGCAGGCAAGCCAGCTCCCACATTTGGACCGGGTGCGATCCTGAATCAGTCGTCGAGGGCTTTGACCGATTTTGGCGAGAGACGCAGGCTGCGCAAGCTGCGCTTCACGCTCTTGAGGTGGTTGACCAGGCTCGGGCCGCGCGCCATGGCCACGCCCATCGCCAGCACGTCGATCACCACCAGGTGGGCGATGCGCGAGGTCAGCGGGGTGTAGATTTCGGTGTCTTCGTGCACGTCGATCGCCAGGTTGACCGTCGACAGCTCTGCCAATGGCGTCTGGCTTGGGCACAGCGTGATCAGCGTCGCGCCGCTTTCACGCACCAGGTTGGCGGTGATCAGCAAGTCTTTGGAGCGACCGGACTGGGAGATGCAGATCGCCACATCCGTCGGCTTCAGCGTGACCGCCGACATCGCCTGCATGTGCGGATCGCTGTAAGCCGCTGCAGTGAGCAGCAGGCGGAAGAATTTGTGCTGGGCGTCCGCAGCAACGGCGCCCGACGCACCGAAGCCGTAAAATTCGACGCGCTGGGCCTGGGACATTGCGGTCACGGCCTTCTGCAACTCCACCGGGTCGAGCTTTTCTCGCACTTCCATCAGGGTGTGCAAGGTGGTGTCGAAGATTTTCAGGCTGTAGTCGGCGACGGAATCGTCTTCGTGAATCGCAAATTGCCCAAAGCTCGCACCCGCCGCCAGGCTCTGGGCCAGCTTGAGTTTCAAGTCCTGGAACCCGGAGCAACCGATGGCGCGGCAAAAACGCACGATGGTCGGCTCACTGATACCCACGCTGTGGGCCAGGTCGGCCATGGAACTGTGCATCACGGCCGCAGGGTCAAGCAGCACGTGATCGGCAACCTTGAGTTCCGATTTGCGTAACAGGTGGCGCGACTGGGCGATATGTTGCAACAGGTTCAAAGGGCAGGACTCTTGTTATTGGCAGGCGCCAGGGATGTAGCAAGCTTGTAGTTATACTACAAGAATTGCCGTTTTGCCCGTCCGATGCATCACTAAATCGCCCTGATGCCCTTTGAATCAGCGGGCAGCCGCCGTGTAGCCACACAGGCGGGCTGGCCGTCTTTAAGGAAAGTCTGCATTTTTGCGTAACAAATCTGCCAGCCCCTCGGCCTCCACCGGCCGACTGATCAGATAGCCCTGCACCTCGTCACAGCGCTCCCCTCGCAGGAAATCCAGCTGCTGCTGATCTTCCACGCCTTCGGCCACCACCTTGAGCGCCAGCCCATGGGCCATGGCGATGATTGCGCGCGTAATCGCAGCGTCCTCACGGCCCTGGCCCAGGCCGCGAATAAACGTCTGATCGATCTTCACGTAATCCACGGGAATACGCTTGAGGTAGCTGAGGGACGAGTAGCCGGTGCCAAAGTCGTCAATGGCCAGCTTCACGCCCAGGTCGCGCAGTTGCTGGAAGGTGGCAATGATGTGCTCGACGCTGTCGAGCAACTGGCTCTCGGTCAGCTCCAATTCGAGGTATTGCGGGTCAAGGCCGGTTTCTTCGAGCACCTGGCGCACCAGGCTGACCAACTTGCCCTGGCGCAACTGATGCACGGAAAGGTTCACCGACACCCGAATCGGCGCCAACCCCTGGCGCTGCCATTCACACGCCTGCCAACAGGCTTGGCGCAAGACAAATTCGCCCAGCGGCACGATCAGGCCTGTTTCTTCGGCCAGGCCAATAAAGTCCCCCGGCGGCACCATGCCCCACTGCGGATGCTCCCAGCGAATCAGCGCCTCGGCGGCGTTCAGCTTGCCCGTGGCCAGGCACAGTTTCGGCTGATAGAACACCGTGAGCTGGCGTTCGTCGATGGCCTTGCGCAAGTGGTTCTCCAGCTGCAAACGCTCAAGCGTGCTGGCTTGCAGGCTGTCGGTGTAGAACTGGAAGTTATTGCCGCCCAAGTGCTTGGCATGTTGCATGGCCATGTTCGACTGACTGACCAACGCGGAAATTTCCCGCGCATTGTCCGGCAGCAGGCTGACACCCATTGAGGCGCTGACCACCAACTCATGCCCGTCTACCGTCACTGGCACCCGCAGCTTTGCCAGCAGCCGCGTGGCCACTCGCGCCAGGCTCGACAGGTTGCCGTAGGCGTCGAACAGCACGGCGAACTCATCGCCGGACAGGCGCGCAATGGTGTCAGCCTCGGGCAACGCGTTGATCAGGCGACGCGCCATTTTCTGTAACAGCTGGTCGGCGACTTCATGGCCCAGGCTGTCGTTCAGCAACTTGAAGCGGTCCAGGTTGATATGCAGCAACGCCAGGCTACGCCCGCCCTGACGCACACGCGCATGGGCTTCGCGCAGTCGCTCGCGGAACAGTGAACGGTTGGCCAGGCCCGTCAACTCGTCATAGTGCGTGAGGTAGCGCATGCGCTCCTCGGACTCACGCCGCGCCGACAGATCGGCGAAGAAGCCCACGATATGGCTGACATTTCCGCGAACATCGCGCACCACGTTCAGTTGCAGCCATTGGGGATACAGTTCGCCATTCTTGCGTGTTTCGACCAACTCGCCCTGCCAGGTACCGTGGCTGAGCAGGGCCTGGCGAATCACCGGAAAGTGACGACGGGCGTCGCGGCTGCTGGGCAGTTCCACGACGTTGCGGCCGAGCATGTCGTCGATTTCAAAACCGGTGACACGGCTGAAAGCCTGGTTGACGGCGATCAGCGCATAGTTCGGGTCAAGAATCACGATGCCTTCGCTGGCCGCCTCGAACACGGTCGAGGCCAGCCGCTGCTGTTCTTCCAGGGCCTTGCCGGCGCTGATGTCGCGGCGGGTGCCAAGCATGCGCGTTACCCGCCCACTGGGCGAACGCTCCACGGCGCGGCCGCGGTCTTCGATCCAGACCCAGTGACCGTCGCCGTGGCGCACGCGGTATTCAACCTGATAGTCCTCGGTACGGCCTTTGAGATGCTCCACCAGTGCGCGCTTGAGCAGCGGCAAGTCGTCGGGGTGCAGGCGCGGCTTGAGGTGGCTGAGCATTGCCGTGACGTATTCAGGTTCAAGGCCGAACAACTCTTTGAGCTGAGTGTGATGGACTTCGTCGGTTTGCAGGTTCCAGTCCCACAGCCCCAGTTCGCTGGCCTGCAGCGCCATGGCCAGGCGCGCTTCACTTTTGTTCAGGGCCAGGCTGGCGGCGTCCAGTTCCTGGTTGCGTTGCGCCACGCGGTCTTGCAGACCGATCTGGGCCTCGCGCAGGTCCTGTTCGACCTGGCGGCGCTGCTCGACTTCGCGCACCAGCTCCTGATTCAACTGCTCGCTGCGCTGCTGCGCCTGCTGTAAATGCTCGATCAGCGCCTGGTTCTGAAAGCGTCGCAGCAGGCCACGCTGGATCAGGCGGTTGACCTGCCACGCCACCAGGCTCAAAGAGCCCAGCAGGATCAGGCCAAGCACGCCCCAACCTTGCTGCTGCGCCGTGCCGTTCCAAAACAGATAGAGGATGGCCGGCACCAGACACGGCACGGCAAAGGACAGGAACGCGGGCAGGCTCACCGCGTAGGCGACGCTGGCCGACAGCGTCGCGGCTCCGATCAGGCCGAACACCCAGGCCTGCTGCATGAAGCTGTCCGCGGGCACCAGCGCGATGGCAGCGGTGGCTAACGTCAGGCCACTGACCGCCGAGCCGAGCATGAACATGCGCCGCCAGATCGGTTGGGCCTGGCGGCTGGGCATGGCCGAATCAAACGCGGCCACCTGGATAACGCGCAGGGCCACCAGGGCGAGCAGCCAAACCAGCCACACGCTGTCCAACAGATATTGCTTGGGGTTCCACAGCAACCAGGCGCAGACCAGGCCGTTCACCAACATCAATAAAGTCGGCAGCAATGAGCCCTGGTACAGCAGGCGAGTTCGTTCGACCGCCATCTCGGTTGCGTAACGTTTACGAATGATCTGCGCAGGCGCCGCCGAGGGGCCGAACAGGTCAGGACTGAGAGTCATAGGCAGTGTTCTTATAATGGTGAGCCCGAAACGTGCACGGAGCATACACAAGCAAACGCTTGGGCCAAACTGCTCCAAGTCATAAAAACCGCACGATAATCCGCCGCAAAACTCGGAGCCAGACAGCTTGAGCGAGGTGCTGCGCGGGCTGTGGCCTATGACCGACCGGTCATCAGCCCCGCCAGAATGTTTGTCCGGCTCCAAACACGCCCGACGTTTTCGAGTGACCACCCGGCATTGGGATTTGCCCCACTCCCCCGGGCACCCTAGAATGCGCCGATGCGCGATGATCTCTCCCTTTTGCTGAACTCCCTCAACGATGCCCAACGCCAGGCCGTAGCAGCCCCCGTTGGCCGTCAGTTGGTCCTGGCCGGTGCTGGCTCCGGTAAAACCCGAGTGCTGGTGCACCGTATCGCCTGGTTGATCCAGGTTGAAAACGCGTCCCCGCATTCCATCCTGTCGGTGACCTTCACCAACAAGGCGGCTGCCGAGATGCGCCACCGCATCGAGCAGTTGATGGGTATCAGCCCGGCCGGCATGTGGGTGGGCACCTTCCACGGCCTGGCGCACCGCTTGTTGCGGGCGCATTGGCAGGAAGCGGGGCTGAGCCAGACCTTCCAGATCCTCGACAGCGATGACCAGCAGCGCCTGGTCAAGCGCGTGATCCGCGAGCTGGGCCTGGATGAACAGCGCTGGCCCGCGCGTCAGGCGCAATGGTTTATCAACGGCCAGAAAGACGAAGGCCTGCGCCCGCAACATATCCAGGCCAGTGGCGATTTATTCCTGGCCACCATGCGCAGCATTTATGAAGCCTACGAGGCCGCCTGCGTGCGTGCCGGCGTGATCGACTTCTCCGAGCTGCTGCTGCGCGCCCTCGACCTGTGGCGCGACAACCCAGGCTTGCTGGCGCATTACCAGAAGCGCTTCCGGCATATCCTGGTGGACGAATTCCAGGACACCAACGCCGTGCAGTACGCCTGGTTGCGCTTGCTGGCCAAAGGTGGCGACAGCCTGATGGTGGTGGGCGATGACGACCAGTCGATCTACGGCTGGCGTGGCGCGAAAATCGAGAACATCTACCAGTATTCCGACGACTTTCCGGACGCGATCACTATCCGTCTGGAGCAGAATTACCGCTCCACCGCCGGCATCCTCAAGGCTGCCAACGCACTGATCGCCAATAACACCGGGCGCATGGGCAAAGAGCTGTGGACCGACGGCGGCGAAGGCGAAGCGATCAACCTGTACGCCGCGTTCAACGAGCACGATGAAGCGCGTTATGTGGTGGAAACCATCGAAAGCGCGCTGAAAACCGGGCTGGCGCGTAACGATATCGCCATCTTGTACCGCTCCAACGCCCAATCGCGGGTATTGGAAGAAGCCCTGCTGCGCGAACGTATTCCGTACCGCATCTATGGCGGCCAACGCTTCTTCGAGCGTGCGGAAATCAAGAACGCCATGGCGTACCTGCGCTTGCTGGAAGGCCGTGGCAACGATGCGGCACTGGAGCGGGTGATCAATGTTCCGGCACGTGGCATCGGCGAGAAAACCGTCGAGGCCATCCGCGACCACGCACGCCACGCCGATGTGTCGATGTGGGAAGCCATGCGCTTGCTGATCGCCAATAAAGGCCTGACCGGCCGCGCTGCCGGTGCCTTGGGTGTGTTCGTCGAGCTGATCGAGAACCTGGCCGCCAAATGCGCGGAAATGCCGCTGCATTTGATGACCCAAACCGTGATTGAGCAATCGGGCCTGATCGCCTATCACGAAGCGGAAAAAGGCGAGAAAGGCCAGGCGCGGGTAGAAAACCTTGAAGAACTGGTCAGCGCCGCCCGCGCGTTCGAAAACACCGATGACGATGAAGAGCTGACGCCGCTTGCTGCCTTCCTCGGGCATGCGTCGCTGGAAGCCGGTGATACCCAGGCCGATGAGCATGAAGACAGCATCCAGCTGATGACCTTGCACAGTGCCAAGGGCCTGGAGTTCCCGTATGTGTTCCTGGTGGGCATGGAAGAAGGCCTGTTCCCGCACAAGATGAGCCTGGAAGAGCCCGGCCGCCTTGAGGAAGAACGTCGCCTGGCTTACGTGGGCATCACCCGTGCCATGCAGAATCTGGTGATGACCTACGCCGAAACCCGACGCCTGTACGGCAGCGAGACCTACAACAAGGTGTCGCGCTTCGTACGTGAAGTGCCGAAGGGACTGATCCAGGAAGTGCGCCTGTCCAACAGCGTCAGCCGCCCGTTCGGCGGCGGCCAGCAGCAGAATTCCAGCACCCTGTTTGCCGGCTCCGAGATTCCGGAAACCCAGTTCAGCCTTGGCCAGCAGGTCAGGCATTCGGTGTTCGGCGAAGGCGTGATTCTCAACTTCGAAGGCGCGGGTGCCCAGGCGCGGGTGCAGGTGAATTTCGCCGAAGGCAGCAAGTGGCTGATGATGGGCTACGCCAAGCTCGAAGCAATCTAAAACACTGCATGCTCACTGTCAGGCGCCCGGCTAGCCGGGCGCCTGCAATGTGAAGAATCGTGCCCCTCCCTTGTTTTTCGCCCGCTCGGGCCAATATCTGTAACTAGTCCTACAGACCCTTCGGAATTGGTCTTACGTAAAAGCCCGAAACATTATGCCGCTAGCCACTGTCACGACACCTGTGCAACATGGCGCGCGTGCAATCCACAAATGGGAATTCCCTTTATGAAACGTTTTCTTAGCATCGCCATGGCGTTGTGCATCGGCCTGACGATGAGCCTCGACGCCAACGCCAAGCGCTTCGGTGGCGGCAAAAGCATGGGCTCGGCACCGACTCACCAGACCAGCCAAATGGCTCCTTCCGCCGGTGCCGGCGGTGCTGCGGCAACTGCAGGTGCAGCCGGTGCTGCTGGCGCGGCTGCCAAGGCCGGCGGTGCTTCGCGCTGGTTAGGCCCTCTGGCCGGTATCGCCGCCGGTGGTCTGCTTGCGTCCATGTTCATGGGCGGCGGCTTCCAGGGCATGCAGATCTTCGACATCCTGATCATGGCGGTCATCGCCTTCCTGATCTTCCGCTTCATCGCCGCCCGTCGCCGCAAGCAGCAGGAGCACATGGCTCCAGCCGGCGCGCCGATGCAGCGTGAAGTATTCGAGCAAAAACCAGCCATGGGTTCGATCTTCGGTGGTTCGGGTGCACCTGCTGCCGCCCGTCCGGTAATCAATGCACCGGCCTGGTTCAACGAAGAGCGTTTCGTCGAAGCGGCCCGCAGCCACTTCCAGTCCCTGCAACAGCACTGGGACGCCAACGAAATGGACAAGATCTCCGAGTTCGTGACCCCACAACTGCTTGAGTTCCTCAAGCGCGAACGTGCCGACCTGGGCGACGGTTTCCAGTCGACCTACATCGACGACCTGCGCGTACAACTGGAAGGTGTGGATGATCGCGCCGACAAGACCATCGCCACCTTGACCTTCAGCGGCGTGTCGAAGACTTCGCGTTTCGACCAGGGCGAAGTGTTCAGCGAAAGCTGGAACATGGAACGCGCCCAGGGCGACAACCAGCCTTGGCTGGTCGCCGGTATCCGCCAGAACGGCTGATAACCGCACGCTTGAGCACCTGGTAATAAAAACCCCGGACATGTTCCGGGGTTTTCTATTTCGCGGTTGCACTTATAGCGAGCTACTGTATAAAACGCCCTATTAACCGCGCCAACTAGCAAGAGGATCCCGGCCGTGGAAGAAATCATCGAACAATTGCGTGAAGCCAACGAACCGGTCCCGGTTCCTCTGGAACTGCCTGACGAAGACCAAATTGTGGAAATCGAAGAACAACTGTTCATCGACATCCCGTTTGTCTTCCGCGAATTCCTGCTCACCGTCAGCGACGTGGTGTATGGCAGCCTGGAGCCGGTGACGGTTACCGACCCGCAGTCCCACACCTACCTGCCGGACGTGGCCGCCAACGCCTGGGATGCCGGTGTTGACCGCAGCATGATCCCGATCTGCCAGGACGGTGACGACTACTACTGCGTCGAAGAAGACGGCACCGTGGTGCTGTGGTCCGGCGAAGAAGAACTGGTTACCGAAGAAACCTGGGAATCGGTGTGGCACTGGGCGCGGGACGTCTGGCTGGAAAGCTGATTCCGCAAAGCTTCTGTGGCAAGGGCGCTTGCTCGCGCTGGGCTGCGAAGCGGCCCCAACCAGGGCGACGCGTTCTTTCAGATGTTGCAATGTGGCGGTTTTAGGGCTGCTGCGCAGCCCAACGCGAGCAAGCTCGCTCGCCACAAGAATGCGCCACTCGGCTTAGTGCTCCGGCGTGTCCTTGTGGTTATCCAGGGTCTCCAGCAAGGCAACCTGCATCCGCGTATGCACGCGGATGAACCACCGCCAGAGCACCGCCGCCACCGCTGCCGCCACCACGGCGATCAGCACCAGCAACTTGTTGGTTGGCAAGATACTGGCCGACAAGGCTGCCAGCAGCAGGAAAATCACCAGCAGCGACAGGATGGGGATCAGTTCGGCGATCACTCGTCGTACGCGCTGGGTATGCCTTCCGGCCATTTCCGGCTTGACGCTCATCTCTGCCAGCAACATCGACAGCGCCTTGAGCTTGCGATACGCCGCAATCAAAAACGGCAGCGACAACAGCAACGCCCCGCCCCAGATCAACGCCTTCTGCCAGCTTGGTTCGCTGATCCAGCCCTCCAGATACCCACCGATGCGCGCCGCAAAAAAGCTGCCGGCAAAAAAGATCGCCACCACCAACGCCAGGTTTACCCCCACTTGCAGGATGATCTTGCGAATCATCGACGCCAGCATTGCGCCCTCGCCCTGAGGCTGGATGCTGCGCAACCATTCGCCATACATACCGAACACCCGGCTCATGCGCTTGGGCATCACCGCCGCAATCTTCAACGATAACGGGTCGGCGCCGCGAATCAGGTACGGCGTGAGCAGCGTGGTGATCGCCGACACCGCCACGGCCACCGGGTAGAGGAAGTCGCTGGTCACCTGCAAGGTCATCCCCAATGCGGCGATGATGAAGGAAAACTCCCCAATCTGTGACAGCCCCATGCCTACGCGCAGCGAGGTGCGGCCGTCGTTGCCGGCGATAAACGCCCCCAGGCCACAAGACAACATTTTGCCCAGCACCACCGCCACGGTGATGACCGCGATAGGCCAGGCGTATTGCAGCAGGATCTGTGGGTCGATCATCAAGCCAATCGCGACAAAGAAGATCGCGCTGAACATGTCGCGAACCGGCTCTATAAGGCGTTCGATCTTAATCAACTGACGGGACTCGGCCATGATCGCGCCGATCAGGAATGCCCCCAGCACCATGCTGTATTCGAGCTTCACCACCAGCAGGCAGAAGCCGAAACACAGGCCGAGCACAGTGATCAGCAGCATCTCGTTACTGTCGAACTTGGCCACATAGGCCAGCAGGCGCGGCACCAGCAGAATGCCGATGACCAGCGCGACGATCATGAACAGCGAGAGTTTGCCGACGGTGGAAAACACCTCGCCGGAACTGACCGTGCCGCTGACGGCGATGCTCGACAGCAAGGCGATGATGCCGATACCGAGGATGTCTTCTACGATCAGCACGCCGAAAATCAGCTGGGCAAAGCGCTGGTTTTTCATCTTCAGGTCGTTGAGCGCCTTGACGATGATGGTGGTTGAGGAGATCGCCAGGATGGCGCCGAGGAACAGCGAGTCCATGGTGTTCCAATCGAACCAGCGGCCGATTTCGTAGCCGATCCAGATCATCAGGATGATCTCGAGGAATGCGGCGATAAACGCCGTGGCCCCGACCTTGAACAGTTTGCGCAGGCTGAACTCCAGGCCCAGGCAAAACATCAGGAAGATCACCCCCAGTTCGGCGAGGGTCTTGATGGTGTCTTCGTCGTGGATCAGGCCGAACGGTGGCGTGTGAGGGCCGATGATGAACCCGGCGACGATATACCCCAACACCACCGGTTGCTTGAGGCGGTGAAACAGGATGGTGACAACCCCTGCCACCAGCATGATCACGGCCAAGTCCTGGATAAAGCTGATGGCGTGCATGGCGAGGGGCTCCTTGAGGGTACTGGCGCTTTTCCCACTTCCACCGGCGCCTATGAACGGTCGCAATAAGCGGAAGGAAAAGTCGGCCTTAATCGTAAGAAATGCCCTGAGACGGGCTTTTGAAGGTTAACACCGCGACTTCCGGCAGAAAGCCGGTGCAATATATGGAAACAGATCGGTGCAGGCGTGACGGCAAGCCGCCCACCGGCGTCCCGTTAGGGATGGCGCTGCAAAGATTTCAGCACCCGCAGAGGTGCCACCCCAACCGATGCCTACAACCCGTGAGTGTGCTATGGAACCCGGAAACGCCCAGCTGTCGATGACGGTACTGATGACCCCTGACATGGCCAACTTCTCAGGCAATGTTCACGGCGGCACCCTGCTCAAGTACCTCGACGAAGTGGCCTACGCCTGTGCGAGCCGTTATGCCGGTCGCTATGTAGTGACCTTGTCGGTGGACCAGGTGATTTTTCGCGAACCGATCCATGTCGGCGAGCTGGTGACCTTCCTCGCCTCGGTCAACTACACCGGCAACACGTCGATGGAAGTGGGCATCAAGGTGGTGACCGAGAACATCCGCGAGCGCTCGGTGCGCCATACCAATAGCTGCTTCTTCACCATGGTGGCCGTGGACGACCAGCGCAAACCCGCCGCCGTGCCGCCACTGCAGCCGCACAACAGCGAAGACAAGCGCCGGTTCGTGCAGGCGCAGCAGCGCCGGCAGATTCGCCAGGAGCTGGAAAAGCGCTATCAGGAAATCAAGGCAGACGGGCCGTAAGCCCCAAGCTGCAAACCAGACCAAAATGTGGGAGCGGGCTTGCCCGCTCCCACATTGGGTTTTGTGGGTTTACAGACCGATCGGTGTGGCTTCGAAGCGCACGCGAGGATGGGCGATGCGGTCCTGGGCGCGGACCAGTTCTAGCTCGTAGCTGGCGCAGGCCTGGGTTTCCAGCAGCACTTCATGCACCGCGGCGGCGGTGAATTCGAAGGCTGCCAGCAGGCTGTCACCCAGCAGCACCCGCGCCAGGAACAGCCCCGACGTCAGGTCGCCCACGCCCACCGGCTGACGCGGGAACGCCAGCAGTGGCCGACGCAAGTGCCAGCTGCCATCGGCAGTCACCAACAGCATCTCAAAACCGTCCGGCAGCTTGCCCGGATAATCCAGGTGCTTGACCAGCACGGCCTTGGGCCCGCGTGCCAGCAGCGCCTTGGCCATGCCCAGGCAATCGAACAGCGATTGCGGCTTGCGCCCGGCAAAACTGTCCAGCTCCAACTGGTTGGGGCAAAGGAAATCCGCCATCGCTGCCGCTTCGTCCAACAGGAAATCGCTGACTTCCTGGGGCACGATGCAACCCTTTTCCGGGTGGCCCATCACCGGGTCGCACAAGTACAAGGCCTTGGGGTTGATGGCCTTGATGCGCGCCACGCCGGTCAAAATCGCACGGCCTTGGGCTGCGCTGCCGAGGTAGCCGGACAGCACTGCATCGCAGTTACCCAGCTCGCCGATTGCGGCAATCCCTTCCACCAGCGCCGGAATCTGCTGCGGCGCCAACACTTCGCCCGCCCACTGACCATACTGAGTGTGATTGGAGAACTGCACCGTGTTGAGCGGCCAGACATTCACCCCGACCCGCTGCATGGGGAACACGGCGGCGCTGTTTCCGGCGTGGCCAAAAACCACATGAGACTGGATCGCAAGCAGATGAGGTGTGCGTTTCATGCGGGAGATTTCCGTAAAGCCATTGAAATTCTGGCCGCGCAGTATGCGACTAAACACGGCCTATACGACAGACCAGAGACACAGTTAAGCTGCTCTCACTTTGTTGGAGTTCATCGCATGCTGACCCTGGGAAACATCTTTGTGTTGATGCTGCTGGCGACCGGCGCCGCCTGGGTCTGGCACAACCACGGCCTGCGCGAGCGGGCGCTGGAGCGGGTCAAGCAGCATTGCGCCAAGCTCGATATCGAGCTGCTCGATGGCGCGGTGGCGTTGAAACGCATCGGTTTTGTGAGGGACGCCAAGGGTCGGCGCCGTCTGGCGCGCATCTACAATTTTGAGTTCACCGTGACCGGCGAAGCACGCCATCCCGGGACGATCACTCAGTTTGGTGCTCACAGCGCGCAGATCGAACTGGCGCCCTACCCGTTCGAGATCAAAACGCCGCTGCCCAGCGCTGAAGTGATCGAGCTGAGCCAATGGCGCCAGGACCACGCCAGCAAGAACCGTCACTGACGGCAGGCGGTCAAGGCGTCCTGCAATGCAGCCACGTCCTGTGGCTGACTGAAGATCAATTCAATACGTGAGTCACGGCGCCATTCACTCGGTTGCCAGAGGAGTGCGCCGTTATCCACAGCGTTGGCGCTGAGCCAACCTTCAGGGCTGTGGATAACCAGTTTGGCGCGGCGCCACACCAGACTTGTCAGCCAGCGATGCAGGCGCACGGTGTCGAATTGCTGACTAGGGTGCCAACGCCAGCCGATGCTCCAGCCGCCCTCTTGAGCCTGGCTGAGGCAGATTGGCAGCGTCGGATCGGTCCAGATGGCTGGCATCTGCGCTAAGCCTTTGGGCGCATCGAAGTTATCCACAGCAGTGCGGCCTTGCGCGTCCAAGCCGGGCAACAGGTCGAGCGGCACGTGCGCCTGGCGCGTCCAGTAAAGCGGGCAGTCGGGTAATTGCTGTTCAATGGCCTGGCGCTGCGCGGCATCCAGCGTCTCATCCTTGTTCAACACCAACAGCCCGGCACTGGCCAGCGTCTCGCGTTGCGCATCAGGCAAGGGTTTACCCGCCGCCAGCGCCTGGGCATCCAGCACCAGTACGCACGGCTGAACCGCCAGCACGTCCTGCCACGGCGCCTGCCGCAGTTGCCTGAGCAACTGCGCCGGGTGGCCCAGGCCAGAGGGCTCGATAAACAGCCGATCAGGCTTGGCCTTACGCAGCAGGCGGCCCAGGCCTACCTGGAACGGTGCACCATTCACACAACACAGGCAGCCGCCTGCCACCTCGCCCAAGGCAATGCCGTCGTCATCCTGAGTGAGCAAGGCAGCGTCCAGACCGATCTGCCCGAACTCGTTGATCAACACGGCCCAGCGCTCGTTGGCCGGGCGTTGGGCCAGAAGGTGTTTGATCAGGCTGGTCTTGCCGGCGCCCAACGGTCCGGCAATCACGTGGGTGGGAATGTTCTGCAGCATCAGTGGCATCATTCAGACCGTGTAGAGAGCTTGATCCTACCCGGTTATGCGAGCCAATCCAGCGTCAGGATCAACCGTCGCTCATCAGCCTTGAGTGCAGGCGAGCGATGAATCAAGCCGTGAGCTTCGTTGCCATGCCATTGGGTGCCCTTGAGCATGGCGACTTCGCCGCAGAGGATCTGCTCGATGCACTCGGTGGGTTGCGCGTCCGACTGGGCCAGCTTACGGCGGTCCATCACACCTTCGCGCAGCCACTGGCTGCCAATGCCGGCGTAGGTGGTGATCAGTCGCACCGGCACGTGGTCAACGTGAAAACGCGGGCACATGGCCTTGTCCAGCAGCCGCAAGCGCACGCCAATGCGTTTGGCGCCGAGCAAACAGGCGAACGCGCTGACCAACCAGGACACATCGGCAATAAAGCCTTCGTAGCCTTCAAGATCACGGCAACTGGACGCCAAACCCTGCAAGTTCGGTACAGCGTCTTCGTTGTTGAGCTCAATTACCCTGGAATCGGCCAGCGGCTCATTGAGCGCCACCAGCAGGGCACCGAATTCGGCGATGTGCAGCGGCAGTTGACGCTGCCAAACCGCCAGGTTCACCCCGTCTTCCAGAATGTCAGCCAGCGCCAGCGGGGTTTCACCGCGCGTTTGGCGGATCACGGGACGCAATGGGATAACCGGGGCCAGCATCAGGCGACCTGCTCGAACCAGGGGCCAAAGGGGTCAGCCAGCAGGCGCCAACCTTCAACGCCAACGGCCATTTCTTCATCGGTGAGCAAGCAGGCGTCCAGTTCGGTACGCATGTGGTTGAAGTCGATGTTTTGCCCGATGAACACCAATTCCTGGCGGCAATCACCGGTACTCAGCTGCCAGTTGGCCATGATCGCCGCCACGCTTTCTTGATCCTGCGGCCATTGGCTTTTCGGCACAAAACGCCACCAACGCCCGGCAAAACCATGGCGCATCAGCCCGCCAGCCTGGGACCAACTGCCTGCATCCTGATGCTTGCTGGCCAGCCAGAAAAAGCCCTTGGAGCGCAGCAGTTTGCCGTTCACCCACGGGCGGTCGATAAAGTCGAAAAAACGCTGAGGATGAAACGGCCGGCGCGCGCGATAAGCCGTGGAGGCAATGCCGTATTCTTCGGTTTCCGGCACATGTTCACCGCGCAGTTCCTGTAACCAGCCCGGCGCCTGGGCGGCGCGCTCGAAGTCGAAGCGGCCAGTGTTGAGGATTTTGTTCAGCGGCACTTCGCCCATGACCATCGGGATAATTTCGGCCTGAGCGTTGAGGCGTTCGAGAATCGCCATCAGTTCCTCGCGCTCACGGCTGCTGATCAGGTCGATCTTGCTGATCAGGATTACGTCAGCAAATTCGATCTGCTCAATCAGCAGGTCAGTGATTGAGCGTTCGTCCTCCTCTCCCAAGGTCTCACCGCGTGAGGCCAGGCTTTCGGCGGCCTGGTAGTCGAGCAGGAAGTTCATGCCGTCGACCACGGTGACCATGGTGTCCAGGCGCGCGATATCGGCCAGGCTTTGCTCGTTTTCGTCGCGGAAGGTGAAGGTTTCGGCCACGGGTAACGGCTCGGAAATGCCGGTGGACTCGATCAACAGGTAATCGAACCGACCTTCTTTGGCGAGTTTTCCGACTTCTTCCAGCAAGTCTTCACGCAAGGTGCAGCAGATGCAGCCGTTGCTCATCTCTACCAGTTTTTCTTCGGAGCGGTTGAGGGTGACGTCGCGCTGCACCTCGCTGCCGTCGATGTTGATTTCGCTCATGTCGTTGACGATCACCGCCACTCGCAAATTGTCGCGATTGCGCAGGACGTAGTTGAGCAGCGTGCTTTTGCCTGCGCCGAGAAAGCCGGACAACACGGTAACGGGGAGACGATTGGGCATCAGGTGTTCCTCATCAGGGTTGGCCGGTCAAATCGCCCGTTGATGGCGTTCGCGCAGCTCTTCACGTTCTTTGGCTTCGATACTCAGGGTCGCTGTGGGGCGCAGCAGCAGGCGTTTCAGGCCAATGGGGTCGCCGGTTTCACGGCACCAGCCGTATTCGCCACGGGCCAGCAGTTCAAGCGCGTCGTCGATCTTGTCCAGCAGCTTTTTTTCGCGCTCCAGCAGGCGCAGTTGCCATTGGCGCTGTTCCTCGGCGCTGCCCACATCGGCGGGGTCGCTGTTGGTTTCCTGCTCGCGCAGCACCAGGAACTCGGCTTCGATGCGCGCTTGCAGTTCAAAACGCTGGCCCAGCAGCAGCTCGCGGAAGAAACCTTGCTGGGCTTCATTCATGTAATCGTTGGGCGATTGGGCAAGGAGGTCTTGTTCAGTCATGGAAAGCAGTTCACGGGTCAGGCTGGGTTTTTATGTTATAGTATAACAACACAAATAAGCCAATCCCCTTGCTCGTCACGACGAAGGGCGCAATGCTTGAGCCCGTTCCAGCCCCCGAGAAACCTTATGAAATATCTGCTGTGCGCCCTGTTATTGGCAGTGGCAGGACCTGCCTGCGCACAAACGCCGAGCCTGGCGGCTAACTGCGTACGCAGCGCCAACCTGCTGGCTTGCGTGGATCCGCTGGGGAATGCCTACAGCGTGGCGGCTGCCGGCAGCACCACCTATTTGCGCGGTTTCGAGGTGATCGGCAAACGCTACTGGGCACAGACCAACAGCCGCTATGGGCAGCTGACGTTCTTTACCGGGTTGGCGTCCGATGGTGAGGCGTGGGTCGGCTATACGCGCCGCGTGGGCTGGACCACCATCAACCGGTTTTCCAGCTCAGGTGGCACCCGTGCGAAGTTCACGTGCAGCCGTATTACCGGCTGCTAGACCTGGCCGTTCTTCTGCTCCTGAACCCACGCCATGTAGCTGTTCATCGGTGGGTTC
The DNA here is from genome assembly GCF_049896685.1 of Pseudomonas sp. TWRC1-2. Classification (NCBI taxonomy): domain Bacteria; kingdom Pseudomonadati; phylum Pseudomonadota; class Gammaproteobacteria; order Pseudomonadales; family Pseudomonadaceae; genus Pseudomonas; species Pseudomonas sp. TWRC1-2. Next base: position 179,717 of record NZ_JAFCUU010000003.1, on the reverse strand, counting down.
TTCTCGAAGTACTTTTTCAGGCCTTCGAAAAGCCCATCCGCCACCGCCTGTTGATGGCGCGCAGTGACCAACCGCTGAGCGTCCTGGGTGTTGGAAATGAACCCGGTCTCGACCAGGATCGACGGCACATCCGGTGACTTGAGCACCGCAAACCCTGCCTGCTCCACGCGCTTCTGGTGCAGCGTGGTGATGTTTTGCAGGCTGCCCAACACGGAGCTGCCCAACTGCAGGCTGGAGGCGATGGTGGCGTTCATCGACATGTCGAGAATCACCCCGGCCAGCATCGGGTCCTTGTCCTTGAGATTGAGCAAGGTGGTGGCACCCAGCAGGTCCGCGCCATTTTCACGCTGCGCCATGAAGCGCGCCGTGGCGGAGGTGGCGCCGCCTTCAGATAACGCATACACCGACGCCCCGGAGGCCGTGAGCCGTGGCGCGGCATCGGCGTGCACCGAGATAAACATATCCGCCTTGTGCTGACGGGCGATGTCCACGCGCTTGCGCAGCGGTACGAAGAAGTCGTCGTTGCGCACCAGTTTCACGTCAAAGCCTTTTTCACGCTTCAAGCGTTTGGCCAGCAATTGGGCGATGGACAACACCACGTCCTTTTCGCGCTGGCCCTTGGAACCGATTGCGCCTGGGTCTTTGCCACCGTGGCCGGGATCGACCACTACGATGATGTCGCGCTTGGGATGCACCTTGTCCACCGGCGCCACCAGAGGTTGCGGCTGCGCGGCGATCTGGCGCGGCGCGTGGGTGGCGCTGCTCAGGTCGAGTACCAGGCGATGACCTTGGCCATCCTGCGGCGGCAACAAGAAACTGTTGACCTGCATCGGTGCGGCCAGGTCCAGCACGATGCGCGTATCGCCTTTACCAAAATGCCCGGAGCGGATCGAAGTGATTCCGCTGTTCTTCAAGGCCAACTGCGAGAAATCGCCGCTGAGCCCGGCGCCGCTCAGGTCGATGATCAAGCGCTCCGGTGAGGTCAGGGAAAAGGTCTTGTATTGCACCGGGCCGCTGAGGTCGAACACCAGCCGCAGTTTGTCGTCGGAGCGCCACAGGCGCGCATTGCGAATCTGCGTGGCAAAAGCCCCCAATGGAAAGGTGAACAGAGGGCTGACCAGCAGCAGGTTGAGGAGCTGACGTCTGTGCATGACATATACCGCGAATAGAGGAGCGTCCCTGCTCGACATGACTGAAGAAAGGCTGGAGCAGAAAAATCATCGTCGACTCAATAGTTATAATATAACATGTCTTTTTATTTCCAACGATGGACCTGCTCATGAATGCGCTGACTCTGCCGGATATCGCCGCGCAGGCTTCACGCCAAGCCTTGCCGCTCGACTGGGTAGGCATGTGCGGCATCGCCTTGCCCATTCTCATCGACGGCCAACGCCTGACTGCCACCGCCGATGCTGGCGTCAGCCTGGACGACGGCGAGGCCCGCGGCATTCATATGTCGCGCCTGTACCTGGCCCTGGAAATGCTCGACCAGCAGCTTCTTACGCCTGCACTTCTGCGTAATGTACTGCAGCGCTTTCTTGAGAGTCATGAAGGATTATCTAAGAACGCCTACCTACGAATTCACACGGATTTGCTGCTCAAACGCCCGGCATTGGTCAGCCCATTGGCTGGTTGGAAAGGCTACCCGGTGTGCATCGAGGCACGTCTGGAAAACCAGATGTTCCACGTGGAACTAAAAATTGACGTTACCTATTCCTCAACCTGCCCCTGCTCCGCTGCGCTCGCCAGGCAATTGATTCAGCAGCAATTTCTTGAAGATTTCGCCAACACGCCGCTGCAACACGAAGACGTACTGACCTGGCTCGGCAGCGCCAACGGCATCGTCGCCACGCCCCACAGCCAACGCAGCAGCGCACAACTCTCTATCGAGCTGGACGCCAATCAGTCCACCTTGCCGCTCACCGACCTGATCGATGACGTCGAAGCCGCGCTCGGTACCGCCGTGCAAACCGCGGTGAAACGTGCGGACGAACAAGCCTTCGCCCTGGCCAACGGGCAGAACCTGATGTTCTGTGAAGACGCCGCACGCCGCCTCAACCTCGCCTTGAAACGCTCGGATGCCGTCAAAGCCTTCCACCTGAAAGTGATCCACGCCGAAAGCCTGCACGCGCACGATGCCGTGGCTGAAAGCCGCTGGACGAGAGACTCTGCATGATCACCTGTAACGCTTTGCGCTGGGGTGCACCTGGGCAACCGCTCACCCCGGCACTGGATTTGACCCTGGAAAAAGGCAGCCTCACCGGCATCATTGGCGCCAACGGCACCGGCAAAAGCAGCCTGCTCAAAGTGATCGCCGGTTTGCAAAAACCGCTGGCGGGCAAGGTCAGCGTGGAGGTTCCGCGCCGGGGTGGCCTGTCGTTCCTGCCGCAGCAGCAGCACTTGGATCGCCAGTTCCCCATCAACCTGCAAGAGCTGGTCGCCGCCGGCTTCTGGGGCACCCAGCTCACGCCAGCCCAACGCAACGAACGTCTGCAGGCGGTGCTGGAGGACTGGTGCCTCAGTGGGCTGGAACATCGCCCGCTGATGGCCTTGTCCGGCGGCGAACTGCAACGCGCCCTGCTCGCCCGCATGAGCCTGGCCGAAACGCCCGTGTTGTTACTCGACGAACCCCACGCCGCCCTCGATGAAGACGGACAGGCGCTGTGCTGGAAACACATTCACGCCTGGCACGACCAGGGCCGCACAATCATAGTCGTCTGTCACGACCTGGCCTCCGTGCGCCACCACACCCAGCACCTGGTGCAGATCAAAAGCACCGGGTGCGTGTTCGGCCCCAGCAAAGAGCTGATCCGCCCCCAACCCCAAATGCAGGTGGCCTGATGCACTTTGCCGCCCACCTGTGGATGCCCTTTTTCGACTTCGTGTTCATGCGCCGCGCACTCATCGGCGGGCTTGTACTCGCCTGCAGCACCGCGCCGCTGGGTGTGTTTCTGATCCTGCGGCGCATGAGCCTGATCGGCGACGCGGTGGCTCACGGCATCCTGCCAGGCGCCGCGCTTGGCTTCTGGTTTGCCGGGCTCAGCCTGCCCGCGCTGACCATCGGCGGCCTCGGTGCCGGCCTGAGCATGGCCGGTTTATCCGCGTGGATCACTCGCCGCACCGGCCTGCGTGAAGACGCCAGCCTTGCCGCCATCTACCCGATCTCCCTCGCCGCCGGCGTGCTGATCCTCGGCATCGCAGGCAAGCGCCTGGACCTGCTGCACCTGCTGTTCGGCTCCGCGTTGGCCGTGGATGAAACCACCCTTACCGGCATGCTCTGGGTCTCCGGTTTCAGCCTGATCGCCATGGCGCTGATCTACAAACCGTTACTGCTCGACACCCTCGACCCATTGTTCCTGCAAACCGTCAGCCGCCTCGGCCCACTCGCTCATGGGTTATTTCTGACCTTGGTGGTGCTGAACCTGGTGATCGGTTTCCAGGCCATCGGCGCGTTGATGGTGGTGGGTTTGATGATGTTGCCGGCGATTGCTTCACGCTTCTGGAGCCGGCGCCTGCCGGTGTTGATTGCAGTATCGGCGGTGCTGGGATGCCTGTCGGTGTGGTTCGGTTTGTTGCTGTCGTTCTACTACTCACTGCCCAGCGGCCCGGCCATCGTGCTGGTGGCGGGCGGCGGGTATTTGCTGTCCGTGGTCTTCGGTCCGGTGCACGGCTTGCTGCGCCGCCCGCCCTCTCTTACATCCCAATGAGGTGTTTCCCGATGCGCGCTCTACTCGTGATGTTCAGCCTTTTGCTGCCCTTGTCGATGGCTCAGGCCGCCGACAAACTTCAAGTGGTGACCAGCTTCAGTATTCTGGATGACATCACCCACCAGATCGGTGGCGATCACATCCAGATCAGCAACATGGTCGGCCCGGACGCCGATGCCCATACCTACGAACCCACGCCGGACGACGCCAAGGCGCTGCTCAAGGCCCGGGTCATCATCAAGAACGGCCTTGGCTTCGAGCCCTGGCTGGACCGCCTGGTGACCAGCACCGAAACCAAAGCCACGGTCGTGACCGCCAGCAAAGGCGTGATCTCTCACACCATGGAAGAAGACGGCGAAACCATCCCCGACCCGCACGCCTGGCATAACCTGGCCAACGCCGAAATCTATGTGAACAACATCACCAAGGCGTTGATTGCCGCCGACCCGGCCAACAAAGCCGATTACCAGCGCAACAGCCAAACCTACCTGAAAGAAATCTACCGCCTGCTGGCCGAGGCCAAGACCCGGTTCGGCGCGCTGCCACCGGGCAACCGTCGCATCGTCACCTCGCATGACGCCTTCGGTTACCTGGGCCAGGCCTATGGCATTCAGTTCCTCGCGCCCCAGGGTCTGTCGACTGAACGCGAACCGTCTGCCGCCGAAGTCGCGGCGCTGATCACCCAGATCCGCAAAGACAAGGTCAAAGCCGTGTTCATGGAGAACATCAAAGACTCGCGCCTGCTCAAGCAAATTGCTGACGAAAGCGGCGCGCAAATCGGCGGCACCTTGTACTCCGACGCCCTCGCCGCCCAAGGCCCGGCCAGCACCTTTACCGGGCTGTTCGAATACAACCTCAACACCCTGTGCGCGGCCCTGAGCAAGCCATGACCCTGAGCATGCTCGACCTGGAAGAGGCTGCCATGGGCCGCCGCTTTCCACTCCACACCGTGCTCGACGCCGTGGCGTGGAACAGCGACGGTCTGATTGCCGCCGTCGCCCAGCAACACGGCAGCGGTGAGGTGTTGATGCTGGCCTGGATGAACCGCCAGGCCCTCACCGAAACCCTGGCCACCGGGCAAGTCTGCTATTGGTCGCGCTCGCGCAGGCAGCTGTGGCGCAAAGGTGAAAGCTCCGGCCACTGGCAACAGTTGGTCGAAGCCCGGCTGGATTGCGACGGCGACGCCGTGCTGCTGATCGTCGACCAACAAGGCCCGGCCTGCCACACCGGCCGGCCCACCTGCTTCTACAACGCCATCGACGGCGCCTTCGTTCACATCATCACTTCGCCCCTAAAAAAGGAGCCCGCTGCATGATCCGCAAGAACCCTTCCGGCGATCTGCCGGTGATTGCCGAATCGGCCTACGTGGATAAAACCGCGATCATCTGCGGCAAGGTCATCATCGGCGAGAACGTCTTCGTCGGCCCTTACGCCGTGATCCGCGCTGACGAAGTCGACGCCACCGGCGACATGGACCCGATCACCATTGGCGCCAATTCAAACATTCAGGACGGCGTGGTCATCCACTCCAAATCCGGCGCGGCGGTGACCATTGGAGAATTTACCTCCATCGCGCATCGCTCTATCGTCCACGGCCCCTGCACCGTCGGCGACCGCGTGTTCATCGGCTTCAACAGCGTGCTGTTCAACTGCGCCGTCGGCGATGGCTGCGTGGTGCGCCACAACTCGGTGGTCGACGGCCGCGACTTGCCCGCCGCGTTCTACGTGCCCTCCACCACCCGCATTGGCCCGAACACCAACCTGTCGCAATTTCCGCCGGTGAGTGTCAGCGCCTCAGAGTTTTCTGAAGACGTGGCGCGCACCAATGTCGACCTGGTGCGTGGTTACAAAGCCCTGCAAAACGAGTTCTGAATCATGAGCCGCCTGCTGATTCGCAATGCCCGCCTGGTGAATGAAGGCTGGGAGTTCGATGCCGATGTACTGGTCGCCAATGGCCGCATCGAGAAGATTGCCGCCAGCCTCGAAGGCTACAACGAGCCGCTGGAAATTGACGCCCGGGGTCAATGGCTGCTGCCAGGCATGATCGACGACCAGGTGCACTTTCGCGAACCTGGCGCGCCCGACAAGGGCAGTTTTTACAGTGAATCCCGCGCGGCGGTGGCCGGTGGCATCACCAGTTTCATGGACATGCCCAACACCCACCCTGCCACCCTGAACCTGGAAGCCCTGGCCGATAAGAAGCGCCGCGCCGCGCTGCACTCGGTGGCCAACTACGGCTTTCACTTTGGCGTGAGCAACGACAACCTGGACATCGTCGCTGCCCTCGATCCGCGTGAAGTGGCCGGGGTGAAAGTGTTCATGGGCGCCTCCACCGGCAACATGCTGGTGGACGACCCGCGAATTCTCGAGCGACTGTTTGCCGAAGTACCGACCATCCTTCTCGCCCACTGCGAACACACGCCGAGCATCCTGGCGAATGAGCAGCGCCTGCGTGAGCGCTTCGGCGAGCACATTCCCGCCGTCGCCCACCCGCTGATCCGGGATGCCGAAGCCTGTTTTCGCTCATCGTCTTTTGCGGTGGAACTGGCCCAGCGGCACGGCACGCGCCTACACGTGCTGCACCTGACCAGCGCTCGCGAGTTGGCCCTGTTCGAAGACAAGCCTTTGGCCGAGAAACGCATCACTGCCGAGGTTTGCCTGCACCATCTGCTGTTCGATGACCGCGACTATCACCGCCTTGGCCACCAGATCAAATGCAACCCGGCGATCAAGACCCGCGCCGACCGCGACGCGCTGCGCCTGGCCTTGCTGAGTAATCGTCTGGATGTGATCGGCAGTGATCATGCGCCGCATACCTGGGCGCAAAAACAGTTGGGCTATCGCGAAGCGCCGTCAGGCCTGCCATTGGTGCAGCACGCGCTGCCGGCGTTGTTGGAGCTGGTGATTGACGGGCATGTGCCGCTGACCACACTGGTGGCGAAGACCAGTCACCGTGTGGCCGACCTGTTCGCGATCCCGGATCGAGGCTATCTACGTGAGGGCTATTGGGCCGATCTGGTGTTGATCAAACCTGAGCCCGAAGGCAAACCCGTCAGCAGCCAGCCGATTCTTGCACGCTGCGGCTGGACGCCCTTCGCCGAGCGCAGCTTTCGCCACAGCGTCAGTACCACCCTGGTGTCCGGCCACCTGGCGTGGCACAACGGCCAGGTGATCGACAGTTGCCAGGGGCTGCCCCTGCACTTTCTGCGTTAAGCGCGGGGTTTGACCGTACCGCAATCGTTGCCCAGCCATTGGGCGTGAGTGTCCAGGCTGCCCTTCTGCTGAACGCCGGTGGCATTGAAGGTACCGTTGACGGTGGTGGTGAATTCCTGCTGGCTCTGGAAGGTCGCAACGCCAGTGCCTTGGGCTTTCGGGCAGCTGAAACGGAATTTCCACTGGTTGCCGGTTTTGTCGGTCACTTGCTGTTTGCAGCCCGATTGCGGGTCGGTCAAGGGAATGGAATCAGACGCGACCTGGGCAGGCGTCAGGCAAACCTGCACGCCTTTGCCGGCCATGGTGATGCCCTGTTTTTCGAGCATGGCGCGCTGTTCGGGCGTCATCTGTTGCTTGAGCTGACCGAGGATCAGCGACAGGTCGGGCAAGTCCTGGTTATCGACTTTCATATTGCTGGTGGTCAATTCCCACAAGCCCGGCGCCAGCATCTGCGCCTGAGCCGCCACGGGCAGCGTCAATCCAACAACCATGGCCAAACCAAGCAGACGAGCATTCATCGGGTAACTCCTGGGTAATTGTGGGCGTTAGACGCTGCAAAGGCGCCAGTGTTGCACGGCAAATAAAATAGCGACATTCGTCGTCGAACATGGTCTGTTAGGGCACTGGATTGCCTGGAGTGATGTCGTTCATGGATTTTTTTGGCCCGCACCTGCTCGCCTACTTCATTGCCACGCTGCATTTTCTCGGGACGCTCGCCGCGATCCACGCGGTGCTGACCGTCAGGACCGCCCAAGGCTCGATCGCCTGGGCCTTGTCGCTGATGTTCATGCCTTACCTGACGCTGATTCCCTACCTCATCTTCGGCCGCAGCACCTTTGACGCGTACATCCAGGCGCGTCGCCAGGCCAACCAGGAAATGCACACCGCCATCACCGCGCTGAACTGGCGCCCGTGGGTCGAAGAAGCCCTGACAGCGCGCAACTCCCACGCCTATGCGTCCTTGCGCGCCATGCCCAAATTGGGCCGCATGCCGTGCCTGGCCAACAATGACGTGCGCTTGCTGATTAATGGCGATGCCACGTTCAGCGCGATTTTCGCGGCGATTCGCCAGGCTAAGACGGCGGTGCTGTTCCAGTTTTTTATCATTCATGACGACGATCTTGGCAGGCAGTTGCACGCCCTGCTGAAGGAAAAAGCTGCCGAAGGTGTAGATATTCACGTGCTCTACGACCGCATCGGTAGCCACGCCCTGCCCCACAGCTATGTGCAGTCGCTGCGCGACGCCGGGGTCAAAGTCAAAGCGTTCGCCACCCGCAGCGGCTGGCTCAATCGGTTCCAGGTCAACTTTCGTAACCACCGAAAAATCGTGGTGGTCGACGGCCTCACCGGCTTTGTCGGCGGGCATAACGTCGGCGATGAATACTTGGGCAAAAAACCGCCACTGGCGCCGTGGCGCGACACCCACGTGCAGGTTACCGGCCCGGTGGTGGCGTGCCTGCAGGAGTCGTTTGCCGAAGACTGGTTCTGGGCCGCGCGCGAGCTGCCGCCGCTGATCCTGCCTGACGCTTATCCCGAAGACGGCGTGCTCTGCCAATTGCTCGCCAGCGGCCCGGCCGATCCGTATGAAACCTGCTCGCTGTTTTTCGTCGAGGCTATCCATGCCGCGACCGAGCGCGTGTGGATCACCAGCCCGTATTTCGTACCCGATGAAGCAGTGTTCGCCGCCCTGCGCCTGGCGGTTTTGCGCGGGGTCGATGTGCGCCTGCTGCTGCCGTCGCGGCCTGATCACCGTATCGTCTACGCCGCCTCCAGCCTCTACGCCATCGAAGCCGTACGCGCTGGCGTGCGCGTGTTCCGCTACAAGCCGGGCTTCCTGCATCAGAAAGTGGTGCTGGTGGACAGCGAAATCAGCGCAATCGGCAGTGCGAACATGGACAACCGTTCGTTCCGGCTGAATTTTGAAGTGATGTTGCTGACGGTCGATGAAGCGTTTGCCAGCCAGGTGGAGCAGATGCTGCTGGATGACTTCGCACAAGCGCATGAAGTCAGCCACGAAGAAAGCCGCGAGACCCGCCGCCTGCAACAGCTGGGCATGCGGGTGGCCAGGCTTATTTCACCCATTCTCTAACAACCAACACACAAACAAATGTGGGAGCTGGCTTGCCTGCGAAAGCGGTGTATCAGTCGACCCATCTGGTCCTGATACACCGCCATCGCAGGCAAGCCAGCTCCCACAGTTTTTTGATCTGCAGTGTGCTGAAGATCAGCGGTAAATATCTTCCCGCGTCCACGGCAGTTCATGGCTGCCATCAGCGTGAGGCTTCACTGCCAATATCTGGTGCAAGTTGATCCAGCCCCGCGCAAACGCATACGCGCACCCGGCCAGGTACAGCCGCCAGATCCGCAACGCTTGCTCCGGCACCATCTTGGCGGCCGCTTCGAGGTTGTCTTCCAGGCGTTCACTCCAATGGTCCAGGGTACGCGCGTAATGCAGGCGCAGGCTTTCGACGTCGACCACTTCCAGCCCGACCTCACTGATTTCCGCCGTCATCATCGCCAGGTGCGGCAGCTCGCCGTTGGGGAACACATATCGCTCGATAAAATCGCCGGCGCCACGGCCTACGGGGCGACCGTCGGTGTGCTTGGCGGTGATGCCGTGGTTCATCACCAGGCCGCCTTCGCGCACGGCGCCAAACAGCACCTTGCAGTACTCCGCCAGGTTGGCGTGGCCGACGTGCTCAAACATGCCCACGCTCACCACCTTGTCGAAACGACCGTCCTGCGGCAGATCGCGGTAGTCGAGCAGTTGCAGGTCTACCTGGTCTTCCAGCCCCTCGGCCTTGACCCGTTCACGGGCCAGCGCCAACTGTTCTTTGCTCAGCGTGATCCCAAACACTTTGACGCCGAACTCGCGCGCCGCAAAACGCGCCAACCCACCCCACCCACAGCCGACGTCGAGCAAATACTCGCCTGGCTGCAGCCGCAACTTGCGGCACAGGTGGCGAAATTTGTCTTGTTGGGCTTGATCGATGGATTCGCTGCCGGTTTCGAAATAACCGCAGGAGTACGCCATGTCCTGATCCAGCCACAGCTGGTAGAACTCGTTGGACAGGTCGTAATGGTAGGAAATGGCCGCGGCATCAGTGGCCTTGTCGTGGATCGAGCGTACCGGACGACTCTCCTCGTCGTCTTCAATCAGGGCGTGACTCAGCTCGTCGCATACTCGGATTACTTCGCTGATGGAGCCTTCCAGCTCCAGTCTGCCCTCGACGAAGGCTTCGCCCAATGAGTCCAGCGTTGGATGAGTCAGGCTGGAAACGACCGTGGGGTCCTTTACCACGATCGTCACACTGGGCTCGGGACCCAGGTTAAATTCATGGCCGTCCCAGAGTCGAAGACGCAGCGGTAGCTTGAGATTCTGTAAGGCCGGTGGAAGTTGCGCGAGCATGAGTAGTCCCCCCTTGTTTCAGACGTCTGGAGTGAGGGTAGACCATCCGAAGACAAAGTAGGAGGCTATCGATTTGATAGCACTTAACTATGAGGCTCGATGCTCGAGCAAACCGTCCTGGATCCACTGTTTCAGCCAGGTCACCGCTTGCAGTGGCGCCCCCTCTCCATAAGTGACTGCCAACCCTGTGCACAGTTCTGAAAAATTCCAGCCGGTGGTCACCATGCCCGCCAGCGCACAAGCTTCAGCCGGCTCAAGGCTGCGGTAATGGCACACATTCTGGTGACGCCACACCAGGCACATCTGCGCCAGCTCCAGCGCCTGGCTGTCAGGGAAATCCGACTCATCCTTGCTGGCCCGCCAAATCGCCACGCTATTGAACTGACACAGCACCTGTTGCACCGAAGGCGCCAGGCCTACCTGCAAACCCGGCCAGTTTTCGGGGGCCAGCTGCGCCATGTCATTCACACCCAGCGGCTCACCCTGCGGCGCATCGAACGCCAAGGTAAACGCCCACTCCAACCGCGCCAACTCGGCCAGCGGCGCGCTGTGCTCTTGCACCAGATGCTCGACGAGAAACGCCGGGAACCGCTCGCCCAGCCAACGCAGGCTGTAATGGGCCGACGGATAGCGGCGCACATAGGCGTCCGTCAGTAATGCAAACTCGTCGTCACCCAGCCAATAGCGGATGGCGCCGAAGTCATGCCGCAACACTTCCTGAAGCCGCGACACATAGGCGTTGTGGTAAATCGCTAGGCCCGTGTCCACATCCAGAGTCGGCCCGCCCAGCAAGGTCGCGGCAAACCCACTGTTGGCCACCGAGCTTTCGGACAATAGATGCTGCTCAAACGCCAACTGCCAGTCGATCAGGCGCATAACGCCCTCCTGGCCAACGCACTGGCGCCCAGTTCACGGGCCTTGCTCAACTCGGCGAGCAGCTCTTCGAACGGCGGGAAATGGTCATCGCGCTCCAGCAATGTCGAGACCGGCCCCAACAGCTCCAGCGTCTGTTGATACAGCGCCCACACCGGATCGCACACCGGGTGATCATGGGTATCGACCACGTAGTCGCCGTAATCCCTATGCCCGGCCAAGTGCAGTTGGCGGATGCTTTCAGGCGGCAGGCTGCGGATAAACGTCCAGGCGTCGAAGCCGTGGTTACGCGAGCTGACATACACATTGTTCACGTCCAACAACAGCTGGCAGCCGGTCAGGTGGGCCAGGGCCCTGAGGAATTCCCACTCGGTGAATTCGTCGGCCTTGGAACGCACATAGCTGGAAACGTTTTCCAGCACCAGCGGACGCTGCAATACGTCTTGCACTTGGCGCACGCGGCCGGCCACGTGGTAGAGACTTTCTTCGGTGTAGGGCAGCGGCAGCAGGTCATGCAGCTGATGGGCGTTGCCGCGGCTCCAGCACAGGTGATCGGAAACCCACGCCGGCTGGATGCGCTCGGCGAGCTGCTTGATGTGTTTCAGGTAATCGATATCGAGGGCATGCGGCCCGCCGATGGACAGGGACACACCGTGCATCACCAGGGGATAGCGCTCGGCAATCGCATCCAGGTAGTACAAGGCTTTACCGCCCTGGACCAGATAATTCTCGGAGATCACTTCAAACCAATCCACGGCCGGCGATTGTTCAAGGATCTGCTGGTAGTACTCACTGCGTAAACCCAGGCCGTAACCCAGACTTGGAAGGGACGCGGACATGACTCACTCCAGGGCAAAGTGTCCGCAGCGGTGGGGGGCGTCCGCTGCGGGTGCACTCGGTGCCGGTTACTCGCCGACGGTGCCGCCAGCCTTCATGCAGGCAGCAGCGGAGGGCTTGGCGATGAAGCCCTGGCCTTTGCAAGAACCCTGACCTTTGCAAGCATGGTCCTTGGTTTTGCAGTCGTTCTGGCCTTTGCACGCGTTGATACCGTAGCAGTGCACAGCCGTGTCAGCGGCTTGAGCCTGGGTCACAACACCAGCAAACAGGGTAGCGGCGGCCATCGCAAGGGCGGCACCAGCAGCAGCGGATTTGAAGTTCATTTTTAGAGTCCTCATGATCGGTAGGGGTGCCGGTCTGAACGGAGTGTTCAGTCTCGACATACCACTAGAGTGAGGACCCTTATCGGCGTTACAGCTGTATGCAGATATTTCTGAAATTATTCTTCAAGCTTCAAAAGTGGCTCCTGAAAGCGCAGCAAACGCCCGGCATTGCCCAGTACCAGCAGGGTGCTCAAGTTATGCAACACCGCCGCAATCATGGCGCCGGCCGCACCCAGCCAGCCAAACGCGGCAAACACCACAATAGCCAGCGTCCAGCCCAACCCGATGATCACGTTGACCTGCAACGTGTGGCGGCACTGGCGACTCAAGCGCACACACGTGCCCAGGCGCCGCAGGTCGCTGCCGATCAACACCACATCCGCCGACGCCAGCGCGATGTCCGCACCGCCCGCGCCCATTGCCACACCGACCACGCCCGCCTTGAGCGCCAGCGAGTCATTGATGCCATCGCCGACGACCATTGGCCGAAAGCCACTGCCGATTTCCCCGAGCACGCGGTTGAGCTTGTCTTCCGGCAGTGCCTGGGCTTCGACGTCGCTGATACCGACATCCAGCGCCAGGCTGTCGGCCACGCTTTGACGGTCACCGGTCAGCAGCAGTTGGCGGCCCAGGCCCAAGTCGCGTAGCTCCTGCAGGGCCTGGCGCGCTTCCGGCTTGACGCTGTCGGCGAGCAGCAGCCAGGCGAGGAACTGGCCGTTCAGCGCCAGACCGGCAATCGGGCCGTCATGATCAGGGACGCGGGTGGTCACGATGCCCAATTGCTCGAACAATTCCGGGCGCCCCAAGGCCGCTTCGCCCTGCTCGGTCTGCGCCACCACGCCCAGGCCCTGGCGTTCGCGAATATCCGTCAGCCCCAGCATTTGTTCCTGCGTTGCCAGCCCCGCCAACGCACGGCTGACCGGGTGGCTGCTGGCCGAACCCAGGCTGGCGGCAAGATTCAACAACACCTGCCGATCCGGCGCCGTGGTGTCGATGGATTGCAAACGCAGGGTGCCAAACGTCAGCGTGCCGGTCTTATCCACAACCAGCGAGGTCAGGTCCGCCAACTCCTCGAGAAATGCCGAGCTGCGAATCAAAATTCCGTGCCGCGCCGCCACTGCAATCCCGGCAATCGCCGTGGCCGGGGCGGACAGCACCAAGGCGCACGGGCACGCCGCTACCAGCACGGCCAACATCGCCTGGGCGTCATTGGTCACAAACCAGGTCACCGCCGCCAGCAGCAACACCAGCACCATATAACTGCCGGCGTAACGCTCCAGCAGCCGCGTGATCGGCGGCTTGGAACGTTCGGCGTTCTGCATCAGCGCAATGACTTTGCCCAGGGTCGATTCGTTACCGGTGCGCGTCACTTCCAGGCGCAGCAAGCCGTCGAGGTTGATCGCGCCACCAAACACCTGCACGCCCACGCTGGCCTCCAGCGGCACCGACTCACCGGTGATCGGCGCCGTGTCCAGGCTCGCCTGGCCCGACAGCACCACACCATCGGCCGGCACGCGATCACCGGCACGCACTTCGACGATATCGCCACTGTTCAGCGTGCCGTTATCCACTTCCACAATGCTGCCGTCGGCCTGCACCAACCGCGCATGGCTGCGGGTCAGTTTGCCCAGGGCATGAATCGCTTCCTGGGAGCCAATCACGCTGCGCTCTTCCAGCACGTGGCCGAAAATCATGATGATCGGCAGCAATGCAGCCGTCAGCAGATCGCCCGTGGCCCACGCGCCGATCATCGCCAGGGCGATCAATTGGTCGGTGATGCCATGCAGGCTCGGGTAACGCAGGCTGTACCAGGCCGAACGCATCACCGGCACGGCCACCAGCAAGGAAGCGACGCCGAGCAGCAGTTGGCTGACACCGTTCTGGTCCGGCGCCAGCCAGCGCCACACCAAACCCAATACCAGCAAGCCCAAGGCCAACATGGCCAGGGTCAATTGCCGGGCAGCACTGCGCTGCTCGGCGGACGTCAACATAGGCGCGCTCATTGTTCGGCTCCCTGGATGATCAAGCGGGAGTCGTCTTTGGGATCGACCGTGGTCACCGAACCGGCCTGGCCGAGAATCTTCGGCAAGCGTTCGCGATACAGACGCAGCATGAGGCCTGGGTCTTTGACCTGGGCCAGGCTGGCGACGGTGGCCGTTTGCGCTTGGGCATTGGCCAGGCGTTCGCTGGCTTGGGCGTGGGCCACTTGTACGACTCGGTCAGCCTCCTGATTGGCGGCTTGGGTGAGTTTTTCCGCGTCGGTGCGCGCATTGGCCACGGCTTTATCGGCTTGTTGGCTGGCCGTCAGCACTGCGTTGAAGGCATTCACCGCCGGGCCCGGCAGGCTTGATTGCACATCGACACGCGTCACTTCGATGCCCAACCCCAAACCGGTGGAGGCCAAGTCTGCCAAGCGTTTATTGATGCCTTGCACCAGATCGCCGCGCAGTCGCTCACGGCGTTCGGCGGCGCCGTTATCGCTGCCGATCAATTCCGGGCGCGCCACCAGAATGGTGTCCAGGTCGCGCGCCGCCGCCAGCGCCACAGCGCTGCGCGTCACCAGGCGATCCAGCGCCGGCAGCACGTGCTCGCCCTGCAGCACGAACGCGTAGGGTTCGGTGACCTTGTAGAACACCCGCACATCCAGCTGCACCACACCGGCGTCGCCGGTCAGCAAGTAACCGGAGCCTGCCAGCGCGTCGCTCAACGGCGCGGCAAAGGTGGCCACGCGGTCGGCCTGGGTCGCCGCGTCGGAGCGCAGCAGGTTCTCCACCCGACGCTCAATCACACGGTCGGCTGCCGGCAGCAATACCACCTGCTCGAACGGCTGCGGCCACGCCAATAAAAGGCCGGCGTTTTGAATACGGTCCAGCGCGCCGAAGTGCAACACCACGGCGCGGTTCTGCGGGTCGATCTGGCGCACATTGGAAAACGCCCAGGCCAACGCCGCCAACACCGTCACCGCGTACAGCGCCAGGAAGGTCAGGCGCCCGGCCTGGATCCATGGGCTGTCCGGGCTGTCACGCTCACTCATGGCTGAACATCCTTCGGCCCGTCCACCAGTGCGCGGAACGGCGCGGCGTCAGTGCGCAGGATGATTTTGGTGCCCGGCGTCACCACCGTGCCCAAGGTGTCCAGCGAGCGCAGCAGGTTGTACAGCTGCGGATTGCCGGCGTAGGCACGGCCATAGATCTGCGCCGCTTCGACCCGCGACTGCGCCTCGATATCGGCGGCCTTCACCGTGGCATCGGCCTGCACGATGCGCGCATCACGTTCGGCGGCGGAGCGAATCTGCGCCGCTTCACGTTTGCCCACGGCGGTGCGTTCGGTGGCGATGGTCTCGCGCTCGGCGCGCATGCGGTCAACGGTGGCGGTGAGGGTGACCGACGGCAGGGTCAGGCGTTCAACGCCGACTTGCGCCACGCGCACGCCATAAGTGGTGAGCAATTGTTGATCAATCTGCTGGCGCAACTGTGCCTCAAACTCAGCGATGCGCACTTGGCTGGCGTCGGTGTTGACCAGGCTGGACAGGTCAAAGCTGGCCGCAGTGGTCTCCAGCGCCGAGCCGACGAAGGTGCGAATCTGCCGCGCCGCTTCATCCGGCTGGTTCTGCACCGCGCGCATAAAACGCTGCACATTGTCGGCATCGCCCTGCACCTGCCACGCCACGTAGGCCTGCACGATAATCCGCAAGCCGTCGCGGGTGCCCACGTCCTGCAAACCGCTGGAGGTGGTGCGCAGGCGCAGGTCCACCGGGATCGCCGCTTCGAACGGCGCCGGCCAGCGCCAGCCCAGGCCTGGCTCCAGCAGCACCCGCGACGGGTTGCCGAACCGCGTAATCACCGTGGCTTCGCCGGAACGCACCTGCACCAGGCTGGCGGCCGCCACCGCAAACAGCACCAGCAACACCGCCCAGGCCATGCGCCGCCAAGGAAACGGGCCAGCGGCTTGTTCATCACCGTGGTGGTGATGGTGGTGGCCGTGATGATGACCATGATCGTGAGAATGAGCGCTCAACAGACAGACTCCTTATTGAACGGCTTTACGCGGCGCCCTAGGGTCGGCCGGCAAGGTAAAAGAACGCAGATCAATCGTCGGTGCGCCGTCGGCGCCCAGGCGGTGATCCAGAATAAGCAGCTTGGCGTGGGCCAGGCCTTGGCTGAGTTGGCCGAGGTACTGTTCCAGCACGAATGCCTGGCCGGCGGTGGCGTAGGCCTTTTGTTCGGCGCTGAACCGCAGGTCGGCCGCTTGCGCGCCAGCATTCACTTCGCGCGCGGTGGCCAAGGCCTGATCGCGAGCAGTGCTGGCCTGCAGCAAGGCCTGGTTGGTCTGTTCGCTGGCAGCGCCGCGTTCGCGGGAGATCAGCGCCTGGGCGCCGATCTGCGCAGCCTGCACGGCGTGGTAGGCATTGGCAGCGCCAGCCGGTGGGTGAATCGCTTCGACCACCGTGGCCAGAATCTCCACGCCGCTGTTGAGTTTCTGCAAGTCCGCCTGCACCGAGCGGCCGATTTCGTCGGCCAGTTGGGTGCGTTGCTCACCGAGCAATTCGTCGAGCGTGCGCGAGGCAAAGTCGTGCACCAGGATGCGGCTGGCGGTGCTGCGAATCAGCGTCGGCACATCCGCGCTGTTATAGGTGGCGGCCAGCGCCGCCTGATCGGTCAGGCCAATGCGGTAGACGAACCGCACGTCCATATTGACGATCTGGAAGCTCTGCTTGTCGCCGCTGCTGCTGGCGATCACTTGGGATTTGTCATTCACATGGCTGGCGTCCCACAACCGGTTGGCGATCGTCGGCGCCGGGCCTTCGGCGGCGGCCAGCTCCGGTGTGGCCGCCTCGCTGACGCTGGTAGCGAGTTCATGCACCACGCCATTTTCGATAGCGATGACGCGGCCCAACGGCCACGGCAATCCGGCATGCAGGCCAGGGCCGAACACCGCCACTGGTTTGCCGAAGCGTTCATAAATCCCACGGCCTTGCAGGGGCACTTCGTGCACGCCGGTCAGCGCCCAGCCTACGGCCAATACCACCAGCAGCACCGGCAGGAATGCCCGGCGCATGTAGGTAAACGCCCAGATCTGGCGCAAATCGATACCGAAGCGGTTGTGCAACTCATGCTGCAGCGCCTGCAAGGGTTGTGGCGGCCAACGCAGCAAACCGGCAATAAAGCTTTGCGCCATCAAGCGTGGTTCGAGGCGCGGCTGGCTTGGGCTGAACAGCGACAGTACGGCCCTGAGCAAAAACTCCACGGCAACCAGCCCCGGCAGCAGGCCGATCAACACGGCCAGGCGCAGGGGCCATACAGATTGCGCGCCAGCAAACAGCAGGCAGATCGCGCTGACCACCAGGCACGCAATCGCCACCCGGCTTAATTGCGCCAGCTGTGAGGCTTCCGGCCATTGCGCAGCCGTTTCCTGCGCCAGGCGGCGCTCGAACACCAGCAAACCAAAGGCCAATGCCAGCCCCAGCGCGGCGCCAATGCTTGCCGATTGCCCCACGGCTGCAGCGGGCAGTGCCAGGTTCCAGAATTCGACAATGCTCAGCAATGCCAGCAACGACCAGCCACTCAACCACAGCACCGGCGCGCCAATCTGCGCCAGCAGGCTGCTGCCGAAACGTCCGGCAAACCGCGCGTACCCGCCCGTGTCTTCAAGCCGCGGCTCGATCAATTCCACCGTCGGCTCTTCCAGCGCCTGCGCCCGCCAATCGGCGACCCACCACGCCGATTGCAAGCCGGCCACCAACACCAGCAAGGCCGACGCGCAGTTGATCAGCACCACCGGCCAGATCGACAGCGGCGCAAACAGGGCGACAAACAATGCCAGCACCCAAGCGCAAACGGCCAGCGCCGTCAGGCTGATGCCGGCCTGGCGCAATCGACGCGCATGAAACAGCCCCTGCTGAAAACGCGGCAAGCCTTCAACCGAAGCGCCGTCAGCTTCTAGATCCACTTGCATCCACTCACGCCCGTTTGTACACAATTCGTTACGATATAACACGCGGCGTGAAATTTTCGTTCGAAAACACCCTGGTTGAACCCTACCGAGAATCCCTGTGGGAGGGGGCTTGCCCCCGATGACGGTGTATCAGCAACAGATCAGCTGACGGCCCCACCACTATCGGGAGCAAGCCCCCTGTCACATTCGTACGTCATTACCTTCGAGACCGTGACTAACCCCCCATAAACACGAGCCATCACTGGTGCAGCCGCCGATTAATCGGCACACTCCAAAACAGTTTTTCGCGGGTAAACGGACAAGGAAGCGTCACCTCCCATGATTTCGATCTATCAGCTCAAACCGCGTTTTCAAAACTTATTGCGCCCACTCGTGCAGCGCCTCTACGACAACGGCACCACGGCCAACCAGATCACCGTGCTGGCCGGCGTGGTGTCCTTGCTGGTCGGCCTGCTCATCGCAGGCTTTGCCCAACACCTCTGGCTGTTTGCCCTGATCCCGTTGTGGATGATCCTGCGCATGGCTCTTAACGCCATCGACGGCATGCTCGCCCGGGAATTCGGCCAGCAGTCGCGGTTGGGCGCCTACCTCAATGAATTGTGCGACGTGATCGCCGACAGCGCGTTGATCCTGCCCTTTGCGCTGATTCCCGGCGTGAGCCTGGCGCCAGTGCTGCTGGTCACGTTGCTGGCGGTGTTCAGCGAATACGCCGGGGTGCTCGGCCCAATGGTCGGGGCGTCGCGGCGCTACGACGGGCCGATGGGCAAGAGTGATCGCGCGTTTGTACTCGGCGTATTGGCCACCGGCGTGGCGCTGGGCTGGCTTGGCGCGGGTTGGGTCAACGCGGTGATGTGGCTGGTGGCGGCGCTGCTCGCCTACACCTTAGTCAACCGCGTGCGCCAGGGTCTCAAAGAAACGACGTCCCCTTCTGCATAAGGAATTTGCGATGCGTGAACAGCAAGAGCACAGCTTCAGTACCCACGATGGCGTCGAGCTTTTCTACCGGCACTGGCCGGCCACTGCGCCGCTTGGCGACGAGCCGCGCAAGGCGATCCTGCTGTTCCATCGCGGCCACGAGCATTCGGGGCGCATTGCCCACCTGGTCGATGAACTGGACCTGCCGCACTTCGACTTCTTTGCCTGGGACGCCCGTGGCCACGGCCAGTCGCCCGGCGCGCGCGGCGACAGCCCAAGCTTCGCCACCAGTGCCCGCGACGTGCAAACCTTTCGAGACCACATCGGTGCCACTTACGGCGTCGAAGAAGACAATTGCGCGGTGATCGCCCAGAGCGTCGGCGCGGTGATCGCAGCCACGTGGGTGCACGATTACGCGCCGAAAATCCGCGCACTGGTGCTCGCCTCCCCGGCGTTCAAGGTCAAGCTCTACGTGCCATTCGCGCGGCCAGGCCTGGCGCTGATGCGCACATTTCGCGGCAACTTTTTCGTTAACAGCTACGTCAAGGCCAAGTTCCTCAGCCATGACCCCGAGCGTGTCGCGTCCTACGACAGCGACCCGCTGATCACCAAGGCGATCTCGGTGAATGTGCTGCTCGGCCTGTACGAAGCTGCCGACCGCGTTGTCGCCGATGCCCAGGCGATCCAGGTGCCGACCCAGCTGCTGATCTCCGGCTCGGACTTTGTGGTGCACCGCAAACCCCAGCAGCAATTTTTCGACCGCCTGGGCAGCGTGAAAAAAGAACTGCACATCCTGCCCGGCTTCTTCCACGACACCCTCGGTGAACGCGACCGTGCCGTGGCCGTGAGCAGCGCCAGGCGCTTTATCCTGCAGAACTTTGCGCACCCGCTGGACCGCGCCTCATTGCTCGACGCCGACAAGCTGGGCGCCACCTGCGCCGAGTCCGAATCCCTGGCCGCGCCGCTGCCGCGCAACTCTTTGCGCGACCTCTACTGGCGCATGACCCGCGCCAGCATGGACCTGGGCAAGAACCTCTCGGACGGTGTGAAACTGGGCTTTGACACCGGCTTCGATTCCGGCAGCACACTGGATTATGTGTACCGCAACAAGCCCACCGGCAAAGGCGGGCTGGGGCGGATGATCGACACCAACTACCTCAACTCCATCGGCTGGCGTGGCATTCGCCAGCGCAAGCTGAATGTCGAAGAGCTGTTGCGCCTGGCCATGACCAAATTGCGCAGCGATGATCGCCAGGTGCGCATTGTCGACATCGCTGCGGGCCATGGCCGCTACATTCTCGAAGCCTTACAGGGCGTATCGCCGCTGCCGGAGTCGATCCTGCTGCGCGACTACTGCGACATCAACGTGCGCGACGGTGGCGCGCTGATTCGCGAAAAAGGCCTGGGGGATATCGCGCAGTTCGTCAAAGGCGATGCGTTTGATCGCGCGGACCTGGCGGCGCTCGACCCCAAGCCGACCTTGGCGGTGGTGTCCGGGCTGTATGAATTGTTTGCCGATAACGCCATGGTCGGCGGTTCGCTGGCCGGCCTTGCCGAAGCCGTGGAGCCCGGCGGTTACCTGGTGTACACCGGGCAGCCGTGGCACCCGCAGCTGGAACTGATCGCCCGCGCGCTGACCAGCCATCGTCAGGGCCAGGCCTGGGTGATGCGCCGTCGCAGCCAGGCAGAAATGGATCAACTGGTCGAGGCCGCAGGTTTTCGCAAGATCACTCAGCGTGTGGACGAATGGGGCATTTTCACGGTGTCTCTGGCACAGAAGATCTGAGCATGCGCGAACCCGGTTTATTGAAACCTGCGGTCCTGTGGTTGCTGCTGTTGGCGCCGCTGTTTTTCAGCACCTACGGCTTTGCCACCTGGGTCACCAGCCAGCGCAGCGACGTCGGCACGCTGGTGTTCGGCTGGGAAACCCATATGCCGTTCTGGGCCTGGACCATCGTGCCCTACTGGTCCATCGACCTGCTCTACGGCTTCTCGCTGCTGCTGCCCACTAGCCGCCATGAACTCAAACAACACGCGCTGCGCCTGCTGACCGCCCAGGTGATTGCCGTGAGCTGCTTCCTGATCTGGCCGCTGCGGTTCACCTTTGAACGGCCGGCGCTGGATGGCGTATTCGGCTGGCTGTTTGCCGTGCTGGCAGGCTTCGACAAACCGTTTAATCAGGCACCGTCGCTGCATATCGCGCTGCTGGTGATTCTGTGGATCATGTACCAGCGCCACAGCCAGGGCTTCTGGCGCTGTGTGGTGCACGGGTGGTTCGCGTTGATCGGTATTTCGGTGCTGACCACTTATCAACATCACTTTATCGACTTACCCACAGGCGCCCTCGCCGGCTGGCTATGCGTGTGGCTGTGGCCGCTGGAGCACCCGAGCCCGCTGTTGAATGCGCGGCTTACGCGGGATCGAAAACGCTGGCGGCTGGGCGTGCGCTACGGCCTGGGCGCGCTGGCATTGGTGATTGTCGCGTTAACACTCGGCGGTTGGTGGCTATGGCTGCTGTGGCCGGCGGTTTCTCTGGGTTTGATCAAGGCCAATTACTTGGTACTCGGCGCGCCGGGCTTTCAAAAACGGCTCGACGGCACGCTGACGCCTGCCGCGCGCTGGCTGTATGCGCCCTACCTTGCGACCGCGTGGCTCAACTCACGCCTGTGGACACGCAAGCATCCACAGCCTGACCTGATTGTGGATAACGTCTGGCTCGGTCGAATACCCGCCGCACGCGAGCAAGGTTCATTCAAGGCGATCGTCGATTTGTGCGCCGAATTGCCGATTAATCCACAGGGCCGCGCTTATGCGTGCGTCCCCGTGCTGGACTTGATTGCGCCGACACCCGCCGAATGCCTGCAAGCCGCCCAAGCCATTGAACGCCTGCGCGCAAGCGGGCCATTACTGGTGTGCTGCGCCCTCGGTTACTCACGCAGCGCCACGGCCGTTGCTGCCTGGCTGCTGCACAGTGGGCGTGCCACAACCGTGGACGAGGCACTGGCTATTATTCGTACAGCGCGGGCCCATGTGGTCCTGCACCCCGCTCACCGCGAAGCTTTGGAGGGTTTAGCCCATGCCCGCTGATATGGAACTCCAGGTGGTCGCAAGCCTGCTGCGCCGTGGTCGCTCGCTGGATCAGTTATCCACAGGCCTGACGCTGCTCGGCGTGCTTTTCGGCCTGGCCCAACTGCTGATGGCGAGTGTCGCGCCAATCTGCCTGCTGCTCAGCCTGTGGATGATTGTCCTCGGGCTGCTGCAAAAGTACTGGGCGCTGCGCGTCGCCTTCGATGCCGACCTGTTCGCGCTGCTCGCTCGCGACACCGAGCGCACCCCCGACCTCGACCAGGCCCTGCAAACCCTTGGCCTGCAATCGGCCAAGCGGGCCGGCCGGCCCTGGACCGAACGCCGTCGCGGCGCCCTCAAACTGCTGCGCAAGCAGGCCTGGCTGCTGGGCGCACAAATGCTGCTGACCCTGGCCGTGATCCTCGCCAGCCCTTGGCTACCTTTCGCCGGATAAGGAATCCCCATGTTCGAACCTGTGGTTGCCACCCTGATTACCTCAATGGCCCGCACCGTAACCGGCGCCCGCAGCCTGTGGCTGGGGTGCGCGCCGGTGCCGGTGCAGCGCATCTATTTCGCCAACCACAGCAGCCACGGCGACTTCGTGCTGGTGTGGGCATCCTTGCCGCAAAACCTGCGCACGTTCACGCGTCCGGTGGCCGGCAGCGACTACTGGAACAAAAGCGCCCTGCGCCGTTACATCATCAACCGCGTGTTCAACGGCGTGCTGATCGACCGCGAGCGCAAAGACCCTGTGGATAACCCACTGCAGCCTATGCTTGCCGCCCTGGAAGGTGGCGACTCGCTGATTATCTTCCCCGAAGGCACGCGCAATCTCGAAGACGGCTTGCTGCCCTTCAAGAGCGGCCTGTACCACCTGGCAAAAAGTTACCCACAGGCCGAATTGATCCCCGTGTGGATCGCCAACCTCAACCGGGTCATGCCCAAGGGGCGCGTGCTGCCGCTGCCATTGCTGTGCACCACCAGCTTTGGTGCTCCCCTGCAATTGGAGGATAACGAAGACAAAGCCGCCTTCCTCGCCCGCACCCGCGACGCCCTGCTTGCCCTTGCCCCGGAGCATGTCTGACATGGATAGCCAAACCCTGATGTTGTTCGGCGGGATCGGCGCCATCCTGGTGCTCGCCTCGCTGATCGGCCTGATCCTCAAGTTGCGCACCCGCGGTACGCCAAATGCGGTCGTCGACAACCTCAACGCCCGTATCAATGCCTGGTGGGTGATGGTCGTGGTGATCGGCATCGCCTTCTGGCTCGGCACCGGTGCGGTGATCCTGCTGTTCTACGCGGTGTCGTTCTACGCCCTGCGCGAATTTCTCACCCTCACCCCGACCCGGCGCAGTGACTACCCGGCGCTGGTGGCCGCGTTCTACCTGGCCTTGCCGCTGCAATACCTGCTGATCTATTCCGATTGGTACGGGCTGTTCTCGATCTTCATCCCGGTGTACGTGTTCCTGCTGCTGCCGATCCTCGCTTCGCTGGGGGGCGACAGCACGCACTTCCTGGAGCGCGCGTCGAAGGTGCAATGGGGCCTGATGATTGCAGTGTTCTGCGTGTCCTTCGTCCCCGCCCTACTGACCCTCGACATTCCTGGCTACGAAGGTCGCAACCTGTTGCTGATCGCCTACCTGGTGATTGTGGTGCAGCTGTCGGACGTGCTGCAGTACGTGTGTGGCAAGCTGTTCGGCAAACACAAGATCGCGCCCAACCTGTCGCCGTCCAAAACCGTCGAAGGTTTCGTCGGCGGGATTCTGCTGTCATCCCTGATCGGCGCGGCGCTGTGGTGGACCACGCCGTTCAACCCGTGGCAGTCGTTCTTGATCGCGCTGCTGATCAACCTGCTCGGCTTTGCCGGCGGCATTGTGATGTCGGCGATCAAGCGCGACCGAGGCGTGAAAGATTGGGGCCATATGATCGAAGGGCACGGCGGGATGCTGGACCGGCTGGATTCGGTGTGTTTTGCCGCGCCGATTTTCTTCCACCTTGTTCGCTACTGGTGGACCTGAGAAATACCACCTCAAGCTCAACGCGGATCAACTGTGGGAGCTGGCAAGCCAGCTCCCACAGTGGTTTTGCGGTGTTTTCAAGTGCTCAGCCTGGCAAATGCCCCAGCGGCAAGGCGCCTGGGGTTTTCACGGTCTGGATCGCAAAGTTGCTGCGGATATCCCGCACGCCGGGCAGCTTCAACAGGCTGCCGGTGACGAACCGCTCGTACCCACGCAAATCCGGCACCACCACCTGCAACAGAAAATCCGACTCCCCCGACACCAGAAATGCCGAGATCACCTCGGGCAATGCGGTCACCGCCTCGCGAAAGGCATTGGCCTCGGTGTCGTTATGCCGCTCCACCTTCACGCCGACGAACACCATCATGCCCAGGCCCACTTCATCGCGGTCCAGGGTGGCTTGATAGCCGCGAATCACGCCGGCTTCTTCCAGCAGCCTCACACGGCGCAAACAGGGTGAGGCAGACAGGCCGATCTCATCCGCCAGTTGCACGTTACTCAGGCGCCCATCGCGTTGCAGGGCTTCAAGAATCTTGCGGTCAAAGGCATCAAGTTTCAGATTTGGCATAAATGAATGGCCACACGCTTAATCAATGGCAGACAGTGCCAAGAATAGACGCCTTTTAAGCTGAATACGCAAGCACCTGCCCCGGCCTTCCCTCCTAGAATCAGCCGATACATCAAGGGGGTGGAACATGACAGAGCTGTGGCTATTTCTGATGGCACTTTCGGTGGCGTTTCTGCTGCCGGGGCCGGACATGATCCTGTTGCTGCAAACCGGCGCACGCCAGGGCAAAGCGCTGGCGCTGACCACGGCCATCGGCCTGGGCCTCGCCCGGGCCTGCCATGTGGTGTTGGCGGGCATGGGGCTGGCGACCTTGTTCAAGGTGGCGCCCTGGACCTTCGACGTGGTGCGCCTGGGCGGTGCGGCCTACCTGTTATGGCTGGGCGTGCAATGCCTGCGTGCCAACGGGCTGCCATCGCTCGACGCCTCTCACGGCGCACCACCCGCCCATGCCTGGCGCATGGCCTTTCAACGCGGACTGCTGACGAACCTGCTCAACCCAAAGGCCCTGCTGTTCTGCTCGGTGCTGCTGCCGCAATTCATCAACCCGCAAGCCGGCCCGGTGGCGGCGCAGTTTGCATGGCTGGGGGTGATGCTGGTGACGGTGGGCTTCGCATTTGACTGCTGCTACGCCCTGGCCGGCGCGCGCATCAGCCGCTGGCTGGCCAGCAATCGCTCGGCGCAGCGCCTGCAGCAGTGGTTATTCGGCAGCCTTTTGATCGGTTTTGCGGTGCGTCTCACTTTTGTGCAACACGCCTGAGCGTTTGCGGCCTATTCACGTCATCTTTTGTATCAAAGACGCGTGTAAGATACGCCGCACTTAGCCAGGGATGCTCACCATGTTCGATGCGTTGAAAGCGATCAGTCGCCGTTTTCTCGGCCTGTTAACCACGGTGGTGAGTGCCCTGTTCGGCCAATGGCAGCCGCCTTTCTGGCTGCGCGCCATCGGCCGAGGCCTTGCGAACCTTGGCCGCAACGCTCGCGCCTATCCGCGCCAGGCCGGCGCCGGCGTGTTGGGCCTGGTGTTACTGGCTGGCGCAGGATTCTACGGCTGGCACTGGTATTCAAACCTGCCGCAGCCGCACACCGTTGGTTATTCGTTGCACAAGCCAAACCTGACGGATTACACCCAGCAACCGCCGGTGGTGGATAACTTGCAGGTGCGTTTCGCCGAGTCCGTGGCCCCCTTGGCGGCGATTGGCAAACCGGTGACTGAGGGCATCACCCTCAAACCCACCGTGGCAGGCGCCTGGCGCTGGTCCGATGACCACACTTTACTGTTCGTGCCAGAAAAAGACTGGCCAGTAGACGCCCACTACACGCTGGACCTGGCGAAGAAAAACCTCCTGGCCGACGGCGTGTTGCTCAGCCAGTACAGCAGCCAGTTTTCCACCCAGCCATTCCGCGCCACCCTGGCACAAAACGAGCTGTATCAAGACCCGTCCAACCCGACGCTGAAACAGCTGGTCGCGACCTTCCACTTTTCCCACCCGGTGGATGAAGACAACCTGCGCAAGCGCGTGTCTGTGAGCCTCGGCAAAGGCCTGGCCTACCGCGACGCGCAGTTGCCCAACCGCCCGGAAATCACCTTCGACGACAACAAGCTCAACGCCTACGTACGCTCCGCCGCCCTCGCCACGCCGCTGGAAAGCACGCCGGTCAGCGCCAGGCTCGACGAAGGCATCAAGGCCCGCGAAGGTGGCAACGCCAGCACCGCGCCGCTGGTGTCGGAAGTCACCGTGCCCGGCCGTTATCGCCTGACCTTCACCGGCGCCGAAGTCAGCTTTGTCGACAATGAACGCGGTGAACCGGAACCGGTGCTGATGTTCAGCAGCTCCAGCGCCGTGGCCGATGACACCATTGCCGGTAAGGTCCAGGCGTGGCTGCTGCCGGAAAAAGCCCAGGACGACACCCGCCCCTATACCAGCAACGACATCGACGACGCCCTGCTGGCCCGCAGCACCAAGGTCGCCCTGACCCACGTGCCCAGCGTCGAGCCGTTGAATACCCTGCACGCGTTCAAGTTCAAGGCCCCGGCCGGTCGCGCGCTGTATGTGCGCGTGCCCGCCAACCTGGAAGCCATCGGCGGCTATCTGGCGAAAAACCCTACGGCCTCGTTGATCAGCATGCCGGCGTATCCGCGCACGCTGCAGTTCCTGTCCAACGGCGCGCTGCTGAGCCTCAACGGCGAAAAACGCCTGGGCTTCATGGCCCGTGGCGTGCCCGGCGCCCACGTGGAAATCGCCCGCCTGTTACCCAACCAGTTGCAACACCTGGTGGACCAGAGCAGCGGCAGCTTTGCCCGGCCGAACTTCGGCAATGAATACTTCGACCGCATGGTGGAGCGTCAGTCGCTGGATATTGCGCTGTCGTCCAATGACCCGGCAAAAACCGTCTACGACAACGTCGACCTGAGCCACTACCTCACCGCCAACGGCGGGCGTCGTGGCATTTTCGTGCTCAAGCTCAGCCCTCAGGATGACCCTGCAGAACGCACGTTCGAATACGACCGCAGCAGCACCAGCGACCTGCGCTTTATCGTGGTGACTGACCTGGGCATCATCGCAAAGCGTTCCAGCGACGGCAGCCATGATGTGTACGTGCAGTCGATCGGCAATGGTTCGCCGGTGGCCGACGCACAGGTCGACATCATTGGTCGCAACGGCCTGCCGGTCAGCAGTGGCCGCACCGACACCGAAGGCCATGCGCATTTCGCCAAGCTGGATGAACTGCGCCGTGAGAAAACGCCGCTGATGTATGTAGTCACTCGCGGCAATGACCAGTCCTTCCTGCCGATTGTCCGCCAGTCTCAGCAGCTGGATTTATCGCGCTTTGACGTAGGCGGTTTGGAAGAAGACGGCGCAATTGATCGCCTCAGCGCCTACCTGTTTACCGACCGCGGCCTGTATCGCCCTGGCGAGACCGCGCACTTGGGCATGATCGTGCGCAGCGGCAACTGGAAAGGCGCCCTGCAAGGCCTGCCGGTGGAGCTGCAAATCACCGACCCGCGTGGCCTGGAAGTGATTCGCCAACCCCTGAAGTTATCCACCAGCGGTTTTGAAACCTTTGATTTCCCCAGCAGCGACGTCGCCCCCGCAGGCGATTACACCGCGACCTTGCAGTTGATTGGCGAGAAAAACACCCGCACCGACCTGGGCAGTGTCAGCTTCAAGGTCCGCGATTTCGAGCCGGACCGCATGAAGGTCAGCCTGAGCCTGCACGACACGCCCGTATTGGGCTGGATTCCACCGGACCAGGTGGTGGCCAAAGTCACTGCAATGCACTTGTTCGGCGCTCCGGCCGCCGGCCGCAGGGTGACGGCGAAGATGTCCTTGAGCCCGACGCTTGCGGCCTTCGACCGTTATCCCGATTACCGCTTCCGCCTCAACAACTCATTGGAAGACGCCAGCACCGAAGACCTCGCCGAAACCACCGTCGACGACAACGGCCAGGCCGTGCTCGACCTTAACCTGCAACGCTTCGCCAACAGCACCTATCGCCTGCAGGTTATGACCCAGGTGTTCGAGGCTGAAGGTGGGCGTAATGTGGCGGCGCAAAGTGCGCTGCTG
Source organism: Pseudomonas sp. TWRC1-2 (assembly GCF_049896685.1). Taxonomy (NCBI): domain Bacteria; kingdom Pseudomonadati; phylum Pseudomonadota; class Gammaproteobacteria; order Pseudomonadales; family Pseudomonadaceae; genus Pseudomonas; species Pseudomonas sp. TWRC1-2. The sequence continues at coordinate 151,267 of NZ_JAFCUU010000003.1, read as the reverse complement.
GTGTCGTCCGCGCCGTATCTGGTCGGTGTGAAAAGTCAGGATTCGCTGTCGTACGTCGCCAAGGACGCCCCGCGTCAGGTGCAGTGGCTGGCCGTCGCGCCGGACCTCACGCCAGTGGCGGTGGACGGCCTGACCAGTGAAGTGGTCGAGCACCGTTATGTGTCGGTGCTGGTGAAACAGTCCAATGGCACCTACAAATACGAGTCGCGCATCAAGAACATCAGCCAGCCCGCCTCGCCATTGACGATGACCAAGGACGGCGCCAAGCAGACCCTGAACACCGGTACGCCGGGCGATTTCACCCTGCAACTCAAGGATGCCAACGGCAACCTGCTCAACCAGATCGACTACAGCGTGGCCGGACGTGGCAACACGTCGCGCTCCCTGGAGCGTAATGCCGAGTTGCAGCTGCGCCTGGATAAACGCAGCTACGCCACCGGCGATGAGATTGCGATCAGCATCCGCGCGCCGTACACCGGCGCGGGTTTGATCACCATCGAGCGCGACAAGGTTTACACCCAGCAATGGTTCAAGGCCGACAGCACCAACAGCGTGCAACATATCCGCGTGCCTGCAGGCCTTGAGGGCAATGCCTACGTCAACGTGCAGTTTGTGCGCGACATTGGCTCGTCCGAGGTTTATATGAGCCCGCTGTCCTACGGCGTGGTGCCGTTCAGCATCAACCTCGATGCGCGGCGCATGGCGCTGAAGGTGGAAGGCCCGGCGAAGATCGAGCCGGGGCAAACCCTGGCCATCAAGGTCACCGCCGACCGCCCAGGCCGCGCGGTGGTCTACGCGGTGGACGAAGGCATCCTGCAAGTCGCGCGCTACCAGACGCCGGACCCGTTGGGTTTCTTCTTCCAGAAGCGCGCACTGGAGGTCGGTACCAGTCAGATTCTTGACCTGATCCTGCCGGAATTCAGCCGCTTGCTCAGTGGGGCGGCGCCCGGTGGCGATACGGAAGGCGCCCTGGCCAACCACCTCAACCCGTTCAAGCGTAAACATCAGCCGCCCGTGGCCTGGTGGTCCGGGCTGGTGGACCTGCCGGCCGGTGAAACGATGTTGCATTACCAGGTGCCGGACAGCTTCAACGGCAAGCTGCACCTGTTTGCGGTGGCGGTGGATGCCGACAGCGTGGGTGTCAGCGAGGCCAACACCGAGGTGCGTGGGCCGATCGTGATCACACCGAACGTACCGGCTTTTGTCGCCCCGGGGGATGTGTTCAACGTGAGCGCTGGCGTGTTCAGCAACCTCGATGCGGCGGCCGACGTGAAGTTTGAAGTGCAGACCAGCGACGGCCTCACCGTGCAGGGCGACAAAGGCAGCACCTTGTCATTGCAACCGCGCAAGGAAGGCACCGCCGAGTTCAAGATCAAGGTCGGCGAAACCCTCGGTTCGGCGGACCTGCGCTTTATCGCCGTGCTGCCAGACGGCAAACGCATCCAGGTAGCAGAAACCACCTCGATCCGCCCACTGAGCGAACACCGCGTGGCCCTGAGCCTGGGTCGTTTCGACAGCGCCAGCAAAGAGCTCAAGCCAACGCGCGAGCTGTTCAGCCAGCTGCGCGACGTGCAACTGGGCGTGGCGGCCTCGCCGCTGGTGTGGGCCAACGGCCTCAAGCATTACCTGGACGACTACGGCTATGCCTGCACCGAGCAATTGGTGTCCAAGGCCATGCCGGCGTTGATCTGGGGCGGCACGGCGCCAGAAGCCGAGCAAGCCTTCACCAGCGCAGTGCGTATGTTGCGCCAACGCCAGAACCAGGCCGGTGGTTTCGGTTTGTGGGCCGCCAACCCGGATGTGGCGCCTTATGCCAGCCTGTACGCCACCGACTTCCTGATCGAAGCCAAGGAACGCGGGCTGCCGGTGCCGGAAGATTTGCTGGTGCGCGCCAATGCTTATCTGACAGACCTGGCCAACGGCCCGAGCGAAGGCCTGTCGGAATTGCGCAACCGTGCCTACGCCAGTTACCTGCTGAGCCGTCAGGGGATTCTGGTGAGCGGCGCCTTGAGCGATATCCGCGAGCGCTACGAGAGTTACTTCAAAGACACCTGGCAGAACGACCTGGGCGCCGCGTACCTGGCCGCCAGCTACAAGCTGCTCAAGCAGGACCGCCAGGCCGATACGCTGTTCCGCAAAATCCCATGGCGCTCCCTTGTGGATAAGTGGGACAGCGACGGCCTGTATTACGACCCGCTGGTGCACGACGCCGAACACCTGCACCTGCTGGCACGCCACTTCCCTGAGTTGCTGGACGATGTACCAGCAGCCTTGCTGGATAAGCTCGGCAAGCGTCTCAACGAGCAACGTTACAATTCGCTGTCGGCCGCCCTGCTGCTGCGAGCCCTGGACAACTATGGCCAGCGCGCGCAAAGCGACATGACCCTCAAATCCACCGCCTGGCTGGGCGACAAGCAGCAGCAACTGCTGGAAATGGCCGGTCAGCCGCCGCGCGCCGCCGTACCGGGTGCCACGCAAAAACTGGTGATGGAAAAAACCGAGGGCCCGGCCGCGTTCTACATGCTCAGCGAGGCCGGTTTCGACAAGGGCGCCAAGCTCAAGCCGATCAACAATGGCCTGGAAATCATCCACGAATACCTCGACCTCAAAGGCGAGCCGGTGAGCAAAGTGGCGGTGGGCGATGAGTTCCTGGTGCGTCTGCGCCTGCGTGCGACCGACCGCGACCAAGTGCAGCAAGTGGCCGTGGTCGACCTGCTGCCCGGCGGCGTCGAGCCTGTGTATAACTTGCCGCCGGAGCCGGAAACCGCCAGCGCCGATGAAAGTGAAGGCGACGATTCGGAGTACGTGGAAACCGCCGACGGGGATGAAGCGGATGCCTGGCAGGCGCCTATCGGCGAAACCGAACTGAGCAACTGGCAGCCGGACTACGTGGACGTGCGTGATGATCGGGTGGTGTTGTACGGCACCGCGCTACGCGATGTGGGCACTTTCGTCTACCGCGTGCGCGCTACCAACGCCGGCACCTTCAACACGCCACCGGCCTACGCCGAAGGGATGTACGAAACCACCCTGCAAGGGCGCGGCAAAGTAGGCCAGCTTGAAATTACCAAGCCTTAAACGCCTGACGCCGCTGCTGGCAGCGGCGGTAGTACTGGTGGGCTTGCGGTTGTGGCCGCACGCCCCGCTGGAACAGGCCGTTACCTCGTCGCGGGTGGTGTTGGCCGACGACGGCGCGCTGCTGCGCATGACGTTGGCGGATGACGGCCAATACCGGTTGTGGCTGCCGCTTGCGCGCATGTCGCCGTCACTGGTCGAGGCGTTGCTGCTCAAGGAAGACCGCAATTTCTATTGGCACCCGGGCATCAATCCCCCGGCGTTGCTGCGCGCGGCCATGGCCACCTACAGCGGCGGCCAGCGCCAAGGCGGTTCGACCTTGAGCATGCAACTGGCGCGGCGCTTGTGGGATTTGAACACCCGCCAAGTGCCGGGCAAGTTGCAGCAGATGGCCTTGGCGTTGTGGCTGGAGGCGCGCTACAGCAAGCACGACATCCTCGAGGCCTACCTGAACCTGGCGCCCATGGGCGGCAATATCGAAGGCGCCGAGGCGGCCAGTCGCATTTACTTTGGCAAATCGGCAGCACAGTTGTCGTTGTCCGAAGCACTGGCGCTGGCGGTGATTCCCCAGCAACCGGGGCGACGCGCGCGCTTCGGGCCCTCGCTGCAAAACGCGCGGCTGCGCTTGATGGCCGACTGGCGCGAGACTTATCCACACGACCCACGAAACGACAGCTTGCTGGACTTGCCGCTGGAAGCACGCAACCGTCAGCAAATCCCGTTTCTGGCGCCGCACCTGAGCGAACAGTTGTTGGCTTCACAGGCTGGCAACGAGTTGAACACCACGCTCAACCTGCCGCTTCAGCAACTGCTTGAGCGCCTGATTACCGGCTTTATCGCCGAGCGGCGTAGCACAGGCGTGGAGAACGCCACAGCGATCCTGATCGACAGCCGCGACCAGAGCGTAAAAGCGCTGGTGGGCTCGGCGGATTACTTATCCACAAGCATTCACGGGCAGGTCAACGGCGTGTTGGCACGGCGCTCGCCGGGGTCGACCCTCAAGCCGTTTCTGTATGGGCTGGCGCTGGATCAGGGTGTGATCCACCCCATGAGCATCCTCAAGGATTTGCCGAGCAACTTCGGCTACTTCCAGCCGGAAAATTTCGACGGCAGTTTTAGCGGGCCGCTGACAGCGCGGGATGCTTTGATCCGTAGTCGCAATATCCCGGCGGTGTGGCTGGCCAGCCAAGTCAAATCACCCTCGCTGTATGGTTTGCTACAACGCGCCGGCATCCAGGGCCTGCGCGGCGAAAGCCATTACGGCCTGGCATTGGCCCTCGGCGGTGGTGAGATGACGCCCGAGGAGCTGGCGCGGCTGTATGTGATGCTGGCCGGTGACGGGCATCTGCGGCCGTTACGGTATTTGCAGGAACAGCCGCCATCCACTGGACCGCAACTGCTCACGCCGCAGGCCGCGTTTATGGTGCGCGACATGTTGCGCCGCAACCCACGGCCGGATGGCTTGCCGGGCCGCCATTGGCGCACCGCGTGGAAAACCGGCACCTCGTGGGGTTTTCACGATGCGTGGAGCGCGGGTCTGGTCGGGCCGTACGTGCTGGTGGTGTGGGTGGGTAATTTCGATGGTCGACCGAACCCTGCGTTTATCGGCGCCAAGACCGCTGCGCCGTTGTTCTTTCGCATCGCTGACGCCCTGCCGCTGGCGCTGCCCAACGTGGTGATAAAACCTGACAAACCACCCGCCGGGTTGGTGCGCATCGACGTGTGCGCCGCTTCCGGTGAGTTGCCCAACCGCTGGTGCCCGCAAACCCGCAAGACCTGGTACATCCCCGGTGTGTCGCCGATTCGTGTGTCGAACCTGCACCGCCCGGTGTTGATCGACACCCGCACTGGCAAGGCCGCGTGCCCGCCGTTCGATGCGCAATACACCCATGAAGAAGTCTTCGAATTCTGGCCAAGCGATGTGCAGCGCCTGTATCGCGCTGCCGGCTTGCCTCGGCGCACGCCGCCTAATGTAATGAAAAATTGCCAGCCCAACCGCATCAGCGACCAAAGCGAAGCGCCGCAGATTCGCTCGCCGCTGACCCAGGTGAGCTACCAGTTGCGACTGTCCCAGCCGCAGGAAAGTATCCCGCTCAATGCCAACGCGGCCAGCGACGCAACCACGCTGTACTGGTTTGCCGACCAGACGCTGATCGGCCAAGGCCCGCCGCAAACCACGTTGAACTGGCGGCCGGGCAAGTCGGGCGAATACCGGTTGCGGGTCAGCGATGATCAGGGCCGCAGTGCGAGCCGGGGGTTGAAGGTGGAGTTTGTGCCGTGATCACAGGGTACTTGGCTGGATAAGCGCAGATCCCCCCTGTGGGAGCGGGCTTGCCCGCGAAGACGGTGGCCCAGCAAACAGTGATGTTGACTGACCCACCGCTTTCGCGGGCAAGCCCGCTCCCACATTTGATCTCCTGCGCGACGCCCTGATCAGGCGTCTTCATCGCCGAAGCTGGCTTTGCCGGCATCCTTGGAAAAATGCTTGAAGGCCGCACCCAGCTTGCGTTGCTCGAAGATCGAAAACACCAACGTGCCGAGCAGGATCAGCATCCACACCAGAAACAGCTTCAAGGTATCCACCTGAGCCACGAACAGCAGCAGCGTGACCACGCCGCCGATGACCATGCCCAATCCCATCCACGCGCCCAGCACACGACCCACCGCCAGGCGCATGCCCTTGGGCAGGACCAGCCGGGTCGCCATCATCACCACGATGATCGTCAGGAAAAAACCAAACGCCGCCATGAACGGAATCGGGAAACCGCCCTCGCGGTACAGCCAGGCCAGCAGCCGATACACGGGGCCCAGTGGCTCCATTTGCTGATACGTGTCGGGACCGGGTAAATGCAGTTGGGCGAAATGCGCGGGCGTCATGGCCATGATGCCCACGCCGATCATCCCGACCACGGCGGCATAGAAACCACCGGCACGCCACAGCGGTGCCAGCACGCGAGTGTTTTCTACATCCTGGGTCAGCGCCAGACCGAACACCGCGTTGCGCTGTTTGCCTTGGGCAATCGCAGGTTTGCCGTCGCGCTCACAGGCATCGCCAATCAGCATCACGTCCAGGTCCTGGACCAGCAGGATCTCGCCTTGGCGTCGGGAACTGCCGACGAGTTCGTAGTCGTCGGGGGCCTTGTTGCCGAACAGATCAATGCCTTCGGCGATCACGCGGATCTCACCCGTTGCATCCTGCAGGCGGAAGTCATTGCAGCGCGCCTCGCCGGATACCCGGCTCCAGCTCCAGTGCCCGTCGTCGTCTTTCTTGCCGTCCTCGACAACCCAGACATAGCCCACGCACGGCTTGCCATTCACCGGCGACAGCTGGGTTTTGTCGGCAATCACTTTGCCGCGCACTTCCACCAAGCCCATCGCCAGCGAGCGAATCTGGCTGGTGGCCAGCCGCTGTTCGGTTTTATAGAAGTTGGGCCCGAAGCTGAGCAGCAGGCCGACCAGAATGCCTACCGGGAAAAACAGCGCGATAAAAATGTGCGGTGCGTAAGCAATCAAGCTGATGAAGCCTGCGAGCAACACCAGCGCCAACGCGGTTTTCCACTTGGGTTTCTTCGCGACGACGCCTGCCTGGGTGGTTTTCATGCCCCCGGCACCTCAAGCTTTACGCCTTCGTAGCGGGTTTCTTCGGCGCTGATCGCCAGCAACGGAATACGCTGATAGCTGAGCATTCGCGCAAAGAACAGGTCGGGGAACACCGCGATGGCGATGTTGTAGAGGTTGACCGACTCGTTGAAGAACTCACGCCGGTCGGCAATGCGCTCTTCCACCGCCGAGATCGCCTGCTGCAACTCGACCATGTTCGGCCCGGAGATCAACGCCGGATAACTCTCTGCCACCGCAATCACCGACTTGAGCGCGGCATTGAGCTGGTTGGACGCATCGACCTTGTCGTTGAGGCTGCTGGCATTCAAGTATTGAGTGCGCGCGTCGCTGAGGCGGGTAAACAGCGCGTTCTCGTGGTTCATGGCGGTCTGCACCACGCGCATCAGATCGGGGATCTGGTCGGCCCGTTGCTTGAGCAGCACGTCAATGTTGGCGAACGCCTTATCCACATCGTTACGCCGCATGACCAGGCCGTTGTAGACCCCGACCATCCAGCCGATCACGCCCACGACAATGATCAGCACGACGATGCCGGCGATTAGCAGTTCTATGTTCATGGAAGGCATCCCTGGCTGAGTTATCCACAGGGAGGCATTCTAGGGGGAACCTGACAGGCGTATGCGGTATTGGCGCACAAAAACGATAAACGCCGATGACCGGTTGCTTCGGCGGTTTTCTACACGTTCTTCGCCCATAAAAAACCCTCGATTGCCGAGGGTTTTTTAAGTGATGCCTTACGAGTCCAACGTATTACTCCACCGTCACCGACTTCGCCAGGTTACGCGGCTGGTCCACGTCGGTGCCCTTGAGCACGGCAACGTAGTAGGACAGCAACTGCAGCGGGATGGTGTAAAGGATCGGCGACAGGGTGTCGTGGATGTGCGGCATGTTGATGACGTGGGTGCCTTCGGCGTTGGTCATGCCGGCTTTTTCGTCGGCGAACACGATCAATTGGCCGCCGCGGGCACGCACTTCCTGCAGGTTGGATTTGAGCTTCTCCAGCAGTTCGTTGTTCGGCGCGACGGTGACCACCGGCATGTCGTCATCCACCAGGGCCAGTGGGCCGTGTTTCAGCTCACCGGCTGGGTAGGCTTCGGCGTGGATGTAGGAGATTTCCTTGAGCTTGAGCGAGCCCTCCATCGCCACCGGGTACTGCGCGCCACGGCCGAGGAACAGGGTATGGTTTTTGTCGGCGAACAGTTCAGCGACTTTTTCCACGGTGCTGTCCATGGCCAGGGCTTCGCCGAGGCGGGTTGGCAGGCGGCGCAGTTCTTCGACCAGCGTGGCTTCGACGCCTTCGGCGAGGGTGCCGCGGACTTGGCCCAGGGACAGGGTGAGCAGCAACAAGCCAACCAGCTGGGTGGTGAAGGCTTTGGTGGAAGCCACGCCGATTTCGCGACCGGCCTGGGTCAGCAGGGTCAGGTCGGATTCGCGCACCAGGGAGCTGATGCTGACGTTGCAGATCGCCAGGCTGGCGAGGAAGCCCAGCTCTTTAGCGTTGCGCAGGGCCGCCAGGGTGTCGGCGGTTTCGCCGGACTGGGAGATGGTCACGAACAGGGTGTCGGGTTGCACCACCACCTTGCGGTAGCGGAACTCGCTGGCGACTTCGACCTGGCACGGGATGCCGGCCAGTTCCTCAAGCCAGTAACGCGCAACCATGCCGGCGTGGTAGCTGGTGCCGCAGGCGACGATCTGCACATTGCGCACTTTGGCGAACAGCTCGGCGGCTTGTGGGCCGAAGGCGTTGACCAACACTTGGCTCTGGCTCAGGCGGCCTTCCAGGGTGCGTTGCACCACAGACGGTTGCTCGTGGATTTCCTTGAGCATGAAATGGCGGAATTCGCCTTTGTCAGCGGCTTCGGCGCCGTCGCGGTATTGCACGGCTTCGCGTTCGACGGAGTTGCCGTTGACGTCCCAGATCGCCACGCTTTCGCGACGGATGTCGGCGATATCGCCTTCTTCCAGGTACATGAAACGGTCAGTCACCTGGCGCAGCGCCAGTTGGTCGGAGGCAAGGAAGTTTTCGCCCAGGCCCAGGCCGATCACCAACGGGCTGCCACTGCGCGCGGCGACCACGCGGTCTGGCTGGCTGGCGCTGACCACGGCCAGGCCGTAGGCGCCGTGCAGCTCTTTAACAGTGGCCTTGAGGGCGACGGTCAGGTCGCCGAGGTCCTTGAGCTTGTGGTTCAGCAGGTGGGCGATGACTTCGGTGTCGGTGTCCGAGGTGAACACGTAGCCCAGGCCTTTGAGCTGCTCGCGCAGCACTTCGTGGTTTTCGATGATGCCGTTGTGCACCACCGCCAGGTCACCGGAGAAGTGCGGGTGGGCATTGCGTTCGCACGGCGCACCGTGGGTGGCCCAACGGGTGTGGGCAATGCCCAGACGGCCAACCAACGGCTCGCCGAGCAGGGCTTGCTCCAGTTCACTGACCTTGCCCGGGCGACGCATACGCTCAAGCTTGCCGGCGTTGGTAAAGACCGCCACACCGGCGCTGTCGTAGCCGCGGTATTCCAGACGCTTGAGGCCTTCAAGCAGGATGGCGGTGACGTTGCGTTCAGCGACTGCGCCTACAATTCCACACATGGTTTTCTCCTAGATGATTGCCGCGCATATCAGCGTAATGCCGCGGTCTTGGATCTGGTCGCGGGCCTCAAGCGGCAGGCGATCATCGGTAATAAGGGTATGGACGCTGCTCCAGGGCAGTTCCAGGTTGGGAATCTTGCGGCCAATCTTGTCGGACTCGACCATCACCACCACTTCACGGGCGACCTCGGCCATCACGCGGCTCAGGCCCAGCAGTTCGTTGAAGGTGGTGGTACCGCGCTGCAGATCGATGCCGTCGGCGCCGATGAACAGTTGATCAAAGTCGTAGGAGCGCAGCACTTGCTCGGCGACCTGGCCCTGGAACGAGTCCGAATGCGGGTCCCAGGTGCCGCCGGTCATGAGCAGCACCGGTTCGTGTTCAAGCTCGCTCAAGGCGCTGGCCACGTGCAGGGAATTGGTCATCACCACCAGGCCGGGCTGATGGCCCAGCTCGGGGATCATGGCGGCGGTGGTGCTGCCGCTGTCGATGATGATGCGCGCGTGTTCACGCAAGCGCATCACGGCCGCACGTGCGATGGCGCGCTTGTAAGCCGAGATGGGTTGGGCGGCGTCGCCCACCAGCTCCTGAGGCATGGTGATGGCGCCACCGTAGCGGCGCAGCAACAGGCCATTGCTTTCCAGCGCGGCCAAGTCCTTGCGGATGGTGACTTCCGACGTTTCGAAACGCTTGGCCAATTCGTCCACGCTGACCTCGCCCTGTTCATTGAGCAAGGTCAGGATGTTGTGGCGTCGTTGGGGAGTATTTCGTTTCGACATGGTGATGACAAGTTTCGTTTCGAAAGATAACGAAGGCAATCAAAACCTATTGGCGAAAGATCGTCAAGCAGCGCGAACAAAATTTTTAAGCACACCACACCGCAAATGTGGGAGGGGGCTTGCCCCCGATAGCAGAGTGTCAGTCGATTCATAAGCTGACTGATCTACCGCCATCGGGGGCAAGCCCCCTCCCACATTGATTGTGGATAACTCAGGTCTTTTTGATTTTGACCGGGCGTTTCCAGCCGTCGATGTTGCGCTGGCGGGCGCGGGCTACGGCCAGTTGCGACTTATCCACATCCTGGTTGATGGTTGAGCCCGCAGCAGTGTTGGATCCGTCGCCGATAGTGACGGGAGCAATCAGCGAGTTATTCGAGCCGATGAATACGTCCTCGCCAATCGTCGTCTGATACTTGTTCGCACCGTCGTAGTTGCACGTGATCGCACCCGCACCGATGTTGCTGCGAGCACCAATCACCGCATCGCCCAGATAAGCCAGGTGGCCGGCCTTCGCGTCGTCGCCCATGCGCGCGTTCTTCAGTTCGACAAAGTTACCCACATGCGCCCTGGCCCCCAATACGCTGCCCGGACGCAAACGCGCGAACGGGCCAGCATCGCTGCCCTCGCCCATCACGGCACCGTCGATATGGCTGTTGGCTTTGATCACCACGCCTTTGCGCAGGGTGCTGTCCTTGATCACGCAGTTCGGGCCGATCACTACGTCGTCTTCAATGATCACGCGGCCTTCAAGGATCACGTTGATGTCGATCAGCACGTCGCGGCCGACGCTGACTTCACCGCGTACGTCGAAGCGCGCCGGATCGCGCAGGGTCACGCCCTGGGCCATGAGACGGCGGCCTTCGCGCAGCTGGTAATGACGCTCCAGCTCAGCAAGCTGCTTGCGGTCGTTGGCGCCCTGCACTTCCATGGGGTCGTGGGGCTGCTCGGTGGCGACCAGCAGGCCATCACTCACGGCCATTTCGATCACGTCAGTGAGGTAGTACTCGCCCTGGGCGTTGTTGTTGGACAGGCGGCTCATCCAGTCAGCAAGCTTATTGGCCGGCACCGCGAGAATCCCAGTGTTGCCTTCAGTGATGGCGCGCTGGGCTTCGCTGGCGTCTTTGTGCTCGACGATAGCGGCCACCTTGCCGCCCGCATCGCGCACGATGCGGCCATAACCGGTGGGGTCATCCAGTTCGACGGTGAGCAGACCCATTTGGCCAGGCACGACGTGCTTGAGCAGGCGTTGCAGGGTTTCCACTTCGATCAACGGCACGTCGCCGTAGAGGATCAGCACTGTGTCGGCGCTGATGAACGGCACGGCCTGCGCGGTGGCGTGGCCGGTGCCCAGTTGTTTGTCCTGCAACACAAAATTCAGGTCATCCGCCGCCAGGCGTTCACGCACCACGTCGGCGCCGTGGCCGATCACTACGTGAATCCGCTGGGGGTCCAGTTGCCGGGCGCTGTGGATAACATGGCCGAGCATGGAATTACCCGCGACCGGGTGCAGCACCTTGGGCAGAGCCGAACGCATGCGAGTGCCTTGGCCTGCGGCGAGGATGACGATTTCAAGAGACATGAATGGCTACCAATCCTGGGCGGTCCGGCTTCAGACCAGAGAAGTGTTTTGCAAAAAAAGAAAAAGGGTAGCCGAGGCTACCCTTTTTAATCAATCGCACATGAAGCATGACGGCTGGGCCGCTTACTTCTTGCGGATCTGCTGGAGCGTGCGCAGCTGGGCTGCAGCCTCGGCCAGACGTACAGCAGCAGCGCTGTAGTCGAAGTCCGCGCCCTTTTCGTTCAGGGCCTTCTCGGCAGCCTTGACGGCTTCCTGAGCGGAGGCTTCATCCAGGTCGCCAGCACGTTGCACGGTGTCGGCAAGTACCTTGACCATGTTCGGCTGAACCTCGAGGAAACCACCAGAGATGTAAAACACCTCCTTTTCCCCGCCTTGCTTGGTCAGCGTGATCGGACCTGGCTTCAAGCTGGTGATCAACGGCGCGTGGCCCATGGCAATACCCAGGTCACCGAGTTCGCCGTGTGCAATCACCATTTCTACCAGACCGGAGAAGATTTCCCCTTCCGCGCTGACGATATCGCAATGGACTGTCATAGCCATCTGATTGCCTCAACCTGATGAGCGCCCGTTGCCGGGCGCCGGGATTACAGTTTCTTGGCTTTCTCGATCGCTTCTTCGATGCCGCCGACCATGTAGAACGCTTGTTCTGGCAGGTGGTCGTAGTCACCGTTGAGGATGCCTTTGAAGCCAGCAATGGTGTCTTTCAGGGAAACGTATTTACCCGAAGCACCGGTGAAGACTTCAGCCACGAAGAACGGCTGCGACAAGAAGCGCTGGATCTTACGAGCACGGTTTACCAACTGCTTGTCGGCTTCCGACAGCTCGTCCATACCCAGGATCGCAATGATGTCCTTCAGTTCTTTGTAACGCTGCAGCACGTACTGAACGCCGCGAGCGGTGTCGTAGTGCTCCTGGCCGATCACGTTCGGGTCCAGCTGGCGCGAAGTCGAGTCGAGTGGATCGACCGCTGGGTAGATACCCAGGGAAGCGATGTCACGGGACAGAACGACGGTGGCGTCCAAGTGGGCGAAGGTGGTCGCAGGCGACGGGTCAGTCAAGTCATCCGCAGGTACGTATACCGCTTGGATCGAGGTGATCGAACCTTCTTTGGTCGAAGTGATACGTTCTTGCAGAACGCCCATCTCTTCAGCCAGGGTCGGCTGGTAGCCTACTGCCGAAGGCATACGGCCCAGCAGTGCGGATACTTCAGTACCGGCCAAGGTGTAACGGTAGATGTTGTCGACGAACAGCAGAACGTCGTTACCTTCGTCACGGAACTTCTCGGCCATGGTCAGGCCAGTCAGTGCTACGCGCAGACGGTTTCCCGGCGGCTCGTTCATCTGACCGTAAACCAGTGCCACTTTGTCCAGAACGTTGGAGTCCTTCATCTCGTGGTAGAAGTCGTTACCCTCACGAGTACGCTCACCCACACCGGCGAACACGGAATAACCGCTGTGCTCGATGGCGATGTTACGGATCAGTTCCATCATGTTTACGGTTTTGCCTACACCGGCACCACCGAACAGACCGACTTTACCGCCTTTGGCGAACGGGCAAACCAGGTCGATAACCTTGATGCCGGTTTCCAGCAGATCGTTGCCGCCAGCTTGTTCGGCGAACGAAGGTGCTGGACGGTGAATGCCCCAGCGCTCTTCGGTGTCGATCGGGCCAGCTTCGTCAATCGGGTTGCCCAGTACGTCCATGATCCGGCCCAGGGTCGCTTTACCGACCGGTACGGAGATGGCTGCGCCAGTGTCGACAACGTCCAGACCGCGCTTCAAGCCTTCGGTGGAACCCATCGCAATGGTACGAACTACGCCGTCGCCCAGCTGCTGCTGAACTTCCAGAGTAGTTTCCGCGCCTTGTACTTTCAGCGCGTTGTAGATGCTCGGTACGCTGTCGCGTGGAAATTCCACGTCGATAACGGCGCCGATGATTTGAACGATACGTCCGCTACTCATAGCTGGATCCTCTGAATATTTGAACCGTTAAACCGCGGCAGCGCCGCCGACGATTTCCGAGATCTCTTGGGTGATCGCAGCCTGACGCGCCTTGTTGTAGATCAGCTGCAAATCGCTGATCAGATCACCGGCGTTATCGGTAGCGTTTTTCATCGCGATCATCCGCGCCGCTTGTTCAGCTGCGTTGTTCTCGACCACCGCCTGGTACACCTGCGACTCCACGTAGCGCACCATCAAGCCGTCAAGCAGCTCTTTGGCGTCTGGTTCGTAGAGGTAGTCCCAGTGGTGCTTGAGTTCCTGATCCGGAGTCGCCACCAGTGGAATCAATTGCTCCACGGTTGGCTGCTGGGTCATGGTGTTGATGAACTTGTTGGATACCACGGACAGGCGGTCAATCCGGCCTTCCAGGTACGCATCCAACATCACCTTCACACTGCCGATCAAATCATTGATCGACGGCTCTTCACCCAGGTGGCTGATAGCTGCAACGACGTTACCGCCGAAGTTACGGAAAAAGGCCGCACCCTTGCTACCAACAACACACAGATCAATCTCGACGCCGTTTTCGCGGTTTACCGCCATGTCCTTGACCAGGGCCTTGAACAGGTTGGTATTCAGACCACCGCACAAACCACGGTCACTGCTCACTACCACATAACCCACACGCTTAACGGCGCGGTCGATCATGAACGGGTGGCGGTATTCCGGGTTGGCGTTGGCCAAATGCCCAATTACCTGGCGGATACGTTCCGCATAAGGACGGCTAGCAGCCATGCGCATTTGTGCCTTGCGCATTTTGCTGACCGCCACTTTTTCCATGGCGCTGGTAATCTTTTGCGTGCTTTTGATGCTCGCAATCTTACTGCGAATCTCTTTTGCGCCTGCCATGTAACACCTATCAGGTTAGCAAGCGGGAGCCTTGCGGCTCCCGCTGCGGCTTACCAGGTTTGGGTGGCCTTGAACTTCTCGATACCGGCTTTCATGCCAGCGTCGATTTCGTCATTGAAGTCACCCTTCACGTTGATCTTGGCCAACAAGTCGGCGTGATCGCGGTTGAAGTAAGCAATCAGCGCTTGTTCAAAGCTGCCGACCTTGGTGATTTCGACGTCAGTCAGGAACCCACGCTCAGCGGCATACAGCGACAACGCCATGTCAGCGATCGACATTGGGGCGTATTGCTTCTGCTTCATCAGCTCGGTAACGCGCTGACCATGCTCAAGTTGCTTACGGGTGGCTTCGTCCAGGTCAGAAGCGAACTGGGCGAATGCCGCCAGTTCACGGTACTGAGCCAGAGCGGTACGGATACCACCGGAGAGCTTCTTGATGATCTTGGTCTGAGCGGCACCACCCACACGGGATACCGAAACACCGGCGTTCACAGCAGGACGGATCCCGGAGTTGAACATGGCCGATTCCAGGAAGATCTGACCGTCGGTGATGGAAATCACGTTGGTCGGAACGAACGCGGAAACGTCGCCAGCCTGGGTTTCGATGATCGGCAGTGCGGTCAGGGAACCGGTTTTGCCGGTCACTGCGCCGTTGGTGAACTTCTCTACGTACTCTTCGGATACGCGGGATGCGCGCTCCAGCAGACGGGAGTGGAGATAGAACACGTCGCCTGGGTAAGCTTCACGGCCTGGTGGACGGCGCAGCAGCAGGGAAATCTGGCGGTAAGCCACTGCTTGCTTGGACAGATCGTCATAAACGATCAGCGCGTCTTCACCGCGGTCGCGGAAGAATTCACCCATGGTGCAACCGGAGTACGGTGCCAGGAATTGCAGCGCAGGAGATTCCGAAGCACTGGCAGCCACGATGATCGTGTTGGCCAGGGCGCCGTTTTCTTCCAGCTTGCGAACCACGTTGGCGATGGTCGATTGCTTCTGACCAATGGCTACGTAGACGCAGAAAATGCCGCTGTCTTTCTGGTTGATGATCGCGTCGATCGCCAGAGCGGTTTTACCGATCTGACGGTCACCGATGATCAGCTCACGCTGGCCACGGCCGACCGGAATCATGGCATCGACAGCCTTGTAGCCAGTCTGTACAGGCTGGTCTACCGACTTACGCCAGATCACGCCTGGAGCAACTTTCTCGACCGCGTCGGTCTCGGTGTTGCCCAGTGGACCTTTACCGTCAACAGGGTTACCCAGTGCGTCGACTACGCGACCCAGCAGTTCCTTACCAACCGGAACTTCCAGGATGCGGCCTGTGCACTTGGCGCTCATGCCTTCAGCCAGACTGGTGTACGCGCCCAATACAACGGCACCTACGGAGTCTTGCTCCAGGTTGAGGGCCATACCGTAGACGCCGCCCGGAAACTCGATCATCTCGCCGTACATTACGTCGGCCAGACCGTGAATCCGCACGATGCCGTCAGATACGCTGACGACAGTGCCTTCGTTACGGGCTTGGGAGGTCACATCGAGCTTGTCGATGCGGCCCTTGATAATTTCACTTATTTCGGAAGGATTGAGTTGCTGCATTGCTCTGCTGCCCCTTCAAACTCAAGATTTCAATGCTTCGGCAAGTTTCGCGATTTTGCCGCGAATCGAGCCATCGATAACCAGGTCGCCGGCACGGATAACAACACCCCCGATCAGGGATGCGTCCTCCGAAGCTTGCAGGCGCACTTCCCGATTGAGTCGTGCACTGAGAACCTTGGCGAGTTTGTCTTGCTGTTCTTGGTTCAATGCAAAAGCACTGGTCACTTCAACGTCTACCGACTTCTCTTCTTCGGCCTTGTACAGGTCGAACAGAGCGGCGATCTCCGGCAATAGCGAGAGACGGTCGTTTTCGGCAACGACGTGAATGAAGTTCTGCACTTTCACATCAAACTTGTCGCCGCACACTTCAATAAAAGTGGCGGCCTTGTCTGCGCTCGTCAGGCGCGGGGCCTTGAGCACGCGCTGCATGGTGTCGTCTTGCGACACTGCTGCAGCCAGGCCGAGCATGGCTGACCAAGAGGCCAGCTGCTGGTGGGCCTGGGCGTGCTCGAAGGCTGCCTTAGCGTAAGGTCGGGCCAACGTGGTCAGTTCTGCCATGATCGCCCTCGCTTAAATTTCAGCAGCCAGTTTGTTAACCAGCTCCGCGTGCGCGTTTTGATCGATTGTGGCACCGAGGATCTTCTCAGCACCGCCGACCGCCAGAGCACCCAGTTGGGCACGCAGCGCGTCTTTGACGCCGTTCAGTTCCTGTTCGATCTCGGCATGAGCCGAAGCCTTCACACGGTCAGCTTCGACGCGGGCTTTATCAACAGCCTCTTCGACGATCTGGTTACCGCGCTTCTTGGCTTGCTCAATGATTTCAGCTGCCTGTGCTTTAGCTTCGCGCAGTTGATGACCCGCTTTCTCTTGGGCCAACTCCAGGTCGCGAGCTGCACGGGTGGCAGCGTCCAAGCCGTCTGCGATCTTCTTCTGACGTTCGTGCAAAGCCGCGATGACCGGAGGCCACACGAACTTCATGCAAAACACTACAAAAATGAAGAACGCAACGGATTGGCCAATCAGGGTTGCATTAATGTTCACGCCAACACCTCGCTCATTCGTTGTCCATCACCCCAATCAACTCGAAAAATTCGAGTGATTAGCCAGCGAGTTGACCAACGAAAGGGTTCGCGAAGGTGAAGAACAGAGCGATACCAACGCCGATCATGGTCACGGCGTCGAGCAGGCCGGCGACGATGAACATTTTAACTTGCAGCATTGGTACCATTTCTGGCTGACGCGCTGCGCCTTCCAGGAATTTGCCGCCCAGCAGGCCGAAACCAATGGCAGTACCCAGGGCGCCCAGGCCGATCAACAGTGCAACAGCGATAGCGGTTAGACCAACTACAGTTTCCATCTTTCCTCCCGACTTTTACGTCGTATGGTTTAGGTTTTTTAGATTTTAAAGCGGTAAAACAAATCGTTTCATAGCCCGGTAGGGCCCACCTTCCCGTGTTACCGGGAAGGACATCAGACTAGTCGAGACTGGTCTTAATGGTTCTCTTCGTGCGCCATCGACAGGTAGACGATGGTCAGCATCATGAAGATGAAGGCCTGCAGGGTAATGATCAGGATGTGGAACACAGCCCACGCCCACTGCAGAACTACGCCCAGGCCGCTAAGCCAGAGCAGACCACTGCCGAACATCACAGCGATCAGAATGAACACCAGCTCGCCGGCATACATGTTGCCGAACAGTCGCAGAGCCAGGGAAATCGGCTTGGCGACCAGCGTTACGAACTCCAGCAGGAAGTTCACCGGGATCAGCAGGGCTTGAACAAAGATGTTCTTGCTGCCGAACGGGTGCAGGGTCAGTTCGCCGATGAAGCCGCCGATGCCCTTGACTTTGATGCTGTAGAAAATGATCAACGCAAACACCGACAGGGCCATGCCCAGGGTGGCGTTAGGGTCCGTGGTGGAAACCGCACGGAATGGAATGTGGTGATCGCCGGTGATCAGGATGGCCAGCTGAGGAATCCAGTCGACCGGAATCAGGTCGACGGCGTTCATCAGGAACACCCAGACGAAGATGGTCAGTGCCAGCGGTGCAATCACCGGGCTACGGCCATGGAAGCTGTCTTTCACGCTGCCATCGACGAATTCGACCAATACTTCAACGAAGTTCTGCAAAGCACCCGGCTGACCGGAAGTCGCCTTCTTTGCCGCCATGCGGAAAATCAGGACGAAGATCAGACCCAATGCGACAGACCAACCCAGAGTATCCAGGTGGAATGCCCAGAAGCCCATTTCTTTGGCTTCTGCTGCGGTGTGGGCGAAGCCCCAGCCGCCGTTGGGAAGCTGACCGAAGGTCAGGTTCTGCAAGTGGTGCTGGATATAGCCCGAAGCGGTTGTTTCTGCCATGGTTGCCTCAAACGCCCTAAGGTTTCGAAAGTCTTGTTTTCATTAGCAGGGGAGCGAACCAGCTGACCAGTTGGGTCAACACGAAGACGCCGAATACAGCCAGCGGCGCCAATGGCTTCACACCTGCAAAGGTCAGTGCAAACAGCACTGCCGTCAAAATCAGTTTCCCTGCTTCGCCGGCATAAAAAGACCGGACGATAGCCTGGGCTGCTCGGGCGCCGGAAAACCGAAAGGCCCTGTGAGCAAAATACATATTGGGCAGCAAGGCTATCAGGCCTCCGCAGAGTCCTGAATATCCGGCTACGACTCCATGCCAATACCAAAGCGCCAATGCGGCGATCAGCAAAATGACAAATTGAGCCAATAAAACCGGGAAAACGGCCAAGCGATGGAACGGCAACGTGTTTGGCGTGCGGGTTTCCATCACTCTTGCTCCTCAATGGTCGGCTGCCGAGAATCAATAACTTGGCATAATTTGTGCCGACAAAATGCGCGCAGAGTATAGGGGCGGTTCAGCCCCTATTCAACTGTCGGGTAGTGTTTTCCGATCGCGCGCTACATAAGCAAATGTTTCAGCGGATGTGGGCAAGGACGCCCTGAAGCTCATCGAGTGAGTTATACCCGATGACCAATTGTCCTTTGCCTTTCTTGCCGTGGCGGATTTGCACCGCAGAGCCCAGCCGCTCGGCCAGGCGCTGCTCGAGGCGCGCAATATCCGGATCAGGTTTGGCCGTTTCGACCGGTGCAGGTTTGCCGCTGAGCCACTGGCGAACCAACGCCTCAGTCTGACGAACGGTGAGGCCGCGTGCGACAACGTGTCGCGCCCCTTCAACCTGTTGATTTTCCGGTAAACCGAGCAAAGCACGGGCATGACCCATTTCCAGGTCGCCGTGGGACAGCATGGTCTTGATGACTTCCGGCAGCGCAATCAGGCGCAACAGGTTGGACACGGTCACGCGGGACTTGCCCACCGCATCCGCGACTTCCTGCTGCGTCAGTTTGAATTCCTGCTGCAAGCGCTGCAGGGCGATTGCTTCCTCGATGGGATTGAGGTCTTCACGCTGGATGTTCTCGATCAACGCCATGGCGATCGCAGTTTCGTCCGGCACATCGCGCACCATCGCCGGGATGGTCTCCTTGCCCGCCTGTTGGCTCGCGCGCCAGCGGCGTTCACCCGCGATGATTTCAAAGCGACCGCCGCCAATCGGGCGCACCACGATCGGCTGCATCACGCCTTGGGCCTTGATCGAATTGGCCAGTTCTTCCAGTGCCTGGGGATCCATGTCCCGGCGCGGCTGGTATTTGCCGCGCTGGATCAGGTCCAGCGGCAGGTGCTGCAGCTCGCGCTCGTCGGCCTGCACGGCTTGTTCTTCAAGCGAAGTGACAGTCGGACCACTCAGCAGTGCATCCAGTCCACGTCCGAGACCTCGTTTCTTGACGGCCATGGGGATTCCTTAAGTTGGCTGGGCTGCAGCGGTGCGTGAGTTGCGGCGTTGACGGCGAACCATCTCGCCGGCCAGTGCCAGGTAGGCAATGGCGCCGCGAGATGACTTGTCGTACGCCAGCGCGGGCATGCCATAGCTTGGCGCTTCGGCCAAACGGATGTTACGTGGGATCACCGTGTCGTAAAGCTGATCGCCAAAGTGTTCCTTGAGCTGGGCCGACACATCATTCATCAAGCTCAGGCGCGGATCGTACATGGTCCGCAACAGGCCTTCGATTTGCAGGTTCGGGTTAAGCAACTCTGCGATACGCTTGATGTTATCCACAAGGTCACTCAAGCCTTCGAGCGCGAAGTACTCGCACTGCATGGGGATAATCACCCCATCGGCAGCCACCAGCGCGTTCAACGTCAGCATCGACAGCGACGGCGGGCAGTCGATCAAAATGTAGTCGTAATTCTCGCGGATCGGCGCCAGGGCGCTGCGCAGACGGCTTTCTTTCATCTGCATTTCCAGCAGCACCACTTCGGCCGCGGTCAAATCGCGGTTGGCCGGCAGCAGTTGATAACCGCCGTGCTCGGAATAGTGCATGGCCTGGGCCAGGTCGCACTCGCCAATCAGCAAGTCGTAGACCGAGTTCTCCAGGCCGTGTTTATCCACACCGCTACCCATGGTGGCGTTGCCCTGTGGATCGAGATCGATCAACAGCACCCGGCGCTTGGTAGCGACCAGGGATGCTGCGAGGTTGATGCAGGTGGTGGTTTTGCCCACGCCACCTTTCTGGTTCGCTATCGCGAATACCTTAGCCATTCTTGCTTGTGTTCCCAATCATGCCGTGCGGCGCAGTATCAGCAGATGGCGTTGGCCTTGGCAACCGGGTACGGCCAAGGCGTGTTCGCTATCGAGGTGGAAGTCTGCCGGCAATGCTAACAGCTCGTCGCTTGGATGAACGCCCTTCATTGCCAGCCAACGGGTGTCGCGGTCGCCTAAATGGCGGGTCCAGTTGCTGAAGTTCTCCATGCTGCTGAATGCCCGGGAAACAATCCCGTTGAAAGGCTGTTCAGGCACGAAGGCTTCGACGCGACTGTGGATAACATTCAGGTTATCCAGCTTGAGTTCGAGTTTGACCTGGGTCAGGAAGCGGGTTTTCTTGCCGTTGCTGTCCAGGCACGTCACTTGCGACTCTGGAAACAGGATGGCCAGCGGAATGCCAGGCATGCCGCCGCCGCTGCCAACGTCCAACCAACGGCCGTTTTCGATAAAGGGCATCACGCTCAGGCTGTCGAGCAGGTGGCGCGAGACCATTTCGTCCGGGTCGCGCACCGCTGTGAGGTTGTAAGCCTTGTTCCATTTGATCAACAGGGCCAGATAGCCCAGCAGCAAGTCGTGCTGTGCATCGGTCAGGTCCACGCCCAACTGGCGTGCACCTGTGGATAACTCTTCGGCGTGTTGCGAGGTAACCAACGAACTCAAGCGCTTTGCTCCAACTGACGGCCCGCGCCGCGTTTTTTCAAATGAATCATCAACAGCGAAATGGCTGCCGGGGTAACACCAGGGATACGTGAAGCCTGGCCCAGTGTCTCCGGCCGAGTTATCCCCAGCTTGCTTTGGATTTCTTTCGACAACCCGGAAATCCCGGTGTAGTCGATGTCCACAGGCAGTTTGGTGTCTTCACTGGCGCGCAGGCGAGCGATCTCGTCCTGTTGGCGATCAATGTAACCGGCGTATTTGGTCTTGATTTCAACCTGTTCGGCAACCTGTGGGTCTTCTGCACCGTGGCCTGTCACTTCGACCAGACCAGCGTAGTCGATTTCCGGACGGGACAGCAGGTTCAGCAAGTTGTATTCGTGGGTCAGCGGCGTGCCGAATTTTTCGGCAATCGCGTCGCCTTGCTCGGTGCCGGGGCGAACCCAGGTACTTTTCAGGCGCTGCTCTTCCAACGTGATGCTTTCGCGTTTTTTGCAGAAGGTGGCCCAGCGTGCGTCATCGACCAAGCCCAGCTCGCGGCCTTTTTCGGTCAGGCGCAGGTCGGCGTTGTCTTCGCGCAGGATCAGGCGGTATTCGGCCCGGGACGTAAACATCCGGTACGGTTCCTGAGTCCCGAGAGTAATCAGGTCATCGACCAACACACCGATGTACGCCTCATCGCGGCGCGGGCACCAGCTGTCTTTGCCTTGCGCGCGCAGTGCCGCGTTGGTTCCGGCCAGCAAACCTTGGGCGCCGGCCTCTTCGTAACCGGTGGTGCCGTTGATTTGCCCGGCGAAGAACAGGCCGCCGATCACTTTGGTTTCGAGGCTGTATTTCAGGTCACGCGGGTCGAAGTAGTCGTACTCGATGGCGTAGCCCGGACGCACGATGTGCGCGTTTTCCATGCCGCGAATCGATTGCACGATCTGGATTTGCACGTCGAACGGCAAAGATGTGGAAATCCCGTTCGGGTACAGCTCGTGGGTGGTCAAGCCTTCGGGCTCGATGAAGACCTGGTGGCTTTCCTTGTCGGCAAAGCGGTGAATCTTGTCTTCAATAGATGGGCAATAACGCGGGCCAATGCCTTCGATCACACCGGAATACATCGGCGAACGGTCGAGATTCGCGGCAATGATTTCGTGGGTGCGGGCGTTGGTGTGGGTAATCCAGCAGCTGACCTGTTTCGGGTGCTGTTCTTTGGAGCCCATGAACGACATCACTGGGATTGGCGTATCGCCGGCTTGTTCGGTCATCACCGAGAAATCCACAGAACGCCCGTCGATACGCGGCGGGGTCCCGGTTTTCAAGCGGCCGACACGCAACGGCAATTCACGCAGGCGTTTTGCCAGGGCAATCGACGGCGGATCACCGGCGCGGCCGCCCGAATAATTCTGCATGCCAATGTGGATAAGTCCGCCGAGGAAGGTACCGGTGGTCAGCACCACGGATTCTGCGAAGAAACGCAGGCCCATTTGGGTGACAACACCGCGTACCTGGTCTTGTTCGACGATCAGGTCATCCGCTGCTTGCTGAAATATCCACAGGTTCGGCTGGTTTTCCAGGGTTTCACGTACCGCGGCCTTGTAGAGAATGCGGTCAGCTTGAGCCCGGGTAGCCCTAACGGCTGGGCCTTTGCGGCTGTTGAGCACGCGAAATTGAATGCCACCTTTGTCGGTAGCCATGGCCATCACACCGCCAAGGGCATCGATTTCCTTGACCAGATGGCTTTTGCCGATCCCACCAATGGCGGGGTTGCAACTCATGGCACCGAGGGTTTCCACGTTGTGCGTCAGCAACAGGGTTTTTACGCCCATGCGTGCTGAGGCCAGTGCTGCCTCGGTACCGGCATGACCGCCGCCGATGACGATCACTTCAAAACGGGAAGGGAAATCCACCACGCACCTCGTGCCTTCTTATGTAGGTAATCAGGAATTGATTGTTGAAAGAGTTTTAGAGCTTTGGCGGCAAGTATAGGGACTTAGCCCTTCCTAAAGAACCCTTTGCACAAAATTTAACCAGCTGTGGATGAATCACAGACAATAGAAATTAAAAGAGAGAAGTTTATAAGATCTTTGTTTTTATGTTTATTTCTACTGAGCCTACTTTCTGTGGATAGATCTCTACAGGCCTTTATTTACTTTGTGTACAGCGATTCAAAAGTCTGTGGTCATGTGCCAATGAGGCCCTTGGATAAGTGCTTTAAGCCTGTGGATTAAACAGGTGGTTATCCACAGAGGGGTTTTTACTCAGGTTTCAAGCCCTGTTATCAACTGGGCACAGGGGCGGTTATTCACAGGGCTTAATCCACAGATATCGTGTATTTCACCCATGACGAAGCCACCGCGTTTTTTGAACTCAGTGAGGAATGCTGCAAAAAGAGAGCTATTGTGAGAAGTCGACGGCGCAGTTAATAATAGCGATTATCATTAACCTGCCTTAACGCGCCCTATGCCTCCTTCACACACGGCTGCAGTCCAGCACATCTATGAGCATCACCATTCGTGGCTGCAGGGATGGCTCAAAGGTAAATTGCATAACGCTTGCGATGCAGCCGATGTGGCACACGATACTTTCGTGCGTATCTTGGGCGGGCGCGATGCGGCGCAGATCCTTGAACCCAGGGACTACCTGGCAACCATTGCCAGGGGCTTGGTCATTGATCGTTATCGCCGGCATGCGATTGAACGCGCGTATCAACAGTCGTTGGCTGAGCGCCCTGAAGCTGTCGCCATCAGTGAAGAAGACAAGGCCATCATCATTGAAACGCTGGTAGCTGTGGATAAGGCCCTGGCTGACCTGGGCGATCGGGCCCGGCGAATTTTCATGCTGTCGCAGATCGAAGGCCTGACTTATCAACAGATCGCCGATCAGTTGCAGGTGTCCCTGACCACCGTGAAGAAACACATGATCCGCGCGCTTACCGAGTGTTCACTGATCATGGCCAGCCTGTAATGGTTGCCCCGGATCGAAAGGTCTTCGAAGCCGCTGCCACTTGGTATGTGCAGTTTCAGTCGCAACCTCCAACGCCGGCTGAGCACTATGCCTGGCAACAATGGCTCAATGGCGACCCGGCACACCTGGCAGCGTGGAACCAGATGGAGCAGCTGCAACGCAGCCTGGGTGCCCTGCCTCAGGATTTCACCCGTCGCGCCTTATCGGCCACGCAGCAACGGCGGCAGGTGCTCAAGTGGATGCTGGTGCTGGGCGGCACCGGCTACCTGGGCTGGAATGTTCAACACGCGCCTTCCCTGGGCAATGTGTGGGCGGACTACCGCACACGCGTCGGCGAACGGCGAAGGATCGAACTGGCCGATGGCACTCGAATAGACCTCAACACCAGTACCGCCATTGATGTGGTGTTTGATGGGCGCCAGCGTTTGATCCGCTTGCGCGAAGGTGAAGTGCTTATCCACACCGGAAAACTGGGTGGGCAGGCGCCCTTTTATGTTGAAACCCGCCAGGGCCGAGTTCAGGCATTGGGAACGAGGTTTACCGTGCGCCAACTGGCGGATTCGACGCGAGTGGGGGTGCTGGAAGACCGAGTGAGCATCTCGCCTGCAGACCAACCCGATCGCACTCGGCTGCTGGCTGCCGGTGAAAGCGCTGACTTCGACAGGGAAAATGTCGGCCCCAACCACGCCTATCGCCGGACCCAGGCGGCTTGGGTCGATGGCCAAGTGATCGTCCTGGATGCGCGACTTGGGGATCTGATCGACGACCTGGCACGCTATCGCTCAGGTGTTCTGCAGTGCGATCCGGCCTCGGCGCCTCTGCGGGTTTCCGGCACGTTCCGCCTCGACTCCACCGATGCAGTACTGGCTAACCTGCAAGCTACTCTGCCGATCCAGGTGAAATATTTCACTCGCTATTGGGTTTCGGTGACGCGCGTGGGTTGAGCGAAAAAATAATCCACAGAGGGGTTATCTTTTTTTTACCTGGCCCGGCCCTACGGGTAATCACGACGCTACCTTCAGGGCTTATCCACCTATGCGCCTTCCCGCCAAACTCCGCCAGCAACTCTCTTACCACGGCATGACCTACGGTTTACTGCTGTCCACGGCCGCCACCGCCGGTGTCTTTTTGTCCACAAGCGCCCTGGCAGCCAGTGCTGCGCAGCATTACACCATTGCCGCCGGGCCCCTTGACGCAGCGTTGAGCCAATTTGCCGCCAAGGCTAACGTGATTCTGTCCTTCTCACCCCAGCAGACCGCGCGCTTGAATACGCCGGGGCTGGAAGGTGACTATTCGGTGGATCAAGGCTTTGCGTTATTGCTGCAAAACTCGGGGTTGCAAGCCGTAACCCAGGCGCCCGGGAGCTATGTACTCCAGGCCTCGCAAGATGGGCCATTGACGCTCGCCCCCACCACCGTCAGCACTTATCAACAGGCCGGTTTCAATCAGGACATTGCCGGTGATGTTGGCTACAAGGCGCAAAACAGCCGCGTCGGTACCAAAACCAGCACTGCGCTGTCGGAAACCCCGCGCTCGGTATCGGTGGTCACAGGCCAACGCATCAAGGACCAGAAGTCGCAGACGCTGACGGAGGTGCTGGGGTATGTACCGGGGATCTTCGCGCCACCGTTTGCTGCCGGTGATAGCCTCGCGGGCGACCTGTTTTTCATTCGTGGTTTCAATGCCACGGATTATGGCTACGGCCTGCTGCGCGATGGCCTTCGTGTGCAGGGCAATCGGTATGACACCACCAGTGAACCCTACGGCCTGGAGCGCGTAGAGATTTTCCGCGGCCCTTCTTCTCTGCTCTATGGGGAAAACGCGCCGGGCGGGTTGGTCAACCTGGTCAGCAAACACCCCACCGCCACGCCCCAAGGCGAAGTGCAATTGGGTTACGGCTCCAACAATCGGCGCCAGCTGGGTGTGGATATCTCGGGGCCACTCAATGACAGTGGCAACGTCCTGGGCCGCGTGGTCATGCTCGGTCGAAAATCCGACACCCAGACCGACCACGTGCCCGATGATCGCCTGTACATCGCGCCCTCCCTGACCCTGAACATTGATGACTACAACACCCTCACTCTGCTGACCAACTACCAGAAGGACCACACCAATCTGGAACTGGGCCTACCCGCGGCCGGCACTTTACTGAAAAACCCGAACGGCAAGCTGTCCAAACACACCATGCTCGGCGACCCGGACTGGAACACGTTCGAGCGCGAAGCCTGGAGCGCCGGGTACGAGTTCAGCCACAGCTTCAATGACGATTGGCAGTTCCGCCAGAACTCGCGCTACATGCAGTCGCGCATCAACCGCCATGAAACCTGGCCCGGCGCGCTGAACAATCGCGGCTTCGGCACCCAGTTGAACATGACCGCCTACGACCGCTACAACAAGTCGATGGTGTATTCCCTGGATAACCAGCTCGAAGGCAAATTCCAGGTCGGTGACCTGGAAAACACCCTGCTGGTTGGCGCCAGCTACGACCGCACCTCGTTCAATCAGGACTGGGATGCGGGCTTCGCCGGCACCATCAATGTGTATAACCCGGTGTACCTGCGCGACCCGCTCACCCCGATCGCGGTACAGAACACCCTGCTCGAACAGCAGATGAAAGGCGTTTATGCACAGGTCCAAAGCAAATACGACCACTGGCTGTTCCTGCTCGGCGATCGCCAGGATTGGGTCGAGAGTGATTTTCGCGACAAGGTGAACAAGGCCAGCAACACAGGTTCTGACGACAAGAAGTTTACGTACCAGGGCGGAGTGATGTACCAGTTCGACAACGGCGTGACGCCGTATGTCAGCTACTCCACCGCCTTCGTCCCGGTGCAGCAGATTTCCAACGCGGGTTCACCGTTAAAGCCGATCACCAGCAGCCAGTACGAAGTGGGTGTGAAGTACGAGCCGATTGGCTGGGACACCGCCATGACGCTGTCGGTGTATGACCTGCGCAAGCAGGATGACACCTACCTCGATGCCACCACCAACAGCTATCGCCAAGTGGGCGAAAGCCGCGCCAAAGGGGCGGAGGTGGAAATCAACAGCAACCTTACGCCGAACTTGAATGTCACCGCGGCCTACACCTATACCGATGCAAGAATTACCAAGGATTCCGCCACTTCACTGGTCGAAGGGCATCAGATGACCGGGGTGCCACGTAACCAGGCGTCGGTGTGGGGCAAGTACCGCTTTCTGGATGGCCAGCTCAAGGGCTTGTCCCTGGGTGGCGGAGTGCGCTACTTCGATAGCACTTTCTCCTACACCGCGCCGACGCTGTATGGGAAATTGGATGCCGGAAGCGTGACGTTGGTGGATGCGGCGATCGGTTATCAGCTCGACAAACACTGGTCGGTGGATCTGAACGCGAAGAATCTGTTCGACAAGGAATATGTATCCGGTTGCAACGATGCAGGTCGCTGCTACTGGGGCGACAGTCGGACGCTGCTTGGGACGGTTTCCTATAACTGGTAAAGGCGCACAGTAGCCCTGAAGAACTCAGGCGTTCTTCAGGGCGTTTTTGCCGGCAAGCCGGCTCCCACAGGATATGTGGATAACTGGGCTATTTGCCGATGCAGAAGCTTGAAAAAATCCGTCCCAGCAAATCATCCGAACTGAATGCACCGGTGATCTCGCCCAGCAGCTGCTGTGCCTGACGTAAATCCTCAGCCAGCAGCTCCCCTGCCCCCGCCAAGGTCAGTTGCGCCCGACCGTGCTCCAGCGCCGCGCTGGCGTGGCGCAGCGCCTCCAGGTGCCTGCGACGTGCACTGAAGCTGCTTTCCGAGGTTTGCTCATAGCCCATGCAGGCTTTGAGGTGGTCGCGCAGCAGTTCCAGGCCATCGCCGGCCGACTTCGCACTCAGGCTGATGGTGACATGGCCATCCTCGCTGGTTTCCATGGCAATAGCTTCGCCGGTCAGGTCGGCCTTGTTGCGAATCAAGGTGACCTTGGCCGGGTCCGGCCGTTGCTCGAGAAATTCCGGCCACAAGGCAAAAGGATCCACAGCCTCTGGCGCGGTGGCGTCCACCACCAACAACACCCGGTCCGCTTCGCCGATGGCCTTGAGTGCGCGCTCTACGCCAATCTTTTCGACCTGGTCGTCGGTATCGCGCAGACCTGCAGTGTCGACCACGTGCAGCGGCATACCGTCGATGTGGATATGTTCGCGCAAGATATCCCGGGTGGTGCCGGCGATCTCGGTAACGATGGCCGCCTCGCGACCTGCCAGGGCATTGAGCAGACTCGACTTGCCGGCATTTGGCCGTCCCGCGATCACCACGGTCATGCCATCGCGCAGTAGAGCCCCCTGCCCGGCTTCGCGCAGCACTGTGGATAACTCATCGCGGACTTTGTCGAGCATGGCCAGGACGTGCCCATCGGCGAGGAAGTCGATTTCCTCCTCCGGAAAATCAATCGCTGCCTCGACGTAGATGCGCAAGCTGATCAATTGCTCGGTCAGGTTATGCACACGCAACGAAAATGCACCCTGCAACGAACGCAATGCATTGCGCGCGGCCTGTGCAGAACTCGCCTCGATCAAGTCGGCAATGGCTTCAGCCTGGGCCAGATCGAGTTTGTCATTGAGAAAAGCCCGCTCGCTGAACTCCCCCGGACGCGCCAGGCGGCAACCCAATTGCAGGCAGCGCTGCAGCAGCATATCCAGCACGACTGGACCGCCGTGCCCTTGCAATTCAAGCACGTCTTCGCCGGTGAACGAGTTGGGCCCGGGAAAATACAGCGCCAGGCCTTCATCCAGCACGGTCGCATCGGCGTCCAGAAAGGGGCCGTAGTGGGCGTAGCGCGGTTTCAACTCGCGGCCGCTGATGGCCTGGGCCGCATAACCGGCGAGCGGCCCGGAAATTCGAACGATACCGACGCCGCCGCGACCTTGAGCGGTAGCGACAGCAGCGATGGTTTCACGAGGAGCGCTCATCAGCAGGTTCCAGAACAAAAGTGACGGAAAGCAAAACGCCCCACTAGGGGGCGTCTTGAGTGGTTATCCACAGAGTAAATTACGCCGCAGCTTTTTTGGTAGCCGCTTCGATTTTACGTGTGATGTACCACTGTTGAGAGATCGACAGGCAGTTGTTGACGACCCAGTACAGCACCAGACCAGCAGGGAACCACAGGAAGAAGAAGGTGAAGATGATTGGCATCATTTTCATCACTTTGGCCTGCATCGGATCCGGCGGAGTCGGGTTCAAGCGCTGCTGGATGAACATGGTCGCGCCCATGATGATCGGCAAGATAAAGAACGGGTCTTTGATCGACAGGTCAGTTATCCACAGCATGAACGGAGCCTGGCGCATTTCCACGCTTTCCAGGAGTACCCAGTAAAGCGACAGGAAGACCGGCATCTGCACCAGAATCGGCAAGCATCCACCCAGCGGGTTGATCTTCTCTTTCTTGTACAGCTCCATCATGGCTTGCGACATTTTCTGCCGGTCATCGCCATGTTGCTCTTTCAGCGCGGCCAGTTTCGGGGCCACGGCACGCATACGTGCCATCGATTTGTAGCTGGCGGCCGACAGAGGGAAGAAGATCCCCTTGATCAGCATGGTCAGCAAGATGATCGAGAAGCCCCAGTTACCTACAATGCTGTGGATATGTTGCAGCAGCCAGAAGATTGGCTGGGCAATGAACCACAGAATGCCGTAATCCACAGTCAGTTCCAGACCTGGGGACAACTCTTTCAGCACGGCCTGGCTTTTCGGGCCGGCGTACAGCGTGGCGCTGGTTTCAGCCTTGGCGCCTGGTGCGACGGTCAACGCCGGGCCAGTAAAACCAATGATGTAGTTGCCTTGGCTGTCTTTGCGGGTTTGAACCAGGTTGGCTTCACCCTTGTTCGGGATCCATGCGGTCACGAAGTAGTGTTGCAACCAGGCAACCCAGCCGCCTTGTACGGTTTCTTTCAGCGCGCCCTTGTCGATATCTTTCATCGACACTTTTTTGTACGGCTCGCTACTTGTCCACAGGGCAGCGCCCAGGTAAGTCGCGGTGCCGGTGGCAGTGCTGGAAGAAGGATCGGCGCTGTTGTCACGCTTGAGCTGGGCAAACAGGTTGCCGCTCCATGGCTTGGCGCTTTCGTTGTCGATCAGATAGGTGACTTTCAGATCGTACAAACCGCGGGTAAAGCTGAAACGCTTGATGTAGTTGACGCCGTCCTGACTGAATTTCAGGTCAACGTTCAGCTGGTTCTGGCCATCAGCCAGTTGATAAGTCTTCTGTTCGGTCGAATAAACCGGACGACCGGTAGCACGAGCATCCGGACCGTCAGTGCCGGTCAGGCCACTTTGCGCCAGATAAGTGCGTTCACCACCGTTATCGAACAGTTGGAACGGCACATCCGGATGGTCTTGGCGACGTGGATACAGCGGCAGTTTCAACTGCGCGATATCACCACCTTGTGGGTCGATAGCCAGGTCGAGCACATCCGTTTTCACGTGGATGAGGTCTTTGTTGGTGACCACTGGCGTTTCTAGAGGGGCGCTTGTCTCGCCATTCGCGCTGGGAACATCGGCACTCGCGGACGCATTGTTACCCAACGGGGTGTCCGGAATAGCCGGCGCAGCCTGATTGGTAGCAACATTCTGAGTCGGCAGGGCAGCCTGGCCGTAGTCCTGGTTCCACTTAAGAACCATGACGTAGGACACGATTGCCAGGGCGACGATCAGGATCGTGCGTTTAATATCCATGATTACTCGGCCATCGAAGAAGAACGGGAGGTAGGGATAGGTGGAACCGGGTCAAAACCACCGGGATTCCACGGATGACAGCGGCCTAAACGACGAAAGGCCAGCCAGCCACCGCGCAGAAGACCATGATTTTCTATGGCCTCTAACGCGTAGCAGGAACAACTGGGGTAGAAACGACAGTGGTCGGCCATCAGAGGACTAATGGCATAACGGTAAAACTGGATCGGAACGAGGGCCAGTTTACGCATTGGTGCTGTCTACCCCTACAGTTTCGGTGCTGACTGCTGGTGCTGGCTTGTGGGTACGCGCCAAACGTTTCCAGAGCTTGCCGAAATGCTGAATCAATTCGGGGTTTTCTACGTCCCCCAAGCCTTTGCGCGCGACGATAACAATATCCCAACCAACCAGAGTTTCCTGGTGGAGGCGAAACGATTCGCGCATCAGACGCTTGAGGCGATTGCGCTCAACGGAGAGCTTTACGCTCTTCTTGCCGATCACCAACCCGAGGCGGGGGTGATCCAGATCGTTGTTACGCGCAAGGAGCAGGAGATTTTTCCCCGGAACCTTGCCGGTGGGGGAGTCAAAGACTGCCTTGAAATGCCGGGGGGTTAGCAGACGCTTTTCCCGACTGAAGTCCTGACTCACCACCAGTACCGGATTATCAAACTGCCAGACGCGCACGACCTTTGGCGCGGCGACGCGACAGAACAGCACGGCCGTTCTTGGTGGCCATGCGAGCACGGAAGCCGTGAGTACGGGCGCGTTTGATGGTGCTTGGTTGGAAAGTACGTTTCATGGCGTTGTTACCTGGTTCGTCCACAACGGGCCGGAATGGCCCCCGTTTTAAGAGACCGGCGATTCTAGAGAAAGCAAGCCTCTAGGTCAATTTCCAACCAGCTTTTCCTTTAATTAGATCTCTGCAGGCAATTGGGCCTTTTCGGCTCGCCCGGCTTTCACGAGCAATGCCATAGATATAAAAATAAAGAAGGAAGTTATTTAAAGCTTTTCTGTAAAGCTTATAAAAGCTAGGGAGGCGATCCTCTGTGGATAACTGCTCTGAGCCCATATTCCACCTGATGTACAGAGAATGACAACTAGGGGGAGAAACGGTGCTCTGCCTGTGCTGCGCTGTCGGATAACCTGTGCGTGGAATGGGTTGTTATCCACAGGCCAGTTACCCACAGACTTTCGACCCCACTTGTACAACGAGCTTAGGGGCGCTTATCCACAGAGCTTATACACAGACCATTGGTCGGCTTTTCTGCGCTTAACGCATTGATTTTGGGTGCCCTGTGAGCAACCTACATGTGGATAAGTGGGCGTCTGGCCGCTACAATGGCGGCTGTTTTTGCCTCACCGGCTTTCAACTTAGGGGATATCCGTGTCAGTGGAACTTTGGCAGCAGTGCGTGGAGCTTTTGCGCGAAGAGCTGCCTGCCCAGCAATTCAACACCTGGATCCGTCCGCTACAGGTCGAAGCCGAAGGCGACGAGTTGCGTGTCTACGCGCCGAATCGTTTTGTTCTCGATTGGGTTAATGAGAAGTACCTGAGCCGCGTTCTCGAATTGCTCGATGAGCACGGCAATGGCCTGGCGCCCGTACTCTCCCTATTAATAGGCAGCAAACGTAGCTCTGCACCGCGTGCCGCGCCGAATGCACCGTTGGCAGCGAGCGCCTCGCAGGCTCAGGCCGCAGCCGCGCCTGTTAATAACTCGCCAGCACCCGTTGCCCAGACGCCTTCGCAATCATCGGCGCAGAAAAACGCGCCTATAAATGAAGAGCCGTCCCGTGACAGCTTCGACCCAATGGCCGGTGCCAGCTCGCAGCAAGCACCGGTACGCGCCGAACAGCGCACCGTGCAGGTAGAAGGTGCGCTCAAGCACACCAGCTACCTGAACCGTACGTTCACCTTTGAAAACTTCGTCGAAGGTAAATCCAACCAGCTGGCCCGCGCGGCCGCCTGGCAGGTAGCCGACAACCCCAAGCATGGTTACAACCCGCTCTTCCTTTATGGTGGCGTCGGCTTGGGTAAGACGCATTTGATGCACGCTGTGGGTAACCATCTATTAAAGAAGAACCCGAATGCCAAGGTTGTGTACCTGCACTCGGAGCGCTTCGTCGCTGACATGGTCAAGGCCTTGCAGCTCAATGCGATCAACGAGTTCAAGCGGTTCTACCGCTCGGTTGATGCGTTGCTGATCGATGACATTCAATTTTTTGCCCGCAAGGAACGTTCTCAGGAAGAGTTTTTTCACACCTTCAACGCCCTGCTCGAGGGCGGCCAGCAGGTCATCTTGACCAGCGACCGTTACCCGAAGGAAATCGAAGGCTTGGAAGAACGTTTGAAGTCGCGCTTCGGTTGGGGCCTGACCGTTGCGGTAGAACCGCCGGAGCTGGAAACCCGCGTCGCGATCCTGATGAAAAAGGCCGACCAGGCGAAAGTCGATCTGCCACACGATGCGGCCTTCTTTATTGCTCAACGCATTCGCTCCAACGTGCGTGAGCTCGAAGGCGCGCTCAAGCGGGTCATTGCTCACTCGCACTTCATGGGCCGCGATATCACCATCGAGTTGATCCGTGAATCCCTGAAAGATTTGCTGGCCCTGCAAGACAAGCTGGTGAGTGTGGATAACATCCAGCGCACGGTGGCTGAGTACTACAAAATCAAGATTTCCGACCTGTTGTCCAAGCGCCGTTCGCGCTCGGTGGCACGTCCGCGTCAGGTGGCGATGGCGCTCTCCAAAGAGCTGACCAACCACAGCCTGCCGGAAATCGGTGATGTGTTTGGCGGTCGCGACCACACCACGGTCTTGCACGCGTGCCGCAAGATCAACGAACTTAAGGAATCCGACGCGGATATTCGCGAGGACTACAAGAACCTGCTGCGTACACTGACTACGTGATGACACCAGCGCAGCTTATTAAGGCAAGGGACTAGACCATGCATTTCACCATTCAACGCGAAGCCCTGTTGAAACCCCTGCAACTGGTCGCAGGCGTCGTCGAGCGCCGACAGACCTTGCCGGTGCTCTCAAACGTATTGCTGGTTGTCGAAGGCCAGCAATTGTCCTTGACCGGTACCGACCTTGAGGTCGAGCTGGTTGGCCGCGTGCAGCTGGAAGAGCCTGCTGAGCCGGGCGAGATCACCGTACCTGCGCGCAAGCTGATGGATATCTGCAAAAGCTTGCCAAACGAAGCGCTGATCGACATTAAAGTCGATGAGCAGAAGTTGGTGGTCAAGGCCGGCCGCAGTCGTTTTACGCTGTCCACCTTGCCAGCCAATGACTTCCCGACCGTCGAAGAAGGCCCTGGCTCGCTGACCTGCAGCCTGGAACAAAGCAAACTGCGCCGTTTGATCGAGCGCACCAGCTTCGCCATGGCCCAGCAGGATGTTCGCTACTACCTCAACGGTATGTTGCTGGAAGTCTCTGAAGGCATCATCCGCGCCGTGGCCACCGACGGTCACCGGTTGGCGATGTGCTCCATGCGTGCCGATATTGGTCAGCCAGATCGCCACCAAGTGATTGTCCCGCGTAAAGGTATCCTCGAGTTGGCGCGTCTGCTCACCGAGCCGGACGGCAACGTCAGCATCGTTCTGGGCCAGCACCACATTCGCGCCACTACCAGTGAATTCACCTTCACGTCCAAGTTGGTCGACGGCAAATTCCCGGATTACGAGCGCGTGCTGCCTAAAGGCGGCGACAAGCTGGTGATCGGCGATCGTCAGGCCTTGCGCGAAGCGTTCAGCCGTACCGCGATTCTGTCGAACGAGAAGTACCGCGGTATCCGTCTGCAACTGGCCAATGGTCAGTTGAAAATTCAGGCGAATAACCCTGAGCAGGAAGAAGCGGAAGAAGAAGTAGGCGTTGACTACAACGGAGGCTCGCTGGAGATCGGCTTCAACGTCAGCTATTTGTTGGACGTGCTGGGCGTAATGACCACCGAACAGGTTCGCCTGATTCTGTCGGACTCCAACAGCAGCGCCCTGGTGCAAGAATCTGATAACGACGACTCGGCTTACGTAGTTATGCCGATGCGCCTGTAATCATGCTCAGCAGAAGCTAGATGTCCCTCAGTCGCGTCTCGGTCACCGCGGTGCGCAATCTGCACCCGGTGACCTTCTCCCCCTCCCCCCGCATCAATATCCTCCACGGCGCCAACGGCAGTGGCAAAACCAGCGTGCTGGAAGCCATTCATTTGCTGGGGCTCGCCCGTTCTTTTCGCAGTGCACGTCTTTTGCCGGTGATTCAATACGAGCAGTTGGCATGCACTGTATTTGGCCAAGTTGAATTGGCTGAAGGCGGACACAGCAGCCTGGGAATATCTCGTGAGCGCGGCGGGGAATTTCAAATTCGCATTGACGGGCAAAATGCTCGCAGCGCTGCCCAGTTGGCGGAAATTCTGCCTCTGCAGTTGATCAACCCCGACAGCTTCCGCCTGTTGGAAGGTGCACCGAAGATCCGCAGGCAATTTCTCGATTGGGGAGTGTTCCACGTGGAACCGCGTTTCATGGCCACTTGGCAGCGCCTGCAGAAGGCCCTGCGGCAGCGGAACTCATGGCTGCGGCATGGTACACTTGACGCCGCTTCGCAAGCAGCCTGGGACCGGGAACTGTGCCTGGCCAGCGACGAAATAGATGAATACCGCCGCGCCTATATCAAAGCCTTGAAACCAGTCTTTGAGCAGACCTTGAGTGAGTTGTTGGATCTCGAGGGGCTGACGCTGAGCTACTACCGTGGTTGGGATAAAGAGCGTGAGCTGAGCGCAGTGCTCGCCACGTCCTTGCAACGGGATCAGCAAATTGGCCATACCCAGGCAGGCCCCCAACGGGCTGATCTGCGTCTTAGATTAGGCGCACATAATGCCGCGGATATCTTGTCCCGCGGTCAGCAGAAGTTGGTGGTGTGCGCACTGCGTATCGCCCAGGGGCATTTGGTTAGCCAAGCCCGACGCGGTCAGTGTATTTATCTGGTGGATGACTTGCCGTCCGAACTCGACGAGCAACACCGCCGCGCGTTATGCCGCTTGTTGGAAGACTTACGCTGCCAGGTATTCATTACCTGTGTAGACCACGAATTATTGAGGGAAGGCTGGCAGACGGAAACGCCAGTCGCTTTGTTCCACGTGGAACAAGGCCGTATCACCCAGACCCACGACCATCGGGAGTGAAGGCATGAGCGAAGAAAACACGTACGACTCGACCAGCATTAAAGTGCTGAAAGGTTTGGATGCCGTACGCAAACGTCCCGGTATGTACATTGGCGACACCGATGATGGTAGCGGTCTGCACCACATGGTCTTCGAGGTGGTCGACAACTCCATCGACGAAGCGTTGGCCGGTCACTGCGACGACATCAGCATCATCATCCACCCGGATGAGTCCATCACCGTGCGCGACAACGGTCGCGGCATTCCGGTAGACGTGCACAAAGAGGAAGGCGTTTCGGCGGCAGAGGTCATCATGACCGTGCTCCACGCCGGCGGTAAGTTCGACGACAACTCCTATAAAGTCTCCGGCGGTTTGCACGGTGTAGGTGTGTCGGTAGTGAACGCTTTGTCGGAAGAACTGATTCTGACCGTTCGCCGTAGCGGCAAGATCTGGGAACAGACTTACGTGCACGGCGTGCCACAAGAGCCGATGAAAATCGTCGGTGACAGCGAATCCACTGGTACGCAGATCCACTTCAAGCCATCGGCTGAAACCTTCAAGAATATCCACTTCAGCTGGGACATCCTGGCCAAGCGTATTCGTGAACTTTCCTTCCTCAACTCCGGTGTGGGCATCGTTCTCAAGGACGAGCGCAGCGGCAAGGAAGAGCTGTTCAAGTACGAAGGCGGTCTGCGTGCGTTTGTTGAA
Source organism: Pseudomonas sp. TWRC1-2 (assembly GCF_049896685.1). Taxonomy (NCBI): domain Bacteria; kingdom Pseudomonadati; phylum Pseudomonadota; class Gammaproteobacteria; order Pseudomonadales; family Pseudomonadaceae; genus Pseudomonas; species Pseudomonas sp. TWRC1-2. Next base: position 114,415 of record NZ_JAFCUU010000003.1, on the reverse strand, counting down.
TACCTGAACACCAACAAGACTGCGGTCAACCAGGTGTTCCACTTCAACATCCAGCGTGAAGATGGCATCGGCGTAGAAATCGCCCTGCAGTGGAACGACAGCTTCAACGAGAACCTGTTGTGTTTCACCAACAACATTCCTCAGCGCGATGGCGGCACTCACTTGGTGGGTTTCCGTTCGGCGTTGACGCGTAACCTGAACACCTACATCGAAGCCGAAGGCTTGGCCAAGAAGCACAAAGTCGCCACCACCGGTGACGACGCACGTGAAGGCCTGACTGCGATTATCTCGGTGAAAGTGCCAGATCCCAAGTTCAGCTCCCAGACCAAAGACAAGCTGGTGTCTTCCGAAGTGAAGACCGCTGTGGAACAGGAGATGGGCAAATACTTCTCCGACTTCCTGCTGGAGAACCCGAACGAAGCCAAGCTGGTTGTCGGCAAGATGATCGACGCTGCACGTGCGCGTGAAGCGGCGCGTAAAGCCCGTGAGATGACCCGTCGTAAAGGCGCGCTGGATATCGCCGGCCTGCCGGGCAAATTGGCAGACTGCCAGGAGAAGGACCCTGCCCTCTCCGAGCTGTACCTGGTGGAAGGTGACTCTGCTGGCGGTTCCGCCAAGCAGGGTCGTAACCGTCGCACCCAGGCGATCCTGCCGTTGAAGGGGAAGATCCTCAACGTTGAGAAAGCCCGCTTCGACAAGATGATTTCCTCTCAGGAAGTCGGCACGTTGATCACAGCCCTGGGCTGCGGTATCGGCCGCGACGAGTACAACATCGACAAGCTGCGCTACCACAACATCATCATCATGACCGATGCTGACGTCGACGGTTCGCACATCCGTACCCTGCTGCTGACCTTCTTCTTCCGTCAGTTGCCGGAGCTGATTGAGCGTGGCTATATCTACATCGCTCAGCCACCGTTGTACAAAGTGAAAAAAGGCAAGCAAGAGCAATACATCAAAGACGACGACGCCATGGAAGAGTACATGACGCAGTCGGCCCTGGAAGATGCCAGCCTGCACTTGAACGACGAAGCTCCGGGTATCTCTGGTGAGTCGCTGGAGCGTCTGGTTAACGATTTCCGCATGGTCATGAAGACTCTCAAGCGTCTGTCGCGCCTGTACCCTCAGGAGCTGACCGAGCACTTCATCTACCTGCCGGCCGTCAGCCTGGAGCAGTTGGGCGATCATGCAGCGATGCAGGATTGGCTGGCCCAGTACGAAGTGCGCCTGCGTACCGTCGAGAAGTCTGGCCTGGTGTACAAAGCCAGCCTGCGTGAAGACCGTGAACGTAACGTGTGGCTGCCAGAGGTCGAACTGATCTCCCACGGCCTGTCGAACTACGTCACCTTCAACCGCGACTTCTTCGGCAGTAACGACTACAAAACCGTCGTTACCCTCGGCGCGCAATTGAGCACCCTGCTGGACGACGGTGCTTACATTCAGCGCGGCGAACGCAAGAAGCAGGTCAAGGAATTCAAAGAAGCCCTTGATTGGCTGATGGCAGAAAGCACCAAGCGTCACACCATTCAGCGATACAAAGGTCTGGGCGAAATGAACCCGGATCAGCTGTGGGAAACCACCATGGACCCAGCTCAGCGTCGTATGTTGCGCGTGACCATCGAAGACGCCATTGGCGCAGACCAGATCTTCAACACCCTGATGGGTGATGCGGTCGAACCTCGCCGTGACTTCATCGAAAGCAATGCCTTGGCAGTGTCCAACCTGGACTTCTGATCAGGTCAGCCTGCTAAAACAAAAAGGCCAACGCTCAGCGTTGGCCTTTTTTATTGGGTCTGAAAAAGCAGTTTTTATAATGCTCCACGTGGAACATCGAGCTTATTGGCCCGGGTTTACCGCCGCCACACTCTCCAGCCGATAACCGTATCCGTAGATTGTCAGCAGTTGCCAGCCACGGTCGGCGGTCAGCCCCAGCTTGTTGCGCAGGCGATAGATATGAGTATCCAGCGGCCGCGAGGAGACCATCTCCTCATGAGACCAGAACCGTTCATACAGATATTCACGAGACAACGGACGCGCCAGATTGGCGAACAAGCAACTGGCCAAGCGGTATTCACGCTCAGTCAGGTTGATAGGTTTGCCCGCACGAGTGACGGTCAGTTCAGCATCGTCAAAGGTCAGATCGTTGAAGCTCTGCACTTCATGGGCCGTCGATTTTTGCAGACCATGGCGACGCAGGACGGCCGTGATGCGGGCTTTCAGTTCATTGGGCCGGAAGGGTTTGCTGACGTAATCATCCGCCCCACTGTTCAGGGCCGTGACGATGTCGCTCTCGGCGTCCCGACTGGTGAGCATGATCACGGCGGGCGGTGACTCCATGTGCTCGCGGGTCCAGCGCAGCAGCGCGATACCCGTGATGTCGGGCAGTTGCCAGTCGAGTATCAGCAAGTCAAAGGTTTCCCGGCGCAGCTGGCGTAGCAGGTCTTCACCACGCTCGAAGCAATGCACGGACCACGGCTGTTCCGCGGTGCTGGGAATCTGTCGCAGTGTCTGCTCAACCCGGCGCAACTCAGCGGGCTCGTCATCCAGTATTGCGACACGCATGGGTGGGTCCCTTCTACTAAAAAAACGGCGCAAATGCCGGCCATCGAATCTGAATAATTGTGGTCAGATTCAGCGGACCATGAATCTATCGATACGCTGATATCAAAGAGCCTTTAATCCGTTGGAAGACCTCGATACCTTGGAGGAAAGATACCCACTCCTGCCCGTAAGGAAAAGGTTCAGCATGAATCGCTCAGGAAAGTCTAACAGTGAGACCGATATGAGCTTCACTGGGTTCAGTACACCGCTCATATCGAACAGGGAGGGGCCGGGGCATATGGCGCGTTCAACTATCCACTCTCGACACCTCTACACGCCTGCGACGGTGGCCCGGTGATGCTGTGGCGCAAATCCGAAAAACGCCAACCCACTCGAGCACAACTGCTGTTCCACGGTTTGATACGCGAGTGGCTATTGATTGGCCTGGTTCTGCTGCCCTTCACTGTTTACCTGTCCTTGAGCCCAGGCCTGGCCCTCAATAACCCGCTGTACGACAGCCTTCGTCGCCTGACCCCATTGCCGGTCGATCCACGGATCCTGCTGGTGACCATTGATGACCAGAGCCTGAAAAAGCTAGGCCAGTGGCCTTGGCAGCGCAGCGTGCATGCTGACCTGATTGACCGGCTCAGTGCTGCTCGACCGGCAGGCATATTGTTTGATGTGATCTTCAGCGAGCCCGGCGATGCGGCGGATGACCAACGGTTGGCCGACGCGGTGTGCAATGCCGGCAATGTGTTGTTGCCCACGGCGAGTTCCGACGCGGCGGATGAGCAACTGTTGCCACTGCTCAAATGCGCCAAAGGCATGGGCCAGATCAATGTCGAAGCCGATAACGATGGTGTGGTACGCAGCCTGTATATGCGCGAGGGCCCGCCCGGCAACACGCTTGCGCAGCTGGCATGGCTTGCCTATACGTTGAGTGGGCAAACCTCACCCATGCCGGGGCTCGCCAAGGAACCTGACGGTCAGCATTGGCATCGTGAACACGCGGTTCGTGTTCCTTACACCGCGCAGGGTCACTTTCCCAGCGTGTCCTACGTCAGCGTATTACAGGGCGAGGTACCGCCCGACGTGTTGCGTGGTCGGTTGATATTGGTCGGTGCCACGGCCTATGGAATGGGTGATCGCTTTGTCACGCCCCTCTCCTCCACAGTGGGCTCCACGGCCGGAGTGGAGATCCAGGCCAACATCCTCAATGGATTGCTGCTGGGGCGCAGCATCGTCGATCTTCCAGGCTGGCTTGCCGCATTGATGGCCGCATCGCTGGTGGCGTTGCTGCTGGGGCTGCTGTTGTATCGGCCGCGCTATGCACTGTGGATGACCCTGGCTTGCATGGTCACCGCACTGCTCGGCTCATGGGCGCTGCTACGCCTGGGGCATTGGTGGTCACCCGCAGCGTGTCTGATCGGGCTGCTGCTCAGCTACCTGATCTGGAATTGGCGCCGCCTGAGCGTGATCCTTGCTTACTTCGGCTGGGAACTGGCACGCCTGGATAACGAACCCAAAGTGCTGCCCGAGCGCCGCCGTGCGCCCGCCAGCAAAGGTGACGTGTTGCAGGGGCGGATCTTTGCGCTTGAGCAGGCGGTAAGCCGCACGCGCGACACGCGGCGCTTTATGGCGGACGGGTTGGAGTGCCTGCCGGTGGCGACCCTGATTACCGATCCCCACGGCAGCATCCTGCTGGCCAACCGCGTCGCCCGTGAGGTGTTCGGCAACGATCTGGTGGCCACAAATCTATTGGAACAACTCGCCGACCTCGGCTACCCGCCGCTGCACAACGGCGTTCGCCCTGCCCTGTCGGCGCTGCAGCTTATCGAGTTCCGTGATATCCACCAGCGCAGCCTGCGCATGGAGCTGGCACCCTTGCTGCCGGCCGAAGGTGATGTCGCCCTTGGCTGGCTGCTGAGCCTTACCGACTTGAGCAAGGAGCGTGAAGCCCAACAACACCGCGAGACGATGTTGCGCTTCCTGTCCCATGACCTGCGTGCGCCGCACTCGGCGATCCTGGCGTTGCTGGATGTGCACAACGGCGATTCACCGATATTTGCCCAGATCGAACAACAGGTGAAACGCGCATTGAGCCTCACCGAATCCTTCGTGCAGTTGGCCAAAGCCGAAGCCGACGGCTACCACTTCCAGCCGACGCTATTTGCCATGCTGGTCATGGATGCCTTTGACCAGGTGGCAGTGATCGCGCAGCTCAAGGGCATTCACTTGGTACACGACTTGGATGAGGCGGATGAGGGCATGGTGTCAGCCGATCAATCATTGCTGACACGGGCGCTGTTCAACGTGCTGGAAAACGCCATCAAGTACTCCCCGTCAGGCACCACCGTCACGCTGAGCCACGGCAGCGCGCAAGGTTGGTTGGAATGTCGCATCAGCGATCAGGGGCTGGGCATCGCGCCTGGGGATTTGCCGGAGCTGTTCAGCCAGTACCGACGCTTCGATTCAGCCCAGGGCAGTGAGGGTTTGGGTTTGGGGCTGACCATGGTCAAAGCCGTGATTGAGCGCCATGGCGGCCGTATTCTGTGCGAGAGCGAGTTAGGCAAAGGCTCGACCTTCAGCCTGAAACTGCCCCTGCTCGATACGTGAAAAGCCTGGTTTTCTGCTGTGCATAAAAAACCGGTCAAAAAGACCGGTTTTTTAATGCGCAAAAAACTTATGCACGTTTTTCGCGATTTTATTAGCTTGAGAAATATGTAAGTAAATCAGCTTCTTACGAAACAAAAACGGCAATTCGCCAACAAACCGTACACAGGTTATCCACAGAAGCTCAAATCGCCGGCGTCTCTACCACCACAGGCTCGGGAGGCAATGAACCCATGGCCCGTTGCTGCGCTTCATTCCACGCTGCAGCGCGGTCATTCAATGCTGCAATCGCACGTGGCCCTTCGCCTTCTGCGTACATCGGCTCACCAATCACTACCGTGATGGTGCCTGCGCTTTTGGCCCAACCTGTCTTCGGCCAGAACTTGCCGGCGTTATGCGCAATCGGCAATACCGGCAGGTTGGCATTCACCGCCAAAGCGGTGCCGCCCCGCGAGAATTTGCCTACGGTGCCGTAAGGCACACGCGTACCTTCCGGAAAGATCAGTACCCAAACGCCATCCTTGAGCAACTCATCGCCTTTTTTGGCGACGTGCTTGAGCGCCGCCTTGGGGTTGTCACGATCAATGGCGATCGGGCGCAACATGGCCATGGCCCAGCCGAAGAACGGCACATACAGCAGCTCGCGCTTGAGCACCTGGCTCAACGGCGAAAAGTACGCGGAGAGGAAGAACGTTTCCCAGGTGCTCTGGTGGTTCGACAGAATCACGCAAGGCTGCTCCGGGACGTTTTCAGCGCCCTTCACTTCGAAACGGATGTTCAGGAACACCTTGGTCAGCCACAACGCGCAGCGGCACCAATAAACGTTGATAAAGCGATAGCGCGCCTTGAACGGCAGGAACGGCGCAATAAAAAAGCTCAGGGTGCACCAGAGAAACGAACTGGTGCCCAGCAGCAGGTAAAAGAAAAAGGTTCTGATGGCCTGCAAGATCGACATGGCGGCATTTACCGTTGCGGGACACGGCCCGCCTGTTAAAAGCGCACTCCCGAACAGTCCTTGGTCAGGAAGTCGAGGGCGGCTAGTTGTTGATAAGTTCTGCGGCAACCGCCGCCAGATCGTCAAAAATCAAAGTGCCTACCGGCAGGTCTTTCGCCTGGGTCTTTTCGCCTTTCCCGGTCTTAACCAAAACTGGCTGAGAGTCGACGGCTTTGGCCGCCTCCAGGTCACCGAGGCTGTCCCCGACGAACCATAGCCCAGCCAAGGGCACCTTGTAATGTTCTGCAATGGTTTTCAACATGCCAGGCTTGGGTTTGCGGCAATCGCAGCCCTCATCCGGCCCGTGAGGGCAGTACACCACCAGCCCCACCTCACCGCCCTGCTCGGCCACCAACGTGCGCAAGCGCGCGTGCATGGCGTCCAGGGTGGCGATGTCGTAATAACCACGGGCGATGCCGGACTGGTTGGTGGCGATGGCCACCGTCCAGCCGGCTTTGCTCAACTGCGCGATGGCCTCGATCGAGCCGGGCAGTGGAATCCATTCCGCCACCGACTTGATGTAAGCGTCGGAGTCGTAATTGATCACTCCGTCCCGATCGAGAATCAGCAGTTTCAACATGATCAGCCCAGTACAGAAATGTCAGCGATGTTGATGAACAAACCCCGCAGACGCGCCAGCATGGCGTAGCGGTTTTTCCGCACGCCGGCATCGTCGGCATTGATCATCACGGCTTCGAAGAACGCATCCACCGGCTCACGCAAGGTGGCCAGGCGCGCCAGAGCTTCGGCGTAGTTACGTTCAGCGAGCAGCGGCTTCACTGCGTTTTCGGCCTTGGCGATGGCCGAGTTCAGCGAGAACTCCTTGGCATCGGCAAACAGGGACGGGTCGACTTCGGTATTGCCGAGGTTGTCGGCCTTGCTCAGCAGGTTCGACACGCGCTTGTTCACGGCAGCCAGCGCATCGGCTTCCGGTAGCTTGCGGAAAGCCTGTACGGCCTGCACACGCTGATCGAAGTCCAGTGCCGAGCCCGGTTGCAGGGCACGGACCGACAGGTACACCGAAACATCCACGCCTTCGTCTTCGTAACGCGCACGCAGGCGGTCGAACACGAACTCCAGCACTTGCTCGGCCAAACCGGCTTGCTTGACCTTGCCACCGAACTGGCCGACCGCAAACACCACGGCCTGGGTCAGGTCGAGGTCGAGCTTTTTGTCGATCAGGATACGCAGCACGCCCAAGGCAGCACGGCGCAGGGCGTACGGGTCTTTGCTGCCGGTAGGCAACATGCCGATACCGAAGATACCCACCAGGGTATCCAGCTTGTCGGCGATGGCCACGGCCGCACCGGTCAAGGTGGTTGGCAGCTCAGCACCGGCACCGCGCGGCATGTACTGCTCGTTCAGCGCCAGGGCTACATCGTCCGGCTCGCCGTCGTTGAGGGCGTAGTAGTAACCGGCAACGCCTTGCATCTCCGGGAACTCGCCGACCATTTCGGTGGCCAGGTCGCACTTGGACAGCAAGCCCGCGCGGGCAGCCCAGGCGGCATCGCCACCAATGCGCGGCGCAATGTAGGCCGCCAGCTTGGAAACGCGCACGGCTTTGTCGTAGACGCTGCCGAGTTTTTCCTGGAACACCACGTTTTGCAGGCGCAGGTTGAAGTCTTCGAGCTTCTGCTTCTTGTCTTGCTTGAAGAAGAACTCGGCGTCGGTCAGGCGCGGGCGCACGACTTTTTCGTTACCGGCGATGATCTGCTGCGGGTCTTTGCTTTCGATGTTGGCCACGGTGATGAAGCGCGGCAGCAACTTGCCGTCCACGTCCAGCAGGCAGAAGTACTTCTGGTTGTCCTGCATGGTGGTGATCAGGGCTTCTTGCGGCACGTCGAGGAAACGCTCTTCGAACGAGCACACCAGCGGCACTGGCCATTCAACCAGCGCGGTCACTTCGTCGAGCAGGCTTGGCGGCACGATGGCGGTGCCTTCCTGCAGGCGGGCCAGCTCTTCGGTGCGCTTGCTGATCAGCTCACGACGCTCATTGGCATCGGCCAGCACGTAAGCGGCGCGCAGGTCGGCGGCATAGTTGGCGGGCGAAGTGATGCGCACGGCTTCTGGGTGGTGGAAGCGATGACCACGCGAATCACGGCCCGCCTTTTGAGCGAGGATCGTGCAGTCGATGACCTGGTCACCGAGCAGCATCACCAGCCATTGGGTTGGGCGTACGAATTCTTCTTTGCGAGCGCCCCAGCGCATGCGCTTGGGGATCGGCAGGTCGTTGAGGGAATCTTCAACGATGGTCGGCAACAGGCTCGCCGTCGGCTTGCCGGTGATGACCTGGCTGAAACGCAGTTTCGGGCCGCTCTGGTCGATCTCGCTCAGCTCGACGCCGCACTTCTTGGCAAAACCCAGGGCTGCTTGAGTCGGGTTACCTTCCGCATCGAAAGCGGCTTGGCGCGGCGGGCCGTCGAGGTTGATGCTGCGGTCCGGCTGCTGGGTTTCCAGCGCGGTCAGCAACACAGCCAGGCGACGTGGCGCGGCGTAGACTTTTTTCGCAGTGAATTTCAGGCCAGCGCTGTGCAGGCCTTTTTCAATACCGGCCAGGAACGCCTCGGCCAGGGTGTTGAGTGCCTTGGGCGGCAGCTCTTCGGTGCCCAGTTCAACCAAAAAATCTTGAGCACTCATTGTGCAGCCTCCAGCTTAGCCAACACTTCATCACGCAGATCCGGGGTTGCCATCGGGAAGCCCAGCTTGGCGCGAGCCAGCAGGTAGGCTTGGGCGACGGAACGCGCCAGGGTGCGTACACGCAGGATGTATTGCTGGCGCGCGGTGACCGAGATGGCACGGCGGGCATCCAGCAGGTTGAAGGTATGGGAGGCCTTCAACACCATTTCATAGCTTGGCAACGGCAGCGGCTGGTCGAGTTCGATCAGGCGCTTGGCTTCGCTTTCATAGAAGTCGAACAGCTCGAACAGCTTGTCGACGTTGGCGTGTTCGAAGTTGTAAGTGGACTGCTCCACTTCGTTCTGGTGGAACACATCGCCATACGTCACTTTGCCGAACGGACCGTCAGCCCACACCAGGTCGTAGACCGAGTCCACGCCTTGCAGGTACATGGCCAGGCGTTCAAGGCCGTAAGTGATCTCGCCGGTCACCGGGTAGCACTCGATGCCGCCCGCTTGCTGGAAGTAAGTGAACTGCGTCACTTCCATGCCGTTGAGCCAGACTTCCCAGCCCAGGCCCCAGGCGCCCAGGGTCGGCGATTCCCAGTTGTCTTCGACGAAACGGATGTCGTGCACCAGTGGGTCCAGGCCGACATGTTTCAGCGAGCCCAGGTACAGCTCCTGGAAATTGTCCGGGTTAGGCTTGAGTACCACCTGGAACTGGTAGTAGTGCTGCAGGCGGTTCGGGTTTTCGCCGTAGCGGCCGTCAGTCGGGCGACGACTGGGCTGCACATAAGCGGCGTTCCAGGTTTCCGGGCCAATGGCCCGCAGGAATGTAGCGGTGTGGAAAGTGCCGGCGCCTACTTCCATATCGTAGGGCTGAAGTACCACACAACCTTGCTCGGCCCAGTATTGCTGGAGGGCGAGGATCAAGTCTTGGAAGGTACGCACGGCTGGCGTAGGCTGGCTCACGAAATTCACCTGTTACTTGGGCTGCGATTTAAAGAGCGGGAGTATACCCGATTCGGCCGCGCCACCATCCCCTGGAGCCTTATGCCACGCTGCTTTTGGTGTTCTGAAGATCCGCTGTACATGGCTTATCACGATCAGGAGTGGGGAACGCCGCTGCGCGATGCGCAGGGTCTGTTCGAGTTGCTTTTGCTCGAAGGGTTCCAGGCGGGCCTGTCCTGGATCACCGTTTTACGCAAACGCGAGCATTATCGAAAGGTCCTGTTCGGCTTCGATGCACAGCGCCTGGCACGCCTCAGCGATGCCGAGATCGAGGCACTGATGCTCGACCCTGGCATCGTGCGCAATCGCCTCAAGCTCAATGCCACCCGCCGCAATGCCGCGGCCTGGCTGGCGCTGGAAGACCCGGTGGGTTTGCTCTGGTCGTTCGTCGGCGGCGTGCCCAAGGTCAATCACTTCAAGGATCGCAGTGAGGTCCCGGCGATTACGCCCGAGGCTGAAGCCATGAGCCGCGCCCTGAAAAAAGCCGGTTTCACCTTCGTCGGGCCAACCATTTGCTACGCCTTCATGCAGGCCAGCGGAATGGTCATGGACCACACTCAAGACTGCGACCGTTACGCGGACTTGGCCAACGCCGGTTAGAATGCCCGCTTTTCGCACCACACACGATCAGGAGTGACCTGTGGAAAAGTTTAAAGGCGCCTTGCTGGTAGGCGCTCTTCGGTTGTTTGCCTTGTTGCCATGGCGCGCTGTTCAGGCCGTTGGCACGGCAATTGGCTGGATCATGTGGAAAACCCCCAACCGCTCCCGCGAAACAGTGCGGATCAACCTCTCCAAATGCTTCCCGGACATGGACCCCGCCGCCCGCGAGCGCCTGGTCGGCCAGAGCTTGATGGACATCGGCAAGTCCCTGACGGAAAGCGCCTGCGCCTGGATCTGGCCGGCCCAGCGCTCCATCGACCTGGTGCGCGAAGTCGAAGGCCTGGAAGTGCTGCACCAAGCCCTGGCCTCGGGCAAAGGCGTGGTGGGCATCACCAGCCACCTGGGCAACTGGGAAGTGCTCAATCACTTTTATTGCAACCAGTGCAAACCGATCATTTTCTACCGCCCGCCCAAGCTCAAGGCGGTGGATGAACTGCTGCAAAAACAGCGCGTGCAATTGGGCAACCGTGTGGCGGCGTCCACCAAGGAAGGCATTCTCAGCGTGATCAAGGAAGTGCGCAAAGGCGGCCAGGTGGGAATCCCGGCTGACCCCGAGCCGGCGGAATCGGCCGGGATCTTTGTGCCGTTCTTCGCCACCCAGGCACTGACCAGCAAGTTTGTACCCAACATGCTTGCCGGCCATAAAGCGGTGGGCGTGTTCCTGCATGCGCTGCGGCTGCCGGACGGTTCGGGTTACAAAGTGATTCTGGAAGCGGCGCCGGAAGACATGTACAGCACCGACACCGCCACGTCCTGCGCGGCGATGAGCAAGGTGGTGGAGCGCTATGTCGGCGCCTACCCGAGCCAGTACATGTGGAGCATGAAGCGCTTCAAGAAGCGCCCGCCGGGTGAGGCGCGTTGGTATTGATTCACCCAGGTCTAAGCCCAATGAAGACCTAATGTGGGAGCTGGCTTGCCTGCGATGGCATCACCTCGGTGTAACACAGAGACCGAGTTGTCTGCATCGCAGGCAAGCCAGCTTCCACAGGGATCGCATCAGGCCTGCCGGTCGAGCTTTTTCAGGAACACCCTCATCTCTTTCTCGGCCTGCTTGTCGCCATGGGCCTGGGCCGCTTCAATGCCCTTCTCCCACGCCAGCCGCGCCGCCGCACTATCACCCAACCCCGCCTGCGCCTTGCCCAACAACTTCCACGCCGCCGAATACTTCGGATCGAATTCCACGCACTTGTGCAAATGCTCGGCCGCCTTGGCGTTGTCCTTCGCGTCCAGATAACCCTTGCCCAAGCCAAAGCGCAGCAATGAATTATCCACACCCTTGGCGAGCATTTTTTCCAGGGATTCGAGCATGGTGGCGTGTCCTTTTAGCTAGGTAAGGTTTTCAAGCGCGTCATCGCGGGCAAGCCCGCTTGCGCGTTAAAAACGCGATCACCTGTGGGAGCGGGCTTGCCCGCGGTGACGACGGCAGGCTCACCTGAATGGTTTGATCAGAAAAAGCTCAACCCCACGTGGAACAACTTCTCCACATCGCGGATATGTTTTTTATCCACCAGAAACAGAATCACATGGTCGCCCGTGACGATCACCGTATCGTCGTGGGCGATGAGCACCTCTTCGTCACGAATGATCGCGCCAATGGTGGTGCCCGGCGGCAAGCCGATATCGCGGATGGCCTTGCCGATCACCTTGCTCGACTTCGAATCGCCATGGGCAATCGCCTCGATGGCCTCCGCCGCGCCCCGGCGCAGGGAGTGCACGCTGACGATATCGCCACGGCGCACGTGAGCAAGCAAGGTGCCGATGGTGGCCAGCTGCGGGCTGATGGCGATGTCGATATCGCCGCCCTGGATCAGGTCGACATAGGCCGGGTTGTTGATGATGGTCATGACCTTCTTCGCCCCCAGCCGCTTGGCCAACAGCGAGGACATGATGTTGGCCTCGTCATCGTTGGTCAGTGCCAGGAAAATATCGGCGTCGGCGATGTTCTCTTCCATCAGCAGGTCGCGGTCCGAGGCGCTGCCTTGCAGTACGACGGTGCTGTCGAGGGTGTCGGACAAATGCCGGCAGCGCGCCGGGTTCATCTCGATGATCTTCACCTGGTAGCGGCTTTCGATGGCCTCGGCCAAGCGCTCGCCGATCTGCCCACCGCCGGCGATGACGATGCGTTTGTAGGTCTCGTCCAGCCGGCGCATTTCGCTCATGACCGCGCGAATATTCGCTTTGGCGGCGATGAAAAATACTTCGTCGTCGGCCTCGATCACGGTATCGCCCTGGGGCAGGATCGGCCGGTCGCGCCGGAAAATCGCCGCCACGCGGGTTTCCACATTCGGCATGTGCTCGCGCAACTGGCGCAGTTGCTGGCCCACCAGCGGACCGCCGTAATAGGCTTTAACGGCGACCAATTGCGCCTTGCCCTCGGCAAAGTCGATCACCTGCAAGGCGCCCGGAATTTCGATCAGACGCTTGATGTAGTGAGTCACCACTTGTTCAGGGCTGATCAGCACGTCCACTGGAATCGCGTCGTTGTCGAAAAGCCCTGCACGGGTCAGGTAAGCCGCCTCACGGACACGGGCGATTTTGGTCGGGGTGTGAAACAGGGTGTGGGCGACCTGGCAGGCGACCATGTTGGTCTCGTCACTGTTGGTGACGGCCACCAGCATGTCGGCATCGTCGGCACCGGCTTGGCGCAGCACCGTCGGGAATGACGCGCGGCCTTGCACGGTGCGGATGTCGAGGCGGTCGCCGAGGTTGCGCAGGCGCTCGGCATCGGTGTCGACCACCGTGATGTCGTTGGCTTCGCTGGCCAAATGCTCGGCCAGCGTGCCGCCGACCTGCCCTGCCCCAAGGATGATGATTTTCATCCGGTCACTCCCTTAAACCCATTAGCCGCGCGCGGCGGCAATCTTGATCAGTTTGGCGTAGTAGAAGCCATCGTGTCCGCCTTCTTGCGCGAGTAACTGGCGGCCGTGGGGCTGCTTGATGCCGGCCGCGGTGGCGAGGTCCAGTTCGCGCGCGCCGCTGGTGCGGGCGAGGAAGGCTTGAATCACCTCGGTGTTCTCGGTGGGCAAGGTCGAGCACGTGGCGTAGAGCAGGATGCCGCCGACTTCCAGGGTCGGCCACAGGGCGTCGAGCAGTTCGCCTTGCAGCACGGCCAGGGCGGCAATGTCGTCGGGTTGGCGGGTCAGCTTGATGTCCGGATGACGGCGAATCACGCCAGTGGCGGAGCATGGCGCGTCCAGCAGAATGCGCTGGAAGGGTTTGCCGTCCCACCAAGTGGCGGTGTCGCGGCCGTCAGCGGCGATCAGCTCGGCGTTCAGGCCCAGGCGGGCGAGGTTTTCACGCACGCGCACCAGGCGCTTGGCTTCCAGGTCGACGGCGACGACAGCGGCGAGGTCTTTTTCGACTTCCAGAATGTGACAGGTCTTACCGCCCGGCGCGCAACAGGCGTCGAGCACGCGTTGGCCGGGCGCCAGGTCGAGCAGGTCGGCGGCCAGCTGCGCGGCTTCGTCCTGCACGCTGATCCAGCCTTCGGCAAAGCCTGGCAGGCTGCGTACGTCGGTGGCTGCTTCCAGCACGATGCCGTCGACGCTGTACACGCACGGCGTGGCGTTGATGCCGGCGTCGGTGAGCAATTGCAGGTAGGCGTCGCGGCTGTGATGGCGACGGTTGACCCGCAGAATCATTGGTGGGTGCGCATTGTTGGCCGCGCAGATGGCTTCCCATTGCTCAGGCCAGAAGGCTTTCAGGGACTTTTGCAGCCAGCGCGGGTGTGCGGTGCGCACCACCGGGTCGTGTTCCAGCTCGGCCAGCAACGCTTCGCCCTCGCGCTGAGCGCGGCGCAGCACGGCGTTGAGGAGCGCCTTGGCCCAAGGTTTTTTCAGCTTGTCGGCGCACCCAACGGTTTCACCGATGGCGGCGTGGGCCGGCACGCGGGTGTAGAGCAGTTGATAGAGGCCGACCAGCAGCAGCGCTTCCACATCCGCATCCGCGGCTTTGAACGGCTTTTGCAGCAGCTTGGCTGCCAGCGCCGACAAGCGTGGCTGCCAGCGCGCGGTGCCAAAGGCCAGGTCCTGAGTGAAACCGCGATCACGGTCTTCAACCTTATCCAGCTGCGTAGGCAGCGAACTGTTCAGCGAAGCCTTGCCATTCAGGACGGCGGCGAGGGCCTTGGCGGCGGCCAGACGCGGGTTCATTGAACGACCGCCCCGAGAACCGTGCCCAGGGCAAATTTCTCACGACGGCTGTTGAACAAATCGCTGAAATTAAGCGCTTTACCGCCGGGCAATTGCAGACGGGTCAGGCAAAGCGCCTGTTCGCCGCAGGCGACCAACAGGCCTTCTTTGCTGGCGCCGATGATTTCACCGGGGGCGCCCTTGCCTTCAGCCAAGGTGGCGGCCAGCACTTTCAAGGCTTCGCCACTGAGTGTGCTGTGGCCGATCGGCCATGGGTTGAAGGCACGCACCAGGCGTTCCAGCTCTACGGCCGGGCGGCTCCAGTCGATGCGCGCTTCGTCTTTATTGAGTTTGTGGGCGTAGGTGGCCAGGCTGTCGTCCTGCACTTCGCCTTCGAGGGTGCCGGCGGCCAGGCCGGCGATGGCCTGGACCACAGCGGGCGGGCCTAGCTCGGCGAGGCGGTCATGCAGGCTGCCGCCGGTGTCTTGGGCGGTGATCGGGGTGGTGACTTTCAGCAGCATAGGGCCGGTGTCGAGGCCCGCCTCCATGCGCATCACGGTCACACCGCTTTCACGGTCGCCGGCTTCCACGGCGCGCTGGATCGGCGCCGCACCGCGCCAGCGTGGCAACAGCGAAGCGTGGCTGTTGATGCAGCCCAGGCGCGGGATATCCAGCACCGCCTGAGGCAGGATCAAGCCATAGGCCACGACCACCAGCAGGTCTGGCTTCAGCGCCGCCAGTTCCGCCTGGGCCTCGGCGTTGCGCAGGGTTGGCGGTTGCAGCACAGGGAGGTTGTGTTCCAGCGCCAGCTGCTTGACCGGGCTTGGCATCAGCTTTTGCCCGCGACCGGCCGGGCGGTCCGGCTGCGTGTACACCGCGACAATGTCATAAGGGCTGGCAAGCAGCGCCTTGAGGTGTTCGGCAGCGAATTCGGGAGTGCCGGCAAAAACAATGCGCAGTGGCTCGGTCATGGGAGGTCTCGGTTAAAAACAGTCACAAAAGAAAAAGGCTTGCCGCAGCAAGCCTTTGGAAGAAGGGCATCAAGCTTGCTGGCGATGCTTTTTTTCCAGCTTCTTCTTGATCCGGTCGCGTTTAAGCGTGGACAGGTAATCGACAAACAGCTTGCCGTTGAGGTGGTCGCACTCGTGCTGGATGCACACGGCCAGCAGGCCATCGGCGATCAGCTCGTAGGGCTTGCCGTCACGGTCCAGTGCCTTGATCTTCACGCGCAGCGGGCGTTCGACGTTCTCGTAGAACTCCGGCACCGAGAGGCAGCCTTCCTGGTATTCGCCCATCTCTTCGGTCAGCGGTTCGAACTCGGGGTTGATAAACACCCGCGGTTCGCTGCGATCTTCCGACAGGTCCATGACCACGACGCGCTGATGCACGTTGACCTGGGTGGCGGCGAGGCCGATGCCCGGGGCTTCATACATTGTTTCAAACATGTCATCGACCAACTGACGAACCTTGTCGTCCACTACGGCCACCGGTTTGGCGATCGTGCGCAGGCGCGAGTCGGGAAATTCGAGGATGTTCAAAATAGCCATAAGCGTAATTGCTGCACATGTGAGGTAGAGGCAAATCGGCGGTGGGATGGACCCAGGCAGCCGGTGTGAAAGGTTCGAAAGCCGCGAAGGCTATGGCATTTCACGCGAACGCACATAATAAAGGAGATTGACCCCATGAGGAAATCGCTACTCGTCTTGCTGCTGTGGACGCCGCTCACGATGGCCTTGATCCCACCGCCTGGCCAGCGGCTGGAACCAGCAACTCAGCAGGCTATCCAGTCCTTTTTACTGCACAACCGCATACTCGATACGGCTCACGACCTGGACAACGCACCTTACATTGTCGCGGCCGATGCGGGCCGGGTGCTGGGCGCCAATGGTGACCGTGTGTATGCAAGGGGCGCCCTGGACCCCACACAGCCCAATTACGGAATTTTTCGCCGCGCCAAGGCCTACACCGACCCCGACACTCAGGAATTGCTGGGCATCAATGCCGACAACATCGGCACCGCGCGCTTCGTAATGGCCGGCGATCTCACCACGCTGGCGGTGCAGCGAGTCACCCAGGAAGTACGTCCCGGCGATCGGCTGCTGCGCGCCGAACCTACGTTTGAGCCGGCCCCCGTTAAGCGTGCGCCCTGTGTTAAGGGGCACATCATCGACATTCCCAAAGGCGTCACCCAGATTGGCGTACTGGACGCCGTCACCCTGAACAAAGGCCGACGCGACGGGCTGGTTGAAGGCCAATTGCTGACCGTGATCAAAGCCGGCGCGACGATCCGCGACACCCTCACTGGCACGGCAACCCAACTCCCTGATGAGCGCGCCGGCACGCTGCTGGTGTTTCGCACTTATGAAAGGCTCAGCTATGGCCTGGTTCTCAGCGCCTCACGCTCGCTGGCAGTCATGGACCGATTCGAGACTGCTCAACAAACACAATAAATAGCCTGCTAAATAAGTTACCAACAGAGTTATCCACAGCTTGTTCCGGTCAAGGATGATCAAATGTATCCGATAAACAGCAGCGAAATTTCCCCGTCAGAACTGGAAGCTCGGCTACGCTTGCACAGGCTGCCGGAACTGGGTTCCAAGCGTTTTCGTGTGTTGCTCGAAGCCTTCGGCTCTGCCTCAAAAGCCATCAGCGCCCCTGCCAGTGCATGGCGTTCCCTCGGGTTGCCGGCCGTCAGCGCCGATGCCCGCCGCAGCCCTGAAATACGTGACGGTGCCAGTGAGGCATTGGCGTGGTTGGCGCAGCCGGCCCAGCATTTGCTGATGTGGGACCAACCTGATTACCCGGCACTCCTCGCCCAGATCGACGATGCCCCGCCGCTATTGTTCGTCGCCGGTGACCCAAAAATCCTGGAAAAACCGCAGTTGGCCATGGTCGGCAGTCGCCGTGCGTCGCGCCCCGGCATGGACACCGCAGCGGCCTTTTCCCGCAGCTTGGCGAGCGCCGGTTTTGTCATCACCAGTGGCCTTGCTTTGGGTATAGACGGCGCGGCGCACCAGGCAGCGCTGGATGTCGGCGGCCAGACAATCGGCGTGCTCGGTACCGGGCTTGAAAACTTTTATCCACAGCGCCACCGACAGCTCGCAGCCACGATGATTGCCCAGGGCAGCGCGGTGGTTTCCGAGTTCCCGTTGGACACCTCGCCACAAGCTGGCAACTTCCCCCGGCGCAACCGGATCATCAGTGGCCTGTCGCTGGGCGTGCTCGTGGTGGAGGCCAGCATGGCCAGTGGCTCGCTGATCACCGCGCGGCTGGCGGCCGAGCAAGGGCGCGAGGTGTATGCGATCCCGGGCTCCATCCATCACCCTGGCGCCAAGGGCTGCCATCAATTGATCCGCGATGGCGCGACGCTGGTGGAATCCATCGAGCACATTCTGGAAGGGTTACGTGGCTGGCAGGCGCTGTCCCGTCCGGCACCCATGCCGGTCACTCATCCGCTGGTGGCGTTGCTGCACGCCGCGCCTCACACCAGTGAAGGCTTGGCCATTGCCAGCGGGCGGCCGTTGTCCCAGGTGCTGGCAACCCTCACCGAGCTTGAGCTCGAAGGCCAGGTGATCTGCGAAAGCGGGCGCTGGCTTGCGCGCTGCTAGGTTTTGTAAAGAAGATCGGTAAACTGCGCAGAGCTTTAGTCCGGAGAGTGAGTAATGGTCAACAGGTGGCGTGTGCTGGAAACCGCACGGGAAATTCGCGCAGGCGCGGTGATTGCCTACCCGACCGAAGCGGTCTGGGGCCTTGGCTGCGATCCGTGGAACGAAGAAGCGGTGGACCGGCTGCTGGCGATCAAGAATCGGTCGGTGGACAAGGGCCTGATCCTGGTGGCGGACAATATTCGCCAGTTCGATTTTCTCTTTGAAGACTTCCCGGACACCTGGATCGAGCGCATGGCCAGCACCTGGCCTGGGCCCAATACCTGGCTGGTGCCCCATCAGGACCTGCTGCCTGAGTGGGTAACGGGTGTGCATGACACGGTGGCGTTGCGGGTGACTGATCATCCGCTGGTGCGGGATCTGTGCTCGCTGGTCGGGCCGCTGATTTCCACCTCGGCCAACCCGCAAGGGCGCCCGGCTGCGCGTACGCGGCTTCGCGTGGAGCAATACTTCCGTGGCCAGGTTGATCGGGTGTTGGGTGGTGCTTTGGGTGGGCGCAAGAACCCGAGCCTGATTCGTGATTTGGCGACGGGTGAGGTGGTGCGGCCTTCCTGAGACCGCGGTGCGGCCATCGCGGGCAAACACGCTCCCACACTCGACCGCGTTCCTTCCGTTGGAATGCGATCAAAATGTGGGAGCCGGGCTTGCCCGCGATGAGGCCCTTACAACCTCAAAAGATCTACCGCCTTATGGCAGCAGAATGGTCGACCCCGTCGTCCGCCGCCCCGACAACTCAGTCTGCGCCTTCGCCGCGTCCGCCAGCGAAAACCGCTGGTTGATATCAATGCGCACCTTGCCGCTCTTGATCATCGAGAACAAATCATCCGCCATGGCCTGCAAGTCTTTCGGGTTGCTGGCGTAAGTCGCCAAGGTCGGCCGGGTGACATACAGCGAACCCTTCGCCGCCAGAATCCCCAGGTTCACCCCATCCACCGCGCCCGACGCATTACCAAAACTCACCACCAGCCCACGTGGCGCCACGCTGTCCAGCGAGGTCAGCCAGGTGTCCTTGCCAACGCCGTCGTACACCACCGGGACTTTTTTGCCGTCGGTCAATTCCAGTACGCGTTGTGCGACGTTTTCCTTGCTGTAGTCGATCGTTTCCCAGGCGCCGAGGGATTTGGCCAAGGCGGCCTTTTCCGGTGAACTCACGGTGCCGATCAACTTCACTCCCAAGGCCTTGGCCCATTGGCAGGCCAGTGAACCCACACCACCGGCAGCAGCGTGGAACAGAATGGTTTCGCCGCCCTTCAATTCGTAGGTTTGACGCAGCAGGTACTGCACGGTCAGGCCTTTGAGCATCGCACCGGCAGCCTGTTCGAAGCTGATGTCGTCCGGCAGGTGCACCAGGTTGGCGGCGGGCAGCACGTGCAATTCGCTGTAGGCGCCCAGCGGGCCGCTGCCGTAGGCCACGCGGTCGCCGACTTTGAATTGCGTGACCTCGCTGCCCACGGCATCGACCACACCGGCGCCCTCTGCGCCCAGGCCCGATGGCAGGGCCGGCGGCGCGTAAAGGCCGCTGCGGAAGTAGGTATCGATAAAGTTCAGGCCAATGGCCTCATTGCGCACACGAACCTGCTGCGGGCCAGGCTCTGCCGGCGTGTAGTCGACATACTCAAGCACTTCGGCGCCGCCATGGGCGCTGAACTGGATACGTTTGGCCATCTGCACTTCTCCTGAGGTCGAATTCGCGTAGCCCTCTATCCCACTCCTATGCTTGATCTTCGTCAACTGCGGCGCACCTAAGTGCAGTGCCACGTAAGTGCAGTGGTATCCTGTGCGCCCATTTGCCGCCGACGCCGCATGGCCTCGCGTAGCTTTGCCCGATTCAAGGTGATGCCATGACTACCCGCACCGAGGCTGTTAAAGCCTACCTGCTCGACCTGCAAGACCGTATTTGCAGCGCCCTGGAAACCTTCGAGACGGACACTCGCTTTATCGAAGACGCCTGGACCCGGCCTGCCGGTGGCGGCGGTCGCACCCGTGTGATCGAAAACGGTACGGTCATCGAAAAAGGCGGCGTTAACTTTTCCCACGTGTTCGGCAGCGGTCTCCCACCGTCCGCCAGTGCGCATCGCCCTGAGCTGGCCGGTCGCGGGTTTGAAGCCTTGGGCGTGTCGTTGGTGATCCACCCGCACAACCCGCATGTGCCGACGTCCCACGCCAATGTGCGCTTTTTCATCGCCGAAAAAGAAGGCGAAGAACCGGTGTGGTGGTTCGGAGGCGGCTTCGACCTTACGCCCTACTACGGCAACGAGGAAGACTGCATCCACTGGCACCGCGTTGCCGAGCAGGCCTGTGCGCGGTTCGGCCCGGACGTGTACTCGCGCTACAAAGCCTGGTGCGATACGTATTTCCATATCAAGCACCGCAACGAACCGCGCGGCATCGGCGGCCTGTTCTTCGACGATTTGAACGAGTGGGACTTCGACACCTGCTTCGCCTTCATCCGCGCCATCGGCGATGCGTACATCGACGCCTACCTGCCAATCGTGCAGCGCCGCAAGGCCCTGGCTTACACCGAACAGCAGCGCCAGTTCCAGGAGTTCCGCCGAGGGCGCTACGTCGAATTCAACCTGGTCTACGACCGTGGCACCCTGTTCGGCCTGCAGTCGGGCGGGCGCACCGAGTCGATCCTGATGTCGCTGCCGCCGCAAGTGCGCTGGAGCTATGACTGGAAGGCCGAGGCCGGTAGCGAAGAAGCGCGTCTCACCGATTACTTCCTGCAAGACCG
Source organism: Pseudomonas sp. TWRC1-2 (assembly GCF_049896685.1). Lineage (NCBI taxonomy): Bacteria > Pseudomonadati > Pseudomonadota > Gammaproteobacteria > Pseudomonadales > Pseudomonadaceae > Pseudomonas > Pseudomonas sp. TWRC1-2. The sequence continues at coordinate 93,452 of NZ_JAFCUU010000003.1, read as the reverse complement.
CGACTGGCTGGGCCTAGCCGCGCCCAAGGCGGCCGTCTGATGGACCGTTATGTGGTGTTCGGCAACCCTATCGGCCACAGCAAGTCGCCGTTGATTCATCGCATGTTCGCCGAGCAGACCGGCGAGCAACTGGACTACAGCACCTTGCTCGCGCCTTTGGAGGATTTCACCGGCTGTGCCCGTGAGTTTTTTCAGCAAGGCCGTGGCGCCAATGTCACGGTGCCCTTCAAGGAAGACGCCTACCGCTTGGCCAACAGCCTGACTGAACGTGCCCAGCGCGCCGGGGCGGTGAACACCCTGAGCAAGCTGGCGGACGGCTCCCTGCTGGGTGACAACACCGACGGCGCCGGCCTGGTGCGCGACCTGAAAGTGAACGCCGGGCTGAACCTGCAAGGCCAGCGCATCCTGTTGCTCGGTGCTGGCGGCGCGGTGCGTGGGGCGTTGGAGCCCTTGCTGGCCGAGCAGCCTGCCGCGCTGATCATCGCCAACCGCACGGTGGAAAAGGCCGAGTTGCTTGCCGGGCTGTTTGACGATCTGGGCGCTGTGTCAGCCAGCGGTTTCGACTGGCTGCGTGAGCCGGTGGACCTGATCATCAATGCCACGTCCGCGAGTCTGTCAGGCGATGTACCGCCGATTGCCAGCAGCATGATCGAGCCGGGCAAGACCTTTTGCTACGACATGATGTACGCCAAGGAACCCACCGCGTTCTGCCGTTGGGCGACAGAGCATGGCGCAGCCGTGGCGATGGATGGCCTGGGCATGCTCGTGGAGCAGGCGGCGGAAGCGTTCTTCCTGTGGCGCGGCGTGCGCCCGGATTCGGCGCCGGTGTTGGCTGAGCTACGCCGCCAGTTGGCGTAACACAACGCCAACGTGGGCACGGTCAAACTGTGGGAGCTGGCTTGCCTGCGATGCAGACGACTCGGTCGGTCAGTTAGACCGAGGTGATCCTATCGCAGGCAAGCCAGCTCCCACAGTTTCAACCGCATTCAGTCTTCGAAATGGATGGGGCAGTTGTCGGCCCCTTCGAGTTTTTTCAGCTCTTCCACTACCTGCGGCCGGGCCCTACGCAACGTCAAACTACGCCCCGTTCCCCGCAACCGCCGTGCCTCCTGGTGCAGCATCTCCACCCCGGAATAGTCGATAAAGTTGATCTGCTGCGCCTCGATCACCACCCGCTCACCCTGCAAGCTCTGCAGGCGCACTTGCAGGTAATGGCTGGCGCCAAAAAAGATCGAGCCCCCCACCCGCAATACATCTTCATCACCGTCGCGCCACTGCTGAACACGCGGTTGCGAAGTGCGTTTGAGGTAGAAAAACAGCGACGCCAGCACCCCGGCGTAAATCGCCGTTTGCAGCTCCAGCAGCAAGGTGGCCACGCACGTCAGGCTCATCACCACAAATTCTGCGCGGCTCACGCGAAACAGCGCGCGGATGCCGCGATGATCCACCAGGCCCCAGCAAATCAGCAGGATGCTCGCGGCCATGCTGGGGATTGGTATGTGCGCGATCAACGCCGCCCCAAATACGGCAAACAACGCCACCCAGCCGGCGGAAAACACGCCTGCCAACGGTGAGCAAGCGCCCGCCTCGTAACTGAGGCCGGAGCGGGTAAAGGAACCGGCCGACAAGTAGCCGGAGAAAAATCCGCCGACGATATTGGATAAGCCCTGCGCGCGGACTTCTTGATTGGCGTCGAGCAGTTGCTGCGAACGCGCCGACAGCGAGCGCGCAATCGACAAGCTGGTCACCAGCCCGAGCATGCCCACCGCCACCGCGCTCGGCAGCAGGCGCAGGAGCATGTCCAGGTCCATCGGCAATGGGCTGAACGGCGGCAGTGTGCCCACAAACGAACTGACCCGCGCCACATGCCCGAACATCGACGGCCACAGCCACGCCACCAGGCTGCCCAAGGCCAGGGCGATCAACAGTGTTGGCCAACGTGGCACCAGGTACTTGAGCAGCGCGCCCACCAGCAAAGTGCCCAGGCCCAGGGCGAGGGAGGCGTGGTCCCATTCGCCACTGTGATCGATGAGCGCCAGCAAACTCTTGATCGCTGTGGCTTGGCTGGGCAGATCCAGCCCCAGCAGGTTGGGCAACTGCCCCAAGGCGATCACCACGGCAGCGCCGAGGGTGAACCCCAGCACCACCGAATGAGAGACGAAATTGACCAGCGCGCCGAAGCGCAGCATGCCCAGCAGCCATTGGAAAACGCCAGCGAGGACGGTCAGCAGCAGGATCAGCGTGATGTAGTCCTGCGACCCTGGCACGGCCAAGGGGCTGATGCTGGCGTAGAGCACGATGGAAATGGCGGCGGTAGGGCCGCAGATCAGGTGCCAGGAGGAACCCCAGAGGCAGGCGATCAGTACCGGGATGATGGCGGCGTACAAGCCGTATTCGGGTGGGAGACCGGCGATCAGCGCGTAGGCAATCGACTGCGGCAGCGCGAGCACGGCACCGCTTAAGCCAACCATCGCGTCCCGGCCGACGCTGGCGCGGGTTTGGCGCGGGAGCCAGGCGAGGAAGGGCAAGAGTGTATGGCGGTTGGGCCGGGGCATGAAAGGCTCGGTTCGAAAGGTTTGCATCAGGGTATCAGCACACACAGTCCCCCGTGGGAGCTGGCTTGCCTGCGATAGCATCACCGCGGCGTATCAGTAATACCGAGGTGCCTGGATCGCAGGCAAGCCAGCTCCCACAAAAGCCAGTTCCCAAAAAGGATCGATTTCGGGGGTTATAGCTTGGCTTTTACGGCGGCCAACGCATCCTGGCCATCCACGGTTTTTACCCCATCGAGCCACTTGTCCAACACCGCCGGATTGGCCTTGATCCAGGCCTTCGCCGCATCAGCATTGCTGACTTTTTTATTCACCACCTCCGCCATGATGCTGTTCTCCATCTCCTGGGTAAAACTCAGGTTGGTCAGCAGTTTTCCGACATTCGGGCAGGCTTGCGCGTAGCCCTTGCGGGTCAAGGTATACACACTGCCGGTGTCACCGAAGTACTTCTCGCCGCCCTTGAGGTAATGCATGTTCAACTGCACGTTCATCGGGTGCGGCGTCCAGCCGAGGAAGGTCACGAACTTCTGTTTCTTAACCGCCCGCGACACTTCGGCCAGCATCGCCTGTTCACTCGACTCGATCAGCTTCCACTGACCGAGGTCGAAGTCGTTCTTCTTGATGATCTCTTGCAGCGAGATATTGGCCGGCGCGCCGGAGCCGATGCCGTAGATCTTCTCGTCGAACTTGTCGGCAAATTTGTTCAAGTCGGCAAAGTCATGCACCCCGGCGTCCCACACGTAGTCCGGCACGGCAAGGGTGAACTCGGTGCCGTCGAGGTTTTTCGCCAGTTGCACCACATCGCCATTGGCCACGAACTTGTCATAGAAGCCCTGCTGCGCCGGCATCCAATTGCCCAGAAACACGTCCACCTGGCCGTCCTTGAGCCCGCCAAAGGTGATCGGCACCGCCAGGGTGTCGACCTTGGCCTTGTAGCCCATGCCGTTCAACAGAAAACCGGTGATGGCATTGGTGGCGGCGATATCGCTCCAGCCTGGATCGGCCATCTTCACCGTGTCGCAGCTAGCGTCCGCGTACGCATTGGCGCTACTGAGCACCAACATGCCCAGCACTACAGTCAACTTTTGCATGGCCTTCCCTCTGTCTATTTATTGGTTTTGGCAGGGTTGTGGGTAACGTGCCTTGCGCTCCAGGTCGTCGAGGTCGATATGGTTGCGCATGTATTGCTGACTGGCGTCCACCAGTGGCTGGTGATCCCAGCTCTTCAGCTTGCCTTGGGTCAGCGCCTCAAACACCAGGCGGCGACGGCGTTGGCTGGCGAGTACCTGCTGATGGATCGCCGGGATGTCCCATTTGGCCCGCGCCTCACTCAAAAACGCCTCGAACAGTGGCCGGTGTTCCGGTGACTGGCTGAGGTTTTCCCGCTCGTGCGGGTCGTTGTGCACATCGAACAGTAGACAAGGATCGTCCTCGCTGTAGATGAACTTGTACGCGCCACGGCGAATCATCATCAGCGGGCTGATGGTGCCTTCGGCCATGTATTCGCCAAACACTTCGTCGTGCCCGCCCTGCCCCTGCAAGTGCGGGACCAGCGAGCGTCCGTCCAGCGGCAAGCGCGGGTCCAGCTCGCCGCCGGCCAACTCCACCAACGTCGGCAACAGGTCGGCCGTGGAAACCGCTTTGGTCACGCGGCCCGCCGCGAATTGCCCCGGCGCACTGACCAGCAGCGGCACGCGGGCGGCCATTTCAAACCAGTGCATTTTGTACCAGAGGCCGCGTTCGCCGAGCATGTCGCCGTGGTCGCCGGAGAAGATGATGATCGTGTCCTCGGCAAGACCCGTGTCTTCCAGGGTTTGCAGGAGTTTGCCGACGTTGCTGTCGATGTAGCTGCACGCGCCAAAATAGGCACGGCGCGCATCACGGATCTTGTTCAGCGGCAGCGGCTTGTCCCACAGGTCGTAGACCTTGAGCAGGCGCTGCGAATGCGGGTCGAGGTCGGCCTGGGCCGGCGTCGTAGGCAATGGGATGTCGCTGTCGTCGTACAGGTCCCAAAACGGCTTGGGAATGGTGTACGGGTCGTGTGGGTGAGTCATCGACACGGTCAGGCAGAACGGCTGGTCACCGTCATTGCGGATATGGTCGAACAAATATTGCTGGGCCTTGAACACCACCTCTTCGTCGAAATCCAGCTGGTTGGTGCGCACGCACGGGCCGGCTTGCAGCACCGATGCCATGTTGTGATACCAGGTGGGGCGCACGTCCGGCTCATCCCAGTTCACCGCCCAGCCATAGTCGGCGGGGTAAATGTCGCTGGTCAGGCGTTCTTCATAGCCGTGCAACTGGTCAGGGCCGCAGAAGTGCATCTTGCCCGACAGCGCGGTGCGGTAGCCGAGGCGGCGCAGGTAGTGGGCATAGGTCGGCACATCGCCAGGGAAGTCTGCCGCGTTGTCGTAGGCGCCGATCTTGCTCGGCAACTGGCCGCTGACCAAAGTGAAACGCGACGGCGCGCACAGCGGGCTGTTGCAATAGGCGGCGTCGAACACCACACCCTGTTCGGCGAGGCGGCTCAGGTTTGGCAGTTTGATCGGGGAAGGTCCGTAGAACGGAAGCAGCGGCGCGGCCATTTGATCGGCCATGATGAAAAGAATGTTCTTGCGCTTCATGAGTCTTCGGCATTCCATAGGCGGTGTTTATGCGAATGAGCATGCGGCCCATGGAAAATGGGGTAAAGCCCATGAAAAGCAATGTCTAGGATAAGCACAGCTTATGTATGAAGCCCTTGGCGATCTTTCCCTCGACCTGCTGCGCGCATTCGAGGCGGCGGCACGCCACCGCAGCTTTACCGCTGCCGCCGTGGAACTGGGCACCACTCAGCCGGCCATCAGCCAACAGATCAAACGCCTCGAAGAACAGCTTGGGCTGCGTTTGTTTGATCGCATCTACCGTGGCATCGAGCTGACCGACGCTGGCGCGCTGTTGTTTGAGCATGTGCAGGGCGGTTTGCAGACCATCAACCAAGGCCTGAGCGCGATCACCCAGCAAGACCAGCATGAAGTGCTGCAAGTGGCCACCGACTTTGCCTTCGCCGCCTACTGGCTGATGCCGCGTCTGCACCGCTTTCACCAGGCCAACCCGCAGGTAGACGTGAGCCTGGTCACCAGCGAACGCAACCATGCCAGCTTGCGCAGCGATATCGACGTGGCGGTGTTGTTTGGCGATGGCCGTTTCAAACAGGGTGACAGCCTCTGGCTGTTCAACGAGGAAGTGTTCCCGGTGTGCAGCCCGCAATGGCTCAAGGATCAGGCCACGCCGCTGACCGTGCAGACGCTGCCGGACTGTCCGCTGCTGCACCTGCGCCAGGAAAACAACAGCCAGTGGTTCGACTGGAGCGGTGTGTTCCGCGAGCTGGGCATTACCACCGCGCCCACACCCGGCCAACTGCGCTTCGACAACTACACCCTGTTGATCCAGGCCGCGATTGCCGGCCAGGGCGTGGCCATCGGCTGGCGCCACTTGGTGGATAACCTGCTGGAGCAGAACTGGCTGTGTCGGCCGATCAGCGACACGGCGATCTCACGCTTCGGTTATTACGTGGTGCAGCCCCAGCGCAAACGCCGGGGGCAGTTGGTCGAGCGCTTTGTCGACTGGCTGGTGGCCGAGCAAGCCAGCAGCGCACAGTCGCTGACCGGGCTGGCCCTGCCGTCGATTGCGGTCTAGGATCGGCGCATATTGGATCCGGATTTCGCCATGCAACGTATCAAGGGCTACCACGCCCATATCTACTTCGACGCCAGCACCATCGACCAGGCGCGCAAGCTCTGCGAGGACGCAGCCAAGCTGTTTCCGTTGCGCATGGGCCGCGTGCATGAACGCCCGGTGGGCCCGCACCCGGACTGGAGTTGCCAGCTGGCGTTCGAGCCGGAATACATCGGTGTGGTGTTGCCATGGCTGGCTTTGCATCGCGAGGGGCTGGTGGTGTTCCTGCACCCTGATACCGGCGATGACCTGAAGGATCACACCGATTACGCGATCTGGATGGGCGCGATGCGCGAGCTGGACCTGTCTATTTTTTAACCAGTGCGTATAAAAATCCCATCTCCTTGTGCAAAGGCGATGGGATTTTTTGTGTTTTAACCCAATATATGGGACTGTTATTTATATATTGAGATATCGACAGTCATAGGTTTATATTCGCCCATCTGCTTTTTTCAGCACCCACTCATTTCAGGTGAAGCGATGCAGGCGCAATTGATCGCGCTCGACTGGGGGACCAGCTCCCTTCGTGCTTATAAACTCGGCCCGGCCGGCAAGGTGCTCGACCAGCGCGCACTGGCGTTCGGCATCATGCACCTGCCCAGCGAACCCCGTGACATTGCCGGCGTGCGTTGCAGCGATGGCTTCGAGTTGGCGTTCGACGCGGCCTGCGGCGACTGGCTCGACGCCCAGCCCGACTTGCCGGTGATCGCCTGCGGCATGGTCGGCAGTGCCCAGGGCTGGAGTGAGGCGGCGTATCGCAATACGCCGGTCGATGTCGCAAGCCTCGGCCAGGCGCTGCATAGCGTGCGCAGCCTGCGCGGCGTGGCGGTGCATATCGTGCCCGGCGTGATCGAACAGGTGGGCTTGCCCAATGTGATGCGCGGCGAAGAAACCCAGGTGCTGGGCGTACTGCAAGGCCTCGCGGCTGAGGTGTTGATCGGCCTGCCGGGCAGCCATTCCAAATGGGTCGAGGTGGTGGAGGGCTGCATCACCCACTTCGACACCTTCATGACCGGCGAACTGTTCGCCGTGCTGAGCCAGCACAGCATTCTCGGCCGTACGCAAAAAACCTCCGACCACTTCCAGGCCGAAGCCTTTGATCGCGGCGTGCAGGTGGCACTCTCCAACGACGGCCAGCGTGGCGTGCTCTCGACATTGTTCAGCGCCCGCACACTCGGGCTGACCGCCGAACTGGCTCCCGACCAGCAACCGGATTACCTGTCCGGCCTGCTGATCGGGCATGAACTCGCCGGTTTACCGGCCCCTGCAAAACATAAGCCTATCGTCCTGGTCGGCACCGCAGCGCTCTGCGCCCGTTACCAGCGCGCCCTCGCGCTCTGCGGCTTCGCCCACGTCAGCCTGGCGCAAGCGGCCACCGAACGCGGCCTGTGGCAATTGGCCGTGGCGGCCGGGCTCACTCAACCGGTCCTGGAGGCCTGACATGCTCAAGCAAGCACTCGCACACAACGGTTTGATCGCAATCCTGCGCGGTGTACGGCCGCACGAAGCTGAAGCGATCGGCCAAGTGCTCTACCAGGCCGGCTTTCGCGTGATCGAAGTTCCGCTCAATTCGCCGGACCCTTACACCAGCATCCGCACGCTGCGCGACAGCCTGCCCGCCGATTGCCTGATCGGCGCGGGCACCGTGTTGACGCCCGAGCAGGTCGAGCACGTCAAAGCCGCCGGTGGCCAAGTGATCGTCATGCCCCACAGCGATGCCAAGGTGCTACGCGCCGCGAAAGCGGCGGGCTTGTACCTGTCGCCGGGTGTGGCCACGCCCACCGAAGCCTTCGCCGCGTTGGCCGAAGGCGCCGACGTACTGAAGCTGTTCCCGGCCGAGCAAATGGGCCCGGCTGTGATCAAGGCGTGGTTGGCGGTACTGCCGGCGGGCACGTTGCTGCTGCCGGTCGGCGGCGTGACCCCGGACAACATGCAGGTGTATTTCGACGCAGGCGCCAAGGGCTTCGGCCTGGGGTCCGGGTTGTTCAAGCCGGGCATGTCTGTGGATCAAGTGGCGAGCAGTGCCCAGGCGTATGTCGCCGCCTGGAATGCGCTGAATTGATGCCCTGAAAAGAACGCAAGTTTTGCGCCCTCGGCGCTGCATCGACAAGAGAGATAAGAAGATGAAAATCACCAAACTGACCACCTTCATCGTTCCGCCACGCTGGTGCTTCCTCAAGGTCGAAACCGACCAGGGCGTGACCGGCTGGGGTGAACCTGTGGTCGAGGGCCGCGCACACACGGTGGCGGCGGCTGTTGAAGAACTTTCCGACTACCTGATCGGCAAAGACCCACGTAATATCGAAGACATCTGGACGGTGCTCTATCGCGGCGGCTTCTACCGAGGCGGTGCCGTGCACATGAGCGCCCTCGCCGGTATCGACCAGGCGCTCTGGGACATCAAGGGCAAGGCGCTCGGTGTGTCGGTCAGCGACCTGTTGGGCGGCCAGGTGCGCGACAAGATTCGCGTGTATTCATGGATCGGCGGCGACCGCCCCGCCGATACGGCGCGTGCCGCCAAAGAGGCCGTGGGCCGTGGCTTCACTGCCGTGAAAATGAACGGCACCGAGGAGCTGCAGTTTGTCGACAGTTTCGACAAAGTCGACCTGGCCCTGGCCAACGTTGCCGCCGTGCGCGATGCGGTGGGCCCGAACGTCGGCATTGGCGTCGACTTCCATGGCCGGGTGCACAAGCCCATGGCCAAGGTGCTGATGAAAGAACTCGACCCTTACAAACTGATGTTTATCGAAGAGCCGGTGCTCAGCGAAAACTACGAAGCGCTCAAAGAACTGGCGCCGTTGACCAGCACGCCGATTGCGCTGGGCGAGCGGCTGTTCTCACGGTGGGACTTCAAGCGCGTGCTCAGCGAAGGTTACGTCGACATCATCCAGCCGGACGCCTCCCACGCCGGCGGCATCACCGAAACCCGCAAGATCGCCAACATGGCCGAAGCCTACGACGTGGCCCTGGCCCTGCACTGCCCGCTGGGCCCGATTGCCCTGGCGGCCTGCCTGCAATTGGACGCGGTTTGCTACAACGCGTTTATCCAGGAGCAAAGCCTGGGCATTCACTACAACGAGAGCAACGACCTGCTCGACTATGTGCGCGACCCGGGCGTGTTCGACTATGACAAAGGCTTTGTGAAAATCCCCAACGGGCCAGGCCTGGGCATCGAGATCAACGAGGAATACGTGATCGAGCGCGCGGCTATCGGCCACCGCTGGCGCAACCCGATCTGGCGGCATGCCGACGGCAGCTTTGCCGAGTGGTGATCGTCCCCTGACGAAATCGGACACAAAATGTGGGAGGGGGCTTGCCCCCGATAGCGGTGTATCAGTTGATGCATTCGGTGACTGGCACTCCTCATCGGGGGCAAGCCCCCTCCTACCTTTGGTCCAGTGAGACCTGTCCTCAATAAACATAAGAAGAGGCAACCCCCATGCACCCTGAATCCTTCACCGGGCAGGCTTCTCTCGTCACGCCCAGCAGAAAGCGTTTCTTCATCATGGTGCTGCTGTTTATCACCGTGGTGATCAACTACCTCGACCGCAGCAACCTGTCGATTGCCGCCCCGGCGCTGACCAGCGAGCTGGGCATCGACCCGGTGCATGTCGGGCTGATCTTCTCGGCGTTCGGCTGGACCTACGCCGCCATGCAGATCCCCGGCGGCTGGTTGGTGGACCGGGTGCCGCCGCGCACTCTCTACACCGTGGCCTTGCTGCTGTGGTCGATTGCCACCGTGATGCTTGGTTTTGCCGCCAGCTTTATCGCGCTGTTTGTGCTGCGCATGGCGGTCGGCGCGCTGGAAGCGCCGGCTTATCCGATCAACAGTCGCGTGGTCACCACCTGGTTTCCCGAGCGTGAGCGTGCCACGGCGATTGGCGTTTATACCTCCGGGCAGTTTGTCGGGCTGGCGTTTCTCACGCCGGTACTGGCCTGGCTGCAACACGCGTTCGGCTGGCACATGGTGTTTGTCGCCACCGGTGGCGTGGGCATTGTGTGGGCGCTGATCTGGTACGCCGTGTACCGCGAGCCGAAGGACTTCAAAGGCGCCAATGCGGCTGAAATCGAGCTGATCCGCGAAGGCGGCGGGCTGGTGGATATGCAGGCCAAGGCGGTCAAGGCGCCATTCAGTTGGGTCGACCTCGGGATCGTACTGAGCAAGCGCAAGCTGTGGGGCATCTACCTGGGGCAGTTTTGCCTGAACTCCACGTTGTGGTTTTTTCTGACGTGGTTCCCGACCTACCTGGTGAAATATCGCGGCATGGACTTCATCAAGTCGGGCTTGCTGGCGTCGCTGCCGTTTCTGGCGGCGTTTGTCGGCGTACTGTGTTCGGGGCTGTTTTCTGACTGGCTGATTCGCCGGGGCACGTCGGTAGGCTTTGCGCGCAAGTTGCCGATTATTGGCGGGCTGCTGATTTCCACGGCGATCATTGGCGCCAACTATGTGGATTCGACGACGTGGGTGATTGCGTTTCTGGCGGTGGCGTTCTTTGGGAATGGCTTGGCGTCGATTACCTGGTCGCTGGTGTCGACCTTGGCGCCTGCGCGGCTGCTGGGGTTGACCGGCGGGGTGTTTAACTTTATCGGTAACTTGTCGGCGATTACGACGCCGATTGTGATTGGCTTTTTGGCCAGCGGGGATTCGTTTGCGCCGGCGATTACCTACATTGCGGTGCTGGCGCTGCTGGGCGCGCTGTCCTATGTGCTGCTTGTAGGCAAAGTCGAACGTATAGAACTGAAGGAATAGCCTGCGGCGAGTGACCCCTGTGGCGAGCGGGCTTCCTGTGCTGAGCGGGCTTCCCGTGGCGAGCGGGCTTGCCCCGCGTTGGGCTGCGCAGCAGCCCCATCAGGGCCACTGCGGTGTCTCAGGGAAACCGCGTTATCCGGTTTTGGGGGCGCTTCGCACCCCAACGCGGGGCAAGCCCGCTCGCCACAGGGTAGTGCGAGGGATTAGTTAAGTACGCCGTCCAGAATCTCGTAGACGATGCCTGTGCCGACTGCAATCAAGACCACGTCCGGGCCGGAACGGCGCCATTCATAACCCGGGTAAACCGGCAGGCGTGCCAGGGCGCGGTTGTCCAGGCGTTCGCCGTAGTAGCCGCGTGGCAGTGGCTGGCCGCGGACCAGGCGTACATTCGGTGGCGGCGGTGCGCCACGGGCGAACTGACCGTGGTTGTCGTGGATGATCTGGCGCACCGGGCCGAAGTCCTGAGGCGGGCCACGACGGTTGTTCTGCGGGCCACGATGGTCATCGCCGCGTTGCTCGTGCTGGCCTTGCGGGCCGCCACGGCCAGGGCCATTGTCATCGCCCCGTTGGTCAGGTGGCGCGGCCTGCACCAAGGCACTCGCGCCGAGCATCAGCACGCCGAGACCAGCGATCAAGCGTTTAGGCATTTTCATGGGGTGTTTCCTCAGTACTGCACGAACAAAAAAGGGATTTCGAACCGGGTTCGAAATCCCTTGGTCTTGTCAGTTTAGGTACTGATTCGACAGTATGATTCCTCTGTATCAGGAACTTTACCTACTGCTACACGGCGTTTACTTACGGGCGTTGCGAACGCCTTCCGAAAGCGCCGCGCACAAGGTCAACACGCCATCAATCGCCTGCTGATCATTTTTGGCAGTGGCGATGTGATCAATCAGTGCCGAACCGACCACCACACCGTCTGCCAAGCGCGCGATAGCGGCTGCCTGTTCCGGCGTGCGGATACCAAAGCCGATGCTGATCGGCAGGTCGGTATGCCGACGCAGGCGAGTCACGGCTTCTTCAACGTGCTCCAGGGTGGCCGCCCCGGCACCGGTCACACCGGCCACCGACACGTAGTACACAAAGCCGGAGCTACCATTGAGCACGGTCGGCAGGCGCACGTCATCGGTGGTTGGCGTGGTCAGGCGGATAAAGTCGATGCCTGCTGCCTGGGCCGGATCGCACAGCTCGCCGTTATGCTCAGGCGGCATGTCGACCACGATCAGGCCGTCTACGCCGGCTTCCTTGGCGTCGCTGATGAACTGCGGCACGCCATATTTGTGGATCGGGTTGAAGTAGCCCATCAGCACCAGCGGCGTGTCGTTGTTGTCTTTGCGGAACTCGCGAACCATCTGCAGGGTTTTCGCCAGGTTCTGCTTGGCTTCCAGCGCGCGGATGTTGGCCAGTTGAATCGCCGGGCCGTCGGCCATCGGGTCGGTGAAGGGCATGCCCAGCTCGATCACGTCGGCGCCAGCTGCCGGCAAGCCTTTGAGGATCGCCAGCGAGGTGTCATAACCCGGGTCGCCGGCGGTGACGAAGGTCACCAGCGCGGCGCGGTTTTGTTCTTTGAGTTGCGCAAAACGGGTTTGCAGGCGGCTCATCAGTGTTTCTCCTGCTTCGACTGTTGCATATGGTGCATCACGGTTTGCATGTCTTTGTCGCCACGGCCGGAAAGGTTGACCACCATCAGGTGATCTTTCGGCAGGTTCGGTGCGCGTTTGAACACTTCAGCCAGGGCGTGGGCGCTTTCCAGTGCAGGAATAATCCCTTCCAGGCGGCAGCATGTGTGGAACGCCTCGAGGGCTTCGTCGTCGGTCACCGAGGTGTACTGGACGCGGCCGATGTCATGCAACCAGGCGTGTTCAGGGCCGATGCCCGGGTAGTCGAGGCCGGCGGAAATCGAGTGGGCGTCAATGATCTGGCCGTCGTCATCCTGCAGCAGGAAGGTGCGGTTGCCGTGCAGTACGCCGGGTACGCCGCCGTTGAGGCTGGCGGCGTGTTTGCCGGTTTCGATGCCGTGGCCGGCCGCTTCAACGCCGATGATCTCGACGCTGGTGTCATCCAGGAACGGGTGGAACAGGCCCATGGCGTTGGAACCGCCGCCGATGCACGCCACCAGGCTGTCCGGCAGGCGGCCTTCCTGGGCTTGCAGTTGGTCGCGGGTTTCTTTGCCGATCACGGCCTGGAAGTCGCGCACCATCGCCGGGTAGGGGTGTGGGCCGGCGACGGTGCCGATCAGGTAGAAGGTGCTGTCGACGTTGGTCACCCAGTCACGCAGGGCTTCGTTCATCGCGTCTTTGAGGGTGCCGGTGCCGGCGACCACCGGGATCACTTCGGCGCCCAGCAGCTTCATGCGGAACACGTTGGCCTGCTGGCGCTCGATGTCGGTGGTGCCCATGTAGATCACGCAGTCGAGGCCAAAACGCGCTGCCACGGTGGCGGTGGCCACGCCGTGCATGCCGGCGCCGGTCTCGGCGATGATGCGTTTCTTGCCCATGCGCCGCGCCAGCAGGATCTGGCCGATGCAGTTGTTGATCTTGTGCGCGCCGGTGTGGTTGAGCTCTTCGCGCTTAAGGTAAATCTTGGCGCCGCCGCAGAATTCAGTCAGGCGCTCAGCGAAATACAGCGGGCTTGGACGTCCGACGTAGTCGCGCTGGAAGTAGGCCAATTCTTCGTTGAATGCCGGATCGATCTTGGCGGCTTCGTATTCGCGGGCCAGGTCGAGGATCAACGGCATCAGGGTTTCAGCGACGTAGCGGCCGCCGAACGCGCCAAACAAGCCGTTGGCGTCTGGGCCGTTGCGTAGATCGGTCTGGGACTGAGTCATGGGGCGCTCCGGTAAAGAATGTGAGGAGAGGCAATGAGGCCCACTCTACCCCTGACGCGCTACGCTGAAAACCGATAAGATCGCCGCAACCTGTCAGGAAAACTCACAGATGAGCCGAGACCTTCCACCCCTCAATGCCTTGCGTGCATTTGAAGCCACCGCCCGGCTCAACAGTGTCAGCCAGGCTGCCGAGCAGCTCCATGTGACCCACGGCGCCGTCAGCCGCCAGTTGAAGCTGCTCGAGGAGCATTTGGGTGTCAGCCTGTTCGCCAAAGATGGGCGCGGCCTTAAACTCACAGATGCCGGCGTTCGGCTACGCGATGCCAGCGCAGAGGCGTTCGAACGTTTGAGGGATGTGTGCGCCGAGCTGACCCAGGCCAGCGCCGACGCGCCGTTCGTGCTGGGCTGCTCGGGCAGTTTGTTGGCGCGCTGGTTGATCCCGCGCCTGGGCCGCTTGAACACCGACCTGCCGGACTTGCGCCTGCACCTGTCAGCAGGTGACGGCGATCTTGACCCCAGGCGTCCCGGCCTCGACGCCCTGCTGGTGTTCGCTGAGCCGCCGTGGCCGGCGGACATGCAGGTGTACGAGTTGGCCAGCGAGCGCATTGGCCCGGTGATGAGCCCGCGGTTTGCCGGTTACGAGCGTTTGCGCCAGGCCCCGGCGCAAGCCTTGTGTGGCGAAGCCTTGTTGCACACCACCTCGCGCCCGCAAGCCTGGCCCAGTTGGGCGCAGCAATACGGCATTGCACCCGGCGCGTTGAAACACGGCCAGGGGTTTGAGCATTTGTATTATTTGCTGGAGGCGGCGGTGGCAGGGCTTGGGGTGGCAATTGCGCCAGAACCGCTGGTGGCAGAGGATCTGCGCGCGGGTCGCCTGGTGGCGCCGTGGGGTTTCAGCGAAACCCCGGCGCACCTGGCGCTGTGGCTACCCAAGCGCGCCGCAGACGGGCGCGCGGGTCAACTGGCGCAGTGGCTCAAGGCAGAGCTGTTGCGCCAGCCGGTGTAGCCGGTGTTTCAGTCGCCGCGTTTGCACAGCAGGTAAGCCGCCAGCAGACCCAGCGCGCCAACGGCGACGCCGGCGGTAGTCCATGGGTGCTCTTGTGCGTAGTCCCGGGTTGCAACACCGGTTTCGCGGATTTTGACTTTGCTTTCTTCGTAGGCATCGCTGATCAGATGACGGGAGTGCTTGAGGGCATTCTCGGCATTGCTTTTCAGGGCCTTCAGCGTTTTGCGCGACTCGTCGGACGCATCGTCCTTAAGGCTCTCAAGGGACTTGAGAAGGCTCGAAATCTCGGCTTCCATGCTTTCCAGCGACGCTTTGCGTAAAGAAGTGTTGGCCATGTGGACTCTCCTGAAGTGATTGAGTGGCATGTGTAGATACCGACTCCAGCGTTTTCAGAAAGTGCAGTAAATCTGAACTTTTGAGTGGGAATAGTCGCCAGAAGCAGTACGAACATTGACTGCTACGCTCACTAAAGACCTCAGGAGAAACGCCATGTCTGATCATCACACGTACAAGAAAGTCGAATTGGTGGGTTCGTCGGCGACCAGCATCGAAGACGCCATCAACAACGCCATCGCCGAAGCGAACAAAAGCATCAAGCACCTGGAATGGTTCGAAGTGACAGAAACCCGTGGTCACATCAAGGACGGCAAGGCCGCGCACTTCCAGGTCACGCTCAAGGTGGGGTTCCGAATCGCCAGTAGTTGATCACGTCGGTTGAACTTTGCCGACTGGCCGATTGCCATAACCTGCGCTACAACCAATGGGTGCCGATGCGAAAGCGTCGGCACGCTCTTTTCGATCAGCGCAAGGAAAGTAACGGATGAAGAAGTTCCTGTTAGCGGTAGGTTTGTTGAGCATTGCGGGCACAGCCCTGGCGGCGGGCAAGCCTTGTGAAGAGCTGAAAAGCGAAATTGCAGCGAAAATCGACGCCAAGGGCGCCTCGGGTTACTCGCTGGAGGTGGTAGACAAAGGCGCGGCACCCAGCGACCACACAGTCGTCGGTAGCTGCGAAGCCGGCACCAAGGAAATCGTCTACAAGCGCGGTTAACCCCTTGCTCCAGACATAAAAAACGACGCACAGGTGCGTCGTTTTTTTGTCTGCGGATGTTGTTAGCCCTTCATCAACTGCGCCAGCAGCTCGTAGGAATGAATCCGGTCGGCATGCTCGTACAGGTCGCAGGTAAAGATCAGCTCATCGGCACCGGTCTGCTCAACCAGCACGTCCAGTTTTGCGCGGATCTTCGCCGGGCTGCCGACCATGGCCAGGCCGAGGAAGCTGCCGACCGCGTCTTTTTCATGGGGCAGCCACAGGCCGTCCATAGTCTTGACCGGCGGACGTTGCACCAGGCTTTGCCCGCGCATCAGCGCGAGGATGCGCTGGTACACCGAGGTAGCCAGGTAATCGGCCTGCTCGTCGGTATCGGCGGCCACCAGCGGGATGCCAAGCATCACGTAGGGCTTGTCCAATACGGCTGAAGGCTTGAAGTGATTGCGGTACACGCGAATAGCTTCATGCATCAGGCGCGGTGCGAAATGCGAGGCGAAGGCGTAGGGCAAACCGCGCTCACCGGCCAATTGCGCGCTGAACAAACTGGAGCCGAGCAACCACACGGGCACATTGGTACCCGTACCCGGCACGGCAATAACCCGTTGATCCGGCGTGCGTGGGCCCAGGTAAGCCATCAGCTCGGCCACATCATCAGGGAAGTCGTCGGCGCTGCCCGAGCGTTCGCGACGCAGGGCGCGGGCGGTCATCTGATCAGAACCCGGCGCGCGGCCCAGGCCCAGGTCGATCCGGCCCGGATACAGGCTTTCCAGGGTGCCGAACTGCTCAGCGATCACCAGCGGTGCATGGTTGGGCAGCATTACGCCGCCGGAGCCGACACGGATGGTCGAGGTGCCACCGGCCAGGTAGCCGAGCAATACCGAGGTGGCAGAGCTGGCGATGCCATCCATGTTGTGGTGTTCGGCCACCCAGAAACGGTTATAGCCAAACTTTTCCACGTGCTGGGCCAAGTCCAGGGAATTGCGCAACGACTGGGCCGGGCTGCCATTGGCGCGCACGGGCACCAGGTCCAGGGTCGAGAATTTCACGTCGGACAGCGATTTCATAAGCCTGCTTCTCCAATAGGTGCGCAGGCTTATAGACGAACCAAAACCTGCCGCTTCATGTGCATGTTCTATGCAATGAGGGCATATACCCGAGATTCAATAGTAGCTAGGGAAATTTCCTACTGGAATGCTAGGTTTCTCCGACAAGATGAACTTTGCCAGAGCTTCTATCCTCAGAACCTTACTGAAGCAAAACCACCGTTCGAGGAGACCGCTATGAGTATCGTTAAAAAAGCATCCGCGCATTGGGAAGGTGATCTGAAGACAGGCCTGGGTTCCATTTCCACTGAAACCGGCGTATTGCGCGAAGCGCCCTACGGTTTCAAGGCCCGTTTCGAAGGCGGCAAGGGCACAAACCCTGAGGAGCTGATTGGTGCGGCGCACGCCGGCTGTTTCTCCATGGCGTTTTCGATGATTCTGGGCGACGCCGGCCTCAAGGCTGACAGCATCGACACCCAGGCTGAAGTGACGCTGGACCAAGTGGAAGGCGGCTTCGCAATTACTGCTGTGCATTTGGTATTGAAAGCCAAGATCCCGGGCGCAAGCCAGGCGCAGTTCGACGAACTGAGCAAAAAGGCGAAGGAAGGCTGCCCTGTGTCCAAGGTGCTGAACGCCAAGATCAGCCTGGATGCCACGCTCGTCAGCTAATGCGGTCTGCGTAACCGCGTAGATCCAGTGTGGGAGTGGGTTTGTGTGAGAGCCGGGCTTGCCCGCGATTGGGACACCTCGGTTTTGCAGTTGCACCGAGGCGCTACCATCGCAGGCGAGCCAGCTCCCACACACGCCCGCTCCCACATTTAGTTCTGCTTTAAATCAGAACTCGTGTTTCCCCTATGTGGTCCTATAGCCTATGCAGCTAGGCGCACACTCGTGCGCATGCATTCAGGGAGCTTCACACATGAAACGTTTTGCCTTGGCGATCATCTGCGGTGTTTTGGCCACTTCGGCCGTGGCCGCTCCAAAAGATTGTGAAGAGCTTAGAAAAGAGATCGAGGTCAAGATCCAGGCTAACGCCGTGCCGTCCTACACCTTGGAAATCGTCAGCAAGGAAGAAGCCGACAAGCATGACAGCGCCATGGTCGTCGGCAGCTGTGAAAACGGCACCAAAGCCATCGTTTATCAGAAGAACAACGACTGATCAGATGCAGTTCACGCTGCGCTCCTGCGCCAGCAGCTGACGCGCTGAGTTATACAGCCGAATGTTGGGCGTGAAGGCCAGCGAGCGCCCTTCCAGCACATAGCGCTGGCCTGCCTGGAAATTGTCGTACTGCAGGGTCATGAAACAGGTGCGGTCGTGCGTCTGGTCCAGCCCGCCAAAGCCTGTACCCGTGTTCACCTCGAAATCAAAGCGCACCATCAGCTCGTGGCTGCCGGGTGGCACTTGGAAAAAACGCCCGTCATTCAGATTCTTGCCATCCAGGCGCTGGGCCATCACCAGTTTGGCGCCGGGTGTCGGGGTGGCGAAGTCGACCCAGGCCTGATGCGGATCCACCGGGGGGATCGGCGTAGAAGCACAGGCGCTGAGAAACAGGACGGTGACAGGTAGCAGGAGCTGGCGCATGGCAGGCACTCAACGGTAGGAAGGAATTGAGCCCGGCGCCGATGGCAGCAGACTCCTCATGAGTATAAACACGCCAGGCCATGGAAAAATTCCGTGCAGGCAGGATAGGCTGGCGAGCAAATTACCCAGGAGCAGTCGGAGCATGTTGAAGCGTTTTCTTCCAGGGTTAATGGTGGTGGTGCTCAGCGGCTGCTCAAGTGTCAGTTATTACAGCCAGCTCGCCAGCGGCCAATGGCAATTGCTGCGGGCCCGTGAGCCGGTTGCCGAGGTGATTGCCGACCCTTCTCGCCCACAGGTATTGCGTGAGCACTTGGTGCAGTCGCAAAAAGCCCGCACGTTCGCCAGTGAGCACCTGCACTTGCCCGACAACCAGAGTTACAGGTTGTACGCGGACATTGGCCGGCCATACGTAGTCTGGAATGTATTCGCCACGACGGAATTTTCCCTCTCTCCCGAAACCCATTGCTTCCCGATTGCCGGATGCGTCGCCTATCGCGGTTATTACAACCAGGGCGCGGCGCGCGGTGAGGCGGCGTTGCTGCAGCAACAAGGCATGGACGTGTCGATTGGTGGCGTCGAGGCCTACTCCACGTTGGGGTGGTTCAATGACCCGATCATGAATTCGATGATGAACTGGGGCGATGAGCGCCTGGCCACACTGATTTTTCATGAGCTGGCGCACCAGCGTTTCTATGTGAAGGACGACACCGAGTTCAACGAGTCGTATGCCAACTTCGTCGAGCAGGAAGGCACTCGTCAATGGCGTGCGGCGCGGGGCTTGGCGCCTCTGAGCGATGCAGCGTTGCAGCAGCGTGATCAATTTATCCGACTGGTGCTGGATACCCGTAAACGCCTGGAACAGCTCTACGCACAGCCCTTGGCAGTTGACGTGATGCGCCAGGCCAAGGCGGCGGAATTCGAGCGTTTGCGCAGCGATTACCGGCAAATGCGCGATAGCCAGTGGGGAGGCGATAAACGTTACGACGTGTGGATCAACCAGCCGATGAACAACGCGCGGTTGCTGCCGTTTGGGCTATATGACCAATGGGTGCCGGCGTTTGCGGCGTTGTTTGCGCAGGAAGGTGGGGATTGGGTGAAGTTTTTTGCGGCGGTGGAGAAGATGGGTGGCTTGCCGGTGGAGCAGCGTAAAGCGGCGCTGCGGCAGTTGGAGGATGGCGGCCGTTAGGGCCTCATCGCAGGCAAGCCAGCTCCCACATTCGACCGCATTCTCATGTTGAAACTCGGTCAAGTGTGGGAGCGGGCTTGCTCGCGAAAGCGGTATCAAGCGCGCTGCAAAAACGCCTGATGCATCTCATCCAGCGTCTCAAAATGCCAGGTCGGCGCCTCGGCATTCAACTCTTCAAAACTGCCAAACCCATACCCCACCGCCGCTGAATCCAGCCCATTGCTGCGCGCGCCGATCAGGTCATGCTTGCGGTCCCCGATCATCAACGTGGTCGCCGGGTCCAGGCCCTCTTCATTCATCAAGTGCGCAATCAACTCAACCTTGTTGGTGCGTGTGCCGTCCAGTTCGCTGCCGTAGATCACCTTGAAGTGCTTGGCAAAATCAAAGTGCCGGGCAATCTCGCGGGCGAATACCCACGGCTTGGACGTGGCCACATACAGCTGGCGGCCTTGGCCATTCAGTTCCTCAAGCAACGGCATGACGCCGTCGAATACGCGGTTTTCATACAGGCCGGTGACCTTGAAGCGTTCGCGATAAAAATTCACCGCTTCCCAGGCCTTGGCCTCATCGAAGCCATAGAACTGCATAAAGGCTTGCAGCAATGGCGGGCCGATAAAGTGTTCCAGCTTGGTCAAGTCGGGTTCATCAATGCCGAGTTTGCCGAGGGCGTACTGGATCGAACGGGTGATGCCCTCGCGCGGGTCGGTCAGGGTGCCGTCCAGGTCGAACAGCACGGTGGAGTAGTTCAGGGTCATCGGTCGAATCCTTCCGCCAGGTGCAGGTCTTTGAGCTTCACGTAGTTCGCGGCGCTGTAGGTGAAAAAGGCACGCTCTTTGTCAGTCAATGGGCGGATCTGTTTAACCGGGCTGCCCACGTACAAAAAACCGCTCTCCAGTTTCTTGCCCGGCGGCACCAGGCTGCCGGCGCCGATGATCACGTCGTCCTCCACCACGGCGCCGTCCATCACGATGCTGCCCATGCCGATCAGGATGCGGTTGCCCACCGTGCAGCCATGCAGCATGACCTTGTGGGCGATGGTTACGTCATCGCCGATCAGCAGCGGGAAACCGTCCGGGTTGAACGGCCCGGCATGAGTGATGTGCAACACGCAGCCGTCCTGCACGCTGGTGCGCGCACCGATGCGGATGCGGTGCATGTCGCCGCGAATCACCGTCAGCGGCCAAACCGAGCTGTCGGCGCCGATTTCGACATCGCCGATCACCACCGCCGAAATATCGACAAAAGCCCCGGCGCCCAGGGTTGGCGTGTGGTTCTGATAGGTGCGAAGGGTCACGATAGCCTCTCTCTCTTCTGCTGATAGCTGCGGTGGGTGTTGATTGTAATTAAGATGGCCCCATCTTTGTTCTTACATGTTTCTTCAGCCAAGGTGCCCACCGTGAGCGCGAACAACCCTCTTCTGCAGTCCTACGACCTGCCGCCGTTCTCGGCGATCCGTGCCGAGCACGTGCAACCGGCCATCGAACAGATCCTCGCCGACAACCGTGTTGCCATCGAAGGCATCCTGCAAAGCCAGGGTAAAAATCCTACATGGGCCGGCCTGGTGCTGGCGATGGATGAACTGAATGATCGCCTGGGCGCCGCCTGGAGCCCGGTCAGCCACCTCAATGCCGTATGCAACAGCGCTGAACTGCGCGAGGCCTACGAGGCTTGCCTGCCGGCATTGAGCGCCTACTCCACCGAGATGGGTCAGAACCGCGCGCTGTTCCAGGCCTTTGAAGCCCTGGCCAACAGCCCGGAAGCCGCTGGTTTCGACGTGGCGCAAGAGACTATCCTTGAGCACTCGCTGCGCGACTTTCGCCTGTCGGGTATCGATTTGCCGCCTGAGCAGCAAAAGCGCTACGCCGAAGTGCAGAGCAAGCTCTCCGAGCTGGGCAGCAAATTTTCCAACCAACTGTTGGATGCCACCCAGGCCTGGACCAAGCACGTTACCGATGAAGCCACCCTCGCCGGCCTGACCGATTCGGCCAAGGCGCAAATGGCCGCCGCCGCCCAGGCCAAAGGCCTCGATGGCTGGCTGATCACCCTGGAATTCCCCAGCTACTACGCGGTGATGACCTACGCCCACGACCGCGCCCTGCGCGAAGAGGTCTACGCGGCCTACTGCACCCGCGCGTCGGACCAAGGCCCGAATGCCGGTAAGAATGATAACGGCCCGGTGATGGAACAGATCCTCGACCTGCGTCAGGAGCTGGCCCAACTGCTGGGCTATGCGTCGTTCTCCGAGCTGAGCCTGGCGACCAAAATGGCCGAGTCCAGCGACCAGGTGCTGAGCTTTCTGCGCGACCTGGCCAAGCGCAGCAAGCCGTTTGCCGCCCAGGACCTGCAACAGCTCAAGGCATATGCCGCCGAACAAGGTTGTGCGGATCTGCAAAGCTGGGACAGTGGTTTCTACGGCGAAAAACTCCGCGAGCAGCGCTACAGCGTGTCCCAGGAAGCCCTGCGCGCCTACTTCCCGATCGACAAAGTGTTGGGCGGCCTGTTTGCCATCGTCCAGCGCCTGTACGGCATCGAGATCGCCGAGCAAAAGGGTTTCGACACTTGGCACCCGGACGTTCGCCTGTTCGAAATCAAGGAAAACGGCCAGCACGTCGGCCGCTTCTTCTTCGACCTGTACGCCCGCGCCAACAAGCGTGGCGGCGCCTGGATGGACGGCGCGCGTGACCGTCGCCGCACGGTTGACGGCGTGCTGCAAAGCCCGGTGGCTAACCTGGTGTGCAACTTCACCCCGGCCGACAGCGGCAAGCCTGCCCTGCTGACCCACGATGAAGTGACCACGTTGTTCCACGAATTCGGCCACGGCCTGCATCACCTGCTGACCCGTGTCGAACACGCCGGCGTCTCCGGCATCAACGGCGTGGCCTGGGATGCGGTGGAATTGCCGAGCCAGTTCATGGAGAACTGGTGCTGGGAGCCGGAAGGCCTGGCACTGATCTCCGGCCACTATGAAACCGGCGAGCCGCTGCCCCAGGACCTGCTGGAAAAAATGCTCGCGGCGAAGAACTTCCAGTCCGGCCTGATGATGGTGCGCCAGCTTGAGTTCTCGCTGTTCGACTTCGAACTGCATGCCACCCACGGCGATGGCCGCAGCGTTGCGCAAGTGCTTGAAGGCGTGCGCGATGAGGTCTCGGTGATGCGTCCACCGGCGTACAACCGCTTCCCTAACAGCTTCGCGCACATCTTTGCCGGCGGGTACGCGGCGGGTTACTACAGCTACAAGTGGGCGGAAGTGCTGTCGGCGGATGCCTTCTCCAAGTTTGAAGAAGACGGCGTGCTGAACGCCGAGACCGGCCGCGCCTTCCGCGAAGCCATTCTGGCGCGCGGCGGTTCGCAGGCACCGATGGTGCTGTTCGTCGACTTCCGCGGACGTGCGCCGTCGATTGACGCACTCTTGCGCCACAGCGGCCTGAGTGAGGACGCGGCAGCATGAGCGAAGGGCCTGTGATTACCAAAAAGCAATTTATCGCCGGGGCGGTCTGCCCGGCGTGCAGCGAGCCGGACAAGTTGAAGATGTGGACCGAAGACAACGTGCCGCACCGCGAATGCGTGGCCTGCGGTTATACCGACACGTTGAATGACCAAGGTCTGTCGGTACCCAAGGAGTTGGGCACGCGGGTTAATACATCGGCATTGAAAGCGCCGGACCCGAAGGTGCAGGCCGTGCAGTTTTTTCCCAATCCGAAGCTGAAAAAAGACTGACGCCCATCAGGGGGTCAGCACCAATTCAGCGTCTTTTTTGGTGTCGACACGGCTGCTATTGGCCGTGTTGAGCCAACTGTTCATCGAGCACAGGGCAAACGCACTGGTGCTGCAATCGCCATTCGCCAAGGCCGTACGCAACTTGTCGACATCGGCTTTCATCATGTAGCGAACGCTGTCCCTGAAACCGTTGCTGGTACCAAAACCGCCCAGGGTCATTTCGTTCAGCGCATCTTCCTTGCTCCAGCCCTGGATCACCACGCGATACATCGCCGCCATCAAACCTGTGCGGTCCGAGCCGTGTTTGCAGTGCATCAGCACCGGGCCTTTGGTTTCTGCATCCTGGATGGCCCTTAACGCCGCGAGTACGTCCGAATCGTCAACGTGATTGGTGCGATAAGTCAGCTGCACCTGTTTGATATCAGATGTCTTCAGCCACGTTGCATCAGATTCCGGCAGAAAGTTGATCACTGTGGCGATCTTCAGATTTTCCAATATGGGGAGCGCATTGCCGTTGGGCAGCGCGCTGCGATACAGCGTCGGCGTCATTTGGTGCAGATTGAACTGGTCGCCCACAGGCTGGGCCCATTCCGGTGAGCGTAGGGAGGAGGCGCCGTCCGCCTGGGCGTGCGCGGTGGCGAACAGGGCCAGAAGCGCCATGCCGAGGGCAGGCAGCAATCGAATCTCGAACATGCGCGTTGTAACCGAATAGGGAAATGGCTGATAGGCCAAAGATTCGCCTACGCGGGGTCAATGCGGCGTGAGGTACTCGTCAAAGAATCGTGAATACCGACCTGATCTGCTGTTTTTCTCGCTGAACCGATTTTCTCAATTCTTAGCCTGCTATCATTTGTAACTATTGTTTGCCACTGTGTTCTATCCCTTTGGATCCAATTTCCTGGCAAGCCTTCACGCTGCTCCCAGAAGCGGCTGATAAACCCGTGACCACATAATGAGGTGCACCCATGTCTGATCAAGATCAAGACAACCCCCGGCGTGATTTTTTGCGCAAATCCTTGACCTTGATCCCGGTGGTCACGGTTGCCAGCACCGGCTTTGGTGGCTCGATGCTGATGGCCACGCCGGAACCGGTGCAGGCTGCCGAGGCTAAGCCGCCGGTCAGCGACAACGCCTACGAACCGAGCTATTTCACGGCTGAAGAGTGGGCGTTTCTCAACGCCGCCGTCGCGCGTTTGATTCCCGCTGATGCCCAAGGCCCTGGCGCCCTGGAGGCCGGTGCGCCGGAATACATCGACCGCCAGATGAACACGCCTTACGCCGCGGGCGCGCTGTGGTTCATGCAGGGCCCGTTCAACGCCGATGCGGCCCCGGAGATGGGCTGGCAGAGCAAGCTGGTGCCCAAGGACATTTATCGCCTGGGCATTGCAGCGACGGATGCGTGGTCGAAGGCGTTCAACGGCAAGGCCTTTGCCGCGCAAGACAGCGCTACCCAGGACGATATGCTGCGCCGCCTTGAAGCCGGCGGCAGCGAAGTGACTGCGCACTTTGAGACGGTGCCCGCAAAGATGTTCTTCAACCTGCTGCTGCAAAACACCAAGGAAGGATTCTTCTGCGACCCGATCCACGGCGGCAACAAAGGTATGGTCGGCTGGACCATGATCGGCTTCCCCGGCGCCCGCGCCGACTTTATGGACTGGGTTGAACGCAACGAGCAATACCCCTTCCCGGCTGTTTCCATTCGCGGCGAGAGGGCATAAACGTGGCGACCATCATGAAGAAAGTGGACGCGGTGATCGTGGGCTTCGGCTGGACCGGCGCGATCATGGCCAAGGAACTCACGGAAGCTGGCCTCAACGTGGTAGCGCTGGAGCGCGGCC
Organism: Pseudomonas sp. TWRC1-2; assembly: GCF_049896685.1. NCBI lineage: Bacteria > Pseudomonadati > Pseudomonadota > Gammaproteobacteria > Pseudomonadales > Pseudomonadaceae > Pseudomonas > Pseudomonas sp. TWRC1-2. Next base: position 68,186 of record NZ_JAFCUU010000003.1, on the reverse strand, counting down.
CGATGCAGGACACCTACCCGGACGGCAACTATCCGCAGGTCATCGACGAATTGACCTACAGCGTGCGTAAAAAACTCTTTCAGGACATCTCTAAAGAAACGGTGACCATTCGCCATAGCGTGAATGACGTCGCCCTGCCCAACCGCCAGCTGGGTGCGTTTCTGCCGGGCAATGGCGTGGGCGGCGCGGGCCTGCACTGGTCGGGCGTACACTTTCGTGTGGACCCTATCGAGTTGCGCATGCGCAGCCACTACGAAGAGCGCTACGGCAAAAACTTCATTCCCAAGGACATGACCATCCAGGACTTCGGCGTCAGCTACGAAGAGCTGGAACCGTTTTTCGACTACGCGGAAAAAGTCTTCGGCACCTCCGGCCAGGCCTGGACCGTAAAAGGTCAGGTGGTGGGCGAAGGCCGTGGTGGCAACCCGTATGCGCCGGATCGCTCCAACCCGTTCCCGTTGGAGTCGCAGAAAAACACCGTCTCCGCACAGCTGTTTCAGAAAGCGGCCGCCGAGGTTGGTTACAAACCCTACAACCTGCCGTCGGCCAATACGTCGGGGCCGTACACCAACCCCTACGGCGCACAGATGGGCCCGTGCAACTTCTGCGGTTTCTGCAGCGGCTACGTGTGCTACATGTACTCCAAGGCCTCGCCGAATGTGAACATCCTGCCGGCGCTGCGTCAGGTACCGAACTTTGAGCTGCGGGCCAATTCCCACGTGCTCAAGGTCAACCTGGACAGCACCAAGAGCAAGGCCACCGGCGTGACCTATATCGACGCCCAGGGTCGCGAATGCGAGCAGCCGGCTGACCTGGTGATCATCGGCTCTTTCCAGTTCAACAATGTGCGCCTCATGTTGCTCTCGGGTATCGGCAAACCCTACGACCCGATTACCAATGAGGGCGTGGTGGGCCGCAACTTCGCCTACCAGAACATGGGCACCATCAAAGCCTTCTTCGACAAGGACACCCACACCAATAACTTCATCGGTGCGGGCGGCAATGGTGTGGCCATTGATGATTTCAACGCGGATAACTTCGACCATGGGCCGCACGGCTTTGTCGGCGGTTCGCCGATGTGGGTCAACCAGGCCGGCAGCCGGCCGATTGCCGGTACGTCCAACCCGCCAGGCACGCCAGCGTGGGGCAGTGCCTGGAAGCGCGCGACCGCCGATTACTACACCCACCAGGTGTCGATGGACGCCCACGGTGCGCATCAATCCTACCGGGGCAACTACCTGGATCTGGACCCGGTGTACCGCGATGCCTACGGCCTGCCACTGCTGCGGATGACATTCGACTGGCAGGAAAACGACATCAAGATGAACCGCTTCATGATGGAGAAAATGGGCAAGGTCGCCGAAGCGATGAACCCCAAGGCCATTGCTGTGCTCGGCAAAAAGGTCGGTGAGCACTTCAACACTGCGGCCTACCAGACCACCCACCTCAACGGCGGCGCGATCATGGGCACCGACCCGAAAACCAGTGCGTTGAACCGCTACCTGCAGAGCTGGGACGTACACAACGTGTTTGTCCCAGGCGCGTCAGCTTTCCCACAGGGCTTGGGCTATAACCCTACCGGCCTGGTGGCGGCACTGACCTATTGGTCGGCGCGGGCGATCCGCGAGCAGTACCTGAAAAACCCCGGCCCACTGGTTCAGGCATAAGGAGCGATGACCATGAAAGCACTTGTTATCGCCTCCCTGGCACTCTTGAGCAGCTGTTCGGTAAGCGCCGCTGAGACCGACCTGGTCAAGCAGGGCGAATACCTGGCCCGCGCCGGTGACTGCGTGGCCTGCCACACCGCCAAGGGTGGCAAACCCTTTGCCGGCGGGCTGCCGATGGAAACCCCGATCGGCGTGATCTACTCCACCAACATCACCCCGGACAAGACCGGCCTGGGCGACTACAGCTTCGAAGATTTCGACAAGGCCGTGCGCCATGGCGTCGCCAAGAACGGTAGTACGCTTTACCCGGCGATGCCCTACCCGTCTTACGCGCGTGTCAGCGACAGCGACATGCAGGCGTTGTATGCCTACTTCATGAAGGGTGTAGAGCCGGTCGCCCAAGAGAACAAAGACAGCGATATTCCTTGGCCCTTGAGCATGCGCTGGCCGTTGGCGGCCTGGCGCTGGATGTTTGCGCCGTCCGTTGAGGAGCATCCGGCACAACCGGCCGCGGACCCGGTGGTCAGTCGTGGCGCGTACCTGGTTGAAGGCTTGGGACACTGTGGCGCCTGCCATACGCCGCGCGCCCTGACCATGCAGGAAAAAGCCCTCAGCGCCACTGACGGCAACGCCTTCCTGTCCGGCAGCGCGCCGTTGGAAGGCTGGATCGCGAAAAGCCTGCGCGGCGATCACAAGGACGGCCTCGGCAGCTGGAGCGAGGACGAACTGGTGCAATTTCTCAAGACCGGCCGCAGTGATCGCAGCGCCGTGTTTGGCGGCATGAGCGATGTGGTGGTGCACAGCATGCAGTACATGTCGCAGGATGACCTGACTGCTATTGCCCGCTACCTCAAGAGCCTGCCGGCGGTGGATCCCAAGGATCAGCCGCATCAGTACGACAAACAGGTGGCCGAGGCGTTGTGGAAAGGTGACGACAGCAAGCCGGGCGCGTCGGTGTACATCGACAACTGCGCGGCGTGCCACCGTACCGACGGCCATGGCTATACGCGGGTGTTCCCGGCGCTGGCGGGTAACCCGGTGTTGCAGACGGCAGATGCCACGTCGCTGATCAACATTGTGTTGAATGGCGGCACCTTGCCGGCTACGCACACGGCACCGTCGACGTTCACCATGCCGGCGTTTGCCTGGCGGTTGTCGGACCAGGAAGTGGCGGATGTGGTCAGTTTCGTCCGCGGCAGCTGGGGCAATAAAGGTGCGCCGGTAAAAGCCAGCGACGTGGCGGACCTGCGCAAGAGCGATATGCGCACCACCTCGGGCGATGACTTGGGGCAAGTGACGCAAAAGCACTGACCGCCAGACGGCACTGGTCATAACCATCACGCCCCATTACTGTATATAAAAACAGTATTGGGGCGTTTTCATGTCTACACCTTTACCGCCCCGTGGCCGGGGCACGGCCACCAACCTGCACAATCGCTTTGCGCCTACGGTCAGTGTGGCCGAGGACGACGGCTGGTTTCAGGAGGTGCCGCCGACCCAGGGGACCGAAGTGCGTATCGAAACGGCCAAAAGCATCATCACCCGCAATAACTCGCCGGACCTGCCGTTCGATCGCTCGATCAACCCCTATCGCGGTTGCGAGCACGGTTGCATCTACTGCTACGCGCGGCCCAGTCACGCCTACTGGGACATGTCGCCGGGGCTGGATTTCGAAACCAAACTGATCGCCAAGACCAATGCCGCCCAGGTGCTGGAGCAACAGCTGTCGAAGCCGGGTTATGTGTGTGCGCCGATCAATCTGGGCTCCAATACTGACCCCTACCAGCCCATCGAGCGCGAGTACAGGATCACCCGGCAGACCCTCGAAGTGCTGCTGCGCTACCGCCACCCGGTGACCATCATCACCAAGGGCTCGCTGATTTTGCGTGACCTCGACCTGCTGACCGAGCTGGCCCGGCAGCGGCTGGTGGCAGTGATGATCAGCCTCACGAGCCTGGACGATGAGCTCAAGCGCATTCTGGAACCGCGCACGGCGGCGCCCAAGGCACGGTTGCGGGCGATTCGGGTGATGCGCGAGGCCGGCATCCCGGTGGGCGTGTTGTGTTCACCGATGATTCCGATGATCAACGACAGCGAGCTCGAGAGCCTGCTGACCGAAGCGCACGCGGCGGGTGCGCAAAGTGCGGCCTACATGATGCTGCGTTTGCCGCTGGAGGTGGCGCCGTTGTTCGAGGAGTGGCTGGCGGCGCATTACCCCCGCAGCGCGCGGCCCATGTGATGAGCCTGGTGCGCCAGGTGCGCGGTGGTGAGGTGTACGACAGCCGCTTCGGTGTGCGCATGCGGGGCGAGGGGCCGTTCGCCGATCTGCTGGCGCAGCGCTTCAGCAAGGCGATCAAGCGCCTGGGGCTTAATCGTCGGGAAGGGTTTAATCTGGATTGCACGGCGTTCTGCCCACCGGGCAGGCAGATGGCATTGTTGTAAACTGACCAAGAAGGGCGCGACATGCCTGTAGGAGTAGTCGCGTTTTGATATCACTGAAACCCGCGATCTAGAGCGGTTCATTCAGTTTGAGTTAAGTTTCGGCGGTTACCTTGTTCTGCGAGTGACTGGTGGGTCGAAAGCGTGGTCTTCAGCGTTTTACAACTAATCCACTGGCCCAGCGTCGAAATGACCTGAACACTCTCCCTGCATTAATCAAGAGGATGAATCATGAGTGACAAGGATAAACAGCCGTTGGCTGCGTCGGCTTCAGCCCCTCAGGTGGCCGAGTCCGCCGATGCAGCGCTAAAGCACATCGTTGACGGCTTTTTGCATTTCCATCACGACGTCTTCCCCCAGCAGGAAGAACTTTTCAAAAAACTCGCCACGGCCCAGAGCCCGCGGGCGATGTTTATCACCTGTGCCGATTCGCGGATCGTGCCCGAGCTGATCACCCAAAGCTCCCCTGGCGACCTGTTCGTCACGCGTAACGTCGGCAACGTGGTGCCACCCTACGGACAGATGAACGGCGGCGTTTCCACGGCCATCGAGTACGCGGTTCTCGCTCTGGGCGTGCAGCACATTATCGTGTGCGGGCATTCCGACTGCGGCGCCATGCGCGCGGTACTCAACCCCCAGAGCCTGGAAAAAATGCCGACGGTCCGGGCTTGGCTGCGTCATGCCGAGGTCGCCAAGTCGATGGTTGAGGACAACTGCGACTGCGCCAATGAAGGCGAAAGCATGAAGGTGCTGACCGAAGAAAACGTCATCGCCCAGTTGCAGCATTTGCGCACCCACCCTTCCGTGGCCTCACGCATGGCCAATGGTCATTTGTTTATCCATGGCTGGATCTACAACATCGAGACCAGCGAAATCCGAGCCTACGATGCAGATCAGGCGGCATTTCGACCGCTGAGCGGCGACGGACCAATCCCTTGCGCGACGCCTAAAGCGCGCTTCTAAAACACTTCCCTGCCGGGTAATGCGGTGGCTGCCATGGATGCAGCCAGGCATTGCCGCGCCCGGCGAATGCCTTGGGAGAGTCATTATGCGTGCTGCTCAATTGAAAGCTGTATTGCCTCGGGAGCTGCTCGCGTCCGTGGTTGTGTTTCTGGTCGCCCTGCCCTTGTGCATGGGCATCGCGATTGCGTCTGGCATGCCGCCGGCCAAAGGGCTGATCACCGGGATCATCGGTGGCCTGGTGGTGGGTTGGCTGGCTGGATCGCCGCTGCAGGTCAGCGGGCCCGCCGCAGGTTTGGCAGTGTTGGTGTTCGAACTGGTGCGCCAGCACGGCATGATGATGCTCGGCCCCATCCTGTTGCTGGCGGGGTTCCTGCAATTGGTGGCCGGGCGATTGCGTCTGGGCTGCTGGTTTCGCGTCACGGCGCCGGCGGTGGTGTACGGCATGCTGGCGGGGATCGGCGTGCTGATTGTGCTCTCGCAGGTCCATGTGATGCTCGACGGCGCGCCCAAGCCTTCCGGGCTGGATAACCTGGCGGGCTTCCCGGCCGCGGTGGTTGAGGCGATACCAACCCTGGGCGCAGGCCTTGGCTGGCAAGCGGGTTTGCTGGGGCTGTCGACCATGCTGGTGATGTACCTGTGGGATAAATTCCGCCCGCAAAAACTGCGGTTTGTGCCAGGCGCCTTGTTGGGCGTGGGCTTGGCGACGGTCACCAGCCTGGTGCTGGCGTTGCAGGTCAAGCGTGTGGAAGTCCCGGAAAACCTTGCCGATGCCATTGACTGGCTACGCCCCAGCGACTTGCTGAACCTGGCCGATCCGCAACTGTTGATCGCCGCGTTCGCCGTGGCCTTTATCGCCAGCGCCGAAACCCTGCTGTCGGCTGCTGCGGTTGACCGCATGCACAGCGGCCAGCGCTCGGATTTCGACAAGGAATTGTCCGCTCAAGGTGTAGGCAACATGCTTTGTGGCCTGGTCGGCGCGCTGCCGATGACCGGCGTGATCGTGCGCAGCTCGGCCAACGTGCAGGCCGGTGCGACCACGCGCTTGTCGGCGATGTTCCACGGTGTATGGCTGCTGGGGTTCGTGCTGCTGCTGTCGAGCGTGCTGCAAAGCATCCCGGTGGCGAGCCTGGCGGGCGTGCTGGTGTACACCGGGATCAAGCTGGTGGACGTGAAAGCATTTCGCGCATTGGGCCGATACGGGCGGATGCCGATGTTCACCTATGCCGCGACGGCGCTGGCGATCATCTTTACCGACTTGCTGACCGGTGTACTGGTGGGCTTCGGGCTGACGTTGGTCAAGTTGGCCTTCAAGGCGTCGCGACTGAAAATCAGCCTGATCGACCTGCCCCAGGACGGTGAGATGGAGTTGCGCCTGACCGGTGCGGCGACCTTCCTGAAAGTGCCGGCACTGACCCAAGTGCTTTCGACGGTGCCCGCAGGGACCACGTTGCATGTGCCGCTGAGCAACTTGAGTTACATCGACCATTCCTGCCTGGAGTTGCTGGAGGAATGGGGCCGGGCCAATGCGGCCAAGGGCTCGCAACTGGTGATCGAGGCGCGCGGCCTGAAGCGCAGGCTTGAAGGCCGGGTGCGCACGACCGTGGGGATAGGTTCGGCGCCGTCCACTAGCTGACGGAACCCAATCAAAAATGTGGGAGCGGGCTTGCTCGCGAAAGCGGTGTATCAGTCAAAGCAATGTCGACTGATCTACCGCATTCGCGAGCAAGCCCGCTCCCACATGGGTTTTGCATCATATTGAAGAGTTAAGCCGGCTGATCCAACGCCAACTCAACCCCCAGCTGCCGCGACAGGCACGGCCAGCGCTTCCACGCCGCTTCCGTGTTCGGGCTCTTGAGCGTCTCGCGGTAAGCCTCGACCGACTCCAGCGCAAAGCTGTCTTCGTTGAGCATTTCATCCACCGCCAAATGCACGGCTTCGTCCAACTGGTTGGCAAATGCTTCGCCGATCAGCTGATGAGCGATCAAGTTGGCCACGGTGGTGTCCGCCGGAATCAACGGCTGACCGAAGTGCGTGATGTACAGATCGTTGACTTCTTCTACCAGGCGATGGGCCAGGTAGGCCTCGTCCAGCAGGCCGTCGAGGCCTTCGTGGCCGGCAAGAATCGCGGGCGGTTGCAGGAAGAAATGCTCAGCAATTTTCAGTACCGGCTTGATCTGGCTTTCGATGCCAGCTTCGCGCGCCACGTCATTGGCGGCTTCCAGCAAGTCAGGGACAAGCTCGATGTAGGCAGTAACAAAACGGGTCATGACAATGTTGCGATCACCGTCAGCCAGGGAAATGGCCGAATGCAGGTGCGGCAATTGTTTTTCCAGTTGCTGGGCAAGCTGGCCAGTGCTGGCTTCGTGTTGATGGGCACGGGAAATCTGCTCGCGCAATGCGGCGGTGTTCATGAAAGCTCCATTGAAGCAGGCGTAGGAAAAGGGAAAGAACAAGGTAGCTCGTTTATACGAGGGCCTAAGACGCGTTTGTCATAATTATTTCATGGTTATGCGCATGCGTTATATCGAATCGCCATCGTTCGTCGGATAAACGTTTGCGCCCCCGTATTTATTGGGCCCGCCCGTCTGTTTGTGCTCATTTGCCCCTACACATTGCGGGGTTGCCCCGGCTGTCTATACTCGATTTTGTACGCAATTAGCTGATGACGCCCAACTGCATGAAGCAGGCAAGGCTTGGCGGTTGTAAGCAGTATGGAAGCCGCTCCCTTCGCCGCAGGTGCAAACCGGCGGGATAACAAGAAACATAAAGGGGAACCCGCAATGACGCGACATCCACACGTTTGGATGGGCCTTCTGTTGTGGTCGGTATTCGGCCAGGCGCACGCCGCCTGGACAACGAATATGGCGCCAGGGGCTACTGAAGTCAGTCACGCCGTGTTTGACCTGCACATGACCATCTTCTGGATTTGTGTGGTGATCGGCATTGTCGTGTTTGGCGCGATGTTCTGGTCGATGATCCTGCACCGCCGGTCCACGGGCCAGGTGGCTGCCAAATTTCACGAAAGCACGACCGTGGAAATCCTCTGGACCGTAGTGCCGTTGCTGATCCTGGTAGCGATGGCCATTCCGGCGACCAAGACCCTGATCAACATCTACGACAGCACCGAGTCGGATATCGATATCCAGGTCACCGGTTACCAGTGGAAGTGGCATTACAAATACCTGGGCCAGGACGTGGAATTCTTCAGCAACCTGGCCACCCCTGCCGAGCAGATCCATAACCAGGCCACCAAGGGCGAGCACTATCTGCTCGAAGTCGACCAGCCTTTGGTGCTGCCGGTAGGCGCCAAAGTGCGCTTTCTGGTGACTGCCGCCGACGTGATCCATTCGTGGTGGGTGCCGGCCTTTGCGGTCAAGCGCGACGCCATTCCCGGCTTCGTCAACGAGGCCTGGACGCGTATCGAGAAGCCCGGCATCTACCGTGGCCAGTGCGCTGAATTGTGCGGCAAGGACCACGGCTTCATGCCGATTGTGGTCGAGGTCAAATCCCAGGCCGACTACGACACTTGGCTCGGCGAGCGCAAGGCAGAAGCGGCCAAGCTCAAGGAGCTGACCTCCAAAGAGTGGACGCTTGAAGAGCTGGTGGCGCGTGGCGACAAGGTCTACCACACCACCTGCGTGGCCTGTCACCAGGCTGAGGGCCAAGGCCTGCCGCCGATGTTCCCGGCGCTTAAAGGCTCGCCGATCGCCACCGGGCCTAAGGAAGATCACCTGCACCGCGTGTATTTCGGCAAGCCTGGCACCGCCATGGCCGCCTTCGGCAAACAGCTGTCGGAAGTGGACATCGCCGCCGTGGTGACCTACGAACGCAACGCCTGGGGCAACAACAAAGGCGACATGGTCACGCCCAAAGACGTGCTGGCTTTGAAACAGGCGGAAAGCAAATGACGGCCTCAACTGCGTATGCCCTGAACCGCACAGCCCATTCCTTTGCAGGAGAACGGCCATGAGCACTGTGATCGATGACCATGGTCACGCCGACCATGCCCATGGCCCCGCCAAAGGCCTGATGCGCTGGGTGCTGACCACCAACCACAAAGACATCGGCACGATGTACCTGTGGTTCGCCTTCACCATGTTCCTGCTCGGCGGCTCGTTCGCCATGGTGATCCGCGCCGAGTTGTTCCAGCCCGGCCTGCAGATCGTGCAGCCGGCGTTCTTCAACCAGATGACCACCATGCACGGCCTGATCATGGTGTTCGGCGCGGTGATGCCGGCCTTTGTCGGCCTGGCCAACTGGATGATCCCGCTGATGATCGGCGCGCCGGACATGGCCCTGCCGCGCATGAACAACTTCAGTTTCTGGCTGCTGCCAGCGGCGTTCCTGCTGCTGGTTTCCACGTTGTTCACACCCGGCGGCGGGCCGAATTTCGGCTGGACCTTCTACGCCCCGCTGTCCACCACCTACGCGCCGGAAAGTGTGACGTTCTTTATTTTTGCCATCCACCTGATGGGCATCAGTTCGATCATGGGCGCGATCAACGTGGTCGCGACCATTCTCAACCTGCGTGCGCCGGGCATGACCCTGATGAAGATGCCGCTGTTTGTCTGGACCTGGCTGATCACCGCGTTCCTGTTGATCGCGGTGATGCCGGTGCTGGCCGGCTGCGTGACCATGATGCTGATGGACATCCACTTCGGCACCAGCTTCTTCAGTGCCGCCGGTGGCGGTGACCCGGTGCTGTTCCAGCACGTGTTCTGGTTCTTCGGTCACCCCGAGGTGTACATCATGATTCTGCCGGCCTTCGGTGCCGTCAGCTCGATCATCCCGACCTTCTCGCGCAAGCCGCTGTTCGGCTACACCTCTATGGTCTACGCCACGGCGAGCATCGCGTTCCTGTCGTTCATTGTGTGGGCGCACCACATGTTCGTGGTGGGCATTCCGCTGGTGGGCGAGCTGTTCTTCATGTACGCCACGCTGCTGATCGCCGTGCCGACGGGCGTGAAGGTGTTCAACTGGGTCAGCACCATGTGGCAAGGCTCGCTGACCTTCGAGACGCCGATGCTGTTTGCCGTGGCCTTCGTGATCCTGTTCACCATCGGCGGCTTCTCCGGTCTGATGCTGGCAATTGCCCCGGCGGACTTCCAGTACCACGACACCTACTTTGTGGTGGCGCATTTCCATTACGTACTGGTGCCTGGCGCGATCTTCGGCATCTTCGCCTCGGCGTACTACTGGCTGCCCAAATGGACTGGGCACATGTACGACGAAACCCTGGGCAAGCTGCACTTCTGGCTGTCCTTCATCGGCATGAACATGGCGTTTTTCCCGATGCACTTCGTGGGACTGGCCGGCATGCCGCGCCGGGTGCCGGACTACAACCTGCAGTTCGCCGACTTCAACATGGTCTCCTCGATTGGCGCCTTCATGTTTGGCGCCACGCAGATCTTCTTCTTGTTCATCGTCATCAAGTGCATCCGCGGCGGCCCGCCGGCGCCGGCCAAGCCGTGGGATGGTGCCGAAGGTTTGGAGTGGAGCATCCCCTCGCCCGCGCCGTATCACACGTTCACCACGCCGCCGGAGGTCAAGTGAATACCCTGGCCCAGGCTACCTCGCTCTCCTGTGGGAGCTGGCTTGCCTGCGATAGCGGTGTGTCAGTCACCGAATCTATCAACTGCCAGACCCTCATCGCAGGCAAGCCAGCTCCCACAGAAAGTCAAAAGCGGGGTGGCTGCCATGCTTGAGTCCATCCCCATCAAGCGCCTGGTCACCCGCCTGCTGATTCTGGTGGTGGCGATGTTCGCCTTCGGCTTCGCCCTGGTGCCGATTTACGACGTGATGTGTAAGGCGTTCGGCATCAACGGGAAGACCGCCGGGCAGTACGAAGGTGAGCAAGTCGTCGACCCCACGCGCCAGGTGCGAGTGCAGTTCCTGTCGACCAATGCCATCGACATGGTCTGGGAGTTTCACTCCAAGGCTGACGAAGTGGTGGTCAACCCCGGTGCGGTCACCGAGATGCTGTTCGTCGCCTACAACCCCACCGACAAGGTCATGAAAGCCCAGGCAGTGCCGAGCATTTCCCCGGCCGAAGCGGCGATGTACTTCCACAAGACCGAGTGCTTTTGCTTCACCCAGCAAGTGCTGCAGCCCGGTCAGCGCATTGAAATGCCGGTGCGTTTTATCGTCGACCGCGACATGCCCAAGGATGTGAAGCATTTGACCCTGGCGTACACGCTGTTTGACATCACTGCGCGCCAACCGCCGGTGGCCGTCCATACCGGCGGCTAGCTACTGTTTGCCCCCTCAATCAGGAGAGCGAATACATGTCGTCTCATGATACGTACTACGTACCAGCGCAAAGCAAATGGCCAATAATTGCCACCCTGGGCATGCTCACCACCGTGTACGGTTTGGCTGTGTGGTTCAACGATCTGAAGGCGGCGCGCCCGGAATCCCACGGGCCGTGGATCTTTTTCGTCGGTGGGCTGCTGCTGGCCTACATGCTGTTCGGCTGGTTCGGCGCGGTGATCAAGGAAAGCCGCGCCGGTTTGTACAGCCCGCAGATGGACCGCTCGTTTCGCTGGGGCATGACCTGGTTCATCTTTTCCGAGGTGATGTTCTTCGTCGCGTTCTTTGGCGCCCTGTTTTATGTGCGGCACATGTCGGGGCCATGGCTGGGCGGTGAAGGGCACAAGGGCATCGCGCACATGCTGTGGCCGAACTTTCAGTTCACCTGGCCGCTGCTCAACAACCCTGACCCAAAAATGTACCCGCCACCGGAGGGCACCATCAGCCCCTGGGGCTTGCCGCTGATCAATACGATCTTGCTGGTCAGCTCCAGCGTGACCATCACCCTCGCCCACCATGCCTTGCGCAAGGGCCACCGCGGCGCACTGAAAATCTGGCTGGCGCTGACCGTGCTGCTGGGCTGGGCGTTCCTGGCCTTCCAGGCCGAGGAGTACATGCACGCCTACAAAGAACTGGGCCTGACCCTCGGCTCGGGCGTGTACGGCGCGACCTTCTTCATGCTCACAGGCTTTCACGGCGCTCACGTAACCATCGGCACCATCATTCTGTTCGTGATGCTGATGCGCATCCTGCGCGGGCATTTCAATGCCGAGCACCAGTTTGGTTTCGAGGCTGCCAGCTGGTATTGGCACTTTGTGGATGTGGTATGGATCGGCCTGTTCTTCTTCGTGTATGTGCTGTGAGGCGCCTTACCACGGCGCATGAGACACCAGCTGGCCGCTGAAAAAGCCCCAGGCGATCAAGCCCACGGTGATCGCGGCCAGTACGACACGCACGGTCAAGGCAGTGACGAGGCGGTTGGAGTTGCCCTCGTCCTTGACCAGAAAGAACAAACCACTGAACAGGCTCACGACAGTCGCGATCAGCATCAGGGCAATGGCTGCTTTGAGCATGGTCAGGTTCCTTTCGGATGGGCGGGCAATGAAAACAAGTATAGCCAGCGCCATAAAAGACTTTCGCCCAGGACTCGCACCCACGCTGGTGGTGCTGGTGCTGCTGCCGTTGATGATGGGCCTGGGGTTCTGGCAACTGGCGCGCGGCCATGAAAAACAGTTGCTGGTGGACAGCTACGCCGAGCGGCGTGTGGCCGACCCCATCAGCAGTGTTCAGCTCAATGAGATGCCCGACCCCGCCTTTCGCCGCGTGCGCCTGCGCGGCCAGTTCGACGCCGAGCACAGCGTGTTGCTCGACAACCGCATGCGCGACGGCAAGGCCGGCGTCGAGTTGCTGCAACCCTTTCATGATCAGGCCAGCGGCCAGTGGCTGTTGCTCAATCGCGGCTGGCTGCCGTGGCCGGACCGGCGCACGCCGCCGGTCTTCACCACACCCGATCAACCGTTGAATCTCGACGCCTGGGTCTACGTCGCCCCCGGCGAAACCTTCCAACTGCACGCCGACCCAGCCACCACGCAATGGCCGCGCTTGCTCACCGCGCTGCACCCTGACGCACTGTGGAGTGAGTTGGGCCGTGACGGTTTTGCCTACGAACTGCGCGCCGAACCTGGCCCGGGCACTTACGACACCACGTGGCCGGTAGTCGCCATGGGCCCGGAAAAACATTTGGGGTACGCCGTGCAGTGGTTCGCCATGGCCTTGGCGCTGCTGGCGCTGTACCTCTACCTCGGATGGCACAACAAAAAGGAGAAGTCCCATGGGAGCGGCCATGAATCCACCCAGCATGTCTGAGGCGCCCGACCGGCGCAAAAGCCGCTGGCAGCTGATTTTGATCCTGATGATGGTGATCGGCCCGATGGCGCTGGCCACCTTCATGTACAAGTTGCAGTTCTGGGTGCCGGACAGCCGCAGCTACCACGGCGAGCTGATCGGCAACGGCCAGACCCGCGCCGACATTGGCGTGCAGGCCGATGAAGATCGCTGGCAACTGCTGGTCACCGCGCCCACCGCCTGCGCCGCTGAGTGCCAGCAGTTGGTATACCTGGCGCGCCAACTGCAAATCAGCTTGGGCCGTGATGCCTCGCGCGCCAGCCATGCCTTGGCCAGTGCGCAGCCAGTGAGCAGCGCCTACGCGGCCAAGCTCAAAGCCGAATACCCGCAACTGCAACGCTATCCGCTGGACCTGTCGACCTTCACCAAGGACGCCGCCGCACCCGGCGATGCGCAACTGTGGATCGTCGACCCGCACGGCAACTTGGTGCTGCGCTACGACGCCAAGGTCAAGGGCAAGGACCTGCTCAACGACCTGCGCTTGCTGCTGAAACTGTCGAACATTGGATAAGGGCATCGTCATGGCCAAACCTGGATTTCGCCTCGCGTTGTTTGCCACCCTGCTCGCGCTGATCGTCGTGCTGCTCGGCGCCTATACGCGCCTGACCCATGCCGGCCTCGGTTGCCCGGACTGGCCCGGTTGTTACGGTTTTATCAGCGTGCCGCAGAGCGAAGCCCAACTGGCGCACGCCGAGCTGCACTTCCCTGATACGCCGGTGCAGGCCGACAAGGGCTGGGCCGAGATGACCCATCGCTACTTTGCCGGCACCTTGGGGTTGCTCATCGTGCTGTTGGCGGCGCGCTCTTGGAGCCATCGGCGTGATCCAGGCCAGCCGGTGAAACTGCCGCTGTTTTTGCTGGCGGTGGTGTTCGCCCAGGCCGCGTTTGGCATGTGGACGGTGACATTGAAGCTGTGGCCGCAAGTTGTCACCGGTCATCTGCTCGGCGGTTTTGCCACCTTGAGCTTATTGTTTCTGCTGACCCTGCGACTGTCCGGCGTGCTGCCCGCGTTGATTGTGCCCAGGCGCCTGCAATATTGGGCGACTGCCGGGTTGGTGCTGGTGATCGGCCAGATTGCGCTGGGTGGCTGGGTCAGTTCCAACTATGCGGCGGTGGCCTGTATCGACCTGCCCACGTGCCATGGCCAGTGGTGGCCGGCGGCGGACTTTGCCAACGGCTTTCATCTCACTCAGCACATCGGGCCCAACTACCTCGGTGGCCAGCTCGACAGCGAAGCGCGTACCGCTATCCACCTGACCCATCGCCTTGGCGCGATGTTGGTGACACTGGTGCTGGTGGGGCTGGCCTGGCAATTGCGCGCAGTAGGAATGACGCGACTGGCGGGCTTGTTGCTGATCGCCCTGGCGGTGCAAATCAGCCTGGGCGTGAGCAATGTGGCGTTCGGCCTGCCGCTGCCGGTGGCGGTCGGCCATAACGCAGGCGGCGCAGCGTTGCTGCTGACATTGGTGCTGGTCAATTACCACGCACGCACCAGCCTGGTCCGGGTGCGCCATCAGTTGCCGTTCGGCTGGCGCTTTATTCCACGCAAACACGTTTCGGGCCTCATCACCCTTAAAGGAGAGACGCCATGGCGACCTTGATCGACGCGCGCCGCGATCAGGCGATCTGGCGAGATTACCTGGAGCTGACCAAGCCAAAAGTGGTGGTGCTGATGCTCATCACCTCGTTGGTGGGTATGTTCCTCGCGACCCGCGCCGGGGTGCCATGGGCGGTGCTGATTTTCGGCAACCTGGGCATTGCGCTGTGTGCCGGTGGTGCGGCGGCGGTCAACCATGTGGTGGATCGGCGCATCGATGCGGTGATGGCGCGCACGCATAAGCGGCCGATGGCCGAAGGGCGGGTGTCGCCGGTGGCGGCATTGGCCTTTGCTTTGTTTCTGGCTGTTGCAGGCTTGGCCTTGCTGCTGGCGTTCACCAATCCACTGGCGGCCTGGTTGACGCTGGCTTCGCTGCTCGGCTACGCGGTGATCTACACCGGCTTCCTCAAGCGCGCAACGCCACAAAACATCGTCATCGGCGGCCTCGCCGGCGCGGCGCCGCCGCTGTTGGGCTGGGTTGCCGTGACCGGGCATGTCAGCGCCGAGCCGCTACTGCTGGTGTTGATCATCTTCGCCTGGACCCCGCCGCACTTCTGGGCCCTGGCCATTCACCGCAAGGAGGAATACGCCAAGGCCGACATCCCGATGCTGCCGGTCACCCACGGCGAGCACTACACCAAGGTGCACATCCTGCTCTACACCTTCGCCCTGCTGGCGGTGAGCCTGATGCCGTATGTGATTCACATGAGTGGCCTGCTGTACCTGGCGTGTGCGCTGGTGTTGGGCGCACGCTTTCTGCAATGGGCCTGGGTGCTGTACCGTGGCAGCCAGCCGCACGCGGCGATCAACACCTTCAAGTACTCTATCTGGTACCTGTTTGTGCTGTTTATCGCCCTGCTCGTAGACCACTACTTACTGTTGAACCTATGACTCGAACTCAAAAAACCGTCTTTATCCTTGTGGCCATCGTCGCGTTGATCATGGGCCTGACCGTCAACAAAGTGCTCAGCGGCAAAGGCCAGGGCGACCCTACTGCGCTGATCGACGCGGGCATCATCCTGCTGCCGCAAAGCCGCCAGCTGCCGCCGGTGACCATGACAGACCAGAACGGCCAGCCGGTGGTGGTCAACGAGTTGAAAGGCAAATGGAGCCTGCTGTTTTTCGGCTACACCTTCTGCCCCGACATCTGCCCCACCACGCTCGCCCAACTGCGCCAGATCAAGAGCGAGCTGCCCAAAGAGGCGGTGGATAAGTTGCAGGTGATTCTGGTCAGCGTCGACCCGAACCGCGACACGCCGGCTCAGCTCAAGCAATACCTGGGCTACTTCGACCCGCAATTCGAAGGCCTGACCGGCGCGAATGTGGACGATGTGCAGAAGGTCTCGAATGCGGTGAGCATCCCGTTTATTCCAGCGGATACCAGCAAGCCCAACTACACCGTCGACCACAGCGGCAACCTGGCGCTGATCGGGCCGGACGGCACGCAGCGCGGGTTTATTCGTGCGCCGCTGAACAATCAAAAGCTGGTAGCGCAGTTGCCGGGGTTGCTGCAGCGTAAATAGCAGGCACCGCACCATACATGTGGGAGCTGGCGTGCCTGCGAGGGCGGTGGATCAGAGGCTGATAGGCTGACTGACCCACCGCCATCGCAGGCAAGCCAGCTCCCACAGTGCTTTGTGCAAGGTTTGCACTACGCGTAAGCAGGCAAGTGTGCCGGCCTGATCTTCCAGACAACACAAAAACAAATGTGGGAGGGGGCTTGCCCCCGAAGGCGGTGGGCCAGTCACCATCTTCGGTGACTGACACTGCGCCTTCGCGAGCAAGCCCGCTCCCACAGGGGGGTTGTGCAAGGTTTGAGCAATGCGTAAGCAGGCAAGTGCGCCGGCCTGATCTTCCAAACAACACAAAAACAAATGTGGGAGGGGGCTTGCCCCCGAAGGCGGTGGTTCAGCCGATAAATTCGGTGACTGACACTGCGCTTTCGCGAGCAAGCCCGCTCCCACATTTTTTGATCTTCAAAGTTTTGAAGATCGGGGCAGATCAGAACGCCGGCAGGATCGCGCCCTTGTACTTCTCAAGAATGAACGCTTTCACTTCCGGCGTGTGCAGGGCTGCAACCAGCTTCTTCACGGCGTCTGAGTCTTTGTTGTCTTCGCGGGTCACCAGGATGTTCACGTAAGGCGAGTCGTTGCCTTCGATCACCAGGGCGTCCTTGGATGGGTCCAGTTTGGCTTCCAGGGCGTAGTTGGTGTTGATCAGCGCCAGGTCGACCTGGGTCAGCACGCGCGGCAGTGTGGCGGCTTCCAGTTCGCGGAATTTGAGGTTTTTCGGGTTACCGGAGATGTCCTTGATGGTCGACAGGATGTTGGTCGGGTCCTTCAGGGTGATCAGGTTGTGCTTGGCCAGCAGCAGCAACGCGCGGCCACCGTTGGTGGCGTCGTTCGGGATCACGACATTGGCGCCATCCGGCAGGTCTTCGAGTTTTTTGTACTTGCTGGAGTAGGCGCCCAAGGGCTCCAGGTGCACGGCACCGACGCTCACCAGGTGAGTGCCCTTGGCCTTGTTGAACTCATCCAGGTACGGCTGGTGCTGAAAGAAGTTGGCGTCCAGGCGCTTTTCAGCCACTTGTACGTTCGGCTGCACGTAGTCGGTGAAGACTTTGACCTGCAGGTCCACGCCTTCTTTGGCGAGTGCGGGCTTCACAAACTCCAGGATTTCCGCGTGCGGCACTGGCGACGCGGCGACCGTGAGGGTCTCGGCAGCGTGGGCGGAAAACGCGGCAACGGCGGCGAAAGCAACCAGTAGTTTTTTCATCCAGCAAGCTCCTTGTTCGGGCATGCGCCGGCGGGGGCCGGACACGGCCGTTATTTTCGAGAAAAGTGCACCACCAGCTTATCGCCGACGGTTTGCAGAATTTGCACCAGGATCAGCAGCATCACCACAGTGACAACCATCACGTCAGTCTGAAACCGCTGGTAACCAAAGCGGATCGCCAGGTCTCCCAAGCCGCCGGCGCCGACAACACCGGCCATGGCCGTGTAGGAAACCAGTGTAATGGCCGTCACCGTAATCGCAGCGAAAATACCGGGGCGCGCTTCGGGCAGCAGTGCATTGATGATGATCTGACGCGTGCTGGCGCCCATGGACTGTGTGGCTTCGATGATGCCGCGGTCCACTTCACGCAGGGCGGTTTCCACCAGGCGCGCGAAGAACGGCGTCGCGCCTACGACCAGTGGCGGAATCGCACCGGCCACGCCCAGCGAGGTGCCGGTGATCAATATGGTGAACGGGATCATCACGATCAGCAGGATGATGAACGGCAGCGAACGCAGGATGTTCACGATCAGCGACAGCAGCGCGTACAGGCCTTTTTGTTCGAACAGTTGGCGCGGGCTGGTCAGAAACAGCAGCACACCCAGTGGCAGGCCGAGCAGGATGGTAAAGAACAGCGAACCGAGCAGCATGGTCATGGTGTCGCCGGTGGCGAGCCAGATCTCGGACCAGTCAATATTGGCGAAGAAACTCAACAGGATTTCCATTAGCGCAGAACCTCCATGTGGACGTCTGCCGCGGTAAAGCGGGCGAAAGCGGCGTCCATGTCCCCACCGGTCACGGCGAGGGTCAGTTGGCCGTAGGGAATGTCTTTGATGCGGTCAATACGACCGGCGAGGATGCTGTAGTCCACGCCGGTTTCGCGGGCGACGGTACCCAGCAGCGGCGCGTAGGTTGCTTCGCCCTGGAACGTCAGACGCACGATACGGCCTGGCACGTGAGCAAAGTCATCGCGCTGCTCGCTTTCGTCGACCTGATCCGCTTCTTGCACAAAGCGCTTGGTGGTCGGGTGCTTGGGGTGCAGGAACACATCGGCCACCGAACCTTGCTCGACGATCACGCCAGCATCCATCACCGCCACTTGGTCGCATACGCGGCGGATCACGTCCATCTCGTGGGTGATCAGTACGATGGTCAGCTTCAACTCGCGGTTGATCTCGGCCAGCAATTGCAGCACCGAGGCGGTGGTTTGTGGGTCGAGGGCGCTGGTGGCTTCGTCGCACAGCAGAATTTTTGGCTTGGTTGCCAGGGCGCGGGCGATGCCGACGCGCTGCTTCTGGCCACCGGACAACTGCGCCGGGTATTTCTTGGCGTGGTCCGACAGGCCGACACGGGCGAGCAGCTCAGCCACGCGCTGGTCGATTTCCTTGCGCGACAGTTCGCCAGCCAGCGTCAGCGGCAGCGCCACGTTGTCGGCAACGGTCTTGGAGGCCAGCAGGTTGAAGTGCTGGAAGATCATCCCGACTTGCTGGCGGAAACGGCGCAGGCCATTGGCGTCCAGGGCGGTGACTTCTTCGCCGTCGACATTGATCTGGCCACCGCTGGGTTGCTCCAGGCGGTTGATCAGACGCAACAGGGTACTTTTTCCCGCACCGGAGTGGCCAATCAGGCCGAACACCTGGCCGTTTTCGACACGCAGGCTGGTGGGGTGCAGCGCGGGGATTTCCTTACCGGCGACGCGGTAGGTTTTATGGACGTTATGAAACTCGATCACGTAGCGAACCTTGTGGGGCGCATGGAAAAGGGATCAGCGGTTAGCCGGGCGCGCATTTTAGCCTGTCCGTATAGTGTTTCTTAGCATTTATTTCGCATTCAACCAGCGATTTGGCAATAACGCGATCAAAGGTCATAAAAAAGGAACGGTGCAAATCCGTGTCAGTCACTACTTAAGCAACTCAATTTCCCAGGTGCCGTGCCTGGGGGTTTGCTCAAACGAGCCGGGGACCGCTCTGGCCAATTTGAATAAGGAGTTTTGACTGATGAGTACCAAGAAGCCAGCTACCCCGCCGAAGAGTGAACTCGCGGGCACCGATACCCTGGACCGTGGCAACACCAACGCCAAGCTGCAGGCCCTGGAAGCGTTCCGTTCCGACGCAACCGGCCAGGCGCTGCGCACCAATCAAGGCGTAAAGATTTCTGACAACCAGAACACCCTGAAAGTCGGCGCCCGTGGCCCATCGCTGCTGGAAGACTTCATCATGCGTGAAAAAATCACGCACTTTGACCATGAGCGTATCCCGGAGCGCATCGTGCATGCTCGCGGCACTGGCGCCCACGGCTATTTCCAGACCTATGAGAACCATTCGGCGCTGAGCAAGGCCGGTTTCCTGCGTAACCCCGAGCATAAAACCCCGGTGTTTGTGCGGTTCTCCACCGTGCAGGGCCCGCGTGGCTCGGGCGATACGGTGCGTGACGTGCGCGGTTTTGCTGTGAAGTTCTTCACCGACGAAGGTAACTTCGACCTGGTGGGTAACAACATGCCGGTGTTCTTTATTCAGGACGCGATCAAGTTTCCTGACTTCGTGCACGCGGTCAAACCTGAGCCGCATAACGAGATTCCCACCGGCGGCTCTGCCCACGACACGTTCTGGGATTTCGTCTCGCTGCAGCCAGAATCCGCGCACATGGTGCTGTGGGCCATGTCCGACCGTGCCATCCCCAAAAGCCTGCGCGCCATGCAGGGCTTCGGCATTCACACCTTCCGCTTGATCAACACCGAAGGTAAGTCGAGCTTTGTGAAATTCCACTGGCATCCAAAAGTGGGCACCTGCTCGCTGGTGTGGGACGAAGCGCAAAAGCTTGCCGGTAAAGATACCGATTACCACCGTCGCGACCTGTGGGAAGCGATTGAAAGCGGCGACTACCCTGAGTGGGAATTGGGCGTGCAAATCGTTGCGGAAGAAGACGAGCACAAGTTCGACTTCGACCTGCTCGATCCGACCAAGATCATCCCTGAAGAATTGGTGCCGATTACGCCGCTGGGCAAAATGGTGCTTAACCGTAACCCGGATAACTTCTTTGCTGAGGTTGAACAGGTGGCTTTTTGCCCAGGCCATATCGTGCCGGGTATCGACTTCACCAACGATCCACTGCTGCAAGGCCGTCTGTTTTCCTACACGGATACTCAGATTAGCCGTCTCGGTGGCCCGAACTTCCATGAGCTGCCGATCAATCGGCCGGTCACGCCGTTCCATAACGGCCAGCGCGACGCTCAGCATCGCACCGTGATCGACAAAGGCCGCGCGGCCTACGAGCCGAACTCGATTGACGGCGGCTGGCCAAAAGAAACGCCACCGGCTGCGCAGGATGGCGGTTTCGAGACCTATTACGAACGTGTCGACGCCAACAAAGTGCGTGAGCGCAGCGAGTCGTTTGGCGATCACTTCTCGCAAGCCACGCTGTTTTTCCACAGCATGAGCCACCACGAGAAAGAGCACATCATCGCGGCGTACAGCTTCGAGTTGGGCAAGGTGGAGCGTGAGTTTATCCGCGCCCGTCAGGTCAACGAGATTCTGGCCAACATCGACCTGGAGCTGGCCAAGCGCGTAGCACAGAAGCTCGGTTTGCCGGCACCAACCAAAGGCACCGTGCCACCGCGTGAGTCGTCGCTCAAAGAGTCGCCGGCGTTGAGCCAGGTGAACCTGCTGTCGGGCGATATCAAAACGCGCAAAGTTGCGATCCTCGCGGCTAACGGCGTGGACGGCGCGGCAATTGCTGCGTTGAAGAAAGCGCTGGAGGCTGAAGGTGCACACGCCAAGCTGCTGGGGCCAACTTCGGCGCCGGTGACCACCGCCGATGGCAAGAGCCTGAAGGTGGATGCGTCGATGGAAGGCATGCCGTCGATTGCCTTTGACGCGGTGTTCGTACCGGGCGGCGCCAAGTCGGTGCAGGCATTGAGCGGGGATGGTGTGGCGTTGCACTTCCTGCTGGAGGCGTACAAGCACCTGAAGGCGATCACGGTTGCCAATGATGCCAAGCCGTTGCTGGATCTGCTGAAGCTTGAAGTGGATGCGGGGCTGATCGTGGGGTCGGATGCGAAAGCGTTCAAGGCGTTCTTTGCCGCGATTGCACAGCACCGGGTTTGGGATCGTGAGCCGAAGGCTAAGGCTATTCCGGCTTAAGTTATCGGCTGTTTGTTAGATCGCCATCGCGGGCTTGCCCGCGATGCTTTTTATTGCGCCTTGCGCGGAATCAGCACTACCTGCGCCGGAATGTGTTTCACAATCTGCCGGTGAATCTTCAGGTCATACCCCGAATCAATTCGCTTCACCCGTTTGGTCAGCAATGTGGCCAGCCATGGGTAGTCCTGCGTGCGCGGCGCCTGAATGGTCACGTCGCACTGGTAATTCACCACGTCGGTGGCGATCGCGTCCAGTTGATGGCGAAGTTCTTCGATATCGACGAGGTTCAGCGCCACAGTGGTGCTTTCAGCGGCCGGGTCGATGACCTTGGCCGGCGGCTTGGCTTCAGCGGCTTTCAAGGCGGCTTCGGCTTTATCCAGCTCGGCTTTGCGCGCATGGCTGATGGCGCTGTTGACGCCACCGGTCAGTGCCGGGGCCTTGGGCATCAGCGCACGTGCACGGCTCAGGGCCGTGGCGGCAGCGTTGACATCGCCTTTTTGCAGCACAATCTGGCTGCGCTGCAAGTAGGCTTCGGCCAATTGACGCTGGTAAGGCTCAAGGGCCGGGTCGTTGGGCGACTGGGCCTGTAACGCGGCCAATTCGTCTTCGGCAGTGGCAAGCTCGCTGCTGGCCAGGTTTTGCTCCAGCTGCGCGATAGCCGCAGCGCGTGCGTCCGGTACCTCGGGGGCGGCGGGCGGCGTACTTTGACAGGCGCCCAGCAGCAGGGAAAATGCGGCAAGGAGCAGATAACGGGCGTTGAACAGCTTCATTCCTGCGACTCTCTAGTTGCGCAAAAAGCGAGCAAGTCTACACCCCTCGACGGGGCAGGACAAAACTCAGCAGAAAGAGGGCGGCCGCCGTGACGACAATCGACGGGCCGGCTGGCGTGTCCTTGAACCACGACAGCGCCAGGCCCCCGCACACTGCAAGCATGCCCAACAGGCTGGCGCCGATCGCCATTTGCTCGGGTGAGCGCGCATGGCGTTGGGCGGCGGCTGCGGGAATGATCAGCAGCGAGGTGATCAACAATACGCCGACAATCTTCATCGCGACAGCAATCACCACCGCGATCAACAGCATCAGGGTCATGCGCAGGGCGGGCACGGGCAAACCTTCCACCGTGGCCAGCTCTTCATGCACGGTGATCGCCAGCAACGGGCGCCACAGAGCCACCAGCAAGAGCAGCACGGCGGCGCTGCCACCGAGGATCCACGCAAGGTCTGTAGGGCTGATCGCCAGCAGGTCGCCGAACAGGTAGGCCATCAGGTCGATGCGCACTTCATGCATGAAGCTCAGCACCACCAGGCCCAGGGACAGGGTGCTCGGCGCCAGGATCCCCAGCAGTGTGTCGGAGGCCAGCGGTTGGCGCTGTTGCAGGGTCACCAGCAGCACCGCCAGCAGCAGGCAGCCCACGGTGACGGCGATGGTCGGGCTCACGTCCAGCAAAAAGCCCATGGCCACACCCAGCAGCGCGGCATGCGACAACGTGTCGCCAAAATAGGCCATGCGCCGCCAGACCACGAACGAGCCCAACGGGCCCGCCACCAGCGCCAGAGCCAAGCCTGCCAGCAGGGCGTAGAGCAGAAAATCAGCCATGCTTGCAGCTATCTCCATGAACATGTGTGTGAGGGGTGGCGGGATCGTCAACCACGGCGCCGTGCAAATCATGGGCGTGGTCGTGATGGTGGTGGTAGATCGCCAGGCTCGTGGCATTCTTGCCGAACAGCTCGACAAACGCCGGGTCGCTACTGACCTGCTCCGGGTGGCCGGAGCAGCAAACGTGGCGGTTGAGGCACACCACCTGATCGGTGGTGCTCATGACCAGGTGCAGGTCGTGTGAGACCATCAACACGCCACAGCCGTGGCGGTCACGCAGGCGGGTAATCAGGCTGTACAGTTCGGCCTGGCCGGCAACGTCAACGCCTTGCACGGGTTCATCGAGCACCAGCAGTTCAGGCTCGCGCAGCAAGGCGCGGGCCAGCAGCACGCGCTGCATTTCGCCGCCGGAGATGCTTTGCACCGGGCTATCGATCACCTGTTCGGCACCGACCTCCTTGAGCGCAGCCTGCGCGCGGGCGCGGTCTACACCGGGCACCAGGCGCAAAAAGCGCAGCACGGACAGCGGCAGTGTCGGGTCGACGTGCAATTTTTGCGGCATGTAACCGACGCGCAGCTTGGGCTTGCGCCATACGCTGCCACTGTCCGGCTTCAACAAACCGAGTACTGCGCGCACCAGCGTGGTCTTGCCGGCGCCATTGGGGCCGATCAGCGTGACGATCTGGCCCGGCTCGACGCTCAGCCCGATGTTATCCAGCACGTTTTGCCCGGCGAACGTGACACCAACCCCTTCGAGGCGGATTAACGCATTGCTCATCAAGCCCCCTGGCAACCCGAGCAGAGCCCGACCACTTCGACCGTTTGCCCTTCAACCCTGAAGCCGACGTCGGCCGAGCTTTTGATGATGGCGTCGCTGATGCTTTTTTGTTCAAGCTCGATGGCCGCATGGCACTCGCGGCAGATCAGGAACTGGCCCTGATGCGCGTGTTCCGGGTGGTTGCAGCCAACAAAGGCATTGAGCGAGGCGATGCGGTGCACCAGGCCGTTTTCCAGTAGGAAATCCAGCGCGCGGTACACCGTCGGCGGCGCGGCGCGGCGGCCGTCCTGCTCGCTGAGCACGCCAAGAATGTCGTAGGCGCCCAGCGGCTTGTGGCTTTGCCACACCAGTTCCAGCACCCGACGACGCAACGCGGTCAGGCGCAGGCCCTTCTGTGCGCACAGGGTATCGGCCTCCGACAGCGCGGTGTGCACGCAGTGAGAGTGGTCGTGGGGGCGGCTGGCAATGGGTGTTTTAGGCATGAGCGGCGACAGACATTTGATAGAGACGTTATTATGTTACCCGTTCCTACGTCATTGAGTGGTCATCGTGTCCCGACTTTTTCCCGTTTTTGTCGTATTTGTCACCAGTTTGTTCATTGCTGGGGCCGCTCAGGCCGAGGTCAAGGTGCTGACGAGCATCAAGCCGTTGCAGTTGATTGCCGCGGCTGTGCAGGACGGTGTGGCCATTCCCGAGGTGTTGTTGCCGCCCGGCGCATCGCCGCACAACTACGCCCTGCGCCCATCCGACGTACGGCGCGTGCAGTCGGTGGACCTGCTTTATTGGATCGGCCCGGACATGGAAAGCTTTCTGCCGCGCGTGCTTAAAGGCCGAAGCCTGCCAACCGTGGCGGTGCAGGATCTTGCGGGGATGAAGTTGCGGCGTTTCGCCGAAGATAGCCACTCGCACGCCGATGATGCTGACGAACATGACCATGATCACCGCCCAGGCAGCCTGGATGCGCATTTGTGGTTGTCGACGGTCAACGCTCGGGTGATTGCGGCGCGCATGGCGGCTGACCTGAGCACTGCCGACCCGGCCAATGCTGCGCGGTATCAGAGCAACGTGCAGGCATTCGATGAGCGTCTGGATGCGTTGGATGCCCGTTTGAAGGCGCGCTTGGCGAGTGTGGGCGACAAGCCTTACTTCGTGTTCCACGAGGCCTTTGATTACTTCGAAGACGCTTACAGGCTCAAGCACACTGGCGTGTTCAGCGTGGCCGCCGAAGTGCAGCCCGGCGCCCAGCACGTGGCAGCAATGCGTACGCGGTTGCAGGAAGTCGGCAAGACCTGTGTGTTCAGCGAGCCGCCGTTGCGTCCGCGCTTGGCTGAGACGTTGGTGGCGGGGTTGCCGGTGAAGTTGGCGGAGTTGGATGCGTTGGGCGGTTACACCCCGGCCACAGCGCAGGGTTACGAGCAGGTGCTGGAGAAGTTGGGGAATGACCTGGCTGGGTGCCTGGAATCGTTATAACAACCAACACAGAACTACTGTGGGAGCGGGCTTGTGTGGGAGCGGGGCTTGCTCGCGAATGGGAGTGTCAGTAAATACCTCTGTTACTGACCCAACCGCATTCGCGAGCAAGCCCGCTCCCACATTTTTTGACCGAGTGCAGCTTTAGAGTGCGAACGGCAGATGGAGCGTGACCTGCTGACGCTGCGCCAGCCGATGCTCGAACTCCGCAGGGTCATGAATCAATACATCCTGCCCGGCAAACGACTCCGCGGCGATCAGGCGTGACAGCCAGAAGCGCACACACGCCACCCGCAGCATCGTTGGCCACAACTCCGCTTCCTTGGCCGTGAATGGCCGCAGGCCCGCGTAGGCACCTAGCAGTGCACGGGCGCGTTGCCCATCAATCGCGCCCTCGGCGTCCGAACACCAGTCATTCAAGGCGATCGCCACGTCGTACAGCATCGGGCCTGAGCAAGCGTTGTAAAAGTCGATCAGCCCGGTCAGGTGTGTGCCTTCGAACATCGCGTTATCGCGGAACAGATCGGCGTGAACGTTGGCGCGTGGCAGCGCGAGAATGTGAGCCTTGTGGGCTTCGATCTCGCTCAGCGCGTCTTGCAGCAGGCGCTGCTGCGCGTCGTTAAGGTGCGAAATCAGCTGCGCACCTTCGGTGAGCATCCAGTCCAGCCCGCGATCAGTCTTGCGCTCCAGCACTTTCTCGCCCTGAGTGGCCAGGTGCAAATGGCCGAGCAGGTCGCCAACCTGGGCGCAATGCTGTGCGTTGGCTTCCTTGATGTGCTTGCCGGCCAGGCGTGGTTGCAGCAGCGCCGGTTTGCCCTTCAATTCGCGCAAGGCCACGCCGTCGGTGGTGCGCAGCGCATAGGGCACCGGCAAGTCAGCGTCATGGAGCACGTCGAGCAGTTCGATGAAAAACGGCATTTCTGCGACTGGGCCGCGCTCAACCAGGGTCAGGACGAATTCGCCCTGTTCCAGGCTGACAAAGAAGTTGGTGTTTTCGCTACCGGCGGCAATCCCCTGGAAATCAAGCAGGCGGCCGAGCCCGTAAGGGGCGAGAAAGGTTTCCAGCTCGGGCCGAGCCAGCGGGGTGAACACAGACATGGTTAAAACTGCCAGTACGGGCGCCGCGAGGGGCGGCGCCAATTTAAGTTAAGAAATCATTTCCATTCGAAGATCTTCCATGACGGAATCAGCATATCCGGCTGGTCAGAACGGATGAAGTTCGCATCGGTTCCGTCCGCGCGCACCAGGAAATACGGTGGCGCGCCCTTTACGGTGACCTTGATCGCGTACAGGAAACCGTTTTGGCGGTACTCCTGGATGGTTCTGTCACCTTCGGTGCGGATCGTGACTTCCGGGTCTGCCGAGGGTGCGCTGTCAGCTGCCGTGGCGGCCAGCGGCAAGAACGCAATCAAGCCGGTCAACAACAGGCGATTTACTGTACGCATGATAACCTTGTCCCTTTGTCGTCATTGGTCCGGCTATTCTAGCGCCTGACCCGCCGAAAAGGTTGATCCTGCTCATGAGCCAAGCCCCCCTCGTCCTGGTGGACGGTTCTTCTTATCTGTACCGCGCCTTTCACGCGCTGCCACCGCTGACCACTTCCAGAGGCCTGCCGACCGGTGCGGTCAAGGGCGTGTTGAACATGCTCAAAAGCCTGCGCAGGCAGTACCCGGACAGCCCGTTTGCCGTTGTTTTCGACGCCAAGGGTGGGACCTTTCGCGATGAAATGTTCGCCGAATACAAGGCCAACCGCCCGAGCATGCCCGATGACATGCGCCTGCAAATCGAGCCGCTGCACCAAAGCGTTATTGCACTGGGCTTCCCGCTGCTGTGCGTCGAAGGCGTTGAGGCCGATGACGTCATCGGCACTTTGGCCCGCAGCAGTGCGGCGGCGGACCGCCCGGTAGTAATTTCTACCGGCGACAAGGACATGGCGCAGTTGGTCGACGGGCACATTACCTTGGTCAACACCATGACCGGTAGCGCGATGGACATTGAGGGCGTGAAGGAGAAATTCGGTGTCGCTCCCGAGCAGATCATCGATTACCTGGCGCTGATGGGCGATTCGTCCGACAACATCCCGGGCGTTCCGGGCATTGGCCCGAAGACCGCGTCCGGCTTGCTCGTAGGCGTGAATGGCGGCCTTAAAGAGCTTTATGAGCAGCTGGATATCGTGCCGACCCTGCCGATTCGCGGGGCCAAGAACCTGCCGGCCAAGCTGGAAGAGCACAAGGAGATGGCGTTCCTGTCCTATCAACTGGCGACGATCAAAATCGACGTACCGCTGGATGTAGGCCTGGAAGATCTGCACCTGATCGAGCCTGACCGCGAAAAGCTGCTGGAGCTGTACACGCTGCTGGAGTTCAAGAGCTGGATTGATGAGATTCAGCGCGACGCCAAGCGTGTCGAGCTCAAGGCTTCGACCGAGGCGGCGCCGTCTGCCGAAGCCGTGGCTGAGGTAGTAGCGGCCGCGCCGGTGGAGGCGTCCTACACGACCATCCTGGACCAGGCGACTTTCGATAGCTGGCTGAAGAAGCTCAACGACGCTAAGTTGTTCGCATTCGATACCGAAACCACCGGGATCGACGCGCAAAAAGCGCAGTTGGTTGGGGTTTCCTTCGCCGTGCAGCCGCATGAAGCCGCCTACATCCCGTTGACCCACTCCTACGTCGGTGCGCCCGAGCAGTTGGATCGCGACACGGTTCTGTTGGCGTTGAAGCCGCTGCTCGAAGACCCGACCAAACTCAAGGTCGGCCAGCACGCCAAGTTCGACATGAACATCCTGGCCAATTGCGCCATCGGTGGTGACCCTGCGCACGGCATCACCGTGCGCGGCATCGCCTTCGACACCATGCTTGAATCCTACGTGTTGAATTCCACCGCGACCCGGCACGACATGGACAGCTTGGCCAAGAAGTATCTGGACTACGACACTGTCAGCTTCCAGGACATCGCCGGCAGAGGCGCCAAGCAACTGACATTCGACCAGATCGCGCTTGAGCAGGCTGGCCCGTACGCGGCTGAAGATGCAGATATAACCCTGCGCCTGCACCAGGCGTTGCATGCACAGCTGTCAGCCATACCGAGCCTGGCCAGTGTGCTGACGGATATCGAAATCCCGTTGGTGCCGGTACTGGCGCGTATCGAGCGCCAGGGCGCGTTCGTGGATAAGGACCTGCTGGGCATCCAGAGCATCGAGCTGGGTAACAAGATGGTTGAGCTGGAGCGCCAGGCGTTCGAGATCGCCGGTGAAGAATTCAACCTGGGTTCGCCCAAACAGCTCGGGGCGATTCTCTACGAGAAGCTTGGGCTGCCGGTGTTGAAAAAGACGGGCAAGGGGCAGGCGTCCACGGCCGAGGAAGTGTTGGCCAAGTTGGCCGAAGACGACTTCCTGCTGCCCAAAGTGCTGATGCAGTACCGCAGCATGAGTAAGCTGAAAAGCACCTACACCGACCGACTGCCCGAGCAGATCAACCCGCGTACCGGGCGTATTCACACCTCTTATCATCAGGCTGTGGCGGCGACCGGGCGCTTGTCTTCGAGCGATCCGAACCTGCAGAACATTCCGGTGCGCACCGCTGAAGGGCGGCGGATTCGTCAGGCGTTTGTCGCGCCCAAGGGCTACAAGCTGCTGGCGGCGGACTATTCGCAGATCGAGCTGCGGATCATGGCGCACTTGTCCAAGGACGAGGGCTTGATGAACGCGTTCCGTA
This sequence comes from Pseudomonas sp. TWRC1-2, assembly GCF_049896685.1. NCBI lineage: Bacteria > Pseudomonadati > Pseudomonadota > Gammaproteobacteria > Pseudomonadales > Pseudomonadaceae > Pseudomonas > Pseudomonas sp. TWRC1-2. The sequence goes on along the minus strand of NZ_JAFCUU010000003.1, from coordinate 38,835 downwards.
ACGACCTGGACGTGCACACCGCTACAGCGGCCGAGGTGTTCAAGGTTGAGTTGGCTGAGGTCAGTTCCAACCAGCGTCGCAGTGCCAAGGCGATCAACTTTGGACTGATCTACGGCATGGGCGCGCAGAAGCTGGGTAAGGATATCGGCGTCGATACCAAGACCGCCAAGGCGTATATCGACGTGTATTTCACGCGCTACCCTGGCGTTCGCGAGTACATGGAGCGCACGCGTGCTCAAGCGGCCGATCAAGGCTATGTAGAAACCTTCTTCGGGCGTCGGCTGTACTTGCCGGATATCAATTCCAACAAGCCTCAGGAGCGAGCAGCTGCAGAGCGCACGGCGATCAACGCGCCGATGCAGGGCACCGCGGCGGACATCATCAAGAAGGCCATGGTGTTGGTGGATAACTGGCTGACGGAGTCGGGCCTGGATGCCAAGGTCATCCTGCAAGTGCACGATGAACTGGTGCTTGAGGTGCGCGAGGACTTGGTTGCGCACGTCAGCGAGAAGGTGCGCGAGTACATGAGCGCAGCGGCCAAGCTGGATGTACCGTTGGTGGTGGACGTAGGCGTGGGCGATAACTGGGATGAGGCGCACTGATTTCGCGGCTCTGCCACTGCCGGGGTGGTGGCAGAGCGCTTTAGATCGGAAAACGGTGTCAGTTATTTCCAATAGTTTTTTTAACCTGCCGGAACTTAACCTGTGAACTGCTACTCAGAGTTACTGAATGGGTGGTGAAGCCCTTCAATGCTCCTATGTTGTGTTAAGTGTTGGCAGATATCTGGACCCCGCCCTAGCGGTCCGGAACTTGGACCCCGAACTTCCCCTCCCCATACGAAGTCCGGGGTTTTTTTTGCCTGCAGAAAAGTTATTCCGCGTCTTGCGCGCCCTTGTCCGCCAATTCCATCCAACCGGCCAACACAGTGTAGGCGTCTTCAAGGCCCATGCGCTTGGGCGCCGAGAACAGCTGGATGGTGATCGCATCACCCCAACCCTTACGGATCTCGGACTGCACTTTGAGCAGGGTGTTCTTGGCTGCGCCGTAGGTCAGCTTGTCTGCCTTGGTCAGCAGGATATGCATCGGCATGCCGCTGGCGACGGCCCAATCGAGCATCAGCAGGTCGAAGTCGGTCATTGGATGACGGATGTCCATCATCAAAATCAAACCCTTCAAACTCTCCCGGCCACCCAAGTAAGCCTCCAGGTGACGCTGCCAGTGCAGCTTCAACGGGATAGGTACTTTTGCGTAACCGTAGCCCGGCAGGTCGACCAGACGCCGATCATCGTCTAGCTTGAAGAAATTGAGAAGTTGCGTGCGGCCCGGGGTTTTCGAGGTGCGTGCCAGGCTGGCATGGGTCAGGGTGTTCAACGCGCTGGACTTGCCGGCGTTGGAACGACCGGCAAAGGCGACTTCAAAGCCTTCGTCATCGGGGCATTGGTCTACTTTGGCGGCGCTGAGCATAAACGTGGACTGTTGGCACAGGCCGAGGATGGGATTCTTGAGTTGCATGAGATTTCCGATGTGGGCGGTGCCGAAAAAGGGTGCGGCAAGCGGTGTCGTTTCCGTTTCAGTAGCGCCAGTATATAATGCCGCAGATTTTGTGTGTGCTTTGTCCCAGCGAAGGATGAGGTTCACGGGAGCGAAAGACCTTCATTGCGCATTAGAACGCAAAACGCTCTCAAACCCTGAAAAGGTCGATGTATGACCCGATGGTTGCTCGCTTTTGGTGTCCTGATTCCGCTTTACGGCGCTCAGGCTACACAGGATCCGGAGGCGGTGTACAACCGAGTTTGCGTAGCTTGCCATGCCGGCCAGCTGCCTAACGCCCCAAACGGGGTGACCAGGCAGCCTGGCAGCCAAGACTGGCTAAGGGCATGGACACGTTGGTGCAACACGTGACCCAGGGTTTCAAGGCAATGCCGCCGCGTGGTTTGTGCATGGACTGCAGTACTGAGGATTACCAGGCCATCATTGAATTGATGGTGAGTAAACCCGGTAGATAACTCTTAAACCCTTAGCCGTAGTTGGATTAGCTGATGAACAAACTGATCGTGAGTCTGCTGTTGACCTTGGGCATCACCGGTGTTGCCCATGCTGCAGGCGACGCTACAGCGGGTCAGGCGAAAGCCGCCGTGTGTGGTGCTTGCCATGGACCGGATGGCAATAGCCCGGCGCCGAACTTCCCCAAACTCGCCGGCCAGGGTGAACGTTACCTGACCAAGCAGATGCACGACATCAAGGACGGCAAGCGCACGGTGCTGGAAATGACCGGCTTGCTGACCAACCTTAGCGATCAAGACCTGGCGGACATCGCGGCGTATTTTGCCAGCCAGAAAGGCAGTGTGGGAGCTGCCGACCCGAAACTGGTCGAAAAAGGCCAAGCGTTGTTCCGCGGTGGCAAACTCGCCGAAGACCAGCCTATCGGCGGCATGCCGGCGTGCAAGGCTTGCCACATTCCGGACGGCGGCGGTGTCGCAGCGGCGGGCTTCCCTCACCTGAGTGGTCAACATGCTCAGTACACGGCCAAGCAATTGAAGGATTTTCGCGAGAAGGTTCGCTATATCGATGGCGACGCGGGTAACAAAATGATGACTGATATTGCGGCCAAGCTGTCGGATAAAGACATCGAAGCGCTGTCCAGCTACATCCAGGGTCTGCACTGATCCGGGCAGGACGTTAACGCTCGATTAATCCATCGATGCAAGCATAAAAAGGGTGGCTTAGGCCGCCCTTTTTTGTGGCCGGTGCCGTTACACTAACGAACTCATGCCCGCGTAGACCTGTCACACCTAAAGGTCGCGTGAGGCGACTTTATTTGTCCAGGAGTAAAGCATGCGTAATCTGATCCTCAGCGCCGCTCTCGTCACTGCCAGCCTCTTCGGCATGACCGCACAAGCTGCCGATAATGTGCCGCTTGAAGCCGGTAAAACCTACGTTGAATTGGCCAACCCGGTGCCGGTTTCGGTGCCAGGCAAGATCGAAGTCGTGGAGCTGTTCTGGTATGGCTGCCCGCATTGCTATGCTTTTGAGCCGGTCATCAATCCATGGGTCGAGAAGCTGCCTGAGGATGTGAATTTCAAACGCGTTCCAGCGTTGTTCGGCGGCCCATGGGATGCTCATGGTCAACTCTTCATCACGCTGGACACCATGGGTGTAGAGCACAAAGTGCACGCAGCGGTGTTCAATGCCATTCAGAAAGAAGGCAAGCGCCTGGTCAAACCTGAAGACATGGCTGATTTCGTCGCCACTCAGGGCGTCGATAAAACCAAATTCCTTGAAACGTTCAACTCGTTCGCTGTGAAGGGCAAGATGGCCCAATACAAAGAGCTTGCCCAGAAGTACGGCGTACAAGGCGTACCTACGCTGATCGTTAACGGTAAATACCGTTTCGACATCGGCAGTGCTGGTGGCGAAGAGCAAGCGCTGAACGTTGCCGACCAACTGATCGCCAAAGAGCGCGCAGCCAAGTAAGGGGCCTACCATGCGCCGCTGGGGTACTGAACGTGTCGTTGGCCTGCATGATGCGAAGGTCAACGAGCATCACCTGGAATCCACAGGCCTTCCGGCAGATAGCCGCCTGCGCTTGCTCAGCTTCAATATTCAGGTGGGCATCAGCACCGAAAAGTATCGGCACTACCTCACCCGTGGCTGGCAGCATTTGCTGCCCCACAATGGGCGTGCCGTTAACCTTCAAAAAATCGGCAACCTGCTGAACGACTTCGATTTGGTCGCCCTGCAGGAAGCTGACGGCGGCAGCATACGTTCCGGTTACATCAACCAGGTGGAACACCTGGCGCAGCTCGGCGCGTTCCCGTACTGGTATCAGCAACTCAACCGCAACCTCGGGCGTCTGGCGCAGCACAGTAATGGTGTGCTCAGCCGCTTGAAACCGACCGCCATCGAAGATCACCCCTTGCCAGGCCCCAAAGGGCGCGGGGCGATCCTCGTGCGTTTCGGCGAAGGCCCCGAAGCCTTGGTGGTGGTGATGATGCACCTGGCGCTCGGGGGGCGTACGCGCAACCTGCAGCTCGCCTACATTCGTGAATTAATTGGCAACTACAAGCACCAGGTACTGATGGGTGACATGAACACCCATGCCAACGACCTGCTGCAGAATTCCCCGTTGCGGGACCTCGGGTTACTGGCGCCGCAAGTCGAAGCCACGTTCCCCAGTTGGCGCCCGCAACGCTGTCTCGACCACATCCTGCTCAGTCCGACACTCACACTCGAAAGTGTGCAAGTATTGGCGCAGCCCATCTCCGATCACCTGCCGGTCGCGGTAGAGATTCGTCTGCCGGGTTCGCTTACGGCTGATGCATTACCCGCGTTGAGCCCAGGCCCTCGCGGACCCCTTGCATGAGCGACGACGCCCAGCGCTGGAAAGAGAAATACCTGAAAAGCGTCGAGCAGCAAGACAAGCTCGAACGTCGCTGGGCTGCCCGTCTCGACCTGTTACGTCGAGGCCTGGTGCGCAGCACGCTGGCGGCTGAGGGCACCGATCGCGCGGTTGACCAGTGCATGAAAGAGATGCGCGACGTCGTGCGTACCGACGACATGGACGCCGCCCTCGCAGCCCTGCTGCCGCGCCTTGAAAAGGCCGTGCTGGATTCGGAACAGCGCCGCGAAACCCGGGTTGACCAGATCAGCACTGCGCTCACGGCCCTGGTTGCGCAGCTGCAAAAACTGCCGCTGCCGCGTGAAGTGGCACGCCCGCTGAAAACCTTTGCCAAGCAACTCGATGGTCGAGTCGGCCAGGCACGCGAGATTCCTTTGTTGCTCAGCGAGCTGAGCAGCCTGCAAGGTCAGGCGCTGAATAACCTGGACCCGGATGGCGAAACCCCGCGCCCTGGGCCGGGTTTGCTGCAACGCCTGTTTGGCGCGAAAGAGGGTTCGAATGAAGCGCCGGTGGTTGAAGCTGTACCCGCGCCGGCTGCGCCAAAATCCGCTGCGCCCGAGCCCGCCCCTGAGCCTCAGGAGCCGGAGCAATCCGAAGAACTGACACAAGCCTTGCGCGCCTTTGCGCCACTGCCGCAAACGCCGGCAGCGTCACAACCCGAACACGTTGTGCCTGTCAAAGTGGCGGAGGTTGCCGGCGAAACCTTTGTCTTCGAGGCGCCGGCTGCAGAGGCGCCTGTCGTTCTGGCCGCCGAGGTACCTGAACCTGAAGCAGTGGAGGCGCTGGTTGAAGAAACCGCTCCAGAAAGCGCACTTGCCGCTTTTATCGAAGAAGCGCAGGTCGAGGTCGACACTCCGAACGAAACCGCCATTGGCAGCTTGTCTCTCCCGCCTGTGCTGGAAAGTCCCGAGCCTGACCCGGATGCGTTGGAATCGGATGGCGTCTACGCACTGCCTGACTCGCCGGAGCCTTCGTACAGCTCGGTTGCCAAGCACATCGAAGACACCTTGCTTGGCCTGCTGGAAGACCTGTCACTGCCCGAGCGTCACCGTCCTCAGGCTGAAGCCATGCGCGAGCGCCTGGCTCATGGCTTGAACTGGTACGAACTGTTGCCGATTCTCGATGACCTGGCGGTGTTGATGCTGGCGATCACCGACAGTGGCCAGCACGAGTTCGAGGCTTACCTCAAACAGCTCAATGAGCGCCTCGAAGCGTTCCAGGGCCATCTGCAAGTGGCCAGTGATGGCCACGCTGACAGCCGCTCGGCTGCGCGCGAGCTGGACACGCAGATTCGCGAGCAAGTCGACGGCCTGCAAAGCAGCGTGCAGGAGGCGGCCGACCTGGACAGCCTCAAGTACGTGCTGGAGAGCCACCTTGAAGGCCTGCTCGGCACCATGGATCAACATCAGCAGCAGCGTGATCAGCGAGAGCAGGAAGTGGCGGCGCGCCTCAAGGGGCTGGCTGAGCGGGTGGCGAATATGGAACAGGAAGCCCAGGGGTATCGCGAGCATCTGGAGGTCCAGCGCCAGAAGGCGTTGATCGATCCGCTCACCGGCCTGCCCAACCGGGCGGCCTGGAGCGAACGTCTGGACCACGAAGTCAACGCCTGGCACCAGCGCGGCAACGGCCTGTCGCTGGCCATGCTGGACCTTGATCACTTCAAGCGCGTCAACGACGGCTATGGGCACTTGGCGGGCGACAAAGTGTTGAAGATCATCGCCAATGTGCTGCGCAAGTACCTGCGCCCGACTGACTTTATTGCGCGGTTTGGCGGTGAAGAGTTTGTGTTGCTGATGCCTGACTCCGCCTTGGTGGATGCGTTGGGCGTGGGCGAGGTGCTGCGCGCGGCCATCGAAGCGTGCCCTTTCCATTTCAAGGGCGAGCCGGTGACGATTACGGTGTCCATGGGAGTGGCGCAGTTCCAGCCGGGTGAGCGCAGTGACTTGGCGCTAAAGCGTGCCGACGAAGCACTTTATCGAGCGAAGGCGGCGGGACGTAATCAGGTGCAGGCGGCGTAAAAGATGTTCCATTTTGTAATTTGACCGCTCAAGCACAATCCGTACGTTACACTGTTGCATTATCGTCTTCAGCGTAATGTCTTCTGCCATGAAATCCTTTTACTTCGCCTTCGTACTGCTCCTGCTCGCCGGCTGCGCGAGCGGCCCTCGCCTGAACACCAACCATCCTTCGCTCAATCACGACAATCGTGTGCAATTCGTTGTCGTCCATTACACCTCCACCAACCTTGAACGCTCCCTGGCGCTATTGACGCATGGCCAGGTCAGCAGTCATTACCTGATCGGCGATGATGCTTCAGGCACCATCTATAAGCTGGTGGATGAGAGCCAGCGTGCCTGGCACGCCGGGGAAAGCGAGTGGATGGGCCGCACCTGGCTCAACTCCAGCTCCATTGGTATCGAAATCGTCAACCCAGGTTATCGCGACACGCCGACTGGCCGCGTCTGGTACCCGTATTCCGAGGCGCAGGTGCAGTCGTTGGTGGTGTTGCTCAAGGACATCAGCAAGCGCAATGGCATCGATCCCAAGAACATCATTGGCCATAGCGATATCGCGCCGTTGCGCAAGCTCGATCCGGGCCCGTTGTTCCCGTGGAAGCGCTTGGCGGCTGAAGGGCTGGGAGCCTGGCCGAATGCGCAGGCCGTCGCTCGATTCCAGATGCAGTACGCCGCTAATCTGCCGAGCATCACCTGGTTCCAGGAAGAGTTGGCACGGTTGGGCTATCAGACACCACAGACCGGCGAGCTGGATGTTGCCACGCGGCACGTGATCGCGGCGTTCCAGATGCATTTCCGGCCATCGCTGTTTGATGGCACGCCGGATGCCGAAAGCGCCGCGATCCTGCGCGCATTGAACCGGAGTTAGGCGCTAAAGCGGCAGCGCCATGTAGAACTGCGTGCCCTGCCCCGGCCTCGAGTAGACGCCCATGCGCCCGCCGTGCAGTTGCACGATTTCCTTGCACAGCGCCAGCCCCAGGCCGGCGCCGCCTTTCTTGCGTCCAACCTGCACGAACGGTTCGAAGATGCGTCCCTGCTGACCATAGGCGATACCTTCGCCGTTATCCTCGACGCTGATAATCACCCGCTCGCCATGCCGACGCGCCTGCAGGCGAATTTGCCCGCCATCGGCGGTATGGCGCAATGCGTTGCCTAAAAGGTTGTCGAGTACGCGCTCAAGCTGGGCCTGGTCTGCGTACAGCCTGGGCAACCCGGATTGGGCTTCGACCAGCAATTCGACGTGCTGAGCATTTGCCAGCTCAGTAAAGCGTGCCCGTGCGTGTTCCAGCAGGTCGGTGACATCGCACGGTCCTAGCGTGAGTTTTTGCAGGCCGTTCTGGTAGCGCGAGAAGTTGAGCAAGTCGTTGATCAACTGCATCAAGCGCTGCATTTCTTCATTAACCGTATCCAGCAGGTCCGCTTCACGGGATTCTGCGGGAAACTTCGCACGCTCGCGAAACAGCCCGAAGGCCATGTGCATGCCGGTGACGGGCGTGCGCAGTTCGTGGGAGGCCCGCAAGACGAATTCGCTCCGCACGCGCTCGAAAGCGCGCTGCTCGGTCACGTCGTGCAGCACCATCACCGCCCCAAGAATATGCCCTTGGGTATGACTGACTGGCGTCAGGCTGTAGGTCAGCAGGCGCAATTCGCCCTCGACCTCCACTTCCAGATCTTCAGGTGCCCGCTCCAGGTTGCCGCCGCGCAGCACCAGTTGCAGTTGCTCATCCATTTCCGGGCGACCCAATGCTTCGCCCAAGCCCTGCCCCAAGCGTGCCTCGTCCCAGCCCAGCTGGCGCTGTGCCACAGGGTTGAGGTGTTCGAGGCGACCTTGGCGGTCGATCATCAGCAGGCCATCGTCGATGCTGTCGAGCACCGCTTGCAGACGCTGCTGGCCGGCCAGCAATTCGTCGACATTGGTTGCCTGATGCTGGCGCAACGCTTCGGCCATGATGCCGAAGCGGCGGGTCAGCTGGTTCATTTCCGCGGCCGACGAGATGGGCAGCGTCACTTCGAAATCACCCTGCCCGATCTTGTCGGCGGCTTTGGCCAAGGCTTCGATGGGGCCACCAAAGCGTCGGGCGATACCGTGTGCCGTGATGAAGCCGATGATCAACACTGCCAGCCCGACCAGGCCCAGAAGACCGGCAATCAACAGCGCCCGGTCGCGGGATTTGTGTTCACTCTCGTTGATATTATCCAGCGCGTGCTTGTGCTCGGCGATCAGGCCATTACGCAAGGCGTTAAAGGTTTCGGTCAGCTTCGGGTTTTTGCTATTTGCCACTGAGCTTTGCTGGGCTTCATCAAATGCCTTGAGGAAGTTCAGGTAGTCAACGCGTGCCTGGCTGAACCCGCTGAGCTTGCCGTCTTGCTGTTCATGGGCGATGCCCTCATCCAGCAAGGCGAAATACTGCTCTTTTGAGGTTTTCAGTACCTCGGGGTCCGGTTGCTCCTGCAGCATCAGGATCAACTGGTCGCCCAAGGTCTGACGCAGCTTGAGGCCAAGGTCCAGCGTGATGAAGTTGCTGCGGATCAGCGACTCCTGGCTCTTGGCCATTTGCATGACACTGACCAGTCCCAGAACCAGTCCCAGCAGGGCGACGGTGATCAGCGCTGAGATACTCAGGAACAAACGAGTGCGCAGTTTCATCGCTAGCTTCATAGGGTACAGCTCACAGGTTGTACTGTTTACGTTTGCGGTACAGGGTCGACGCGTCGATACCGAGAGTGCGGGCCGCCTGGTCCAGCGTGTCACTGGTGGCGAGTACCGCGCCGATGTGGGCTTTCTCCAACTCATCCAGGCTCAGCGCCGCACCAATGCGCGGCGCATTGTTGGTGGGCTGCTCGGCCATCCCGAGGTGGCTGATTTCAACCTTTTCCTGGGGGCAGATGATGCTGGCTCGCTCCACAACGTTTCGCAGTTCTCGGATATTCCCCGGCCAGCGGTAATTGAGCAGTGCTTCGCGCGCTTCATCGCTGAAGCCGCGTGCCGGTCGGGCATATTCCTTGACGAAGCGCGCCAGGAAGCGGTCGGCCAAGGTCAGAATGTCTTCACTGCGCTCACGCAACGGTGGCAAGTGCAAGGTGATGACATTCAGGCGGTAGAGCAAGTCTTCACGGAAGCGGCCTTCGCGCACCATGTCTTCCAGGTTCAGGTTGGTCGCCGCGAGAATGCGTACATCAGCGCGTCGGGTGACCGGGTCGCCCACGCGTTCATATTCCTTGTCCTGAATGAAACGCAGTAATTTTGGTTGCAAGGTGAGGGGAAAATCGCCGATCTCGTCGAGAAACAGCGTGCCGCCATCCGCTTGGTTGACTCGGCCCAAGGTGCTTTCGCTGGCGCCGGTAAAGGCGCCGCGACTGTGACCGAACAGTTCGCTTTCCATCAGCTCTGCCGTCAGTGACGGGCAGTTGATGGTCACGCAGGACTTCTTCGAGCGCTTGCTCCAGCCGTGAATGGCGCGCGCCAATTCACCCTTGCCCGTGCCTGACTCGCCGAGGATCAAGACGTTGGCGTCGGTGCCCGCGACTTGGCGCGCGGTTTCCAGCACTACCATCATGGCCGGGCTGTGGGAGTCGAGGCCGTCCTTGGGCTGGCGAACTTCGCCTTCCAGGGCTTCGAGGCGAGCGGAGAGTTGGCGCACTTCCAATTGCTTAGCGGTAGCGAGGCGCAGTTGGTCTGGGCTGCATGGCTTCACCAGGTAGTCGGCGGCGCCAGCCTGGATCGCGTCGACTGCGGTATCCACGGCAGAGTGTGCGGTCACAATCACCACGCGCATCCATGGCGCCTGGATGCGCATCTGCGCCAACACGTCCAGACCATTGTCCTCGCCCAGGCGCAGGTCCAAGAAGCACAGGTCGAACACCTGGCGCTGCATCAGCGCATCCGCCTGCGCGGCGCTGTTGGCGGTGGCTACGGTGTAGCCTTCATCTTCCAGGCAGTAACGGAAGGTGCGAAGGATCGCGGATTCGTCATCCACTAAAAGAATGCGGCCTTGAAGTTCCTTGGCTGATTCCATCTGTCCCGCGCTCCCCTTAACTATGAATGATGGTGTTTAGTCCCGGAATAATCGGGCAAGTTGCATGGTTTATTCTGATCGATAAAAGCCGTCTTCGCGCAGGTATCTGCACAACTGCCTACAAACGCGCGATTTGCTGGCCTTTTCATGCCTCGTAGCCACTTCGGCAATGCTATTTCTCTTTTCGATCCCCTGACCCGACCACTGACCATCGTGCATTTCGCACGGCCTGGATAGGGGCATCGTGCAGGATGCTGGGCTATCGATCCGAGATGTATTATTAAATCATTGATTTTATTGAGTTTTATTTTGTAAAAAAACTGGCACGCGCCCTGCAATATCCCTCTCAACAGTGTCATGACCGAATAATCAGAATGCGGGAGAAATGCAGCATGACTCGCCAAAGCCTCAGCCAATTGCGTGTATCGCCACTGCGCTTGCAGCAAGGTCTGTTTGCCAGCCTGGCCTTGATGGTCACGTTGATTGCGGGCCAGCAATTCCAGCATTGGCAGCAGAGTCAGCAGCAAACCCTGCAATTCGAACGTCCGGTGATGACCCAGCACCATTTCAGTTCCGTCAGCAGCGTGGCTGCCGACGTTACCGCCCCGCAATTGAGAGTGGCAGACCAGGATTCGACTCTTGGCGAGTTGCCTGCTCAAGAACGTTGGGTGTTCTAGGCAACAAAAGGCCGCTTGTGTTGAGCGGCTGCACGGCACTACCGCTGTTACCCCTATAAAAGCGTAAGGAGAATCACCATGTTGAGTTGGGCAATCACATTTCTGATCATCGCCATTGTGGCTGCAGTCCTGGGCTTCGGTGGTATCGCGGGCACCGCCACGGGTATCGCAAAAATTCTGTTTGTGGTCTTCCTGGTGATGTTCATCGCTTCGTTCTTCTTTGGTCGTCGCGGCCGAGGCTGAATATGACCACTTTGTTTATCAAAGCCTGTGCTGCCGCCCTGATTCTGGGCGGTAGCGGCTTGGCGATGGCCGCCAATGACGGTCAATCCCGGGCTAACGAATTGCTCAGTGCGGACAAGCAGTACCGCGAAACCTGGCAAAGCGTGGTGAAGAAAGAACAACGCCTGCCGGAATGGGTGATGAACCTGTCCGGTACGGCCGAACAAATGAATGCCGTGGAAGAAGATGGCGATAAGTACCTGGTCGGGCCACTCTGCGAGACTGCAGACACCTGCCTGAACAAGCGCCTGATCGTCGCCTTCAGCTACGACAAGGAAGACGCCTATGCCATGTTGGTGGAAGTCCCGGCCGGTTTGCCGGCAGACAAATCCCCGACGCGGCATGCCGATTACCGTTTTATCGGTAAGCCGAACGAAGGCATGAAACAACTGCTGATGGAACAGCTTAAGAAAGACCCGAATTGGTACTAGGTTCCGTCTGACGCCTCTGTCGTCAACGGAGCCGGCGTCCATAGAAAGAAGCCCTTTGCTTCTTTCTGTCTGCACCACTCGCCAAGGGTGGTGCATGACCAGGGGGCCGGGTTGCTCTGATCGATTCGGATCGGCGTGACCTACGGGTACAGGGAGTGCCTGCGCAAGGGCCGGGTCAGGCGAAAAGCTGCGACGCAAGTTCACAAGTCCTCAAGCTTGCTGAACTTGCGGCGGGCTTATCGCGCATTAATCCTCTTGTATGTCGCCCATAGTCGCTATTTTCTATCTCGCTTCCTCCCAACCGTTACTTGGTGTGTCGGTGCGACCTTCTATCTAGAAAATTATGCTCGCGCTATAGGACTCTTCGCGCGCCAACCCCATCTAATTCCAGGCATTTTTGCCGATGACTCACAGACGTCCAACCTCTCTGAGCGAGCCGCTCGTGGCCGGTTCACGGCATATTCACCGGACGGAATGGCGGAATCGAACTGACCGTTCAGAAAACTATTTTCAAAAAAAGCCATGCCGATTCGGCATAGGGTAGGCGTTTACGGCATTAGACGTCGCCCCCTTGCATGGGAATAGTTGCGCCTTTTTTCGCCTGCCAGTAAGCCATTTCGGCCACGCTGCGGTGACCTTCTACGGAGGCAGATGCACACACTTTTTCGCTTCCGAGCGTTCCAGATGGCGCATGTGCCTTAAGTCCACTTGAAGTAAGGGTAATGACATGAAGAAGGCAAAGCTAAGCCTCGCCTGGCAGATCCTCATCGGTTTGGTGCTGGGGATCGCAATCGGTGCAGTGCTCAACCATTTCAGTGCTGAAAAAGCCTGGTGGATCAGCAATGTGTTGCAGCCGGCGGGCGATATCTTTATCCGCCTGATCAAGATGATCGTGATCCCGATTGTGATTTCCTCGCTGATCGTTGGCATCGCCGGCGTGGGTGACGCGAAGAAGCTCGGTCGCATCGGCGTCAAAACCATCCTTTACTTCGAAGTGGTCACCACCATCGCCATTGTGGTCGGTCTGTTGCTGGCCAACCTGTTCCACCCAGGCGCTGGCATCGACATGAGTACCCTGGGTACCGTCGATATCTCCAAGTACACCGCCACCGCTGCCGAAGTGCAGCATGAGCATGCGTTCATCGAGACCATCCTCAACCTGATTCCCTCGAACATCTTCGCCGCCGTCGCCCGTGGCGACATGCTGCCGATCATCTTCTTCTCGGTGCTGTTCGGCCTCGGCCTCTCGAGCCTCAAGCCGGAACTGCGTGAGCCTCTGGTCACTATGTTCCAGGGCGTTTCCGAGAGCATGTTCAAAGTCACCCACATGATCATGAAGTACGCCCCGATCGGCGTATTCGCGTTGATCGCGGTGACCGTCGCCAACTTCGGCTTCGCCTCGCTGCTGCCGCTGGCCAAGCTGGTGATTCTGGTTTATGTCGCCATTCTGTTCTTCGCCTTCGTGGTGCTGGGCCTGATCGCTCGCCTGTTCGGCTTCTCGGTGATCAAGCTGATGCGCATCTTCAAGGATGAGCTGGTGCTGGCCTACTCCACCGCCAGTTCCGAAACCGTGCTGCCGCGCGTCATCGAGAAGATGGAAGCCTACGGCGCGCCGAAGGCCATCTGCAGCTTCGTGGTACCGACCGGCTACTCGTTCAACCTCGACGGTTCGACCCTGTATCAGAGCATCGCGGCGATCTTCATCGCCCAGCTGTACGGCATTGACCTGTCGATCGGCCAGCAGCTGATGCTGGTGCTGACCCTGATGGTGACCTCCAAAGGCATCGCCGGCGTACCGGGTGTGTCCTTCGTCGTATTGCTGGCTACCCTGGGCAGCGTGGGCATTCCGCTGGAAGGCCTGGCGTTCATCGCCGGTGTCGACCGTGTGATGGACATGGCGCGTACCGCACTCAACGTGATCGGCAACGCCTTGGCCGTGTTGGTCATCTCCCGTTGGGAAGGCATGTACGACGACGCCAAAGGCGAGCGCTACTGGAACTCCCTGCCGCACTGGCGCAGCAAACAGGCCTCGCCAACCGCCCAAGCCACTCGCGGCTGATAGCCCGCGGCGTGAACACAAACCCCGGAAAATTCCGGGGTTTGTCGTTTCTGCCAGCCCCGCTATCATTCGCCCCATCTTTCGGGGGATTCAACAGATGCTCAATGGCCTGTGGCTTGGCTTCTTTGTCGTGGCAATGGTGTCAGCACTGGCGCAATGGCTGATTGGCGGTAATGCCGGGATTTTTGCGGCGATGGTGGAAAGTATTTTCGCCATGGCCAAATTGTCGGTGGAAGTCATGGTGCTGCTGTTCGGCACCCTGACCTTATGGCTGGGCTTTTTGCGCATCGCCGAAAAAGCCGGGATCGTCGACTGGTTGGCCAAGGCCCTTGGCCCGCTGTTTCGCCGCCTGATGCCGGAAGTGCCGGCCGGCCACCCCGCTATCGGCTTGATCACCCTCAACTTCGCCGCCAATGGCCTTGGGCTGGACAACGCCGCCACCCCGATTGGCCTGAAAGCCATGAAGGCGCTGCAGGAACTCAACCCGATCCCCAACACCGCCAGTAACGCGCAGATTCTGTTCCTGGTGCTTAACGCGTCGTCGCTGACGCTGTTACCGGTGACCATCTTCATGTACCGCGCCCAGCAAGGCGCAGCGGACCCGACGCTGGTGTTTCTGCCGATCCTGCTGGCAACCAGTGCCTCGACCCTGGTCGGCCTATTGTCGGTGGCGGTGATGCAGCGCCTGCGGCTGTGGGATCCGGTGGTGCTGGCCTACCTGATTCCCGGCGCATTGATCCTCGGTGGCTTTATGGCGTTGCTGGCGACCTTGTCCGCCACGGCGCTGGCCGGTTTGTCATCGATCCTTGGCAACCTGACGCTGTTCGGGTTGATCATGCTGTTTTTGCTGATCGGTGCGCTGCGCAAGGTCAAGGTGTACGAGGCGTTCGTCGAAGGCGCCAAAGAGGGTTTCGACGTTGCCAAGAACCTGCTGCCGTATCTGGTGGCGATGCTGTGCGCGGTGGGCGTGTTACGCGCCTCGGGAGCCTTGGACTTTGGCCTTGAAGGCATTCGCCACCTGGTGGCCTGGACGGGTTTGGACACGCGTTTTGTCGACGCGTTGCCGACCGCCATGGTCAAGCCCTTCTCCGGCAGTGCCGCGCGGGCGCTGCTGATCGAGACCATGCAAACCAAGGGTGTGGACAGCTTCCCGGCGTTGGTGGCAGCGACGATTCAGGGCAGTACGGAAACCACCTTCTACGTGTTGGCGGTGTACTTCGGCTCGGTGGGGATCCAGCGGGCGCGGCATGCGGTGGGGTGTGCGTTGCTGGCGGAGTTTGCCGGTGTCGTGGCGGCGATTTCGGTGTGCTACTGGTTCTTCGGTTAAGGCTTAAATGGCTATCGCAGGCAAGCCAGCTCCCACATGTTGATGTGTAAATACATTCAAAAATGTGGGAGCTGGCTTGCCTGCGATGAGGCCCTTAGCCTTTCGGTGCCGCATTGCCCTGCGCCACCACCCAATCCACCACCTGCTTATTCAACTGATCCCCCGCCCGCCCAAACGCGGCCACCACCGCCGGCACCTGGGTGGCACCCACCGGCTGCTTCACCTCAAACCGCCGGCTGGCAATAATGCGCTGATCACTGCCCCGCACCAGCCTTGCGTCCAGGCGGACGACTACCTCTACAGCACTGCCGTGGTACTCGCTCTGAAACGCCTGCAATTGCCCGCCCAGCTCGTAATCGGCCTGCAAGTTGGTCTCGTCGGTACTCAACAGCGTCACCCGTCCATCGCGCTGGAAACCGTCCATGAACCGGTTGCGCAGCAACACGGGCGTCGGGTCGCTCCAGCGTGAGTTCGCATAGCTGCTGATCAGGTCACCGTTGGGCACCACGGCAATGCGCGGGCTGTCGAGAAACTCGCTGCTCTGCGGCTTGCTCACGCGCAGCGACCAGCTCACCGGCGCGCCTTGGGTGGTCGTCTGGGCCGAAGCCAGGCGGTACACGTCCGAAGGGTCGGGCTTGGGCAGGATCGAGCAGGCGCTGACCAGCACCAGGGCCACAGGGGCGATCAGTTGATAAGCGCGCTTCATGGCGTGAACTCCTTATTCTTGTCGCTGCCCAGCAGGTAGCCGCTGGGGTTGGCTTCCAGGCGGCGGGAGATGGCGCGCAGCGAGCCCAGGGTTTCGCGCAGTTCGCGCACGGCCGGCGCCAGTTCATTGAGGCCTTGCATGCCGCTGTTCACCGAGTCCTTGTTATTGGTCAGCAAGGTGTTGATGGTTGCGGTGCTTTGTTCGAGCGATCTCATTGCCTGCTCGGCGCTGCCGAAGGCTTGCTTGCCTTGATCGTTCAGCAGGCCGTTGGCGTTGCGCATCAGCACGGTGGTTTGCTCCAGGGCGGCCGTCGCCTGTTTGCTCACCTGCATCAGTTGCTGCATCACCACCTTGATGTCACCGCGTTGCTCGGCGATGGCGCCAGTGGTTTGTTGCAGGTTGTCCAGGGTGTTGCTCAGGCGCTCGACGTTCTCCCGGGAGAACATGTGGTTGGCGTTGTGCAGCAGCAAGTTGATGCTGGTCATCAGGTCGTTGCTGTTATTGAGCAGGCGCGCGATCGGCGATGGCGAGGCGATGATTTCCGGCAGGTTGCCGTCCTTGCCCTTGAGTTCCGGGCTTTGCGGTGTGCCACCGCTGAGCTGGATGATCGAGGTGCCGGTGATGCCGGTCAGGGCCAGCTTGGCCTGTGTGTCTTCCTTGATCGGCGTCTGCCCGGCCAGGCGGATACGTGCCAGTACGCGGCGCGGGTCGTTGGGGTCCAGGCGCAGGCTGGTGACGTCGCCCACCTTGATCCCGCTGTACTGCACCGAGCTGCCTTGCGACAGGCCGCTGACCGCCTCGTTGAACACCACTTCATAATCCTGGAAGGCACTGTCGACGCTGGACTTGGCCAGCCACAGGCCAAACAGCATCGCGCCGACCACCACGATTACGCTGAACAGACCGATCATCACATGATGGGCTCGGGTTTCCATGTCATACCTCGTTGAGCGATTGAGCGGCATCCAATGCCGCGCGGCCGCGGGGGCCGTGGAAATATTCGTGAATCCAGGGGTCGTTCGTTTCCGAGACGACATCAATGGCATCGGCCACCAGCACTTTTTTCTGTGCCAGCACCGCCACACGGTCGGTGATGGTGTACAGCGTGTCGAGGTCGTGGGTGACCAGGAACACGCTCAGGCCCAACGCGTCGCGCAAGGTCAGGATCAGTTGGTCGAATTGCGCCGCGCCAATCGGGTCGAGGCCGGCGGTGGGTTCGTCGAGAAACAGGATGTCCGGGTCCAGCGCCAAGGCTCGGGCCAGAGCCGCACGCTTGATCATGCCGCCGGAGAGTGACGCCGGGTACTTGTCGGCCGCCGACAGCGGCAACCCCGCCAGGGCAAGCTTGACCGCGGCCAGGTGCTCGGCGTCGGCGCGGCTGAGGCCCGCGTGCTCGATCAGCGGCAGGGCGACGTTTTCGGTGACGGTCAGCGAGGAAAACAGCGCGCCCTTCTGAAACAGCACGCCAAAGCGTCGCTCCACCAGTGAGCGTTGCTGTTCCGGCAGGCTCGGCAGGTTCTTGCCGAACACCCGCACCTCGCCTTCGCTGGGGCGGCGCAGGCCGACGATGCTGCGCAGCAACACCGACTTGCCGCTGCCGGAACCGCCCACCACCGCGAGGATCTCGCCCTTGTACAAATCCAGATTGAGGTACTCGTGCACGCTTTGGCTGCCAAAGCGGTTGCACAGGCCGCGCACTTCGATCACCGCCTCGGTGGGCGCACGGTGTAGACGACTCACCAGCCCATCTCCATAAAGAACAGCGCAGCAACTGCGTCCAGCACGATCACCACAAAAATCGATTGCACCACGCTGGAGGTGGTGTGGGCGCCGACCGATTCGGCGCTGCCGCTGACCTTGAAGCCTTCGAGACAGCCAATCGCGGCGATCAGGAAGGCAAAGATCGGCGCTTTCACCATGCCCACCAGAAAATGTTGTACACCGATGTCCGATTGCAGCAGCGAGAGAAACATCGCCGGTGAAATATCCAGTGCCACCGCACACACCACGCCGCCGCCGACGATCCCGGAGAGCATCGCCAGAAAGGTCAGCATCGGCAGCGACACCAGCAGCGCCATCACGCGCGGCAGCACCAGCAGCTCCATCGGGTCCAGGCCCAGGGTGCGGATGGCGTCGATTTCTTCGTTGGCCTTCATCGAGCCGATTTGCGCGGTGAAGGCGCTGGCGGTGCGGCCGGCGATCAGGATCGCAGTGAGCAGCACGCCAAATTCACGCAGGAAAGAGAACGCCACCAAGTCCACGGTAAAAATGGTCGCGCCGAAACTCTTGAGCACCGTAGCGCCGAGAAATGCCACCACTGCGCCGACCAGGAAGGTCAGCAAGGCCACGATGGGGGCGGCGTCGAGGCCGGTCTGTTCGATATGCGCAACCATGGGCGTAATGCGCCAGCGCTTGGGGCGCAAGATGCCGCGGGCAAAGGTTTCCAGGATCAGGCCGATAAAGCCGAGCAGCTTCTTGCTGTCTTGCCACACGGTGTCCACCGCGCGGCCGATGCGCGCCAGCACCTGGATGCCGGCGGCCTCTTCCGGGGCTTTGTCCGGCACACAAAAATCATTCAGCGAGCGGTAGACGGTTTTCAGCAGCGCGCGGTCGGCGGCGGACAGGCTGCAATCGGTCTGTTCGGCCGATTGCTCGATACGGTGCGGCCCCAGCAGCTCTACCAGCAGCGACGCGCCCGCGGTATCCAGGGCGCCCAATCCATTGAGGTCGATGCGTGCGCCGGCGTCGTATTGGCCGTCGAGTGTGTCCGACAGCTTCTTGAGGTTTGCATAGTGGGCAAGCGTCCAGTCCCCCGTAATCCTGAGTAACGGAGGAGCGGTAGTCGTGTCGAGATGGGCGGCGCCCGCCGTGGTACTGGTGGTCATAAGCTCCGAGCTTGTTTGGCTATCCAGAATTCCTACGTAATAGCACGATACGGCCTACTTTGGCGTGTCCGTTTGTACTGTGTCAGTGACTTTGAATCGCAGCACGCCAATGACCTGGCCGTCCTCCGTCAGCACCCGCACTTGCCAGCGGCCTACCGCGTCGGCGGGGAAGTTCTGCTTGTGCGTCCAGGCGCGGTAGCCTTCGTCGCGCCCGCCGTGGATATCCAGGGCAATGCGGTCGACCTCTTTGCCGTTGAATTTCCACACATGGTAAATCCGCTCATCCAGCCCGCGCGGCGCGTTGATCGCGGTGTAGGCGTACAGCCCGCCACTGCGCAGTTGGGCGGCGGTGACTTCCTTGAGGTCGTCACCGGGCGTACGGTCCTGCAGTTGGGTGCTGATCGCCACTTCGGTCATCCACAGCGTGGCCGGCGGCACCCACGTGCGCAGGAACCAGCCGGCGCAGCCAATGGCGGCCGTCACCCCCAGCAGCATCGCCCAACCTTTGAAGCTGCGCAGCGGCAAGCTGACCGCCAGGCTCGGGATCGACAGCGCCATGGCCACACCCAGCGCCAATTTGTAACTTTCGGCGGTGGTCAGGTGCAGGATGATCGGCAGCGCGGTGAGCAGCGCGGCGAACAAGGTCAGTGTGTGCAGCGCCAGGAACAGTGAGCGTTTCGGCGCCAGCCACTTGTAGTACAGCGGGTCGGTGATCGACACCAGTGCCGCCGCGCCGAGCAGGCCGGTGAAAACCGACTGGCCGCTGTTCCAGGTGGTGGTGACGAAAAAGAAAGGCAACACAAAAAACAGACTTTCCTGGTGGATCATCTGGGTGGCGTAGCGCAGCAGGGGTTCGGGGATTTCGCGTTTGAAGACCTTGGCGAACAGCTGGGTGAAGCTGTTTTCCAGCATCAGCCACAGCCAGCTCACCAGCATGATCACGGCGATCCAGCTGGCCATGCCCTGCTGGCGATCCACCAGCATGAAGCTGCACACACCCGAGATAAAGCCGCCGAGTGCGATGACCCCAGGGTAGCGCTTGATCAGGACGAGAATGCGCTGGATAAGGGGCGGCAGCTTTGGCATGAGCGATCCACAATGTGTGTAGGAAAAAACCCGGACAGAATAACGTCTTAGTCCTGTGTTCGGTGCCTCATTACGCGATCCGTTTGCGATAAAGCCGCAGGCCGCCCAACACAATGGCGATCAGCCCGAGCACGCCCGCGCCGATCCAGGTCAGGCTGTCGTAGCTCAACAGCGGTTTTTCGATACGCCAATAGCCCGCCTGGTCAAACACTTGGCGCATGGCCTGGTTGGCCTGTTTCAGGTTGACGGCCTTGATGCGTTTAACCGGGTCGCTGAAGTGGCCGTCGGCGTAGTCGCCGGATGCACTCCAGTAGTAATCGGCCAGCGCACTGTTGCCCTGCACGGCCCACGCCTGGCGCGCGATAGCAGCTTGCTGCAGGCGGGCGAAGGTGGCCGCGTCGAGGCCGTCCTTGAGCAGTTGCGCCTTGAGCGCTTGCAGCACCTGTTCGGCCTGCGGCAGGTTTTCACGCTCAAGGTCGGCATTCAGGCTCAGGAAACCGACGCCGCCGAGCACTTCACGCTCGCTCCACGGGCCGTAGGACAAACCGTGCTTGAGGCGCAGTTCGCGGTACAGCGCCCAGTCGAGGTAGTCCTTGAGCAGGTCGTAGGTTTCATCATGCTGGTCGTCGAGTACCGGTTCCGGGAACAGCCAGTGCAGTTTGGCGCTGTCACCGATCCAGCCGTGTATCAGGTCGCGATGGTTGGCGGCGGCGTGTTGAATTTCCGGAAGCGGCAAATGCTCGCTCGGCTCGATGGGGTCAAGTTGGCCGTAAGTACGTTCCAGATAGGCTGGCAGCAGCTTGTCGAGGTCGCCGACGATGATCAGGGTCATGTTGTTGGGCGCGTACCAGTTTTTGCGCAGCGCTTGCAATTGATCGCGGGTCAAGTGGTCGACCTCGGCGCGCTCAGCGCACTTGAGCCCCAGCTCAACGGCCAATTGGTTGCTGGCGGTGTGGCCAAGGTCCTGGCGGTCGAGCAGGCGTTGCAGGTGCGAGTAATGCCCGCCGTCTTCGCGTTCGACCACGCGCTTGGCCGCAGAGATGTTGGCGTCGGTCAATTCTGTGCGAGTGATGATGGCCAACAGCAAATCCAGCACTTTGCGCTGGTTTTGCGCGGGCGCTTCAATCACGAAAGTGGTGTCGGCGTTACTGGTGTAGGCGTTCCAGTCGCCGCCCAAGGCCTGCATGCGTTCTTCGAGGTCGCCTTCGCCGCCGCCGTCGATGCCACTGAACAACAAGTGTTCGAGCAGGTGCGGCAGCTCTTTTTCTTCACAAGGGAAGTCATCCAGGCCTACGCCTACCACCAGGCGGATAGCCACGTGCCCGCGCTCGGTGCCCGGTTTGAGCAGCAGCTGCAGGCCGTTGGGCAAGGTGTAGCCCTCGACTTGCAGGCGGTCAAAGGCAAAGGTATGTGCCGAGCCCATGAGCAGGCAGGCGAATAACAGGCGACGCATAACAGCTTCCTGGCGAGTGAGGTCCACTGTTAACTGACTTCACTCACCGTCGTACGTTCAGGGTGAATGGGTGATGTCGGCGATATCTTCGGCCGAGAGCGCGCCGGTGTCGGACGTTTCGAGCACGACGTAGGCGCTGCTGCAGAACAGCGAGTTGAGGCGTTTCATGTCGGCAATCAGCTCCAGGTGCAGGGAACTGGTTTCCAGGCTCTGTACGATCTTGCGTTGCAGACGGCTGACGTGGGCGTGGGCCAGGCGGCGTTCCTGAGCGCGGAAGCGGCGCTTCTCGCGCAGCAGTTGGCGGGCGCTTTCCGGGTCGGCACTGAGGAACACCGACAGGCCCAGACGCAGGTTGGCAATCAGCTGGGTGTGCAGGCCGGCCAGCTCCTCCAGACCTACTTCGGAGAACTGCCGACGTTGCGAGGTTTTCTGCTGCTGAACTTTGCGCAGCATGCGCTCGATCAGGTCGCCAGCCAGTTTCAGGTTGATCGACAGCTCGATGATCTCGGCCCAACGACGGCTGTCCTGTTCGCTGAGGTCTTCACGCGGCATTTGCGCCAGGTAAAGCTTGATCGCGCTGTACAGGGCTTCAACGTCGTCACTGAGGCTGCGCATTTCCTGAGTGATGGCGGTTTGCTTGCCGCGCAACACTTCGAGCATTGCGGTGAGCATGTTGTCGATCAGGTCGCCCAGGCGCAGGGTTTCGCGCGCGGCGTTGGCCAATGCCAGGCTTGGGGTGTCGAGCGCGGCAAGGTCGAGGTGGCGCGGTTTGGCTTTGCCGTTGGTCTCGGCCTGTTCCGGCAGCAACCAAGCGCACAGGCGCGCCATTGGGCCGATCGTCGGCAGCAGGATGAGGCAGCGGCTGACGTTGTAGAGCAGGTGGAAGGTAATGACCATGCCTTGGGCGCTGTAGTCCAGGCCGTCCATCCAGCCTACGAGCGGGTCGAGCACCGGGATGATCAGCAGCAAGCCGATCAGTTTGTACAGCAGGCTGCCCAGTGCCACTTGCCGACCGGCCGCGTTCTGCATGCTGGTGCTAAGAAACGCCAGCACGCCACTGCCGATGTTGGCGCCGATCACCAGGCCGATGGCCACGTGCAGGCCGATCACGCCCGCCCCGGCCAGGGTTGCCGTGAGCAGTACGGCAGCCAGGCTGGAGTAGGAAATCATCGCGAACAATGCACCGACCAAGGCATCCAGCAGGATGTCGCCGGTCAGCGAGGCAAACAGCACTTTGACGCCTTGGGCGTGGGTAATGGGCCCGGCGGCTTCGACAATCAGTTGCAGTGCCAGAATGATCAAGCCCAGGCCGATGCCGACGCGGCCCATCTGCCCTGCTCGCGTCTGTTTGCGCGACAGGAAGAAAATCACCCCGAGAAAAATCAGCAGCGGCGACAGCCAGGACAAGTCAAAGGTCAGCACGCGCGCCATCAACGCTGTACCGACGTCGGCACCGAGCATGGTCGCCAAGGCAGGCGTGAGCCCCATCAGGCCCTGGCCGACAAAGGATGTCACCAGCATTGCCGTGGCGTTACTGCTTTGCACCATGGCCGTCACCAGGATACCGGCGACAAACGCCAGCCAGCGCTTGGACATGTTCTGCCCGATGACTTGGCGCAAGTTAGAGCCGTAGACCCGCAAGATGCCGGTACGGACGATATGCGTGCCCCAGATAAGCAGGGTCACGGCGGAAAGCAGATTGAGCAAGGTCAGCATGCTCGGCCCCCCGTGTGGGTTAGCTCAAAAAGAGCAAATAAGAATTGCCGCGTGCCGCTCTACGTCTTGTACTTAAGCTGTAGTTGGCGAATGGGCTGCGCGCCAGCATCGCATAGCTAAAGTCGTGTTTGAAATAAAACTGTCATGAAATCAGTTTTTTGCAGATGAAAAAAAGGGGCTCGAAAGCCCCTTTTTCAGCAGCGGGTCAGTGTTATTGACCCGGAATGTCCTTGCGCAGTTTCACTGGATCCTGCTGTTTCTTCTTTTTCGCGATAGCGGTGCGCATCTTGATATTGATCGCTTCCACCGCCAGCGAGAACGCCATGGCGAAGTAGACGTAGCCTTTTGGCACGTGCACGTCGAAGGATTCGGCAATCAGCACCGTACCCACCACCAGCAGGAACGACAGCGCGAGCATCTTCAGCGACGGGTGCTTGTCGATGAACTCGCTGATGGTGCCGGCAGCCAGCATCATCACCAGAACGGCCACCACGATCGCCGCCACCATCACCGGCACGTGAGAAACCATGCCGACCGCAGTGATCACCGAGTCCAGCGAGAACACGATGTCGATGATGGCGATCTGAATGATGGTGTAGATGAACTTGCCGCCGGCGCCTTTCGGCTCATCGTGGGTTTCGTCTTCGCCTTCCAGTGCGTGGTACATCTCCTGGGAGCTTTTCCACAGCAGGAACAGGCCACCGAAGAACAGGATCAGGTCGCGGCCGGAAATGCCTTGGCCGAAGACCACGAACAGGTCGGCGGTCAATTGCATGACCCAGGTGATCGACAGCAGCAACAGGATTCGCGTGACCATGGCCAGGGCCAGGCCGAAGATCCGGGTGCGCGCCTGCATATGCTTGGGCATGCGGCTGACCAGGATCGAAATCATGATGATGTTATCGATGCCCAGGACGATCTCGAGGGCCGTCAGGGTGAAGAAGGCAATCCAGATTTCCGGATTGGTCAGCCATTCCATGTGTATTCCTTTGAGCAAATGTTAAACCGCGCAAGCTGCAGCGCCGCGCGGGTGAGTGGGTACGATTATAGAGTGCTGAACAGCGGAAAAATCCCCATCAGCAAAGCGGCGAACATTATGCACAGGCACACCAGCACTGCCCACTTGAGGGTAAAGCGTTGGTGATCGCCAAATTCGATACCGGCCAGGGCTACCAGCAGGTAGGTCGAAGGGACCAGCGGGCTGAGCAAATGCACGGGTTGGCCGACGATAGACGCGCGGGCCATCTCCACGGCGGTGATGCCATAGTGGCTGGCGGCTTCGGCGAGTACCGGCAGTACGCCGTAGTAAAACGCGTCGTTGGACATGAAGAAAGTAAACGGCATGCTCACCAGCGCGGTGATCACCGCCAGGTAAGGGCCCATGGCTTCAGGGATGACCGCCAGCAGGCTTTTGGACATGGCGTCGACCATGCCGGTGCCCGACAGGATGCCGGTGAAAATACCGGCGGCGAAGATCAGCCCCACCACCGCCAGTACGCTGCCTGCGTGGGCAGCGACGCGGTCTTTCTGTTGTTGCAGGCACGGGTAGTTGACGATCATCGCGATGCTGAACGCCACCATGAACAGCACTGGCAGCGGCAACAAGCCGGCGATCAGGGTGCACATCAGGGCAAAGGTCAGGGCGCCGTTGAACCAGATCAGCTTCGGACGGCGAGCATCCGGGAACTGCGACACGCTGATCTCGCTGTGGTCGATCTCGTCACCCTGCAGGTGCAGTTCGCCCAAGCGCGCTCGTTCGCGTTTGCCGTACATGTAAGCAATCGCCAGGATTGCTATTACGCCGGCGGCCATGGCCGGGATCATCGGTACGAAAATATCCGAGGGGTCTACGTGCAGCGCACTGGCGGCGCGGGCGGTCGGGCCGCCCCATGGCGTCATGTTCATCACGCCACCGGCGAGGATGATCAGGCCGGCCATGATCCGTGGGCTCATGCCGATGCGCTGGTACAGCGGCAGCATGGCGGCGACGCAGATCATGTAGGTAGTCGCGCCGTCACCGTCGAGGGACACCACCAGCGCCAGCACGGCGGTACCGACCGACACTTTCAGCGGGTCGCCCTTGACCATCTTGAGGATCTTGCGCACGGCCGGGTCGAACAGGCCGGAGTCGATCATCAGGGCAAAGTAGAGAATGGCGAACATCAGCATCACGCCGGTCGGCGCAAGCTTGGTGATGCCCGCAAGCATCATCGGCCCGATCTCGGGTGCAAAGCCACCAAACAGGGCGAACAGGATGGGCACGATGATCAAGGCAATCAGCGCGGAAAGGCGCTTGGTCATGATCAGGAACATGAACGTGATGACCATGGCAAAGCCAAGGAAAGTCAGCATAGGAATACTCCAGGCGTAGCGCGGCTAGGGAATGGCGAACCGGTTTGGGGTCAGCGCAGTACGAAAGGCACGTGGCGTACGGGTGGAGTTGGAGCGAAAGGGCAAGGACGAGCGGACATCGGGAATCACCATTGTTGTTGTTAACAGCCGGTCTGTTGCCGACAGTGGGGGCGATCCTAGACGTGGAAGCTTTCAGCCAGCTTTCGCTGTGTAATCAGGTGATGAGAGGTTTTTCTGTTTCTTCTGTAGGGCAAGTCAGCTTGTGTGGGGCGAATTATGGAAGCTCAAGGCCGCCCGCCGCTTTGTGCAGCGCGCGCAGGTGCTCGCCCACCTGTTTGAGATTGGCTTCACACGCAGCAATTTCGGCGGCGCGGGAAGGCTCGAGCAGCACCCTCACCTCTTTATCCAGATCGCCGGTCAACGATTGCAGCTGCTTCTGGCGCTCGGCGCTTTCCGATTCCAGGCGTTTGGATTCCGAAGGTTGTGGCAGGCCGTAGCCACTACTGCCCAGTAGTTCCGCCGGGCGGCTGAGGAAGCCGCTGTTGGCGAGGATCTGTTGCAGTGTGTTGTTGGCTTTTTCCATGCCGCCGTTTTTCAGCTCGCGGGCACCGAGGTAGCGTTGTTTGACTTCATCCTGGGCCAGCATCAGCTGTTTGCGATAGCTGGCCTGTTCCAGCAGCAACAGCGCGGCGCTGGTGCGCAGGTCGGCCTGGCTGAACCATTGGCGGCGTTCTTCTGCGCTGAGCGACAGCCAGTCTTCGACCTCGGTCTGCTTGATCGGCAAGTGTTTGCGCAGGACATCGAACATCGCCTGGTAACGCTCGCGGAACGAGTCGAAGTGATAACCCCGGCGCAATGCCTCGCGTTTATCCTCGAGGACGCTGGTGTCGGCCAGGCCGCGTGCACTGAGCACTTCCAGCAGACCGTTGGGGGTGATGTTGTCGAGCCCGGTCAGCTGTGGGTTGGCGCTGCCACTGCGCAGGAGTTTCAGGCTTTCGACCGCGCAGTTGTTGGAGATGAAGAAGTAGTTACCGTCGTAGCTCCAATGCATTTCGGCGGCATGCTCGACGGTGTCGTTGATCTCTTGGCGGGTGAGTTTCAGCGGTACGGAGGCCAGCCCGCGCAGCTCGGTCTTGGTGTATTCGTCGATGACCTGGGCCAGTGGCAGCACGAACAGGCGTGACGGGTATTTGCCCACCAGGCCATCCCAGCTCGACAGCTGTACGTCACCGACAAAGGCGCGGTAGGACAGGACCAGGTGTTGGTCCAGATCCAGGCGGCAATCCGGGCCGCGCGGGCGACCGGGCGCGCAGATCACCAGGCGCAACATGCTATGGCCCCAGCGGCTGACCAGGTTCTGGTTGGCTTCGGCCAGCAGGTAGTCGATTTCGTACACGCGCTCCGGATCGATCTGACCCAGTGGCGTCTTGGCGAAATCGTTGCCTGCATTCAGAAATGCGTAGGTTTTGGCGCAGGTGTCTTGCTCGGGCGGCGCCCAGCCGAAGTGTTCCTTGTAGTAGCGAAACAGCGCGGGGCGACGGCAGGCGTAGCTCGGGTCGAGGAGGAAG
Organism: Pseudomonas sp. TWRC1-2; assembly: GCF_049896685.1. NCBI lineage: Bacteria > Pseudomonadati > Pseudomonadota > Gammaproteobacteria > Pseudomonadales > Pseudomonadaceae > Pseudomonas > Pseudomonas sp. TWRC1-2. The sequence continues at coordinate 11,863 of NZ_JAFCUU010000003.1, read as the reverse complement.
TACTCCATGTTGACTGCCACGAACTCCAGCGGGCTGGTGGTTTCGTAGATGTCCGGGCTACGGGCAACCTGGTGGTTGTGTTGTTCACGTTCGCCGCGACGGCCCACGTATTGCGGCCAGCCGGCGAGGTCCAGCAGGCGCGGGTCGTCACTCAAGGTAAAGCGGCGATCATTCTGGCCACGGCATTGATCGGGCAGGCCGATCAGGCCGGTGATGTTGTTTTGGCGGCTGCAGCGTTGGATGAGCGTGCGGTCGTCTTTGGACCACAGTCGCGCACGGTCATAGATGTGGGTCAGCTCATGCAGCACGGTGGCGAGCATTTCGCGGCGCACAGTGCCGTGTGGGCGATTGGTTTTTTGGGTGGCGGCGCTGCCGTCGGTCAGGCTGGCGAGCAGGTTCTGATTCAGATCAAGCTCAGACACCAGTGAGGCCTGACCATAGGCGTTTTCAGGCATTTTGTCGGTCCAGCCGACATCGATACGTCGGTCCAGTTGCTCGACAAAGCGCGGCGGCAAAGCGCGCATCGCTTCATCAAGCAATGCCTGGCTGGCCTGCTGTTCGGCCGGGCTCAAGCCATCGGTCTTGAGCCGCAGTTGCAGGCTGGCCTGGGCTGCGCCTGCACAGAGCAGCACAGTCCCGGCCAATAGCCAGGCGACCAGGCGCCTCACAGAGCGAGGATGGCTTCGGCGAGCGTCTGGTCACTGGCATCGCGAGCTTCCGGCACGCGGGTTCGCAGGGTGTCGAAGGCGGCTTCCAATTGGGCGCCACGGATCTCGCCATTGGTGGCGACGAAACTGGCGGCATCGTCGTGGGCTTCGCGCACGACTTTGGAGTCGCGTATGGAGGTGGTGGTGTCCGAGGTGAAGTCGATGGTGCGGGCCGAGGCACGCACGACGATGTTACTGGTGGCCTTCAAGGTTTGCGCGTGGGCGACATCGGCCAACAACAGCAGGCCGAGAGCGGCGGCGATCAGCGGGCTACGCATGAAATAACTCCAAAATACAAAGATGATTATTGGACGAGAATTGCTTGCGCCAGTTCAAGGTCGCTTGCATGAAGTTTTGGCTGGGTGCGGCGCAGATAATCCAGCGCGGATTCCAGACGAGCACCCCGCCATTGGCCGTCAGTGGCGATAAAAGCGGCAGCGTCATCCTGGGCGGCCATTACCAACTTTCTGTCAAAGGGCGCTGACGTCACCTTGCTGGTGGCGTACGCACTGATGACGGTGCTCTGGGTGGACACATCAAAGGCCGAAGCCAAGGGTGACCAGCAGACGGAAAATAATACGGGAACGATCAACAGGCGGTATGAAAAAACCATGAGACTCGACAACTGAAAGCGAGCGCCAAGGCTAGCGCAACGCCCGGGCGAGAGCCAGCGCTGACACATGAGGTAGCAGCTGGCGCCCTTCTCTGTCGATCTGCGTCAGATAGCCAGGATCGCTTGAGCGAGCTGCGTGTCACTCGCCGCATTCAGTTGGGGGGCTTGTTGGCGGATCTGGGCCAAGGCGCTTTCCAGCTTCACGCCACGGATGGCGCCTTCGCTGGCAACAAAGCTGGCGGCGTCATCGCGAGCGGCCTGGACGACCTTGTTGTCCCGCAGGGAGGACGTGGCATCCGAGCTGGCATCGGAGGTGGCTTTCAGCGCGCCGACGATCGAATCGGTGGTCACGATAAGGCTGCTTGCGTTGGCATTGGCAGCCACGGCCAACAGGGCTGCAGCACTCAGCAGGCGAAGACGGGACATGGAATGACTCCTGTAGATGAACAAATAAAGCGGCGCAAAGCGGCCACTGTGAAACCGACGTTGTTGCAATTGAGCATCAGACGTCGGTTCTACAAGGTTCGCCACGTGATGACGCGATCTTAAGCTGCCGTTTATCTATTCGGAAAGCCCCACCGTTTTAGTCGCGCCAGAACGGTTTGGACAGCTCGGCGATTCGGTCGCCCTGGCTGATGCCAGCATCGGACAGCTCGCGAGCGTCGAGTTGTGCCAGTTGTTGGCGTTCATGGGCCTGTTTCGCCCATCGAGCCAGTGCACTGGCGCTACGAATAATCAGTCGTTTACTGGACGAGGCTCGCATGGGGAGCGCCTTTTTATGAGGTAGTGGAACTCCATGTTGGGCGTGTCTCTGACACCAATACAGATACACCAAGTCTAAATTGTACTGCTTAACTGTAATATTTTTTAAACTGTACTGGTTACGAAGCAGCTCATCTGTTTGCGATCTAAAAAGCTGAATCCCAGAAACAGCAAAGCCCGCCTCCGGTTACCCGGGGCGGGCTTTGCTTTGACAAATCTGAATGCTGGCGGTGGACCCGGCGGGTCAGGGCCAGCGGGCGCCAATTAGCGCCAGAACGGCTTGCTCAGCTCTTCGTAGCGTTGAGCTTCGCTGATACCGGCGTCAGCCAGCAGACGCGAATCCAGACGAGCCAGTTGATGGCGGCTGGAGATGCGGCGCTGCCACAACATCAGGTTGGCGAGAACGCGCAAAGGCAGGGAAGCCTGGGTGTTTACAGCTTTTTCTTCGAAGAACAGATCGGAACTGAGTGTACGTTCCATGATGACATCCTTCCGCTTGTGGCGGGATTAGGTAGTGGTTTAACTGATGCCAATGATCCTCCTCCGACGCAAGACTCTGTAGATACAGTTCAACTGTATTGTGAAGGGCCAGTTAACTGTTTATACCCGCTGTACTGTACGGAAATGGGGCAACTGTACCTGTCCGCACTGAAACAGTGCGAAATGAGCAATTTCGATGATGTATGTAGGAATATACGGCGGGAAATGACCGGTACAGCAGTACAGTTTTTTGCAGATCTGATTCTGATGCATTCGAGCTGATGCAACTGTATGAGCATCAGCTCGAATCTGTATCAATCACGCCTTGAGCATGTGCCCGGTTTCTTCCAGGTTAATGTGCCAGCTCAGTGCCTCGCGCAGGATATGCGGGGTATGCCCGCCGATAGCACAGGCCGCGTTGAAGTAGCTGTTCAGCGCATCGCGGTAGGCCGGATGCACACAGTTGTCGATGATCACCCGAGCCCGTTCCCGTGGCGCCAGACCGCGCAAGTCGGCAAGGCCCACTTCGGTGACCAGAATGTCGACATCATGCTCAGTGTGGTCCACATGGCTGACCATCGGCACGACGCTGGAAATGGCGCCGCCCTTGGCGATCGACTTGGTTACGAAGATGGCCAGGTGCGCATTGCGCGCGAAGTCCCCGGAGCCGCCAATACCGTTCATCATCCGCGTGCCACACACATGGGTGGAATTGACGTTGCCGTAGATGTCGAATTCCAGCGCGGTATTGATGCCGATAATGCCCAGGCGACGCACCACCTCAGGGTGGTTGGAGATTTCCTGTGGGCGCAGCACCAGCTTGTCCTTGTAGTGCTCCAGGTTGCCGAACACGTCGGCGTTGCGCCGTTCCGACAAGGTAATCGAGCTGCCGGAGGCGAAACTCAGCTTGCCCGCATCGATCAGGTCGAAGGTCGAATCCTGCAGGACTTCCGAATACATCGTCAGGTCTTCGAACGGCGATTCGATCAAACCGCACATCACGGCGTTGGCGATGTTGCCAATCCCGGCCTGCAACGGGCCGAGCTTGTTGGTCATGCGACCGGCGTCCACTTCCTGCTTGAGGAAATTGATCAGGTGATTGGCGATGCCTTGGGTATCGGCGTCCGGCGGCGTCACAGTGGATGCGGAATCAGACTGGTTGGTGATTACGATGGCGACAATCTTTTCCGGCGGGATCGGAATTGCGGTGCTACCGATGCGGTCGTCGACCTTGACCAGCGGGATCGGCGTGCGCGTCGGCCGGTAGGTGGGAATATAGATGTCGTGCAACCCTTCCAGGTTCGGGTTGTGCGCCAGGTTGATCTCTACGATCACGTGCTTGGCGAAAATCGCAAAGCTGGCCGAGTTACCCACGGAGGTGGTCGGCACAATATGGCCTTGCTCGGTGATCGCGACGGCTTCGATCACGGCAATATCTGGCAGCTTGAGCTGGTTGTTGCGCAGTTGTTCGACGGTTTCGGACAAGTGCTGGTCGATGAACATCACCTCACCGGCGTTGATTGCCTTGCGCAGGGTGCTGTCGACCTGAAATGGCATGCGTCGGGACAGCACGCCGGCTTCTGTCAGTTGCTTGTCCAGGTCATTGCCCAGGCTGGCGCCGGTCATCAGGGTGATTTTCAGCGGCGAAGTCTTGGCGCGTTCGGCCAGGGCGTGAGGGACGGCCTTGGCTTCACCGGCGCGGGTGAAGCCGCTCATGCCGACGGTCATGCCGTCCTCGATCAGTGCGGCGGCGTCTGCCGCGCTCATGACCTTGTTCAACAACGAAGGCAAGCGGATACGATCACGGTACATGAATTGTTATCTCAGGCTACGGAAGCAAGGTGGGCAGTGTAGTGATTTCAAAAAATTTCGGCCCGCTACCATGGTCGAATGCCAGGCGGCGATTTAGAGCCTTTGGTCGGTTTTAATCCAGCAATAAAAAACCCCAGCCTACTGCAGGCCAGGGTTTCGGGTATTGCGCTGGCGCAGTGTTATTCGACGGCTTTGACCATGTCTTCGATGACCTTCTTGGCATCACCGAAGACCATCATGGTCTTGTCCAGGTAGAACAATTCGTTGTCCAGGCCCGCGTAGCCGCTGGCCATCGAGCGCTTGTTGACGATGATGGTCTTGGCCTTGAACGCCTCAAGGATCGGCATGCCGGCGATCGGCGAATTAGGGTCGTTCTTGGCGGCCGGGTTGACCACGTCGTTCGCGCCCAGCACCAGCACCACGTCGGCCTGGCCGAACTCGGAGTTGATGTCTTCCATCTCGAACACCTGGTCATAAGGCACTTCGGCCTCGGCCAGCAGCACGTTCATATGGCCAGGCATACGGCCCGCCACCGGGTGGATCGCATACTTCACGGTCACGCCGCGGTGGGTCAGCTTCTCGGTCAGCTCTTTAAGCGCATGTTGCGCACGTGCCACCGCCAAGCCATAGCCCGGCACGATGATCACGGTGTCGGCGTTGGTCAGCAGGAAAGTGGCGTCGTCGGCAGAGCCGGATTTGACCGGGCGCGCTTCTTTCGAGCCCGCAGGGCCCGCCGCATCGGCTGTGTTGCCAAAGCCGCCGAGCAGTACATTAAAGAACGAGCGATTCATCGCCTTGCACATGATGTACGACAGGATCGCGCCGCTGGAGCCCACCAGCGAGCCGGCAATGATCAGCATCGAGTTGTTCAGCGAGAAGCCGATACCCGCCGCTGCCCAGCCGGAGTAGCTGTTGAGCATCGACACGACGACCGGCATGTCGGCGCCGCCAATCGGGATGATGATCAGCACGCCAAGCACGAACGCCAGGGCCAGCATCAATGCGAAGGCGCTGAGGTTGCCAGTGAACATGAACGCCAGGCCCAGACCCAGGGTTGCAAGGCCCAGCACCAGGTTCAGCTTGTGCTGGCCGCCGAACTGTACCGGTGCGCCTTGGAACAGGCGGAACTTGTACTTGCCCGACAGCTTGCCGAACGCGATCACCGAACCGGAGAAGGTGATGGCACCGATGGCCGCGCCGAGGAACAGTTCCAGGCGGTTACCGGCAGGGATCGAGTCGCCCAAGTGTTTGACGATGCCCAGGGATTGCGGCTCGACCACGGCGGCAATGGCGATAAACACCGCGGCCAGGCCGATCATGCTGTGCATGAATGCCACCAGCTCAGGCATCTTGGTCATTTCTACGCGCTTGGCCATGATTGAACCGGCGGTGCCGCCGATCAACAGGCCGACAATCACGTAACCAATGCCAGCAGTGGCCAGCTCAGCGCCCAGCTTATAGATCAGGCCCACGGTGGTAAGCACCGCCAGCGCCATGCCGAGCATGCCGAACAGGTTGCCGCGTCGCGACGTGGTGGGGTGTGACAAGCCTTTGAGGGCCTGGATAAAGCAGATCGACGCGATCAGGTAGAGCGTCGTTACAAGATTCATGCTCATTACTTTGGCGCCTCTTCTTTTACTTTCGGGGCTTTTTTCTTGAACATCTCGAGCATCCTGCGCGTTACCAGGAAGCCGCCGAACACGTTGACTGCCGCCAGAGCCACGGCCAGAGTGCCCATGGTCTTGCCCAAGGGGGTAACGGTAAGGGCCGCCGCCAGCATGGCGCCGACGATCACAATCGCCGAGATCGCGTTGGTCACGGCCATCAATGGCGTGTGCAGCGCGGGTGTGACGTTCCAAACCACGTGGTAACCGACGTAAATCGCCAGCACAAAGATGATCAGGTTGTAGATACCGGGGGAGATAAGCTCTTCCATCGTCTGAATCCCTGCTTAGGCGTTTTTACGGATGACTTGGCCGTCGCGGCACATCAGGCACGCGGCGACGATGTCGTCTTCGAGGTTGATTTCAAACTGCCCTTCCTTGGTGAAGACCAGCTTCAGGAAGTCCAGCAGGTTGCGCGCATACAGAGCAGAAGCATCAGCAGCGACTGCGCCGGCCAGGTTGGTCGGGCCGCAGATGGTCACGCCGTTTTCCACGATCACCTGATCGGCGACCGTCAGCGGGCAGTTACCGCCCTGGGCGGCGGCGAGGTCGATGACCACAGAGCCGGGTTTCATTTGTGCGACGGTTTCAGCACTCAACAGCGTCGGTGCCTTGCGGCCCGGGATCAGCGCGGTGGTGATAACAATGTTGGCTTGCTTGGCGCGTTCGTGTACGGCCAGGGCCTGGCGTTGCATCCAGCTGGAAGGCATGGGGCGCGCATAACCGCCGACGCCGACGGCGCATTCGCGTTCTTCGTCGGTTTCGTAGGGCACGTCGACGAACTTGGCACCCAGGGATTCGATCTGCTCTTTTACTGCCGGGCGCACGTCGGACGCTTCGATCACTGCACCCAGGCGTTTCGCCGTGGCAATGGCCTGCAAGCCTGCAACGCCGGCGCCGAGGATCAGCACGCGCGCGGCTTTGACGGTGCCGGCGGCAGTCATCAGCATTGGCATGAAGCGTGGGTAGTGATGGGCTGCCAGCAATACCGCTTTATAGCCGGCGATGTTCGCTTGCGATGAAAGCACGTCAAGGCTCTGGGCCCGCGAGGTGCGCGGTGCAGCTTCAAGGGCGAAGGCCGTAATGCCGCGCTCGGCAAGCTTGGCGATGGTTTCGTTGCTGAACGGGTTGAGCATGCCCACCAACACGGTGCCGCTTTTGATCAGCGCCAGTTCGCTGTCGCTGGGGGCAACCACCTTGAGAATCAGCTCGGCACCCAACGCATCCTCGGCACTGCCAATGGTTGCGCCTGCGGTTTCATAGGCGCTGTCCACGACACTGGCTTTAATGCCTGCACCGCTTTGAACAGTGACCTTATGGCCCTGGCCGATCAGCTTCTTGATGGTTTCCGGGGTGGCAGCCACCCGCGTTTCACCGGTCTGGGTTTCGAGAGGAACACCAATGTGCACGTCAAATCTCCTGCATGATCTTTTTGCTTTTGATCTTTTTGTAAAAAGGCCAGTGCACCGCGAGTGGCGCAACTGGGGCGGCCGATCAGCACGATCCCGCCGAAATGACAGCGGGGCGCGGCATTTTGCAGGCGAACTTTACGGCCATCAAGGGATTATGACGGGTGACGAAAAATTAACTACAAGTCACCCTGTGACTGATTGTCGCAATGCACCCTAATAACTGTTTTAAATACAGGTGTTTAGAGGGGTTCAGGCTTTTTTGAGACTTTTTCCAATCGTCGCTGTGAATGGGCGGGCATTGGCCGCATATGGTCGCTGCAAGCCATGTGGATCATAGCTTTGAGCTTGATTTCTGGCTGGCAAGTACAGTCTGCGTAAATGCGACATATCCGTACATCTGTAGGATTTGGAATATCTTGACTACAGGGTCAGTAACTAGCGTAGAGCCTTTAAACATTGGGGCTATAACGCTGTGATTGATCAATTAACCAGTCTCTGAAGGCGTGCAGTGAGGCGGATTCGACTTTTCGTTCGGGAATCATCAGGTAATACGCCTTCGAACTGCTGAGGGCTTCGGGGCTTGCGATCACTAATTGCTTCTCCTCAAGCTCGCGCTGGATAAGGAATGGCGGAATCAGCGCAATGCCCATGTCATGCATGGCGGCTTGAGACAACATCGAGAATAGCTCGTAACGAGGGCCTGTCATGTCACGGGGTATGTTCAGTTGTTGCGCGCTGAACCATTGGCGCCAGGCGTATGGCCGAGTGGTTTGCTGCAGTAGCGGCAATTGCGCGATCTGCTGAGGGCTGAAGTGGTCACGGTCACCCAGCAAGCGCGGGCTGCACACCGGCAGCGGATTTTCCCCCATCAGATGGTGGGACTCGGTGCCGGACCAGTCGGCATCGCCGAAGTAGATCGCAGCATCGAATTCGGTATCGGCAAATAGAAACGGGCGCGTCCGGTTGGTGAGATTGACGGTCACCTCTGGGTGGTGTCGTTGAAAATCTTTGAGGCGAGGGATCAACCATTGGGTACCGAAGGTTGGCACCACGGCCAATTCAATGACGTTGGCGCCCTGCTGTCCCATTACTGACAAGGTGTCGCGCTCTACGGCGTCCAGTTGCATGGCGACGCGCCGGCTATAGGACAGGCCCGCTTCCGTCAGTTTTACCCCGCGCCTTGAGCGCCGAAATAGCTCGACACTCAAAAACTCTTCAAGGCTGGCGATCTGTCGACAGATGGCGCCTTGGGTGATGGAAAGCTCGTGCGCCGCCTTGGTAAAGCTCTCGTGGCGGGCCGCAGCCTCAAAGCTGACCAGAGCAGTCGTACTGGGAATTTTTCTGCGCATGTACGGAGTACTCACTTATAAAGCGCGTCTGCGCCCTTCTCAGTCGTTTCGGAGTGAGAAATTAGCACAACCCTATGCAGAAACCTCGTTTGCCCTCTGCGTCTGCCCAGCCTAGGCTGCACCTACGACTTCTGATTTTTTCCGCGAGGGCTTATTCATGGCTGGTAAGGCAAGCTTCAACTGGATCGATCCGCTGCTGCTGGATCAACAGCTCACCGAAGAGGAGCGCATGGTACGTGACAGTGCTGAGCAGTTCGCCCAGGACAAGCTGGCGCCGCGTGTGCTCGAAGCCTTCCGCCATGAAAAGACCGACCCCGCGATTTTTCGCGAGATGGGCGAAACCGGCCTGCTCGGCGCGATGATCCCTGAGCAGTACGGTGGCAGTGGCTTGAATTACGTCAGTTATGGGTTGATCGCCCGTGAGGTCGAGCGTGTCGACTCTGGCTATCGCTCGATGATGAGTGTGCAGTCGTCACTGGTCATGGTGCCCATCAACGAATTTGGTACCGAGGCGCAGAAGCAGAAGTACCTGCCGAAGTTGGCATCCGGGGAATGGATCGGCTGCTTCGGCCTGACCGAGCCTAACCATGGTTCTGACCCGGGCGCGATGATTACGCGGGCGCGCAAGGTAGACGGCGGCTACAGCCTGACTGGCGCCAAGATGTGGATCACCAATAGCCCGATCGCCGATGTGTTTGTGGTTTGGGGCAAGGATGATGCCGGGGATATCCGCGGTTTTGTCCTTGAGAAGGGCTGGAAAGGTCTGAGCGCTCCGGCGATTCACGGCAAGGTCGGCCTGCGGGCTTCCATTACCGGTGAAATTGTCATGGATAACGTCTTTGTGCCGGAAGAAAACATTTTCCCGGATGTGCGTGGTTTGAAAGGGCCTTTCACCTGCCTTAACTCGGCGCGCTACGGCATTTCCTGGGGCGCGCTGGGTGCCGCCGAGTTCTGCTGGCATACCGCTCGCCAGTACACCCTGGATCGTCATCAGTTCGGGCGTCCATTGGCGGCAACCCAATTGATCCAGAAGAAGCTGGCCGATATGCAGACCGAGATCACGCTGGCGCTGCAAGGGTGCCTGCGTCTGGGGCGCATGAAGGATGAAGGAACGGCGGCGGTTGAGATCACTTCGATCATGAAGCGCAACTCGTGCGGCAAGTCCCTGGATATCGCCCGTATGGCGCGTGACATGTTGGGTGGCAACGGTATTTCCGATGAGTTCGGGGTGGCGCGCCACTTGGTCAACCTGGAGGTGGTCAACACCTATGAAGGAACGCACGACGTGCACGCTTTGATTCTTGGGCGTGCGCAAACCGGTCTTCAGGCGTTCTATTAATAGGAGCACGGTATGGGCGCGCTTTCACATCTGCGTGTACTGGATTTATCGCGAGTGCTGGCGGGCCCCTGGTCCGGGCAGATCCTTGCGGACCTTGGGGCTGAAGTGATCAAGGTCGAGCGGCCTGGTAATGGCGACGACACGCGTGCATGGGGGCCGCCCTTTCTTAAGGATGCATTTGGCGAGAACACCAGTGAAGCGGCGTATTACTTGTCGGCCAACCGTAACAAGGAGTCGGTGACTATCGACTTCACGCGGCCGGAGGGGCAGAAGCTGGTGCGTGACCTGGCGGCCAAGTCCGACATCCTGATCGAGAACTTCAAGGTGGGCGGCCTGGCGGCATATGGGCTGGACTATGAATCGCTGAAGGAGATCAATCCCGAGTTGATCTATTGCTCGATCACGGGCTTTGGTCAGACGGGGCCTTATGCGACACGCGCGGGTTATGACTTCATGATCCAGGGGCTGGGTGGCCTTATGAGCCTGACCGGTAGGCCAGAGGGTGATGAAGGGGCTGGGCCTGTGAAGGTGGGCGTGGCATTGACCGACATCCTGACCGGGCTCTACTCGACGGTGGCCATTCTCGCAGCGCTGGCTCATCGCGATCATGACGGTGGCGGGCAGCACATTGATATGGCGTTATTGGATGTGCAGGTAGCATGCCTGGCTAACCAGGCGATGAATTACCTGACGACGGGTGTTTCGCCAAAGCGTTTGGGCAATGCTCACCCCAATATCGTGCCTTATCAGGATTTTCCCACGGCTGATGGTGACTTCATCCTCACGGTGGGTAACGACGGGCAGTTTCGCAAGTTCGCTGAGGTGGCGGGGCAGCCTCAATGGGCAGAGGATCCGCGCTTTGCTACTAATAAGCTGCGGGTGGCTAATCGCGCGGAGCTGATTCCGTTGATTCGCCAGGCTACCGTCTTTAAGACCACCGCTGAGTGGGTATCGCAGCTGGAGCGAGTGGGTGTGCCGTGCGGGCCTATCAATGACTTGGCACAGGTGTTCGCCGACCCGCAGGTCAAGGCGCGGGGGTTGGCGATGGCATTACCGCATGCGTTGGCGGGGATGGTGCCTCAGGTAGCGAATCCGATAAGGCTTTCCAAGACGCCGGTGGAGTACCGTAGCGCGCCTCCTCTATTGGGAGAGCACACGGTTCAGGTGCTGCAAGGTGTGCTTGGGCTGGGGCCGGCGAGTGTGGCTGCTTTAAAGGAGGCGGGGGTTATATGAGCGTTTCCCTCTATATAGAGGGTGTGAAGGGCTCAATGTCGGTTGTTTTTTAATCAATCCTAACTAATTGATAGAAAAGCAAAATTAAGGGTTGACGGCAGATTCTGGAAGTCTATAATTCGCCCCACTTCCGGCGCAGTCGAAACGGAAAACTCCTTGGTAAACAAAGAGTTACGCGAGATTCGACAGCGAGCTGCTTCAGTTCATCGAAGCCCAGAAGGAGTTGGTAGGGCGGTGTTGTTTGGCTCTAATAACGTTTCGATCTTCTCGGTCGAAAGCGGAGAAAAAGAGGTGTTGACAGCAGCGTGTAACGCTGTAGAATTCGCCTCCCGCTAACGAGAGATCGGAAGTGCAAGTGGTTGAAGTTGTTGAGGAAATCTTCGAAAACTTCTGAAAATAATCACTTGACAGCAAATGAGGCTGCTGTAGAATGCGCGCCTCGGTTGAGACGAAAGATCTTAACCAACCGCTCTTTAACAACTGAATCAAGCA
>NZ_JAFCUU010000002.1:327192-933355 GCF_049896685.1 Pseudomonas sp. TWRC1-2 | reverse complement strand
GCTCCAAAGCCTGCGTGAGGGCACACCGAAGCGTGAGCGAGGTGCCGAGTGGTGGGGCAAGAGCCTTTTGGTTACTTTTGGGCTCTTTTCAAAAGTGACCCGCCGTAAGGGCGGAACCCAAAGCGGCCATCACCCAAATAACGGATATACACCCACCCCAAAAGCCCAACCCCCATACCACTCAGAGGCTGTAATAATACCCGCGACTACGCAACGCCATGATCCGCGGTCGGCCATCCGGATGTGGGCCGATCTTTTTACGCAAGTTGCTCACGTGCATATCCAGGCTGCGATCGTAGAGGGTCAACTTACGCCCCAGCGCGATCTGCGCCAGCTCCTGCTTATCCAGCGGCTCACCCGGCTGGCGCAGCAAGGCTTCAAGCAGGCGACTCTCAGATACGGTGAGAGCAAATTCCTGCTCATCGATGGTCACCACCCCACGCACCGGGCTGAAGCACAGGTCGCCCAGTTCCAGCTGAGTAGACACCGCCGCCGGATGACTGCGGCGCAATACGGCGCGCAAGCGGGCAGTCAGTTCGCGCGGGTCGCAGGGCTTGGCCAGGTAATCGTCGGCGCCCAGCTCCAGGCCGAGTATGCGATCCAGCGGCTCGCCCCGTGCCGAAAGCATCAGCACCGGCAATTCCGGATGGTCGTTGCGCAATTGCTTGAGCAGCTCCAGGCCGCTGCCGTCGGGCAGCATCACATCGAGCACCACCGCCGCAGGGGCGCTGTCGGCCAAGGCTTTACGCGCGCTCAAGCCGTCGTGGCAGGCACGCACCTGGAAACCTTCCTGGCTCAGCCAACTGGTCAGCAGCTCACAGAGCTCCTGGTCATCATCTATCAGTAACAGCTCGCTCATGACTCACTCAATTTAGCCATTGTCGACGGCGACGGTGCCCACCGCTGGCGAAGATCCCGCACAGCAGGGCGATCAGTGCGACGGCCCCACCGGTGACAAACCACTGTTGTTGCTCGGTCAGCCAGCGGGTCAAGGCGCCGCCTTGTGATTCTTTGAGTTGCTGGGCCAGGCGTTGGTTCTCTTGGCGCAAGCGATTCAGTTGGGCACTTTCGCGGGCAGTGTCTGCGCTTTGCAGTTGCTTGCTCAGTTCTTCACGCAGCCGTTCGCTTTCTTTCAAACGTTGCTGCAACTCGGTGATCTGGCTGGCGGCACTCACGGACAGGGGCGTGGAACTGCCGGTGTTCGAGGTTTCTTCAGCGTGGGCCGTAGCCCCGATCGTTAACACTGCCAACAGACACAACTGAGGTAAGCGCATCGGAACTCCTGATTCCACACGAATATTCAGAACGTTGTCGGCAGGTTACCGAGAATAATGAGCCATTAGGAGCGCGCCGAACCGATTAGGTTCGGCCCGGCTTTATTAAACAAAGCGGGTTCAAGGCAGGACTTGCTTGAACGGCTTGATCACCACATCGGCGTAGACGTCTGCTGCTACATACGGGTCGGCCTTGGCCCAGGCTTGGGCGTCGGCCAACGAGGCGAACTCGGCGACGATCAGGCTGCCGGTGAAACCGGCGTCGCCCGGGTCGTTGCTGTCCACCGCCGGGTGTGGGCCGGCCAGCACGATGCGGCCTTCGGCTTGCAACTGTTTCAGGCGTTCGACGTGGGCCGGGCGCACGGACAGGCGTTTTTCCAGCGAGTTGGCGACGTCGGTAGCAATGATGGCGTAGAGCATGTCAGTCCTCGGTTTTCGGCGTGGTAGGGGCGGTGTCATGCAGGTGGCGCGACAGGTAGATACCCTGGCCGATCAGGAACAATACGGTCATGCCCAGGCTGCCGAAGACCTTGAAGTCGACCCAGTAGGCCTGGAAGGTAAAGGCCACGAATAGGTTGGCGGCGCCGCAGAACAGGAAAAACACGATCCAGGCCACGTTCAAGCGTGTCCACACCGGGTCCGGCAGGGTCAGTGCATGGCCCATGATGCGCTTGATCAGCAGGCGATCACCGATGAAGTGGCTGCCGATAAAGACCAGGGCGAACAGCCAGTTCACCACGGGGGCTTTCCATTTAAGGAAGGTTTCGCTGTGAAAGGCCAGGGTCAGGCCACCGAATACCAGGCAGGCAATCAGGGTCAGCCATTGGCTTTTTTCCAGTTTGCGCTGGGAGATGAAGATGGCGCCGTAGACCACGATCGAGCTGATGATCAGCACGGCGGTGGCGCTGTAGATGCCCCCGAATGTCAGCTCGTGACCGGCGATATCAATGACCCTGGGGTCGAGTTTGGTAACGATGAAAAACAGCAACAGCGGGATGAAGTCGATGAATTGTTTCACAGTAAGAGCCAGAAGCTGGATGTGGCGGCATAATAACAAACATCCTTGGTTGCGATAGCGCCAGCTGACTTGAGGTTACACACCCCCGTGAATGTTGATTTGCACTGCCACAGCACGGCCTCCGACGGCGCCCTGGCGCCCGCGGTTCTGGTTGCGCGTGCGTTTGAAAAAGGCGTGCGAGTCCTGTCCTTGACCGACCACGACACCCTCGAAGGCCTCGACGAAGCCCGTACGGCCGCGCATGCGCTGGGCATGCAGCTGGTCAATGGCGTGGAATTGTCCTGCACCTGGGGCGGCGCCACCATTCATGTGCTCGGTTACGGTTTTGATCAGAACGCCGCGCCGTTGGTCGAGGCCATTGCCCAATTGCACGATGGCCGCTGGCTGCGGTCCGAAGAAATAAGCCGCAAGCTCAGCCTTAAAGGCATGCCCAATGCTCTGGAAGGCGCCCGCGCCATCCAGCAGGAGCTGGGCGACAGCGGCAACGCACCGGCCCGTCCGCACTTTGCCGACTGGATGGTGCGTGAAGGTTTTGTAAAGGATCGCGCCGAGGCGTTTCGCAAATGGCTGGGCGCCGGCAAGTTGGGTGACGTCAAGCAACATTGGCCGACCCTGGAAGACACCGTCGGCACGCTGCGGGCCGCTGGGGCCTGGGTCAGCCTGGCGCATCCGTGGCATTACGATTTCACCCGCAGCAAGCGCCGCAAGCTGATTGGCGACTATATTGGAGCGGGCGGCCACGCAATCGAAGTGGTCAACGGGCACCAACCCGCCGAACAGGTGGGAAGCCTGGCGATTCTTGCCCGCGAATTTGGTCTGCTGGTCAGCGCCGGCAGTGACTTTCATGGCCCAGGCGGCTGGTCCGAGATTGGCGAGTATCGCCAAGTACCGGAAGATCTGCCGCTGTTGTGGGGGCGATTCAAGCATGACCCCATTATTGCCACCGTCTGAACAGGTAGAACACGTGAGTCAATTCTTCCAGATTCATCCGGAAAACCCTCAAGCGCGCCTGATTAAACAGGCCGTGGAGATCATCCGCGCCGGCGGCGTGGTGATCTACCCAACCGACTCGTCCTACGCCATTGGTTGCCAGATCGGCGACAAGAACGCGGTTGAACGGGTCAGACGCCTGCGTGACCTGGACAAGAATCACAACTTCGCACTGATTTGCAGCGACCTGTCCCAGCTTGGGCTGTTTGCGAAGGTCGACACCGGCACCTTCCGCCTTCTTAAAGCCCACACGCCGGGGCCCTACACCTTTATTCTCAACGCCACCCGCGAAGTGCCGCGCCTGTTGCTGCACCCGAAAAAGCGCACCATCGGCCTGCGTGTGCCGGAGCACCCGATTGCCCTGGCGTTGCTGGCTGAACTGGGCGAGCCGCTGATGAGCGTGTCGTTGATCTTGCCCGGTGAAGAAGAGCCGCTGTACGACCCGTACGAAATGCGCCGCCTGCTGGAAAAACACGTCGACTTGATCATCGACGGCGGCTACGGCGGCAACAAGGCCTCCACCGTGATCAACCTGGCCGACGGCGAGCCGGAAGTGGTGCGTGTGGGTTGCGGCGATCCGACGCCGTTCATGGTCGAGGCCTGAATGTCGGTCGTCGAAACCGTCGACAGCCAGGCCGGCGCCCAGCAGGAACTGCCCTTTGCCATGGTCTATGGCCAGGCGGTCCTGGAAATGCCGCTGGACCTGTACATCCCGCCGGACGCCCTGGAAGTGTTCCTTGAAGCCTTCGAAGGCCCGCTGGACCTGCTGCTGTACCTGATCCGCAAGCAAAACATCAATATCCTCGACATCCCGGTGGCGGAAATCACCCGCCAGTACATGGGGTATGTCGAGCTGATGCAGACCGTGCGCCTGGAGCTGGCCGCCGAGTACCTGGTGATGGCCGCGATGCTCGCCGAGATCAAATCGCGCATGCTGTTGCCGCGCTCGGAGACCGTCGAAGCCGAAGAGGATGACCCGCGCGCCGAGCTGATCCGCCGCCTGCAAGAGTACGAACGTTTCAAGGCCGCCGCCGAAGGCATCGACAACCTGAGCCGTGTGGGCCGCGATGTGGTGGTGCCCAAGCTCGACGCCCCGGAAGCCCGGGCGCGCAAGCTGTTGCCGGATGTGAGCCTGGAAGAATTGCTGATGTCCATGGCCGAAGTGCTGCGCCGGGGCGACATGTTTGAAAGCCACCAGGTCAGTCGCGAGGCACTGTCGACCCGTGAGCGTATGAGCGATGTGCTCGAACGCCTCAAGGGCGGCGGGTTTGTACCCTTTGTCGAGTTGTTCACCAAAGAAGAAGGGCGCCTGGGGGTGGTGGTGACCTTTATGGCGATCCTTGAGCTGGTAAAGGAGTCCTTGGTCGAGCTGGTCCAGAATGAGCCTTTTGCGGCTATCCACGTGCGGGCGCGAGCCGAATAACGAGCTGAATCGATGAATTTGACTGAACCCCGCGAACTGGCGCCACTGCTGGAAGCCTTTCTCCTGGCCTCGGGTAAACCGCAATCCCTTGAGCGCCTGTTCGAACTCTTTGAAGAGGCCGAGCGCCCTGAGCCACCGGTGTTCAAGAAGGCATTGGAGATCCTGCGCAAGTCCTGCGATGGCCGCGCCTTTGAGCTGCGCGAAGTGGCGTCGGGTTATCGCCTGCAGATCCGTGAGAAGTTTTCCCCGTGGGTCGGCCGTCTGTGGGAAGAGCGCCCGCAGCGTTATTCGCGAGCGATGCTTGAGACCATGGCGCTGATCGCCTATCGCCAGCCGATCACCCGGGGCGAAATCGAAGACGTGCGCGGTGTGGCGGTCAACAGCCATATCGTCAAGACATTGCTTGAGCGTGAGTGGATCCGCATCGTCGGCTACCGCGACGTGCCCGGCAAACCGGCGATGTTTGCCACCACCAAGGTGTTCCTCGATCACTTCAACCTGAAAAACCTGGATGACCTGCCGCCGCTCGCCGAACTGCGCGAGATGGAGGTCGAGCCGGTATTGGATTTCGACGACGCACCGGTTCCCGCCAGCCTGCAGGAACTCGCCGACGCCACGGCCGAGCCGGAAGAGCCGAAGGACGAGACCAGTTTCCATACCTTGTTGCTCGAATTGGACGACATGGAGCAGGGGATCAAGACCGATTTCGACGACTTGCTGCGTGACGGTGCGAGTGAACCGCAAACCCAGGTGAACGGTGAAACCGTGCCCGAGGTCGAAGTTGAACCGGAACCGGAACCGGAGCCCGAGGAAGACATCCTTGGCGTGGCTGAAGCCCGCGAGAAACTCCTGGCTGCCGTCGCCGCCCTCGAACAACCGCCGTTGAGCGACGAGGAAGACGAAGCCCGGGCCCTGGCCGAAGCCATCGAAAACGAACGCCGCCAACTCGAAGACTGACGCAATTCGATGTGGGAGGGGGCTTGCCCCCGATAGCAGTGCCCCAGTGACAAAAATGTAGGCTGAGACACTGCATCGGGGGCAAGCCCCCTCCCACATTGGATCTGCATTGTCTGGGTTGTCTGGGAGAAAACATGAGCTCCAGCAAAGACCCGTGCATCAGCATCTGCAAATTCAGCGACGATATCTGCGTCGGCTGTGGCCGCAGCAAGCGCGAAATCCGCGCCTGGAAGAAACTCGACAAGGTCGACAAACGCACAGTGCTGGCCGAAGCCGAGCTGCGCCTGTTGGCCCTGGGCGCCACCGGTCGGCGGAAAAGCAAATGACTGCGGCTTAATCGACTAGTCTGTGATGCGCAATGCGCGCCATGCGCGTATGATTCGCGACCCTTTGGCGACGTATTCGCCCAAAGCCCCGCTTTCAACACTCTTCAGGCCACGCCTGAATCGACCCACCGGGAGGTGCTTAAGATGAACGACCAAGACCAGAACGACAGCCAGGAAATCGGCCCAGCAGGCGAAAAACTGCAAAAGGTGCTGGCGCGTATCGGCGTAGGCTCGCGCCGCGACGTCGAAGCCTGGATCACCCAGAAGCGCATCAAGGTCAACGGCGTTGAAGCCACCCTTGGCCAGCGCGTCGACCTGCACGATGCAATCACCATTGATGGCAAGGTCATCAAGCGTGAAGAGGCCGCCGAATCGGTGCGCCGCGTCATCATGTACAACAAGCCCGACGGCGAGATCTGCACCCGTGACGACCCGGAAGGCCGTCCGACCGTGTTCGACAAGATGCCCAAGCCTAAAGAAGGCCGCTGGATCAACATCGGCCGTCTGGACATCAACACCACCGGTTTGCTGATGTTCACCACCGACGGCGAGCTGGCCAACCGCCTGATGCACCCGTCCTACGAAATGGACCGTGAATACGCCGTGCGTGTACGCGGTGAAGTCGATGACGAGATGATCGAACGCTTGAAAGCCGGCGTCGTCCTTGAGGACGGCCCGGCCAAGTTCACCGACATCAAGCAGGCGCCAGGTGGCGAAGGTTTCAACCATTGGTACCACTGCGTGGTGATGGAAGGCCGTAACCGTGAAGTGCGTCGCCTGTGGGAATCCCAGGGCCTGGTGGTCAGCCGCCTGAAACGCGTGCGTTTCGGCCCGGTGTTCTTGAACTCCGACCTGCCGATGGGCCGCTGGCGCGAAATGAGCCAGTACGAAGTCGATATCCTCAGTGCTGAGGTCGGCCTGACGCCGGTTGCCATGCCGCAGATGAACGCCAAGAGCAAAGACAAGCTTGAGCGTATGCAGCGTAAATCGTCGCGTCCTGTGGCCCGTACCGAACGTGTTGCCCGCACCCTGCGCCCGGCGCTGAATGCACCGGCCACCGGCGGTCGCATCTCGCGTGAGCCGCACATCGAAGGCGAGCGTCGCCCAACCGCTCCGTCCCGCCAGGAAGGCGAGCGTGCCCCTCGCACCCCGCGTCCTGCGCGTGGCGGCGAAGCACCAAGCGGCGGCCGCGGCAACCGTGGTGAAGGCCGTGGTGCTCCGGCATCCGACCGCCCAGCCGACAGCGCCAGCACCAAGCGTCCAGCCAAGCCGGCAGCGAACAAGCGTCCTGGACCGAAACTGGTCGCGGACGAGCCGTCGGGCAAGCGCCGTGGCGCCCCGGCCGGTTCCGGCCAGCGTCCTGGTTTTGGTCGCAAGAAGCCGCAGTGATGTAAGGGCTGCACAAAAAAACGCCAACCCTCGGGTTGGCGTTTTTTTTGCTCTCAATTTGATCACCCAATCCAATGTGGGAGCTGGCTTGCCTGCGATGCAGGCACCTCGGTATTTCTGACAGACCGCAGTGATGCTATCGCAGGCAAGCCAGCTCCCACATTGGTCTTCAGCGCCCTAAAGCTGGCGCATGGCTAACCGGCGGCATCGCCAGCAAGCCGGCTGCTACACGGAGGCCGTGTGCTCAGAACGCAAACCTTCCATCAAACACCGGCTTGTCATCCAGCGCCAACACGCCGCTGGCAAAGATCAAATCCAGGTGATGGCTGCCTTTCTGCCCGCCGCCCAAGCCCAGGTGCAAGCCGCAATGGCGCTCCTCGAACCCGGCATTGCGCGCATACAAATCCTTGACCCCTTCATTGGTGCCAATCCCCAGCTCTTCCACGCGACGGTTGGACGGGTTGGCATTCAAGTACTTGTTGAAATCGTCCGCCAGGCCCGGCACATCACTGGCAACGCTGCAAATCGTCGAGTTCTCGATCCACAGCTCCAGCGGTGATTGCAGTACGCCGTATTTGCGCGCAAACGGGATGGTGCTGAGGAAGGTGCCGACAAACCGCACCTGGCCGTTGATGGCTTCGCTGTGCGTGGCGATCTCGCCCGGCGCCAGGTCATGGTTGCCGACGCCATTGATATTGGTCCACTTCTTGATGCTGCTCATCGGCGCTTCCAGGCGCGAGCCGTGTTTGTCGGTAAAGCTCAGCACGTTGGCCTGGGACATGCGCCGGATCAGCGTGGCATTGAGGTCGGCGATGCGTTGCGGCTCGACGCTGAAGGTGTCGTAGAAATAGTCGCCGTAATCCTTGAACAGCAGGGATTTCTTCCAGTGCTCGGCCATCACCCCCTGCAGGGCGCGGATAAAGTCCGGGCCTTCGGCGCGTGGGTTGGGCAGGGTCGAGGAATCGTAGAGAAACAGATACAGGTCAGAGGTTTCGATGGCCTGGGCCAGTGTGTCGCTGGCGGCCAGGTCCAGGCGCTGCAACTGGAAATTGAAGCGGGCGGCGCTGCCGTGGGTGATCGCCTGGGCAATGGGGTCATAGCGCTCGGTGTGGCCCAGCAGCACGGTTGGGCGGCTCAGGCCGTTGAGGGCCGGGTGATGCGCAAGGTAGTAGAGAAAATGTTCGACGGCGCGGGCCTTGTCCATGACGTATGTCCTTCTGTGCCTGGGGTAAGGGGGCAGGTGCCGTGCACAACACCTGCCGGTTGCCTGCCGGGTGTTAGAAAGGCCACATCGCGGTGCCAAAAGGCACAACGGCATCAGCTTGCATCATTTCAACGGCGGCCTCATGGGTCGGCGCTTCAAACCAATCGTCGAGTTGCAGTTCGGTTTCCAGGTCTTTTTCCAGTGCTTGCATGGTGTATCTCCTAGAGGACGTTGTTTGAGAACGGCTTGCCAACGGGCTTCGCTGGCAAGTGAAAGAACCTAGGAGAGTGTGTTTCAGAATGCAAAATATTTATTGACACGGTCTCATTTGGATTTTTTCTTCTGTTTTTTCGCGGTGGTTTTTTATTTAGAAAAAACAACGGACTGGCGAAGCTAATTTGTAGGATTTTTCATACTGACATTTTTCCGTTTTCTGACGGATCAAGCGCGCCTGTAACGCTTATTTTCCGGGCTGTAACGATTAATTTACGCTAAAGGCGCGCCGTCATTGAGCGACCCGGCGCTGTAAGGAATGCCTGACAGATTGTCACAGGCGCTCCCCAGTGGCGGCCCGAAGCTGTCGAGCGGTGTACAATGCGCCGCGTTTTACTGTGACTCCCTTGCGTACCTACGCAAAAGGCCAAGACCTCAGGGTTTATCCACCCTGATCACTCCGCCTGGCCACGAGCCGGACGGGTTCGATTTCGTCACAGATAAAAACAAACAGGTGACGCATGACCGTTAGAAAGACGCTGTACTCCTGGTGCCTGCGCTGGGGTTTGAGCGGCGCTGCTTGAGTCGAGATTCAAGGCAGCAACGTGCATTCAACATCATCAAACCTTGCGTGAGACCCTTTTCATGAGTGGACCCCATTCCTCTTCAGGCGAGCTGAAACGCGGCCTGAAAAATCGGCATATCCAGTTGATCGCCCTCGGTGGCGCCATCGGCACCGGCCTGTTCCTGGGCTCGGCCGGGGTGCTTAAATCAGCCGGGCCGTCGATGATCCTGGGCTATGCCATCTGCGGCTTCATCGCCTTCATGATCATGCGCCAGCTCGGCGAAATGATCGTCGAAGAGCCGGTCGCCGGTTCCTTCAGCCACTTTGCCCATAAGTACTGGGGCGGTTTTGCCGGCTTCCTGTCGGGCTGGAACTGCTGGATTCTGTACATTCTGGTGGGCATGTCGGAGCTGACGGCGGTTGGCAAATACGTGCACTACTGGTGGCCGGAGATCCCGACCTGGGTCTCGGCGGCAGCGTTCTTCGTGCTGATCAATATGATCAACCTGGCCAACGTCAAAGTCTTTGGTGAGGCCGAGTTCTGGTTTGCCATCATCAAGGTGGTGGCCATCGTCGGCATGATCGCCCTGGGCAGCTACCTGCTGGTCAGCGGCAGTGGCGGGCCGCAAGCCTCGGTGAGCAACCTGTGGGACCACGGCGGTTTCTTTCCGCATGGCGTCAGCGGTTTGGTGATGGCCATGGCGATCATCATGTTCTCGTTCGGCGGCCTGGAAATGCTCGGTTTTACCGCGGCCGAAGCCGACCAGCCGCGCACCGTGATCCCCAAAGCGATCAATCAGGTGATCTACCGCATCCTGATTTTCTACATCGGCGCACTCGTCGTGCTGTTGTCGCTGACGCCGTGGGACAGCCTGCTGGCAACCCTCAACGCGTCCGGCGATGCCTACAGCGGCAGCCCGTTCGTGCAGGTGTTTTCGATGCTGGGCAGCAACACTGCCGCGCACATCCTCAACTTCGTGGTGCTGACCGCGGCGCTGTCGGTGTACAACAGCGGCACCTACTGCAACAGCCGCATGCTGCTGGGCATGGCTGAGCAGGGCGATGCGCCCAAAGCCTTGGCGAAGATCGACAAGCGTGGCGTACCGGTGCGTTCGATCCTCGCGTCGGCGGCGGTCACCCTGGTGGCGGTGCTGATGAACTACCTGATCCCGCAACACGCGCTCGAGCTGTTGATGTCGCTGGTCGTGGCCACGCTGGTGATCAACTGGGCGATGATCAGCTTCTCGCACGTGAAATTCCGCCAGCACATGGACCGCACCGGCCAGGTGCCGCTGTTCAAAGCGCTGTGGTACCCGTACGGCAACTACATTTGCCTGGCGTTCGTGGCGTTTATCCTGGTGATCATGCTGATGATTCCGGGCATTCAGGTCTCGGTGTATGCGATTCCGGTATGGGTGGCGTTCATGGGGCTGTGCTACTGGATCAAGAACAAGCGTAGCGCTGAAGCGGCGTTGACCACGGCGAGTGCGGCGTTGAAGTAAGCCGTCTTGCCTCAACAGAAAACCCGGCGCCTTGCCGGGTTTTTTGTCGGTGCCGACAGGGTAGACTCGCGCCTTCTTTTTCATCGGCCCTGCCCGGAGGCTTCATGCAGCACATCGATATCGACGGCGGCAGCTTGCAGCGCGATGAGGTGCAAGACCTGATCGACCAACACCGCGGGCCGTTGCGCTTGATGGGCGTCGATTTGAGCGGGGCAGACCTGTCGCGGAGGGTGCTGGAGCATTGGGTGTTCGAGCGCTGCACACTGGCGCAAACGTCCTTTCTCGGTGCGCGCCTGGAAGGCACGCAATGGAAAAGTTGCCGGGCCGGGCACGCCGTATTCGAGGCGGCCAACCTGCTCGAGGCACAATTCATCAGCTGCGACCTGAACAACACCCGTTGGCAGCGCAGCAAGTTGTCCCAAGCCCATTTCACGCAGTGCAAACTGACCGGCGCCAACTTCACCCATTGCGCGTCCCTGGGGTTGGGCTTCAGCGAGACCTTGCTCAACAGTGCGTTCTTGTCCGGCCTGTCGTTTGCCCGAACCGTGCTCAATAATCTGGATTTTTCCGACAGCGACTTGTCGGATGCAGACTTTCGCAAGGCCGAACTTGTCGACTGCAGCCTCGCTCACGCCCGCATCAACGGTGCCAATTTTGCCGGCGCTGACTTGCGGGGCGCGGATTTGAGCGGCTTTCGCCTCAATGATGCCAAACTGTTCAAAGGCGCCGTGATTTCCAAAGCCCAGGCGTCGATGTTGTTATCCGAGTTGGGCTTGTCCGTTGCCTAAGGTTTTTGAGTGATGCTGGTAATTTCCAACAACGTGCACCTGCCCGATGCCGAGATCGAGCTGACCGCCATTCGCGCCCAGGGCGCCGGTGGGCAGAACGTCAACAAGGTATCGAGTGCGGTGCACCTGCGGTTTGATATTCCGGCATCGTCGTTGCCGGACTTTTACAAGGAACGGCTGCTGGCGCTGCGCGACAGCCGTATCACCAGTGAAGGCGTGCTGGTGCTCAAGGCCCAGCAATACCGGACCCAGGAACAGAATCGCGCGGATGCGCTGGAACGCCTGGTGGAGTTGATCCTCAGCGCCACCAAGGTCGAGAAGAAGCGCCGCCCGACCAAGCCCACCCTGGGCTCGAAAAAGCGCCGCCTGGAATCCAAGACCAAGCGCGGCAGCATCAAGGCCGGGCGCGGTAAGGTCGACTTTTAAGCGTCGCGCGCCTCACGGGCCTTGGGCGCTTGCCGGTACAGGTACAGGCTCAGCAGCAAGCCACCGGCGGCGGCGAGCGCAGCGAACAGGAAGATTGAGGCAAAGCCGAACCCCGCCGCCACCGCACCTGCCAGCGGGCCGGTGATGCCCAACGACAAGTCGATAAACAGCGAATAAGCCCCCACCGCCGAGCCCCGGCTGGAGGCCGGCACCAGGTTGACCGCCTCCACCCCCAGCGCCGGAAACACCAGGGAAAAGCCGAACCCGCTCAACGCCGCACCGGCCAGGGCGAGGTGGGCGTCGGGCGCCAGCCACAGCAACAGCAACCCGAGGATTTCCACGGACAGGCAGGCAATCGCCACGCGAAAGCCGCCGATGCGGTTGATCAAATTGCCGAACAGCAGGCGCGCGCCGATGAAGCTGGCGCCGAACAGGCTCAATGCCCACACGGCGTTGTCCCAGTGCTGGGTGGTGTAATACAGGGTAATAAAGGTGGCGATGGTGCCAAAGCCGATCGAGCCCAGGGCCAACGCGCAGCCGTGGGGCAGCACGCGGCCCAGCACATTCATGAACGGCAGGCGCACCCCGGCCACAATCGGCGCCGCGACTTTGTTCCAGGCCAGAAACACGCCGAGCACCGCCAGCAGAATGATGCTGACGCCCATGCTCCACAATCCGAAATGGCTGACCAGCACCACCCCAAGTGGTGCGCCGATGGCCAGTGCGCCGTAACTGGCGATGCCGTTCCATGAAATGACTTTGGCGGTGTTGGCCGCGCCGACCCGGCCAATGCCCCAGCCGATGGCGCCTGAACCCACCAGGCTTTCGGCGCTGCCGAGCACCAGTCGGCCGATGAGCAGGCTGATCAGGCTGACGGCCGGCAGGCTGGAAAACCACGCGGCCAGCAACATGAACACGCCACTCAGGCCGCAGCCCGCCAGGCCGATCAACACCGCGCGCTTGCTGCCCAGGTTGTCGATGATTTTGCCGGCATACGGGCGGCTCAGCAGCGTGGCCAGGTACTGCACGCTGATCACCAGGCCGGCAATCACCGCGCCGTAGCCCAGTTCACTGTGGACATAGCTCGGCAACACGGCCAGGGGAATGCCGATATTGAGGTAACCGATAAAGGTGAACAGCACGATGGAAACGACTTGCAGCGTGACCGCCATGGGGCGCTGGGTATCTGGCATGGGAGAGGTCCACTGTCGCAGCAGGTAAAGATAGGCTGCTAATGATACCGGCGCTTACGCCTCGCGGGGCGGCAAAACGTAAAAACTTCAGATTACCGACAGATCAGGGTTTGGCCGGCGCCAGCATTTGCGTGGTCACTAGGGCGGCCAGGGCGTTTTCCTGGGTGCCGAAGCGCTTGAGCAGGAGCGCCTGTTTTTCAGGGCTGAGGCGGTTCCACACGTCGATCATTTGCAGGGCTGCGTCGAGTACAGCGGCGTCGGGGGTGTCGGGGAGGGTATCAGTCATGGCGGGCATCTCGGGGTGATTCAGGCAGTGTGGAAAGCGCTCAAAGGTGCGCTTTCCACACGGTCTGGTACGGCGTCAGTCCTGGCTTTTGCTGTCGACTGGTTGTGCTTCTTTGGTCTCAGGCCGGTTGTCGCTGGCCTGCTGCGGTGTTGGCTGCTCTGTTGGGTGCAGGCTTGGGAAGGGGAGATTAGGTATCTCGTGCATCGTCGTCGCTCCTCGCAAGGTCTGTTTATCAATCGCAGTGTGATTGCGCGCTCTCAAAAAGCCTTGGCAGGATACAGCACTGAAAATGACAAAAAGAATTTTATGTCGACCTATGTACGAATTTTCATTGTTTAAGCAAGTGACAAGAGGTCACACCTTCAAGGACGCCCCCTTAAAGGGCGCCCTGTTCAAAAAAGCGTCCTGTTTAAAAAGGGACCTTGCCCAAGATCATGTCGCGGTACATCACAAAGTCGCCCAAGAGGCTGTAGAGCGGGTGTTGAAACGTCGCCGGGCGGTTCTTTTCGAAGAAGAAGTGGCCGATCCAGGCGAAGCTGTAACCGGCGATGGGCAAAGCCAGCAGCAGCCCCACCGAACCTTTGCCGATGGCGTACGCCAGGATGCCAATCACCAACGTGGTGCCGATGAAGTGCAAACGCCGGCATGTGCTGTTGCCGTGTTCACTCAGGTAGTAAGGATAGAACTCGGCGAAGCTATTGAATTGTTTGACGTTTTCCACGTTGGCCGGCCCTTGGGTGGTTGTACCGCCTAACAGATGTTCGGCGGGGAGCTTATTTGAGTCTAGAGTGATCAGTGGTAACAGCCAGTGACAATAGATGCCACTTTAGTATCCTTGGCTTCCTGGCTGCCGTTAAGCCTGCTTTTTTAAGAAGACGCCATGAGCGAACGAACAACTTCTGCAAGCTGGGCGATGGGGATAGTCAAGGCGTTGGAAATGGACGGCCTGGACTGCCGTGTGCTGTTCAAGCAATTGGGCCTGGACTACGCCGCCCTCAGTGACCCTGACGCGCGTTTTCCTCAGGACTCGATGACGCGGCTTTGGCAACGGGCGGTTGAGCTGTCGGGCAACCCGGCGATCGGCCTGAACATGGGCAAGGTTGTTCGCCCGGCGTCGTTTCATGTGGCCGGTTATGCGCTGATGTCCAGCAACACGTTGGCCGAGGGCTTTATGCGCCTGGTGCGTTATCAGCGCATCATCGCCGAAAGCGCCGACTTGAGCTTCCGACTCTTACCTGAAGGCTACGCGCTGATTCTGACAGTGCACGGCGACCACTTGCCACCGACCCGCCAGAGCGCCGAAGCCTCGCTGGCCAGTGCGTTGGCATTGTGCGGCTGGCTGACCGGCCGCACTTTGCAACCGCGCAAAGTGGTGCTGCAAGGCGATCAACCGGCGGACCTGACGCCTTACAAACAAGCCTTCCATGCGCCCCTGGAATTCAATGCACCTTATGACGCGCTGATTTTTGAGCAAGCCGACATGGACGCGCCGTTGCCCACGGCGAACGAAGCCATGGCGTTACTGCATGATCGGTTTGCCGGTGAATACCTCGCGCGTTTTTCCGAGAGCCGCGTGACCCACAAGGCGCGGCAAGTGCTGTGCCGTCTGCTGCCCCAGGGCGAACCCAAACGCGAAGTGGTCGCCCAGACCTTGCACCTGTCCCAGCGCACCTTGCAACGGCGCTTGCAGGAGGAGGGCACCAGTTTCCAGACATTGCTCGACGACACCCGCCGCGAACTCGCCGAGCAGTACCTGGCGCAGCCCAGCATGACCCTGCTGGAGATTGCCTACCTGTTGGGGTTTGCCGACCCGAGCAATTTTTTCCGCGCGTTCCGCCGTTGGTTCGATGCCACGCCCGGCGAGTACCGGGCGCGGTTGCTCGAAGCGTCGGCGGTCAGTGCCGCCAAAACGCCGGAATGCACAGAACAAAGACTGTAATGATCTCCAGTCGGCCCAGCAGCATGCCGAACGACAAGATCCACTTGGCCGCATCCGGCAGGCTGGCGAAGTTACCGGCCGGGCCGATGGTTTCGCCCAGGCCCGGGCCCACGCCGGAAACGGTGCTGGCCGCGCCAGTCAATGCGGTCATCCAGTCCAGCCCCAGCAGCGACAATGCCAGGGCAATGGCGCAGATGGTGATGGCGAAGAAGAACGAAAAGGTCAGAATCGAACGCACGATCTCTTCGTCGAGGCGGTGGCCGTTGTACTTCTGCTTGATCACCGCGCGCGGGTGAATCAGCTGGTTCAGGTTGGCCTTGAGCAGGATATAGGCAACCTGGAAGCGGAAGATCTTGATCCCGCCCGCCGTGGAGCCCGAGCAGCCGCCAACAAAGCCCAGGTAGAAGAACAGCATCAGTGAGAAGTTGCCCCAGATGCTGTAGTCCCCGAGTGCAAAACCGGTCGTCGTCACCACTGACGTGACGTTCACCGCCACATGGCGCAGCGCATCGAACCACGGCAGGTCGGTGGTCCACCAGTACCAGGTGCCCAGTACCAGCCAGGTCACCAGCAGCAACCCGAGCAAGCCTTGCACCTGTTGATCCTTGATCAGCGCCCGACGGTTGCCGCGCAAGGTGGCGACATACAGGGTGAACGGCAAGCTGCCGAGGATCATCACCACCACGGCGACCCAGTGCACCGCCGGTTGTTTCCAGTGCGCCAGGGATTCATCAGAGGTGGAAAACCCGCCGGTGGAAATGGCCGACATCGCGTGGTTGATCGCATCAAACAGCCCCATCCCGGCCCACCAGAACGCCAGGCTGCCGAGGATGGTGATGCCCACATACGCGGCCACAATCAGGCGCGCCACCATGTGCGAGCGCGGCATGACTTTTTCCGAGCGATCCGAGGACTCGGTCTGGAACAGGCGCATGCCACCAATGCGCAGCAGTGGCAGGATCGCCACCGCCATGCCGATAAAGCCGATGCCGCCGAGCCAGTGCAGCAGCGAGCGCCACATCAGGATGCCCGGTGACATGCTGTCCAGCCCGCTCAAGACGGTGGAGCCGGTGGCGGTAATGCCCGACATGCTTTCGAAGAAGGAGTCGGTGTAGCTGATGTGCTGGGTCAGTAAAAACGGCAGCGCGGCGAACACGCAGACCACCAGCCAACTGCTGACGGTCAGCAGGTACATGTCTCGGGGGCGCAGGTGCACGTGTTCGGGGCGGCCAGGAATGACCAGCGCCAGGCCAGCGAGAAAGGTGATCAGGCTGGCCCACAGGAACGAGGGCAGGTCGCTGGTGCGTTCGAAAATCACCAGGGTGGCCATCGGGATGACCATGGCGATCGCGAGGGTGATCAGGAAGATGCCGATGATGAAACCGATGATGCGTAAGGTCGGCAACGCCATGAAGAAAGCTCGGGTGTTGGGAGAGTGGCGCCATTCTACCCGCGGTGCAGGGCTTGTAAACCGGGGCTTGGGAGCGACGTCGATCAAATGTGGGGTTTGTGGTGGTCATCGGGCTCCACTAGGCGGACATAAAAAAGGCGACCCGAAGGTCGCCTCATTCAACGCGGCGCGGATCAGAACTCGTGATCAGCGTTATCCGGGTTCAAGTCGCTGATACCCAGCTTGCCCGCCGCGGCCTCTATCGAACCGGTCTGCTTGACCAGCGCGGCGATGGCGTCACGCACGATCTGGTTGCCCGCGTCGTTACCTGCCGCGATCAGTTGGTCGTAGTGCTCGCCCTTGTTGGCGTGGTCAACCATGACCTGGATCTTCGCTTCGGTCGACGCCAGGTCAGCCTTGAGCGCGGTGTCGGCGGCCGGATCAGCTTTGGCCACCAGGGACGACAAGCTCGGCCCCGTCATCTTGGTGCCGTCAGTGCGGGTGTACTCGCCCAGGTAAACGTTACGAATACCCTTGGCGTCGTAGAAATGCGAGTTGTGGGTGTTGTCGCTGAAGCAGTCTTGCTCGTCTTCCGGCGAGTTGGCTTCCAGGGACACCTTCATGCGCTCACCGGCCAGCTCGCCGAGGGACAGGCTGCCCATGCCGAACAACATTTTGCGCAGGCCGTCGGTGGCCGGTTCGGCCTCCAGGGTGGCGCGGTAGTTGTCTTCGACGTTGGGTTTCCAGTTGCCGACCATTTCTTCCAGGTCGCTGACCAGCAGCTGAGTCACCGCGCGCAGGTAGGTGCGACGACGCTCGTTGTTGCCGCCGGTGGCACCGTCACCGGTCATGTAGTCCGACGCAGGGCGGTTGCCCGCGCCTGGGCCGGTGCCGTTGAGGTCCTGGCCCCACAGCAGGAATTCGATGGCGTGGTAGCCGGTGGCGACGTTGGCCTCGGAACCGCCCAGCTCATTGAGGCTGGCGAGTTTTTCCGGGGTGATTTCTTTCACGTCGACCTTGTCTTCGCCCACCTGGATCTCGGTGTTGGCGATGATGTTGGCGTTGGCGCCTGGGTTACCCAGGGCGTGCTCGTAGGATTTGTCGACGTAGTCGATCAGGCCTTCGTCCAGCGGCCAGGCGTTAACTTGGCCTTCCCAGTCGTCGATGATGGTGTTGCCGAAGCGGAACACTTCACTCTGCAGGTACGGTACGCGCGCGGCGATCCAGGCGGTACGGGCCGCTTTGAGGGTGTCGTCGTTCGGGTTGGCGAGGAAGGTGTCGATTGCGGTTTGCAGGGTTTTTGCGGTGGATTCGGCATCGCTGTACACCGCGAACACCATGTCAGCGTAGTGCGCGACCACGGCCTTGGCGGCCGCTTCGTCGACCTGGCCTGCCGGGGTGGCAGCCGCTGGAGCGGTGGTGCTGGCAGCCGGGGTCGGCGCTTGGGGCGCGGCGGCCTTGTCTTTACCTTCGCCGCAACCGGCGAGAGAAATGGCAATGGCCAGCAGACTGGCGGTGGCCAGGGGCATACGAATCATGGCGAACATCCTGCTTCGGTTGTTGATGGGGCGCGCGGGGAGCGCAAAAACTGCGACATAATGCGAAAGATTTGCATTTTGTGTAAAGGTTTATACGAGGGAAATATTTAGTATTGTTTTCAGCGTTCAGAGAATCGCCGCGTTGTCGCGCTCGGACTGTTTCAGATACGCCGCCAACTCCCGGGCCGGCAGCGGTTTGCTGTAGTGGTAGCCCTGGCCCTCGTGGCAGCCCTCGGAAATGATGTAGGCCTCCTGCTCGGCGGTTTCCACGCCTTCGGCGATCACCTGCATGCCCAGGCTTTTGCCCAGTTGGATAATGGCGCGCACGATGGTTGCGTCGTCGTCGTCATCGAGCAGGTCCTGGACGAAGCTCTTGTCGATCTTGATCTTGTCCAGCGGCAGGCTTTTGAGGTAGCTGAGGGACGAATAGCCGGTGCCGAAGTCATCAATCGCGATCAGCGCCCCGGAACGGCGCAGGCTCAGCAAGTGCTGGGCGGCGGTGCTGATGTCTTCCATCAGGCCGGTCTCGGTCACTTCCAGTTCAAGGCTGCGCGGCGGCAGGCGGTAAATCTGCATGAGGTTGTTGACCACCCGCGGCAGCTCGGTGTGGTGCAACTGCACGGTGGACAGGTTGACCGCCATGCGCAGGGTGGTGAAGCCCAGGTCATGCCATTCGCGCAATTGCCGGCAGGCCTGGTCGAGTACCCATTCGCCAATTGGAATAATGGTGCCGTTCTGTTCGGCCAACGGGATGAACAAATCGGGCGGCACCAGGCCGTGTTCCGGATGCTGCCAGCGGATCAAGGCTTCCACGCCCACCACGCGGTGGTCGCGGTAGCTGATCTGCGGTTGGTAGACCAGGTGAAACTGGTCGCGGCTGAGGGCGTCGCGCAGGTCTTTTTCCAGCTCGCGGCGCCGGCGCATTTCACTGTCGACGCTGGCGATATAGAACTGATAGCGGTTGCGCGAGCGGCTCTTGGCCAGGGTCATGGTCTGTTCCGCTTTTTGCAGCAGCTTCTCGGTGCTGTCGCCGTCTTCCGGGAACAACGTGATGCCGATGGTCGCGCGCAGGCGAATCTGCTCATGCTCGAGGGCAAATTCGGCTTCCAGGTCATCCAGGATGCTTTGCGCCAGTTCGGCGGCTTCGTAAGGCTGGTCGATATCCGCCTGGACCAGCGCGAACTGATCGCCGCCCAGCCGGGCCAGGGCGCCGAGGCGGCCACTGTGGGCGCGCAAGCGATCGGCCAGGGCCAGCAGCAGTTTGTCGCCGGCCTGATAAGTGAACTGTTCGTTGACGCTTTTGAAGTCATCCAGGCCTACGCACAACACCGCAACGCGGCGCTGTCGGCGGCCGGCGTCGATCAGGATCTTGTCCAGTTGCTCCTGCAGTTTCTGGCGATTGGGCAGGCCGGTGAGGAAGTCGTACTGGGCCATGCGCAGCAGGCTCGATTCTGCCTCGTGCCGCAGGTGAGTATTGCGTTCGATGGATTCGAGCAACTCGTTGGCGGTGTTGATCCACAGCCCCAGCTCGTTGCGTTCGTGGCCCTTGATTTGGGGGATCTTGTGTTCGCTGGGCCGGTCTGGGTTGATCGACGTCAGGTGCTCGATAATCCGTGACAACGGCTTGGTCAGCAGCCAGTGATAAACCAGGTACAACACCAGCCCCATAGCCAGCGCGCGCAGTACGCCGGAAATAAAGATGATCACCGAGCTGACCAGAAAACCTTTGCCATAGGTGGCCGTGTCCAGGGTGATGCTCAGGTCACCGTAATACTCGCTGTAGGGGCCTTTGCCGACCAATGAGGTGGTGAAGGTGCGCTCCTGGCCAAGAATCAGGTCGGTCAGCCAGCGGGTGGGCGATTGCTGTAATGCGCGGCTTTTCTCCGCGAGCATGGTTTCGTTGGGATGGCCGATGGAGGCCATGCGCACGGCATCGTCCTGAAACAGGCCTTCGATTACCTGCATGCCCATCTCGCGGTCCAGGCTGTAGACGGCCTGTGTCGAGGGGTCGCGAAACATGTCGAGGATGCGCTGGGCATCGCCGGCTACGGCCTGGCGCGTCTTGTAGGCATCGAAAACGATCTGCGCCACGCTCAGCGCCACGCCCACGATCAATGCCGACAGCAGCACCACCCGTAGCAACTTCACCGACAAGCTGTTTTTGAGTTCCAGCTTCAAAGGGGCATTCCTTGTTCCATGCGGGTGGCCTCAATATGCCATGAGTATTGGCAATCTCGTGATGGCAGTCAAAGGAACATTAGGGCATCGGCAGGTTTGACAAGGAACTTGAGAGGGGCGCCGGGGCGAGGCGGACATGGATCCGCCTGCCTTGAGCAATTCCCGTGGGCGCAGCGGATGCGCTGGGAACTGACGCTTTTTTACGCGACGTTGATGTTGACGGTGCTGTTGGTGGATTCGTTGTTCGAAAAATTCACACGTTCCTTGTTGTGCATGTCTTCATGCGCAATCTTGTTTTGATCACCTTCACCTTGCTTGTTGCCAGATTGCGACTGAGCCATTTGACCGGCCGCTTTGGCGAGCTCGGTCACAGCTTTGAGGCCCTCTTGGGCCAAACCGGCAACCATAGGGAGCATGGATGTTATTGCGCCGATGGTCATAGTAATTTCTCCGACAGGTACGAGAGGCGAATTCCTCACACTGTCTACGTGGCAAGATCCGCGCACCGAGTTCCAGCCACCAGAGCACAATTCACTGCCCATAAAAAAGCCCGGCACGATGGCCGGGCTCTCTTTACCGCAAGCGTTGCTTAGGCAGTGAAGGTCTTGCCTTCGAACTGCTCAGCCACGAACTTCCAGTTGACCAGGTTCCAGAACGCTTCCACATACTTTGGACGCACGTTGCGGTAGTCGATGTAGTAAGCGTGTTCCCAGACGTCGCAGGTCAGCAGCGGGGTGTCGCCGCTGGTCAGCGGGTTGCCGGCGCCGATGGTGCTGGCCAGGGCCAGGGAACCGTCAGCCTTTTTCACCAGCCAGCCCCAACCGGAACCGAAGGTGCCGACGGACGTCTTGGTGAACTCTTCTTTGAACTTGTCGAACGAACCGAAAGCGGCGTTGATAGCCTCAGCCAGTGCGCCGGTAGGTTGGCCGCCGGCGTTTGGCGCCAGGCAGTTCCAGTAGAAAGTGTGGTTCCAGACCTGAGCGGCGTTGTTGAAGATGCCGCCTGAAGAAGACTTGACGATTTCTTCCAGGGTCTTGCCTTCGAACTCGGTGCCTGGCACCAGGTTGTTCAGGTTCACGACATAGGTGTTGTGGTGCTTGTCGTGGTGGTATTCCAAGGTTTCCTTGGAAATGTGCGGCTGCAGGGCATCGTGTGCGTAGGGCAGCGGCGGCAATTCGAAAGCCATGATGATTCTCCTAATCAGGTCAGTTGCGGTGAGCGCAAGGCCGATCACGGGCGGCCAAACAAGCGCCGGGGAGTTTGTACTCTTTGCGGCGCAGGGTCCGGATCATAGCACCGGGGGTGCGGCAAAACCACGCAACAACTGTGTGGGATAGAGGTTCCAGAGCGTTTTGGAATATTCATCAAGCACTGATCAATTGATACGCCACGCTGAACATCATCGCCGCCACCAGAAAGTCCAACAGCCGCCACGTAGCGGGGCGCGCGAGCCAGGGTGCCAGCCACGCAGCGCCCAATGCCAGTGTGGCAAACCACAGGAATGACGCGCTGGCGGCACCGGCTACATAGGCGCCGGGTTCAGTTTGTTGAGCGCCCAATGAGCCAATCAACAGTACGGTGTCCAGATACACGTGCGGGTTGAGCAGGGTCACCGCCAGGGCGCTGAGCAACACCGCGCGCAGCGAACGCACCTTGAGGTTTTCGCCCTGTTCCAGACTTTGCCTGGAACACGCTCGGCGCAGCGCCAGGGTGCCGTACCACAGCAGGAATGCCGCGCCACCCCAGCGGGCGATTGCCAGCAGCAGCGGGTTCTGCGCCAGCACCGTAGCCAGGCCGAATACCCCGGCAGCTACAAGTATTGCATCGCACACGATGCACAGCGCGGCCACCGGCAGGTGGTGTTCACGGCGCAGGCTTTGCGCCAGCACAAACGCATTCTGGGTGCCGATCGCCATGATCAGGCCGAGGGCCACCAGCAGCCCGTTCACATAGCTTTGCCACATAAGGGTTACTCCGCGTTTGCTGCCAATTGGCGCAATACATCCATGGCCCGCTCAGCATCGCTGCGGCCGACAAACAGGTGGTCGTGGTAGTAACCGGCGATCACGTTGCAGCTGATGCCGGCTTGGCCCAGCGCGCTGGCAAAGGCCGCGGTTAAACCCACGGCTTCCAGGGCGGAGTGCACGTTCAAGGTGATCCACGCAGCGACATAGTCAAACGCCAGCCCTGCGTGCTCTGCCTGTTGGCGCTCTAGAATCAGCGTCAGCCCTTCCTGTTCGCGAAAGCTGCCGATCACGTCGCACCCCTGCGGCACGCGCTGATCGGGCAGGGTGCAGAACACATAATCGCCGTCATTGAGGTGCGGGCTCATGCTGCGCAGCAGGGTTGCCAGGGCGGTTTCACCGGCCATGTGAGAATTCCTTGATAGAGAGAGAAGCAATGCTGGTCATTCTCACGGGCTACGCTGTATAAGAAAAACCAATATTGCTGATCGCTCATTAGAGAAACTGATGTTCGACTATAAATTGCTGTCCGCATTGGCCGCGGTGGTGGAACAGGCCGGCTTTGAACGCGGCGCCCAGGTGCTGGGGCTTTCGCAGTCGGCGATCTCTCAACGCATCAAGTTGCTTGAGGCGCGCATCGGTCAGCCGGTGTTGGTGCGGGCCTCGCCGCCGACGCCCACCGACATCGGCCGGCGCCTGCTCAACCACGTGCAACAGGTGCGCTTGCTGGAGCGCGACCTTCAAAGCCAGGTGCCGGTGCTGGACGAGGAGGGCATGCCCGAGCGTTTGCGCATCGCGCTGAATGCCGACAGCCTTGCCACCTGGTGGGCTGAGGCCGTCAGCGACTTTTGCGCCGAGCAGCATTTGCTGCTGGACCTGGTGGTGGAAGACCAGACCGTTGGCCTCAAGCGCATGCGCGCCGGTGAAGTGGCGGCCTGTATTTGCGCCAGCGAGCGCCCCGTGGCTGGGGCGCGCAGCCTGTTGCTCGGCGCCATGCGTTATCGCGCGTTGGCCAGCCCCGCGTTTATTGCCCGGCATTTCCCTGACGGTGTGCGCGCCGACCAGTTGGCGCGAACACCGGCGCTGGTGTTCGGTCCGGATGATTTCCTGCAACACCGTTACCTGGCGTCCCTGGGGGTAGATGGCGGTTTCGAACACCATTTATGCCCGTCGTCCGAAGGCTTTATCCGTTTGACCGAAGCCGGCCTGGGCTGGGGGCTGGTGCCCGAATTACAGGTGCGCGACCAACTGCAAACCGGCGTATTGGTCGAGTTGTTGCCAGATAAGCCCATTGACGTGCCGTTGTACTGGCATCATTGGCGCAGTGGCGGGCAACTGTTGGGCTTGTTGACCGACCATTTGGCCCAGGCATGTGGCCAATGGTTGGTGCCCTATCAGCAGTAACAAGCGTCAAGCTGCAAGCTGCAAGAGAAAAGCTTGCGGATCGTTTTTAACTTGTGGCTTGAAGCTTGACGCTGGCAGCTGCATCCGTAGGAGGCTACATGAAGATTCTGGTCACCGGCGCAAGCGGCTTCATCGGCGGGCGCTTCGCGCGGTTCGCTCTGGAGCAAGGCCTGGACGTGCGGGTCAACGGGCGGCGCGCCGAAGGTGTGGAACACCTGATACGGCGCGGTGCCGAGTTTATCCAGGGTGATTTGAATGATGCCGACCTTGTGCGCGATCTGTGCCGAGACGTCGAAGCCGTGGTGCATTGCGCCGGTGCCGTCGGGCTGTGGGGCAAGTATCAGGACTTCCATCAAGGCAATGTGCTGGTCACTGAAAACGTCGTCGAAGCCTGCCTCAAGCAGCGCGTCGGCCGGCTGGTGCACCTGTCGTCGCCGTCGATCTACTTCGACGGGCGTGATCACCTGGGGCTGACCGAAGAGCAAGTGCCAAAGCGCTTCAAGCACCCGTATGCCGCTACCAAATACCTGGCGGAACAGAAGGTGTTCGGCGCCCAGGAGTTCGGCCTGGAAGTGCTGGCCTTGCGCCCGCGCTTTGTCACGGGCGCCGGTGACATGAGCATTTTTCCGCGCCTGTTGAAAATGCAGCGCAAGAACCGCCTGGCCATCGTCGGCGATGGCCTGAACAAGGTCGATTTCACCAGCGTGCACAACCTCAACGAAGCGTTGCTCAGCAGTTTGCTGGCGACCGGCTCGGCGCTGGGCAAGGCTTACAACATCAGCAACGGCGCGCCTGTGCCGGTGTGGGACGTGGTCAACTACGTGATGCGCCAGATGGACATGCCCCAGGTCACGCGTTATCGGTCTTACGGCTTGTCCTACAGCGTGGCGGCGTTGAACGAGGCATTCTGCGCGATGTGGCCGGGGCGTCCGGAGCCAGCATTGTCGCGCCTGGGCATGCAGGTGATGAACAAAGATTTCACCCTCGACATCAGCCGCGCGAGGCATTATCTCGACTACGAGCCCAAGGTCAGCCTGTGGACCGCCCTCGACGAATTCTGCAGTTGGTGGAAAGCTCAGGATCCGGGGCTCAAGTAAGTTCACAAGCGGCAATACATCGGGAACCGAATGTGCGGTTCCGGGTCGATCAGTGCGGCGCGAACGCGGTTTATACTGCCGTCGCTCGGCTTTTCAGGTAGCCATCTCACCGATTCAGGGTTGATTCATGCGTAACGATGCTAAAGACGATTTCGACAACGTTCCCAGCCTGCGGGCAGACATCGGGGACGATGATGATTTCGAGCCGACACCTGCTACCTCCGTGCGCTCGCGCAATACGCCGGTGGTCAAGGTCAAGAGCGCCACGACCGGCCCGTTGTGGGCACTGGTGGGCGCGCTGCTGATCGCCTTTGCGGGCCTTGCCTGGTGGAGCTTTCAGCAGATCTCCCTGATGGGTCAGCAATTGGTTGCCACGCAAGAAAGCTTTGCGCGCATCAGCGAAGAAGCGGCGGGGCGTTTGCAGGACATATCCGGCAAGGTGGTCGCCAGCGAAGCCAACGTGAACAACGGCAGCGAAGCGCTCAAGTTGCAAATCAAGCAGCTGGAAGCGCAGTTGCAGGAGCAAGGCAAGCAGCAGGTCGGCGTCGCCGGCCAGGCGAGCGAGCTGGACCAGCGCCTGGCGCAAATGACCGCCAGCACGACCGACCTGGCCAATGCGAATGCCAAGTTACAGGGCCAGGTGCAGGCGTTGACCGACGCGGTGGCAACGCTCAAGGCGGCGCAAGGCGAAATCAAGGACCTGTCTGCCGACGTGGCTGCCCTGAAAAAACAGGGCAACCCGAGCGCGGCGATTGCGCGCCTGGAGCAGGACCTGGTGGTACTCAAAAGCGCTCAGGAAAACCAGCCCGCCAACAGCGATGCGCCGACCAATAAAGAGTTCGACGTGTTCCGCATCCAGACCACGCGCAACATCACCACGTTGCAGAGCCAGGTGCAGAACCTGCAGCAACAGCTCAACGAGCCGGCGAAAGTCAGGCCTCTAGGAGGGCAGTGATAGTCGGTGTGAGCCGGTTTTAACTGTGGGAGCTGGCTTGACTGCGATAGCGGTCTGTCAGCTCATGCTTTGTAACTGACCCACCGCTGTCGCAGGCAAGCCAGCTCCCACAATCAGATGGGGGCCAGAGTTGGGCGCAGGGCTCGTGCCTGAATTGTCACTGGCTGGTGACATTTCCAGCCCCCTTCGTTACTTGCCCTCATCGCACCCTTGTTTAGACTCCGGTCATCCCATAAAAAATAATAAGGGCTACCCATGACCATGCAACCACTGCCTGCCAGTAGTTGGCTGAACGCACCTGCCCATCACAGCTGGCTCGCCACCGAAGGCCAGCGC
Organism: Pseudomonas sp. TWRC1-2; assembly: GCF_049896685.1. Lineage (NCBI taxonomy): Bacteria > Pseudomonadati > Pseudomonadota > Gammaproteobacteria > Pseudomonadales > Pseudomonadaceae > Pseudomonas > Pseudomonas sp. TWRC1-2. The sequence continues at coordinate 907,000 of NZ_JAFCUU010000002.1, read as the reverse complement.
CTGCTGGCATTCGCCAAGGCCTCGCGCCTGCCTGACGGTTTTGGCAACCTCGATGATCAAGGCCAATTGCCGGCCGACGCCCACGCCGAAACCATGAACACCGCCCGCATGACCCACAGTTTTGCCATGGCCCACGCCATGGGCCTGCCCGGTTATGCCGACCTGGTGGCGCACGGCGTCGCGGCCCTGAGTGGCCCATTGCGTGATAGTGAGCACGGCGGTTGGTTCGCCGCGGCCCACGCCGTCGATGGCAACCGTGGCAAGGCCGCTTACCTGCATGCTTTCGTTGCCCTCGCCGCGAGTTCGGCGGTGGCAGTGGGCGCGCCCGGTGCTCAGAATCTGTTGAACGACGCCGTGCACATCATCGACCAGTTTTTCTGGAGCGAGGAGGAGGGTGCCATGCTCGAGTCCTTTGCCCAGGACTGGACCGGTGTGGAGGCTTATCGCGGCGCCAACAGCAACATGCACGCTACCGAAGCGTTTCTGGCGCTGGCCGATGTCACTGCAGACACGTGCTGGCTGGACCGCGCACTGCGTATTGTCGAGCGTGTTATTCACACCTGCGCCGCCGGCAACCAGTTCATGGTCATCGAGCATTTCGACGCCCGGTGGCAACCGCTGCTGGGCTACAACGAAGACAATCCCGCCGATGGTTTTCGCCCTTATGGCATCACCCCCGGGCACGGTTTTGAGTGGGCGCGGCTGCTGCTGCACCTGGAGGCGGCCCGCCTGCAAGCCGGGCTGACGACCCCGGACTGGCTGGTCACCGATGCCAAGGGCTTGTTCGCCAGTGCCTGCGAATACGCCTGGGCCGTGGACGGTGCGCCGGGCATTGTCTACACGCTCGATTGGAACCACCGCCCGGTGGTGCGCGAGCGCCTGCACTGGACCCATGCCGAAGCCAGCGCCGCTGCCCAAGCGCTGCTCAAACGCACCGCAGAGCTGCATTACGAAACCTGGTATCGGCGGTTTTGGGAGTTTTGCGAAAACCACTTTATCGACCGTGTCCATGGCAGCTGGCACCACGAGCTGAGCCCGCACAACCAGCCCAGCAGCAAGATCTGGGGCGGCAAGCCAGACCTTTATCACGCCTGGCAAGCGGTGGTGCTGCCTGCGCTACCCTTGTCACCCAGCATGACCAGCGCTTTGGCACAGGGTTGCTATGTCACCAAATGGTGACATTTGTACGTCCCTTTGTTACCTGCGCCTTGAAAATCCCTGTTTAAACTCCGTGCAGCGCAAGCTCTAGACTTGCATGCATAACAACAAGAAAAGGTACTCAGATGAACGCGATTAATCGCCTCGCCGTAGCTATTTCCATTGCCTCGTTGTTTCCCCTCAGTGCATTTGCCGCCGACTCGAAAGGGACGGTTGAAGTTGTGCATTGGTGGACCTCGGGCGGTGAAAAAGCGGCTGTAGATGTCCTGAAGGCCCAAGTTGAGAAAGACGGCTTCACCTGGAAAGACGGTGCTGTCGCAGGCGGCGGTGGTGCCACGGCCATGACCGTGCTGAAAAGCCGCGCAGTTGCTGGCAACCCGCCCGGCGTTGCCCAGATCAAAGGCCCCGACATCCAGGAATGGGCGTCCACTGGCTTGCTCGACACCGACGTGCTCAAAGACGTCGCCAAAGAAGAAAAGTGGGACTCCCTGCTCGACAAGAAAGTCTCCGATACCGTGAAGTACGAAGGTAACTACGTTGCCGTACCGGTCAACATCCACCGCGTCAACTGGCTGTGGATCAACCCGGAAGTCTTCAAGAAAGCCGGTATCACCAAGAACCCGACCACCCTCGAAGAATTCTACGCAGCCGGCGACAAGCTCAAAGCCGCGGGCTTCATTCCGCTCGCCCACGGTGGCCAGCCTTGGCAGGACAGCACCGTGTTCGAAGCGGTCGTACTGTCGGTGATGGGTGCCGACGGCTACAAGAAAGCCCTGGTTGACCTGGACAACGGGGCGCTGACCGGTCCTGAAATGGTCAAGGCTCTGACTGAGCTGAAGAAAGTCGCGACCTACATGGACGTCGACGGCAAAGGCCAGGACTGGAACCTGGAAGCAGGGAAAGTCATCAACGGCAAGGCCGGCATGCAGATCATGGGTGACTGGGCCAAGTCCGAGTGGACCGCCGCCAAGAAAGTCGCCGGTAAGGATTACGAGTGCGTAGCCTTCCCGGGCACCGACAAAGCCTTCACCTACAACATCGACTCCCTGGCGGTGTTCAAGCAGAAAGACAAAGGCACTGCTGCCGGTCAGCAGGACATCGCCAAAGTCGTGCTGGGTGAAAACTTCCAGAAAGTCTTCAGCATCAACAAGGGCTCGATCCCTGTGCGCACCGACATGCTCAACGAAATGGACAAGCTCGGTTTCGACTCCTGCGCCCAGACCGCTGCCAAAGACTTTCTGGCTGACGCCAAGACGGGCGGCCTGCAGCCAAGCATGGCGCACAACATGGCCACCACCCTGGCCGTGCAAGGTGCGTTCTTTGATGTCGTGACCAACTACATCAACGACCCGAAAGCCGACCCGGCCGACACCGCCAAGAAACTCGGCGCTGCGATCAAGTCTGCGAAGTAACGGTTAGCACGGCTGATCCTTGTGAGGGGAAACCCCCTGACCCCTCACAAGGTTTGTTCCTGTAGTCCTTTTTCCCTGTACTGGATTTTCCCATGAGTTCTGTTGCTGTGTTCAGCAAGGCCTCGCCGTTCGATGCACTGCAGCGCTGGCTCCCTAAACTGGTGCTGGCGCCCAGCATGTTCATCGTGCTGGTGGGCTTTTATGGCTACATCCTGTGGACGTTCGTGCTGTCGTTCACCACATCCACCTTCCTGCCGAGTTACAAATGGGCCGGCCTTGCGCAATACGCGCGGTTGTTCGACAACGACCGCTGGTGGGTAGCGAGCAAGAACCTGGCGGTTTTTGGCGGGATGTTTATCGGTATCACCCTGGTGATTGGCGTGACCCTGGCGATTTTCCTCGACCAGAAAATCCGCCGCGAAGGTTTTATCCGCACCATTTACCTGTACCCGATGGCGCTCTCGATGATCGTCACCGGTACCGCCTGGAAATGGCTGCTCAACCCGGGCATGGGCCTGGACAAACTTCTGCGTGACTGGGGCTGGGAAGGCTTCCGTCTCGACTGGCTGATCGACCCCGACCGCGTCGTGTACTGCCTGGTGATTGCCGCCGTGTGGCAAGCCTCCGGTTTCATCATGGCGATGTTCCTCGCCGGCCTGCGTGGGGTTGATCAGTCGATCATCCGTGCCGCGCAGATCGACGGCGCGAGCCTGCCGCGCATCTACTGGAGCGTGGTGCTGCCCAGCCTGCGTCCGGTGTTCTTCAGTGCGGTAATGATCCTGGCGCACATTGCCATCAAGAGCTTCGACCTGGTCGCGGCAATGACCGCCGGCGGCCCGGGCTACTCCTCCGACCTGCCTGCGATGTTCATGTACTCGTTCACCTTCAGTCGTGGCCAGATGGGCATGGGCTCGGCCAGTGCAATCCTGATGCTCGGCGCGATCCTCGCGATCATCGTGCCTTACCTGTACTCCGAGCTGAGGACCAAGCGTAATGACTAGTCTCGCTTCCAAACCGACCATCAGCCTGAGTCGCGTCGCGATCTACGCGGTGCTGATCCTCGCGGTGCTGCTGTACCTGGTGCCGCTGGTGGTGATGCTGCTGACCAGCTTCAAAACCCCGGAAGACATCAGCACCGGCAACCTGCTGAGCTGGCCGACCGTGGTCACCGGCATCGGCTGGGTCAAGGCCTGGGCCACTGTAGATGGCTACTTCTGGAACTCGATCAAGATCACCGTTCCGGCCGTACTCATCTCCACCGCCATCGGCGCGTTGAATGGCTATGTGCTGTCGTTCTGGCGCTTCAAAGGCTCGCAGTTGTTCTTCGGCCTGCTGTTGTTCGGCTGCTTCCTGCCGTTCCAGACCGTACTGCTGCCGGCCTCGTTCACCCTCGGCAAAATGGGCCTGGCCAGCACCACCACCGGCCTGGTGTTTGTGCACGTGGTCTACGGGTTGGCGTTTACTACACTGTTCTTTCGTAACTACTACGTGAGCATTCCGGATGCGCTGATCAAGGCGGCACGATTGGACGGTGCGGGTTTTTTCACCATCTTCCGTCAGATCATTCTGCCGATGTCGACGCCGATCATCATGGTCTGCCTGATCTGGCAGTTCACCCAGATCTGGAACGACTTCCTGTTCGGTGTGGTGTTCTCCAGCGGCGACTCGCAGCCCATCACGGTGGCGCTGAACAACCTGGTCAACACCAGCACCGGGGCCAAGGAATATAACGTGGATATGGCGGCGGCGATGATCGCCGGGCTGCCGACCCTGCTGGTCTATGTGATCGCAGGCAAGTATTTCGTGCGCGGCCTCACGGCCGGCGCGGTCAAGGGGTAATCATGGCTACGCTTGAACTTCGCAATGTAAACAAGACCTATGGCGCCGGCCTGCCCGACACCTTGAAGAACATTGAACTGTCGATCAAGGAAGGCGAGTTCCTGATCCTGGTCGGCCCTTCGGGTTGCGGCAAATCAACGCTGATGAACTGCATCGCCGGGCTTGAAACCATCACCGGCGGCGCGATCATGATCGGTGATAAAGACGTCAGCGGCATGAGCCCCAAGGATCGCGACATCGCCATGGTGTTCCAGTCCTACGCGCTGTACCCGACCATGAGCGTGCGCGAGAACATCGAGTTCGGCCTGAAGATTCGCAAAATGAGCCAGGCCGATATCGACACCGAAGTAGCGCGCGTGGCCAAGCTGCTGCAGATCGAACACTTGCTCAACCGTAAACCGGGACAACTGTCCGGTGGCCAGCAACAGCGTGTGGCCATGGGCCGTGCCCTGGCACGTCGGCCGAAGATCTACCTGTTCGACGAACCGCTGTCCAACCTCGACGCCAAGCTGCGCGTCGAGATGCGCACCGAAATGAAACTGATGCACCAGCGTCTGAAAACCACCACCGTCTACGTCACCCACGATCAGATCGAAGCGATGACCCTGGGCGACAAAGTGGCGGTGATGAAGGACGGCATCATCCAGCAGTTCGGCACGCCAAAAGAGATCTATAACAACCCGGCCAACCAATTTGTGGCGAGCTTCATTGGTTCGCCGCCGATGAACTTCGTGCCGCTGCGCCTGCAACGCAAGGACGGTCGTCTGGTGGCGCTGCTCGACAGCGGCCAGGCGCGCTGCGAGCTGGCGCTTAACGTGTCGGACGCCGGCCTCGAAGACCGTGATGTGATCCTGGGCCTGCGCCCGGAGCAGATCATGCTGGCGGCAGGCGAGGGCGACAGCGCATCGAGCATTCGTGCCGAAGTTCAGGTCACCGAGCCGACTGGTCCGGACACCCTGGTGTTCGTGCAACTGAACGATACCAAGGTCTGCTGCCGCCTGGCGCCCGACGTGGCGCCGCAGGTGGGCGAGACCCTGACCCTGCAATTCGATCCAGCCAAGGTGCTGCTGTTTGACGCCAACACCGGCGAGCGCCTGGGCACTGCCGCTTCATTGCCAGCACAGGACCGTGCGGATAATGTGGCCCAATTCAAGGGACGCTGAGTGTTGCGCCTGAATGGATAACTTGTTGTTTTGGTTAAAAAAAGTAACCCGCGTTAGATAAAAACAGTTTAATAACAATAAAGACGAGGATGTAGGGATGAAAAAGCAACACAACAACACCCGGCTGATCTGCCAACTGTCAGCGGCAGCAGCCCTGGTATTGTCCGCCAATGCGATGGCGGACGATGCTTTCAGTGCCGATTCCAAGTGGATGACCGGCGATTGGGGCGGCGAGCGTACCAAGCTGATCGAGCAAGGTATCGATATCAAGGCTGATTACGTTGGGGAAGTCGGTGGCAACCTGAGCGGTGGCTACAACAACGACAAAACTGCCCGTTACGCTGACCAGTTCGGTCTGGGCGTAGCACTGGATCTGCAAAAGCTGTGGGGCTGGGATAACACCCAGGCCAAGATCCAACTGACCAACCGGAACGGCGCAAACATCTCCAATGACCGCATTGGTGACCCGCGTGCCGGCACCTTGAGTTCGTCTCAAGAAGTTGATGGCCGAGGCCACATGGTGCGTCTGACCCAGTTCTGGATTCAGCACCAGATGTTCGACAACAAGTTGGACGTGAAGCTCGGTTACTTCGGTGAAGGCGAAGACTTCAACACCTTCCCGTGCGACTTCCAGAACCTGTCGTTCTGCGGCTCGCAAGTGGGTAACTACGTCAACACCTGGTACAACTGGCCAGTCAGCCAGGCAGCGATCCGCGTGAAGTACAACATCACGCCTGAGCTGTATGCGCAAATCGGTGCGTACAACCAGAACCCATCGCAGCTGGAGCACGGCAACGGCTTCAAACTCAGCGGCAGCGGCACCAAGGGCACCGTATTGCCGGTGGAATTGGTCTGGTCGCCGAAGGTCAATGGCCTGCCGGGCGAATACCGTGTGGGTTACTACAAGAGCACCGCTGACGCTACCGACGTACGTGAAGACGTCAACGGTAACGATGCGGGCACCACCGGTGCGGCCTTCCGCGTGCGCAGCAGCAAAAGCGGCTACTGGGGCGTTCTGCAACAGCAACTCACCACGCACAATGGCGATGCTTCGCGCGGCCTGAACATTGCGGCCAACGTGACCTTCCACGACAAAGACACCAACCTGGTCGACAACTACCAGTCGCTGATGCTTGTGTATAAAGGGCCATTCGACGCACGTACCAAAGATGACGTCGGTATCGGTGTTTCCCGCATCCATGCCAACAGTGACGTGAAGAAAAACGCTGAGCTGCTCAACGCGGCCGGTGGCTTCACCGACTACGACCAGTCCGGTTACGCACCGCTGCGTAACACCGAGTACAACGTCGAACTCAACTACGGCATCCACGTCACCAACTGGCTGACCGTGCGTCCTAACCTGCAATACATCGCCAACCCAGGTGGTGTGAAACAAGTCGACAACGCGGTAGTAGCGGGCCTGAAAATTCAGTCTACGTTCTAACGCTGTTGCGATAAGCTCCTTCTCTCTGTGCGCATTTTGCGGATAGCCATGGCTATCCGCTTTTTTTTGGATTGCACTGTGAAGAACTTCAGGACCGTGGCACATGCATGAGCATCCGCTGCAACGCTTTTTCAAATCCCTGCGCGAGCGTCCGGTGTTCGCCTGGGAACGCTTTCAGATGCGCGACGTGTTGGTCATCGACCATCCGTTGTGCCAGGCAGTGTTCAGCCGTCAGGGCGCGCAATTGCTGCACTTTCAACCGCGTGGCCAGAAACCCTGGCTGTGGTGCGCGGCCAAGTGGCCGCAAGTCGGCGCCATCCGAGGCGGCGTGCCGGTGTGCTGGCCGTGGTATGGGCGTCATCCGAGCGAAAACGCGTGGCCTTCCCATGGGTGGGCGCGGCTGATCGACTGGAAGCTGCTCGACAGCAGCACCGACGACGACGGTGTGCGCCTGCACTGGCAATTGCAGCTGTGCGACTGGCAGGTCGACCTGCACGCACACCTGGGTGAAACCCTGGAGCTGCGCCTGTGCACCGAGCATCAGGACGAGTTGCCGTGCCAATTGAGCCATGCTTTGCACGCCTATTGGCGTATTGGTCACGTGGATGAGATAGCGCTGTCTGGGCTTGATGGCGCGCAAGGTTACGACCAGCTCAATCGCCAGGCTTGCCAGCAGGAAGGCGAGCTGCGCGTGGATGGCGGGTGCCAACGGGTGTTCCAGCACGAGGGCGAATTGCACCTCAAGGACCACGCCTGGCAACGCGAATTGTGCATCGACACCGGCGACAGCGCCGACACCGTGGTGTGGCACCCGGGCAGCCGGCCGTTGTTGGGCGTGAGCTTTAACGAGGCGTCAGGGTTTGTGTGCGTGGAGTCGGCGATGGCCGGGGCGAGCTTGGCGCCGGGGGAGAGGGCGCATTTGAGTTTGCAGGCCAGGGCAGGGGCTTAGTGGTGCGGCTGATGGCCTCATCGGGGGCAAGCCCCCTCCCACATTTGAAGGTATTCACAAATCAAACTGTGGGAGGGGGCTTGCCCCCGATGAGGCCAGTGAAGCCAGCACACAGGCTGGCTTAGTTGAACTCATCCCCCACCGGATACCGGCTGTCATTCAGGCTCTCTTTGATCTTGCGCAAATGCGGCTGGAAATCCACCCCACGGCGCAAGGTCATGCCGGTCGCCAGCACATCCAGCACGGTGAGCTGGATGATCCGCGAGGTCATCGGCATGTAGATGTCCGTGTCTTCGGGCAGCGGAATGTTCAGGCTTACCGTACTGGCCTTGGCCAGTGGCGAGTTCTCGGCGGTCACGCCCAGCACTGATGCACCGTTTTCCCGGGCGATGCGCGCCACTTCCACCAACTCACGGGTACGCCCGGTGTAGGAAATAATCACGAACAGCTCGCCCGTATGCGCCACAGACGCGATCATGCGCTGCATCAGCACGTCGGCATGGGCGGTCACGGCCAGGTTGAAGCGGAAAAATTTGTGCAGCGCATCCATGGCCACCGGGGCCGAAGCGCCAAGGCCGAAGAAGTGGATCTGCCGCGCCTGGATCAACAGGTCCACGGCCTTGCTGATCAGGGCCGGGTCCAGGGCCTGGCAGGCGCTGTCCAGAGATGCGATGGCGCTGCCAAAGATCTTCTGCGTGTAGGCCTCAGGGTTATCATCGGCTTCCACGGCGCGGCTGACATACGCCGCGCCACTGGCCAAACTTTGCGCCAGCTGCAATTTAAGTTCAGGGTAACCGCTGACGCCGAACGAACGGCAGAAACGGTTGACCGTCGGTTCACTGACCGAGGCGGCTTGGGCGAGGGCGGCGATAGAGAAGCGGGTCGCCTGCTGCGGGTTGAGCAGGATAACCTCGGCGACTTTTTTCTCGGCCTTGTTCAATTCTTCGAGGCGGTTCCGGATCTGTTCCAGAAGATTTCGCACGCGGTCCATTCAGTCTTTCCTTCGGGCGACGATGCAAATTAAGGGCGGTAACCAATCGACGAGTGGTTCTTTGCGGTGGCCTATCCTACTGAGGGTAGCTGAACACCACCACTCGGAATGCGTATTTCGGGAAAATGTTGTGGTTATTACTACATTTTTCCTTGAGTGATGCCTTGAAAAAAGGTATTTGTAGCTTAACTTGATAAAAGAACAAACATCATGCCTTCGATAACCGTAGAACCCTGCACCTTTGCCCTGTTTGGCGCGTTGGGTGATCTGGCGCTGCGCAAGTTATTTCCTGCTCTCTATCAACTCGATGGCGCGGGCCTCCTGCACGACGACACGCGCATCCTGGCCCTGGCCCGTGAGGCCGGCTCCGAACAGCAACACATGGCCCACATCGAGAAAGAACTGCGTAAGTACGTCGGCAAGGAACTTGATGAAGCCGTGGCCACACGCTTCCTCGCGCGCCTGGCCTATGTGCATGTCGATTTCATGAAAGCCGACGATTACGTCGGCCTGGCCGAGAAGGTCGGTAGCGACCAACGCCTGATCGCCTACTTCGCCACCCCGGCGGCTGTTTACGGAGCGATTTGCGAAAACCTGGCCAAGGTCGGCCTGGCGGAAAACACCCGCGTCGTGCTCGAAAAACCCATCGGTTCGGACCTGGAGTCCTCGCGCAAGGTCAACGACGCCGTGGCGCAGTTTTTCCCGGAAAACCGCACCTACCGTATCGACCACTACCTGGGCAAAGAGACGGTCCAGAACCTGATCGCGTTGCGTTTTGCCAACAGCCTGTTCGAAACCCAGTGGAACCAGCACTACATTTCCCACGTGGAAATCACCGTGGCCGAGCAAGTGGGTATCGAAGGCCGCTGGGGTTACTTCGACAAGGCCGGCCAGCTGCGCGACATGATCCAGAACCACCTGTTGCAACTGCTTTGCCTGATCGCCATGGACCCGCCGGCCGACCTGTCCGCCGACAGCATCCGTGACGAGAAGGTCAAGGTGCTCAAGGCGCTGGCGCCGATCAGCCCGGAAGGCCTGACCACCCAAGTGGTGCGCGGCCAGTACATCGCCGGCTACAGCGCCGGCAAGCCGGTGCCGGGTTACCTGGAAGAAGAGAATTCCAACACCCAGAGCGACACCGAAACGTTTGTCGCCCTGCGTGCCGATATCCGTAACTGGCGTTGGGCCGGGGTGCCGTTCTACCTGCGTACCGGCAAGCGCATGCCGCAAAAGCTGTCGCAGATCGTCATCCACTTCAAGGAACCGTCCCACTACATCTTCGCCCCCGAGCAGCGCCTGCAGATCAGCAACAAACTGATCATCCGCCTGCAACCGGACGAAGGTATTTCCTTGCGTGTGATGACCAAGGAGCAGGGCCTGGACAAAGGCATGCAGCTGCGCAGTGGCCCGCTGCAACTGAATTTTTCCGACACCTATCGCAGCACCCGTATTCCGGATGCCTACGAGCGGTTGTTGCTGGAAGTGATGCGCGGCAATCAGAACCTGTTTGTTCGCAAAGATGAAATCGAAGCCGCGTGGAAGTGGTGTGACCAGTTGATCGCCGGGTGGAAAAAATCCGGTGATGCGCCCAAGCCGTACGCGGCGGGCTCCTGGGGGCCGATGAGCTCAATTGCACTGATCACGCGGGATGGGAGGTCATGGTATGGCGATATCTGAATTGAAACTGCCTCAGGGCGTAACTGCTCATGAGTACCGCACGCCTGTATTGCTGGCCGATGGCCTGGCCAATGACGTGGCCGAGCAACTGCGCGCGGCCATCAGTGCCCGTGGCGAGGCGACCCTGGTGGTGTCCGGCGGCCGCAGCCCTGTGGCGTTTTTCCAGAACCTGGCCAAACAGGGGCTGGACTGGTCCAAGGTCACCATCACGCTGGCCGACGAACGTTGGGTACCGGTGGAGCACGCCGACAGCAATGCCGGCCTGCTGAAGAAATACTTGCTGCAAGGTCCGGCGGCCAAGGCCAAGTTCCTCAGCCTGTATCACGTTGCCGCCACGCTTGAAGATGCCGCCGAATTGGCCGATCGCCAGTTGGCAGAGTTGCCCGCCATCGACGTGCTGGTACTCGGCATGGGCGATGACGGCCACACCGCGTCGCTGTTCCCCAACAGCCCGAACCTGGCTGAAGCACTGAAGGCCGACGGTACCCGCCGTTGCTGGCCGATGCTTGCGCCGAGCGTGCCGCACCAGCGCCTGACCATGAGTCGCGCGTTGCTGGCCACGGCCCACTACACCGTGCTGTCGATTTCCGGCAGCGCAAAATTGACCACCTTGAGCGCCGCGCTGGCCAGTGACGACGTTGCTGCCATGCCGATACGCGCGTTTTTGCAACCTACTTTAGAGATTTACTGGTGCCCATGAGCCAAGGATCAGCCGCTATGAAAAGCCCTCAACCGACCGTGTCCATGGCGGATAAAGTTGCCTTGATCGACAGCCTCTGCGCCAAGGCGCGGATCCTGCCGGTGATCACCATCGCCCGCGAACAGGACATCCTGCCGCTGGCCGATGCCCTGGCAGCGGGCGGTTTGACCGCATTGGAAGTGACCTTGCGTTCCGAGTTCGGCCTCAAGGCGATTCAAGTGCTGCGCGAGCAACGCCCTGAATTGTGCACCGGTGCCGGCACCGTGCTCGACCGTCACATGCTCGAAGCCGCCGAAGTGGCGGGCTCGCAGTTTATCGTCACGCCAGGCATTACCCGTGACCTGCTGGAAGCCTCGGTGCACAGCCCGATCCCGTTGCTGCCAGGCATCAGCAATGCCTCCGGCATCATGGAAGGCTATGGCCTGGGTTACCGTCGCTTCAAACTGTTCCCGGCTGAAGTGAGTGGCGGCGTTGCTGCGATCAAGGCGTTGGGTGGCCCGTTCGGCGAAGTGAAATTCTGCCCAACCGGCGGCGTTGGTCCGGCCAACATCAAAAACTACATGGCGTTGAAAAACGTGATGTGCGTGGGCGGTAGCTGGATGCTTGATCCGGAGTGGATCAAGAACGGCGACTGGGCCCGCATCCAGGAAGTCACCGCACAGGCGCTGGCACTGCTGGATTGAGCTGATTTACCGAATCGTTGTTGCTGTGCTTAACGGCATTTTTGCGGCGCACTTGGTCGGTGTGCCGCTTTTTTTTGCCTGTAGAAAACCTCAAATCTAACGCTGAGCAATGTGGGAGCGGGCTTGCTCGCGAATGCGCTGGTTCAGTTGGCCTATTCGTCGACTGACCCAGCCTATTCGCGAGCAAGCCCGCTCCCACATTTTAGTCCGCGCTTAGCTCGGTTATTGCTTTGACCAAGGCATCGATGTCCGCCGCGGAAGTCACCAACCCCGGCGTTACCCGAATGCAGCTGCCAAAGGCCGCGCCGACACGGGTGGTGGTAAACAGGTCGTAGTCCTTGAGCAACCGATCCGCCATCACCTGCTGATCACGTCCGGTGAACTTGAACCCCGTGATCCCGCAATACAGCCGTGGGTCATCCGGCGTCAGCACCTCAATGCCCGGCAACTGACGCACCGGGTTCACCCACCGATCCCGCAGGTAATTGACCCGTGCGCCCTTGGCCGCCGAGCCACCCAGTGCACGGTGCTCTTGCAGCACCAGCGGCAAGGTCATCAGCGCCGGGAAATTCGGTGTGCTGTAGGGCGTACGCGCGCGAACATCGGTGGCCGGGTAATGACACTCGCCCATGTCCGGGTCGATATCGGCCAGGCGCTCCGGGGCGATGTACAGAAAGCCCAGAGTCAGCGGCGCGCCGATCCATTTGTGCAAATTGAAGCCGGCGAACTGGATGCCCAGTTGGGCGAGGTTGAATTCGATCTGGCCCAGGGCGTGGGCGCCATCGAGGATCACATCCACGCCGTGCTCACGTGCGGCTGTGGCAATCGCCTCGACGGGCATTACCAGGCCGGTGCGGTGGGTCACGTGGGTCAGGGCCATCAACTTGAGGCGTGGGTACTGCACAAACGCAGTGCGATAAGTCTGCACCAGGCTGTCGAAACTGGCCGGGTGAGCGTGGGATAACTCGATCACCTCCACACCGCGATAGCCCGCCAACCAGCGCATCGCGCCTTTGACCGTGTCGTACTCCAGGTCGCTGATCAGCACTTGGTCGCCCGGTTGCAGGTTGTTGTAGTTGCGGATCAGTGACTGCAAAGCTTCTGTGGCATTGCGGGTGAACGCAATCGACTCCGGGTCGGCGTCGATCAGTCCGGCCAGTTGGCGGCGCACCTCGTCGTTTTCATCCTGCTCAAAGCGCTGGCGCACATACAGCGAGTTGCTGCGGTTGATAAACGCGACGTGCTCCAGGTACTGCGCCCGTACCGCGTGGCTCATACGTCCGAAGTAGCCGTTTTCCAGATTGATCGGGCCAGGTTCCAGCTCATAGCGCTGGGCAATGGCCTGCCAGTGACGTTCGTTATCTGCATTCCTTGGCATGGCGAGGCTCTCAGTGGCGGGGGGCAGGTTTGCCGTGCTTTACGCGCAGCGGTTCCAATAGTTCGGACAGGCCGTTGTGGTCGATTTCCTGCATCAACGCCAGCAAGCCGCCCAACTCGCCGTGAGGGAAACCCTCACGGGCAAACCAGTTCAGGTAGGGGCCGGGCAGGTCGGCGATGATCCGGCCCTTGTATTTGCCGAAGGGCATTTCGCGGGTGATCAGCAATTCGAGTTTTTCGGGGTTCATGGGCTTCAAGCGTTCGAGTCGAGACCTTGGAAAATACAGGCATTCTGCATGAAGGCCAAATGACAGATCATGCAAATAACTCGCATACAGATGGTTCAATAATTTTTATCTTGTTGAAAAATAAGGAAAAAGTTGTTTTTTAAAACTTGGCACGGGCGCTGCAATCATTAATACACGTTTCTTAACCCGCACAAGGAATTGAAAAATGACTGACATCAACAAAGAATCGATCTCTGTACTTAACGACCTGATCGAGACCAGCAAAGACGGCCAGAAAGGCTTCGCAACTTGTGCTGAAGACATCAAGCACCCAGAGCTCAAAGCGCTCTTCCAGAAACGTGCCGCCGATTGCGCCAGCGCTGCCGCTGAGCTGCAAACCGCTGTGAAAGCCCTGGGTGGCGATCCGGAAAATTCCGGTTCGGTTGCCGGCGCACTGCACCGTGGTTGGGTCGACGTGAAATCGATGGTCACCGGCAAAGACGAAGAAGCCGTGCTGAACGAAGCCGAGCGCGGTGAAGACCACGCACTGAAGGCTTACAAAGAAGCGATCGAGAAGATCAACAAGCACAACCTGCTGGGTATTCGTGACCTGGTTGAGCGTCAGTTCCACGGCGCCCAACGTAACCACGACCAGGTGAAAGCCCTGCGTAACCAGGCTCGTGCTCAGTCTTGAGTCGCTCCTGATTAGAAAAAGCCCCGCTGATGCGGGGCTTTTTTATGGGCGATTTTTATACCCGGGTATCAGCCGATGCTGATCGGCGGCAGTTCGGTCAATGTCACCACCTGCTGCTTGCGGGGTGCGAGGATTTCCGCCTCACCGTCCACTACCAGCTCATCACGCTGGTTGAACACGCGAGTGGCGATGCGCACGCGAAACTTGGGCAGCTTCTCGAGGATTTCCAGACGCACGGTCAAGGTGTCGCCGATTTTCACTGGCTTCTGGAAGCTCATTTGCTGGCCGATGTAGATAGTGCCCGGCCCAGGCAGCTCGCAGGCAACGGCCGCGCTGATCAGGGCGCCGCTGAACATGCCGTGGGCGATACGCTCCTTGAACATGGTCGCCTTGGCGTACTCGGCATCCAGGTGCACCGGGTTGTGGTCGCCGGACATCGCGGCAAACAACTGGATATCACGCTCTTCGACGGTCTTGCTGTAGCTGGCGGTCTGACCGACTTCGAGGGCTTCGTACGGGGTGTTGGTAACCTGAGTCATCTCGGGGTGCATCCTGTGGCTAATCGGTAATTAAACAGTATGATTTTAAGCGTTTGATTTTAAACGAAAAATTATTCGCAGCGGGTCGGCCTGCGCAAGGTCAGAGCCTGTTGCAACCACGCCAGTACATCCGCTGTGACTTCATCACGGTTGGTTTCGTTGAACACTTCATGACGCGCCTGCGGGTAGATATTCAATTGCAGGTGCTGACAGCCGGCCTCACGCAACGCATGGGCCAGGCTTTTGAGACGCTTGCCTTCACTCACCGGATCACATTCGCCGCCCATCACCAGGATCGGCAGGCCCGGATCGATCTGCGCGAGATTGGACGCTTTGCTGATTTGCTGCAAGCCGCCCAGCAGGTCGATCCACAACTGGTTGGTGCAGCGAAAGCCGCAAAGCGGGTCGGTGATGTACTGGTCGACCTCGACCGGGTCGCGACTGAGCCAATCAAACGCCGTTCGGTTCGGCTTGAAGGCTTTATTGAACGAGCCGAACGACAGGAACTCGATCAGCGCACTGCGCCCGCGCAAACCCTGGCGTGCCCGTTCGATACGAGCAATCACCGCCGCCGTGCGGTACAGCGCAATCGGCTGGAAATTCGAACCGCTGAGAATCGCGCCATTCAGGCTGGCGCTGTGGTGCAGCAGGTAGGCCTGGGCGATGTAGCTGCCCATGCTGTGGCCCAGCAGAATAATGGGCAGCCCTGGCTGCTGCTGGCCGATGTGCTGGTTGAGGCTGGCCAGGTCGCCCACCACTTTGTTCCAGCCGTCCTTTTCGGCGTACAGCCCCAGCGTGCCTTCATCGGCGGTGCGGCCATGACCGCGCTGGTCCAGCGCATACAGGCCGTAACCGGCACCGCACAGGGCTTGGGCCAGGCGTGAATATCGACCACTGTGCTCGGCCATGCCGTGGGACAGCATGATGATTGCCCGGGTCTCGCCTTCCGGCAGCCATTGATTGACGTACAGGCGGCTGCGGTCATTCGCGGTCAGCCAGAAGGTGCTGTGGTTCATGGCGCTTCCTTTGCTCAGGGTCGTTGCAGTGTATAGCTCATCCTCGGGCTTGCGTCTGATCAGTGCAGGCCCTTGTAGGAAGATTCACGCAATTAATGACGCTCTTTCCTGTATTTGCCTGTTTGGCCATAGCTGCTAACGTCCCCAAAGCTCCGCTTTTTATAGCAGCACGTTTTTTATCGCTGCAGCGGTCGGACACACTCAGGTAAGAGGACAAGAATAATGCAACCTGATTTCTGGAATGACAAACGCGCCGCGGGCGTTCCCAATGACATCGACCTCACCACGTACAAGTCGGTGATCGAAGTCTTCGAACGTTCCTGCAAGGCCTTTGCCGACCGTCCGGCGTTCAGCAACATGGGCATCACCCTGACCTACGCCGAGCTTGAGCGCCAGAGCGCTGCGTTCGCCGGTTACCTGCAGCAACACACCGACCTCAAGCCGGGCGAGCGTATCGCGGTGCAGCTGCCCAACGTGCTGCATTACCCGATTGCCGTGTTCGGCGCACTGCGCGCCGGGCTGATCGTGGTCAACACCAACCCGTTGTACACCCCGCGCGAGATGCGTCACCAGTTCAAGGATGCCGGCGTGCGTGCGCTGGTGTACCTCAACCTGTTCGGTGCGAGGGTGCAGGAGGTGTGCGCCGACACCGAGATCGACTACCTGATCGAAGCCAAAATGGGCGACTTCATGCCGGCCGCCAAGGGCTGGTTGATCAACACCGTGGTCGACAAAGTCAAGAAAATGGTCCCGGCCTACCACCTGCCACGGGCGGTGTCGTTCAAACGCGCGTTGCGCATGGGCGCGGGGCAGGGGGTGATCCGGCATCCGGTCACGCTGGATGACATCGCCGTGCTGCAATACACCGGCGGCACCACTGGCCTGGCCAAGGGCGCGATGCTCACTCACGGCAACCTGGTTGCGAATATGCAGCAGGTCCGGGCGTGCATGTCCCAGGTCACCGACGATGGCCAGCCGCTGGTAAAGGAAGGGCAGGAGGTGATGATCGCGCCACTGCCGCTGTACCACATCTATGCCTTCACGGCGAACTGCATGTGCATGATGGTGACCGGCAACCACAACGTGCTGATCACCAACCCGCGCGACATCGGCGGGTTCATCAAAGAGCTGAAAAAGTGGCGGTTCTCCTGCCTGCTGGGGCTCAACACCCTGTTTGTGGCACTGCTGGACCACCCCGACTTCAAGACCCTGGATTTCTCCCACCTCAAGATCACCAACTCCGGCGGCACCGCCCTGATCAAGGCCACGGCCGAGCGCTGGAAGGCGGTGACCGGGTGTTCCATCGGCGAAGGCTACGGCCTGACAGAAACCTCACCCGTGGCCAGCACCAACCCGTACGGCAGCCAATCGCGCCTGGGCACGGTGGGGATTCCAGTGCCGGGTACAGCGATGAAAGTGATCGACGATGACGGGCACGAGCTGCCACTGGGTGAGCGCGGCGAGCTGTGCATCAAGGGCCCGCAGGTGATGAAGGGTTACTGGCAGCAGCCGGCCGCTACCGCCGAGGCGCTGGACGCCGACGGTTGGTTCAAGACGGGTGACATTGCGGTGATCGACAACGATGGCTTCGTCAGCATCGTTGATCGCAAGAAAGACCTGATCATCGTTTCGGGCTTCAACGTTTATCCCAACGAGATCGAAGACGTGGTGATGGCCCACCCGGCGGTGGCCAACTGCGCGGTCATCGGCGTGCCGGATGACCGCACCGGGGAGGCGGTGAAGCTGTTTGTCGTGGCGCGTACCCAAGGCGTGAGCCTTGAAGAACTGAAGGCGTACTGCAAGACCAATTTCACCGGGTACAAAGTGCCCAAGCATATTGTGTTGCGCGACTCGCTGCCGATGACGCCGGTAGGCAAGATTTTGCGCAGGGAGCTTCGCGACATCGCGTGACCCTGCTTGAAATCCACTCAAAATGTGGGAGGGGGCTTGCCCTAGATGGCGGTGTATCAGTCAGCAGATGTGTTGGCTGAAACACCGCTATCGGGGGCAAGCCCCCTTACACATAGATTCTTTATTGCCCTGAAAACCCTATTCCAGAGCCTTTTGCTGGGATATTTCATCGCAGCTTAAAGTGTGACCAAATATTGTAGGACAGTCATGTTTATGACCGTAGGGGCCCCTTTTGGCTCTAGGCGGCCCTTGGCAAAGCTGCTACTCTCGGCGCGCTTTGTGACTTCTCGGCCTGCTTGAAAGCGCCAGACTCACCTTTAAAAAAACACACACCAATAATAATCGCATCAAATGCGATGATGAATTCGCGTCGCTGAGGAGTGGGCTTCCATGAACGAAGACTTTTGGAAGGATAAGTACCCCGCCGGGATTGCTGCAGACATCAATCCAGACGAGTATCCAAATATTCAGGCGGTACTGAAACAGTCCTGCCAGCGCTTCGCCGACAAGCCGGCTTTCAGCAACCTGGGCAAAACAATCACCTACGGTGAACTGTACGAATTGTCCGGTGCTTTCGCCGCTTACCTGCAACAACATACCGACTTGAAGCCTGGCGATCGCATCGCCGTGCAACTGCCCAACGTCCTGCAATACCCGGTTGCGGTGTTCGGCGCCATCCGTGCCGGCCTGATCGTGGTCAACACCAACCCGCTGTATACCGCGCGGGAAATGGAACACCAATTCAATGATTCCGGGGCCAAGGCCCTGGTCTGCCTGGCGAACATGGCGCACCTGGCTGAAAAAGTCGTGCCCAAGACCGCCGTCAAACACGTGATCGTCACTGAAGTCGCTGACCTGTTGTCGCCGTTCAAGCGCCTGCTGATCAACAGCGTCATCAAGTACGTGAAGAAAATGGTCCCGGCCTATCACTTGCCCAAGGCGATCAAGTTCAACGACGTGCTGGCCAAGGGGCACGGCCAGGCGGTCAATGATGCCAGCCCGGCCAGCAGCGATGTTGCCGTGCTGCAATACACCGGCGGCACCACCGGCGTGGCCAAGGGCGCGATGCTCACCCACCGCAACCTGGTCGCCAACATGTTGCAGTGCAAGGCGCTGATGGGCTCCAACCTCAACGAAGGTTGCGAAATCCTGATCACGCCGCTGCCGCTGTACCACATCTATGCCTTCACCTTTCATTGCATGGCGATGATGCTGATCGGCAACCACAACATCCTGATCAGCAACCCGCGCGACTTGCCGGCGATGGTCAAGGAACTGTCGAAGTGGAAGTTCAGCGGCTTTGTCGGCCTCAACACGTTGTTCGTGGCGCTATGCAATAACGAAGGTTTTCGCAAGCTGGACTTCTCTGCGCTGAAAGTCACCCTGTCCGGCGGCATGGCCCTGCAACTGGCTGCGGCCGAGCGTTGGAAGGACGTGACCGGATGCAACATCTGCGAAGGCTACGGCATGACCGAAACCAGCCCGGTGGCGACGGTCAATCCGATCCAGAACATCCAGATCGGCACCATCGGCATTCCAGTGCCATCGACCGTGTGCAAAGTTATCACCGATGACGGCGTCGAGCTGGCCCTCGGTGAAATCGGCGAACTGTGCGTCAAAGGCCCGCAAGTGATGAAGGGCTACTGGCAGCGCGAAGACGCTACCGCCGAAATCCTCGACAGCGAAGGCTGGTTGAAGACCGGTGACATCGCGATCATCCAGCCTGACGGCTACATGCGCATCGTCGATCGCAAGAAAGACATGATTCTGGTCTCCGGCTTCAACGTCTATCCCAACGAGCTGGAAGATGTGCTGGCAACCTTGCCGGGCGTGCTGCAGTGCGCGGCCATCGGCGTGCCGGATGAAAAATCCGGTGAGCACATCAAGATCTTCATCGTGGTCAAGCCCGGTGCCACCCTGACCAAAGACCAGGTGATGGAGCACATGCGCGCCAATGTCACCGGCTACAAGGTGCCCAAGGCCGTTGAGTTCCGTGATGCGTTGCCGACCACCAACGTGGGCAAGATCCTGCGACGTGAGTTGCGTGATGAAGAGCTGAAGAAGCTCGGCCTGAAAAAGTAACCCAATAAAAACCCCGCAATTGCGGGGTTTTTTATTGGCCTGGATTGGAATGCAATCCAAATGTGGGAGCGGGCTTGCTCGCGAAAGCGGTGGGTCAGTAACACATCCGGCGACTGACACACCGCATTCGCGAGCAAGCCCGCTCCCACATTGTTGATCTGCGTCTTTACACCGCAAACTGCGCGAAGCTCACACCCGAACCCGCCGGGCGCACATCGGTGAGGAACGAGTCCTTGTCCGCGCTCAGCTCCAGAGTGATCTCCGGGCTGCGCTTGCCTGCATTGCGCACCACCAGGCCTTCAAGTTTTTCACGCAAAAATGCTGTCGGCACCTTCAGGTGCAGCAACTGATCGGACTCGGCGTTGTGCATCAACAGGTGAATCCACTCGTACTGGCCCACGGCAATACGGCCCACCGGCAGGTCGAACCACCAGATGTTGCGTTTGCGGTCCAGGTCGGTGAAGTGGCAGTTGTTGAGGCCGAGTACGGCACCGCCCAGTTCCTGGTTTCTGCGGGCGATAGCCTGTGCTTTATTGAGTTTCATAACCTTCCTACGGGATCTGTTATTCAGCGTTATAGCCTGAATGTGCGGGGCATTCTCGTGGGTTGGCTGCAAAACATAAAGCCAAACCTGCAGGCGGCGATGAAATGCCGGTCGAAAAATAATTGAAACTCTGCCGAACAGCCTCGGGTCAATCTCTACGTAATGACCAAAAACCTCGATTGTTCCAGGAGAAATACCATGAGCAGCACATCGGATAAGGCAAAAGGTTTGGCTAACGAAGCCGTCGGCAACGTCAAGCAAGGTGTTGGCAAAGTGACTGGCAACGACAAGCTGCGCGCCGAAGGCGTGGTTCAAGAAAAGAAAGGCGAAGTGCAGAAAGCGGTGGGCGACACCAAAGATGCGGTAAAAAAAGCCACCAAGTAAGTCTGAATCGCTGGCTGTATGCGTGCAGCCCGACGGCCATCCACGGATGGCCGTTTTTATGTCAGATGCTGCAACTAAAATCTGGTAATTGTTTCAAAGTCGCCAAGTAGGCTACTTTTGATGTAGAAAACGGCCCCTGAGTCGCCCACGACCTCACCCTTTTGCGGCGAAAGGAGACGCTATGATTTTTCCGGTATTACAAGGTTTACCCCTGCATAAGGTGCTGGTGCGCACCGTCAAGGAATTCGTCGATGACGAAATGCCCACCTATGCCTCGGCACTGGCCTACCAGATGCTGTTCTCGTTGTTTCCCTTCCTGCTGTTCCTTATCGCCCTGATCGGTTTCCTGCACCTGCCGGACTTCTTCACCTGGCTGCGCATGCAATCGGAACTGGTGCTGCCGCCCCAGGCGCTGGAGCAGGTCAACCCGGTGATCGACCAGTTGCAGCAGTCCAAAGGTGGCTTGCTCTCCGTGGGTATCGTGATCGCCCTGTGGACCGCCTCCGCCGGTGTACGGCTGATGATGAGCGCGATGAACGCCGCCTACGATGTGGTCGAAGGCCGTCCGATCTGGAAGCGCTTCCCGCTCTCGGTGTTCTACACCGTCGGCATCGCCGGCATGCTGCTCGCCGCCGCGGCGTTGATGGTGCTTGGCCCGCAGGTGATGGAGTGGCTCGCCGGGCAGATCGGTATGCAGGAATTCGTGGTGACCTTATGGACCATCCTGCGCTGGCCGCTGATCGTGATTTTGCTGATGTTCGCCGTGGCCCTCATGTATTACGTGATGCCCGATGTGGAGCAGAAATTCCGCTTCATCACGCCAGGCTCGGTGCTCGCCGTGGTGGTGTGGATCGTTGCTTCCCTGGGCTTTGGCTACTACGTTAAAACCTTCGCCGACTACAACGCCATGTATGGCAGTATCGGTGCGATCATCGTCCTGCTCCTGTACTTCTATATTTCCGCCGCGGTGCTGCTGCTGGGCGCGGAGATGAATGCCGTGATCGAACACATGTCGACTGAAGGCAAGGACCCGGGAGAAAAAGAGTTCGATGAACCCGCTGAACACGTTTCTGACACGGATGAAAAACAGCACGTCTCAGGCCTAGGCCGGGACCACTCCAAGCCCACACCCATTGAGCCTGATCGATGATCCGTGAAATCCTGAAAATGGGCGATGAGCGCCTGCTGCGTATTGCACCACCGGTTCCGCCGGAAATGTTCGACAGCCCCGAGCTTTGGCAGTTGATTGACGACATGTTCCAGACCATGGAACACGTCGGCGGCGTTGGCCTGGCCGCACCGCAGATCGGCGTCGATCTGCAACTGGTGATCTTTGGTTTCGAGGCCAGCGAGCGTTACCCGGATGCGCCACCGGTGCCGCAGACCATCCTGATCAATCCGTTGATCACCCCGCTCAGCCCGGTGGTGGAAGAGGGCTATGAAGGTTGCTTGTCCGTGCCCGGCCTGCGTGGCGCGGTAGACCGGTATCAGCAGATTCGCTACGAGGGTTTCGACCCTAAAGGCGAGCCGATCACACGCATCGCCGAGGGTTTCCATGCGCGCGTGGTGCAGCATGAATGCGATCACCTGATCGGCCGGTTGTATCCCTCGCGGATTACCGACTTCAGCAAGTTCGGGTTTATCGAAGTGATGTTTCCGGACATGGATCCGAAGGCTGACGAGTAGCTTTCAGGCCCAATGAGATCCAAATGTGGGAGCGGGCTTGCTCGCGAAGGCGGTGTATCAGTGACATATCCTGTGACTGATACTCCACATTCGCGAGCAAGCCCGCTCCCACATTTGCATTGCATTTCAAAGCGGGTTATTCGCCGGTTTCACAAACCGCAACGTCATCCGATCCGACTCGCCAATCGCCACATACTTGGCCTTGTCCTGGTCACCCAACTTCAATGCCGGCGGCAAGGTCCACACCCCACCGGGGTAATCCTTGGTGTCCTTCGGGTTGGCATTCACCTCGCTTTGCCCCGCCAGCTTGAACCCGGCGTCCGTTGCCAGCTTCACCACCTGCGCGGTGGTCAGGTAACCACTGTCCTTGATCGCTTCCAGATCCGCCCCATCCTTGGCCCGATGATCTTCCACCCCCAGCACTCCACCGGGCTTGAGCACCGTGTAGAACGCGCTGAAGGTGGCCGGCGCGGTGCCCGCGTCAACCCAGTTATGCACATTGCGAAAGGTCAGTACGGCATCGGCCGACGCAGGCTTACCGAACACCGGCGCCTTGGGATCGAACTCGACAACCTCGGCCTTGGCATAACGCGCAGGGTCGGCGGCGAATTTGTTTTTCAGGTTCTGTTCGGACGTCGCGGCGTAAGCACTGCTGCTCGCAGCCTGCACGGCGGCCACGTAATGCCCATGGTCCTTGAGCAACGGCGCCAGCACCTCGCTGTACCAGCCGCCGCCCGGGGTGATTTCGATCACCGTCTGCTGGGCGCCCAGGCCAAAGAATTCCAACGTTTGCTGCGGATGACGGTAAACATCGCGCGCGCTGTTGGCCGGGTCGCGCCAGCTGCCGGCGAGCACGCTGGCGTACTGCTTGGCGGTAATCGGTGCGTCGGCTGCCTGGCTGAGCGTTGGAACGAGCAGGGCGGTGAGGGACAAAGCTGCAAGCGTCGTTTTCATGATCATCCTGTAAGGGGCCACTGTGCCGTCGAGGCTAGCATGGGCCCTCTGCCGGGCGATCACACATTATCCGAGGTGCACCTCACCCTTGGTTATAAGCCCCATGGCGATCATGGGTTTATTGCGTTTGTAGCGCACCAGCCGCTCGCTGAGCGATTGTGGCAGCACCGTGTCCTGAGTGAAGCCCATGCGCTGGTACACACCTTCCAGATCCGGATGGCACAGCAGCCAGACTGTGCCTTCCACCTCGGCCACAGCCTGCAGAATCAGCCGCGCCGCCAACCCATTGCCGCGATACGCGGGGTCCACAAACACCCCGGTCAGCCACTGCCCACCCACCACCGGGCTCAGGCACAACCCGGCCACGATTTCGCCGTCGCGCGCCACCCATAAACGCCCACCTTTGATGGCCTTCATCGACGAATCATGGCTACGGTAAAACTTGTTGAGCAGCGGCCACAGCGGCGCTGCCAGCGGTTCGAGGTGCAGTTCGGGCATGGTCTTCAAGCGAGCAATATCAAGGGCCGGGGATTATAAGCGCCTTCTGCCCGGCAATAGGTGGTATACCCACTGTTACATCCCCTTCAGTTGAGCATGCATCATGGCCAAAGGTATGGATTCAAAGAAAGCCGCGAAGAAGAAACCGGCAAAAACCGCCGATGAAAAACGCGCCGACAAAAAAGCCAAGAAGTCCGACACAGGTCTGTTCGGTCACTGAGTTACAAGCTTAGAACCAAACGGTCTGCAAGATTTTCGAGCCTCAATGCACAGAGCAGGAAACACCTGCTCTGAGCTGCCGATGGCCAACTACCTTGATCTGACCCAGCGCCGGGAAATCGAAGCCCTGGTGCACCGTTTTACCGCCCGAACCGAATGGCCGACCTGGCTGTTGCTGATCGGCGTGTACACAGGCTGGTTCGCCGTGATGCTCGCCAGTCAATGGTTGGGCCTGTGGCTGAGCACCCTGCTGCTGATCCCGTTGGTGACGCTGTGGCTGTCGGTGCAACACGAATTACTGCACGGCCATCCCACCCGCTCGCTTCTTGTGAACAAATTGCTCGGCTATGCGCCATTTGCCGTGTGGTATCCCTACACGCTGTACCGCGAAAGCCATTTGTTGCACCACAACGATGAAGACCTGACGCTGCCGGGCATCGACCCGGAAAGCCGCTACCTCAACCAATCGCAATGGGACAACAGCTCGTTGCTCAAACGCCGCGTGCATTGGTTGACCAAAACCGTGCTCGGTCGGTTCCTGCTCGCGGCGCCGTTGGCGATTGGCCGACTGGCGCGTCATGAGCTTCAACGCTTGCCCCACGTGTGGCCGATGTGGCTGGCCCACGGCGTGGTGACTTTATTGATGCTGAGCTTCATTGCCCACTGCAGCGCACTGCCGGTGTGGCATTACCTGCTGCTGGTCAGCGTGCCGGCCTTGTCGCTGGCGTCGATCCGTTCCTACTATGAGCACCGTCCACACCGGCAGCCGGAACAGCGCACCGTCCTCAACGAAGCGGCCTGGCCCTGGACCTGGCTGTTCCTCAACAACAACCTGCACCTGGTGCACCATGACTTGCCGAAACTGCCCTGGTACTTGCTGCCCACCGTCTACCGCGCCCGCCGCGAACAATGGGTGGCGCGCAGCGGCGGGTTTGTGGTGCAGGGCTATGACCAGTTGATCAGCCGCCACGGCCTGAAGGCCATCGACAGCCCCCGGCACCCTTTTGCCTGAGAGACGCCCATGCGTGATCACTACGCCGAACTGCTGATGTACGTCGCCCCCGAAGCGGTGCAGCGCGCCAACCAGCAGTGGTTGGCGCGGATAGTCGAGCGTCTGAACCTGAGCCGCCGCAACGCCGACCACCTCGACCTGCACGGCCTGTGGCTGGCGCCCGAACTGCTCGTCACGCAAACCTGCGGCTATCCGCTGATGACCCAACTGCGCGGCCAGGTGCGCGTGATCGGTCGCCCACGCTACGAGTTGGCCCACAGCAGCCAGGGCGCACATTGCAGCCTGCTGCTGACCCGCGACGACAACCCGCGCACCGCGCTGGCGGACTTCTACCACAGCCGTGGCGTGATCAACGGCCATGACTCCAACAGCGGCATGAACCTGCTGCGCGAACGTCTCGCGCCGTTGCAGCGCGGCGGCCGTTTCTTTGCCAGCGTCGGCATCAGCGGCGCCCACCGTGAAAGCCTGCGCTGGCTGCGCGAAAACCTTGCCGACCTCGCCGCCATCGACAGCGTCACCTACGACTACCTGGCGCGTTTCGCCCCGCAGGAAGTGGCGGGGCTGCGCATCGTCACCCGCAGCGCGCCGAGCCCGACCTTGCCTTACATCGGGCCGCTCAAGCTGAGCGATGAACACGTGGCGCAGATCCGCGAGGCGATGAACCTGGCGTTGCAGGACTTACCGCAGGTGGTCGACACGCTGGGTATCCAGCAAGTGCTGCCCGCCCGCGAAGACGACTACCGCGTGCTGTTGGATTACCAGCGACAGGCGGTCAACGCGGGCTATTCGAAGCTTCAATAAGGTTATATAAAAATACTTTTTAAATATTATTAAAGAATAAGCAGCCTTGCTAGGATCGCTCCACCGGAACACCGGACATAACGCGCAACCTACTCAGATGGAGCCACTATGTCCGGCGCCGACACTTCTCACAGCGATTACGTGGGCGGATTGTTCCGCAGTCATTACGACTGGCTGTGCAGCCGTTTGCACCGCCATCTCGATTCGCGTGCCCACGCCGAAGACATCGCCGCCGACACCTTCGTCCAACTGCTGAATTCGCCAGGCGTGGTGCCGATACGCCAGCCCCGCGCCTTGCTCACCACCATCGCCCAGCGCCTGATGTACCAGCTGTGGCGCCGGCGCGATCTGGAGCGCGCGTATCTCGATGCCCTGGACAACGACGAAGCCTGCACCGCACCGTCTCCCGAAGACCTGGCGCACATGCTCGAAGCCTTGCAGGCCATCGACCAGTTGCTCGACGGCTTGCCGGCCAAGGTCAAGGCGACCTTCCTGCTGTCGCAACTCAATGGCCTGACGTATCCCGAGATCGCCGCCGAACTGGGGATTTCCCAACGCTCGGTCAGCGACTACATGGCCCGCGCGCTCAACCGTTGCCTGCCACTCGCCGCCGGCCATGAAGTGCATTTCGACCGCGCCGGCTTCGGCCCGGTGCGGGTCAGTTCGGCCGGCGCCACGGCGTGGATCGACGGCTTGCTGCAAGTGCGCGACCGCCCGTTGGCGGAAGTCATCGACGCGTTGCGGCCCTATCACCGTGGCGTGTTGCGCCTGGACCCGTCAGTCGCCGGCTTGCGCGTCAGCGGCCTTTATCGGCTGGACAACCCGCAGCAAATCCTCGACACCCTGGCGCGCACCTTGCCGATCCACATCACCCGCCGCACCGGGTTGTGGGTAACCGTCAATGCGGCCTGAAGGCTTCACTCAGTGACCCTGCCCACTTTGAATGCGTTGTGAATCGAATCTCCAAGAGGCTACTCATGAAAACACTAAAAAACCTGCTCGGTGGTTCGCTGCTGGCACTGACCGTCCTGGCCCAGCCGGCCCACGCCGCCGACGCCGTCAAACCGATCCACTTCGCCGACATCACCTGGGAAAGCGGCAGCCTGATCACCGAAGTGCTGCGCCTGATCGTCGAAAAAGGCTACGGCCTGCCCACCGACACCTTGCCCGGCAGCACCGTGAGCCTGGAGGCCGCGCTGGCCAAGGACGACATTCAAGTGATCGGCGAAGAGTGGGCCGGGCGCAGTCCGGCATGGGTCAAGGCCGAAAGCGAAGGCAAAGTGTTCGGCCTGGGCGACACGGTCAAAGGCGCCACCGAAGGCTGGTGGGTGCCCGAATACGTGATCAAGGGCGACGCCGAGCGCGGCATCAAACCCCTGGCGCCGGACCTCAAGTCGGTGGCCGACCTGTCGCGTTACAAGAACGTGTTCCGCGACCCCGAAGACCCAAGCAAAGGCCGCTTTCTCAACAGCCCCACCGGCTGGACCTCGGAAATCGTCAACAGCCAGAAGCTCAAGGCGTATGGCCTGACCGACACCTTCGTCAACTTCCGCACCGGCTCCGGCGCGGCGCTGGATGCCGAAGTGGCGTCGTCGATCCGCCGCGGCAAACCGGTGCTGTTCTACTACTGGTCGCCCACCCCGCTGCTCGGCCGCTTCAAGCTGATCAAATTGGAAGAGCCGCCGTTCAACGCCGAGGCCTGGAAAACCCTGGCCGACGCCAACAACCCGCACCCCATCGGCACCCGTTCCATGCCGGCGCACCTGGCGATTGGCGTGTCGGCGCCGTTCAAGGCGCAGTACCCGCAACTGGTCACGTTCTTTGAAAAAGTCGACCTGCCGATCGACCTGCTCAACGGCATCCTTGCGCAGATGAGCGAGAAACGTGAACAGCCACGCCAGGTCGCGCTGGCGTTCCTCAAAGAGCAGCCGAACGTCTGGCAGCAATGGGTGCCGGCGGATGTCACGGCCAAGCTCAAGGGAGCCCTCTGATGCTCAAAGCCCTCGCTGTTGTGGTTCTTTCGCTGATGGCCAGCCATGTGCTCGCCGCCGAACCTTCCACGTTGCGCATCGGCTACCAGAAAAGCTCGGTGAGCATGGTGCTGGCCCGCGAGCACAAGTTGTTTGAAGAAGCGCTGCCGGGCACCCAGGTGCAATGGATCGAATTCCTTGGCGGCCCGCCGCTGATTGAAGCACTGAACGGCGGCAGCCTGGACATCGGCAACATCGGCGACATCCCGCCGATCTTCGCCCAGGCCGCCGGCATTGATTTGCAGTACTTCGCGGTCGAGCCGAACGAGGGCAAGACCGAAGCGGTGTTGGTGCCCAAGGCCAGCACGATTCAGAGCGTGGCCGAGCTCAAGGGCAAGCGCGTGGCGCTGCTCAAGGGTTCCAGCGCACACAACCTGTTCCTCAAGAGCCTGCTGCGCGCCGGTTTGCAGTGGAAGGATGTAGACGTGGTGTACCTGTCGCCGTCCGATGGTCGTGCCGCGTTTGAACAAGGCAAGGTCGACGCCTGGGTAGTGTGGGACCCGTACTACTCCGCGGCCGTGGTCGACGGTTCCGCCCGCGTGCTGGGCGATGGCCAAGGCCTCAACCCGGCGGGCAGTTTCTTTGTGGTCAGCAGCCCGTTTGCCAAGCAGCACCCGCAAGCGGTCGGCACGATTATCAACACCCTGGCCAAGGCCCAGCGCCTGTCCCTGGACCACCCCGAGCAAAGCATTGCGCTGATGGCCAAGACCCTGGGCCTGCCACCGGCGGTGGTTAAAAGCTACTTCGAACACCGCTCACCCGCGCCGATTCGTCCGCTGGACGCCGTCGACATCGCCAACCAGCAACGCACTGCCGACCTGTTTTTTGCCAATGGCCTGATCCCGAAGAAGGTCGATGTGCAGCAGATCGTGTTCAAGGGCCCCTGAATCCTGCGGCCAGCAAGCCTCCTGTGAGCGACTGGGCTTCCCGTGGCGAGCGGGCTTGTTGTGGCGAGCGGGCTTGCCCCGCGTTGGGCTGCGCAGCAGCCCCAAAACCATTCACCGCAGTGTATCAGGGGACGCGCGCAGGTCTGGAATGGGGCCGCTTCGCAGCCCAACGCGGGGCAAGCCCACTTGCCACAGCCAGCTCTAAAACCTCCCATCAGTGAGCAGACCATGCAACCGATCTACATCGACTTTCTCAACGGCCTGGACATCGACGCGCTCAACCTGTCCAACGAGGAAATCCTCACTGCCATCCAGGCCAGCCTGGCGCTTCAGGGCCGTGGCGAGGCGGTGATCGAGCCGCGCACTCACCTGATTTCTGGCGGCGGCATCAACGGCCACTTCACCGGGCTCGGTGCCGCGGTGGACACGCCGGTGGCCGATCGGGTGGAAGACTACGCCGGGCAGGCGCTGGCGGTGGTCGACAAGACCCGCCGGTAGACCTGCGTGGTGTATCGCGATTGGGGCAGGGCACGCGGCGGATCCATGACGCGGTGCGCAGCCAAGTGGCGCATCTGGATCAGGACAGGTCGGGCTCGGTGGATGTGCTGGCGTTGAGTGCGTTCATCACCGATGGCAGCTTGAAACCCTTTCTTTGAAACGAAGCAGATCAACTGTGGGAGCGGGCTTGCTCGCGAAGGCGGTGTATCAGCTGATGCATGCGCTGACTGACCCACCGCATTCGCGAGCAAGCCCGCCCCCACAGGGTTGATTGCATTTCAGGTCATGGATTTTCGGCAGCCAAGGCCTCGATCACAGCCTGGCGCTCACCCACTCTGTGTTGAAACGCCGCCAACGCCGGCCACTGTTGCAAATCAATAGCGTGGACACTCGCCCAACGCAGCACCACAAACAAATACACGTCCGCCACCGAATACTGCTCGCCCAGCAGGTAGTCCTGACGCTCCAGTGTCTGCACCAGAATCGCAAAGCGCTTGAACAGCGTGGCCACAAACATCGTCCGCACTTCGCCTTGAATGGCCGGGTTGAAGAAAATCGCCAACCCGCCATGAATCTCGCTGGCGATAAAGTTCAGCCATTCCTGCAACCGCACGCGTTGCCAACTGCCATTGGCCGGGGCGAGCAGGGCGCTGGGTTCGAGGTCGGCCAGGTATTGCAGGATGGCACTGGCTTCGGTCAGCACATCGCCGTTGTCCAGTTGCAGCGCCGCCACGTAGCCCTTGGGGTTGATCTGCAGGAAGTCTTCGCCGTCGCCGAAGGTTTTAGCCTGGTTGTTCACCTGCACCAGCTCGAACGGCAGCGCCAATTCGCGCAGCACGATATGCGGGGCGAGCGAACAGGCGTTGGGGGAAAAATACAGTTTCATCAAAGGCGACTCCGTTGGGTTTGCGCCAGTCTCGCGGGCGTGGCACCGTGCGTAAAATTAAACCTGCAGACCCCATCCATAAGGACAGCTACTGCCATGATGAACCTGATGCACTGGCGCCTGCTGGTGGCCGTCGCCGACCACGGCAGCATCACGGCGGCTGCCGAACAGGTGGGCATGACGCAGTCCGCCGCCAGCCAGGCCATGGCGTCCATGGAGGCGACGCTGGGCGCGCAACTGTTTACCCGTGAACCGCGCAAGACGTTGCCCACAGCGCTTGGGCTCAACGTGATCGCGCAGGCGCGGGTGATGATGGGCGCGCTGCAGGCCATTCGCACCACGGTGGATGAAGCGCGCCCGCTGCTGCGGGGGAACATTCGCATCGCCAGTTTTCCGAAGGTGCTGGCGACTTTTCTGACGCCGTTGCTGCAGCGTTTCCGCCAGTTGAACCCGGGTATCGAGGTCACCACCCTGGAAGTGACCGACAGCGAAGTGCACACCTTGCTCGACGCGGGCCTGATCGATTTGGGCGTGGTGCTCAACCCCAAGCCCGAGCGCAACGCCACGGTATTGGGTCGCGACCTGTGGATGGCAGTGCTGCCATCCCATCATGCACTGGCGCAGCGCGCGGAGGATGCCAGCGTGGCGCTCGAAGCCTTGCTCGAACAACCCTTCGTACTGGCCACCGGCGGCTGTACCGCGAATGCCCGCAGCCTGGCGGCCGACGCCGGTTTGCGCCTGCGCGATATCCGCGTGGAAGTACGTGAATGGAGCAGCGCCTACAGCCTGGTGCGCGAGGGCGTCGGTGTCACGCTGGTGCCGGAAATGGCCTTGCCGGCGCAGCACAATGGCCTGCGCGTGATGCCGCTGACGGTGCCGTTGTACCGTGAGTTTGCCTTGGTCGGTTCACCGACCCTTCCACCCTCGGCGGCGGTCGGTGCATTGTTAAAAATGCTGGCTGACTAGTGGCCTTGCATAGCGCCATGCCCTGTCTATGCTCACCCACAACCGTTGATGACGCTTGGCATGTAAAGCGATTCGGATGGTTTTTTCCCCATGACGGTGTGCCAGCAATAGCCAACTGAAGAATGGAATGCGCCGTCTCAGGCGCTGGGAATCTAGGGTGATCTGACCATGTTCAACCGCCATCACAAATCCGACCTGCAAGAAATCGAACGTTTTTCCTGTGCCCTCACCGAAGCCAACGCCAAGCTGGCTGCCATCAGCCGTTCCATGGCGATGATCGAGTTCGACCGCAACGGCGTGATCCTCGACGCCAATCTCAACTTCTGCAAAACCATGGGCTACAGCGTGGAGGAGGTTCGCGGCAAACATCACCGCATCTTTTGCGAAGAGGCGTACACCCACACCGAGACCTACGCAAAGTTGTGGCGCGACCTGGCGCGGGGTGAAGCGCTCAGCGGCACGTTCATGCGCCTGAACAAGCGCGGTGAGCAAGTGTGGCTCGAGGCCAGCT
This sequence comes from Pseudomonas sp. TWRC1-2, assembly GCF_049896685.1. Taxonomy (NCBI): domain Bacteria; kingdom Pseudomonadati; phylum Pseudomonadota; class Gammaproteobacteria; order Pseudomonadales; family Pseudomonadaceae; genus Pseudomonas; species Pseudomonas sp. TWRC1-2. The sequence goes on along the minus strand of NZ_JAFCUU010000002.1, from coordinate 875,262 downwards.
ACATGCCGGTGCTGGACAGCAGCAATCAGGTGCTGAGCGTGATCAAAGTGGCGTCGGACATTTCTGCGCGGGTTCACCATGAACACGAGAACCAGAGCCTGATCGACGCGATCAGCCGGTCCATGGCCGTGATCGAGTTCACCCCACAAGGCCAGATCATCAACGCCAACGACAACTTTTTGCGCACCGTGCAGTATTCCCGCGAAGAAATCATTGGCCAGCACCACAGCATGTTTTGCCATCGCGGCGAAGTGGAAGCCCCGGCGTACAAGGCCTTTTGGGCCTCGCTCAACCGCGGCGAATACCATTCCCACCGCTTCGAACGCAAAAACAAGTACGGCAAAACCCTGTTTCTGGAGGCCTCCTACAACCCGATCTTCGATACCAATGGGCGCCTGTACAAAGTGGTGAAGTTCGCCAGTGACATCACCGATCAGGTCACCACCCTGCGTACCGCCGCCGACTCGGCCCATGCCACCTCAGTACAAAACGACGCCTGCGCACGCAAGGGCTCGGAGGTAGTGCAGCAAACCGTGCAGATCATCGAAGAGATTTCCCACGACCTGAACCAGGCGGCCCAGAGCATCGATGCGGTGAGCAAGCAGTCGGACATCATCGGCTCCATCGTGCAGACCATTCGCAGCATCGCCGAGCAGACCAATATGCTCGCGCTCAACGCGGCCATTGAAGCTGCGCGGGCCGGCGAGCATGGGCGCGGGTTTGCGGTGGTGGCCGATGAAGTGCGCAGCCTTGCGGCGCGTACCAGCCAGGCGACGGTGGAGATTGTGGAGGTGGTGCGCAAGAACCACGACCTGTCGCTGAGCGCGGTTTCGAGCATGCAGTCGAGCCTGAGCCGCACCGGGCTTGGGGTGGAGCTGGCGAATGAAGCGGGGCAGGTGATTCTGGAGATTCAGGAAGGGTCACGGCATGTGGTGGATGCGATCAGTCAGTTCAACTCGACCCTGCAACTGCAGTAAGCACGATCCCTGTGGGAGCTGGCTTGCCTGCGATGCAGACACCCCGGTGTATCAAGTACACCCAGGTGATGCTATCGCAGGCAAGCCAGCTCCCACAGTTTGATTGGGCGTGTCGGTTAAATCGCAGCCAGGGTTTCTTTCACCGACTGCGCCGGGTCCGTGGCTTTCGCCGCTACTTGCTGTTCTTGCTGCTGCTTCACACGATCAGCCACTTGCTTGGCAATCGCGTCCTGTTTTTCCTGCGGCATGGCTTGCACCTGCTCTTCGGTTAAACCCTGCTCCTTGAGCAGCTGTTCGCGAATGCGTTCGGCCGGGGATTTGTTCATGTAGTCGGTGAAGTCGGCGCGCGCGCTGCTGGTGGTCGAGCCGGCGGCAGGCACATCAGTGCTTGTTGCCGTCGTGGTGGATGCCGTCGTGGCGGTCGTTGCCGCCGTGCTGGCTTGCAACTGCACACGGGTCTTGGCAAAGGCTTCGTCGATACGGTCGTTGGCCTTGTCCAGGTCCTTCTGCGCGGCCGGTACGGTCACGCTTTGCTGCGCCGCTTGCAGGGCGCCGCTGTACAGCGTGCTGGCGGCGGCATTGGCGGGGTCCATGTCGGGTCGCTTGAGCTGTTGGACGGTCGACACCGCTTGGGCGTTGTTGTTAACCAGCATGATCGGTCACCTGAGGATGTGTTCGGTGTTTGAGGTGGAGCAAATAGCATGCCGAGGGCGATGTGCCCGTTTTTATTGGGGATGACACCGCCGCCGCGGCAATCTTTGTCCCGTCGGCGGCCAAGGCTTGCCGTCAGTGCGCAATATTTTCCAGCGCCAGGTTACGCGTGCGCGGCCCGAACCAGCTGATGGTGATCATCACGATCAACATGCTGCTGGCGATAAACGCCAGCACGCCCGGCGTGCCCAGGTGTTCGAGGATAAAACCGATCAACAGGCTGCTGAACACCGTGGACAAACGGCTGAACGAATAGCAGAAGCCCACCGCCCGCGCGCGGATATTGGTGGGGAACAGTTCGCTTTGGTACGAGTGATAACTGAAGCTCAGCCAGGCGTTGCAAAAGGTGATCATCACCCCGCAGATCACCAGCCCCACCGCCGTGGTTTGCAGGGCGAACAGGCTGCCGAAGATCATCGCGCCCATGGCCGAGCCGACGATCTGCCATTTGTTTTCGAAGCGGTTGGCCACCTTCACAAACAGCAACGGGCCCAGCGGGTAGGCGAGGGTGATGATAAAGGCGTACAGCAAGCTGTGGGTCACGCTCACGCCCTGGCCCGAGAGCAACGCCGGCAACCAATTGCCGAAGCCGAAAAAGCCGATGGCCTGGAACACGTGAAACACGATCAGCATCAACGCGCGGCGGCGGTAAGGCGGTTGCCAGATATCGGCAAAGCGGCCGTTGCCCTGCACGCTGACGGCTTCGGGTTCGGGTTCATCCAGCGCTTTGCCGTGGTCTTTCTGGCAGCGTGCTTCCAGGCTGTCCATGATCTGCCCGGCTTGGTCAAAACGGCCTTTCTGCGCCAGCCAGCGCGGTGACTCCGGCAGACGCTTGCGCAGTTGCCAGATAAACAGCGCAAACACTGCACTGCTGAGCACTACCCAGCGCCAGCCGGACACCCCGAACGGCGCCTGGGGCACCAGCCACCATGACATCAACGCCACCGCCGGCACTGACAAAAACTGGATGAAAAACGCAAAGGCAAAGGCCGCGCTGCGCATGCGCTTGGGCACCAGTTCCGAGAGGTAGGCGTCGATGGTCACCAGTTCGATGCCCAGGCCAATGCCCACCAGAAAGCGCATGCAGATGATGCCCAGAGCGGAGGTCTGGATGCCCATCAACACCGTGGCGACGGTGTACCAGATCAACGCGAAGGTGAAGATCGCCCGACGCCCGAAGCGGTCGGCAATGGGACTGAGCAGGCTGGCGCCGAGGAACAGGCCGAGGAAGGTTGCCGAGGCGAAAGCGGCCTGGTCGGAGAACCCGAATACGCCCTCGCTGCCGGTGTGGAAAATCCCGTCGCTGATCAGACCGGGGCTGATATAGGCGGTCTGGAACAAGTCATACAGCTCGAAAAAACCGCCGATCGACAGCAACGCCACCAGGCGCCAGAGCGTGGCGACGGCGGGCAAGCGGTCAATGCGCGCGCTGATGTGGGCGGCACGGATCGGGTCAATGCCGTCCGTGGCTGAGGCGGTGAGTGTCGACATGGGCGGATTCCAGGGGCAGTGACCTGGAATCTTAGCGGGCTAACGTAAACCGGCGCTTGTGAAATTGCGTGCGCCACGGCACGCAATTGCCGATTTATTGCGCCAAGCCTTGAGGTTTGAAGGTTTTATGGCGCAAGGGTCAGTAGGTGATGGGCATCTCGAAGGTCTGGAATGCATCGTCCACCGGCTGATAGCCCAGCACCCGTGTGGTTTCGCTCAGGTCCAGGCGCTTGAAGCGGTTATTGGAAATGCCGTGGGCGATCAGGTGTTTGACCCCTTGGACTTCAACCGAGCGTTGCAGCAATTGCACGGCGTCACGCGGGCTGAGCCAGGCGCTGAGGTCGCGGGCGTTGTTCAGGTCGGGGGTTTGGCGCGATTCGAAGGCGCCGATGCGCAGGGCAATGGTCGACAGCGCGGTTTTTGCCGCGTAGTAGCTGCACAGCGCCTCGCCGTAGCATTTGCTCACGCCGTAGAGGTTGGCGGGCATGACCTGCATGCCGGGCGTGATCTGCCGGTCAACCGGGTAGCCCTCGATGGCTTGCGCGCTGCTGGCGTACACCAGGCGTGTTACGCCCGCGGCCACGGCGGCTTCGAACAGGTAGGTGGTGGCGAGGATGTTGTTGGGCAGCAGCTCCTCGAACGCGGCGCTGGCGTCGGGGATGCCGGACAGGTGGACGATCACGTCGATGCCATTGAGCAGGCCGGCCAGGCTGGCTTTGTCGCTGAGGTCGGCGTTGATGTAACGGTGCTCGCCCAGGTCAAAGTCCGGGACGATGCGGTCAGTAAGGGTGAAGCGGTAGCGGTCTTTCGAGGCTTCGAAAAATACCTTGCCGATTCTGCCGCAGGCGCCGGTGAGCAATACGTTGAGTCCTTTCACGGGGGTGTCCTTGTTTCAGTTATGACCGGCGAGGGCGAAGGTCTGAAAGCCCGGGCGTTGGCTGAGGCGCTGGTAGTAGGCGGCCACTGCGGGGTAGGGCGGGCGCTCCATCGGGGCGTTCTGCCAGCGATGCACCGAGAGGCCGATGAGGATATCGGCGAGGGTGAATTCGTCGCCAGCCACGTAGGCGCCGGTCTTGGCCAGCTGTTGCTCCAGCAGGCCCATCTTGTCATTCCATACCTGCACGGCGGCGGCAATCTGCGCCGGGTCGAGACCGTCCGGGTTGTTGCGCACCAGGGCGGTGAACGCATCGCTCCAGGCGCGGTTGAGTTCGGTGGCTTGCCAGTCCATCCACTGCTCGACCCGAGCGCGTGGCGCCGGTTCGGCGGGCAACAGGTCGTGGCGTTGGTAAAGGCCTATCAGGTAGCGGCAGATGGTGTTGGATTCCCACAGCACGCCGTGGTCGTCGATCAGTACCGGCACCTGGGCGTTGGGGTTCAGGGCGAGGAACTCGGCCGACTGGGTGGGTTTGAAACCGATGCCCCAGTCTTCGCGCACGTAGTCGATGCCCAGTTCCTGGCAGGTCCAGAGCACTTTGCGCACGTTGATGGAGGACGTGCGACCCAGGATTTTCAGTGAGTGTCCCATGGTACTTCCCTGACGATGGAGATGACCCATGGGAATCTATCAGGGGTAAACCTTCGACGCTACGCGGTTGTGGCCGGCAGCGCCGACGCGGGCAAACCGAAGGTGCGGTCGAACAGCCAGTTGAAGGCAAACGTGTAGCAGGGAATGAACAGGATCAACGCCAGGTCCAGCATAAACGCCTGCACCAGGCTGACCTTCATCCACCAGGCGATCAGCGGAATCAGGAAGACGATCAGCGTCAGTTGAAACCCGACCGCGTGGGCAATCCGCCGTTTGACGGTGCGCGTGCGGTCGGCCTGGCGGCTTTCCCAGCGCTCGAACATTGAGGTGTAAATGAAGTTCCAGGTGACCGCGATGGTCGTGATGACGACCGCCAACGGCCCCGTGCTGGAGGGGTGAGTGCCCGACAGCAGCGCCAGCCCGAGCGCCGAGAAGGTCATGCCGATCAGCTCGTAGAGCGACACATACACCAGTTTGCGTTTCACGCCTTGCATACCACTTCCTCTTTTCTACGTGACAGGAACCTCAGAGGGCGCAGAAGATGGCGTCAGCTTGGCTGATACTAAAAGTCAGAAGGTTTCAGTTTTATTGATAGGTGGCGCGATGAGTTTTACCAGCGACAGTGTCCAGTTGTTCTTGGCGGTGGTGGAGCGCGGCTCGTTTTCGGCGGCGGCGCGGGCATTGGGCAAGGTGCCTTCAGCGGTGAGCATGGGCATTGCCAACCTTGAAGCCGAGCTGGGTTACCCGTTGTTCGATCGCAGCCACCGCGAGCCGGTGCCCACCGACTTGGCGCTGGCGTTGATTCCCCATGCACGGCTGATGGCCGAGCAACTCAAACAGTTGCAGGTGCATGCGTTGCAACTGTCTCAGGGTCTGGAGAGCAAGCTGTCGATTGGCGTGGGCGCCGACATCAATACGCGGCGCCTGCTGGCCGCCATTGGCGAGCTCAGTGAGCAATTCCCGTTGCTCGACATCGAAGTGCTGACCGCCCCGCAAGATGACGTTTTGCAGCTGCTGCACAGCGGCCGTGTGCAGCTGTGCCTGGCCTATGCGGGGTTGAGCGTGAATGTGCTGGAGCGGTTTCAGTTTGTCGGCAGCGAGCAACTGATGGCCTGTATCAGCCCGCGACACCCCCAGGCGGGCGGTGAGCCGTTTTTGGAAGATTTGGTGCGGGTGCGACAGATTCTGGTGGCCGGTCGCGACTTGCCCCTCAGCGATCGTCGGCCACTGGTGGGGCAATCCTATTGGCGGACCGACACCCTGGGCATGGCGCTGGAGATGGTGGAAGCCGGGCTGGGCTGGGGCAACTTCCCGCAGTCGGTGGTGGCGCCGTTGCTGGCGGCGGGGCGCTTGCGGCGCTTGAACTTCAAGAACATCGAGAACGGGCTGGCGATGGTGGTGAATGCGGTGTGGTTGAAAAATCAGCCGTTGCACAGAGGAGCGTCGGCCTTGGTAAAAATGCTGGCTTCAGCGGATTAACCCTGCCCTCAAGTGGGCACGGTAAAGGTGGGAGCGGGCTTGCCCGCGAAGGCGGTGGGTCAGTCAGCCCATGTGTAGCTGACCCGCCGCCATCGCAGGCAAGCCCGCTCCCACATGTTTAACCGAGCAGGGCGTCAGGTGCGCGGTGTTTGCTGGTCCATGGCTTTGCCTACCATGAGCACTGATAGTTCGCTCAATTGATGAATGGCGAGGGCTACGTCGCGGTGCTTGCCGGTGAGGTCATCGGAGAGGTCGAGCAACAAGGCGCTGACGGAACACACGGTTTCGTAGCTGTTGATCAGCAGGGATTCGATGGGTGTATCGGGGATGATGGTGAAGAGCGTATTCGGGGGATTGACGCTTTGCATGGTTGAAGTACCTGGTTTGTGCCAACACCCGCATCGCTACTAAACAAGTTGGGTGGCAACTGTACGCAGGTTAGTAGACCGGTAATCCCACACAAACCCGGCGCGCCCGAAGGCGCCCTACGCACAGCCGCCATAATGGGCTTGTGCATATTGTGTTGGGAGGTTCGGGCTACTAAACCCGGTCACCGAGAAATTCAGCGACCGGCAAACCCTAAAGACCACCACCCAAGCGCACAAGCCGGCGGATTCTGACGTAAGCGTAGGCAGCCGGGCAAGGCGCTCACCGCAATGTCAGCCGCGTCCTACAGGCGTCCTATATCTCAAGCAGGCACGGTAAAAAAGGTGGGAGCTGGCTTGCCTGCGATGGCGGTGAATCAGTCAACACATCATTGCCTGACACTCCGCTATCGCAGGCAAGCCAGCTCCCACACTGTGGTTGTGTTTGGCCTTCAAAAATCAGGTGCTCTCGCGCACTTGCAACTCAAAGCCCATGTCCACCACCGGCTTGGCGATCTTGTTGCCGGCCATGATCGTCAACAGGTGCTCTGCCGAACGCCGGCCAATCGCTTCACGCGGTGTGCTGATGCTGCTCAAGCGCGGCACCATGAAAGAAGAGGCGGGCAAGTCGTTGAAACCCAACACGGCCACGCGCTCCGGCACGTTGATGCCGTGGCGCAGGGCTTCGAGCAGTGCGCCCTGGGCCAGGTCATCGTTACCAAAGAAAATCGCATCCACGTCCGGATGCGCCGCCAGCAACTGCAGAAACAGCTCGCCACCCAAACCCACGGAGGAGGGGCGCGGCGTCAGCAATTCCAGCGCCGGGTCATACATACCGGCGTGTTGCAGCGCGCGGCGGAAACCTTCACCGCGCAGCAACGTACGCTGGTCCAACTGCGCGCCGATGTACGCCAGGCGCTTGCGCCCCCGCGAGATCAAGTGCGCCGCCGCCGTTTCACCCGCACTTAGTTGCGAAAACCCCACACAGTTCACGCCGGCATTCGGGTCCAGGTCCATCATGTACACACACGGCACATTGCTGGCCTCGACCATCCGGCGCGCGCTTTCGGTGCGGTCAAAGCCGGTCAGCAGCAACCCGCGTGGCTGGTAGGCCATGTAGTTGCGCAACAGGTTTTCTTCTTCGTCGCGTGAATAGTGGGAGTTGCCGATCAGCACTTCAAAGCCCTTGGGCCGCAGCACTTGGTGGATGGCTTCCAGGGTTTCGATAAACAGCAGGTTGGACAGCGACGGCACGATGACCACCACCGAGTGGCTTTGCGCCGAGGCCAGGGCGCGGGCGGCGGGGTTGACCACGTAGTTGAGTTCGGCGGCGGCCCATTGCACTTTTTCCACCAGCTCGGTGGCCACGGTGCTGATGCCACGCAGGGCACGCGAGGCTGTGATCGGGCTGACGCCGGCCAGGCGGGCTACTTCATTGAGGGTCGGGCGACCGGTGGTGCGGGTATTTTTATCGTTCTTGGAGGTCATCAGGCGGTTGCCAAACAAAAATCGAGGCACTAAGGTAGCGCTGTCTCCAAAAGGCTGCAAATGCTTGAACTCAGGGTTGCCTGATCCGGTTCAACGGTTTCGGAGAGGATGCACGCGTCACTCCATAAAAATGACAAGTCGGCGCGGGAAAAGCCTGTTTTTGCACTAGCCTTACAGCGTGCGAAGGTAGCGCTATCTGCGTCCTGAGGTGTTTCATGAGTCAACCTGTTACCGCCCTGGTCATCATGGGTGTTTCTGGCTGTGGCAAGTCCAGCGTCAGCGAAGCCCTGTGTCGCCTGAACGGCGCCACCGCCATCGAAGGCGACAGCTTTCACCCCGCCGCGAACATCGAAAAGATGAGCGCCGGCCATCCCCTCAACGACGACGACCGCGCCGGCTGGCTCGACATCCTGTGCGATGAACTGCGTCGCTCGCTCAAAGCCGGCGAGCATCCGGTGCTGACCTGTTCGGCGCTGAAGAAAAAATACCGCGACCACCTGCGCGAAGCCGCGCCGGGCCTGGGCTTTGTGTTCCTGGAGCTGACCCGTGCCGTGGCCGCCGACCGCGTGTCCCATCGCCCCGGCCATTTCATGCCGGCCAGCCTGATCGACAGCCAGTTCGCCACCCTTGAATCGCCTGTGGGCGAGCCGCTGACCCTGGCGCTCAACGCCAGCGAAGACAGCGTCGAGGACCTGGCCGAGCAAACCAATGCCTGGTGGCTGCAACACGGCTTTGAACCAACCCATTAATTTTTTGCCGGAAAAGATAGCGCTATCCCCGGCAGGAAATTCAACACCCGCTTTAATAACAACAACAAACAGGAGAGACCCCCCATGTTTGGCATGTCCCACGAGTCTTACCTGCTGCTAGATGCAGTGGTCACTATCATCGGGCTGATCTTTTTGATCACCAAGTTCAAGGTGCACCCGTTCATTGCACTGATCATCGCGGCCGGCTTCCTCGGTCTGACCTCGGGCATGCCCGTGGACAAGATCATCAAGGCATTCCAGGACGGCTTTGGCGGCGTGCTCGGCTTTGTCGGCATCATCCTCGCGCTGGGCACGATGCTCGGCAAAATGATGGCCGAATCCGGCGGCGCCGATCAGATCGCCCAGACTTTGATCCGCGCCTTCGGCAAAGAAAAAGTCCAGTGGGCGATGATGTTCGCCGCGTTCCTGGTGGGCATCCCGCTGTTCTTCGAGATCGGTTTTGTGTTGCTGATCCCGCTGGTGTTTATCGTTGCGCGCCGCACTGGCGTGTCGCTGATCAAAATCGGCATCCCGCTGCTCGCCGGCCTTTCGGCGGTGCACGGCCTGGTGCCACCGCACCCGGGCCCGCTGCTGGCCATCGGCGTGTTTGGCGCCGACATTGGCAAGACCATCCTGTACGGCCTGATCGTCGCACTGCCGACCGCCATCATTGCCGGGCCGATTTTCGGTACGTTTATCGCCAAGTACATTCCGGGCAACCCGTCCCAGGAACTGGTCGATCAACTGGCCCGCGAGCCCGAATCCAAAGACCTGCCGAGCTTCAGCATTACCCTGATCACCGTGCTGCTGCCGGTGTTCCTGATGCTGCTCAAAACCTTCGCTGACGTCGCGCTGCCGGACGGCCACGCCATTCGTAACTGGATGGACATGATCGGTCACCCGATCACCGCGTTGCTGCTGGCGTTGCTGCTGTCGCTGTACACCTTTGGCCATCGCCAGGGCATTCATTCCAAGCAAATCCTCAAGCTGCTCGACGCCAGCCTGGCACCGACCGCGGCGATCATTTTGATCATCGGCGCCGGCGGCGGTTTCAAGCAGATGCTGGTGACCAGCGGCGTGGGTGACGTGATCGGCCATATGGCGGTGAACGCGCAGATCAACCCGATTTTGCTGGCGTGGCTGGTGGCGGCGGTGATTCGCGTAGCGACTGGTTCCGCAACCGTGGCAACCATTACCGGCGCAGGCATCGTGGTGCCGGTGGTGGGCATGATCCCAGGCGTGAACCGTGAGTTGCTGGTGTTGGCGACGGGCGCAGGCTCGCTGGTGTTGTCTCACGTCAACGATGCGGGTTTCTGGCTGGTGAAGCAGTACTTCAACATGACCGTGGTCGAGACGTTCAAGACCTGGACAGCGATGGAGACCATCCTGTCGGTGGTGGCGCTGATCTTTATCATGTTGCTGTCGATGGTGGTCTAACAGGTTCACCGCAAAACAAATGTGGGAGGGGGCTTGCCCCCGATGGCAGTGGATCAGTCACCCGATGCAGTGACTGACACTCTGCTATCGGGGGCAAGCCCCCTCCCACATTGTTGACCGAGTTATGCCCCGGTTTTGGGTACCAACCCATCCGCGCGGAACATCCCGCGAATCCCGCGCACTGCCTGGCGAATGCGGTCCTGGTTTTCGATCAGCGCAAAGCGCACATGATCGTCCCCATACTCACCAAAGCCGATGCCCGGCGACACACACACCTTGGCTTCCAGCAGCAGTTTCTTGGCAAATTCCAGCGAGCCCATGGCGGCATACGCGTCGGGAATCTTGGCCCAGACGTACATCGACGCCTTCGGGTTCTCCACCATCCAGCCCAGTTCATGCAGGCCCTTGACCAGCACATTGCGGCGCTGGCGGTACTGCTCGGCGATGTCTTTGACGCACTGCTGATCGCCTTCGAGCGCCGCAATCGCCGCCACCTGCAGCGGGGTGAAGGTGCCGTAGTCGTGATAGCTCTTGATGCGCGCCAGCGCGTTGACCAGTTCCGGGTTGCCGACCATGAAACCAATGCGCCAGCCGGCCATGTTGTAGCTCTTGGACAGGGTGAAAAACTCCACCGCAATGTCCTTGGCGCCCGGCACCTGCATGATCGACGGGGCTTTCCAGCCGTCGTAGACGATGTCGGCGTAGGCCAGGTCGTGCACCACCAGTACGTCGTACTGTTTGGCCAGGGCGATCACCCGTTCGAAGAAGTCCAGCTCCACGCACTGCGCGGTGGGGTTGGACGGGAAGCCGAGGATCATCATTTTCGGCTTTGGGATCGAACCACGAATGGCGCGTTCCAGTTCAGCGAAAAAATCCACCCCCGGAATCAGCGGCACCGAGCGCACTTGGGCGCCGGCAATCACGGCACCGTAGATGTGAATCGGGTAGCTGGGGTTGGGCACCAGCACGGTGTCGCCCTGGTCGAGGGTGGCGAGCATCAAGTGCGCCAGGCCTTCTTTGGAGCCGATGGTGACGATGGCTTCCGTTTCCGGGTCGATGTCCACTTCATAGCGGTCCTTGTACCAGCGCGAGATCGCCCGGCGCAGACGCGGAATGCCTTTGGAGGTGGAGTAGCCGTGGGTGTCTTCACGCTGGGCGACGGTGACCATTTTTTCCACGATGTGGGGAGGCGTGGCGCCGTCAGGGTTACCCATGCTCAAGTCGATGATGTCTTCGCCGCGCCGACGCGCAGCCATCTTCAGCTCGGCCGTGATATTGAAAACGTAAGGGGGGAGTCGATCTATGCGCGCAAAGCGGCGCGGCGAACCTTGGTCTGCCATTGTTGCCTCAAGAGTACGTAAGCGCCCGGAACCGTCCGAGCGACGTCGGCCACTGCGGTGGCCTGCGGGGCAGACAATACGGTCGATGATGGCCAGTTGTCCAGATGGCGCAGGAAAAATTTCTGATTGGGGTGAGGCGTCAATATGCCCCTATACTCGATGCGGGTTTGTGCCCTCACAAGAAGGAGACTGTTCAGATGGATCAGCAGACAAAACTACCCTTGCAGCCACGCCTGGAAGAGGGCAAAGCCCTGGTGATTGCCGGGCTCAAGGGCCATTACGACAAAGCCACCGTGGGGGATATTCCCAAGTTGTGGGAAGTGCTCGACGGCAACATCAAAGACATCAGCAAGCGCGTTGACCGCCAGATGTATGGCGTGTGCTACAACGCCAAGCAAGGCGAGTTCGACTATCTGGCCGGCGTTGAAGTACCGGCCAAAAGCGATGTACCCAGCAATTTCCAGTCGGTTGAATTGCCTGCCCGCCATTACGCGGTATTCGCGCACCACGGCCCGGTGCAGGCGCTTGAGCAGACCTACGAGCGCATCATGTTCGAGTGGTTGCCGCACTCGGGCTACAAGGTGGCCGGGGCGGATTTCGAGCGCTACAGCGCGGATTTTGATGCACGCAAAGGCACAGGTTCCGTTGAGATCTGGATGCCGGTCGAAAAGAAAGCCTGATGACTCACAGGGGCCGGCGCTCCGGCCCCACAGGTCCTTCAATACAGCGTGGCCTTGACCCGCTCCGGCCCCACAGGTCCTTCAATACAGCGTGGCCTTGACCCGCTCCGGCATTTCCCGGTCATAGGCCTCGGCGTCAAACTGCCCGTCATTGAGCCGCTTGTGAAACGCGCCGGCCGACGGCAATGCCGAACGATCCAGGTGCTTCTCGGGGTTCCAGCAGTCCGAGCGCACGAACGCTTTCGAGCAGTGGAAATACGCGGCTTGCACCTGCACCAGAATCACCGAGCGCGCAGGCTTGCCATTCACCGCAAAACTCTCCAGCAACTCGGGCTCGATGCAAATCTGCGCCAGGCCATTCACGCGCAAGGTCTCGCCAATGCCCGGGATGATGAACAGCAATGCAATGCGTGGGTCCTGGACCAAGTTGCGCAGGGTATCGAGGCGGTTATTGCCCGGCCGATCCGGGATCGCCAGGGTGCGCTCATCCACAATTCGCACAAACCCCGGTACATCGCCGCGCGGCGAGCCATCGATGCCTTCCGGCCCGGATGAACTGACCACCACCAGTGGCGACGCCCGCACCATGGCCTGGTAATCCTCGTTGAGAAACGGGATCTCCTTGCGCACCGCCCGCTCGTGGGGGAGGCCGTAGAGGGTTTCGAGTTGTTCCAGGGTTGTCAGCATGTTCACCACTTCCTTATCGTGTTTAAAACACTAACGCCAGCCGGCGCTCATGGCCAATCTGGCCCTTATACGCCTCGCCGCTGTCGACCCAACCCGCCGCCAGATACAGGCTCATCGCCGCCACATTCTGCGCGTCCACCGACAACTCCAACGCTTTGATCTGCGGCCACGCGTGCAGGGCCGCCGCCGGCAGCGCCTGCAAACAGGCTTTGCCGAACCCACGGCCCTGCTGATGCCGATCAACCTGCAACGCATGCAGCGTGGCGCTGTGTTCATCGGCCCAATGAGGCAGGCAGGGCGGGCGTTTAAGCAGCAGGAACGCGACGGGCACGTCATCGGCGAGCAGGGCAAAGCCCTTGATGGCGTTGGGGCTGGGATTGACCAGCAGGCTGTTCAGCGCACAGTAGATATCGCCTGAATACGCCAGTTGCTCGGGATGCACTTGCAGGGTGTCGAGTTGCTGTTTTTGCACAATGTTCAGCGTCTCATAGGGCACGAGGCGGGTTTCCATCCAGGGCGCATCCCAAATCCTACAAAGAGGCGTGGATTCTAGCGGGTTTGCGCGTCGCGAAATTATTTTTCAGCGCGCTGTCGATTTACCCACAGCGCGTTCGACTAAGGGTGTCCCACGTGATTTTCCACCCCTCAGGAGTATCGCCATGAGCACTGCAATCACCCGTCTGATCGATGAATGGCAGCAGGCCGTGCTGGTCCGTGATATCGACAAAATTGTCAGCTTTTACGCCGACGATATCGTCTCGTTCGACGCCGTCACCGCGTTGCAATTCAAGGGCAAGGCGGCCTACCGCATGCATTGGGAAGACTGCATGAAGCATTGCCCCGGCCCCGGCATTTTTGAGTTCCATGAGCTGCATATCGTCGGGGCACCCGAGAGTGCGTTTGCCCATTGGCTGGCCCATTGCGGCGGTGCCGGGCCGGATGGCGTGGTGAAGGCCTGCTGGATGCGGGTGACCGCCGGTTACCAGCGCATCGAGGGTCAATGGCGCGTGGTGCATGAGCATTGGTCAGCGCCCTTCGACATGAACAGCGGCAGCGCATTGTTCGACCTGAAACCCTGACCGCCACGAACTATAGTCAGTAGTCCGAAAACGGAGACGCCCATGAAATACCTCTGCCTGATCTACAGCGACGAGCAGGTGTTGCACACCTCGCCGGACAGCCCTGCGGACCCCGAGTGTTTTGCCTATGCCGAGGCCATCCAGGCCAGCGGGCGCATGCTCGCCGCCGAGCCACTGGAGTCGGTGAGCACCGCCACCACCGTGCGCATGCGCAATGGCAAGTTGTCGATCACCGACGGGCCGTTTGCCGAAACCAAGGAGCAGCTCGCCGGGTTTTATCTGATCGAGGCCAAGGACTTGAACGAAGCGATCCAGGTGGCCGGTGGCATACCGGCGGCCAGGGTCGGCAGTGTGGAAGTACGCCCCGTGCGTGAATTGAATCTCTGAAAACAACAACCACAAGAGGTTTATCCCATGACAACGCCAATTGCCGAATTTGAACTGTCCATCAGCCGCTTGATCGACGCCCCGCGCAACCGTGTGTTTCGCGCCTGGACCGAACCTGCCTTGTTGCAACAATGGTGGGGACCCCACGGCATGACCACGCCAGAGTGCGAAATGAACCTGTGGGTCGGTGGCCTGTTTCGTACCCTGATGCTCGCACCGGATGGCGCGGAGTACCCAACCCAAGGCGTGTTTCTGGAGATCCAGGCGCCGCGCCGGCTGGTGTTTACCGACGCTTATTCGCCAGGCTGGGTGCCGTCGGGCAAGCCGTTCATGACCGCCGAAGTGACCTTCGAAGAGGTCGACGGCAAAACCCTCTACACCGCTCGCGCCATGCACTGGAGCGAAGCCGATAAACAGGCGCACGAAGCCATGGGGTTTCATGACGGCTGGGGCCAGAGCCTGGACCGCCTGGTGACGCTGGTGACCCAGGGCATGCCCGATTGACGCCTGAAATCGAGGCGATTTACCGCAGCGAGTCACGCCGCGTGCTCGCCACGCTGATCCGTTTGCTCGGTGATTTCGACCTCGCCGAAGAAGCCCTGCACGAGGCGTTCTTCGTCGCGGTCGAGCGCTGGCAGCACGACGGTGTGCCGAGCAATCCACGCGCCTGGCTGGTCTCGACCGGCCGTTTCAAAGCCATCGACCGCCTGCGCCGCCAGGCCCGTTTTACCCCCTTGTTGCAGGAGCAGGCCGACGCGCTGGAAGCGGCCGAGTGGAGTGAGGACGACGTGGAAGACGACCGCCTGCGCCTGATGTTCACCTGCTGCCACCCGGCGCTGGCGCCTGACGCCCAGGCGGCGCTGACCTTGCGTGAGATCTGCGCCCTCACCACCGAAGAAATCGCCCGCGCCTTTCTCGCCACGCCCACTACCATCGCGCAGCGCATCGTGCGCGCCAAGGGCAAGATTCGCGAAGCGAAGATTCCCTATCAGGTGCCGTGCCGCGACGAATTGCCCGAGCGCCTGGACAGCGTGTTACGCGTGGTTTACCTGGTGTTCAACGAGGGCTATTCGGCGTCGATGGGCGCGAACCTTACTCGGGAGGACCTGACCCGCGAAGCCATTAGGCTGGGGCGCCTGCTGGTGGAACTGCTGCCAGAGCCGGAAGTCATCGGCCTGCTGGCGCTGATGCTGTTGCACGAATCACGCCGAGCGGCGCGCACCTCGGCCGACGGCGAGTTGGTGTTGCTGGATGAACAGGACCGTGGGTTGTGGGACGCGTCCTTGATTGCTGAAGGCTGCGCACTGGTGGAGCAGGCGTTGAGCACACGGCGTTTTGGCCCGTATTGCCTACAAGCCGCCATTGCGGCGGTGCACGCCGAAGCGTCGAGCGCGGGGGAGACGGACTGGCCGCAGATTGTCGGGCTCTATGACGTGTTGCTCAGGGCGGTGCCGTCGCCGGTGATCGAGTTGAACCGCGCGGTGGCGCTGGCCATGCGCGATGGGCCGTTGGCAGGCCTGCAGGCAGTGGAGGCGATTTTTGCGCGGGGCGAGTTGCTGGATTACCACTGGGCACATTCGGCGCGTGGGGAGTTTTGTCGGCAGTTGGGGCGTAGCGAACAAGCCCGTGCTTCGTACGAAAAAGCCCTGTCACTCACTCAGCAAACCCCAGAAAAGCGCCTCTTAGAGCAGCGCCTGGCTGAACTCAAATCCCCCAGACAATAAGGATCAACCCTGTGGGAACTGGCTTGCCGGCGATAGCGGTGTATCAGCCAACAGATTGACAGCCTGACACATCGCCATCGCAGGCAGGCCAGCTCCCACATGCAAACACGTTGTCTAGGGGCAATCACTCCAACATTTTGCCGAGCAACCAACTCCCCGCCGGCCCTGGCGGATGATGCCTTGACCACAGCGCGTCCACTGCCACCGAGCGTGGCCAACCACGGGCCTTGAGCTCCACCAGGTGGTCGCCGCCAAAACGCTCCACCAGCCAGCGCGGTATCGGCGCCCAGCCGAACCCCAGCTGCGCCATTTCCATCAACATCAGGTAACTGGGGGCCGACCACACGCGCCCAGTGGCACGGATTTCATTCGGGTTGATGATGCTGGCCAGGCGCAGCTCGCGATGCTGCTGCAAGGTGTTCACGCAGATGTTTTTCAAGTGGGCCAACGGGTGTGAAGGCGCGACGAACAGCGCAATTTCGGTGCGCTCTTCCACGGGAGCGCCCGTCAGGTCGGGCGGGTAGGTGTCCTGTTGCTCGATAAACGCAATCTGCGCTCGGCCGCTCTGCACCAGAGCGACCAAATCTTCGCACTCGGCGATCAGGCATTCCAGCTCAAGGTCCGGGTAGCGCTGTTCAAACGCTTTGAGGGCGATTTCAAAGCGGTCGGACTGGTAAGTATCGGACATGGCGATGGTCAACTTAGGCTCCAGGCCCTGTGACAACTGGCTCGCCGCCAGCGCCAGACGGCTGCTGGCCTCCAGCACCTGCTCGGCGCGTTGCAACAACACGTGGCCGGCCGGGGTGAGCGTTGGCTTGCGGCTGCTGCGATCAAACAGCGTCACATCCAGGTCAATCTCCAGACTCGCGACCGCCGCGCTGACCGTGGACTGGCTCTTGCCCAACTTGCGCGCCGCGGCGGAAAAAGAGCCTTGGGTGGCCGCCTGGACAAAGGCCTGCAGCACTTCATGAGAGGCCATGACTATCGCCTTGATCGATGGTTATTAGTTATGAAGTATCGATTCAAAGGGTAATCATGGCAACCGTCGTCACTCACGGAGCCGGGCCATGAACCCTACCAAGTCGATTACTGAACGTGTTTGCCAAGCCATTGGTTTTGAAGGTTTGGCGTTGTTGATCTGCACCCCGTTGCTGGCGTGGATCATGGACAAGCCCGCCCTGGAGATGGGCATGGTCACCCTGGCGATCAGCCTGATGGCGCTGACCTGGAACGTGATCTTCAACGGCCTGTTCGACCGCCTGAAGGCACGCTGGAAACTCGCCAATAACGCCTGGACGCGTGTGCTGCACGCGTTGATGTTCGAGGGCGGCCTGATTCTGATGTGTGTGCCGTTGATCGCAGCGTGGCTGAACATCAGCCTGATGCAGGCGTTTATTCTCGACATCGGCGTGCTGCTGTTCTTCCTGCCGTACACCTATGTGTATCACTGGGGCTATGACGTGCTTCGGGAAAAATTCGTACAGCGCCGGCTGGTCAGCCAAGCTTGAGCGAGGCGACAAACTCCAGAAACGCCCGCACCTTGGCGGCGGGCAAATGCCGCGACGGGTAGTAGGCGTACAACGGAAAACGCTCGTCCGGCCAGTCGGGAAACAACTCCACCAGGCTGCCGGCATTGAGCGCCGGCGTCAGGCCCAGGTCGAGCATTTGCGCCACCGCGTGCCCGTGTTCACACACGCTGTACAAGGTGCTGGCGTCGTTGACCACCAAGCGCCCGTCAGTGCGCACGATCACCTGCTCGCCCTTGCGGTGGAACTCCCAGGCAAACGGGCGGCCGGTCTGCGAGTCGCGAAAATCCAGGCACATATGCCCGGTTTCCAAGTCTTGTGGCGTGGCCGGTCGGCCGTATTGCTCAAGGTAAGCGGGGGAGGCCACGGTGAGCACGCGCACTTGCATCAATTTGCGCGCGATCAGCGAGGAGGATTGTGGGATGCCGAAGCGAATCGCCACGTCAAAACCGTCGGCGACCAGATCGCCGAGTTGGTCGCGGGTGTGCAAGTCCAACTGCAATTGCGGGTAGCGGCGCATGAAGTCGCCCAGCACCGGGCCCAATACCAGGCGCGAAAAGTACGGGTCGATATTCACCCGCAAGCGCCCGCGTACGGTCAATGCACTGTCGGCGGCGGAGCTGGCGGCCTCTTCGAGACCGGCCAGCAACGGCGCGATTTGCTGATAAAAACGTCGGCCTTCGTCGGTCAGTTGCACCGAGCGCGTGGTGCGGTCGAACAGGCGAATCCCCAGGCGCTTTTCCAGCCGCGAAATCGCTCGGCTGACCCCCGAAGGCGTCATGTCCAGGCTGTCGGCGGCGCGGGCAAAACTGCCGCTGTCGACCACGGCTGCCAATACGCCCATGCCGCCGGCCAAACCTGGATCGAAACTCATCGGTGATTGCCTGTCTGTGACTTGAAGGCATTGATGCTAGCGCACAATGCCTACAGAAACATGCCGCCCGAGGCTTCGATGCGTTGCCCGGTGATCCAGTGGCTGCCATCGGCCAGCAAGGTCGAGATCGCGCCGCCGATGTCGTCTGGCAAACCGGCACGGCCCAGCGCGGTGTTGTTGGCGACCATTGCGTTGAGGTCCTTGTTGTCGCGCACCGCGCCGCCGCCGAAGTCGGTGGCGATGGCGCCCGGTGCCAGGGTGTTGACGGTAATGCCGCGCGGGCCCAACTCTTTGGCCTGGTAGCGCGACAGCACTTCAACCGCGCCTTTCATCGAGGCATACGCCGAATACCCTGGCAGGCTGAACCGCGCCAGACCGCTGGAGATATTGATGATGCGCCCGCCATCGCTGATCAGCGGGAGCAATTTTTGCGTGAGGAAAAATGGCGCCTTGAGGTGGATCGCCACCAGGCGGTCAAACTGTTCTTCGGTGGTTTCGGCGAAGCTGGCGTGAGCGCCGATACCGGCGTTGTTGATCAGAAAATTAAAGTGATCCTGTGCGAAAACATCCTTGAGTACTGTGCTGATCTCGCCGACGAAGTCATTGAACGTGCCGCTTTGGCTGACATCCAGTTGCAGCATGGCCGCACGGCCACCCAGCGCTTGAATCTGTTCCACCACCGCTTGGGCTTCGGCTGCGGCGCTGTGGTAGGTGCCGATGATGTCGACGCCCTGTGCCGCCAGGTGCAGCGCTGCGCTTTTGCCCAAGCCGCGGCTGGCGCCAGTGATGAGTGCGATTTTACGGGTCATGGTGCAGTCCTCTTGTGTGATCAGTGGGACTGAGTGTATTTGTCCGCTCGTAACGTGATAAACAAGGCGTTGTCGGAGTCACTGGCCGGATAAGGCGAACAATCCCATGAACAAGCTTGAGCTGTTGCGCACCTTCGTGCGGGTCACCGAACTGTCGAGTTTCACCCAGGCTGGCGAAAGCCTGGGCCTGCCGCGCTCCACGGTGTCCGAGCACGTGCAGGCACTCGAAGAATTGCTCGGTGCGCGCCTGTTGCAGCGCACCACGCGCAAGGTGCAGGCCACTCAGGACGGGCGCGTGCTGTATGAGCGCAGCAAGGATTTGCTGTCGCACATGGAAGAACTTGAAGGCCTGTTTCGTCAGGATGAAGCGCAACTGAGCGGGCGCATTCGCGTGGACATGCCCAACGTCATGGCGCGGGACCTGATCCTGCCGCGCCTGCCCGAATTCATGCACGCCCACCCCTTGATCGAGCTGGAAATCAGCACCACCGACCGCCAGGTAGACTTGCTCGCCGAAGGTTTCGACTGCGTGTTGCGCGTTGGCGCGCAGCCCGATCAGTCGGTGGTCGCGCGTCTGTTGTACAGCATGCCGATGATCAATTGCGTCAGCGCCGAGTATGTTCAGCGCCATGGCAAGCCCGAGACCCTGGCCGACCTGGCGCATCACCAATTGGTGCATTACGTGCGGCCATTGGGTTCGCGTTCGCCGGGGTTCGAATACCAGCAGGGCAACAAAGTGCACCGCGTGCCGATGGCCGGGCGCGTCACGGTCAACAGCACCGATGCGTACAAGTCGGCGTGCCTGGGCGGTTTTGGCATCACTCAGGTGCCGGTCCTGGGGATTCGCGATTTACTCGAGTGCGGTGAACTGGTGGCCGTGTTGCCTGACTACCCCGCGCCGGCGTTGGACGTGTCGCTGCTCTATGCCGGGCAACGGCATTTGCCACAGCGCGTGCGGGTGTTCATGGATTGGCTGGCCGCCACCTTGCAAGCCCGGATTTAACGCCGCGCCGACAACTGCTGCGGTGCCAGGAAGGCGTCGTGGAAGTAATCCCGAAACGCCTGCATCGCCGGCGTGAACGCGCGCTCGCGGTGCCAGGCCAGGCCGACGCTCATGGGCGTGACCGGGTCGGTCACGGTCAGCGTTTCGATGCGCTTGCCTTCCAGGGACCAGGGCCGGTGCACCAGGTCCGACAGGATCGCCACGCCGCTGCCATTGGCAACCATGCTGCGCACCGCTTCCACTGAACTGGTGCGCAGCCGCACCTTGGGCGTTTGCCCGGCCTGTTCCCAGTAGCGCATGGCGCTGTGTTCGGCCTCGTCGACGGTGAGCAGGATGTAGGGTTGCTGCGCCACATCGGCCAGGCTCACGGCGCCGCGTTCGCACAACGGGTGGTGGCTGGGCAGCCACAGGCGGCGTTCGGAATTGAACAGGATCTCCGAGACGATATCCGGGTGAGTGAGGTTGGCGGTGAGCACCACGGCCATGTCGAATTGACCGTCGAGCAGGCCGTGTTCGATGGCCTGGCGCTCCTGCTCGAACACCTCGATGGTCACGTCCGGGTGCCAGTGTTCCATGCGCTGCAAGTGATGCGGCAGGAAGTAGCCGAGCACCGTGTAACTGGCCGCCACGCGCAGCACGCCGCTGGCGCGGTAATCCGGCAGCGGGCTGTTCAGCGCGTCGTCCACGCTGCGCACAATCACATAGGCTCGGTTGAGAAAGTGCCGCCCGGCATCGGTCAGGTTCATGCCTTGGGCCGAACGCACAAACAGCTGCACGCCGAGCATGGCTTCCAGTTCCTTGATCGCCGTGGTCACCGCCGACTGGGAGATGTTCAAGTGGATGGCCGCCTGGGAAATCTGGCCGATCTCGGCAGTGGCGACGAAGTAGCGAACTTGGCGCAAAGTCAGGGACATGGCTTTATCTGATTTTCAGAAGATGGGCCATCTGATAATAGATCTTCCCAAGGGGTCAAGCGCCAGCCTACTTTCCTGGCATCACCTTTGGCGGAGCGACACCGATGCAGGCAGTGGATTTCAATTCAGACATGGGCGAAGGCTTCGGCCCCTGGACCATCGGCGATGGCGTGGATGCTGAACTGATGGCTTACATCAGCTCAGCCAACATCGCCACCGGCTTCCACGCCGGCGACCCCGGTACCATGCGCCGCACCGTCGCGCGCGCCAAGCAACTGGGCGTGGCGATCGGCGCGCATCCAGGCTTTCGCGACCTAGTGGGTTTCGGCCGTCGGCACATCAACGCACCGGCGCAGGAACTGGTGGACGACATGCTCTACCAGCTCGGCGCCCTGCGCGAAATCGCCCGCGCCCAAGGCGTGCCCCTGCAACACATCAAGCCCCACGGCGCGCTCTACATGCACCTGGCCCGCGACGAAGAGGCCGCGCGCTTGCTGGTGCAAAACCTGCAACTCATCGAACCGACACTGTTGCTGTATTGCATGCCCAACTCGGTGATCTGGCGCGTTGCCAAGGAACTCGGGCAGCCTGTGGTGCGCGAGTTTTATGCCGACCGTGAATACGACCTGACCGGCTCCATCGTGTTTACCCGCAATGTGCGCGCGCTTGACCCTGCAACGGTCGCGGCGCGGGTCTTGCGTGCTTGTCAGACGGGGTTGGTGCGAACGGTTGAGGGCGAAGACCTGCCTATCGAATTCGACTCCATCTGCCTGCACAGCGACACGCCCGGCGCGCTGGAGTTGGTCGAGGCCACTCGCGAAGCGTTGGACCAGGCGGGCATCGTAGTCACTGCGGCGAATGGACGTGTTGGGGTGAGAGGACTCTCTGAGGGCGAGCGGGCTTGCTGAGGCAACCGGGCTTGCTGTGGCCTGTGGCGAGCGGGCTTGCCCCGCGTTGGGCGGCGAAGCCGCCCCAATAAACGCCGCGTAGTGTCAGGTAGCACCCGGTCGCCTGATTTAAGGGCTGCTGCGCAGCCCAACGCGGGGCAAGCCCGCTCGCCACAGTAAGCCCGCTCGCCACAGTAAGCCCGCTGGCAACAGTAGGCCCACTGACCACAGTAGGCCCACTGGCAACAGTAAGCCCACTGATCACAGTAAGACCGCTTGCCACAACGACATGCGCTCACCACAACAAAAAGCGTGCGCCCCCCACATTATTTTTTGCCTGCCTTTCTACAATGATTCCAAGAGGAACAGACATGGCTGAAACGTCCCCCATCCGCTACAGCTTCGGCGGTGATGAACACCTGTTTGCCGAGGTCAGCGACAGCATGTCCCTGCAGGCCTTTTTCAAAGGCATGGCCGTGACCCGCGCCGTGGAGCGTCTGGCGCTGGAAGGCGTGCTGGATGTGTGCCTGGCCAATGCGTCGTTTCAGATTCGCTTCGACCCCGACCGCATCGCGCCACACGTGCTGCTCGACGCCGTGCAAAGCGCCGAAGCCCAGGCCGTGGCCGAGCGCACGTTGCACACGCGCATCATTGAAATCCCGGTGCTCTACAACGACCCGTGGACCCACGAAACGCTGATGCGTTTTCGCGACCGTCACCAAGACCCCACGGGCACGGACCTGGAATACGCCGCGCGCATCAACGGCCTGGCCGATGTGGACGCGTTTATCGCCGCCCACAGCGGCGCGCCGTGGTTTGTGTCGATGGTGGGCTTTGTCGCAGGCCTGCCGTTCATGTTCCAGATGGTTGAGCGCGAACGGCAATTGCAGGTGCCCAAGTACCTGCGCCCGCGCACCGACACGCCCAAATTGACCCTCGGGCATGGCGGCTGCTTTGGCTGTATCTACTCGGTACGCGGCGCCGGTGGTTACCAGATGTTTGGCGTAACCCCGGCGCCGATCTACGACCCGGCGCAGCAATTGGCGTACCTCAAGGAGCACATGGTGTTCTTCCGCCCCGGTGACATCGTGCAGTTCAAACCGCTGGACCGCGACGCCTATGACCTGGCGGTCGCCGAGGTGGACGCGGGGCGTTTCGACCTGCGCATCCGCCCGGTGGAATTTTCCCTCGACGCCTTTCTTGCCGACCCCGTTGGCTATCCGAAAACCCTGCAGGAGGCGCTGGCATGATCAAAGTCATCAAACCCGGCCTCGCCACCTCTGTGCAGGACCTTGGTCGTGAAGGTTATTACCACTTGGGCATTCCGCCGTCGGGTGCGCTCGACCAATACGCGCTGAGCGCGGCCAACCACCTGGTGGGCAACCCGGTGGGTGCGGCGGGCCTGGAATGCACGTTGATTGGCCCGGAGTTGCAGTTCCAACAGGACGCGTTGGTGGCGCTCAGCGGTGCGCTGATGGCGCCGCGCCTGGACGGCGACGTGGTGCACCAGGACACCGCGTTCCAGGTGCGCGCCGGGCAGGTGTTGCGCTTTGAATTTCCCAAGGCGGGCGCGCGCACCTACCTGGCGGTGGCGGGCGGCATTGATGTGCCATTGGTGCTCGGCAGCCGCTCGACGTACACCCTCGGCGCGCTCGGTGGGTTTCAGGGACGGCGCTTGCAGGCGGGCGATGAACTGCCGATCGGCGATGCCAGTGGGCAGGGGCGTGCGGGCAACAGTTTGCCGATGGCACTGCGTCGCTCAGTCGGCGGCGATGTGACCTTGCGTGTGGTGCCGGGGCTGTATTACGACCGGCTGACTGACGGCGCGAAAAGCAGCTTTTTTGCCGAGCCGTGGACGGTGGGCTCCGAGGCGGATCGCATCGGCTATCGCTTCAAGGGCGGCAGCGCGTTGAGTTTTCAGCCGCGTGAGCAGCCATTTGGCGCGGGCTCGGACCCGTCGAATATCGTCGACAGTTGCTACCCCATTGGCTCGATCCAGGTGCCGGCGGGGTTGGAGCCGATTGTGCTGCACAGGGATGCGGTCTCGGGCGGTGGCTACGCGATGATTGGCACGGTGATCAGTGCGGATCTGGATTTGATCGGGCAGATGCAGCCGAACCAGCGGGCGGGGTTTGTGGCGGTGACGCTGGAGGAGGCCTTGGAGGCGCGGCGGGTGTACAAGAAGCGGTTGAAGGCCATGGCTGGCCTCTTTACTTCCTGACACACCCTAAAACTGCTGTGGGAGCTGGCTTGCCTGCGATGGCGGCGGGTCAGCTTACCTTACTGTTGGCGGGTACACCGCCATCGCAGGCAAGCCAGCTCCCACCTTTCCAATTGCGTTGGGTCAGAACAGTTTGGTGAACAGCCAGTACAAACTGCCCGACAACAGAATCGCCGCCGGCAAGGTCAGCACCCAGGCCATCAGCAAATTGCGGATGGTCTTCATCTGCAACCCTCCGCCGTTGGCCACCATGGTCCCGGCCACACCGGACGACAGCACATGGGTGGTCGACACCGGTAACCCGAACATATCCGCTGCGCCAATCGTCAGCATCGCCACTGTCTCGGCCGAGGCGCCTTGGGCATAGGTCAGGTGGGTTTTGCCGATCTTCTCGCCCACCGTCACCACGATGCGCTTCCAGCCAACCATGGTGCCCAGGCCGAGCGCGATGGCCACGGCGATCTTCACCCACAGCGGAATAAAGCGCGTGGAACTGTCGATCTGTTCCTTGAACAGCTTCAGCTTGCCTTGGGTGTCGGCGTCGAAGCTGCCGACCTTGTCCTTGTCCATCAGGCGAATGGTTTCGCTGCTCAAGTACATGTCGTTACGCACGTTGCCTACCGCTTCGGCAGGGACTTTGGCCAGAGAGCCGTAGCCTTTGACTTCGTCACCAATCTGGCCTGCCAGGGCGGCGAGGGCGGGTATCAGTTCCGCGGTGGCTTCCTTGGTGCGCACGTAGGTCGACAGGATCGGCCGTGGGTCGCCCGGCAAGGCTTGCGGTGCGCTTTTCATCAAGGCGACCTGGGTCACCTCGGCCACTGCCGCAAACTGCAACGACTGCTCGGCCGGCATGGTGCGGTTCAGCGCGTAGGCCATTGGCAGGGTGCCGACCAGGATCAGCATGATCAGGCCCATGCCTTTCTGGCCGTCATTTGAACCGTGAGCGAAGGACACGCCGGTGCAGGTGGCGATCAGCATGCCGCGAATCCACCACGGCGGCGGGGTGTCGCCCTTGGGCGCCTTGTACAGCGAGCGGTTTTTCACAAAGGCGCGCAGGGCCAGCAACAGCAAGGCGGCAAACGCGAAGCCGATCAGCGGCGACAGCAGCAGCGCATAACCAATCTTGATCGCCTGGCTCCAATCGACGCCGCTGGTGCCGTCACGCCCGTGCATCAAGGCGTTCGCCACGCCGACGCCGATGATCGAGCCGATCAGGGTGTGCGAAGACGACGCCGGCAAGCCCAGCCACCAGGTGCCGAGGTTCCACAGGATCGCGGCGATCAGCAAGGCGAAGATCATCGCGAAACCGGCTGAGGAGCCCACCTGCAAAATCAGCTCGACCGGCAGCAGGGCAATGATGCCGAACGCCACGGCGCCGCTGGACAGCAGCACGCCGAGGAAGTTGAAAAAGCCCGACCACACCACCGCAAAGTGCGGCGGCAGCGAGTTAGTGTAGATCACCGTCGCCACTGCGTTGGCGGTGTCGTGGAAGCCGTTGACGAACTCAAAGCCCAGGGCGATCAACAGCGCCACGCCGAGCAGCAGGAACGGCGTCCAGGTGGTCACTACCGTGCCCAGTTCGTGCATGTCGTGCATCAGGCTGTAGGCGGTAAACAGCAGGCCCATGGCGAGCACGGCGAAGAAGATGATCACCGTCACCAGGCCGGGTTTCTTGTCCAGCCGGGGTTTGGGATCTGCGTGTGAGGCGGTGGTGGAGGCAGTCAGGGAAGGGGTGGCCATGCCGGAGCATCCAGTGTGGGGAGGATGTCGTTGATGATCATTGCAGAATGTTACAGAGATGCTGCGGTAAGTCAGTGCTTAGGGAAATGGGCGTGCCACTGGTCTACAAACCGCCACAAAAGTAATGTCAGAGTGCAATCAATGTGGGAGCTGGCTTGCCGGCGATGCAGGCACCTCGGTCCTTCAGAGACACCCGGGTGATGCTATCGCAGGCAAGCCAGCTCCCACATTTTGACTGTATTGCAGGTCAGTAATCTTTGCGTTTGCGGAATGCCCAGCGGCCGGCAATCAAGGTGAACGTGGCCACCAATGCCACCAGAATCCAGAAGCCTTCCGGGTCGGTAGAGAGCGGCACGCCCCCCACGTTCATGCCGAAAAAGCCGGCAATGATGTTGATCGGCAGCGCCAGCACGGTCACCACTGTAAGGGTGAACAGCGTGCGGTTGCTTTGTTCATTGAGGTTGGCGGCGATCTCTTCCTGCAATAGTTTGATCCGCTCGCCCAGGGCCATCAGGTCGTTGATGATCAGCGCAAACTCCTCGGTGGATTTGCGCAATTCCTTCACGTCCTCCTTTTGCAGCCACTGCGGCGGGCGATTGAGCAGGCGCAGCAACGAGCCCGGTTCCAGCGCCAGCAGGCGTTGCAGGCGCACCAGCACCCGGCGCGCAGCACCCAGTTCGGCGCGGTTGGTAGACAGGCGCGAGGACAGCAACTGGTCTTCGATCTGGTCGACGCTAAGGCTGGTCTTGCGCACGATCTGGGTCAGCACCTCGCCCTGGTCGCGCAACAAATGCACCAGCAGCTCCAGCGGCGAGCGAAAGCGTTCACCGGCTTTGACCGACGAGCGCAATTTGTCCACCGAATGCAACGGTTGCAGGCGCGCACTCACCAGCAAGTGGCTGCGGGCGCACACCCACAGCGTGGAAATATCCGAGGAGACCATGCTGCTGAAGTTGAACACCACGTCGTTGACCACCGCCAGCAAGGCCGAGTCAACGTGTTCGATGCGCGTAGAGCGCGAACCTTCGTGCAAGGCTTCGAAAAACTCTTCCGGCAGCGCCAGATGCGTCTGCATCCAGCGCTCGCACGCGGCGTGGGCCAGGTTCAGGTGCAGCCAGAGAAATTCTTCCGGGTTGTGCGGCGCCTGCAAGGCTGCGAGCGCCGTGGCCGAATCAATCTGTTCGCCTTTTTCGCCGGGTCGAAAACGAAACCCGTAAAGCAGGCCAAACAGATCGGGATCCTGATGGCCGTGGTCGATGCTGTGGTTCATGGAGGCTCGCAGAGAAAGCGCCTGTAGGACGTTTCACAGGTTCGCGTGGGCGAATCATTGCAAGGCTGGATGACGATTTTGTGACGGTTTGAAAACCAGTTCAGCGAGTTTTCAGTGTGAAGGTGAAACGCGTGCCATTTTCTGCGCAGGACGACACCTCAAGCTGCCCGCCGTGGGCATCGGCAATCTGCTTGACGATATACAAACCCAGGCCCAGGCCGGCTTGCGGCGTGTCCTTGACCGGCCGCGAGTAGGGCTGAAAGAGCCGAGGCAAAGCCAGTTCGTCGATCTGGCCGGGGTTTTTCACGGTCAGCGTGAAGTGGCCCTGTTCAACCCGCGCCGTGACCTCCACCGGGCCGTCGTGGCTACCATGATGAATGGCGTTGGCCACCAGGTTGGAGAGCAATTGCGCCAGCCGATCGCGGTCGCCGTAGACGCCACGCAGGTCGCCGATATCGGCCTTGATCAAGCGTTGCGGGTTTACGCTTTGCACTTCGAAGACCACATGGCGAAAAGCGTCCTGCAGATCCAGGCAATCATTGAGGTGCAGCGGTATGCCGCTGCCCATGCGCCCGCGAGCGAAATCCAGTACATCTTCGACCAGTTGCGAGGCGCGCCGGCCGCTGGCGAGGATGTGCCGTACGAGCGGGTCGGTCGCCGCGTTGGGGTGTTTGCGCAGCAGCCGCTCGGCACCGAAGTTGATGGCGAACAGCGGGTTGCGCAGGTCATGGCCGAGCACGGCGATGAATTGCTCGCGCAGCTCGGCGGTGCCGCGTTCTTCCTGCAATTGCGCCTGGGTATTCTGCAAGGCCTCCTCGGCTTCGATCTGCAAGGACAGCACCCGGGCGAACGACTCCATGGTCGATTGGATCGTGCTGCTGCGCAGCTGCGCGGGGTTGGGGTCCAACGCGCAAATGGTGCCGAAAAAACGCCCGTCAGTGCGGAACACCGGCACCGAGATGTAGCTTTCAAACTGGTACATGCGCGGGGTGTGGTGGTCGTGGTAGCGCGGGTCTTCGCTGGCCTTGTCGATCACCACAGAGGCGTGGGAACCCCGGATTTCGTGACAGATCGTCGTGGACAGGTCCAGCTCGCCACCCACACCGAGGCCGAACTCCAATTGATCGAGCACAGCGCAGGCGGTCCAGGTGTCCTCGGTCACGCGCGCCACGGCTGCAAAACGCAGGCCGGTCATGTCGCTGATGACTTTGAGCATCGCAGGTACGGCACTGATACGGCCAATAGTGGCGATGTCGGCGGCTTTCTGCCCCATGCAGCGGTCTCGATATGGAGGAGGGTGGGCGTTGTGCCCAGGTTAATGAGTGGGATTCTAGCGACCTTGCGCGCTGTAGGTGTAATTTCATTATCCAGGTGGGTACTTTTCCTGCCTCTGGCTTTGCAGCACGCATAAAAAAACCGCGCCACTTAAAAAGTGGCGCGGTTTTTTTGGCGGTTGACTCAAGTGTCTTGCTTGTTTTCCAGCACCGCGCCGGTCTTGGCGTCGAGCTTGACTTCAAAGCGCTTGCCGGCGGTGTCGGTCACGTCAACTTCGTACACCAGCACACCGTTTTTGTGGTCCAGCTCGGTGTCGGTGATGCTGGCGCCGGGGTGAGTGGCCACGGCGGCGGCGTTGAGTTTCTCGAACGGCATGACTGCGCCGGATTTGAGCAGGCCTTCAATGTGATCCGGGCGAACATCCGCCTGGGCCAGGCCGGCAGTCAGGGTCATGGCGGTAGCGGCAAACAGGGCGGTCAGGGTTTTCATGGTGTGTCCTTCTGGGTGAGCTGTTTAAGTGGCGCCAGATTAACCAGCGCAACTTAATTCATCCTTAATGGCGAACCGACACCTATTGCGGCCTGACGCTTAGTACCCGTTGTCCTTGAGCAGGTCCTGCACACTCGAGGACGGCCAGCGCTTGTAGAACTTCAGCAGTTCGGCGGCGCGGTTGGTGAAGATGCCATCGACGCCGGCGGCCATCACTTTCTCGAAGTCCACGGGCTCATCGACGGTATAGACGTGCACCAGCAAGCCTTTGTCGTGGGTCAGCTTGTTCATTTGCGGCTTCACCAGGTCGGTGTAGCTCTGGTCGCCATGGTTGGTCAGCTCGGCCGATGGGCCGGTGCCGATAGCGCCGAGGCTCTTGGCTTCGTCGACCCATTTTTCAAATTCGGCAGCGTCTTTGGGCTCTTGCTTGGCGTAGTAGGCCGCTTTGGTGGTCTCGCCGGATTCGGCAAATGTTTGCGCGGATTTTGGCTCGATGCTGCCAGGGCCGACCCACAACAACAGGATTTTCGGGGTGTTGGGCATTTCTTTCTGCAGCTCTTTCAAGCTGTCTTTTTCAAACGTTTGCAGCACGACGCGGCCCTTGCCCTGGCCGACGCCCGTGTTGCTCTTGCCCAGCTTGGAGCCGGCGGAGCTCAACCAGCCCTTGTCCAGCAGCTTGTTTTTCAGGTCGGCTTCGATGCCCGGAAATTGCTTGGGCTCTTTGGTTTCGATGTACAGGCCGGGTTTGTGCTGCGGGTTGCCTTCGGCGATCTTGATGATTTCGTCCAGGCTCTGGATTTTCAGGCCGACGAACGCAGGGCGCGCGCGATCCGGGTAGGCGGCGTTGAACCAGCTGCCAGCGTCCAGGGTGCGCAGCTCGGCCCAGGTGAACTCGTTGGCCGGGGCGTCTTTGCGCTCGGGGAACTTGGTGGCCACGTCGGTGGTGCGCTGCAGGTTGTTGTCGTGCAGGGCGAACAGCACGCCATCTTTACTGCGCTGCAGGTCCATTTCCAGGTAGTCGGCGCCCAGGTCGCGCGCAAGCTTGTAGGACGCCGCGGTGGATTCGGGAGCGTCGTAGGAAGCGCCACGGTGCGCAATGACGGCCGGGTAAGGAATGCCTTCGTTTGTTGCCAATTCAGCCGGGCTGATCGGGTCGGCAGCCTGTGCCTGGCCAAGGCCGAGCATCAGAGCGAGCAGCAAGGCGCTCTTGGTAAACGTGACAGGCATATGCGAAGTCCTTTCGTGGAGGTAACTTTGAGAAGGCGTCCTTTTTAACAATTGATTGCGAAAGGCGCTATCACCAAACCGACATTAAGGTGCTCAGGCGCCATTTTTCTGGGTTTTTTTGTGCTGTATTGCAGTATTCTTGGCCGCAGCTGCCCCGTCAGAGGGCCGTAATTTCTGCCACGCGTGTAAACCATCTTTCCAGTCCCAGTGGGACTTTTCAGTGAGGTTTACCATGCGCATCACTTCAGAACTCATCTGCCAGGCCGCCGACCAACTCCACGGTTTTGTCGGCCTGAACCGCAAAACCGGCCAGTACATCGTGCGTTTCAGCGAAGATGCCTTCGGCATGGACGTGGCCGATGACGGCATCATTCCCACTGCTGAATTTGTCTGGCTGCCGGCCGCCGACCACGCCATGACCCTGTCGCGCGAACGCCTGCAGTTGCTGCTGGACCAGAACATCGACGTCCGCATCAACATCACCGAGCCGCTGCGCGTGTACATGCGCCGGGTAGAAATCCCGCAGATCAGTGCGTTGCGCAGTTTGGTCAGCTAAGCACCTGTTGTTTTGCCGGCAATGAAGATCAGAGGTGGGAGCTGGCTTGCCTGCGATGCAGACGACGCGGTCTCTGAGTAAAACCGAGCGGGTGCCATCGCAGGCAAGCCAGCTCCCACAGGGGAACGCATTTCACTTCTGGAAGGTGTAGGCCCGCTCCACCTTGCACACGCGTGTTTGAAACGCCGAATACCAGGTGGCGCGCCCCTGCTCGCGCACTTCACGATGCTCAACCTGCTGCTTCCAGGCCAGGATCGCCGCCTCGCTCTCCCAGTAGGACACCGTTATCCCCAAGCCGTCCTCGCGCGCCGACTCCACCCCCAGAAACCCCGGTTGTTCACGTGCCAGTTCCAGCATGCGGGCGGCGGCCTGGCCGTAGCCTTGATCGCCCTTGCTGCGCAATGAGCTGAAAATCACTGCGTAGTAGGGCGTGACGGGTGTGTTGGCGATCATCGTGACAACGCCAGGCAGGCCTTGAGCAGAGCGATCGCCAAGGGTGGCGTGACGTCCTTGAGCGCAGCACGTTCCGGTTGGAACAGCGTGGCGACAAAAAACGGATGGTCGAGCAATTCGATGGCGCGCAGATCGCCAGCCGAGTCGTGGCCGCTGGGAATCAGGTCGCTTTCCAACAGTGCGTTGGCGAACTCGGGGTTGATGCCGTACCGGCAGCGATAACCCTCGTGGATATCCAGCGTGCCGTAGGCCTCGGCGATGCGGGTGTAGGGCGCCAGGCGCACGGTGTCCGTGGCCTCTACCAGCGCGCAACTGAGCGGTGTGATCACCGCACGCTTGGCGTGCGGGGCCAGCTCGCCATGTTCGGCATCCGCCCAACCCAGCACGTTGCGGGCATATTCGAGCACCGCATGTTGAAAACCGCCGCACGTGCCGAGAAAAGGGCGCTTGTGTTCGCGGGCAAACCGGATCGCCCGCAGTGCGCCGTCGGTGTCGCGGTAGGGGCTGGCGGGCACACACCAGAAGCCGTCGAACATATGCAATTGAGTGGTGGGCGTGATCGAGTCCGTGTCGAGCCATTGCACGTGAACGTTCAGGTTCAGGGCGTCGGCCGCCTGTTGCAGCGCCACGGGGATGGCCTGGTGCGCGGTGACGTCGGGGTTGTAGTCGCCGATCAGGGCAAGGTGCAAGGTGCTGGCTTTCATCGTGTACGTCCCATGGCTTGTTGTGTCCTGGTGCCCACTATAGATTGGCGCTCACGCAATCAAAATTGGCGTTCGTCCACATGCTCAATGCAGCCACGCACTATCAAATCGACTATCCCGACCTCTCGCTGATCCTCGCCCTGGTACGCGGCGGCACCCTGGCGCGGGCGGCGGCGCTGTTACGGGTGGATGTGTCCACGGTGTTCCGTGCGGTGCGTCGGCTGGAGGCCGCCTTGGGCCAGACCCTGTTTGAAAAAAGCCGCGCCGGTTACCTGCCCACCAGCCTGGCCAGCAACCTGGCGCAGCAGGCCGAGCACGCAGAACAAGCGTTGGAGGCGGCGCGCATTGGCGTGGAGCAGGGCGGCGAAGTGATCAGCGGCACCGTGCGCCTGACCTGTACCGACTCAGTGCTGCAAGGTTTGCTGCTGCCGGCGCTGGCGCGGTTCATGCCCGAATACCCGGCGTTGACCCTGGAGTTGAGCACATCGAATGATTTCGCCAACCTCAGCCGCCGCGATGCGGACATTGCCCTGCGCCTGACCAAGACGCCGCCGGAGCACCTTGTCGGTCGCTGCCTGGGCACGGTGGCCTATCAAGTGTGTGCCAGTGCCGGTTTTGCGCGCCAGCACGCAGGCCGCGAGTTGGCTGAGCTGCCGTGGATCGCCCCGGACGACTTCCTGCCCGATCACCCCACCGTCGCCTGGCGCCGCGAGCATTTGCCGGGCGTGCGCCCCAGCTATCGCTGCAACGGCATGTTGTCGGTCACCGAGTTGGTGCGCGCAGGTTTGGGCGTGGCGGCGCTGCCGGATTTTCTCTTGGGCGATGGTTTGCAACCACTGGGGCCGGCGTTGGCCGGGCGGAACACCGCACTGTGGCTGCTGACGCGTCCGGATTGCCGGGCGTTGCGTTCGGTGGTCACGTTGTTTGATGAATTGGGGCGGCATGTGCGATTGCCATGAACGGCGCCTTTTGTGACTGGCGGGCCTGTTGTGGCGAGCGGGGCTTGTTGTGGTAAGCGGGCTTCTGTGGCGAGCGGGCTTGCCCCGCGTTGGGGCGCGAAGCGGCCCCAGACAGGCCAACGCGATTCTTCAGGTAAACCGCAGTGTCAGGTTTTGGGGCTGCTGCGCAGCCCAACGCGGGGCAAGCCCGCTCACCACAACAAGCCCGCTCGCCACAACAAGCCGCGCTCGCCATAACTAAGCCAACGGCTTCGCCCTCAGGGTTTGCGCATGAACTGCTCATGCATTTCGCAGGTCAGGGTCTCGATACGCTCGGTCAGTTGCTTGGTCATTTCCGTCAGGCGGGTGTTCTGCTCCAGCAGTTCCAGCAACTGCTTGGTGGTTTGTTCGGCTTGGGCCTGGCGCTCGGTGTTGGCAATGGCCAGCGCTTCGCGGTGCTGGGCATCGGCGTCGGACTGGGCTTTGTCGCGGGCGGCCTGGCGTGTCTGGGCCAGCAGGATCAGCGGCGCGGCATAGGCCGATTGCAGGCTGAAGGCCAGGTTAAGCAGGATGAACGGGTACACATCAAAGTGGGTGATGCCGGTCATGTTCAGCACCACCCACAAGATCACGATCGCGGTTTGCGCGCCGAGAAAGGTGGGCGTACCAAAGAAGCGCGCGAACGCTTCGGCCTTGAGCGCAAAGGTGTCGTTGCCGAAGGTCGGCGCCAGGTGGGCGTGGCCTCGGTGGAAGCGCAGGTGATCGACGGGGGCAGCTTCTGGCTTGTCTGGGGTCATGGCGGGCTCGAATCCTTGGCGTAAAGACTAGTCAGCACTATAGACCCAGCCCCCGGCCAGACACATGAAGATCAGGTCAGTTGTTGCCCCGCTCATTGGCAAACGCGCTCACCGCCTGCACAGCCTCGCCCGTGCCTTCGCGAATCTGCAGGATCACCGTGCCGGCCTGGTTGGCCAACTCCACACCTTGAGCGGCGCGGTCGCGTGTCCCTTCCATGCTGTCGATGGCTTGGCGGGTTTCCTCTTGGATCATCGCGATCATGCTGGAAATTTCCGCCGTGGAGCCGCTGGTGCGTGCCGCCAGTTGCCGCACTTCGTCGGCCACCACGGCAAAACCACGGCCTTGTTCGCCAGCGCGCGCCGCTTCGATGGCGGCGTTGAGGGCCAGCAGGTTGGTCTGGTCGGCGATGCCGCGGATGGTGTTGACGATGGCCGTGATCTGCTGCGAACGCTCGCCCAGTTTGGCGATCAGTTGCGAGGAGCCATCGATGTCGGCAGCAATTTCGCGCATGCCGCTGGCGGTTTGCTGGATCACATCAGCGCCCTTTTCGGCGATATCCCGAGTGCTCAGCGAGATGTGATAAGCCTGGGCAGCGCTGGCAGCGTCGGCGGCATGCTGTTGCACTCTGGCGGTGATGTCGGAGGCGAACTTCACCACTTTGCACAGGCGCCCGCTGGCGTCGTACACCGGGTTGTAGTTGGCCTCCAGCCACACCGTCTGGCCGTTTTTGTCGATGCGTTCAAACTGGCCGTTGAACAGTTCGCCCTGGTTCAAGCGCTTCCAGAACTCACTGTACGTCGAGCTGTTGGCCAGGTCCGGCTTGCAGAACAGGCGGTGATGCTTGCCCTGGATCTGCGCCAGGCTGTAGCCCATGCGCTGCAGGAAATTTGCATTGGCGGTAATGATGGTGCCGTCGAGGTTGAATTCGATCACCGCCATGGCCCGGTCGATGGCACCCAACTTGGCGTTGGCTTCGCTTTCGGCCTGCAGGCGCGGGGTGACGTCCATGGCGTATTTCACCACTTTGATGACCTGGCCCGTGTGATCGCGCACCGGGTTGTAGCTGGCTTCCAGCCATACCGATTGGCCGTCGCCGCCGACGCGTTCAAAGGTGCCCGACTGAAATTGGCCATTACGCAGCTGCGTCCACAACTGGTTGTACTCGGCACTGCGCGTGAACGCGGGGGTGCAGAACATTCGGTGGGGCTGGCCCTCGATCTGTTCGGCGCGGTAGCTCATGGTCTTGAGGAAATTCTCATTGGCCCGCAGGACGGTGCCTTGCAGATCGAATTCGATCACCGCCATGGAGCGCTCGATGGCATCCAGCAAGCTGGCTTGTTGAGCGTTGGTGTGTTGCAGGGTGCTGATAGTTTTTTTGTGGGCGTTGAATAGCATGTTCGAGAGCTCGGGGAAGCACGCGTCAGAGGTATCCATGAATATGCGCCTGCCCCCGTAGGGCACCAGGCCTTACGGTTGACTTGCTCATTGTCAGCTTCCTTGTGCCGACAGAGGGGGGTTGAACAACGGGTTCAGAGTGATCGGCCGGCCAAGAAGTTCGCCTTCAGGGCGGGAACGTCATTGAGTAGGCGACCAATGGTGGCATTATGCTTCTGCAGCAGTGTGTCTGAAGAGAATTCAGACGAGGTGTCGTAGGACGACTTAAGCGGAGTGGGCGACGACGTAGTGGCTGACATTCACCCGGTTGCGACCGGAGTCCTTGGCGACATAGAGCGCGCGATCCGCGGCGTTGAGCCACATTGCCGCATCGCTGAAGACGGGTTGGAAGTCTGCCAGACCAATGCTCAGGCTCACGCGCAACTCCGGGATCTGCGAATTGCGATAGTTACTAAAAGTTTCTCGCATGTGTTCCATGACCAGCGCGGCTTCTTCCAGTGACATTTGCGGAAGAATCACACAGAACTCATCGCCGCCGTAACGGCCGGCTAAGTCATTTTCCCTCAAGTGTTGACGCAACTCCTGACTCAACTGGCGCAACACCTGATCACCGACGATATGGCCGTAGGTGTCGTTGATCTGTTTGAAATGGTCGATATCGATCAAGGCAATGGTGGCGTGGCTCTGTTGCTGCTGGCATTTGTGGAACTTGAGATTGAGCAGGTCTTTCCATGAGCCATGATTGAGCAGGCCGGTGAGGCTGTCGACACGGCTGAGGGCGCTGAGGGCGCGTTTGTGTTCCGAGAGTTTGATTGCCAACTGATAGCAGACCATGCCGATCGCCATCGGATAAAGCGTCAGCATCGGCAGGCAGGTATACACCTGGGCAAGGCTGACGTTGGGATTGAACTTGATCCCCAACAGCGCCCACGCCACGCCGATACCGCCCGCCTGTGCCACCAGCCCGCGCAGAAACAGGCGCTTGCCCCCGGCCGCGACGTTGTTCATGGTCATCATCGACAGGATGGTCACGGTCGTCAGCGGTGTGAATTGCGTGGCCGCCGCCCAGAAACCGCCGAGCAGCGAGTCATAGAGCAAGTTGCGTTGTTCGGCCTGGTAGGGAAATTGCGAGCGCGTGGAGACCTGGTACGCCACATGGGCCCAGGCATAACCGTTGAATATCAGCAAGGCCCATACCCAGCCCGGCATCGCCAATGGGTAAAGGGCGCCGATGACGCTGATACAGCCGATACCCAGGCCGATGATCCTTGGCTTGTAGATACGCCTGGCAAATGACAGCCCTTTGCCTCGTCTGTTTTCCATAGTGTTCCGGGTCAGCTCTTTTTTGCAGATGCGACAGCGTGCGTCAGCGGCGGGAACCGTTGATCGGATAATAGGTGTGAATATTGTCAGTTATTCGCGTGGGAATAATCAGTGTCCTTCCAAGCCATTTGCGTAGCACACCGGGTGAATGCGCTAAAAACGACTTGGAATGTCGCTCATGCAACAGGCTTTATTGCGAACGGGCAGGGCTGACTTCGTAGCCGGCCAGGAACAGGTCGATGGCCGATTCGATAACGCTGGCCTGGCTGGCAGCGTCGAGGGTAGGTTGGCCCAGGGTAATTTGCGGCCAGAAGGCGAACGCCTTGAGCAGGCTCTGGATCTGATGAGCCGCAAAGGCCGGGTCGGTGCAGGCCAGGCGGCCATCTTCCTGGGCCGCGCGTACCCACTGGGTGAAGCCTTCCTCGCGCTTGCTCAAGCGGTTGACCATGTCTTGCGCGCGTTCGGGCGAATGAATGGTGGCGGCGATCGCGACGCGGGCCAGGTCGAGGAAGTTGGCGTCCGACATCATCTGCATCTTCGCCTGCAGCAAACCGCGCAATTGCTCGCGCAGGGGGCGGTCACTGGCGTAGCTGGCGTCCAGCTGGGCGACGCTGCTGGCCCACAACTGGTGCAGGATTTCTGCAAACAACTCTTCTTTGCTGGGAAAGTGGTTGTAGACCGTGCGCTTGGAGACACCGGCGGTGGCGGCGATTTTGTCCATGCTGGTGACCTCGAACCCGTTAGCCCGAAACTCGGTGATGGCCGCTGCCACGATGGCTTCGCGCTTGCGGTCGGTGAGGCGTTGGGGAGCAGTCATGGAATGCGTTCGGCTCTTGGATGAAATTACACTCGGTAGTTTACTTGCTCCGGGTTTTGTTGCAATCTAGAAACTACACTGTGCAGTGTAATTTATGAGCGGACCCCAGGAGTCACTCTGTAATGGCCACGATTTCAAGCCGTCTCGACCCTTCGCCTGAAGCACTCAAACCTGCCGAGCAGGAGCAAGGGCATTTCACCAACGATGCCCCAGTGCAGCACGGCGGCTTTGGCAAGACGTTGCGGATTTTCTGGAACATGCTTTTCAACAAGCCGCGCAGCACGCGCCCCGTGGGCAAGATTCCGGTGCAACCGCTGACACGCGAGCAGCTGTTGGCCGCTCCCGATCACAGCGTGTTCCGTCTGGGGCATTCCACCGTGTTGCTGAAAATGCGCGGTAAGTTCTGGCTTACCGACCCGGTGTTTGCCGAGCGTGCCTCACCGTTCAGTTGGGCTGGGCCCAAGCGCTTCCATCAGCCGCCCATTAGCCTTGAAGACTTGCCGCCGCTGGAAGCGGTGATTCTTTCGCACAATCACTATGACCATCTGGACCATAAGGCCGTGGTCCAGCTGGCCGACAAAACCCGCTACTTTCTCGCCCCGCTGGGTGTGGGCGACACCCTGGTGAAATGGGGTGTGGACGCCAGCAAAGTCAGGCAACTGGATTGGTGGCAAGGCACCGAGGTCGATGGCATTCGCTTTATCGCCACGCCGGCCCAGCACTTTTCCGGGCGCGGTCTGTTTGACGGCAACCAGACCCTGTGGTGTTCCTGGGTGATGATCGACGGTGCGCGGCGGGTGTTTTTCAGTGGCGACACCGGTTATTTCGACGGTTTCAAACGCATCGGCGAACAATACGGCCCGTTTGATCTCACGCTGATGGAAACAGGTGCTTACAACGTCGACTGGCCCCATGTGCACATGCAGCCGGAGCAAACCTTACAGGCGCATATCGACCTTAAAGGCCGTTGGTTGCTGCCGATTCACAACGGCACGTTCGACCTGGCGTTCCATGCCTGGCACGAGCCGTTCGACCGCATCATGGCCCTGGCCTGGGAGCGCAACGTTTCGATTACCACGCCGGCGATGGGGCAGGCGTTCAATCTGAACCAGCCTGAGCGTGGGCATGCGTGGTGGTTGGACGTGGAAACTCAAGGTGCGAAAGAGCACGCTACGGGCTGAAGTTTGGGGCCGTAGGAAAATGAGTTTTCAGGGTATTTCAGCCCTGCGACAACCCTTCGATGAGAGTGCGATGATCCCGCACGGTCATTGTCGGGGTGCAGGTTCTGATGGAAAAAAACTGTAGGGAGCATTGGCGGTTGGGCTTGCCTTGTCGACTTGGGCCTTCCTTGCCTGAAGCGGGTGAAGCGGGCGGCGCGAACGCTGCGCCGGCCCAGGCCAACACCGATAAAGCCAGCCTGGGCGGTATCGTCTTCGGCGCTGACCCTCCAAAGGGCTTCGCACTCATTCCCGGTTACAACGCCGTGGCCCCGCTGCTAAAACCCGAGCGAGACCCTGCGCTGTTACTCGTCGCCTTGAGTGGTATCGAGCCCACAGGGCCTGTGATGGTTGAAGTGCCTCTGGTACGCAATAACAGCACCTTTACCGCTTCCAAGGTGCTCGCAGGGTGGCGCATCGGGTTCGCTGACCGGTATGTGCACGGGGCGCATTACGAAGCCATTGAACACAGCGCAGCCTTGCGCCGAGCGTTCGATATCCTGCAACAGGCCGGTGCGCAATTGGTACCGGTAGATGCACGACGTGCAGACCACAGCCTTCAATTCTCTTTGCAGACGCGTGAAGTCGACGATCTGGTGACCAGGCATCGTCTTGATGCCTTGGTGTCTGACGATCAATGTGCGGCGTTTCATAGTGCGTGCATAAGCGGTTATCCCGCCGTTTGCGAGCCGTTGGCAGAGGACACGAAGCTTTGGTTTTATGGCGCTCGAGGGTCTCGCGATGCATTGCACGCGTTGCTGCGCGCCTATCGACAGATCAGCGCCGGCGGCCCAGGCGGCCACTGACCTGGGCTTCAGTCTATTCGCTGATTACACGCCGTAACGTGGGGCCGGACTGCGGTGTGACAGGTTTGGCCCCAAGGCCAGGCGCGCGGTTTCGTAAGCGTCCCAATCCAGGCTGTCAGGCAGTGACGGGATGGTGACCTTCTCACCTTGTGCGAGCCCTGCCAATGCGGCGTCCACCAGGTTTTGCGCGGTCATGACCATTGTCTCGGGCAGGTTGCTCACCGGCAGGCCGGCAACGTCCCAAAACTCGGTGGCGGTGGCACCGGGCAACACCACTTGAACCCGTACACCCTTGTCGCTCAGCTCATGCTCGAGTGATTCGGAAAACGCCTGCACAAACGCTTTGGTGCCCCCGTAAACACCATTCAGCAACTTGGGTGCGACCGCCACGATCGAGCCGATGTTGATCAGGGTGCCGCGACCCTGGGCGACAAAGTTGGTTGCTGCGGCTTTGGCCAGGCGGGTCAGGGCCAGCACATTGAGCAGGATCATTGCCTCCATCTTGTCCGCATCGCTGTCGAGCAAGGGCGCGGTGGCACCGATGCCGGCGTTGTTCACCAACAGGCTGATGCGGCTGTCGTCGTGCAGGATCTGTTCGATACGGGCCAGATCGGCCGGCAGGTTCAGGTCGGCCACCACCACTTGGATATCCCGTTGGGTATCGGCGTTGAGCTGAGTCGCCAGCCGCTCCAGTCGGTGCTGGTTACGCGCCACCAAGATCAGATCGTAACCCTGGCGAGCCAGACGATCGGCGTAGGTGGCGCCAATGCCCGAAGAAGCGCCGGTGATCAGCGCATAACCTTTGGATTGAGTCATTGCAGTTGCTCCAGGAGGGCCAAGGAAGGAGGGCCTTGTTGCAACCAAGATTATGGGTGTAATGTCATGGCTGCAATGTCGTATATCCCTCCTTTAGAGACATGAGGTTTGGCCATGGTGTCTGTCGGTATTTTGCTGTTTCCGGGTTTTCAGATGCTCAGCCTGAGCACCAGTACGGTGTTTGAATTCGCCAATCTGGAAGTGGAACAGCCGTTCTATCGGGTAGACCTGGTATCCGAGGAGGGCGGGCCGGTCAAAAGCTCCATGGGTTTTGCCATTGATACGGTGCCCTTTGGTCCGTACGACACGGTGTTGGTAGTGGGCGATAACGAAGTGCTCGACGCCACGCCTGGCCTGCTCAGCTACTTGCAGCACGCAGTGGTGACGTCGCGTCGTGTGACTTCTGCTTGCACCGGCTCTTTCCACCTGGCGGCAGCCGGGCTGCTGGAAGGCCGCAAGGCAACCACTCACTGGTACCACGCCCGGGCCTTTCGTCAGGCGTATCCCACTGTGAGGCTTGAAGAAGACCGCATCTTCACTGTCGACGGCCCACTCTGGACTTCTGCCGGCATGACCGCCTGCCTCGACCTGGCCCTGGCACTTGTCGAAAACGACCTGGGTGTAGAGGTGGCCCGCGAGGTCGCGCGCAAGTTGGTGATCTACCATCGCCGTGCGGGTGGCCAGTCGCAATTTTCCGCGCTGCTGGACATCGACCCCAAGTCCGACCGTGTGCAAACCGCCCTGGTCTTCGCCCGCCAGCATTTGCAGGAAGAGCTTTCGGTTGAACGGCTGGCCGACGTCGCGCACCTTAGTCCGCGCCAGTTCAGCCGTCTGTTTCGCAGCGAAACCGGCCACACCCCGGCCAAGGCGATCGAACGCCTGCGCATTGAAGCAGCGCGGCTGATGCTTGAATCCGGCGACCATCCCATCGACATCATTGCCCGCGACACCGGCTTCGGTGACCCGGAGCGTATGCGTCGCGCCTTCCTGCGTGCCTTCGGCCAGCCGCCACAAATGATGCGCCGCGCGCTGCAATTGCAGGCCTGATGCCCCAACGGCTTACACTCAAGTTAAGGGGAGCAAGCCATGCGCTATAAAATTCACATTCTCGGCGCTGCAGGCGCAGGCACTACGACCTTGGGCAAAGCCTTGGCCGAACGCTTGAATGTGGTTTATTTCGACTCCGACGACTTCTTCTGGCAGCAAACTCCGGAACCGTTCACCGTCGCTCGGCTACGGGATGAACGCACGCGTCTGTTACAGGAACAAAGTGCCGGCCTCGAAGGCTGGGTGCTGTCCGGCTCAGTGTGCGGATGGGGCGATGCCATGATCCCGCAGTTCACCCATGTGGTGTTCCTGCGTGTAGACCCGCCAGTTCGCCTGCACCGCCTGCGGCTGCGCGAAGAGCAGCGCTATGGTGACCGGATTCTGGAGGGCGGCAGCCGCCATGAAAACAGCGTCGCGTTTCTCGCCTGGGCTGCTCGTTACGATGATGGTAACCACAGCCTACGCAGCCTGCGTCGGCATGAAAGCTGGCTGAAGCCACTGACCTGCCCGGTGATCCGGCTGGACGCTACGCACCATTCGGTTGAGGCGCTGGTGAATCAATTGATGCCGCTGTTGAGCCCATCAAGCGCGAAATGATGCCCTGTGCAGCGGGCTCGGCCGGGGCCTTGTCGAACTTGCGCGCACTCATGCCCCAACCCGGCGCAAACCCCGGGAAAAACACCAGCCCCTCGGCTTCCAGCCGAAAGGCCAATACCAGGCGGGTTTCATCATCTACATCGCCCTGGCTTTCAAAGCGTTGCACCGTTTCGACCGCCAGCCCGGTTTGTCGGGCCAGTTCTTCTCGGCTCCAACCAAGCATCGCGCGGGCCTGCACACTGTGCTTGGCGGTGAATTGGTGCAGGACGATCTGCTGTTCTACGAAAGAGCTCATTGCCAGAGAGGACATGGGGGTTTCTCCAGGTTCGACGGGGGAAGGCAAACTATACTGTGTTTTTGTACAGTTGTTTTGACCGCTCATCAACTGGATTTTTTTAATGGCGTTTCAGTCGCGCTTTATTCCACGCCCGGCGCTTCTCGAATGATCAAGTGATCCAGGTTCTCGATATTCGCGCTGAAAACCCCGAATGTCTGCTCGGGGTTCTTCTTGCTTGGCACCTGTTTCAATTGCGGCGTGACCCCATAAAAGAAGCAGTACAGCGCCTTTTTACTGTCTGCCGCCGCCTTGATCTGTTCCAGGAACGCCGTGCGCTTGCGATAGTTTTCGATGAGTTTTTTACTCAGGTAGACGTTGACCGAATAGGGCTTCTTGTCGAGCCACACTTTCTTTTCGAAATCGATGCGAAAGCTGGCGGTGTAGTCCTTGATCTGCTTGATTTTGCCCCAGTAGATCAGGCCGTTGTTGTCTTGCAGGTACTCGATCTTCTTGAAAAACGTCCAGTAGGTTGCCGTGTGATCGCCGATCTTCAGCGGCATGCTCTTGAGCTTGTCTTTGTCGTCGATATTCGACACATAGCATTCCACCGGGTGGGCGAACACGCTGGTTTTGTCCGGGGTAGAGTCGCTGGCGCTGTGGGACGAACTGGCCCGAGTAGACGCAACCTTCGTCGGATCGTGTGGGATGCCGGCTTCGGAGCCGGTCACGGCAGGCTTGCGCTCGTACTGGCGTCGCGTCAGTACCCATTCCGATGGGAAATTATCCTCGCGCTCGTCATCGGTTTCGCCGGTCGCAGTCTTGTGCGTGCTGGCGTAGCGGCAGCCGTCAATGTGCTGGGTACTGGCCTTGTTCTTGAAGTGCGGTGTGCGCTGATAGTTGACGTTTTTTGCGTTGAAGGTGCTGAGCGCATTGCCCGTATCGAACGCCGCGCGGCATTCATCGTTGGGGCACAGGAAGCTGTCCTTGTCGGAGTCGAAAGGGCTGGTTTCGTCGAAATTCAGGTCTCGTACGTCGTAGATCGACAGTTTGTCATCGAGACTCAGGCTGTAGGCCGTGTCGAATTTCATGGGGCTCGGGTCCGTGAGATGAGTGGCTGGATATTACGCAAATAGAAGCCGCTACGCAGAGCAAAAAATGTGGGAGCTGGCTTGCCTGCGATAACGGTGGGCCAGCTTGCCTATCCGTAACCTGACACACCGCTTTCGCAGGCAAGCCAGCTCCCACATTAGATAGGCGG
Organism: Pseudomonas sp. TWRC1-2; assembly: GCF_049896685.1. Lineage (NCBI taxonomy): Bacteria > Pseudomonadati > Pseudomonadota > Gammaproteobacteria > Pseudomonadales > Pseudomonadaceae > Pseudomonas > Pseudomonas sp. TWRC1-2. Next base: position 831,906 of record NZ_JAFCUU010000002.1, on the reverse strand, counting down.
TGTACCGGCCACACGCCGCCCACTCAGGAAACACAAGGTGCCGCCTACCGCGGTCAATGCGCCGAGGGCATAGAACATGCTGACCGGCGCCGCATTGATCAGCAGGTAACCGCAAATGACCGGGCTCATCGCCCCGCCAAACGCCGCCAGGTTTTGCGCACCGTAATAACTGCCGCGCAGCGCATCCGGGGCGATGGTGTCGATGAACAGGAATTCCGAGGGGTAAATGATCATCTCGCCCAAGGTGAACACGAACATCGCCAGGCACCAGGTCACCAGGCTGTCCGCCAGACTGAAACCGATCAGCCCGACAATGAACAACAACGTGCCCAGCACAATCCAGTAACGCAGCTGTTCACGTTTGAGAAAACGGCCGATCTGGTACTGCATCAAAATCACGGTGATGGCGTTGCAGGCCAGCACCGCCGACAGAATCTTCAGCGCCTCGGCGGGCTTGTAGGCCACCAGCAGAAACTGTGACAGATAAAGCGTATAGCGCCCGTGGACAATGGTGCTCAACAGGCTGCCGCTGGTGAACAGGATCAGCGTGCGGTCGCTGCGTAGCGTGCGCAGGGTCGTGAGAAAACTCAGGGGTTTGTTGCTGTTGTCGCGCTGGGTCGGCGCAATGCCGATCATCAGGAACACACTGCCCAGGGCGATGGCGCTGGCGATCAGGAACGGCGCCCAGGGGATCTGCCCGGCGATCACCACACCCACCATCGGACCGGTGGCATAGCCGACATTGGTCAGGGTGTAGCGCAGGGAAAACACTTTGGCGCGGTCGCCCACCGGCAGATTTTCGCTGATGATGGCCTTGGAGCCGATCAGGAACAGTGCCGACGCGGCTTCAGTAATCACCAGGGTCAGGGTGGTGAGGTAGAGGTTGCTGGCAAAGGTCAGCAACAAAAATCCGATGGCGCTGGAAAGCATGGCCAGGATCAGCAGCTTGCGCTTTTCCAGGCGGTCAATGACGTAGCCGCCATAGAGGCCGAGCAACGTGGCGATGAACACGGCGATGCCCATCAGCAAGCCGATGTCCTGCTGGTTGAGGCCCAGGCGCGTGCTCAGCCAAAGGGCCAGCAGCGGACTGGTCATGGCGCGGCTGACGACGATGGTCACCGAGCAGATCATCAGGCGGCGGATTACCAGGGAGTAGGTGGCCACGGTGGGGCGGATGTCCTTATTAATTTTCCAATACAACACAATTCAAATGTGGGAGCGGGCTTGCCCGCGATGGCGGTGAGTCAGGCATGCAGATGCAAGCTGACCCACCGCTATCGCAGGCAAGCCCGCTCCCACAGGTTTTTGCAGTGTTTACTGCCCGGCATTGATGCTGATTTTCTCCACCGCACCCTGTTCCAGATCCCACTTCTTCAGGATCTTGCCGTACGTGCCATCATCAATCATGCCCTGCAACGCCTCACTGATCGCCGTGACCAATTCGGTGTTGCTTTTCTCAATCCCCAGCCCCGTGAACTGCTTGGAAATCGCCAGGCCCACTGGCTTGTACTTGCCCTTGTCCAACGACATCAAATAAGGAATCGTCTCGCTGCCCTGCATCGCCGCGTCCAAACGGTTCTGCTGCAACTGCGCACGCGCATCCGCAGAGCCTTCAGTGCCGATCACCACGACCGCTGGCTTACCCGCCGCTTCGCAGTTTTCCTTGCTCCACGCGGCAATTTCCGACGGCCAGGTGGTACGTCGGCTGGTGCCGACTTTTTTACCGCACAGGTCAGTCAATTCCTTGAGGTCTTCACGCTTGGCCAGGGTGTACAGCTGCGGGCCGCTGGTGAAGTAGTCGATGAAGGTCACGGCCTTCTGGCGCTCGGCGGTGTCACTCATGCCTGACAGTACGATGTCGACGCGCTTGGTGGTCAGGCCGCTGAGCATCTGCTCGAAGCCGGTCTCCTGCCACTTGATCTTCACGCCCAGGCGCTCGGCCAGGGCGTTGCCCAGGTCGAAGTCAAGGCCGGTGAGTTTGTTGGTGGCGGTGTCCTTGAAATCCATCGGCGGGTAGTTCGGCACGATGGCCGCGCTGATCTCACCCTTGTCCTTGATTGCCGCCGGCAATGCCGCGAATACACACGAGGAGGCCATCAGGCCTGCGAGCAACGTTGGGATAAACAATTTTTTCATGGGGGCGTTCTCGTTAGTTTTTTAGTTAAGTGCGAACGGCAGAAATAAAGCTTTGGGTACGCGGGTTTTGTGGGCTTATTAGAATTTCTTCAGGGCTGCCGGCTTCCACAATCTGGCCGGCGTCCATAAACACCATGCGGTTGGAGACTTCGCGGGCGAAGCCCAACTCATGGGTGACCACGATCATGGTCATGCCGGTGGTGGCCAAATCGCGCATCACCGACAGCACTTCGCCTACAAGCTCCGGGTCGAGGGCTGACGTGGGCTCGTCAAACAACATCAACTTGGGGCGCATCGCCAGCGCGCGGGCAATGGCCACACGCTGTTGCTGGCCGCCGGACAATTCCACCGGGTAGGCATTGCGCTTGTCCGCCAGGCCGACGCGGGCCAGCAACTCCAGCGCGTCTTCGATGGCTTCCTTGGGCGAGCGCTTGAGCACCTGCACCGGGCCTTCGATGATGTTTTGCAACACGGTCATGTGCGGGAACAAATTGAAGCGCTGGAACACCATGCCGGTCGCCAGGCGCTGGCGGGCAATCTGCGATTCATTCATCTCGTGCAGCTTGTTGCCGACGACGCGGTAACCGACCAGTTCGCCGTCGACCCACAGGCCGCCCTTGTCGATCTTTTCCAGCTGGTTGACGCAGCGCAGCAACGTGCTTTTACCCGAGCCGGACGGGCCGATGATGCACATGACTTCGCCTTGCTCGACCTCGATATTGATGTCGCGCAGCGCGTGATACTCGTCGTAATACTTGTTCAGGTTGACGGCCTTGACGATGCTTCTCATGGGGCAAATCTCCTCAACCCAGACTTACGAACGCTTGCCGGCGCCGCGGGCAAAACGACGCTCGAGGCGGCTTTGACCAAATGAAAGAACAGTCACCACCGCCAGGTACCAGATGCCGGCCACAATCAGCAGCTCCATGACGCGGGCGTTGGCGTAGTAGATGTTTTGCGCGTTGTGCAGCAGCTCCGAATACTGGATCACGCTGGCCAGGCTGGTCATTTTCACCATGCTGATGAACTCGTTGCCTACCGGCGGAATGATCACTCGCATCGCCTGCGGCAGAATTACCCTACGCAGCGCTTGCAGGCTTGGCATGCCGATGGACTTGGCGGCTTCGTACTGGCCAGTGTCGACCGACAGCAAGCCGGCGCGCACCACTTCGGCGGTGTAGGCGCCCTGGTTGATGCTGAGGCCGAGCAGCGCGGCCACGAATGGCGTCATCAGGTCGACGGTGTCGATGCTGAACAGGCCGGGTATGGCGATCACCGGGAAAATCAGCGCCAGGTTGAACCACAGCAACAGCTGCAGAATCAGCGGCGTACCGCGGAACAGCCAGGTGTAAGTGATGGCCACGTAGCGCAGGATCGGGTTGGCCGACATGCGCATGATCGCCGTGATCACGCCGATGACCACGCCCAGCGCCATTGCCAGAATCGACATGACGATGGTGTTCACCAGGCCCCACAGAATGGCCTCAGACGTGAGGAACTGCCCGATGTAGGACCATTCGATCTGGCCATTGGCAAAGGCGCGCAACAACGCGGCCAATGCGATCACGATCAACGTGGCAAAAAACATCCGCCCGTAATAACGACGCGATACGTGCTCGTACTGCGTGATATCGAACTGGTTCTCGGACAACTTGCGCTCAGCTTCCAAGCGCTCCGCCGGGGTTTGGTTCATGGTGCTACTCCACTGCTGTACTCGATCCAACTGTTAAAACATGGTTCAAATGTGGGAGCTGGCTTGCCTGCGAAAGCGCCAGCAAACTCACCACAAAGGCCCAGGTTTAAATCCGAAACCCCTGATAACTCTCAGCCCATCTCTGCTGCTCAGCCAAGGCAGTCTTCAACCGCCTAATCTGCTCCCGAACCCGCTCCGGCGCCGTCCCACCCCAACCACTGCGCGCCGCAATCGCCGCTTCCAGGGTCAAGCAGTCCCGCACCTCCGGCAGCAGCCGGGCATCCACCTGCGCCAACATCGCCGGTGAGGCTTCCCACAACTCAATCTCGTGTTTCTCACAGGCTTGCACCAAGGCGCCGGTAATCTCATGCGCCTCCTTGAACGGCACGCCGCGCGTGGCCAACCAGTCCGCCACCTCAGTCGCCAAGGTGAAGCCCATCGGCGCCTGACGCCGCAGCTCTTCAACTTGCACCTTCATCGTCGCGACCATCCCGGCCATCGCTGGCAGCACCAGCAACAAGGTGTCCACACTGTCCAACACGCTGTGCTTGTCTTCACTCAAATCGCGGTTGTATGACAGCGGCAACGACTTGAGCGTCGACATCAACCCGGTCAGGTTGCCAATCAAGCGCCCGGCCTTGCCCCGCGCCAGTTCGGCAATGTCCGGGTTCTTTTTCTGCGGCATGATCGAGCTGCCGGTGGCGTAGGCATCGTCCAGCACCACCCAGCGAAACTGGCGCGACGACCACAGGCAAAACTCCTCCGACAGCCGCGAAATATTCACCCCGAGCATGCCCGCCACAAACAGGAACTCCGCCACATGGTCACGGCTGGCGACGGCGTCGATCGAGTTTTCGCACGGCCCGGTGTAGCCCATTTCCTTGGCCGAATGCTCTGGCTGGCGCGCAATCGCCGAGCCTGCCATGGCCGCAGCACCCAACGGTGACAACGCGGTGCGCGCATCCCAATCCACCAGGCGCTGCACATCGCGCAACATCGACTGCGCGTGCGCCAACAAGTGATGGGCAAACACAATCGGTTGCGCCTGCTGCAAGTGCGTGAAGCCCGGGCAGATGCTTTCGACATGCTGCTCAGCCTGCTCCACCAACGCCTGCTGCAAACCCAGCACCTCAGTGGTGATGATGCGCGCATGGTCGCGTAGGAAAAGGCGCAGATCATTGGCGGTCTGATCGTTACGCGAACGCCCGGCGCGCAACTTGCCACCCAAGGCGCCCAGGCGCTCGGTCAATACGCGTTCGATGAAGGTGTGCACGTCCTCGTCATCCAGGGTTGGATGCAGGCGCCCGGCGGCGAAGTCCTCACCAATGCGGTCCAGGGCTTCAAGGGTGCGCAGGGTTTCGGACTCATCCAGCAAACCGGCGCGTTGCAACTCGCGGGCATGGGCACGGGAGCCGGCCAGGTCGTAGGGCGTCAGGCGAAAATAGCGCTCAGGGCAACGCGACAACGCGGCCAATGCAGCAGACGGGCCGGTCTTGAAACGAGCACCCCAAAGGCGGTCGGTGGGCTGGGACATCGGTATTCCTCACGCTTGTTTTTAGAAGAGTCGGAGGCAGTAAAAAACTAAAAAGACCTGATCGTAGTGTCAGGTTTTTACGGGTGCTAAATCAGCCTCTGTGTGCTGTTCAACCCGCTATATTCAAGGTTGCCAAGGGCGGATGTTTACGGCCATTATCGCCGCCTGGCTATGTTCAAGGATTGGGTTGAAGCCTGTTGAATATGGCACTTGAGGTCAACGCGTATTATGGAAACCCCACTTTCCACTTCTGGAAACATGCCGCCAAAACCCGGCACACGACCGCCCCTGCAACTGAGCGGGCTGGACTTCAAATTACTGCGCGTGTTCATGGCGGTGGTCGAAGCCGGCGGCTTCAGCGCCGCGCAAAACGAGCTGAACGTGGGCCTGGCGGCCATCAGCAAGCAGATCTCCGACCTTGAAATTCGCATCGGCATGCGCCTGTGTACAAGGGGCCGGGAAGGCTTTGGCCTGACCGAAGAAGGCAAGTTGGTGTATCAGGCTTCCATCGAGTTATTTACCTCGGTGGACAGTTTTCGCGACAAGCTTAGTTCGGCGCAAAACGAGCTTATTGGTGACCTTAGTGTGGGCGTTATTGATAACACCGTCTCCGACGTTAATTCGCCGCTAATTACCGCGTTAGGGAAACTACACAGCGAATCGCCAAAAATTAGATTGCGCCTACATGCCTCGCAACTCGACGAAGTTGAGCGCGGCGTAGTGGAAGGGCGGCTGATCGTCGGCATCGTGCCGGTTTACCAACGCCGCGAAGAATTCGACTACTTCCCGTTGTACGAAGAAAAAGCCCACGCCTATTGCGCCGTAGGACACCCACTGTTCAACGCGAGCGACATCACGCCAGAAGTGCTGCGCCAATACGAAGTGGTCAACCACCGGTATGCAATCCATCGCGACAAAGCCAACTTCGTCACCTACGACAGCCAGTCCGCCTCGGCCTCACAGGTTGAAGCCGTCGCCATCCTGATCCTCACCGGCCGCTTCTTAGGCTTTCTGCCCGAACACTACGCCGCGCCACTGGTCAGGGAAGGGCGCCTGCGCGCACTGTGCCCGAAGCAGGTTCACCTAAGCACCGCCTTCAACCTGATCCTGCGCCACAACGCCCCGCGCAGCCCAATGGTAAAAGCCTTCGCCACAGCCCTGGGCGTAGACCTCAAAGCCGCAACATAACCCTTGCCGAGCACCGATCAACAGGCCAACAAAGCCCAAATGTGGGAGCTCTCGAGCCCCAGCGAGGCAGCGATGGGATCGACTCGGTCCGCTGCCGACCCCGCTATTTGTATCGACCCCCAGCACCCCATACTAGTGCGCTGTCTGGCCTGCACCGATCAAAATGTGGGAGCTCTCGAGCCCCAGCGAGGCAGCGATGGGATCACCTCGGTCCACCCGCCGACCCCATCCACCCGCATCACCGCTGCAACTTGCCCGGCTTCTTCTTCGAATGAAAATGCCGAAAATGCGCATCCTGCGCCGCCGCCAACAACTCCCGATCCCCACGGGTATCGCCCCAGGCCCTGAGCCGATAATCGCCCAAATCCCCATACACCGCCTCAAGCCGCAGCACCTTATTCTCACAGCGGCAATTATTCCCCGTGAGCTTGCCCGTCAACACCCCGTCGACCACCTCAAGCTCAGTGCCAATCAACTTGATCCCCAACCGATTCGCAAACGGCTGCAACACCAACGCCGGCGACGCCGAACACAACGTCACCTCCGCCCCGGACTTCACCTCATCCGCCACCGACTGCAACCCAGTCGGGCGCATCAGCTTGCTCCACGTACGCTGGCAATACGCCTCAGCCTGCTGCTGAACCCACGCCTTCTCAACCCCGGTCATAAAGGTACGAATCAACTGCGCCTTCAACTCATCCCGACTGATCTGGCGCAGCAAAAAGCGCAGCCCCGGCACCGCCAGCTTCACCATACGGCCGTAGAACTCACCGGTGCCAAAGGCAAACTTGAGGAAGGGTACGAAACTGTCGTGATGGGTCAGGGTGCCGTCGAAGTCAAAGACGGAAAGTACTTTGGCGTCCATTGGGCCGGCTTCGAGCATGTCTGGGTTCACGGGTTGGCCTCGGTCCTATCTAGTGTTTATTAAGCGTGCATCAGGTGTGACAGCAGGAGTTTACTCCCGTGCCAATCTTCCGATCTTGGCGTACAGCGACTCGGTGAAAGCATCCCGGTCACTCGACCGGTGGCAACGCTGATGGCAATTGGGGCACAAGGCTACAGCATTGGTCGTGCGATCCGAACCCTTCTGGGCGAGGTGCTTGACGTGATGTACTTCAAGAAATGGCTGGCCGTCGACCTCGAAAGGTGCGTTTGAACCGCAGCCTTCGCAGATGCCGTTGGCTTCTTTTAGTACCCAGGCGCGTACCTTTGGGTCGCGGACAAAGGCGGTGCTGACGGTCGATACCTTCTGTGGCTGGGCTATGCCGTCGGGTAGCTTATGGAAGGGTTGTTGCTGCAGTTTGGATGCGCGGCGGATCAGCGTTTGTTCGTCTGCCGTTTGGGCAGCATCTTCTGATTCGAACACGCCCTTTGCGGCCAGTGCATTGCGGATGCGTTGCTCTACGCCTGAGCCCACATTTTTGGCGGGCTTATAGCCCTCGATGCGGTCCCAGCCCATACGGACGAGCACGGTAGAGATATTTTGCATGCGAAACTCAATAGAACCCTTCGCACGGCCCGCTACCGGGCCTTCACGCAGAAGGCGGTTTTCGAGTGCTTTGTTGAAAGGTTGGCCGCTCTTTTCCCAGGCCAACATCTTCAAGTACGCCTCTACCGCCGCTGTCAGCTCGGCGTCGTTCCAGTCCGTTTTTTCTTTCGTAATATCCATACAGCCGCCGAGGGTAGAAAACCCTCGGACGATACTGAGTAGCCATTATTGCGTCTACGAAATTTCCTACAGTCTGGTGGGATTTGACCGTCTCTGAATTTGGAAATATTCAGATCACGGAGCATAAAAAAGCCCTGAACATGTCAGGGCTTCTTGATGTTGCCGACTTAGGAATTAATCCCAGCTCAGCGCGCCGCCGGTCTGGTACTCGATCACGCGGGTTTCGAAGAAATTCTTCTCTTTCTTCAAGTCCATAATCTCGCTCATCCACGGGAACGGGTTAGTCGTCCCTGGATACTCTTCCTTCAACCCAATCTGCGACAGACGACGGTTCGCGATGAACTTGAGGTAGTCCTCCATCATCGCCGCATTCATGCCCAACACGCCGCGAGGCATGGTGTCGCGCGCATATTCAATCTCCAGCTGAGTCCCTTGCAGAATCATCTGGGTCGCTTCTTCCTTCATCTCGGCATCCCACAAGTGTGGGTTTTCGATTTTGATCTGGTTGATCACGTCGATACCGAAGTTCAGGTGCATCGACTCGTCGCGCAGGATGTACTGGAACTGCTCGGCCACGCCGGTCATTTTGTTGCGACGGCCCATCGACAGGATTTGGGTGAAGCCGCAGTAGAAGAAGATGCCTTCCAGGACGCAGTAGTAAGCGACCAGGTTACGCAGCAGTTCTTTGTCGGTTTCGACGGTGCCGGTTTCGAACTTCGGATCGGAGATCGAGCGGGTGTACTTCAAGCCCCAGGCGGCCTTTTTAGCGACCGATGGAATCTCGTGGTACATGTTGAAGATCTCGCCTTCATCCATGGCCAGCGATTCGATGCAGTACTGGTAGGCGTGGGTGTGGATCGCTTCTTCGAAGGCCTGGCGCAGGATGTACTGGCGGCACTCCGGGTTGGTGATCAGGCGGTACACGGCCAGCACGAGGTTGTTGGCAACCAGGGAGTCGGCGGTGGAGAAGAAACCGAGGTTGCGCATGACGATGCGGCGTTCGTCGTCGGTCAGGCCTTCGGGGTTTTTCCACAGGGCGATGTCGGCGGTCATGTTGACCTCTTGCGGCATCCAGTGGTTGGCGCAGCCGTCGAGGTACTTTTGCCAGGCCCAGTCGTACTTGAAGGGCACGAGTTGGTTGAGGTCGGCGCGGCAGTTGATCATGCGCTTTTCGTCAACGGCGACGCGGGCGGCGGAGCCTTCAAGCTCAGCGAGGCCTTCGGCGACGTCGAGTTTGTCCAGGGCGGCCTTGGCGCGCACGATGGCGGCGGAGTCACTGGCGGTGACGGCGCGGGCTTCGATGGCGGCGGCAGCGCCGGCACCGTCGAGGCGGTCCATGTTGGCTTCGGTGGCGTGGCCGGCGTTGGCGCCTTTAGCGGCTACTTCGCCTTCTTCTTCTTTGTCGAATTCGTCCCAGCTCAGCATGACGTGTCGTCTCCTGCGTGAGGGCTCAAAGGTGCCCGTGTGAAACCGGATGGTTGGGTGTTCACACGGCCCAGAGGCCGCGGTGGATCTTAAGGAATCGTTTGTTGCAACAGCTCGCGCAGGCATTAAACGGAATTGGGTAACGGGTGTTCTGCGTGAGGCTTGAGGGGCGGAGCGACAGGTGCATGCTCCAGCGCAGGCTCAAGGTCTGGCTCTTCATCCCAGTGTAAAGGGATATTGCAGGCCCGATTTACCCGCGCATTATAGGGAAAAATTCGGCTTTGTGTTGCGGCGGATGGTCACGATTGAGCGCCAAAATAGCTTGGTTTTCGGCCAAGAGGCGTGTTTGCAAGGCTTTGCCGGGATAGGAATTTTTTGACGGGCGGTGGGATAGTTTTTGTGGGGGCAGCAGAGGCGGGTAGGTGGCGGGCTTTGGGAGGTGGGTAAGGCTGAAATTGCCATCGCAGGCAAGCCAGTTCCCACATTTGTTTCATGGTGGGTTCGAAATAGGTTCTTGGCCGCAAGAACGATTACTTGCGGCGACCAAGATCCGGTTTAAACCTGACTCAATAACCTGTTACCCGTTAGAACAACCGTTGCCCATAACTTGGTAATTAAGAATATGACGTTGACCGTGTGAGTCTTCATATTCCATTTGTACCGGTACCACTTGGCATACTTCCGGAACAGTGCTCATGGACAATACTTTGGCAACATCCAGGTGAGTGCTGTAGGTGTAATCCTCAACGATCGGGGCGTTCTGGCCGGCCAGCTCGGTCGGGGCCTCATCGGCCAGGGCGGCGGTGGCGCACAAGCTGCTGAGGGCCATAACTACGAGAGCTTTCATTTCTTTACTTACCTTCTTCAGGGCGAAAGGGGTCACGGGGCCCTTATGAGGCCGCGTGTGTAACTTAAGAGTTGGGAAGTTCGGATTAACGTTGCCTTCGTGGGGGCTGTTACGTTGTTAATCACGTTGCCTTGTTGGCGGAGTTGATTTTAGGCCCGCGAGTTATATTCATATACCCGTGCTTTTGATAAACACTATTGGCGGTTTTTGTAACAATCCCCTGATAAAGGTTTTTTCATCCACCCGGAAAGCCGCGCAGGGCGCGGGCCAGAGCCGTAAATGGGCACGGCGGGGCAATTTGTAGGGGCTTGTTACTACCATCGTCGAATGGTTCTATGGGGGCGCCCCGGCTACAACAGGGCATACAAAAACAACTATTGTCACCGAGGTAAGAAAGATGAGTGCGGCTTCCCTGTACCCCGTTCGCCCCGAAGTAGCAGCCAACACGCTGACCGACGAGGCGACCTACAAGGCCATGTACCAGCAGTCGGTGGTCAACCCCGATGGCTTCTGGCGCGAGCAAGCCAAGCGCCTTGACTGGGTCAAGCCTTTCACCGCGGTCAAGCAGACCTCTTTCGACGACCACCATGTCGACATCAAATGGTTCGCCGATGGCACCCTGAACGTTTCCTACAACTGCCTGGACCGTCACCTCGCCGAGCGTGGCGACCAGGCGGCGATCATCTGGGAAGGCGATGACCCTTCCGAAAGCCGCACCATCACCTACCGCGAGCTGCATGAAGAAGTCTGCAAGTTTGCCAACGCCCTGCGCGGCCAGGATGTGCACCGCGGCGACGTGGTGACTATCTATATGCCGATGATCCCCGAAGCCGTGGTCGCCATGTTGGCCTGTACCCGCATCGGTGCGATTCACTCCGTGGTGTTTGGCGGTTTTTCGCCGGAGGCGCTGGCTGGTCGCATCATCGACTGTAAGTCGAAGGTGGTCATCACCGCCGACGAAGGCATCCGCGCCGGTAAGAAAATTCCGCTGAAGGCCAACGTCGACGACGCGCTGACCAATCCGGAAACCAGCAGCATCCAGAAAGTCATCGTGTGCAAGCGCACCAATGGCAACATCAAGTGGAACCAGCATCGCGACATCTGGTACGAAGACCTGATGAAAGTGGCGGGCACCGTGTGTGCGCCCAAAGAGATGGGCGCCGAAGAAGCGCTGTTCATCCTCTACACCTCCGGCTCCACCGGCAAACCCAAAGGCGTGCAGCACACCACCGGCGGCTACCTGCTGTATGCGGCCCTGACCCACGAGCGCGTGTTTGACTACCGCCCGGGCGAAATCTACTGGTGCACCGCCGACGTCGGCTGGGTCACCGGCCACACTTATATCGTGTACGGCCCGCTGGCCAATGGCGCGACCACATTGCTGTTCGAAGGCGTGCCGAACTACCCGGACATCACCCGTGTCGGCAAGATCGTCGACAAACACAAGGTCAATATCCTCTACACCGCGCCCACTGCGATCCGCGCGATGATGGCTTCCGGCACTGCCGCCTGCGAAGGCGTGGACGGCAGCAGCTTGCGTCTGCTCGGTTCAGTCGGTGAGCCGATTAACCCGGAAGCGTGGGATTGGTACTACAAGAACGTCGGCCAGTCCCGTTGCCCGATCGTCGACACCTGGTGGCAGACCGAAACCGGCGCCACCCTGATGAGCCCGCTGCCGGGTGCGCACGCACTCAAGCCGGGTTCGGCCGCGCGGCCATTCTTTGGTGTGGTGCCGGCGTTGGTGGACAACCTGGGCAACATCATCGAGGGCGCTGCCGAAGGCAACCTGGTGATCCTCGATTCGTGGCCTGGCCAAGCGCGTACGCTGTACGGCGACCATGACCGCTTCGTCGACACCTATTTCAAGACCTTCCGTGGCATGTACTTCACCGGCGACGGCGCGCGTCGCGATGAGGATGGTTACTGGTGGATCACCGGCCGTGTGGATGACGTGTTGAACGTGTCCGGCCACCGCATGGGCACTGCCGAGATCGAAAGCGCGATGGTTGCACACCCGAAAGTCGCCGAAGCGGCGGTGGTGGGCGTGCCGCATGACATCAAGGGGCAGGGCATCTATGTGTATGTCACGCTCAAAAATGGCGAAGAGCCGAACGAAGCGCTGCGCCTGGAACTGAAAAACTGGGTGCGCAAAGAGATCGGTCCGATTGCGTCGCCGGATGTGATCCAGTGGGCACCGGGCTTGCCGAAGACGCGCTCGGGGAAAATCATGCGGCGGATTCTGCGCAAGATTGCCACGGCTGAATATGACGGGTTGGGGGATATCTCGACCTTGGCTGATCCGGGTGTGGTGGCGCATTTGATTGAAACGCACAAGACCATGAACGTCGCGTAAGGCGGGTTGGTGGGACGAAGCCCCATTCGGCGTGAGCTGGGTGGGGCTTTTTTGTTGACTGGCTATCACTGACGAAACCGAATCATTGTGGGAGCTGGCTTGCCTGCGATGAGGGTGGGCAGGCACAGGCGGGCTAACAGGCAGACCGCTATCGCAGGCAAGCCAGCTCCCACATTTGGAGGGTATTTCAACCTGGCTGAAGTGGCGGTCTGACAGACCGACATAACCACCAAGCCAATAAATATCGACTTCCCCCGTAGGACGTTTCTGAATGTTACCGAGGCCTGCAAATGTGTAACCCCACGCCCAAACCTGAGGCAAAGTGCTACGCCCGTGCCTCGAAAAGCCCCGTTTTAGACACCCTCTGAAATAAGATTAAACGCCAGACTTGCCGTGCTAGAAGGGTTTGCGAATAATAGGCCCGCAATTTGCAGCATCAACAGGTTTAATATCTTTTGTCTCTGCATAAAATTCAGAGGCTGTCAATGTGCTGGAACCGCTTTCTCAGTGCTTCTGTAAATTGTTGTCGCATTGAGGAAATATCGGCTTCCGGCCTGTCGTTAGAATGCCGATCACTCGCTCGTCGTCTCCCATGCTGAACCGGGGTAGGACGCAGCACCGCTATTCGGTTTCACTTAAGTCGCATCGTGGGCCACGGCTCATTCTGCTTTTTGCCCTACCGATGGAGTCCCAAGATGAAGAAACTTGTGCTGTTGGGCGCCCTGGCGCTGTCCGTGCTGTCGATGCAGGCCTTCGCTGATGAAAAGCCCCTGAAGATTGGTATCGAAGCGGCTTACCCTCCGTTTGCCTCGAAGGCGCCGGATGGCAGCATCGTCGGTTTCGACTACGACATCGGCAATGCCCTGTGCGCCGAGATGAAGGTCAAGTGCGTCTGGGTCGAGCAAGAATTCGACGGCCTGATCCCTGCGCTCAAAGTGCGCAAGATCGACGCGATCCTGTCGTCCATGTCCATCACCGAAGACCGCAAAAAGTCCGTGGACTTCACCAACCGTTACTACCTGAGCCCAGCTCAGCTGGTGATGAAGGAAGGCACCACGGTCAGCGACAGCCTGGATGAATTGAAAGGCAAGAAAATCGGCGTGCAGCGCGGTTCGATCCACGATCGTTTCGCCAAGGAAGTCCTGGCCCCTAAAGGCGCCACGGTTGTGCCTTACAGCTCGCAGAACGAAATCTACCTGGACGTGGAAGCCGGTCGCCTCGACGGCACCGTGGCTGACGCCACCCTGCTGCAAGACGGCTTCCTGAAAACCCCGGCCGGTAAAGGCTACGCGTTCGTGGGCCCACAGTTTACCGACGCCAAGTACTTCGGCGACGGCATCGGCATCGCTGTACGTAAAGGCGACAAGGCCGAGCTGGACAAGATCAACGCGGCCATCGCAGCGATCCGTGCCAACGGCGAATACAAGAAAATCCAGGACAAATACTTCGACTTCGATATTTACGGCGCTGACCCTAAGTAACTCGTCCTAGCTGTCTGTCCAGAATGGCGCAAGCAACAGAATTCCTGCGGTTTGCGCCATTTTTTCATCCCCCTTTTCGAGGACCTGAATCATGTTGAAAGGCTACGGGGCCGTCATCCTCGATGGCGCATGGTTGACGCTTCAGCTCGCCTTGTCGTCCATGGCCTTGGCCATTGTTCTGGGTCTGATCGGGGTCGCGTTACGCCTGTCGCCGGTGCGCTGGTTGGCCTGGCTGGGTGACTTGTACTCCACGGTGATCCGCGGGATCCCCGACCTGGTGCTGATCCTGCTGATTTTCTACGGCGGTCAGGACTTGCTGAACCGCGTCGCGCCGATGCTCGGCTATGACGACTATATCGACTTGAACCCCTTGGCCGCCGGTATCGGCACCCTGGGTTTCATCTTTGGCGCCTACCTGTCGGAAACCTTCCGTGGTGCCTTCATGGCCATTCCCAAGGGCCAGGCCGAGGCCGGCCTTGCGTATGGCATGAGCTCTTTCCAGGTGTTTTTCCGGGTGATGGTGCCGCAGATGATTCGGCTGGCGATCCCTGGTTTCACCAACAACTGGCTGGTACTCACCAAGGCCACCGCGCTGATTTCGGTGGTGGGCCTGCAAGACATGATGTTCAAGGCCAAGCAGGCGGCAGACGCCACCCGCGAGCCTTTTACCTTCTTCCTCGCAGTGGCGGCGATGTACCTGGTGATCACCAGCGTGTCGTTGCTGGCCCTGCGCTATCTTGAGAAGCGCTACTCGGTAGGCGTAAGGGCGGCTGATCTATGATCTTCGACTACAACGTCATCTGGGACGCCATGCCGCTGTACCTCGGCGGTTTGGTGACCACCCTGAAATTGCTCGCCATCTCGCTGTTCTTCGGCTTGCTCGCCGCCTTGCCCCTGGGCTTGATGCGCGTGTCCAAGCAGCCGATCGTCAATGGTGCGGCTTGGCTCTACACCTACGTGATTCGCGGCACGCCGATGCTGGTGCAGCTGTTTTTGATCTACTACGGTCTGGCCCAATTTGAAGCCGTGCGCGAAAGCTTCCTGTGGCCGCTGCTGTCCAGCGCCACGTTCTGCGCGTGCCTGGCCTTTGCGATCAACACCAGCGCGTACACCGCCGAGATCATCGCCGGTAGCCTCAAGGCCACGCCGAACGGTGAGATCGAAGCGGCCAAGGCCATGGGCATGTCGCGTTACAAGCTGTACCGCCGCATCCTGCTGCCATCGGCCCTGCGCCGTGCGCTGCCGCAGTACAGCAACGAAGTGATCATGATGCTGCAGACCACGAGCCTGGCGTCCATCGTCACCCTGATCGACATCACCGGCGCCGCGCGCACAGTGAACGCCCAGTTCTACTTGCCGTTCGAAGCCTATATCACGGCCGGCGTGTTCTACCTGTGTCTGACCTTTATCCTGGTACGCCTGTTCAAGCTGGCCGAGCGCCGCTGGCTCAGCTACCTGGCGCCACGGAAGCACTGATATGGAACGTATCGATCACCTGTTGCCCTGGGGCCACCTGGGCTGCGAGCGCCAGCTGAGCGTGTTTCGTTTCGGCAGCGGCGAGCGCAAGGCCTACCTCCAGGCCAGCCTGCACGCCGACGAATTGCCCGGCATGCGCGCCGCCTGGGAACTGAAAAAACGCCTCACCGAACTGGAACAGCAAGGTGCGCTCAATGGCGTGATCGAGCTGGTGCCAGTGGCCAACCCGATGGGCCTGGGCCAGCTGTTGCAAGGCAGCCACCAGGGGCGTTTCGAAGTCGGCAGCGGCAAGAACTTCAACCGTGATTTCGTCGAATTGAGCGAGCCGGTCGCCGCGTTGCTCCAAGGCAAGCTGGGCGATGACCCGCACGCCAATGTGCGCATGATCCGCCAGGCAATGAGCGATGCGCTTAGCGCGTTGCCCGAGCCGAGCAGCCAGCTGCAAGGCATGCAGCGCGTTTTGCTCAGCCACGCCTGCACCGCCGATATCGTCCTCGACCTGCATTGCGATGCCGAAGCCGCGTTGCATATGTACGCGCTGCCGCAACACTGGCCACAGTGGCGTTCGCTGTCGGCGCACTTGAATGTGAAAGTCGGCCTGCTGGCGGAAGACTCCGGCGGCAGCTCGTTCGATGAAGCCTGTTCGCTGCCGTGGTTGCGTCTGTCCCGGGCGTTCCCCGAGGCGCAGATTCCGCTGGCGTGCCTGGCGACGACGCTGGAGCTGGGCGGCCAGGCCGACACCGGCCGCGACGAGGCGATCTTCCACGCTGAAGGCATCCTCGCGTTCCTGGCCGAACAAGGCCTGATCAAGGGCGAATGGCCCGCGCCGCAGCATGAGCCGTGCGAAGGCCTGCCATTTGAGGGGACCGAGCTGTTGTTCGCGCCCCATGCCGGCGTAATCAGTTACCTGCGTAAAGCCGGTGACCGGGTGGAGACCGGCGAGCCGATTTTTGAAGTGATTGATCCCTTGACCGACCGCGTCAGCATTGTGTGTGCGGGCACGTCCGGGGTGTTGTTTGCCGTTGAACGGCTGCGTTATGCCCAAGCGGGTTTCTGGCTGGCCAAGGTGGCGGGGCGCGAAGCGCTGCGTCACGGGCGCTTGCTCAACGACTGACCACCTGTTTTTGTGAGAACCGACCGCATGTACAAACTTGAAGTCCAAGACCTGCATAAACGCTATGGCAGTCATGAAGTGCTCAAAGGCGTATCCCTGGCCGCCGCGGCCGGTGATGTGATCAGCATCATCGGTTCCAGTGGTTCAGGCAAAAGTACCTTTTTGCGCTGCATCAACCTGCTCGAGCAACCTCACGCCGGCAAGATTCTGCTCAACAACGAAGAGCTGAAACTGGTGGCCAACAAGGACGGCGCCATGAAGGCTGCCGACCCGAAGCAACTGCAACGCATGCGTTCGCGCCTGTCGATGGTGTTTCAGCATTTCAACCTGTGGTCGCACATGACCGCGCTTGAAAACGTGATGGAAGCCCCGGTGCACGTGCTGGGCATGTCGAAAAAAGACGCGCGTGAAAAAGCCGAGCATTACCTGGCCAAAGTCGGTGTGGGCCATCGTAAGGATGCGTTCCCAGGCCACATGTCCGGCGGCGAACAGCAGCGTGTGGCAATTGCCCGCGCCCTGGCGATGGAGCCTGAGGTGATGCTGTTCGACGAACCGACCTCGGCGCTCGACCCGGAACTGGTCGGCGAAGTACTCAAGGTCATGCAGGACCTGGCCCAGGAAGGCCGCACCATGGTGGTGGTGACCCACGAAATGGGCTTTGCCCGTGAAGTGTCGAACCAGCTGGTGTTCTTGCACAAAGGCATCGTTGAAGAGCGTGGCAACCCGCGTGAAGTGCTGGTGAACCCGCAGTCTGAGCGGTTGCAGCAGTTCCTGTCCGGCAGCCTGAAATAATCAAGACTGCTTTGTGCACCGAGTTAGTGCATGCTTCACAGTCTTGAGATCGGCTCAATCCCCTGTGGGAGCGGGCTTGCTCGCGAAAGCGGTGGATCAGTCAGCAGATGAGTAGCTGGCCCACCGCATTCGCGAGCAAGCCCGCTCCCACATTGGATCTCCATATGTTTTGAGATTTGTGTTGGTTTCCGGGCTAGCATTGGCCCTTGTCTTCATTACCGTTCTTCGTTTCGGATAGCACTCCATGACCGCCCACAAAATTGGTTTCCTGATTTGGCCCAGCACAAAAGCCCTGACGCTTGCGCTGGCTGAGGAGGCCTTGCGCGTTGCTCAGCGGGTGCATCCGGACGTGGTCTACGAGTTGTCGTTCCTGCTCGCCGAGCCTGCCACCGAAGGCGCCTGGCAATTGCCGGGTGAGCCGTGGGCCGGCAAGCTCGAGGGTTTCCAGAAACTGTTCCTGCTGGCGGACGAGCCGCCGACCGTCATCGCCTCGCAACTGAGCGCGGCGCTCAAGCAGCTTGTGCGGGCGGGTTGCGTGATCGGTGGCTTGTCGGCGGGTGTGTATCCGCTGGCGCAACTGGGGCTGCTCGACGGCTACCGCGCCGCCGTGCACTGGCGCTGGCAGGACGATTTTGCCGAGCGTTTCCCCAAGGTCATCGCCACCAGCCATCTGTTCGATTGGGACCGTGATCGCCTGACCGCCTGCGGCGGCATGTCGGTACTCGACCTGTTGCTGGCCGTGCTGGCCCGTGACCATGGCGCCGAACTGGCCGGCGCCGTCTCCGAAGAACTGGTGGTCGAACGCATTCGCGAAGGCGGCGAGCGCCAGCGCATTCCTTTGCAGAACCGCCTGGGCTCCAGCCATCCGAAGTTGACCCAGGCCGTGTTGCTGATGGAAGCCAACATCGAAGAGCCGCTGACCACCGACGAAATCGCCCAGCACGTATGCGTGTCGCGACGACAGCTTGAACGCATCTTCAAGCAATACCTCAATCGCGTTCCCAGCCAGTACTACCTGGAATTGCGCCTGAACAAGGCGCGCCAGATGCTCATGCAAACCAGCAAGTCGATCATCCAGATCGGCCTGTCGTGCGGCTTCTCCTCGGGCCCGCACTTCTCCAGCGCCTACCGCAACTTCTTCGGCGCTACCCCGCGTGAAGACCGCAACCAACGCCGCAGCAGCAGCCCGTTCGAGTTGTCGTCGGTGCCGTCCGAGCGCGGCTGACCTCTGTTATTCCTCCATCGGTTCAGGTGTAGACGGTGGCGTCAGGGGCGCGCCCTGGGCGTTCAGGCCGGCTGCGTCCACCTGCAGATCATTGCCCGTCTGGCGAAAATACTGCCGAAGGTGGTCCAGGCTGCCCTCCGACAGCGGGTTGCCGCTGAGGTCGGACTCGTCGTCCCACGGCTGGCGCATGCTTAGAATGTCGTCCGGGACCTGGGTGATCAGGTTGTCGCTCAGGTCCACGGTGCGCAAATAAGGGCGGTCAAACAGCCCGAACGGTACCTCGCTGAGCCCGCAGTTTTGCAGGTAGAGGCATTCCAGCCTGGGCATATTGTCCAGCTCAGGCGCCCCGCCCAGCGGGTTGTCACTCAAGTCCAGGTACTCCAGGTTACGCAAGTCGCGCAACTTGGCGCGGGCCCGCGGACTGAGGCGAAGGCGACTTTGCGTCAACGTCAGGCTGGTCAGCCTTGGCAGGTTGAAGATCAGGTCGGGAATATCGCCCAGTGCGTATTGGTCCAGCGCCAGCGTGCTCAGGTTAGGGAATGCACGCACCAGGCCTTCAACGTTGGTGGTGGTGCCTTCGCCGATGAGCTCCAGATGCGAAACATGTTCGAACCGTGCGCTCAAGGTGGGCAGCTCGCCAAAGATCGACGTATGGCACGTCAGCTTATGGGTCACTCCATACCCGCCATTGAAATCGTCGATTTCGCTCTCGCGGCGCCAGCCTTCCTCCAGCGTTGTCTTGATGGCAAGGCGCTGTATTTGCTCCTCGGCCGCCGTCTGTTCGTCCAGTGCCACATCAAGAATGGGGTGCCGTTCGGGTACGGTCAGTGCCCAGAGGGTGAGGTCTGCACTGAGGCGCTCGTATTCGCTTTCCAGACGACGGATGGCGCCGTCAATCGCATCCAGATCGCCGGGCAAGCTGAAGATGAACACATTCACCTCCGCGGCGGTGAACGTCGGATACAGGGCTGCGATGCGGGCTTTATAGGCGCCGGGCGCATCGACCTGGAGGTGCTCGCCGCGGGTTTGGCAATAGCGCTTGAGCCGTTCCAGGGTCGCTCGTGACAGCGGGTTGGCAGATAAATCAAACGCGCTGGTAACTGGGGCCGGCCTTTGCAGCAGCGGTTCGGGGATCTGCGTGATCAGGTTGTGGCTCAGGTCTACGAGGTTGCGTTCGCGGGGCGTGAGCAGGCTCGGCGGAATCTCTGTGAGGCCGGTGTTGCGCAGCCCCAGGCTGTCCAGTGAGGTCATCGAAGTAAAGTCCGGGAGTTGCCCCAGAGGGTTATCGCTCAGGTTCAGCCGTTCCAGGTTGCTCTTTGCCTCCAGGGCCTGGACGGTTTTTGCTGACAGTCGCAGGTTGCAGCGTTCGAGGCTGAGGGTCGTGAGCTGTGGCAGTTGGAAAACCGGCTCGGGAATATCCTCCAGCACATAGTCTTCAATGATCAGGTGCTGCACGTCCGAAAAGCTCGCCAGCCAGTTTCCCACGTCCAACGGCTGAGCATCGCCACGGAGCCTGAGGGTCGACACGTGGGTGAACCGGCTGCTGAGTGTCGGCAATTTGCCGCTTATGGGGGCAGAGATGTCCAGCGCGTAGGTGGGATAAATGTCGTTGCTGTGGTCGTCCTGCTTCAGTTGCCGACGCCATCCGGCGAGCAGCGCCTGTTTGAACGCCTCGCGCTGGTAAGGGGCGGTTTCGCCGAGGTCGGGGCTGTTCACCCAGGCGTCCAGCTCGTGGTTCAGCTGCTTGTAGTCAAGGTCCCGCCGCGCCAGTTCGATCTTGCCCATTTCCAGGTTGCCCGGCAGGCCGAAAATCAGGCGGTTGATTTCGTCACTGCTCCAGGTTGGGTAAAGCATCTTCGCGCTGGCAATGTCCACCGGGGCCGAATTGGCCTCCCAATAACTGCCGGTGCGCTGGAAGTAGGTTTTGACCTGCTCAAGGGTCTGGCCAGACAGCGGGTTGCCGGAAAAGTCGAACGAATGACTGGTTGCCACGGGAAGCTCGAAAAGCGCGTCGGGCAATTCAGCAATGCGGTTGTCCCGAAACAGCGCGGTCTCCAGCTGGGGGCGCTGCAAAATCCCGGCAGGCAATTGCGTGATACCGGTGTTGCTCAGATCGAGAAAGTGCAGGCCAGGCATGTTCTCGACACTGGGTATGAGCCCCAGCGGGTTGTTGAAGAGGTCGAGGGTTTTGAGCCGGGTCATGTTTTCAAGCGCGGTGCGGGTCTGGGCAGTCAAGGTGATGTTGCAATCGCTGAGGACCAGTTCATTGAGGCTGGGTATCGCGGGGACGCCATCGGGCAGTCTGTCGAGGTTGAAGTTGCGCACGGTCAGGCGGCGCAGGAACGGAAACATCGACAGGAACGTGTCGATCTCCAGTGGCCCTTGCTCGCCCTCCAGCGACAGGCTGGAGATATGACCGAAACGCCCGGGCAGCACGGGAGGATTGCCGGCAATCGGCCAGTTCAAGTGCAGTTGATAGCCATTGGGGGCAGGCGGCTCGTAGTACGCATCGAGCGGGGTTTCCAGGCGCCAGGCCCGGCGCAGTTCATCGGCCCAGGCCGTGCGGTTGCGCCTGGCATAGGCGAGTTCCTGACGACTGATGCGCACCTCGGCGTCAGCGCTCAGGCGCGGCGTGGCAGTGATCCAGGCCTGCAAGTCGCGCTCAAGTTGCTGGTATTCGTTGCGCAGCGTGCTCAGCGCCGTCGTGACCCCGCCGGGCGCTTGTTCCAGGCTGCGCACAATGTTGTCGATTTGCGTGCGTGGCAACGCCGGGAACAGTTGCCGGGCGTGTTCATGCGCGGTCAGCGCGTGCTGCGCGCCGGGCATGGTCGTCGGCCGATAGCCCGGCATACCACCGCGCAGGCGCATGGTGTTTGGGTCGTAGGCGGGTTTGCCGACGGGGGCGTCCGCGAGCAACTCGCGCAGATGCCAGTGGTGCAGGGCATGACGAGCAAGCGCCTGGCGCAGGGCCGGGCCCTGGCCGATATGAATGCCCAACGCAGCGCGCGCCGGGTCGGGCAGCGCCTGGAGCAGGGCGGTGTAGAAGTCGGTTTCGCCAAACAGCGGGCCGCTGCTGTCGGTGGGCACGTAGTCGCCGTTGGCGGTGTAAACCAGCGTGCGCTGAACGCTGGCGCGTTCATCACCGATCACATCGCGCAACGGGCCATCAGCGGTGTCGTTTCTGACGCTAATGCGCAGCCCCGCGGGCCAGTTCGGCAAATCGGGCAGGGAGTGCAGGGCCAGGCGGTCAGTGTCCTGGTTGTCGATGCTGTCCAGGTACAGCCCTTCGTAGGCGCGGCAGGCGCGTATTTCTCGCTGGGCTTCATGCGCCAACTCGATCAGGCGCCGTGGTACCCGGCCTTGATCGAGGGCGCGCAGCTCCTCAGGGCTGGCGATGGCACGCAGGGCTTCAGCGGCGCTCACCGGCAAGCCCGGCGACGCGTCGACAAGCGCGCTCAACTGCGCATCGTCGGTACGCTGCAGGGCGCGATACGCTGACTCGAACAGCGCCCAGCGTTTTTCCCTTGCCAGGTGGGCAAGTTTTTTCCTGAGAACATGCGTACGTGCTTGTAGCGAGGTTGTGGGATCGCCGAACGCTTCCCCAAGCAACGTCCTTCTCTGCGGTTCGTCCAGCGCTTCGATAAGGGTCTGAAGCAGGTCGCCATTGTTCAGTTGGCGCTCATGAATCTGGGTGACGCTGGCGTCTGGCGCGCCTGGGATTTCCCAGTGCGTGCGTCCCCGGCTGTCGATCAGGCGCAGGGTTCTGGTGGTGGGCCACAGCCCGTAGTTGGTCAAGAGCAGCAGTTGGGTCTGGGCATCGGCCAACGCCTGGACACGGGGGTCATCACTGTTCATTTGGTCGATGAAGGTTTGCAGGTCCTGGTCGATTTTGAAGCGCTCAAAGGTGTCGGCCAGCAGCGGTGGCAGGGGTTCGCGGGTCATGTAGAGTTTGCGCAGCGCCGCGTCTTCGACACCGCTGACGTGGCGAATCTGTGCCAGTTGCAGGTCGCTGAAGCTTTGCGCCTGATGGCCCAGACGGCGCATCAACTGGGCGCTGTCCCAACTCAGCGGCCGGTCCAGCTCACTCACCCAGGTGCCTTGGCCATTGCTGTATGCCGTTGGGCGGTAGGCATTGGTGCGGGTGGGATGCTTGAAGTAATGCGTCTGGGTGCTGGGGTCGAGCCCCAGCGCGTAATGCGCACCGGACAGGGGCAGGATGTCTTGCTCGCCATGCGTGTGCAGGCCGAGCGGGTTGGCGCGCGAGCCTTCGGGCAGCGTCACCGCCTGGGCGTAAGGCGCAAGGTCCGGTTGCCATAGCCGGTGCTGGCCATCGGGCAAGGTGACGGGTTTGAGGCGATCGAAAAACTGCCAGAGTTCTGCGGGCAAGTGCTGGCGCAACAACCCTTCGGCAAGCGGCGGGCCGAGGGCGAACATGCCCAGTTGGACCATCTGCTCCAGCACTGACATCAGGTGCCCGAACGCCTGGGTCTTGAGGCCTTCGGCCCAGTCGACGATGCCCTCGAACGTGTCATCCAGCAGCTGATACGCGGTGTAACCCAGCATCAGTAAACCCACCGGCGGTACAAACGGCGCGGCGACCAGCGCGGCAATCTGCAGCAGGGCCGAGCCGATTTTTTCGAACAGGCTCCAGCGCTCCCAGCGGGTTTTCTGGTCGGCGCTGGCGGTGGACACGGCTTGAGCGCGCGCGTCATTGAGCAGCTTGCTCAGAGTGGTCTGGTAAAGGTGTTCGAGCACCGAGCCGCTGATCGGTGTGACGGCAAACTGCAGCTCAGGCTTGTCCACCGGCGTATCACGCCAGGCAGGGCGCGGGTCGCCGCGGGTGTGCGCATGCCAGGTGACGCGGGACAGGCGCTGGCCGAGGTCGGCGAAAAAATGCCCGCGCTCGTCGTGGTTCACGAAACGGCTGAAAAATTGCTGGTACGCAGGCTGGCGCAGGTCGGCGGTCAGGGCCTGCATGAACTGCACGCTGGAGGGGAACTCCTTGAGCGGGTGTTGCGGGTCGTGCGGAATATAGGCAATGACGGGCACCACGTGATTGGCCCGCTCAAGGTTCGCGGAGGTAAACAGCACAATGCCTGTCAGCGGGCTGGACAGGATGCTCAGGGCGTGACAGCGCAGTGCGTTGCAGTCCGCCGGGTTGCTCAGCAATTGTTGCAGGCGCTGCGAGCTGGCTTGCGACAGATCGCCCTGCAGGCGCGCCACGTGCAGGGCGAGTCTCAGGTTGGCAATCTGGCTGGCGTCGAAGCGGTGTTGCAGGTAGGCAGCGGCGACGGGGTTGTTGAGGTCCAGGAAGTGCTCGAGGTAGGCGCTGTATTGGCCGCCAAGGTCCAGTTCGCGACACAGGCGTGTAAAGGCCGGCACGCTGATACGGGTGTCTATGTCGGGCAGGGTTTCGAAATGCCCGGTGGCGGTGGGCCGGGTGATAAAGCCGGACGGTGGCTCGTAGGCGTCGACAGTGGTTTCGCCAGCTTCAAAGTTATGCAGGGCGGCGTCCAGCAGCGACACGGTCCTGATCCGCGCTGCGCCGGAGCGCACCGGGAACCAGGGGATGGTCGCCGGTACAGATAGGCGCAGGTAGGTGCTGCGCACATCGCACTCCACACCGAAACGCTGCTTGAGCGCCTGTTGCAGCACGGGCGCGGCGAAGTCGGCGGGTGACTTGAGTGCGTCCATGGCCTTGTCGAGCCGGTTCTGGCTGATCCAGGCCTCACGGATCAGGCCTTTGAGCACCGCGTCCTGCTTGGCTGAGGGCTGGGCGTACCACGCCGGGGCGCTGGTTTTAAGGGCGTTGCGACGCGCGGCCGACGCGTTGCCCAGCCAGTCGGGGATCGCGTTTTTGAGCGTTTCATGATGAACGTCGCGCGCCGGAATCAGCCGGTCGAAGGCGGGCACGCTGGGTTGCTGGCTCATTGCAAAGCTTCCTGAGGATAAAATGATGCCCTCAGCAGAACAGTTCGCCGTCGCCGATCCGTGTTAGATAATTAAGCGCGAGCCGTAAATCGGTGCCGTTGGGCGAGCCCACGGTTTAAACTGCGCCATTGCGATGCTATTTGTCGCATTGGCGTAAACCCGCTGAAAACGCGGGTTGGCGCTATAAGAAGTTGTCGCTTGGCGGCAAGGCCGCACTGAAAACTGTCCTTACAATCCCTGCATCGCCCGCCAGTTCCAGGCAGGCGTTCCTCTTCAGGAGACTCCGATGTCCGTTGAGCAAGCCCCGGTGCAACGTGCCGATTTCGACCAGGTCATGGTTCCCAACTACGCACCTGCCGCATTTATCCCTGTGCGTGGCGCGGGTTCGCGCGTCTGGGACCAGGCCGGTCGCGAGCTGATCGACTTTGCCGGCGGCATCGCGGTTAACGTATTGGGCCACGCCCACCCGGCACTGGTCGGTGCACTGACCGAACAAGCCAACAAGCTGTGGCACGTTTCCAACGTCTTCACCAATGAGCCGGCCCTGCGCCTGGCGCATAAGCTGATCGATGCCACCTTTGCCGAGCGCGTGTTCTTCTGCAACTCCGGCGCCGAAGCCAACGAGGCCGCGTTCAAGCTGGCCCGCCGTGTGGCGTTCGACCGTTTCGGTACCGAGAAGTACGAGATCATCGCCGCGCTGAACAGCTTCCACGGCCGTACCCTGTTCACCGTCAACGTCGGTGGCCAGTCGAAGTACTCCGACGGCTTCGGGCCTAAAATCACCGGCATCACCCACGTGCCTTACAACGACCTGGAAGCGCTGAAAGCCGCCGTGTCGGACAAGACCTGCGCCGTGGTGCTCGAACCGGTCCAGGGCGAAGGCGGCGTATTGCCGGCTGAGCTGGCGTACCTGCAAGGCGCCCGCGAGCTGTGCGATGCGAACAACGCGCTGCTGGTGTTCGACGAAGTGCAAACCGGCATGGGCCGCAGCGGCCACCTGTTCGCCTACCAGCATTACGGCGTGACGCCGGACATCCTCACCAGCGCCAAGAGCCTGGGCGGCGGTTTCCCGATTGCAGCCATGCTCACCCGCGAAGACCTGGCCAAGCACCTGGTGGTCGGCACCCACGGCACCACGTACGGCGGCAACCCGCTGGCGTGCGCGGTGGCGGAAGCGGTCATCGACGTGATCAACACCCCGCAAGTGCTGGCTGGCGTGAATGCCAAGCACGAGCTGTTCAAGGCGCGCCTGCAACAGATCGGCGAGAAATACGGCATCTTCACCGAAGTGCGCGGCATGGGCCTGCTGATTGGTTGCGTGCTCAGCGACGCGTTCAAGGGCAAGGCCAAGGACGTGTTCAACGCGGCTGAAAAAGAAAACCTGATGATCCTGCAAGCCGGTCCCGACGTGGTGCGTTTCGCCCCGAGCCTGGTGGTGGAAGATGCGGACATCCAGGAAGGTCTGGACCGTTTTGAACGCGCCGTGAAGACGCTGACGCAAGCCTGATAGCGACACATTTTGCTGGCTGGACTGGGTCAAAAATGTGGGAGGGGGCTTGCCCCCGATAGCGGTGGATCAGTCACTGGATTTATCAACTGACAGACTGCTATCGGGGGGCAAGCCCCCTCCCACATTGGATCTGTGTGAACTCAGATCCCGTGTCCGGCATTTTTCCCTCTATGAGTTTTTCGAGTTAAGGAGTGACACCATGCTGGTGATGCGCCCCGCGCAAATGGCTGATCTGGGCGAGGTACAGCGTCTGGCTGCGGACAGCCCGATTGGTGTCACCTCCTTGCCGGATGATGTGGAACGCCTGAGCGACAAGATCGCCGCCAGCGAAGCGTCCTTCGCGGCCGAGGTCAGTTTCAACGGCGAAGAAAGCTATTTTTTCGTGCTTGAAGACACCGAGACCGGCGAGCTGGCCGGCTGTTCGGCCATCGTAGCGTCGGCCGGTTACTCGGAGCCGTTCTACAGCTTCCGTAACGAAACCTTCGTGCACGCGTCCCGCGAGCTGAAGATCCACAACAAGATCCACGTGCTTTCCCAGTGCCACGACCTGACCGGCAACAGCCTGCTCACCAGTTTCTACGTGAAGCCTGCGTTGGTCGGTTCGCCGTGGTCGGAACTCAATTCCCGTGGCCGGCTGTTGTTCGTCGCCAGCCACCCCGAGCGCTTTGCCGACTCGGTGGTGACCGAGATTGTCGGCTACAGCGACGAGAACGGTGATTCGCCGTTCTGGGACGCCATTGGTCGCAACTTCTTCGACCTCAACTACGCCGCCGCCGAGCGCCTGTGCGGGCTCAAAAGCCGCACCTTCCTCGCCGAGCTGATGCCGCATTACCCGATCTACGTGCCGCTGCTGCCCGACGAAGCTCAGGAAGCCATGGGCCAGGTGCACCCGCGTGCGCAGATCACCTTCGACATCCTGATGCGTGAAGGCTTCGAGACCGATCATTACATCGACATCTTCGACGGTGGCCCGACGCTGCACGCGCGGGTTTCGGGCATTCGCTCGATTGCCCAGAGCCGCGTGGTGCCGGTGAAGATCGGCGAAATGGTCAAGGGGGCCGGCCGCCAATACTTGGTGAGCAACGCGCAGTTGCAGGATTACCGTGCGGTGATGCTGGAGCTGGACTACGCGCCCGGCAAACCGGTGACCCTGGACCTGGCCGCGGCCGAAGCCCTGGGTGTCGGCGAAGGTGCCAGCGTGCGCCTGGTCGCTGTTTAAAGCAGAGTTTTGCGGGTGGCCTGGAGCAGGCGGCCCGTCTGAGGAGATAGCATGATCGTTCGTCCCGTACGCAGCAGCGATTTACCGGCCCTGATTGATCTGGCGCGCAGCACCGGCACCGGCCTTACCACCTTGCCGGCCAACGAAGAGCGCCTGACTCATCGGGTTGGCTGGGCGGAAAAAACCTTTCGCGGCGAAGCCGGGCGCGGCGATGCCGACTACCTGTTTGTGCTGGAAAACGACGAAGGCCGCGTGGTGGGTATTTCCGCCATTGCCGGCGCCGTCGGCCTGCGTGAGCCGTGGTACAACTTCCGGGTCGGCCTGACCGTCAGCGCCTCCCAGGAACTGAACATCTACCGCGAGATTCCGACGCTGTTTTTGGCCAACGACCTCACCGGCAATTCCGAATTGTGCTCGTTGTTCCTGCACGCTGATTACCGCAACGGCCTCAACGGCCGCATGCTGGCCAAGGCGCGCATGCTGTTTATCGCTGAATTCCCGCAGCTGTTTGGCAACAAGATCATTGCCGAGATGCGCGGCGTGTCCAACGACGCCGGGCGCTCGCCGTTCTGGGAAAGCCTGGGCCGGCACTTTTTCAAGATGGAATTCAGCCAGGCCGATTACCTGACCGGCGTGGGCAACAAGGCGTTTATCGCCGAGCTGATGCCGAAATTTCCGCTGTACAGCTGCTTCCTCTCCGAAGACGCGCGCAATGTCATCGGCAAGGTTCACCCGGACACCGAACCGGCGCTGAGCATGCTCAAGAGCGAAGGCTTCAGCTACCAGGGCTATGTCGATATCTTCGACGCCGGCCCGGCGGTGGAGTGTGAGACCAGCAAAATCCGTGCGGTGCGCGACAGCCAGTCACTGGTGTTGGCCATCGGCACCCCAGGGGACGACGCCACGCCGTTCCTGATTCATAACCGCAAGCGCGAGGAGTGCCGCATCACGGCCGCTCCGGCCCGTTTGGCGGCAGGCACGCTGGTGGTCGATCCACAGACCGCCAAACGCCTGCAACTGGTGGTGGGTGATCAAGTGCGCGCTGTTGCGTTGTCTGCTGCTCGGGAGTCGAAATAATGAATTCGCTGTATATCGCAGGTAGCTGGTTGGCGGGCCAGGGTGAACTGTTCGAGTCGCGCAACCCGGTGACGCAGCAGGTGCTGTGGGCCGGCAATGGCGCCAGCGTCGAACAGGTCGAATCCGCCGTGCAGGCCGCGCGTCAGGCGTTTCCAGGCTGGGCCCGGTGCCCGCTGGAAGAACGCATCAGCGTGCTGGAAACCTTTGCCGCCACGCTGAAAAGCCGCGCCGATGAAATCGCCCGTTGCATCGGCGAAGAAACCGGCAAACCGTTGTGGGAATCGGCCACCGAAGTCACCAGCATGGCCAACAAGATTGCCATCTCGGTGCAAAGTTACCGTGAACGTACCGGCGAGAAGAGCGGCCCACTGGGCGACGCCACGGCCGTGTTGCGCCACAAGCCGCACGGCGTGGTGGCGGTGTTCGGCCCTTACAATTTCCCTGGCCATTTGCCGAACGGGCATATCGTCCCGGCGTTGCTGGCGGGCAATACCGTGCTGTTCAAACCGAGCGAGCTGACCCCCAAAGTCGCCGAGCTGACCGTGCAATGCTGGATCGACGCCGGCTTGCCGGCGGGCGTGTTGAACCTGCTGCAAGGCGCGCGGGAAACCGGTATCGCGTTGGCGGCCAACCCCGGTATCGACGGGTTGTTCTTCACCGGTTCCAGCCGCACCGGCAATCATCTGCACGAGCAGTTTTCCGGGCGCCCGGACAAGATCCTCGCCCTGGAAATGGGCGGCAACAACCCGCTGGTGGTCGACGAAGTGGCCGACGTGGATGCGGCGGTCTACACCATTATTCAGTCGGCGTTTATCTCGGCCGGTCAGCGTTGCACCTGCGCGCGCCGCTTGCTGGTGCCCGAAGGTGCCTGGGGCGATGCGTTGCTGGCGCGCCTGGTGGCGGTCAGCGCGACGATTGAAGTGGGTGCGTTTGATCAGCAGCCAGCGCCGTTCATGGGCTCGGTGATTTCTCTCGGCGCGGCCAAAGCCTTGATGGACGCCCAGGCGTTGATGCTGGCCAATGGCGCCGTGGCGCTGTTGGAAATGACCCAGCCGCAGGATCAGGCCGCGTTGCTGACGCCTGGCATTATCGACGTGACCGGCGTGACCGAGCGCGAAGATGAAGAGCTGTTCGGCCCGCTGCTGCAGGTGATCCGCTACGCTGATTTTGCCGCGGCGATCACTGAGGCCAACAACACCCAGTACGGTTTGGCCGCAGGCTTGTTGTCGGACTCCGAGTCACGCTACCAACAGTTCTGGCTGGAAAGCCGCGCCGGCATCGTCAACTGGAACAAGCAGTTGACCGGCGCTGCCAGCACCGCGCCGTTCGGTGGGGTAGGGGCGTCGGGCAACCATCGCGCCAGCGCCTATTACGCGGCGGATTATTGCGCGTACCCGGTGGCGTCTTTGGAAACGCCGAGCCTGGTGGTCCCGGCAACGTTGACCCCAGGTATTACGCTGATCTAAAGGTGGGAGCGGGCTTGTGGGGGAGCTGGCTTGCCTGCGATGCGGGCAACTCGGTCCTTTAGTCAAACCGCGCCGCTGCCATCGCAGGCAAGCCAGCTCCCACAGTTGATCGGGTTTACAGATAGAGAGTAGCGGTGGTGTGAAGACTGCTATTGATGCCTATAAAAACAGATGTTCGTGGAGCCTCGCCGATGAAATCCTGTGAAGTCAATTTTGACGGTCTCGTGGGGCCGACCCATAACTACGGCGGTTTGTCCTACGGCAACGTCGCGTCCCAGAGCAACAGCCAGCAGTCTTCGAACCCCAAGGTTGCGGCGTTGCAGGGGCTGCAGAAAATGAAAGCCTTGATGGACATGGGCTTTGTGCAAGGCGTGCTGGCGCCGCAGGAACGTCCTGACGTGGCCGCGTTGCGCAACCTTGGTTTCAGCGGCACCGACGCTCAGGTGATTCAGCAGGCGGCCAAGCACGCCATGCCGCTGCTGGTTGCCAGTTGCTCGGCCTCCAGCATGTGGGTGGCCAACGCCGCCACTGTCAGCCCGAGCGCCGACACGGCGGACGGCCGCGTGCATTTCACGGCCGCCAACCTCAACTGCAAATACCATCGCAGCATCGAACACCCGACCACCAGCCGCGTGCTGGGTGCGATGTTCGCCGACCAAAAGCACTTTGCCCACCACGCCGCGTTGCCGGCGGTGGCGCAGTTCGGCGACGAAGGCGCGGCCAACCACACGCGCTTCTGCCGTGACTATGGCGAGGCCGGCGTCGAGTTCTTCGTGTTTGGCCGCAGCGCGTTCGATACCCGTTACCCCGCGCCGCAGAAATACCCGGCGCGCCAGACCCTCGAAGCCTCCCAGGCCGTCGCGCGCCTGCACGGCTTGAAGGATGACGGCGTGGTCTACGCTCAGCAGAACCCGTCTGTGATCGATGCCGGCGTGTTCCACAACGACGTGATCGCGGTGGGCAACGGCGAGGTGCTGTTCTACCACGAGGACGCGTTCCTCAATACCGAACAGATGCTCGCCGAGCTGCAAGGCAAGTTGGGCAAACTGGGCGGCAACTTCCAGTCCGTGTGCGTGCCGCGCGCCCTGGTCAGCGTCGAGGACGCCGTACGGTCCTACTTGTTCAACAGCCAGTTGCTGACCCGCGCCGACGGTTCGATGCTGCTGATCGTGCCGGAAGAATGCCGCGCCAACGAACGCGTCTGGCAATACCTGCAAGGCCTGACGGCCTCCGGCGGGCTGATCCGTGAAGTGAAGGTGTTTGACCTCAAGCAAAGCATGCAGAACGGCGGTGGCCCGGCGTGCCTGCGCTTGCGCGTGGCGTTGAATGAAACTGAGCTGGCGGCGGTGAACCCAGGGGTTATCATGACCGCGCCGTTGTACGACACGCTGACCCAGTGGGTCGACAAGCACTACCGCGACAGCCTGCGTGAAACCGACCTGGCTGATCCGCAATTGCTGCTTGAGTGCCGGACGGCACTGGATGAACTGACGCAAATCCTTAAACTGGGCTCGGTTTATCCTTTCCAGATCAACTAGCGCCACTTTTTTTAC
Source organism: Pseudomonas sp. TWRC1-2 (assembly GCF_049896685.1). Taxonomy (NCBI): domain Bacteria; kingdom Pseudomonadati; phylum Pseudomonadota; class Gammaproteobacteria; order Pseudomonadales; family Pseudomonadaceae; genus Pseudomonas; species Pseudomonas sp. TWRC1-2. Next base: position 800,217 of record NZ_JAFCUU010000002.1, on the reverse strand, counting down.
ACCCTATGGCTGAGAACTCTTTATGACCACCGACACCCTGAAACTGATTCTTGAAGACACCGACGGCACCCAGCTGGAAACCTCCTGCACCCGCGTCGCCGTGGTCTGGCAGGGCAAGGAAATCTGGATCCAGCACGACGGCCGTGGCCAGCTGCTGATTGGTGTGGACGTGGAAGAAGGCGACGCTGAGTACGCCAACCTGCTGATGCGCCCATTGGCCACCAACCTGATGAGCCTGCAACTGGAAATGGAACCGGCCGACGTTGAAGGTGATGACGACGATCACGTTCACGGCCCTGGCTGCAACCACTAAGGAAGCTGCTTATGCTCGCCCTCGGCAAATTGCTTGAACTGACCCTCGCCGGTCGCGAACCGGCGCAAAAAATTCAACTGACTGTCGACGGCGTGCAGATGCGCTGGCTCAGCGAGGGCGCGCTCGAAGTGCGCCCGCCGCAAGCGCTGGACAACGGTAGCGACCTGCTGCTGTCGTCTGGCATCCATGGCAACGAAACCGCGCCGATCGAACTGCTCGACCGCCTGTTGCATGGCATTGCCCGTGGGGAAATCAAACCCCGCACCCGTATTCTGTTCCTGTTCGGTAACCCCGAGGCCATGCGCCGCGGCGAGCGTTACCTCGAGCTGGACGTCAACCGGCTGTTCAATGGCCGCCACGAACAAAACATTGGCCCTGAGGCCATGCGCGCCGCTGAGCTTGAGCAACTGGCCCGCACGTTCTTCAGCCTGCCTGAGCGCTCGCGCCTGCATTACGACCTGCACACGGCCATTCGCGGTTCGAAGATCGAGCAGTTCGCGCTGTACCCGTGGAAGGAAGGTCGCCAGCATTCGCGGCACGAGCTGGCGCGCCTGTGTGCTGCCGGCATGCAAGCGGTGCTGCTGCAGAACAAGACGTCGATCACCTTCACCGCGTTCACCTATGAGCAACTGAACGCCGAGGCGTTTACTCTGGAGCTGGGCAAGGCGCGGCCGTTCGGCCAGAACCAGGGCGTGGATGTTTCCCGCCTGGAGAGGCGCCTGACGCAGATCATCGAAGGCAGCGAACCGGCCACCGACAGCCTGGATGGCCTGCAACTGTTTGCGGTATCGCGTGAAGTGATCAAGCACAGTGATGCCTTCCTGCTGCATTTGCCGGCGGACGTGGAAAACTTCTCGCCGTTGGCCAAGGGCTATCTGCTGGCCGAAGACGTGGCCAAGACCCGCTGGGTGATCGAGGAGGAGGGCGCACGCATCATCTTCCCGAACCCGAAAGTGAAGAATGGTTTGCGCGCCGGCATTCTGATTGTGCCCACCTCGGACGCAGCGCTGGTTTAGTCCCCTTGAGGCTTCGCTAGGTACGCATCGCGTGTCGGCAATCCGAACTCCTTGCGCAGCGCATTTTCCGTAAAAGCCTCGGGGTTGATCCGCGTGGGCGGGGTGTCGGGGTTCAGATCGAAGTCAAAAGGCGCCAGATCGATGGGCAGGCCCACGGCTTGCCGCTCCACGTTTTTGATCGCAACGGTTTTGCCTCCGTCAGTTTCATCGGTGGTGCCGGGCGCCACGGTACCGGTGACGGCGTTATAGGCGTGACACAGCTCGTGATAGAGCCCGATGATCGGCAGCGAGCCCGGTGGGCTGAAAAAGGGGTTGTACTCGATCCGCCCGCCGTAGGCCGGCGTGCCGGGCTGGCCGTCGCGGATCATCAGCGTGTCGCTGTCGGTGGAGGGCGTGAACCTGGCGTTGTTTTCGTCACCCGGTTCAATGCTGACGGGTTGCCCACTGTGTTGCGCCGCAATATCCAGTGCGTGGAGCAGTTTTTGCCCGTTGGGCGAAACGCGCAGCACGCTGAGGTCGGATTCGACGCGCGCAGCAAACTGTCTGTTTCCCCCAATCGACAGACCCGTTTTACCGGCCTCGCCGGACGCCACGAGCGTCTGGTGGAGCGTGTCGCTGTCGGTGGGGAACAGCACCGCCATGACCTGTTCGAGCGACGCGGTTGGCAGGCTGGCGAGTTTTTCAAGCAACCACGCGTAGCGTTCGTCGTTGGTCATGGCGACCAGGGTGTCGCCGGGCAGGCTGTATACCCGGTCTGTCGCCTTGAGCTTGCTGACATGGTCATGGCCTTTACCCGGATAGATGACGTTAGTGGCGCTGCCAGCCTTGATCGTGTCATTGCCGTCGCCGCCGCTGAGCAGGTGATGGCCGCTGCCTCCAACAATCACGTCGTCGCCCGGCCCGCCATCGATAAAGTTGAGCCCGGCGCCGCCGTGAATGCTGTCGGCGCCGTCACCCGCATAGATACGCGCGGTGCCGGCGCCGATGACCTGCGTGCTGTCGTTGCCGGGGCCGCTGTCGACGGTGCAGTCCTCGGCGCTGATCCGTAGCGTGTCATCGCCCTCGCCGGACAGGATTGTTGAGTGACGGCCGCCGACGCGCAGGTAGTCGTCGCCAGCGCCTGCGTTAATGCTGACGGGGTTCTGGAGGCTGTCATCGACATGGATGCAGTCGGCGCCATGGCCGGTGACCAGCTCGATGATTTGCCTCGGCGAAGACGGCGTTATCTGATAGAGCGCCGTGCCTACGTACAGGTGCAGGTGATCGCCCGCTGCGCCGAGCCAGAGTTCGCTTTGATCGGCGGTGAATGCAAACCTCAGGGTATCCCTGCGCGGCGCCTTATCCTGGCGGGTCTGCAGCCTGAATCGTTCGACCCGAACGGCCGTGTCCCGATAGACCTGCGCACGCAACGGGGCACCGCCCAGGTTGGCGGTTTTTTCTGCGTCGGTGGGCGAAAGGCTTCCCCCGTGCACGGTGTGAATGGCGCTGGGGGTGTCGGGTACAAACAGAGGACGGTGCATGGCGTGATGGCTCCGGGTCAGGTGACAAGGCCGGCGGTGGCCCGGCGTGTGGCTCACTAGACCGCAGATACGTCATGGCGCGGTGGTAGATGCTTGAACGAAAAACGCCCCGCTCACCAGGGTGGGCGGGGCGTTTTCAGGGGCGATTTATACCGCCAGTTTCTGCTCGCTGCGACGGATTGCACGCACTTTGTGCAAGGTGTCGGCGCAGGTGCGCGCGGCTTCCTGGCCCTTGTGTACGAAGTGCTCGTAGAAGAAGGTGTGGTGTTCGCTGCCCGCGTGGAAGTGGTGCGGAGTCAGGGACACCGAGAACACCGGCACTTCGGTTTCCAGCTGCACTTGCATCAGGCCACTGACTACCGACTGGGCGACGAATTCGTGACGGTAGATGCCGCCGTCCACCACCAGTGCGGCCGCGACGATGCCGGCGTAGCGGCCGGTCTTGGCCAGCAGCTTGGCGTGCAGGGGCAGTTCAAAGGCGCCGCCGACTTCGAAGAAATCGATGTCCGATTCCTGGTAGCCCTGGGCGATCATTTCGGCAAGGAAGCCTTTACGCGATTGGTCGACAATATCCTTGTGCCAGCAGGCCTGGATAAACGCGACGCGCTCGCCGTGATGGTTCTTGATTTTGCTGTCGATTGCGGTGGGTTGCATGTTCTGACTCCTGTTTAAGAAAAAAACAGGGCGTTATGAATCGAATGGGATTTAAGGGTACGAACCACTGCCTCATGCAAGCATGAACCCAGCGCGCGGCCCTTAGGTGCCAATCCCGTTCTCTCTTCATCCGGACTATGACCGTCGGCCCCGGGATCACACCGGGTCTGCTGACCTTGTCGCCGTCCTGCGTGAGCAGTTCGAGGCGCCAAGCGCTCGCGGGCTATGCACATTGCGTGCAATTACCGCCGGTGGGGAATTACACCCCGCCCTGAGAACGTTGCCGCCAGAACCCTGGCGGCGGAGAGTTTTTAACATGGTTTTTCAAAAACTGCACGAGCGCTGTATCGATAACCTATATCGGTTTGTTTGGTTGGTATTCGATTGAAGCCAATTGGGGCTTGATATTCCGTGGCTTTGCCCGCAGTAATCACCCACAAGAGCACATCACATCACCCCGTTAGAGGCCTGCTTCATGTCTGTGATCGACCTGCGTAGCGACACCGTGACCCAACCCAGCCCCGGCATGCTCGACGCGATGGCCAGCGCCGTCAGCGGTGATGACGTCTACGGCGAAGACCCCAGCGTCAATCTGCTGGAGGCCGAGCTGGCCAAGCGTCTGGGGTTCGAAGCGGCGCTGTTCGTGCCCACCGGCACCATGAGCAACCTGCTGGCGTTGATGGCGCACTGTGAGCGTGGCGAGGAATACATCGTCGGCCAGCAGGCCCACACCTACAAATACGAAGGCGGTGGCGCGGCGGTACTCGGTTCGATCCAGCCGCAGCCGCTGGAAGTGCAGGCGGACGGCTCACTGGACCTGGCCCACGTGCTGGCGGCGATCAAACCGGATGACTTCCACTTTGCCCGCACCCGCCTGCTGGCGCTGGAAAACACCATGCAAGGCAAGGTACTGGCGCTGGACTACCTGGCGAAAGCGCGGGCGTTTACCCGTGAACATGGGCTGTCGCTGCACCTGGATGGCGCGCGGATCTACAACGCCGCGGTCAAGCTTGGGGTAGACGCGCGGGAAATTGCTCAGCACTTCGATTCGGTGTCGGTGTGCCTGTCCAAGGGCCTGGGTGCACCGATTGGCTCGGTGTTGTGCGGCTCGCACGCGTTGATCGCCAAGGCGCGTCGTCTGCGCAAAATGGTCGGCGGCGGTATGCGCCAGGCCGGCTCTCTGGCGGCGGCCGGGCTGTATGCCCTGGATCACCAGGTACAGCGCCTGGCCGATGACCACGCCAATGCCCAGTGGCTGGGCGATGAACTGCGCAAGGCCGGTTATGCGGTGGAGCCGGTGCAGACCAACATGGTCTACGTGCAGATCGGTGACCGCGCCGACGCGTTGAAAGCCTTTGCTGCCGAGCGCGGCATCAAGTTGAGCGCCGCGCCGCGTCTGCGTATGGTCACTCACCTGGATGTCAGCCGGGCACAGATCGAGCAAGTCGTGCAGACATTTGCCGAGTTTTCACGCAAATGACGGTGCAGACCGTCTAATTGACTGTTTCTATCACATAAACACGCTGTACCACCGGCAAAGGGCCGATATAATGCGGCCCTTTGCCGTCGCTCCGTCTGATGATGTTGCGCACTGGCCTTTGGCCGCAGACTCCGTGGAAGAACCTAATGAAAAGCGCAGAAATCCGTGAAGCCTTCCTTCGCTTCTTCGAAGAGCAAGGCCACACCCGTGTAGCCTCCAGCTCCTTGATCCCAGGCAATGACCCCACCCTGCTGTTCACTAACGCGGGGATGAACCAGTTCAAGGACTGCTTCCTGGGCCAGGAAAAGCGCGCCTATACCCGCGCGACCAGCAGCCAGAAGTGCGTGCGCGCCGGCGGCAAGAACAGCGACCTGGAAAACGTCGGTTACACCGCTCGTCACCACACTTTTTTCGAGATGCTGGGTAACTTCAGCTTCGGCGACTATTTCAAGAAAGATGCGATTACCTTCGCCTGGACCTTCCTGACCGGCGTGTTGAAGCTGCCCAAGGAAAAACTCTGGGTCACCGTCTACGCCACGGACGACGAGGCGTATGACATCTGGACCAAAGAAGTCGGCGTGCCGGTCGAGCGCATGATTCGCATCGGCGACAACAAGGGCGCGCCTTACGCCTCCGATAACTTCTGGACCATGGGCGATACCGGCCCATGCGGCCCGTGCACCGAGATTTTCTACGATCACGGCGCCGACATCTGGGGCGGCCCACCGGGCTCGCCGGAAGAAGATGGCGACCGTTACATCGAGATCTGGAACAACGTGTTCATGCAGTTCAACCGCACCGCCGATGGCGTGTTGCATCCGCTGCCAGCCCCGTCGGTCGACACCGGCATGGGCCTGGAGCGGATCAGTGCGGTGATGCAGCACGTTCACTCCAACTACGAGATCGACCTGTTCACCAACCTGCTGAGCGCTTCGGCCGCCGCCATCGGCTGCGCCAACGAAGGCCAGTCTTCGCTCAAGGTGGTGTCTGACCACATCCGTTCCTGCAGCTTCCTGATCGCCGACGGCGTACTGCCATCGAACGAAGGCCGCGGCTATGTGCTGCGCCGGATCATCCGTCGCGCCTGCCGTCACGGTAACAAGCTGGGCGCCAGCGGCAGCTTCTTCTACAAGATCGTTGCAGCGCTGGTGGCCGAGATGGGCGATGCCTTCCCGGAACTCAAGCAACAGCAGGCCAACATCGAGCGCGTGCTCAAGGCTGAAGAAGAGCAGTTCTCCAAGACCCTGGAACACGGCCTGAAGATTCTGGAGCAGGACCTGGCCGAGCTCAAAGGCACCGTGGTGCCGGGCGACGTGGTGTTCAAGCTGTACGACACCTACGGTTTCCCTATGGACCTGACTGCCGACATCGCCCGCGAGCGCGAGCTGACCGTCGATGAAGCGGGTTTTGAGCGTGAGATGGAAGCCCAGCGCGTGCGCGCTCGCTCTGCCAGCTCCTTTGGTCTGGACTACAACACGCTGGTCAAGGTTGACGTGCCTACCGAGTTCATCGGCTACAAGGCGACCGTTGGCGCGGCGAAGATCGTGGCCATTTATAAAGACGGCAAATCGGTCGACGTGCTCAATGAAGGCGAAGAGGCTGTTGTGGTCCTGGACCAGACGCCGTTCTACGCCGAATCCGGTGGCCAGGTGGGCGATTGCGGCTACCTGAGCTCGACGTCCGGTCGTTTTGAGGTGCGCGATACCACCAAGACCGGCGGCGCATTCCTGCACCACGGTGTGTTGGTGTTGGGCAACTTGACCGTCGGCGCGCCGGTAGACACTCAAGTGGATGCCGACGTGCGGCATGCAACTGCTTTGAATCACTCCGCCACTCACTTGCTGCACGCCGCGTTGCGTCAGGTGTTGGGTGAGCACGTGCAGCAGAAGGGGTCGTTGGTTGATAGCCAGCGCCTGCGTTTCGACTTCAGCCACTTTGAAGCGATCAAGCCTGAGCAGATCAAGGCGCTGGAAGACATCGTCAACGCCGAAATTCGCAAGAATACCCCGGTGGAAACCGAAGAAACCGACATCGAAACCGCCAGGAACAAAGGCGCCATGGCGCTGTTTGGCGAGAAGTATGGCGACGAAGTACGCGTACTGAGCATGGGCGGCAGCTTCTCGGTGGAGCTGTGTGGCGGTATCCACGCCAACCGTACCGGCGACATCGGTCTGCTGAAAATCATCAGTGAGGGCGGTGTGGCCTCGGGTGTACGCCGTATTGAAGCGGTCACCGGTGCTGCGGCCCTGGCCTACCTCAATGCGGCTGAAGAACAACTCAAGGAAGCGGCCAGCCTGGTCAAGGGCAGCCGCGACAACCTGATCGACAAGCTCTCTGGTGTGCTGGAGCGCAACCGCCAGCTGGAAAAACAGCTGGAGCAGTTGCAGGCCAAGGCGGCCAGCGCAGCGGGCGACGATCTGTCGGCCTCTGCCCTGGACGTCAAGGGCGTGAAGGTCCTGGCCGTGCGCCTGGATGGTCAGGACGGCAAGGCGCTGTTGGCCTTGGTCGATCAGTTGAAGAACAAGCTCGGCCGCGCAGTGATCCTGCTCGGCAGTGTCCATGAGGATAAGGTCGTTCTGGTTGCCGGTGTAACCAAAGACCTGACTGGCCAACTCAAGGCTGGTGATTTGATGAAGCAAGCCGCCGCGGCAGTGGGCGGGAAGGGCGGTGGTCGTCCGGACATGGCGCAAGGCGGTGGTGTAGACGCTGGTGCCCTGGACGCGGCCCTGGACCTGACCGTGCCGTTTGTCGAGGCCGGTATTTAAGGCACTGTTAATGAGCCCATGGTCTAGTCATGGGCTTGCTCAGCTGCTGGAAGATTTGTTTATTGGGCGCCCCTTTACGGGCTGAGGCGGCTTAGAAATGGCTTTGATCGTACAGAAATTCGGAGGCACCTCGGTCGGTTCTGTCGAAAGAATCGAGCAGGTCGCCGACAAGGTTAAGAAATTCCGCGACGCCGGCGACGACCTGGTAGTGGTGCTGTCGGCCATGAGCGGCGAGACCAATCGCCTGATCGATCTGGCCAAGGCGATCAGCGGTGATCAACAGCCGCTGCCGCGTGAGCTGGATGTGATCGTGTCCACCGGTGAACAGGTCACTATTGCCCTGTTGGCCATGGCGCTGAACAAGCGTGGTGTGCCGGCGGTGTCCTACACTGGCAGCCAGGTGCGCATCCTGACCGACAGCGCACATACCAAGGCGCGCATCCTGCAGATTGATGATCAGAAAATCCGCACAGATCTCAAAGCCGGGCGCGTGGTAGTTGTAGCCGGTTTCCAGGGTGTGGACGAGCAGGGCAACATCACGACCCTGGGGCGTGGCGGTTCAGACACCACCGGCGTAGCGCTGGCAGCGGCCCTCAAGGCTGACGAATGCCAGATCTATACCGATGTGGACGGCGTCTACACCACCGACCCGCGTGTGGTGTCCGTGGCCCAGCGCCTGGACAAGATCACCTTTGAAGAGATGCTGGAAATGGCCAGTCTCGGTTCCAAGGTGCTGCAGATCCGCGCGGTGGAGTTCGCCGGCAAGTACAACGTTCCGCTGCGCGTATTGCACAGCTTCAAAGAGGGTCCGGGCACCCTCATTACTATTGATGAAGAGGAATCCATGGAACAGCCGATCATTTCCGGCATCGCTTTCAACCGCGATGAAGCCAAGCTGACGATCCGTGGCGTGCCGGATACTCCGGGCGTGGCCTTCAAGATCCTCGGTCCTATCAGTGGCGCGAACATTGAAGTCGACATGATCGTGCAGAACGTTTCGCACGATAACACCACCGATTTCACCTTCACCGTGCACCGTAACGAGTACGATGCGGCGGAGCGAATCCTGCAGAACACCGCGAGCGAGATTGGCGCCCGTGAAGTGGTCGGCGATACCAAGATTGCCAAGGTGTCGATCGTGGGCGTGGGCATGCGTTCCCATGCCGGCGTTGCCAGCCGCATGTTTGAGGCGCTGGCCAAGGAAAGCATCAACATCCAGATGATCTCCACCTCGGAAATCAAAGTCTCGGTGGTGATCGAAGAGAAGTACCTGGAACTGGCTGTGCGCGCGCTGCATACCGCTTTTGAGCTGGACGCTCCGGCCCGACAGGGCGAGTGATGCGATGCCAGGAAGGCGCGGTTTACCGCGCCTTTCATTTTTTTGTGGGGCGCATGGTCTTTTGCGTGTGCTCGACAATACTTAGGCCGTTAGGGCTACGGCTTTCATGTCGTAGGTCGAACGCCTTTTTTTTGCAGACTGTTGTTCCTGAACTGAAATGCGTGAGGAGAAAGGTATGCTGATTCTGACTCGTCGGTGCGCAGAAAGCCTGATTATCGGTGATGGCGAAATCACCGTGACCGTGCTCGGCGTCAAAGGCAATCAAGTACGTATCGGGGTTAACGCTCCGAAAGAGGTAGCGGTCCACCGCGAGGAAATTTACCTGCGGATCAAGAAAGAGAAGGACGAAGAACCAAGCCTTTAATTTTTATCGTTTTTTATGTTTGCAAACGGGGATGAACGTGGTTAATATACGCCCCGTGTTGCGGAGAGCTGGCCGAGTGGCCGAAGGCGCTCCCCTGCTAAGGGAGTACACCTCAAAAGGGTGTCGGGGGTTCGAATCCCCCGTTCTCCGCCATTATTTGCTTAGTACGTTGCAATCTGGTTTTTTCGGTAAGTTGTTGAAATTACTCGAAAAAATAGCTTTACATAGAGATTGAACGGCCTATAATGCGCGGCAACAAATGCACTCGTAGCTCAGCTGGATAGAGTACTCGGCTACGAACCGAGCGGTCACAGGTTCGAATCCTGTCGAGTGCACCATTTAAGAGTCAGTTGCAGCGATGCAGGTGACTCGGCTTCAACCAGTTGTGATCTGGTCTAAAAACACAATCTGCACTCGTAGCTCAGCTGGATAGAGTACTCGGCTACGAACCGAGCGGTCACAGGTTCGAATCCTGTCGAGTGCACCATACAAACAAAAAGCCCGCCTAGTGCGGGCTTTTTGCCGTCTGGGGTTTGTGTGGGATTTTATCTTTTTCTCCCGCGCCATGTGTTTTCCTTATCCGCTGCGTCGTCGCAGTTCATAGATGCAGCCAAAGCTCAGCTTTGGCTCGCAAGCGCTTGTTCTTTCCAGTTTTTTAACGTTTAAAACCGACGCAAGGTGTATCATTGCGCCCGTCAGCCCCGCCGGGGCTTGTGGAATACCTCCATGGACTTACCCAGTAGTTACTTAGTACCCCGTTTTACCAATCATGAATTGACTGATTGATCCTTCCGGCGTGCCCCGCTGCTGGGAGTGGAGTTCGCCTATGACCGAAGTAGAAGTAAAGAAAACGCAAGACAGCCTGCAGGATCGCCTGGCTCAAGTCATCGAGCTGCTGCAGCGCCAGCGCGTGGTCGAAGACCTCACGCACCGCCAGGAAGGTCCGCATCACGACCGCGTCGAAAACCTGGTGCACCGGCAGAACCTCGTCGAGCTGCAACGCAAGCTCGATGACCTGCACTCCGCCGACGTTGCCTATATCCTCGAAGCCTTGCCGCTGGATGATCGACTGACCCTGTGGCAGTTGGTGAAGGCCGACCGCGACGGCGATATTCTCCTCGAGGTATCCGACTCGGTCCGTGAAACCCTGATCGCCGACATGGACGATCATGAGCTCCTGGCAGCAGCCAGGGAGATGGACGCCGACGAACTGGCCGACCTGGCCCCCGAGCTGCCCCGTGATGTTGTCCATGAGCTGATGGAAGCGCTCGACAGCCAGCAGCGTGAGCGAGTGCGCTCCGCGCTGTCCTACGACGAGGATCAGGTCGGCGCATTGATGGACTTCGAGATGGTCACCATCCGCGAAGACGTCAGCCTGGAAGTGGTACTGCGTTATCTGCGTCGCCTGAAAGAGTTGCCTGGTCACACCGACAAATTGTTTGTGGTCGACTACGAAGGCATTCTCAAGGGCGTGCTGCCAATCAAGCGTCTGCTGGTAAATGATCCGGATAAGAAAGTTGCGGATTTGATGGCCAGCGACACCGTGAGCTTTCACCCGGATGAGGACGCCTACGAGGCGGCGCAGGCGTTTGAGCGTTACGACTTGATCTCGGCGCCGGTGGTCGACAAGAACGGCAAGCTGATTGGCCGTTTGACCATCGACGAAATGGTCGACCTGATTCGTGAAGAAAGTGAAACCGAAGTCCTCAACATGGCCGGTTTGCGTGAAGAGGAAGACATTTTTGCGTCGGTCTGGCGCTCTCTGCATAACCGTTGGGCCTGGCTGGCGATCAACCTGATCACAGCCTTTATCGCCTCGCGCGTGATCGGGCTGTTTGAAGGTTCGATCGAGAAGCTGGTGGCCTTGGCGGCGCTGATGCCGATTGTGGCGGGTATCGGCGGCAACTCCGGTAACCAGACGATCACCATGATCGTGCGTGCGATGGCGCTGGATCAGGTGAGTACGGCCAATTCCTCACGCCTGCTGCGCAAAGAGCTGGCCGTGGGCCTGATCAATGGCCTGGTGTGGGGTGGCGTGATCGGCGTGGTGGCTTACTTGCTGTATGGCAGTTGGTCGCTTGGCGTCGTGATGACCGCCGCCATGACCCTCAACCTGCTACTGGCGGCGTTGATGGGGGTTTTGATCCCCATGACCCTGGCGCGCCTTGGGCGTGATCCGGCGATGGGGGCCAGTGTGATGATCACTGCCATGACCGACAGCGGCGGCTTCTTCATCTTCCTGGGTCTGGCGACGATCTTTCTGCTCTGATCCCCCTCAGCGGGAGCGCATCTGCTCCCGCTTTGCCGTCTGTTCCCGGCACTCCTTTATCAAATCGCAGGCAAAAAAAAGCCAGCACATGGCTGGCTTCGGCTTTCAACTGCAGATCAATTGGCTTCTGCGGCCGCCTCAACGTCGTGCGCAATAAGCGAGACGAGAGCATTTTGCTGGCGGTGGGAGAGCTGACGAAAACGCTGCAGCAGTTCGCGTTCGTGCAGTGACAGCTCAGGGCTGTCCAGGCGCATGCTCAACTCTTCGCCCAGCGCACCTTCCTGAATAAGGCTCTGTTCCAGGCGCGCGATGATTTCGGAGTTCATGCTGCGGTGATGATTGCGAGCCACCTCGGCAATGCGTTCCCGCATTCCGTCTGGCAGACGTACGACGAACTTGTCAGCCGTACGGCTGGAATAAATTGCCTGTTTCAATGGGCGCATATATTTAACCGGTTAGTTCAGGGGAGCGGTTTTTGGAATTGGCCGCAAGATGAGTGTTAAGACAAGGCTCACGACCAAAGTTCAACCCGAATTACAAAGAGGCCGCATCATGCCTCAGATTTGACAGTTCCTTGGCGTCAATTCTGTGACAAATATTGAACTGCCTAAAGGCTTTATGCCAGCACTCATTTGCATTTTTGCGGACTGGTTTGAAAACTTTTCAACGAGTGATTCCGCAAAGGAACTTCTCGCAAGTCCAGGCCACGGCGGGGTTTGAGGCCGCACATCCTATAGCAATATGGCCTTTTGCCCTCGCGTTTAAGACTAGTGGCAATTTGCCGATTTACTAGCACGAGGCGACATAAGGTAGGGGGACAAGCAGGAGGGAGGGATCAGCGTAAGACGGGGTCGAATTTGATTCTGCGGCCCACGATGAGCGTCAGCAGCAGAAGGCTTGCACATACACCGGCAGCAACAAAAGCGGTGGTTTGCGTATCTTGGGCATCGGCGCCAAGGCCTGCGATGCCGGTTGCAACGGTCAGGCACAAAAACAGCCAGGCAGATTTAGTCATTCGCGATCCCTCAGAAAACCCAGTGTTCAGATGCTGGCGCGGCCTGACTGCCCTGGGTCAGGCGTACCGGCGATTGTGCGTTGGGCGTCATCACCGCCAATTGCGGGCGTTGTTGCAAATGGTGCGGCACCGCCTGGCTGATCTGTGCGGGATCATTGCTGCCAGTCGATTGAAAATGGAAAGTCACCAATGCAGCAAGGGCTACGGTGTTGAGGGCTAACAGAAGGGCACTGTTCATGGTCATGTTCTCCGCTTAACGCCGTGGCTGGTTAGGTTTTGTAGGAGAAGTATTGCAGGTCTCGTGCCAAACTATTATTTCAATAAAATCAGTGGTTTAAGTCTACTTTAACGGCCCGTAAGGTTGCAATTTGCAATGCTGGCATTTTGGGGGAGTGCATTTTGCACGACGGTGATGGATCTCCCGGTTTTACGGGTTCAAACCGCGCTCTGCAGAACAAGGACAGGCCTACGCTCAAAAAGCCAACGGACGACATGACAAAACCTACCTCGGCCGTTAACATGCACGCCGTCCGTCGCCGCGCCTCTTGTCCGGTGGCTGTCATTTTGTCCCAGTAGCTCAATTGGATAGAGCATCCCCCTCCTAAGGGGAAGGTTGGCCGTTCGAACCGGCCCTGGGACACCAGATTCAGCACCTGTGAAAAAGCCCCGTCCAGAGCGCTCTGGCGGGGCTTTTTTGTGCGCGCTTGGTGAACACCGGTCGAACCTTGCAGCCGTTGAGGGTTCACAGCAGGTGCGCGGTGTATTTATCGCAAACTGTGTACCTTGCACATGGCCAGGCAGCGTCTGAGCCATATGCAAAATATTCCCCGGATACAGCCGATATCGCCTGTCCGGACCCGGCAACCCCGGACTATCATGCCGATAGCCCTGACTCTCACTGCAAGGAGCCGCTCGGAACGCCGATGCGCCAGATCTGGAAATCTTTTCGAGCCCTTTATTTCGCCTCCTTGATGATGTTGATCGGGTCCGGCCTGCTCAGCACCTACCTTGCCTTGCGCCTGGCAGCCGACCACGTCGACAGCCTGTGGGTGGGTGCGCTGATGGCGGCTAACTACTTTGGCCTGGTGTTGGGCGGCAAGATCGGGCACCGCCTGATCGCCCGTGTCGGGCATATTCGCGCCTATGCCACGTGTGCCGGGATTGTCGGGGCAGCCGTTTTGGGCCATGGCCTGATCAACTGGCTGCCCGCCTGGATCGTACTGCGGATGATCGTGGGCCTGGGGATGATGTGCCAGTACATGGTCATCGAGAGCTGGCTCAATGAGCAGGCGGACGCCAAGCAGCGTGGCGTGGTATTCAGCGGTTATATGATTGCCTCCTACCTCGGGCTGGTGCTGGGTCAACTGATCCTGGTGATGCATCCGGAGCTCGGCCTCGAGCTGCTGATGTTGGTCGCGCTGTGCTTCGCCCTTTGCCTGGTGCCGGTCGCCATGACCCGGCGCATTCACCCGGCGCCTTTGCATCCTGCGCCGATGGAGCCGCGCTTCTTTATAAAGCGCGTGCCTCAGTCGCTTAGTACTGTGCTGGGCGCAGGGCTGATCGTAGGTTCGTTCTATGGTCTGGCACCGCTCTATGCTTCGCAGCAAGGCCTGACCACCGAGCAAGTGGGTCTGTTCATGGGTAGCTGCATTTTCGCCGGGCTAGTGGTGCAGTGGCCTTTGGGCTGGCTCTCAGACCGCTATGATCGCGCCTTGCTGATTCGGTGTTTTGCCTTATGCCTGGCGGTGGCAGCGTTGCCATTGGCGCTGCTGACCAAGGTGCCTCTGGAAGTGCTGTTCGTGGCCGGGTTCTTGTGTTCCCTGGTGCAGTTCTGCCTGTATCCGTTGGCGGTGGCGTTTTCCAATGACCACGTCGAGGGTGATCGGCGGGTGTCGCTGACCGCGATGTTGCTGGTCACCTACGGCATCGGCGCCAGTGTCGGGCCATTGCTGGCGGGCGTGGTCATGAAGCTGTTCGGCAGTCATATGCTGTATGCGTTTTTCAGCCTGTGTGCGTTGATTCTGGTGTGGCGTATCCGGCCGAAGGCGGTCACCAACCTGCACCAAGTGGACGATGCGCCGCTGCACCACGTGGCAATGCCTGACAGCATGTCCAGCTCGCCGCTGGTGGCATGCCTGGACCCTCGGGTGGATGAGGCGGTGGTGCAGGAGCAGATGCAGACTACCGTGCCGGATCCTGAGCCTGACACTGATCCACAGCCGCCGGCAGACGAGCCAGCCTTCGAAGGGCCGCCGGAACCTCTGGGGCCGGAGGAGCATCCTCACGACTTGAGCAGGGCGCGCCCCTGAATGCAAAAACGGGCAGATCCCATCAGGGTCTGCCCGTTTTTTTGTCGCGATCCTTAACGCTTAAAGATCGTCGTCTTTGTCAAAGCGTCGCGCCTCGCGCTGCAGCTGATATACAAACCGCTCCACCTGGCGCTGCACCAGCCCGCTCATGTTGTGAAAGCGCACGCCGGCGAAGGTGGTGTTGATCTTGTCTTCGAAGTGCAAGTAACGCAGCTCGACAGAGGTGGTCATGCTGCCAAAGGGCAGGGCGGCAATAAAGCGGTCATAGACCTGGCCCAGTTGCAGGCGCTCGGAAATGTCGCCTTCAAAGCGCAATTTGCAGCCGGTGGCGGAGATGTCCAGAAGCTTGCCGCTGATCGGTGCCTTGAGCTTCTCGCCGCCCAGTTCGATGCTGACCAGTTGCGCCAGCTTCAACGCCGCGCGAAAGGCATTGCGGCGTTGGTGGTAAACCACCTCGTCGGGCATGCTGCCGGTGTAGATGCGGTGGCCGTCTTTTTCACTGATGGTCAGTGTGCCGTTGCTTTCCCAGGCGACGCGTACGCCATCGTGGAAACCTTCGATACGAAAGGGTTCGCCATTCTCGAGGTAGCGTTCACCGTCACGCGGAATCATTTCGTCCAGGATCAGCGCCTTGCTGTCCCGGTCAACGTCTACCAGGTAGCTTTGAAAGCGCTGGCTGCGTTCATGGAAAGTGATGATCAGTGGATCATGGCTTTCTTGCAGCATCCGTAATGTGCTGGCGATTTCCAGAGGCGTGGTGAGCACCTTGGGTGGCTGCGGAGCATCTTCCGCATTAAGGGCGTTGAACACGGTTCTTCCATCTCCAGACAAAATACGACTACACGCAAGAACCGGCATTTTGCCAGCATGTTGCGCGCCTTGGATAGGGCGCGCTGTAAACCACTGTCAGGCTTGGCTGCGGGTGCTTGGCTTGACCAGACGCGAGGTGGAACCCTGGGCGTTATACAGCGCCGGGGGTTCTCCGCCGTGAAGGATGCGCAACTGGTTGGCCGTCGTCGCTTGCTGCAGCTGGATCGACTGACCGTTGAGCAGGTTGGCTTCCTGGCACTGGGCAAGTAATTGATTAAGTGCGGTGCTCTGCGCCAGCAACTGATCGCCAACCGAAGAGTGGCTGGCCAATTGTGCGAGGCCGTCGTGATCAGCCGGGAGGCCCAGGCTGAGAAGAATTTCGCTGCGCTTTTTGCCGTGCTGTTCAAGCAGCACAATCAGCGACTGCTTGCGCGCCAGAATTTCTTCCAGCAAGCGCATGTCCCGGCCGTACAGGGCCAGGGACTCTTCCTTTAGCAGCTCGAGCAAATGTTGCGTCGGCGCCAGATCATCAATGATCAGTTGAAGCAAATGTTCGTCGTGGTGCATGGCTGGCCTTGGGTTTTAAGCGTCCAAAAGCCCTGCGCAGGCCTTTGCCTAGCGCTCGGCTTCGAAGTTAAGCAGCTTGCTGGCTACACGGCTGCTGTCGACTTTATAGCTGCCATCGGCGACGGCCTGTTTCAATTCGGCCACACGGGCTTTATTGACAACCGGCTGGTCGCGCAGCGAGTCAGTGACCTTTTGCAACTGTTGAGCCTCATTGCTCAGGTGAACCGATTCCCCGCTTTGGCTGGCGCTGGCCTGTTCGGTCTTGGCGGGCGCTGGCTGGGCCTTGGCTTCTACGCTGTCCTTGGCACCGCTGGTGCGCGTATTGCCGGGCAATGCCGGGGTGTTATTCAAACGACTGAAATCGATGACCATGATAAAAAAACCTCTGGGTATTTGGACGCTTGCCATGTTTTCGGCCATACCCGGACAAACTTTAGGCTCGATTGACAATAAACCTGTACAGGTCGACATCCAGAGCACAGTGTAGGAAAAGCTGGCGTTTGATACCAGTGATCTATAAAGCGACCTCGACTTGGCCTGGCGCCATCACCTGTGCCTTGATCACGCGATTGGAATTGAGGTTCTTGACCCGGATCTGTTCGCTCATGCCGCCATTGGACAGCGCCTCGCCGGGCATCTTTACCGTCAGCCCGCCGCTGCTGGCGGAAATCACCACCTGGTCGCCCTTGCGAATCACTTCAGCCTGTTCCAGATGCACCAGCGTAATCACCTGGTCGGTGACCATTGGTCGGGTAAGTTTTTGCCCGACGGCTTGGTCCACAGAGGTGAGATAACCCTGGCTGATCGAGCTGATATCCCGCTCACGCAAGGCAACGTCTTCAAACCCGATGATGCCCGTCCGTTTGAGCGGGCGTGTGACAACCACTACATCACGAAACAGTTTGACCTGCGCCGGGACGAACACAGTCCAGGGCGAGGCGCCGTCGCAGCGTACTTTGACCGTCACGCGGCCGATGGGCTGGGCGGGGCTTTCCAGGGTGGCTGTCAATTCCTTGTCGCACATGGGCATGCGCAGGCGCGGGTCCAACTGGTTCACCTGAATTTCATAACGTCCCGGCGTCTGCGTGGTCGCCAGATAATCTTCTACAGTGAATTCAAGAAAGCCTTGAGTG
The DNA here is from genome assembly GCF_049896685.1 of Pseudomonas sp. TWRC1-2. Lineage (NCBI taxonomy): Bacteria > Pseudomonadati > Pseudomonadota > Gammaproteobacteria > Pseudomonadales > Pseudomonadaceae > Pseudomonas > Pseudomonas sp. TWRC1-2. The sequence continues at coordinate 782,663 of NZ_JAFCUU010000002.1, read as the reverse complement.
ACGCCGATAAGGAGATCAGGCAGGGTGACATTATCTGCACGGGCCATGGTGCCCGTGCCCAAGGCAAGCAACGCCAGCCAGACGCAGACAACTCTGCGGTAGCGTGGGATGCGTCGGGAAACTGTCGTTTTAAGGTTCATAAATCAATAAATAGCAAAGCTCGTGCCGTTTAGTGTTGGGTACGCGTCGTACCCCTAAGGTTTTTGCGTAGGAGTCTGGGCATGGCAGGAGTAATGGATTCAGTAAACCAGCGCACACAGCTGGTAGGGCAGAATCGCCTGGAGTTGTTGCTTTTTCGCCTGGACGGCAAGCAGCTGTACGGCATCAACGTGTTTAAAGTGCGGGAAGTGCTGCAGTGTCCCAAACTGACGATCATGCCCAAGTCCAGTCCGGTGGTGTGTGGCGTGGCCAACATTCGTGGTGCGACCATTCCCATTCTTGACCTGGCCTTGGCCACCGGCTCTGCGGGGCTGCAGGACCGTCAGAATCCGTTCGTGATCATTACCGAATACAACACCAAGACCCAGGGTTTCCTGGTGCGCTCGGTAGAACGCATCGTCAACATGAACTGGGAGGAGATCCACCCGCCGCCCAAGGGCACGGGGCGCGATCACTACCTGACGGCGGTGACACGGGTTGATAACCAGTTGGTGGAAATCATCGACGTGGAGAAGATCCTCGCGGAAGTGGCACCGACCTCCGAATCGATTTCGGTAGGCGTCGTCGACGCCGAAACGGCGCACAAGGCAATCTCGCTGCGCGTGCTGACCGTGGACGACTCCTCGGTCGCGCGCAAGCAGGTGACCCGTTGCCTGCAGACCGTCGGCGTGGAAGTGGTGGCCCTCAACGACGGTCGCCAGGCCCTGGATTACCTGCGCAAGCTGGTGGATGAAGGCAAGAAGCCGGAAGAAGAATTTTTGATGATGATCTCCGACATCGAGATGCCGGAAATGGATGGCTACACGCTCACGGCCGAAATACGCAACGATCCACGCATGCAAAAATTGCATATCATCCTGCATACTTCGTTGTCGGGCGTATTCAATCAGGCGATGGTCAAGAAGGTCGGTGCCGATGACTTTCTGGCCAAATTCCGCCCTGATGACCTGGCATCCCGGGTAGTCGACCGGATCAAGGCAGCAGATCACGGCTAAGGGGAGTTCCCCTGGCGGTCACACGATTTAAGAGGCGGTATCATTGTCTACGGGTAATTTGGATTTCGAACAGTTCCGGGTCTTCCTGGAAAAAGCCTGTGGCATATTGCTCGGTGAAAACAAGCAGTACCTGGTATCCAGCCGCCTCAACAAACTGATGGAGCAGCAGGGCATCAAGTCGCTGGGCGAGTTGGTCCAGCGCATTCAGGGCCAGCCGCGCAGCGGGCTCAAGGAAATGGTGGTGGATGCCATGACCACCAACGAAACCCTGTGGTTTCGGGATACCTACCCCTTCGAAGTGCTCAAGAACAAAGTGCTGCCGGAGGCCATCAAGGCCAGCCCGGGCCAGCGCTTGCGTATCTGGTCGGCCGCTTGCTCCTCGGGGCAGGAACCGTACTCGATCTCGATGTCCATCGACGAATTCGAGCGCACGAACATGGGCCAGTTGAAGGCCGGGGCGCAGATTGTCGCCACTGACTTGTCCGGCACCATGCTCACCAATTGCAAGACCGGCGAGTACGACAGCCTGGCCCTGGGCCGTGGTTTGTCTCAGGAGCGCCTGCAGCGTTACTTCGACCCCAAAGGGGCGGGGCGCTGGGCAGTCAAGGCACCGATCAAGAGCCGGGTGGAGTTTCGTTCGTTCAACCTGCTCGACAGCTACGCCAGCCTGGGCAAGTTCGACATGGTGTTCTGCCGCAACGTGCTGATCTATTTCTCGGCCGAAGTGAAGAAAGACATCCTGTTGCGCATCCACGGCACGCTCAAGCGTGGTGGGTACCTGTTCCTCGGTGCGTCCGAGGCGCTGAACGGGTTGCCGGATCATTACCAGATGGTGCAGTGCAGTCCCGGTATCATTTACCAGGCCAAGTGATGGGCACATGAGCATTAAAAAACGGGAGGCCCGCAAAGGCCTCCCGTTTTTTATGCGCGCGATTCGGCAGGGTTCAAGCCCAGGCGACGCAATATTCAGTATTCAGGCCGTTGCATTGAAGGGCTGCCTGCTGAACCTGTCGTCCAAGCAGCCGTGTCACTGCCGGCAGTTTGCATAAAAGCGGCAACCGGTATTGCCGCTTTACTGGCGCCACGCGGAAGGCCGTTGCCGCTTTTCTGGCATTACCACCGGCAAACTTCCCGCAAACCCTTGAATTACGGGCCAAGATGGAATTGGCATGCGCCTTGCTATGACCCTGTTACGAAAAGCAGGTCAGCCTAAAGGTTTCCGCCATGAGCATCAGCTTCGATAAAGCGCTCGGTATCCACGAACAAGCCCTGGGCTTCCGCGCCCAGCGTGCCGAAGTCCTGGCCAACAACATTGCCAACGCCGACACCCCGAACTACAAGGCTCGGGACCTGGACTTCTCTGCCGTGCTCGCCGCACAGCAGGACAAGACCAAGAACGGCACCTTCGCCTTGAACATGACCAACAGCCGTCATATTGAAGCGCAAGGCTTGAGCAATGGTGACGAGTCGTTGCTGTATCGCACGCCGATGCAGCCATCGATCGACCAGAACACCGTCGACGCCCAGCTGGAGCAATCGGCCTACGCCGAAAACTCGGTGAACTTCCAGGCCAGCTTCACCCTGCTCAACAGCAAATTCAAAGGGCTGATGTCAGCCCTGCGTGGAGAGTAAGCCATGTCCTTAGCCAGTGTTTTCAATATTGCCGGCAGTGGCATGAGCGCGCAGACCACGCGCCTGAACACCGTCGCCAGTAACATCGCCAACGCCGAGACCGTGTCTTCGAGCATTGACCAGACCTACCGTGCCCGTCACCCGGTGTTCGCCACCATGTTTCAGGACGGCCAAAGTGGCCAGAGCGGTAGCGGCGACTCGCTGTTCCAGAACCAGGACGCCGCAGGCCAGGGCGTGCAGGTGCTTGGCGTGGTCGAAGACCAGAGCAATCTGGAAGCCCGCTACGAACCCAACCATCCCGCCGCGAACGAAAAGGGTTACGTGTACTACCCCAACGTCAACGTGGTCGAGGAAATGGCCGACATGATTTCCGCCAGCCGCTCGTTCCAAACCAACGCGGAAATGATGAACACCGCCAAAACCATGATGCAGAAGGTCCTGACCCTGGGTCAGTGATAAGGGGCGCCAAATAATGGCCATTGTTGATAGCACTTCTACGACAACCAACACGCCGGTTCAGGACCTTTTCAACTCCAAGGTCAAGACCTCGACGGACAACAGCGGCCTCGCTTCGGTGGCCACGGCGGCCACCGGTAACCAGGCGCTGGGTAAAGATGCATTCCTGCAGCTGCTGGTAACCCAGCTGAAAAACCAGGACCCGCTGTCGCCACAGGACAACGGCGCCTTCGTGGCCCAGCTGGCTCAGTTCAGTAGCCTGGAAGGCATCAACACCCTGAACGACTCGGTGAATGCGATCTCCAGCAACTTCAGCTCCTCGCAAGCGCTGCAGGCGTCGTCGATGGTCGGGCGTTCGATCATCACCCAGACCGACAAGGCCATGGTTGACACCAGCAAGAGCATGACCGGCTCGGTGGCGGTGACCGCGGCGACGGGCAACGTCTCCGTGAAGATCACCGACAAGGACGGCAACGTGGTCCGCACCCTCGACATGGGCGCCCAAAGCGCCGGTGATTCGAGCTTTATCTGGGATGGCAAGGACGATAACGGCGAGGTCGCGCCCGCCGGGACTTATACCTTCGCGGCCAGCACCAAAAATGATACGGGCGACTCGGTTGCCTTGTTGACCTCGCTGCCGGCAACAGTGACCAGCGTGACGTTGAGCCAGACCGGCGGCGAAATGCTGCTCAACCTTGCCGGCGGCATGGGCAGCGTCAAGCTGTCGCAAATTCAGACTATCGGTACATAGAGCCGGCTAAATACGGCAGAAGGAGAGAAACATGTCTTTTAACATCGGCCTTAGCGGCCTCTATGCGGCCAACAAACAACTGGACGTGACCGGCAACAACATCGCCAACGTCGCGACCACGGGCTTCAAGTCGTCCCGTGCCGAGTTCTCGGACATCTACGCCGCGTCCAAGCTGGGCACCGGCCAGAACAGTGTCGGCAGTGGTGTGAACCTGGCAGCCGTTTCCCAGCAGTTCACCCAGGGTGACGTCAACAACACCGGTGGTCTGCTGGACATGGCGATCCAGGGCGGCGGCTTCTTCGTTCAGAAGGGCAGTGACGGCTCGCTGGAATACACCCGCAGCGGTGCCTTCCGTTCGGATAAGGATGGCTACATCACCAACAACACCGGCACCTCGCGCCTGCAAGGCTACGCGGCGGACGCCGACGGCAACATCATCAAGGGCGCGCTGACCGACCTGCAACTGAACCTGTCGAACCTGCCGCCCAAGGCGTCCACCAAAGTCGATTCCACCAGTAACCTGAACTCGTCTTCGCCGGTGATCGATCAGACGACCAAGCCGTTTGATCCAACGGACTCCACCACCTTCAGCACCCAATACAACACCACCTTGTATGACACCCAGGGCAACGCCCACCCAATGGTGCAATACCTGGTGAAAACAGATTCCAACACCTGGAAATCCTACACCCTGATCGATGGCCGTAACCCTGACGGTTCGGCGCCTACCGGCACAGGCTCGACGCCGCCGGTCGCCTCGACGTTGAGCTTCGACGGTTCCGGCAAGCTCACCGGGATTGTCACGGGCACCACTTCCAGCACCACCTTGCAGCTGACCGGCTGGGTGCCAGGCACAGTGACCGACGGTGTGTGGACCCAAAACGGTGCGAACGCCAACCCAGGTGGGATTGCCATCAACATGAGCAACATCACCCAGTACAACTCGGCCACCTACCGTAACCCACCGGTCACCGATGGCTACGCCACCGGCCAGATCACCGGCCTGAACATTGACGGTAACGGCGTGTTGTTCGCCACCTTCAGCAACCAGCAGAGCAAGTCCATCGGCCAGCTTTCCCTGGCCAGCTTCAACAACGAACAAGGCCTGCAGCCGGCGGGCGGCACCACTTGGAAAGAAACCTATGCATCGGGCCAGCCGGGTTACGACACCCCGCAAGCCGGTACCCTGGGTTCGATCGTGTCCAAATCCCTGGAGAACTCCAACGTCAACCTGACCAACGAGCTGGTGGACCTGATCAAGGCCCAGAGCAACTATCAGGCGAACGCCAAGACCATCTCCACTCAGAGCACCATCATGCAGACCATCATTCAGATGACCTGATGCTGTTGGCCTGACGCGCACGCGCAACAAAAGCCCCTCGATCGAGGGGCTTTTTTTTGCCTGCCATTTGGCATCGGGGAATATTCCCACCTCTCGCCTGATTACAGCCGACAGGCCCGTGTTGGAACCGGCCACACGGTTCTTCCCACTCATCAAGCCTCAACGTGTTCGATCACAAGGTGGCTCGGTATGGGAAGTTCGTCGATGTCCGGCCAAGGGGCTGGAGGTGTGCGTTATGGCGTTGGGTGGGCAGGGCAGTACCTGAATGGCGTCAGCCGATCAGAGGGCAACCGGGATGCGTTCGATGCCGATAAAGAGGCGGTCACGCAGCTTCTCAGGCAGTTGGATGACGCCGAGAAAACCTCCAAAAACCAGACGGTCCAGGACCTGCGCGACAAGCTCAATGACAAGCGAAATGCGCTGGGAGAGGAAAAATTCAAAGCGATCCTTGAGCAGCTGAAGCGCGATGCGGTCACAGATTTTCTTGCGCTGTTGAAGAGGCTGTTTCCGGAGCTGTTTGCAGATGACGCGACTCCGTCTCCAACACCGCGTCCCACACCGTCGCCAGACCGCGGTGGCGGAGGCGGTGATGGCGGTCGGGTTAATCCAAGCGATTTTGGCGGCAGTGAGCCCATGAGTAATCTGCCGATTACCGAGGGCTCCAAGCATTTCAACTACACGCCGGACGCAAGTAACCCGGGCAAGAAGCCGGACAATATCTGGAGTGGATTCAGCCAGGGGCCTGATGGTAATTGCGTCACGGTTGCCGCGATAAAGGGGGCGATGATGAAGTTTGGGCAGAAGCCCACTGATGTTTTCGCTGAGGTGCATGAGACCGCTGGTGGCTATCACGTCAAGATGCGCGATGGGTTCGAACTGGATTTATCCAAGGCTGAACTGAGGTACGCCGCCAGTTACGCGCAGTTCAAGGGGGATAACCCCTCGATGATGACCGACGCTAACTTCATGTACGCGGTGAGTGCCAAGCGTGCACAGATGGAAGGGAATGGTTTTGATGACAATCCCGAGGCTTCAAAACAGAGTTTTGCGCATGCGATGCAAAGCTTGAACAACGGTGAGATGGGGCAAGAGGCGCTGGACCGGCTTGGGTTGAAGGGCCTCTACAAAGCCTCTTCGAGTTTGGAGCTGGCAAGCGGCACACTGGGCGTTGTCGACTATGGCGGCCATTCAATGGCGGTGATTGGCGGGCGCGTGGAGTTGTGGGGAGGGCGGGGCGGCGCTCCCCAGGAAGGCAACGCCTACGAATTCGTTTAGCGTAAAAACAAAAAAACCGATAAACCCACTGCAGCAGGGTCTATCGGTTTTTTTAATCCCGGGCAATCAAGCCCGGGATCAGCTCAGCTTATTGGCAAGCTTCGCAATCCGGCTCATCAATCGCGCAGGCCTTTGGCACTGGCGCTGGACCGGCTGGTGCTGCGAGAACCGAATCATCACCGTGGTTGCCGCCGCTGGAAACAGCGTTCAGCTTGCCGGTGTTGATGGTCGACTTCTCGGTGCTGGTCGCGGCCAGGGCACGGAGGTAATAAGTGGTTTTCAGGCCGCGGTACCAAGCCATGCGGTAGGTCACGTCGAGCTTCTTGCCCGATGCGCCAGCGATGTACAGGTTCAGCGATTGGGCCTGGTCGATCCACTTCTGACGGCGGCTGGCGGCGTCAACGATCCACTTGGTGTCCACTTCGAACGCAGTTGCGTAGAGCTCTTTGAGTTCTTGCGGGATGCGCTCGATCTGCTGCACCGAACCGTCGTAGTACTTCAGGTCGTTGATCATGACCGAATCCCACAGGCCACGAGCTTTCAGGTCGCGAACCAGGTACGGGTTGATCACGGTGAATTCGCCCGACAGGTTCGATTTCACATACAGGTTCTGGTAGGTCGGTTCGATCGACTGCGATACGCCAGTGATGTTGGCGATGGTGGCGGTCGGTGCGATGGCCATGATGTTGGAGTTACGAATGCCTTTCTGCACACGGGCACGTACCGGGGCCCAGTCCAGGGACTCTTCCAGGTCAACGTCGATGTACTTCTGGCCACGTTGCTCGATCAGGATCTGTTGCGAATCCAGCGGCAGGATGCCTTTGGACCACAGCGAACCCTGGAACGTCTCGTAGGCACCGCGCTCGTCGGCCAGGTCGCAGGAAGCCTGGATGGCGTAGTAGCTGACCGCTTCCATGGACTTGTCGGCGAACTCGACCGCAGCGTCCGAACCGTAAGGAATGTGCTGCAAGTACAGCGCGTCCTGGAAGCCCATGATGCCCAGGCCGACCGGACGGTGCTTGAAGTTGGAGTTCTGCGCCTGTGGTACCGAGTAGTAGTTGATGTCGATAACGTTATCGAGCATGCGAACGGCGGTGTTCACGGTGCGTTCCAGCTTGGCGGTGTCCAGCTTGCCGTTGACGATGTGGTTCGGCAGGTTGATCGAGCCCAGGTTGCAAACGGCGATCTCGTCCTTGTTGGTGTTCAAGGTGATCTCGGTGCACAGGTTCGAGCTGTGGACCACGCCCACGTGCTGCTGCGGGCTGCGCAGGTTGCACGGGTCTTTGAAGGTCAGCCATGGGTGGCCGGTTTCAAACAGCATGGACAGCATTTTGCGCCACAGGTCTTTGGCCTGGATGGTCTTGAACAGCTTGATCTTGCCTGGGTACTGGGACAGGGCTTCGTAGTACTCGTAACGCTCTTCGAAGGCCTTGCCGGTCAGGTCGTGCAGGTCTGGTACTTCCGATGGCGAGAACAGGGTCCACGGGCCGTCGTCGAAGACACGCTTCATGAACAGGTCAGGAATCCAGTTGGCGGTGTTCATGTCGTGGGTACGACGACGGTCATCACCGGTGTTCTTACGCAGCTCGATGAACTCTTCAATGTCCATGTGCCAGGTTTCCAGGTAGGCACACACAGCGCCTTTGCGCTTGCCACCCTGGTTCACGGCTACAGCGGTGTCGTTCACGACTTTCAGGAACGGTACAACGCCCTGGGACTTGCCGTTGGTGCCCTTGATGTACGAACCCAGTGCACGCACAGGGGTCCAGTCGTTGCCCAGGCCGCCGGCGAATTTGGACAACATGGCGTTGTCGTGGATCGCGTGGTAGATGCCCGACAGGTCATCCGGCACGGTGGTCAAATAGCAGCTCGACAGCTGTGGACGCAGGGTACCGGCGTTGAACAGGGTCGGGGTCGACGACATGTAGTCGAAGGACGACAACAGGTTGTAGAACTCGATGGCACGGTCTTCTTTGTGCTTCTCTTCGATCGCCAGGCCCATGGCCACGCGCATGAAGAACACTTGCGGCAGTTCGAAACGGATACCGTCCTTGTGGATGAAGTAACGGTCGTACAGGGTCTGCAGGCCCAGGTAGGTGAACTGCTGATCGCGCTCGTGGTTGATCGCCTTGCCGAGTTTTTCCAGGTCGAAGGTGGCCAGGATCGGGTTGAGCAATTCGAACTCGATACCCTTGGCGATGTAGGCAGGCAGGGCCTTGGCGTACAGGTCAGCCATCTCGTGGTGGGTGGCGCTGTCGGCGACTTTCAGGAAGCCCAGGCCTTCGGCACGCAGGGTGTCCATCAGCAGGCGCGCGGTCACGAACGAGTAGTTCGGCTCACGTTCAACCAGGGTACGGGCGGTCATCACCAGGGCGGTGTTGACGTCGGTCAGGGCCACGCCGTCGTACAGGTTCTTCAGGGTTTCGCGCTGGATCAGGTCACCGTCGACTTCTTCCAGGCCTTCGCAGGCCTCGGTGATGATGGTGTTCAGGCGGCCCAGGTCCAGCGGTGCAAAGGTGCCGTCAGCCAGGGTGATGCGGATCGACGGGTGAGCTTGCACGGCAGCTTCTTCAGCCGGGGTGCGTACAGCGCGCTCTTTGGCGCGGGAGTCACGGTAGATCACGTAGTCGCGGGCAACTTTCTGCTCGCCGGCACGCATCAGGGCCAGTTCGACCTGGTCCTGGATTTCTTCGATGTGGATGGTGCCGCCCGAGGGCATGCGACGCTTGAAGGTCGCAGTGACTTGTTCGGTCAGGCGGGCAACGGTGTCATGGATGCGCGACGAGGCAGCAGCGGTGCCGCCTTCAACTGCAAGAAACGCTTTGGTGATGGCGACGGTGATTTTGTCATCGGTGTAAGGAACGACAGTGCCGTTACGCTTGATCACTCGCAGTTGGCCAGGTGCGGTGGCGGACAGATCCAGGTTCGAATCAGCGGCCTGCGGCACGGAGCCCTGCGGGTTCTCGCGAGTTGTGTCGGTTTGCATGGGGGGTTGTCTCCACATTCTATATTTATTTGGGCACCATCACGGTGCCCACCGTTCCGTCCTGAAGCACTTACAGCAGGCCTGGGCCTGGCATAACAACTTCGGGACAGGAGGAAGGGAGCTCATCGCGCCGCTTCCATGCCGAAGTCTTCGGTTCGGGCCATGAGGCGCCCTTCGCCGTATTCTTGGTGGGTGACAGTTGCTCGCTTCAAGCACTGCAACACCCGTACCGCTTTCTGCCCTGGAGGCTGGAAAACGGCTGCCATCCGCGTGCGCGGTTTGGGCTTTTAAAAAATGCGTTGGTTCCAACCAAACGGGAGCAAGAAAGCGCTTGAGTTTCTTGTCTGATCTGTGTTTGGTTTTTCGCTTAAAACCCTACATGTAGGGTTTTTTTAGCGCCGAGGTACAAGATAATGCGTTTTGGGGGGCTTAGCAACGCACTACCTGTGGATAACGCTGTGGGTAAAATGTGTATGAATCGTAGAACGCCCGTGTAGGCCGCAGTACTACTGGATCGCGCCGTTTGTCACCGAATATTCCAAGGTAAAAACAGTCGATTGGAATTTTGAGGGCGCGAACCCTACCACAAAAAAATGCGATCACCGAATGGATTTCCCGGCTTGTGCCAGAGGGCTGGCGCATGGCTACAATCGGCCTTCAATAGAGGCAGCAGTGTGTGCCCCGTAGATGACAATAATTAGAACCGAGGTAGCGCATGGAGCAAGAAGCCTGGCAGATATTGATCGTCGAGGACGACGAGCGATTGGCCGAGTTGACCCGTGATTATTTGCAGAGCAACGGCCTGCGGGTGGCGGTGGAAAGCGACGGCGCCCTGGCGGCGGCACGCATCATTGCCGAACAGCCCGACCTGGTGATCCTCGACCTGATGCTGCCCGGCGAAGATGGCCTGAGCATCTGCCGCAGTGTGCGCGAGCGCTATGACGGTGTGATCCTGATGCTCACTGCACGCACCGATGACATGGACCAGGTGCAGGGCCTGGACATGGGCGCTGATGATTACGTGTGCAAACCCGTGCGCCCGCGCCTGTTGCTGGCGCGTATCCAGGCCCTGCTGCGGCGCAGTGAGCCGGCCTTGCCGATTGCCGTGGAAAACCAGCGTCGCCTGCAATTTGGCCCCTTGGTGGTGGACAACGCCCTGCGCGAAGCCTGGCTGCACGAAGGCGGCATTGAGTTGACCAGTGCCGAATTCGACCTGCTATGGCTGCTGGTGGCGAATGCCGGGCGCATCCTGTCGCGCGAAGAAATCTTTATCGCCCTGCGCGGCATCGGCTACGACGGCCAGGACCGTTCCATTGATGTACGCATCTCACGCATTCGCCCCAAAATCGGCGACGACCCGATCCACCCGCGCTTGATCAAGACGATCCGCAGCAAAGGCTACCTGTTCGTCCCCGAAGCCGCTGCCGATATGCCGCTGTGAACTCAATCTTCCTGCGCATCTACGGCGGCATGTGCGCGGCGCTGATCCTGGTCGCGCTGCTCGGCGTACTGGCCCTGCACCTGCTCAATGAAGTGCGCAGCGGCCAATACCGTGAACGCCTGGCCCACGGCACCTTCGCGTTGATGGGCGACAACCTGCAGCCTATGAGCGCCATCGAACGCCAGCGCGCCCTGGCGGTGTGGGAGCGTTTGCTGGGCATTCCCCTGGAACTGCGCACACTCACCGACGCGCAACTGGACCTGAGCCAACGCAACCGCCTGCAACGCGGTCAGGTGCTGGTCGAGCAGACCGGGCCGCATGCGGCGCGAGTGTTGCGCCTGGTCAGCGAGCAGGAACAACTGGTACTCACCGGCGAAGTGCAACAGATCAGCGAACAACTGGCCCGCGCGACGATTTACCTGCTGGCTGACGAACTGGTGCGCTTTCCGGTCGCCGAGCAGCCGCAAAAACTCGCTGACATAAAAGAAGCCAAGGGCTTTGGTTTTGACATGCACCTGATGACCCTGGATCAAGCGGACATGGACGACGATCAGCGTCGCCGGGTTTCGGAAGGCGACACGGTGATGGCCTTGGGCAAGGGCGGCGATTCGATCCGCGTGTTTGCCGGCATGGTCGGGACGCCATGGGTACTGGAAATCGGCCCGCTGTACCAAATGAACCCTTACCCGCCGCAGTGGCTGATCCTGATCGCCTTGATCAGCCTGACCTTGATCGGCTTGATCGTGTATTTATTGGTGCGTCAGCTCGAGCGGCGGCTCAAGGGGCTGGAAGCGGCGGCCACACGCATCGCCAAAGGCAATCTGGAGGTCCGCGTGCCGGCACGTGGCGCCGACTCGGTGGGGCGACTGGCGGCGGCCTTTAATGGCATGGCCGAGCACTTGCAGCAGTTACTGGCGATTCAGCGTGAGCTGGTGCGGGCGGTGTCCCACGAATTGCGCACTCCGGTGGCACGCCTGCGCTTTGGCCTGGAGATGATCGGCGACGCCGCCAGCCCCGAGGCGCGGCGCAAATACATGGACGGCATGGACAGCGACATTCAGGACCTGGATGGCTTGGTTGACGAAATGCTCACCTACGCCCGCCTGGAGCAGGGCGCGCCGGAGCTGAATTTCCAGCGGGTCGACCTCAGCGCGTTGCTCGATCAGGTGATCGGCGAATTGTCGCCACTGCGCCCTCAGGTCAACGTAGCCCGTGGTATTTGCTTGTCGTCGGCGCATTGGGACGACGCCTGGGTCGATGCCGAGCCGCGCTACCTGCACCGCGCCGTGCAAAACCTGGTGAGCAATGCGATGCGCCACGCCCAGGGCCAGGTGTTGATCAGCTACCAGGTCGGGCAGGTGCGTTGCCGCATCGATGTGGAAGACGACGGCCCCGGTGTGCCGGAAAGCGCCTGGGAGCGCATCTTCACGCCGTTTCTGCGCCTGGACGACAGCCGCACCCGCGCCTCCGGCGGGCACGGCCTGGGTTTGTCGATTGTGCGGCGGATCATCTATTGGCACGGCGGGCGGGCGTTGATCAGCAAGAGCAACAACCTGGGTGGGGCGTGTTTCAGCCTGAGTTGGCCCAGGGATCAGGAGAAGGCTTGAGATCGCTATCGCAGGCGAGCCAGCTCCCACAGTTGAAATGCATTCCAACTGTGGGAGCTGGCTTGCCTGCGATAGCGTCAGATCAGGCCCTGACGGCCACTAGACTCAACAATTGCTCACCTTCCACCGCAAACTGCGCCTCCAACTCCGTGCCATGGCACCACTCGGCAGACAGGTCGGTCAGCAGCCTTAGTCGCACCTGTCCGGTCTCGGACCACGCCACCACCTCGGCATGTTCGAAGTAAAAGCGCTTCTGCACGATCGGGTAGAGCGCCTTGAACAGGCTTTCCTTGGCCGAAAACGTCAGCGTCACCAACAAGGCGACCTGCTCGCGCGGCACGCTTGCCATGCGCTGCATTTCTTCAGCCGTCAGAATCTCCCCGGCCAGGCGTTCGGCCCGGTCCAGGGCCAGCACATTCTCCAGGTCCATCCCCAGCCCACGCCATTGCGCCTTGTGCCCGACAATCGCTGCAGCGTGCCCGGTGCTGTGGGTGATTGAGCCGCTGATGTGTTCAGGCCACACCGGCGCACGGTCTTCGCCGATGGGCGGCACGCAATCAAGGTGATCGAGTTGTTGCAGCGCCGCGCGGGCGCACAGGCGGCCGGCGAGAAACTCCGCCTGGCGCTTGGCCACCGAGCGCTGGATGCTGGCCGGAGGCGGCACCGCGCAGCGCTGGAAATCACCGGCAGCTAATAAGGCTGGATCGAAACGGGTGCTCAGAAACACCGTGCCCGGCAACGGAGCGGGCAGCGGCCAATGGGCATCGAGTGGGGTGCAGCAAGCGGGTAGAGGCGTCATGCGCGGTATTTTGCGTCAGTTGGCGCGCCAGTGGATAGCCCGTCACGGTTCAGGCCCGGTTCAGAGCCCGTTCAGGGGGAGTTCAGGGGCGCCTGCGTAGTCTGGGCTCAACAGCCAAAACGCGTAGAGGTAAGCACCATGACTGCGATCAAAAAGCTGATGTTGGCGTTAACCATGCTCAGTGCCACTGCCGGCGTCCAGGCGTCGGACGGTGCATTTGCGGCCTTTGGTGGCGAGAAAACCAAGAAGTCCAGCAACCTGATCCATCGTGTCAGCTTCGAAGACGCGGGCACCCAGGCCGCGCCGTGGGGCCAGTCCCTGGGCCTGAGCGCCCCGCAACCTGCCTACCGCACCGGTTACGAACACCTGACGGGCCAATACAATGGCATTAAACTGCGCCCGCAAGACTTGCAGGGCCGCTATGATATCCCCCTGTCGGACAGTTGAATTGCCTTGGAGAGCCTTATGAAATTGCTGGTCGTGGAAGATGAGGCGCTGTTGCGTCATCACCTGTTCACCCGCCTGACCGACAGCGGGCACGTGGTTGAGGCCGTAGCCAATGCCGAGGAAGCCCTGTACCAGACCGGGCAATTCAACCATGACCTGGCCATCATCGACCTGGGCCTGCCCGGCATGGGCGGCCTGGACCTGATCCGCCAACTGCGCAGCCAGGCCAAGACCTTCCCGATCCTGATCCTCACCGCCCGCGGCAACTGGCAGGACAAGGTCGAAGGCTTGGCGGCCGGCGCTGACGACTACGTGGTCAAGCCGTTCCAGTTCGAAGAGCTGGAGGCGCGGATGAACGCCTTGCTGCGCCGCTCCAGCGGTTTCACCCAGTCGACCATTGTTGCCGGGCCCTTGCTGCTGGACCTCAATCGCAAGCAAGCGTCCCTGGATGAACAGCCGCTGGCGCTGACCGCCTATGAGTATCGGATTCTCGAATACTTGATGCGCCACCACCAGCAAGTCGTCGCCAAGGACCGCTTGATGGAGCAGCTTTATCCCGATGACGACGAGCGCGATCCGAACGTGATCGAAGTGCTCGTCGGCCGCCTGCGCCGCAAGCTGGAAGGGCCGGCGGGGTTCAAGCCGATCGACACCGTGCGGGGCCTGGGTTACCTGTTTAATGAGCGCTGCCGTTGATACGCTCGTTACGTGTGCGCTTGATGCTGGCGGCCACCACCCTGGCCGTGTTGTTCATGCTGGGCTTATTGCCCGCCATGCAAGGGGCATTCAGCCTGGCGCTGCAGGATTCCATCGAGCAGCGCCTGGCGTCGGACGTCACCACCCTGATTTCTGCTGCGCGCGTCGAAAACAATCGCCTGCTGATGCCTGCGCAGTTGCCGGACGAGCGTTTCAACCTCACCGATAGTCGTCTGCTTGGCTATATCTACGACCGTGAAGGCCATCTGGTATGGCGCTCACGCGCTACCCAGGAAGAAAACATCAACTACAAGCCGCGCTACGACGGGCGCGGTAATGAGTTCGCGCGCATTCGCGAGGCCAATGGTCAGGAATTTTTCGTGTATGACGTCGAGGTCAAGCTGCTGGGCGGCAAGAGCGCGGCGTTCAGTATCGTGGCCCTGCAGCCAGTGCGCGAATACCAGCTGACCCTTGAAGGCCTGCGGGAAAACCTCTATTTGGGGTTCGGCGCGGCCTTGCTGGTGTTGCTGACGTTGCTGTGGCTGGGCCTGACGTGGGGCCTGCAAGCCCTGCGGCGCCTTAGCCAGGAACTTGACCAGATCGAAGGCGGCACCCGCGAAAGCCTTTCCGAGGAGCATCCACGTGAATTGCTGCGTCTGACGGGCTCTCTCAACCGTTTGCTGCACAGCGAGCGTGAACAACGGGCGCGCTACCGCGATTCCCTCGACGACTTGGCCCATAGCCTGAAAACGCCGCTGGCCGTGTTGCAGGGTGTGAGTGAAGACATGGCCCAGCGCCCGGAAGATCGCGGCCAGGCCTGGGTATTGCAGTCGCAGATCGAACGGATGAGCCAGCAGATCGGCTACCAGCTGCAGCGTGCCAGCTTGCGCAAAAGCGGCCTGGTGCGCCACCAGGTGCGCCTTGAGCCGGTATTGCAAAGCCTGTGTGACACGCTGGACAAGGTCTATCGCGATAAACGCGTGACGGTGACCTTTGAGTTGCCGGCCGAATGCGATGTCCCGATCGAGAAAGGCGCGTTGCTCGAAATGCTCGGCAACTTGCTGGAAAACGCCTATCGCCTGTGCCTGAGTGAAGTGCGCATCAGCCTGACAGAAAGCCTCGAAGGCACCGAGCTGTGCATTGAAGATGACGGGCCTGGTGTGCCGCCTGATCAGCGTGCGCGGATCCTGCAAAGGGGCGAACGGCTGGACCGCCAGCATCCGGGGCAGGGCATTGGTCTGGCGGTGGTCAAGGACATCATTGAAAGTTACAGCGCGCGGCTGACTTTGGGCGACTCACCATTGGGCGGCGCGGCGTTCAAGATTCACTTTCCGGCCTTGTGATCTCTGTTGACTCCACTGGCCCCTTCGCGAGCAAGCCCGCTCCCACATTCGACCGCATTCCTACAGGATAAACGCGGTTAAATGTGGGAGCGGGCTTGCTCGCGAAGGGGCCGGCAATGGCACCACACCGCTAACTCTCCTGCGCCCGATACGCCCCCGGCGTCAAGCCCGTCCACTTCTTGAACGCCCGATGAAACGCCGACGGCTCGGAAAACCCCAGCTGCTCGGCAATCTCCTGCAACGACAAATCCGCTCGTCCCAAATGATAGATGGCAATGTCCCGTCGCAACTCATCCTTGAGCGCCTGAAAGCTGGTGCCTTCCTCACGTAAATGCCTGCGCAGGGTTTGAGGACTGATGTGCAGGTGCTGCGCGACCGCTTCCAGGTCCGGCCAGGGCGTGCGGTCGCGGCTCAACAGGCGGCGCAGCTGGCTGCTCAGGCTGTCGCCTTCATCCGGCCGCGACAGCAGGTCGGCGGGGGAGCGCTCGAGAAAATGCTTGAGGGTGCGTTCGTCCTGCAGCAGCGGCAAGCTCAGGTAGCGGCTGGGAAACACCAGGCTGCTGTGTGGCGCGCCGAATACCTGAGGGCAGGGAAAGAGCAGGTCGTATTCGCCGGCATGGGCCGGCATCGGGTAGCTGAACGTTGCCTGTTGCAGGCGGATACGCTGGCCGATCAACCAACTGCCCAGGCGATGCCAGATCACCAGCAGGCATTCACTGAGGAAGTGATCCGGGTCCCACAGCTGCGAATCGTCCAGGCTCAGCCGGGCCATGTCGCCTTCTCTCGTCAGCTGCCAGCGCGGACCCTGTGGGAATAGGCTATAAAATAATAAGCCGCGTTCCAGAGCCTTCTCCAGGGTGCGGCAGTGAATCAGCGCGTGGCACATCATGGCGAAAGTGCCACGCTTGCTCGGGCCTTCGGCAAACCCCAGGTATTCGTCGTCCAGCGCCAGCCACAACCTCTGCAACAGCCGGGTAAATTGCTCGGGGGCGATGCGGGCGCGGGGTTCGGTCAACAGTTCGGGGGTGATGCCCACCTGCAGCAGCAGGCCCGAGCAGTCGTAGCCGACCCGGCGCGCACCGCCGAGGGCGGCCCGGGCGTAGTGGCTGGCGATGGTACGTTCACGCATGTGAGGGCCTCGTCCATGGAGTGGCGGATGTTAGCCATCACCGAGAGGGGCGACAAGGCGGATATCCGCCAAATTGTAGGACGAGACCGGGCGGCCTGGCGGAATTCCGCCACATCTTCCAGGGTGTACAGGGCCGTCGTCTTGCCCCCAGCCCTGATGTCTAAAGGCCTTCAGCATTTTTTAAGCGAAGTGGCACGGCGTTTGCGATACAGAAAACAGCGCAGGCCTGTTTCAGCAGACCTCGCAAACAACAAATCCCTCCAGTGCAGGAGGGTTCGCAATTCAAGTGTCGTGGGCAATGGCGGATATTTGCCACACGGTGCGATTGAGGAACTTTGCAATGACGACTCGTCAGCCACTGTACAAATCCCTGTATTTCCAGGTGATCGTTGCAATCGTTATCGGTATTTTGCTCGGTCACTTCTACCCGCAGACCGGCGTGGCGCTCAAGCCACTGGGTGACGGCTTCATCAAGCTGATCAAAATGGTCATCGCCCCGATCATCTTCTGCACCGTTGTCAGCGGCATCGCTGGCATGCAAAGCATGAAATCGGTGGGCAAAACCGGTGGCTACGCGCTGCTGTACTTCGAAGTTGTTTCCACCATCGCCCTGTTGATCGGTCTGGTCGTGGTTAACGTCGTGCAACCGGGCGCCGGCATGCACATCGACGTGGCTACCCTGGACGCCTCCAAAGTCGCGGCCTACGTGACTGCCGGTGCAGACCAGAGCGTGGTTGGCTTCATCCTTAACGTGATCCCGAACACCATCGTCGGCGCTTTCGCCAACGGCGATATCTTGCAAGTGCTGATGTTCTCGGTGATCTTCGGTTTCGCCCTGCACCGCCTGGGTGCCTACGGCAAGCCGGTGCTGGACTTCATCGATCGCTTCGCGCACGTGATGTTCAACATCATCAACATGATCATGAAGCTCGCGCCACTGGGTGCCCTGGGCGCCATGGCGTTCACCATCGGCGCCTACGGGGTAGGCTCGCTGGTACAGCTGGGTCAGCTGATGATCTGCTTCTACATCACCTGCATCCTGTTCGTGGTCGTGGTGCTGGGCGCCATCTGCCGCGCACACGGTTTCAGCGTGTTGAAGCTGGTTCGCTATATCCGTGAAGAGCTGTTGATCGTACTGGGGACTTCCTCCTCCGAATCGGCACTGCCACGCATGCTGATCAAGATGGAGCGTCTGGGCGCGAAGAAATCCGTAGTAGGCCTGGTGATCCCGACCGGCTACTCCTTCAACCTCGACGGTACCTCGATCTACCTGACCATGGCGGCCGTGTTCATCGCTCAGGCGACCGACACCCACATGGACATCACCCACCAGATCACCTTGCTGCTGGTGCTGCTGCTGTCCTCCAAAGGCGCTGCAGGCGTGACCGGTTCGGGCTTCATCGTGCTGGCGGCCACCCTGTCGGCTGTTGGCCATCTGCCGGTTGCCGGCCTGGCGCTGATCCTGGGTATCGACCGCTTCATGTCCGAAGCCCGCGCACTGACCAACCTGGTCGGTAACGCCGTTGCCACCATCGTTGTGGCCAAGTGGGTCAAGGAACTGGACACCGACAAGCTGCACAGCGAGCTGGCGTCCGGCGGCACTGGCATCTCCGACACCCGTCCGGAAGATGACCTGGGCGTGGCTGAAGGCCCTGCTCCTGCGGTCAAGTAACATGCCGAAGGCGTGAATCGCGCCAGACGCTCTGCAAACGCCCCGACTTGATCGGGGCGTTTGCGTTTCTGCGGGGTCACTTTTCGGTGCTTTTGATTTACAGTCAGTCACCGCTTCATCAAATCGCGATGAGGCTCGTATCTGCCTACGTCCGTTGGCCCTGACCGGACGATGCTGATGAAACTCACGCCGGGGTGTCCGCTCTAAAACCCATTAGCCAGCCGCATGTTTGCGCTGCAATCGCTTGCAGGAGTTTTGATGGACAGTGTGGATCTGAATGTCTTGCGCAGCGTGCTCGATTGGCGCCGCGCAGGGCACCGAGTGGTGCTCTACAGCGTGGTCCAGACCTGGGGCAGTGCGCCGCGCCCGCCTGGGGCGATGTTGGCCTTGCGGGGCGACGGTGTCGTGATTGGGTCGGTGTCCGGTGGCTGCATCGAGGATGACTTGATCGCGCGCTTGCAGGACGGTCGCTTGCCGGACGACGGGCCGCCGGTGCAACTGGTGACCTATGGCGTTACCCGGGATGAAGCTGCGCGTTTTGGCTTGCCCTGCGGCGGTACATTACGCCTGACCGAAGAGCGCGTGGACGACTGGGCTTGGGTCGCCCAATTGCTGGCGCGGTGTGAGGCGCATGAAATCGTTGCGCGCGAGTTGGACCTGGCCACTGGCGAGGTGAACTTGAGCGGTGCGAGCAAGACCGATGTCGTGACCTTCGATGGTGAACGCCTGCGCGCGATCTATGGCCCCCGCTGGCGTTTGTTGCTGATCGGTGCGGGCCAGTTGTCACGCTACGTGGCCGAGATGGCGCGGTTGCTGGATTTCGAAGTGCTGATCTGCGACCCGCGTGAAGAGTTCGTCTATGGCTGGGAAGAGCAGCACGGCCGCTTTGTACCGGGCATGCCGGATGAAGCGGTGCTCAATATCCAGACCGATGAACGCACTGCCATCGTCTGTCTGACCCACGATCCACGCCTGGATGACATGGCGCTGCTGACGGCGCTCAATTCCACGGCGTTCTACATTGGTGCCCTTGGTTCACGGGTCAACAGCCAGAAGCGCCGAGAGAACCTGGCGGCGCTGGGCCTGTCGGCGGAGGCCATTGCCCGCTTGCATGGGCCGATCGGTTTGCACATCGGCAGTCATACACCGTCGGAAATTGCGTTGTCGTTGATGGCCGAAATCGTTGCGATCAAGAACGGCGTGGCACCACTGCAGAAAAAGCCGTTGCCGGTAGCGGCCCAATGACCGTTGCCGCGATTGTGCTGGCGGCCGGGCAGGGCAGTCGTTTTCGGGCTGAGGCGGGGGCTGATAAAGACAAGTTGCTGGCCGATTGCGTGGGCCTAGATGGTGTGACGCGGCCGGTGATCGAGCAGGTGCTTGTGAATTTGCCTGAGCGTGTTGTAAAGCGCTGGGTGGTGACTTCGCCGGACCGCCTGGAGGTGATTCGCCTGGCACAGGCTTACGGCTGTGAAGTCCTGTTGCTGCATTCTGCCGGCATGGGCGACAGCCTTGCGGCGGTGGTTGCCGCCAGTGGCGCGGCAGACGGCTGGTTGGTGGTATTGGGCGACATGCCGTTTATTCAATCATCGAGCATTGAACAGGTACTGGATGCGCTGCAGGAAGAGGGTATCAGCGTGCCGGTGCATGCGGGAGCGTGCGGCCATCCTGTGGCGTTTGGTCGTGCGTTCGGGCCAGGCCTGATGGCGTTGACCGGGGATCGTGGCGCCAAGCCTCTGTTCGCTCAGGCGAAGGTAGCGCAGGTTCACGTGAATGATCCGGGTGTGCTTTGGGATGTGGATCTGCCACAGAGGCTGAATTTCAACGCTGACTGAATGTGGGAGCGGGCTTGCTTGCTCCCGTGTTGGAACTGCGCAGGTCTCAAATCAATCGCCCATAAAAAAGCCCCGCCTGATCACTCAGGCGGGGCTTTTTAGTGGCTGATGGAATCAGACGAGAGGTTTAGGCTCGTGTTCTGCTTCCAAAGCCTTTGGGGCGTGTTCAGCGGCAGCCGGGGCTGGCGCCTCGACCACTTCAGCAGCAGCCGGTGCGGCAGCGGCTGCCGCGGCGGCGGCCTCAGCTTCCTTGCGACGGCGACGCACTTCACGTGGGTCGTTCGGCGCGCGGCCATTTTCAGTCAAGGCGCTGGCAGGGGCGGCTTCAACCACCGGGGCGGCGACTTCGGCAACCACTGGTGCTTCAACCACTGGCGCAGGCTCGGCAACCACCACCGGAGCGGCTTCAACCACTTCGGCAACCGGTGCTGGCGCTTCTTCTGCCACAGGGGCAGGGGTCGGCGCTTCAACCGGAGCGGCTGGCTCGGCAGTCCACTGGAAGGCGGTCTGTTCTTCGCGAACTTCACGCACTGCCGGGGCGGCCTCTTCGACAACCGGCGCTTCAACCACGGCTTCAACCACTGGCTGAGGCTCAACCACCGGTGCAGGCTCGACAGCGGTGACTTCCGCTGCCGGTTGGGCTTCGCGAACCGGTGCAACTTCCACTTCCGGCACCACTGGGGCTTCGATCGGGGTGGTTGCTTCGACGACTGGCGCTTCAACTACCGGCGTTTCAACTGCCGGGGCCTCAACCACTGGCGCTTCAACCGCTGGCGTTTCGGCGACTGGCGCTTCTACAGCAGAGGTGTCTTCGACGGCGGCAGTGGCGCGTTCAGCTTGCTCGTGAGCCTGGGCTTCAGCAGGTGCGCTGATCACCGAGGTGGCCACGGCGGCTGTCACAGCCAGGCCGGCAGCCAGTTCGGCGCCAGTCGGTTCGGCGGTGGCGGCTTCTGCGTTTTCGCCGGACTCTTCCGAGCCTTCGATGACATTGCCGTTGGCGTCACGTTGACGCTCGCGACGGTTGCTGCGACGACGCTGGCCACGGGAGCGGCGACGTGGACGATCGCCTTCGGCGTTGTCCTGGCTGTCTTCCTGCAGTTGCTCTTCGCTCGTCAGCACTTCTTCTTCGCTGGCGGCAGCGGCTTGCTCGGCGCGTGGTTGACGCTCTTCACGCGGTGGGCGCGGCTGGCGCTCTTCACGTGGGGCGCGTTCTTCACGCGGCTGGCGAGCCGGGCGTTCTTCGCTGGCGGCTTCGGCAGCCACGGCTGGCGCTGCGTCCAGTGGCTCGCGCAGTTCACGCACACGTTCTTCACGCTCGCCACGTGGCTTGCGGTCTTCACGAGGGGCGCGTGGGGTACGTGGTGCGCGCTCTTCACGCGGTGCACGTTCTTCACGGGCTACGGCTGGAGTTTCTTCGCGGGCTTCGCGGGCTTCGCGAGGTGCACGCTCTTCACGTGGCGCGCGTTCTTCACGCGGCTTGCGCTCTTCATCACGGCGACCGTTGCGGTTACGGCTTTGCTGGCGACCGTTGCGACGTTCTTCGTTACGGGCCGGGCGCTCGGTGGCAGGTTTTTCAACCACTACCGGAGCAACAGGCTCTTCCTTGATGGCGAACAGGCTGACCAGCGACTTCACCAGGCCTTTGAACAGGCTTGGCTCAGGCAGGGCGGCTGGCGCGGCAACCGGGGCGGCTACTTCGGCAGGTACCGGTGCGTTGGCACGCGCCGGCGCGGTCTTCACGGCAGCTTCCTGGCGAACCAGGGTGCGGGTTGCGGCAGCTGGCTGGACTTCTTCCACTTCAGCCGCGGCAGCAGCGATTTCGTAGCTGGACTGGCCGCTGTGCGCTTCCGGGCTGTCATCACGCAAGCGCTGCACTTCGAAGTGCGGCGTTTCGAGGTGATCGTTCGGCAGGATGACGATACGGGCACGGGTGCGCAGTTCGATCTTGGTGATCGAGTTGCGTTTTTCGTTGAGCAGGAAAGCTGCAACCGGGATCGGCACTTGCGCGCGGACTTCGGCGGTGCGGTCTTTCAGAGCTTCTTCTTCGATCAGGCGCAGGATTGCCAGGGACAGCGATTCAACGTCACGGATGATGCCGGTGCCGTTGCAACGCGGGCAGACGATGCCGCTGCTTTCGCCCAGGGATGGACGCAGGCGCTGACGGGACATTTCCAGCAGGCCGAAGCGCGAGATGCGGCCGACCTGTACGCGGGCACGGTCAGCTTCCAGGCATTCGCGGACTTTTTCTTCCACGGCGCGCTGGTTTTTGGCCGGGGTCATGTCGATGAAGTCGATCACGATCAGGCCGCCGATGTCACGCAGGCGCAGCTGGCGAGCGATTTCTTCAGCCGCTTCCAGGTTGGTCTGCAGGGCGGTTTCTTCGATGTCGCTGCCTTTGGTCGCACGCGCCGAGTTGATGTCGATGGACACCAGGGCTTCGGTCGGGTCGATCACAATGGAGCCACCGGAAGGCAGTTCGACGACGCGCTGGAAGGCGGTCTCGATCTGGCTTTCGATCTGGAAACGGTTGAACAGCGGAACGCTGTCTTCGTATAGCTTGATCTTGCTGGCGTACTGCGGCATTACCTGGCGGATGAAGGTCAGGGCTTCGTCCTGGGCTTCAACGCTGTCGATCAGCACTTCGCCGATGTCCTGGCGCAGGTAATCGCGGATGGCGCGGATGATCACGTTGCTTTCCTGGTAGATCAGGAACGGCGCGGAACGGTCCAGGGACGCTTCTTTAATAGCGGTCCACAGTTGCAGCAGGTAGTCGAGGTCCCACTGCATTTCTTCGCTGCTGCGGCCAAGGCCGGCAGTGCGCACGATCAGGCCCATGTCGGCTGGTGCAATCAAGCCGTTCAGCGCTTCACGCAGTTCGTTGCGCTCTTCGCCTTCGATGCGACGGGAAATACCGCCGGCACGTGGGTTATTCGGCATCAGCACCAGGTAACGGCCGGCCAGGCTGATGAAAGTGGTCAGGGCGGCGCCCTTGTTGCCACGTTCTTCTTTTTCGACCTGAACGATGACTTCCTGGCCTTCGCTCAGGACGTCCTTGATGTTCACGCGGCCTTCTGGGGCTTTCTTGAAGTATTCGCGGGAGATTTCTTTGAGGGGCAGGAAGCCGTGGCGCTCGGAGCCGAAATCGACAAAGGCAGCCTCAAGGCTTGGTTCGATGCGAGTAATACGGCCTTTATAGATGTTGGCCTTCTTTTGCTCGCGTGCACCGGATTCGATGTCCAGGTCGTAGAGGCGTTGGCCATCTACCAGTGCAACACGCAACTCTTCGGGTTGAGTTGCGTTAATCAGCATTCTTTTCATGTTGTACCGTCGGTTTCCGGGCTGCCGGAAACGGCGTTCGGCACACACGACTTCTCACGGTCGGTGTCAGGTGCGTCAAGAGTGGTTGGCCACTCCAGTGTCCAGCAATAACGAGCCAATTGGGCCGGTATCGCGACGGACGCGTCCTGCTTGTTAGCGGTGGTGACAAAGGCACCACTTCAACAAAAGCTAAGGTCAGGAGGAGGAATCAACCGGCGACTGTGGACGAGATGAAGCGTCTAAATATAAGCCTAGTGCTACACGGTCCGACGGTTGTGCATCTCCACCCTACACGTATCCCTGATAATTCGGGTGCTGCCGCGCGCAGAATCCGCAGCGGGTTGGCATTTACCGTGTTCTCCAATGGGGAGTCCACGCTCATGGCTAAACAAGACTAGGTGTGGGCGACTGCGCTCTCACTCAGCTCTTAACAGGCGTTGTTTCCGAAGCTTTCGCCATGGTCTGGCTCAAGACTGACTGCACTTTGTGAACTGGCCGTAAATATCGGCGCAGAACGCGACTATTCACTCTGCTTTCTGCACTCGCTTCAGGCCTCATGTCACCTGCGCTTGTTACAATCTCGAGCCTTCCAAGGTGGCAAAAGCCCCGTAGGACGGCCTCGCGTCCTGATGAATTGCGATGGTCAGGGCCGGCAGTTTGCCGCAAGTCCTCTGTCCAGGCCGCTTTTGGCGGCGTTCGCGACTATAGCAGCAATGATTAAGTGCTTCAATTCCATAAAAAATTGTTATCATCGCCGCCATGACGACTACCGCCCCCCAGACCCCCAGCGTCCAGCTGCTCGAGGTCTCGCCGGAATATGCCGGCCAACGCATCGACAATTTTCTCCTGGCCAGGCTCAAAGGCGTGCCCAAGACCTTGATTTACCGCATCTTGCGTAAAGGCGAAGTGCGCGTGAACAAGGGCCGCATCAAGCCCGAGTACAAGCTGCAGGCGGGCGATATCGTCCGTGTGCCGCCGGTTCGCGTGCCTGAGCGTGACGAACCCGTGCCGCTGGCCCAAGGCTTGCTGCAGCGCCTTGAGGCTTCAATTGTTTTCGAAGACAGCAAGCTGATCGTGATCAACAAACCGTGCGGCATTGCGGTGCACGGCGGCAGCGGCCTGAATTTCGGCGTGATCGAAGCGTTCCGTCAGTTGCGCCCGGATGCCAAGGAGCTGGAGTTGGTCCACCGCCTGGACCGCGACACCTCCGGTCTACTGATGATCGCCAAAAAGCGCAGCATGTTGCGCCACCTGCACACTGCCCTGCGTGGCGATGGTGTCGACAAGCGCTACATGGCGCTGGTGCGTGGCAACTGGGCGAGCTCGATCAAAAGCGTTCGTGCGCCGCTGCAAAAGAGCAACCTGCGCTCCGGCGAGCGTATGGTCGAAGTGGACGAGGAGGGCAAAGAAGCCCTGACCCTGTTCAAAGTGCTGCGCCGTTTCGGTGACTTCGCCACCATGGTCGAGGCCAAGCCAGTGACCGGGCGTACTCACCAGATTCGCGTGCATACCCTGCACGCAGGCCACTGCATCGCCGGCGACACCAAGTACGGTGATGAGGATTTTTCCAAGGAAATCCGCGACCTGGGCGGCAAGCGCCTGTTCCTTCACGCCTACATGCTGACGGTTCCGCTGCCTGATGGCGGTGAGCTCAAGCTGCAGGCGCCGGTCGACGAAATGTGGGCCAGGACCGTGGAGCGTTTGAGTGTCGCACCTTGATTACAAACTGCTGATCTTTGACTGGGACGGCACCCTGTGCGATTCCATCGGGCGGATCGTGGAATCAATGCACGCAGCTTCAACCCGCTCGGGCTTTGCGTTGTGCACCGATCTCGCGGTCAAAGGCATCATCGGCCTGGGCTTGCCTGAAGCCATCCGTACCCTGTACCCGCAGATCAGTGACGCTGAGCTGGTGACCTTTCGCGACCATTACGCCGAACACTACATCGCGCTGGAGGCCACGCCTTCGCCGCTGTTCGACGGTGTGGTGCAATCGCTGGAGGCCTTTCGTGCCCAGGGTTATCACTTGGCAGTCGCCACCGGCAAAGCCCGTCGCGGGTTGGACCGGGTCCTTAAGGCGCACAACTTCGAAGATTATTTCGACATCACCCGGGCGGCGGATGAAACCGCCAGCAAGCCTCATCCTCTGATGCTTGAGCAGATCCTTGCCCATTGTGGTGTGTCGCCGCGTCAGGCGTTGATGGTAGGCGATGCCTCCTTCGACCTGATGATGGCGCGCAATGCTGGCATGGACAGTGTGGCGGTCAGCTACGGCGCTCAGGCTGCCGAGGCCTTGCAGCAGTACGAGCCGAGGCTGACGATTGATCATTTTTCCGAACTGCAGGCCTGGCTCAGCCGGGCCCAATAAGTCTTTGCTGGGGTTAATGGCATGAGTGACGAGTGGAAGGCGCCGGAAAAGGCGGATAGCAGCGATGATAAAAGCTGGAAGCTGCTGGAGAAGACCCTCCTGGCCAGTGTTCAGGAACAGCGCCGTGCGCGGCGTTGGGGGATTTTCTTCAAGCTGCTGACCTTTATCTGGCTGCTCGCGATGCTGGTGCTGTTCAGTCCACTGATGGACATGGAAAAAAGCGCTACCCGTGGCAGTAACTACACCGCCTTGATCGAAGTGCGTGGCGTGATCGCCGACAAAGAGTCCGCCAGCGCCGACAATATTGTCAGCAGCCTGCGCGCGGCGTTTGAAGACCCGAAGGTCAAGGGCGTGATCCTGCGCATCAACAGCCCAGGTGGCAGTCCGGTGCAGTCGGGTTACGTGTATGACGAGATTCGCCGTCTGCGCGGCCTGCACCCGGATATCAAGGTGTATGCGGTGATTTCCGACCTGGGCGCCTCGGGCGCCTATTACATCGCCAGCGCCGCTGACCAGATCTACGCCGACAAGGCCAGCCTGGTCGGCTCCATTGGCGTGACGGCGGCCGGTTATGGCTTCGTTGGCACCATGGAGAAGCTGGGGGTTGAGCGTCGCACTTACACCTCGGGTGAGCACAAAGCGTTCCTCGACCCGTTCCAGCCGCAAAAAGCTGATGAAACCCAGTTCTGGCAGGGCGTGCTCGATACCACTCACCGTCAGTTCATTGCCAGCGTGAAGCAGGGGCGTGGCGATCGTCTGAAGGATAAAGACCATCCGGAGCTGTTCTCCGGGCTGGTGTGGTCGGGTGAGCAGGCGTTGCCGCTGGGCTTGATCGATGGGCTGGGCAGTGCCAGTTCGGTGGCGCGGGACGTGATTGGCGAGAAGGAATTGGTGGATTTCACCGTTCAGGAGTCGCCGTTTGATCGCTTCTCCAAGAAGCTGGGTGCCAGCGTGGCCGAGAAGCTGGCGATGTACATGGGCTTCCAGGGCCCGACGTTGCGCTGATACCTCGAAAGCGGCAGGGTTCAAACTGTGGGAGCTGGCTTGCCTGCGATAGCATCACCTCGGTTCGACTGATGTTCCGAGGTGTGTGCATCGCAGGCAAGCCAGCTCCCACATTGGTTTTGTGGTGGGCTTAGGGGGTCTGTACGCCTTCGGCCAGCAGCATGTCCACCAGGCGAATCAGTGGCAGGCCGATCAGGCTGGTCGCATCCGGCCCTTCGGTGCTCTGGAACAAGCTCACGCCCAGTCCCTCGGCCTTGAAGCTGCCGGCGCAGTCATAAGGTTGCTCGATCCGAAGATAACGCTCGATGCGTTCAGCGCTCAGTTCGCGCATGTGCACCGTAAACGGTACGCAGTCGACCTGGCAGTGCCCGGTCTCGCTGTTCAGCAGCGCCAGCCCGGTAAGGAAGCTGACACGCTTGCCGCTCGCTGCCAGCAGTTGCGCGCGCGCGTTCTCGAAGGTGTGGGGCTTGCCGATGATCCTGCCCTCCAGAGCAGCGACCTGATCGGAGCCAATGATCAAATGCCCCGGATGGCTGCCGGCGAGGGCGCGAGCTTTCTGTTCGGCCAGGCGCTTGACCAGCTCAATGGCGGATTCATTTTCACGGTGGCTTTCGTCGATATCCGGCGAGCTGCAGATGAACGGCAGGTGCAGGCGGCTCAGCAATTCCCGGCGATAAACCGAGCTGGATGCAAGTAATAAAGGCAGCATAGGCGTCTCCTCAGAGCAGCCGGGGATTCTAGCGGGGTGACCGGCTGACGCACAGGGCTGAATTTCCTTTGACATGGCCGGGTGCATCCCTATAATGCTGCGCCTATGTTGAATGACCCGATTCCACCTCACGTTGACCCGCGCAAATTGGCAGATCGTGGCACTTCCCTTCAAGGTGAATTGCTGCTGGCCGATTTGGAGAGACTCTGCGACCCGCTTTCCGACACTGTCGGTACGGTGCAGGCCAAATTTGTTTTTGAACGAGATGAACGTAAGTCTGTGGTAATCCACAGTTTTATCGACACCGAAGTCAAAATGGTTTGCCAGCGTTGTCTTGAGCTGGTCACCCTGCCGATTCACAGCGAATGCAGTTACGCTGTGGTGAAGGAGGGTGCGAATACCCAGTCGTTGCCGAAAGGTTATGACGTGCTGGAACTGGGCGAAGATCCTTTGGATCTGCATGCACTGATCGAGGAGGAGCTTTTGCTCGCCTTGCCCATTGTGCCTGCTCATCATCCGGAAGAATGCCAGCAGCCGGAGGGTCTCGATGACGAGGCCGAGCCGAGCGAGGACGAGGTAACGCGGTCCAACCCGTTCAGTGTATTGGCGCAGTTAAAGCGTGACCCAAACGTTTAGGAGTTAATCAATTATGGCTGTTCAGCAGAACAAAAAATCCCGCTCTGCCCGTGACATGCGTCGTTCGCACGATGCCCTGACGGCAAGCACTCTGTCTGTAGAAAAAACCACCGGTGAAATTCACCTGCGTCACCACGTATCGCCAGAAGGCGTATACCGTGGCCGTAAAGTGATCGACAAGGGCGCTGACGAGTAATCACTTGTCTGCTCAAGTCATCGCGATTGACGCAATGGGCGGGGACTTCGGTCCCCGCAGCATTGTTCAGGCCTGCATTGCCAGCCTGTCCGCTACGCCCTCGCTGCACCTGACCCTCGTCGGTCAACCCTCCCTTCTTGAAGAATTGATTGCCAGCCATCCGGCGGTGGATCGCGCGCGCCTGACGATTACGCCAGCCAGTGAAACCATCAGCATGGATGACAAGCCGGCGGCAGCCCTGCGTGGCAAGCCCGACTCTTCGATGCGGGTGGCGCTTGAGCTGTTGCGTGATGCCAAGGTGCAAGCCTGTGTCAGTGCTGGCAATACAGGAGCCTTGATGGCGTTGTCGCGGCATGTGCTCAAGACACTGCCCGGGATCGATCGCCCGGCGATGGTTGCGGCCATCCCCACACAAAAAGGCTACTGCCAACTGCTGGACCTGGGTGCGAACGTCGATTGCAGTGCCGAGCACCTGTTCCAGTTCGCGGTGATGGGCTCGGTGGCCGCTGAGGCGTTGGGCGTGACCCGGCCGCGGGTGGCGTTGCTGAATATCGGCACCGAAGACATCAAGGGCAATCAGCAGGTCAAGCTCGCCGCCGCCTTGCTGCAAAATGCGCGAGGGGTGAACTACGTCGGGTTTGTCGAAGGTGACGGTGTGTACCGTGGCGAAGCCGACGTGGTGGTATGCGATGGGTTTGTCGGCAATATCCTGCTCAAGTCCAGCGAAGGCCTTGCAACCATGATCGCTACGCGTATCGAGGCCTTGTTCAAGCAGAATCTCGCCTCACGCATGGTTGGCGCCCTGGCGCTGCCGTTGATGCGCCGCTTGCAGGCCGACCTGGCGCCGGCGCGGCACAACGGTGCGAGCTTTCTGGGGTTGCAGGGCATTGTGGTGAAAAGCCATGGCTCGGCAGGGGTGCAAGGTTTTCAAAGTGCGATTGCGCGGGCGCTGATCGAGATCCAGGAAAACCTGCCGCAACGCTTGCACGGCCGTCTTGAGGACTTGTTGCCTTAGGCGAATTGGCCCGGGAATGCTTAAATGTGACCGGCCAGTTCAATTGACCATCCAATCTGTCAGTTTCGTGCGCTCCCACCCGTGGATTCATCTCAAAATCGGGAGCGTTCATTTTTGACGACCAGATCATTAGGGGCTTGTTACATGTCTACATCCCTCGCATTCGTCTTTCCAGGGCAGGGTTCGCAGTCCCTCGGCATGTTGGCCGAGCTGGGCGCGCAACATCCGTTGATCCTGGACACCTTCAAGGAAGCTTCCGACGCCCTGGGTTACGACCTGTGGGCGCTGACCCAGCAAGGGCCGGAAGAGCAACTCAATCAAACCGATAAAACCCAGCCGGCCATCCTCACCGCGTCGATCGCGCTGTGGCGCCTGTGGCTGGCTGAAGGTGGCGCGCGCCCGGCTTACGTGGCCGGTCACAGCCTGGGCGAATACAGCGCCCTGGTGGCTGCGGGCAGCCTGACTCTGGGCGAAGCGGTCAAGTTGGTCGAGCGTCGTGGTCAACTGATGCAAGAAGCCGTTCCTGCCGGGCAGGGCGGCATGGCCGCTATCCTGGGTCTGGACGACGCCGTGGTGATCGAAGCCTGCGCCGAAGCGGCCCAAGGCGAAGTGGTCAGCGCGGTGAACTTCAACTCGCCTGGCCAGGTGGTGATCGCCGGTGCCAAGGCTGCCGTTGAGCGTGCCATCGAAGGTTGCAAGGCTCGTGGTGCCAAGCGCGCCTTGCCATTGCCGGTCAGCGTGCCGTCCCACTGTGAGCTGATGCGCCCGGCTGCCGAGCGGTTTGCCGAGTCCATCGCCGCCATCAACTGGCAGGCGCCGCAGATTCCGCTGGTGCAGAACGTCAGCGCGGCCGTTGCCGCCGACCTCGAGACCCTCAAGCGCGACCTGCTGGAGCAACTCTACAAGCCTGTGCGCTGGGTTGAGTCGGTCCAGACCCTGGCGGCCAAGGGGGCCACCGAGCTTGTCGAGTGTGGCCCGGGCAAGGTCCTCGCTGGCCTGAACAAGCGCTGCGCCGACGGCGTCTCGACTGCCAACCTCAATACCCCGGATGCCTTCGCTGCCGCCCGCGCGGCACTGGCCTGAATCCCTGATCCCCGAACTTAGGAGAAGCCTGCATGAGTCTGCAAGGTAAAGTTGCACTGGTTACCGGCGCGAGCCGTGGCATTGGCCAGGCGATCGCCCTGGAACTGGGCCGTCAGGGCGCCGTAGTCATCGGCACCGCGACATCCGCCTCGGGTGCCGAGCGTATCGCCGCCACCTTGAAGGAAAACGGCGTTCAGGGCACGGGCCTTGAGCTGAACGTGACCAACGATGAGTCGGTTGCCGCTGTGCTGGCGCAAATCACTGCACAATTTGGCGCACCGGCTATTCTGGTGAACAACGCCGGTATCACCCGCGACAACCTGATGATGCGCATGAAAGACGACGAGTGGTACGACGTGGTCGATACCAACTTGAACAGTCTGTTTCGCCTGTCCAAGGGCGTTTTGCGTGGCATGACCAAGGCGCGTTGGGGCCGAATTATCAATATTGGCTCCGTAGTGGGTGCCATGGGCAACGCAGGCCAAGTAAACTACGCGGCGGCCAAAGCCGGTCTGGAAGGTTTCAGTCGTGCATTGGCGCGTGAAGTCGGTTCGCGGTCGATTACGGTCAACTCGGTGGCCCCAGGGTTCATCGACACCGATATGACCCGCGAACTGCCGGAAGCACAGCGTGAAGCGTTGCTGACGCAGATTCCGCTGGGCCGTCTGGGCCAGGCTCAAGAGATCGCAAATGTGGTCACTTTCCTGGCATCCGACGGTGCGGCATACGTGACTGGGGCTACAATCCCGGTGAACGGCGGGATGTACATGAGTTAAATTGTGACGGATCGCTTCAAAAAAATGTCATACGAGCTGTCTAAAATCCGTTATAAAGCTGCAACTTAATTTATAGGCTGGTGGCCGACCGGGTACAGGGTGAAGCTTTCAGTTGAAAAGCTGAAATGGCTTTCTATACACTTACCCACTGGCCAGCTGCCTGAATTTGTCCATTAGGAGTTAAACAAGGTATGAGCACCATCGAAGAACGCGTCAAGAAAATCGTCGCCGAGCAACTGGGCGTTAAAGAAGAAGAAGTGACCAACAGCGCTTCCTTCGTAGAAGACCTGGGTGCCGATTCCCTTGACACCGTTGAGCTGGTGATGGCTCTGGAAGAGGAATTCGAGACCGAAATCCCGGACGAAGAAGCTGAAAAAATCACTACTGTTCAAGCTGCTATCGACTACGTTACTGCCCACCAGGCGTAATAGTTTGTAGTCGTCGCTTGCTGTTAGGGAAAAACCGCACTGCTGTAACGGCGTGCGGTTTTTTCTTTAGCTCTGATGAAACTTCAGCGCTGATAAAATGCGTGCTGAAGCGAAGTGTCGCCATCAAGAAAAAAGGAGAGTGCTGTGTCGCGTAGACGCGTCGTAGTCACCGGTATGGGTATGTTGTCGCCACTGGGTACGGATGTGCCAAGCAGTTGGCAGGGCATTCTGGCTGGCCACAGTGGTATCGGTCTGATCGAGCACACGGACCTTTCTGCCTATTCCACCCGTTTTGGCGGCTCGGTAAAGGGCTTTAATGTCGAGGAATACCTCTCGATCAAAGAGTCCCGCAAACTCGACCTGTTCATTCAGTACGGCCTGGCAGCCGGTTTTCAGGCGGTGCGTAATGCCGGCCTGGAAGTCACCGACGCCAACCGTGACCGCATCGGCGTGGCCATGGGTTCGGGTATTGGCGGTTTGACCAATATCGAAGAAACCAGCCGCACGCTGCACGATTCCGGCCCCCGTCGAATTTCACCGTTCTTCGTGCCGGGCTCGATCATCAATATGATTTCCGGCTTCCTGTCCATCCATTTGGGTGCGCAGGGGCCTAACTACGCCATTGCTACGGCGTGCACCACGGGCACTCACTGCATCGGCATGGCGGCGCGTAACATCGCCTATGACGAGGCGGACGTGATGATCGCCGGTGGCGCTGAAATGGCCGCCTGCGGCCTGGGCATGGGCGGCTTCGGCGCGTCCCGTGCGCTGTCGACGCGCAATGACGAACCGACCCGTGCCAGCCGTCCGTGGGACAAGGGCCGTGACGGTTTTGTACTGTCTGACGGCGCCGGTGCCCTGGTGCTCGAAGAGTTGGAGCATGCCAAGGCGCGTGGCGCCACCATCTACGCCGAGCTGATCGGCTTTGGCATGAGCGGCGATGCCTATCACATGACGTCGCCACCGTCCGACGGTGCCGGCGCTGCGCGCTGCATCACCAATGCGTTGCGCGACGCGAAGGTGAATCCCGACCAGGTGCAGTACATCAACGCTCACGGCACCTCGACCCCGACCGGCGACCTGGCGGAAGCCGAGGCCATCAAGTCGGTGTTTGGCGAGCACGCCTACAAGCTGGCGGTCAGTTCCACCAAGTCCATGACCGGCCACCTGTTGGGTGCGGCAGGCGCGGTCGAGGCGATCTTCAGCGTAATGGCCATCAAGGATCAGGTCGCTACGCCGACCATCAACCTTGATGAGCCGGACGAGGGTTGCGACCTGAACTTCGTGCCCCACGAAGCCCAGCCGATGCCAATCGACGTGGTGATATCCAACTCCTTCGGGTTTGGTGGCACCAACGGCTCCCTGGTGTTCCGCCGGTTCGCCGAGTGATGCACAGCTGGGTCGACGGTCAGCCAGCGGACAGCGTGCCCCTGAAAGATCGCGGCCTGGCGTACGGTGATGGGCTGTTTGAAACCATCGCCGTCAAGGCCGGGCAGCCCGTGCTGCTCGACCGCCACCTGCAACGCCTCGAGGAGGGCTGCCGGCGCCTTGCGTTGATCACGGATCACGCACTGATCCGCGATGAAGTCCTGGCTTACGCCGCCGCTCTTGGCGACGCAGTGCTTAAGTTGATCCTCACCCGCGGCGACAGCCAGCGCGGTTATGGCATCAACCCCGGCGCCCCGGTGCGCCGTATCTTGCAGGGCAATCCGCCCGCGACCTATCCCCACGCTCACGCAACCGACGGCATCCGCCTGTTTGCGTGCGCTACCCGTTTGGCCGAGCAGCCGTTGCTCGCCGGTCTCAAGCACCTTAATCGTCTGGAACAAGTGATCGCCCGCGCCGAGTGGCAGGATGCCGAGCATGCCGAAGGTTTAATGCTGGATATGTCTGGTCGCGTTATCGAGGGCGTGTTCAGCAACCTGTTCCTGGTTCGCAATGGCGTGTTACTGACCGCTGATCTGAATCGTTGTGGCGTTGCCGGGGTCATGCGCGCCGAGATTCTGGCCCAGGCGCACGCACTGGGTATCCCGCTGGCCGTGGCCGACATCAGCGTTGAGCAGTTACAGCAGGCCGATGAAGTCTTCGTGTGCAACAGCGTTTATGGCATTTGGCCGGTGCGCAGTTGCGCTGCGATGAGCTGGTCGGTTGGGCCGCTCACCCGTAAACTGCAGGGCATTGTTCGCGCGCTATTGGATATTTGAGTTGATACGAAAACTGGTTTTACTGCTGCAGATCGGCCTGGTCTCGGCAGGCTTGCTGCTGGGCTTCTCGGCCTGGAAGCTCGATTCTGCCTTGAAGCAGCCCCTGAATCTGACCCAGGAACAATTGCTTGATGTGCCTGCCGGGTCGACCCCGACGGGCACCTTCAATCGCCTCGAAGCCGAAGGCGTGCTGGATGATGCTTTCTGGTTGCGCCTGTACTGGCGCTTCAACCTCGACGGCCAGCCGCTGCACAGCGGCGAATACCGCATGACCCCAGGCCTTACCGCCGAAGGCTTGATTGGCCTGTGGCAGCGCGGCGAAGTGGTGCAATACAGCCTGACGCTGGTCGAAGGCTGGAACTTCCGTCAGGTGCGGTCGGCCCTCGCCAAGCATGAAAAGATCGTGCAGACCCTGTCGGGCCTGAGTGACAGTGAAGTGATGGACAAGCTTGGTCATCCCGGCGTGTTCCCCGAAGGGCGGTTCTTTCCTGACACTTACCGCTTCGTGCGCGGCATGACCGACGTCGAATTCCTCAAAAAAGCCTACAACCGCCTGGATGATGTACTTGCCCAGGAGTGGAGCAAACGCGCCGCCGATGCGCCCTACACCGACCCTTACCAAGCGCTGATCATGGCCTCCCTGGTCGAGAAAGAGACCGGTGTGCCGGAAGAGCGCGGGCAAATCGCCGGCGTGTTTGTGCGGCGCATGAAGATCGGCATGTTGCTGCAGACCGACCCGACAGTGATCTACGGCCTGGGCGAGCGCTACAACGGCAAGTTGACCCGCGCGCATCTCAAAGAAGCCAACCCTTACAACACCTACATGATCGCCGGCCTGCCGCCGACGCCGATCGCGATGGTCGGCCGCGAGGCGATTCATGCGGCGTTGAACCCGGTGCCGGGCAGCAGCCTGTATTTCGTCGCCCGTGGCGATGGCAGCCATATTTTCTCCGATGACTTGGATGCGCATAATGCCGCCGTGCGCGAGTTTCAGCTCAAGCGCCGTGCCGATTACCGTTCCAGCCCTGCGCCGGCGGTGAAACCGGCGGAAGACGCGGCGCCTCCTGCCGAAGCACCGACCGAAGCACCGACCGAAGCGCCGGTTGAAAAGCCCGTCGAGGCTGCGCCCGATACCGCCGCGCCGCAAAGCCCGCAATGACTCTGACTAAGGACTGCCTGTGACTGGCTTGTTTATTACCCTGGAAGGCCCGGAAGGCGCCGGCAAAAGTACCAACCGCGATTACCTGGCCGAACGCCTGCGTGCGGCGGGCATCGAGGTGGTATTGACCCGCGAGCCCGGTGGCACACCCCTCGCCGAGCGCATCCGTGAAGTATTGCTGGCCCCGGGTGAAGAACCGATGAACGCGGACACCGAGCTGCTGCTGGTGTTTGCTGCACGCGCTCAGCACCTGGCCGAGGTGATTCGCCCAGCCCTTGCGCGTGGCGCGGTGGTGATTTGCGACCGTTTTACCGATTCGACCTATGCCTACCAGGGCGGCGGGCGCGGCTTGTGCCTGGCGCGTATCGCCACGTTGGAAACTTTCGTCCAGGGCGATTTGCGTCCAGACCTGACCCTGCTGTTCGACCTGCCGGTGGAAGTGGGGATGGCCCGCGCCAGTGCCCGGGGTCGCCTGGACCGCTTCGAACTGGAAGGCCAGGTGTTTTTCGATGCGGTGCGCAGCGCGTTCCTGCAACGCGCCAAGGCGGAGCCCGCGCGCTACCACCTGCTGGACGCCGCCCAGCCGCTGGCGCAGGTACAGCAGGCCATTGACGCCCTGGTGCCGACGCTGCTGGAGCGCGCTCGTGGCTGAGGCCTATCCGTGGCAGGACAGCCTCTGGCAGCAACTGGCCGGGCGTGCCCAGCATGCGCATGCGTATTTGCTGCATGGGCCAGCGGGTATCGGCAAGCGTGCGTTGGCCGAGCGCCTGATGGCCAGCCTGTTATGCCAGCGTCCGGTCAATCTGGAGGCTTGCGGTGAGTGCAAATCCTGCCTGCTACTCAAGGCCGGCAGCCACCCTGACAACTACCTGCTGGAGCCCGAGGAAGCCGACAAGGCGATCAAAGTCGACCAGGTGCGTGACCTCGTCAGCTTCGTGGTGCAGACCGCGCAGATGGGCGGGCGCAAAGTGGTGCTGATCGAGCCGGTGGAGGCGATGAACATCAACGCCGCCAACGCCTTGCTAAAAAGCCTGGAAGAGCCGTCGGGCGATACGGTGCTGTTGCTGGTGAGTCACCAGTCCAGTCGCCTGTTGCCGACCATTCGCAGTCGTTGCGTGCAGCAGGCCTGCCCATTGCCGAGCGAAGCGATGAGCCTGCAGTGGCTGGCGCAGGCGCTGCCCGAGTGCGGCGAAGACGAACGCGTCGAGTTGCTGACCCTGGCTGCAGGTTCCCCCTTGGCGGCCGTGAAGCTGCACGCCCAGGGCGTGCGTGAGCAACGTGCGCTGGTGGTCGATGGCGTGAAGAAGCTGCTCAAGCAGGAGCTGTCCGCGACGCAACTGGCCGAAAGCGCGTGGAAGGATATTCCGTTATTGCTGCTGTTCGACTGGTTCTGTGACTGGTCGAGCCTCATCCTGCGCTACCAGTTGACCCAGGATGAAACCGGCCTGGGCCTGCCGGACATGCGCAAAGTGGTGCAGTACCTGGCGCAGAAAAGCGCGCAGGACAAGGTGCTGAATATCCAGGACTGGATTCTGGCCCAGCGCCAGAAGGTGCTCGGCAAAGCCAACCTCAACCGCGTGCTGTTACTCGAAGCATTGCTGGTGCAGTGGGTCGGCTTGCTCGGCCGGCGTTAATTTCCGCGGCCGACGGTGTATCGTCGGCCAGACACTTTCCGTGACTCAAGTTGTACATTCCTATGCTCGTAGATTCCCATTGCCACCTTGATCGCCTCGACCTTGCCCAGCATGGTGGCTCCCTCGACGCTGCCCTTGAAGCTGCGCGCCAGCGTGGAGTAGGGCACTTCCTGTGTATTGGTGTCAGCGCTGAAAACGCCGCCGACGTCAAAGCGCTGGCTGATCGTTATGCCGATGTTGACTGTTCGGTGGGCATTCACCCGCTGGACCTCAAGCCCGGCGAAGCCCCCGCCCTCGATTGGCTCCTGGGCGAACTCAATCACCCACGCGTGGTGGCGATTGGCGAAACCGGACTGGATTACCACTACGAGCCCGAAGCCGCTGAGTTGCAGCAGGCGTCGTTCCGCCTGCACCTGCAGGCCGCCCAGCAAACCGGCAAACCGGTGATCGTTCACACCCGTGGCGCCCGCGCAGACACCCTGACGCTGCTGCGCGAGGCCGCGTTGCCCCAGGCCGGCGTGCTGCATTGCTTCACCGAAGACTGGGACATGGCCAAGGCCGCACTGGACCTGGGCTTCTACATTTCCCTGTCGGGCATCGTCACCTTCCGCAACGCCGATGCCCTGCGTGATGTGGCGCGCCAGGTGCCGGCCGACCGCCTGCTGGTGGAAACCGATTCGCCGTATCTGGCGCCCATCCCCCATCGCGGCAAGCCGAACCTGCCGGAATACGTGCGCGATGTGGCGGATTACCTGGCAATGCTGCGGGGTGAGTCGTACGAACGCTTCGCCGAGCAGACCTCCGAAAACTTCAAGCGCCTGTTCCCACTGGCCCACGTCGGCTGCTGATACGGCCAAATTGCAGGCAAAAAAAACCCGGGTTCTGGGGGGTGAATCCGGGCTAAGACCATTAGGAGTAAACAAGGGTACACAGTCCGTCGGTACCCAGGTCGACGCGTCACTTGGGGGAGATGCCACGCCGACAGTTCAAGTATTGATCAGGATCCCATTCAGTCCAGTCGCATCTGATCGTTTTTTAAACAGATTTGGAATACGCGCGCTTCGCTTGAGTTCTCATTGCGCAGGTGCACGGGTGCCATTTATGTGTATTGTTTCTGACTGAGAAGGGCGAAAACGTTGGCGCGCTGAAAGTTAAGTGTGTAACGGGTTCACATAGGCGTTGCCCAACGACTGTTCAGTCGGGATAATCCCTCGCACTGGGTAAATCGTATCGCCACGTATCAATGGCCCTGCGCAACCCTCCCACTTTGACCTCTGCAGACTTCTCCCTCATGCAAAAAGAACCCCGTAAGGTCCGTGAGTTTCGCCGCCGTGAGCAGGAAATTCTCGACACTGCACTCAAGCTTTTCCTCGAACAAGGTGAAGACAGCGTCACCGTCGAGATGATTGCGGATGCCGTGGGTATCGGCAAAGGCACGATCTACAAGCACTTCAAGTCAAAGGCCGAGATCTACCTGCGCCTGATGCTCGACTACGAGCGCGACTTGAACGAGCTGCTGCACTCGGCCGATGTCGATAAAGACAAAGAAGCCTTGTCCCGCGCCTATTTCGAGTTCCGCATGCGTGATCCGCAGCGCTACCGCCTGTTCGATCGCCTGGAAGAAAAAGTGGTCAAGGGCAATCAGGTTCCGGAAATGGTCGAGGAGCTGCACAAGATTCGCGCCTCGAACTTTGAGCGCCTGACCCTGCTGATCAAAGGTCGCATCAGCGAAGGCAAGCTTGAAGATGTGCCGCCTTATTTCCACTACTGCGCCGCCTGGGCGTTGGTGCACGGCGCCGTGGCGCTGTACCACTCGCCGTTCTGGAGCAACGTGCTGGAAGATCAGGAAGGTTTCTTCCAGTTCCTGATGGACATCGGCGTGCGCATGGGCAACAAACGCAAGCACAGCGCTGAACTGCCGGGCGCTGAGCCCAAGAGCGGTGAAACCCCCGCTGCTTGAGCTATTCCCGACAGTGATGGCGCAATGATTTACTGCCAGTTGCAGTACCCCAGGAATATACTCAGGCAAGGACCTTGCTAAAAGTTGATTTATAGGTCAGCTTTTAGCGCGCCCGAATCATCCTCTGCCGGAGTGATCCATGATCGTTGATCGTCAAGGCAGGCGATTTCGCAACTTGCGAATCAGCCTGACCTCAGCCTGCAACTACGCGTGTACCTACTGCGTGCCTAACGGCAAGCGGCTGGTGGCTGCCCAGGACGAACTCTCGGCCGAGGCTATGGCCCGTGGGGTGGCGTACCTGATCGAAGCGGCAGGCATCGACCGCCTGCGCATCACGGGCGGCGAACCGCTGGTCAGCCCCAAGCTGGAAGCCTTCATGAGCGCGGTCGGCGGAATGGGCCTCAGTGATATCAGCCTGACCACCAACGGCCAATTGCTGGCGCGCAAACTGCCGCTGCTGGTGGATGCCGGCATTCGGCGCATCAACGTTTCCCTCGACACCCTGGACGCCGATGCCTTCCGCAGCATCGCCCGTGGCGGCGACTTGGCCACCGTGCTTGATGGCATGGACCAGGCCCGCGCCGCGGGGATCAAGATCAAAGTGAACATGGTGCCGTTGCGCGGGCAGAACCTGGACCAGGTCATGCCGCTGCTCGACTACTGCCTTGAGCGTGGCTACGAGCTGCGCTTTATCGAACTGATGCGCATGGGCCATCTGGCCAAAGATTCCAACGCCTTCCTGCAGCAATTCGTCAGCCTGCAGCAACTGCTCAGCCTGATCGGTGAACACCACGAATACCTGCAAGCCAACGCGCCAGTAGACGCCACCGCAGTGCGCTACGAGGTGCCGGGCCAGGGCTTCTTTGGTGTCATCGCCAATGAAAGCGTGCCGTTTTGCCGGACGTGTTCGCGTCTGCGTTTGTCGTCTACCGGCTGGCTGCATGGCTGCCTGTCGTCGAGCAACCGGCATTACGTCGGCGACCTGCTCGACCTGCCGCGCCATCAGGCGCTCCCCGCCTTGCAAGGCCTGCTGATGAAGGCCCTGGGCGACAAACAGGAAGTGGCCTTCTCCGGCGGTGCCACCATCATGAAGATCATTGGCGGCTAGCCCACGCACGCTCCTCCCACATTTCATTTGCGGCGCTGCCGGATGGCGCGGATTCTGCATCTCACGCCCATTCGCCGGTTTTCCGTCACCGGCTTCTGGAGGATTAGGATGCGTAGTCTGGTTTTGTTGCTGGCGTCGTTGACGCTGAGTGGTTGCATGACCGTCAGCGATATGGCCGAAGGCACCCGCTATCAGATGAGCGACGCCGGCTTGCTGGACCACAGTGATACCCGCCGCACTGCGTCGATTCGCATACAGCCGGACTCTTTTGTCTTTATCGCCCAAGGTGCGTTTGTGCCGCCGGGCAGCGCTTATCCGCGACCCAACGTGGTGGCCGAAGAAGCCTTCAACGGCTTTGTCGAATACTTCCCGATGGTGCGCCGCGCGCGCAAGCCCGAAGGCCTGGAGCAGGCGATGGCCGAAGCCCGTGGGGCGGGTGCGCATTACCTGTTGTATTGCCGCTTCGCTGCAGCCGATGACCGCATCGGCAATGCCGATGAATGGACGGATCAACAGGCGCTGGACCGCGTCGGGCTGGACAGCGGCGTCATCCAGATCATGTTGATCGAGACCAGCACCCAGTATTTGATTGATACTGCACGTATTCGCAGTCGTGGCGGTTTACTGACGTTCCACGACAACAAGCCAGAAGATCTGATTGCCCGCCCCCTGGCGCAGTACGCCCGCGGCCTGCTGGGCATGGGAGATCAGTAAAAAACTCAAGGAGAACTGCATGTCCGATTCCGCCAAGGCCAATGACCTGTTGGCTCAATTGCCCAAGGGCAAGGGGCCGGCACCGGTGCACCTGTGGAATCCGGATTTCTGCGGCAACATCGACATGCGCATCGCCCGCGATGGCACTTGGTTTTACCAAGGCACGCCGATCGGGCGCAAGCCGATGGTCAAGTTGTTCTCCAACATCATTCGCCGCGACGGTGATGATTATTTTCTGGTGACGCCGGTAGAGAAGGTCGGCATCACCGTCGATGACGCACCGTTCGTGGCGATAACCCTTGAGGTGCAAGGGCAGGGCGAAAGCCAGGTGCTGCACTTCACTACCAATGTCGACGAGCACGTCGAGGCCAGCCTCGAACACCCGCTGCGCGTCGAAATCGACCCCATCACCCAGGAGCCCGCGCCCTATTTGCGTGTGCGCACCAACCTCGAAGCCCTCGTTCATCGCAATGTTTTCTACCAACTGGTCGAGTTGGCGGTCAGCCGTCCGATCAACGGTCAGAACTGGCTTGGCGTATGGAGCGCCGGGGAGTTTTTCCGCATTGGCCTGGAGCCCTGAGGCCGGCTTTTTCACCTTCCTGAAATAATTCGCTTGCTGTCATCGGGCGCTATCGGTTATCAATTTGTACATGATTAGACATGTCCGATTTGATAAGAAAAAACGCGTCGTCGACGAGCTTATCCGCCGTATCGAGGCGGGGGTGATGGCCGACGGTTTCCTGCTGCCAGGCGAGCACCAGCTGGCCGAAGAGTTTGCGGTCAGCCGTGGCACGTTGCGCGAAGCCCTGGCCGAGCTCAAACGCCGCAACTACATTGCGACCCAGAGCGGCGTCGGCTCCATCGTCACGTTCGACGGCATGGTGCTCGACCAACACAGCGGCTGGGCCCAGGCCCTGGCGGACACGGGGGCGCTGGTCACCACCGACGTCCTGCGCCTGGAAGCCGTGACCCGGCCCGACCTGCTCAGCCGTTTCGGCAGCGACCAATTTATCGCCCTCGACCGTCGCCGGCGTACCACCGATGGCACGGCGGTGTCGCTGGAGCGCTCGCTGATGCCCGCCTCCGGTGGCCTGGAAGGCCTGCCCCGCGTCGGCCTGATCGACAATTCCCTGACCATCACCCTGGCCGCCTACGGCTACGTTGGCGCCGAAGGTGACCAATGGATCGGCGCCGAGCCCCTCAGCGACGAAGACGCCGAGCTGCTTGGCCGCCCTGCGGGCACGGTGTTTCTCAAGGCCTCGCGCACCACCTACGACCGCCGCGAGCGCTTCATGGAGTACGTCGAAAGTTTGCTCGACCCTCTGCACTTTCGCCTGCACCTGCAGTTTGGAGCGTCAAAATGACCCCGCAAAACCGCGCCCTCGGCGCCTTCTATGGCCTGGCGTTGGGCGACGCATTGGGCATGCCCACCCAGTCCTTGAGTCGCGAGCAGGTGCAACAGCGCTTCGGTGCCATCACGGGTTTGGAAGACGCCGA
Organism: Pseudomonas sp. TWRC1-2; assembly: GCF_049896685.1. Taxonomy (NCBI): domain Bacteria; kingdom Pseudomonadati; phylum Pseudomonadota; class Gammaproteobacteria; order Pseudomonadales; family Pseudomonadaceae; genus Pseudomonas; species Pseudomonas sp. TWRC1-2. Next base: position 740,291 of record NZ_JAFCUU010000002.1, on the reverse strand, counting down.
CGCCGACCAACCCATTGCGCCAAACATGCCGGCCGGTTCGATCACCGATGACACTGAGCAGGCGATCCTGGTCGGCGAGTTACTGGTTGAAGGCCACGGCAAGATCGAACCGACCGTGCTCGCCCAGCGCTTGATCGACTGGGAAGCGGCGATGCGCGCCAAGGGCTCCCAGGATTTGCTCGGGCCATCGACCAAGCGCGCCATCGACATGATCCTCGCCGGCCACACCCCGGAAGAGTCCGGGCGCTATGGCACCACCAACGGCGCCGCCATGCGGATCACGCCGGTGGGAATCGCCGCCGATGTCAGCGACCCGGCGCCGTTCATCCAGGCGGTGATCCAGGCCTGCCAGGTCACCCACAACACCACGTTGGGCATCTCCAGCGCGGCCGCTGTTGCGGCGGTGGTCTCAGCCGGTATCAACGGCGTGGACTTGGGCGAAGCGCTCAACATCGGCACGCAGATCGCCCAGCAGGCGGAAAACCATGGTCACTGGATTGCCGGTGGGCGTATTTCCACGCGCATCAGCTGGGCGCGGACCTTGAGCGTCGGCAGCGGCGACAAGGCCCTGTTTGCCGACCTGCTTTACGAACTGATTGGCACCTCTGTCGCCTCCCAGGAATCGGTGGTGGTGTCGTTCGCCCTCGCGCAGCAAGTGGCGGTGGGCGCGATGAATGCTTTTGAAGCCGTGTGCCTGGCTGCCAGCCTTGGCGGCGACACCGACACCATCGCCGCGATGCTCGGCGCGATGTTGGGCGCGTGCCTGGGCATGCAGTGCTGGCCGCCAGCGATGATTGAACAGGTCAAGCGGGTCAATGGCCTGGACTTGCAGCCGCTGGTGCAGGGGCTGCTGCAAATTCGCTAAGCGCCGCAGGCATTGAACTCGCAGAGTCAGGAAGACCGAGAGTCGATTCACCTTGAGTATCTGCCACAACCACAACAATACAGGCACCAGGAGCACCCCTCATGAGCACCACTTCTTCCGGCCAAAGTGCTGGGCAATTGGAAACACGCGGTATCGAACCGGTCCCTGAAGGCGAGTGCAACGGTCATCCGCTGCAACTGTTCTGGGTGTGGTTCGCGGCCAACATCAGCATTCTCGGTTTGCCGCTGGGCGCAACCCTCGTGGCGTTCCGTGGCCTGGCGATCTGGCAGGCGATCATCGTGGCAATCCTCGGCGCCGCCGGCTCGTTCGCCGTGGTGGGCATCATCTCGATTGCCGGCCGCTGCGGGCGTGCACCGAGCCTGACGCTGTCCCGCGCGATCTTCGGCGTGCGCGGCAATATCGGCCCGACCCTTGTGTCGCTGATGTCGCGACTGGGCTGGGAAACCGTCAACACCACCACGGCAGCATTCGTGTTGCTGTCGTTGTGTTCGATCCTGTTCCACTCGCCGGTCGAAGCGAAAAGCGCGCCCGTGCTGACACTGATCTTCATCGCCATCTTCGTGCTGCTGACCCTGTCCGTCTCCGGTCTGGGCCACGCGACCTTGCTGGTGATCCAGAAGTGGGCGACCTACGTATTTGGCGCCTTGAACATCCTGGTGGGCGGCTTCCTCTGCGCCACCATCGACTGGAGCGCGGTGTTCAACGCCACGCCGGCGCCGCTGAGCGCGATGATCATCGGCGTCGGCACCATGGCTGCCGGCACCGGTATCGGCTGGGCCAACGCCGGCGCCGACATGTCGCGCTACCAGCACCGCAGCGTCAAGGCCGTGCGCCTGGTGGCCTCCGCCGCGTTTGGTGCGGGGATTCCGCTGGTGTTGCTGATCACCCTCGGCGGCTTGCTGTCGGTGGGCAACAACGATTTGGCCTCGGCCACTGACCCGATCATCGCGATCCGCGACATGCTGCCCACCTGGATGGCCGTGCCGTACCTGATCACCGCGTTTGGCGGCCTGCTGCTGTCCAATAACCTGTCGGTGTACTCGGCGGGCCTGACCACCTTGACCCTTGGCTTGAAGGTCAAGCGCGTGCACGCGGTGATCGTCGACATCGTCGCGATCTTCGCCGGTTCGATCTACTTCATGCTGATTGCCGACAGTTTCTACGGCCCGTTCATCACGTTCATCTCGCTGCTGGCGGTGCCGATTACGGCGTGGGTCGGGATCTTCGTGGTCGACTTGATTCATCGCCACTACTACAGCCCCAAAGACTTGCTGGACGTGAGCCCAAGCAGTGCCTATTGGTATCGCGGCGGCGTGGAATGGCGTGCGTTCGGCGCCTGGGCCGTGGCCATCGTGCTGGGCTTCAGCTTCACCACCATCGGCACCACAGCCGAAAACATCTGGTTCGCCGGCCCGCTGTCCGACTCATGGCTGGGTCACAACGGGCTGGGCTGGATCGTCACCTTCCTGGTGGCCGGCGGAATTTACGCAGTACTGGGCGGCGCAGCTGACCGTCGTCCGGCTTTAGTAGAGAGCCCCAATGTCTAGATTGCTGCACACCGGCCAGGTCATCGTAGACCTGGTCATGGCCCTCGACACCTTGCCTGCAACTGGCGGCGATGTGCTGGCGCGGTCTGCCAGCTTCGAGGCCGGCGGCGGTTTCAACGTGATGGCCGCCGCCCGACGCAATGGTCTGCCAGTGGTTTACCTCGGCCGCCATGGCAACGGCCGTTTCGGCGACCTGGCGCGCGCGGCCATGCAAGCCGAGGGCGTAGAGATGGCCCAGGCGACCAGCGACGGCAAGGACACCGGCTTATGCGTGTCGCTGACCGAAGCCACCACCGAACGCACCTTCATTTCGCATATCGGCGCTGAAGGGGATTTGAGCGCCGAGGACCTGGCGAACGTCGTGCCGCGCGCGGACGATTACGTGTATGTCAGCGGCTACAGCCTGTTGCTCGAAGGCAAGGCCCAGGCATTGCTTGATTGGCTGCTGGCGCTGGCGCGTGACATCACGGTGGTGTTCGACCCGGGGCCGCTGGTCAAGGCGCCGGACTCGGCGCTGATGGTGGCCTTGCTGCCGCGCATCGACATCTGGACCAGCAACGGCCCGGAAGCCCTGGCGTTTACCGGCGCCGATACCCTGGCCGAGGCATTGCTCGAACTCGAACGGCACTTGCCTGCCGATGCGTTGCTGGTGGTGCGCGATGGGCCGAACGGGTGCTGGGTCAGCCTTCAAGGCGAGGCCAGGCACGTGCCCGGCTTCAAGGTGACCGCCGTGGACAGTAACGGCGCCGGCGATGCGCATGCCGGTGTGTTTCTTGCGGGGTTGGCCAAGGGCTTGACACCGGCTGATGCGGCACGCCGCGCCAATGCGGCCGCAGCGCTGGCGGTCACGCGCTGGGGGCCGGCAACCTCACCTGGGGCTGCCGAAGTGGATGCGTTGTTGGCAGAATAGGCGCCACTCAGCACGGAGCGACGCCATGACCCAGAATATCTACGACACGCCAGCCTTCTTCGAGGGCTACAGCAAAATGGGCCGCTCGGTCGAAGGCTTGGCCGGCGCGCCGGAGTGGCCTGCCTTACAGGCAATGTTGCCGCCGATGGCTGGCTTGAAAGTGGTGGACCTGGGCTGTGGCTATGGCTGGTTCAGCCGCTGGGCGCAGGAGCAGGGCGCGGCTTGTGTGCTGGGGTTGGACGTGTCGCAGAAGATGCTGGCGCGGGCCAAACAGATGACCTCTGCGGCGACCATCACCTATGCCATCGCCGACCTGGAACAGCTCGACCTGCCTGCTGCCTCGTTCGATCTGGCCTACAGCTCGCTGGCCTTTCATTACATCGTCGATCTGAAGGGGCTGTTCGAGCGTATTCACCACGCCCTGGTGCCTGGCGGGGGACTGGTGTTTTCCATCGAGCATCCAATCTTCATGGCACCGCGCAATCCGGGCTGGCTGGTCGATGATCAAGGCCGCAAAAGCTGGCCGGTGGATGGCTATCAATTGGAAGGGCCGCGGGTGACCCATTGGTTGGCCGAAGGCGTGATCAAGCAGCACCGTACGCTGGGCACGTTGCTCACTCTGATGATTCAGGCGGGGTTCACGCTCAGTCACGTGCAGGAGTGGGGGCCAAGCGAAGCGGACCTCATTGCTCGGCCAGCATTGGCCGAAGAACAAGAGCGCCCCATGATGCTGCTGGTATCGGCTCACCGCTGACTCTGGATGTGCAACGCAAAACACAATGTGGGAGCTGGCTCCCACATTGTGTTTGTTGTGTCGGCAAGGCCGGCGTCAGCTAGCCTTGCGCAGCGCTTCGATCAGCTCATCCTTGCGCATGCTCGACCTGCCCGGAATATCCTTCGCCCGCGCTTCTTTCAGCAAGCTTTCCTTGGTCTGCGTCGCCAGCGAAGTGCGACCGATGCGAGGGTGACCCTCGCGGCTGGCGGCAGCTCGCTTGGCCGAATCACTGCGTGCCTCGGCTTTTTTCTGCGGCGCTTTGCGCTGGCCCGAACCGCCGGCTTTGTCGCCGCCGCCGGACTGCTTGTTGACGGTGGCCCAGGCGCGGGCTTCGGCTTCTTCCTTGGGCACGCCTTTGTGCTCGTAACTGTGTTCGATACGGGCAGCTTTGCGCTTCTGTGCGGCGGTGTATTTAGCTTTGCTTCCAAGAGGCATTGCGATACTCCAACTGGCCCTGTTGTCAGGGCCAGACCAGACAAAATGGATTACTGGGTGCTTTCGCCTTCCAGCTTGCGCGCCTCGTCAACGCCTGACGCGGTCAGCTTGATCGGCAGGTTCAACGAGTATTCACCGGCGTCGTCGGTGGTCACATGCCCATCCTTGATAAATCCACGGTCCTGCAGGAACGCCAAGACACTGGCAACCTCCTTCCCGCCGCGGTAGTTATCCAGCACCTCCTTGCCCAGACCGTTAGGGTGGGCGTGCAGCAGGCGGGTGAGGACTTCTCTTTCAAGGTTTCTATCGACGTTCATGCGTACCTCTTCACTGGGAATGATCGGGTGTCGGTGTCGTTATGGATGCTTCAAGGCGCAGGTTGTTTTGGGGCGCCAGGGATGTTCGAGTCGTCGCCTTTATTGACCTTCGGCTCATTGCTGATGCCGGGGCCCATTTTGCCGTTGCCGACTGCAGCCGGTGCCTGGCGTTGGGTGTCGTTACCCTTGGTGCGAGGGTCAGCGCCAGCGCCGTTGTCGATGATCGCGCCGCCATTGGTGTCCAGGCCGGTGCCCATCGAATCCTGGGATTCCTGGGTGGCCGGGCTTGGCGGGCTGCCGACCGGGTCGGTCTTGCCGGTCGAGGAAGTGGCGGCAAAGGCGTTCAGCGACGCGGCAGACAGCAGGCCGGTGAGGGCGAGGGCGGCAAACTTGGAATTCTTCATGGGGGTGTCTCCATATGATTAATGTCCTTACCCTTTATTGGTCAGCCCCCGCTGGCGGTTCGTGCCTTGATGGCGACGAACGGTCTTAGCTCACCTGTAAGATTTTGTGTGCAGAGGCTTTGCGCCACACCAGCCGCGCCACCGTGATCAGCCAATTCAACGACGCCACGCCCACGACAATTGCCATCAATGTCGGCAGGCCGTAATCGACGATGATCCTGCCCGCCAGCCAGGGAAACCCGAACACGCCGACAAAGTACGCCAGGCTGAACAGCAGCAATGCCTGGGACGTGGTGCCGGGCGGTGCTTCGTTGGCCACCAGCCCGTTGATCACCGAATACGTCAGGCCGTAACCCACTCCCAGCGTGGCGGCGGCCAGCAAGTAGCTGAAATTGCCGCTCACGCTCACCGCAAACAGCACGATCGACCCGAGCATGATCCCCGACAACACACACGCCGCCCGGTAGGCATCACGTTTGACCACGTGGCCTGCGATCAACAGACGGCTGGTGATCGCAGCGCTCAGGAACCCGGCGAAGAACAGCGAGTAGTCCAGGCCATGCGCGGCCGCATAGCTGGTTTGAAATGACGAAAGCCCGCCAAACACACACCCTCCCAGGCCGACCATGAGGATTGCAAACCCGGCCTTGGATGACAGCACGCGACGGCTGGCGGCCCAGGAAATCCTCGAGGCCGGCACATTCGCGTGCTGTTTGAGGCGGGCGCCCATGCGCCAGAACATCAGCACCCCGGCAAAGCTGGCCAGCCCGGCAATATAGAAGGCCGTCGTCAGCGGCAGGTCCAGCGCACTGGCGGCTCGGCCGAGCAACGGGCCGGAGCCGATCCCGCTCAACATGCTGCCCGACAGCAGGGCAAAGTATTTGGCTCGCTGCTGGGGCTCCACCAGCAGGCTCACGATGATCGGGCCCAGGGTGTAGAACACGCCCCAGCCCAGACCAAGGGCCAGCCCGAACACCATCAAGCCTTGGCCGAACCCCGGCGTCAGGGCGAAACCCAGGCAGGCCACAACCAGCAATACGCCCATTCCCGCAATAGCCCGCGCGGCCCCGACCGCATCGGCCAGGTGCCCGGAAAACACCACGGCCACAAAGGTACTGAGCATCGCCGTGGAGATCACACTGCCCGCATCATGCTCATTGCCACCGCGTGAATGGATCAGCAGTGACAGCAGAAACGTCGAGCCGTACGACAGCGACAACAGGAAGCTGGCCAGGCAGAACAGGGCGAAGAGCGTCGCGCCTTGCTTTTTTGCGGGTGCAGTGGCGTGCATGGGGTAAGCCTTGGAATAGTTGGAGTTGTGGCCAACTTTTACCACGCACGCTGCGACCGATTGTTCTGTGCTTGGTGGTGCTTGCTTTAGCATCCGCTGGAGTAAGCCTCCCTGGCCTGCACGAAAATGCGCTGCAATCAGTCATGAAAGCGCCTTAGTATGTGGGCTTTAAAATTGCCCAAGGCCCGCCCATGACCATCGAGATTCGCCCTGCCGTGCCCAGCGATGCTGCGCAGATCCTGACCTTCATCACCGAGCTTGCCGAATACGAAAAGGCCCGGCATGAAGTGATCGCCAGTGTGGCGGATATCGAGCGCAGCCTGTTCAGCGAGGGCGCCACCGCCCACGGCCTGATCTGCTCGCGGGACGGCCTGCCGATTGGCTTTGCGGTGTTCTTTTTCAGCTATTCCACATGGTTGGGCAGCAATTGCCTGTACCTCGAAGACCTCTACATCAACCCCGAACAGCGCGGCGGCGGGGCGGGCAAGAAATTGCTGCGCCACCTGGCGAAGATCGCCTGCGACAACGGCTGCGGACGTTTCGAATGGAGCGTGCTGGACTGGAACGAGCCGGCGATCGCCTTCTACAAGTCCATCGGCGCGCAACCGCAGGAAGAATGGGTGCGTTACCGCATGGAAGGCGACGCACTGCGCGATTTCGCCCAGGGCTGAAGCCAACCCTCTGTAACCCCAGAAGATCAAAGGTGTGAGCGGGCTTGCCCGCGAAGGCGGTGTATCTGTACCAACCAAGCCGCCTGACCCACCGCCATCGCAGGCAAGCCAGCTTCCACCTTTAATTGTCGACAGACCAAAATCTCCGCACTCCGCCGCAGCTCAAATGTGGGAGCGGGCTTGCCCGCGAAGGCGGTGTATCTGTACCAACCAAGCCGCCTGACCCACCGCTATCGCAGGCAAGCCAGCTCCCACCTTTATTGGTGACAGACCAAAATCTCCGCACCCAACGCAATCAAATGTGGGAGCGGGCTTGCCCGCGAAGGCGGTGTATCTGCACCAACCAGGCCGCCTGACCCGCCGCTATCGCAGGCAAGCCAGCTCCCACACTAATGAGCGACAGAGCAAAATTCCGCATCCACCTCAGCCCAATTGTGGGAGCCGGGCTTGCCCGCGATGGCGCTCGTCCGGCCAACCCTTCACCTCTGACCCACCGCATTCCCAAGCAACCCCACACCCGCACTTCTCAGCTTTTGTTTCACTATATGGGATGCAAATTTATATATTGAGATATTTCAAAAGATGGGTTTATAGTCGCCTGCATCAGCACTCACTACCAAAAATAAAACAGGTGAAGCGATGCAGCCCCAACCGTTGTCATTACCCGCCGTGCCGGAACCCACCTACGGCGAGCGGCTGAAAAACAAAGTGGTGATCATCACCGGCGCCGCTCAAGGCATTGGCGAGGCGATCGTCGCCTGCTTCCAGGCCCAGCAGGCCCGTCTGGTGATCGCGGATATCCAAGGTGAAAAAGTCCAGAACGTCGCCGCCCACTGGCGCGAACGCGGTGCCGACATTGTCGCGCAGGCCGTCGACATCACGTCCAAAGAGCAATGGCAGTCGCTGGTTAACCTCACCATCGAGCGCTTTGGCCGTGTGGATGTGTTGGTCAACTGCGCCGGCGTCAACGTGTTCCGCGACCCACTGGAAATGACCGACGAAGACTGGCGCCGCTGCTTCGCCATCGACCTCGACGGCGCCTGGTACGGCTGCCGTACGGTGCTGCCGCACATGATCGAGCAGGGCATCGGCAACATCATCAACATCGCCTCCACCCATTCCAGCCACATCATCCCCGGCTGCTTTCCCTATCCGGTCGCCAAGCACGGCCTGCTCGGCCTGACCCGCGCGCTCGGCATCGAGTACGCGCCCAAGGGCATCCGTGTGAATGCCATCGCGCCGGGCTATATCGAAACCCAGCTCAACGTCGATTACTGGAACGGTTTTCCCGACCCGCATGCCGAGCGCCAGCGTGCCTTCGATTTGCACCCGCCCAAGCGCATCGGCCAGCCGGTCGAGGTGGCGATGACGGCGCTGTTCCTGGCGACTGACGAGGCTCCCTTTATCAACGCAACCTGCCTGATGATCGATGGCGGGCGTTCTGTGATGTACCACGACTAAAATTTTTCGATAACAAGAAGAGGTGGTTCATGTTCAAGAAAACACTCGGTGCCCTGGCGCTCGCCGCAGCCTTCAGCGGCTTCGTGTCTGCCGAAGAGGTAAAGATCGGCTTTTTGGTCAAGCAGGCAGAAGAGCCCTGGTTCCAGACCGAATGGGCCTTCGCCGAAAAGGCCGGCAAGGACCAGGGCTTCACCGTGATCAAGATCGCCGTGCCCGATGGCGAGAAAACCCTGTCGGCCATCGACACCCTCGCCGCCAACGGCGCCAAAGGCTTTGTGATCTGCCCGCCGGACGTGTCACTGGGCCCGGCGATCATGGCCAAGGCCAAGCTCAACGGTTTGAAAGTGTTGGCGGTGGATGACCGTTTCGTCGACGCCAAAGGCAAGCCCATGGAAGACGTCCCTTACGTCGGCCTGGACGCCTACAAGATCGGCCAGAAACAAGGTGAAGCCATGGCCACCGAAGCCAAGCACCGCAACTGGGACTGGAAGGAAACCTACGCCGTCATCAATACCTTTGACGAGCTGGAAACCGGCAAGAAGCGCACCGACGGTTCGGTAGAAGGCCTCAAGGCCGCCGGCTTGCCCGCCGACCACATCCTGTTCAGCGCACAGAAAACCCTCGACGTACCGGGCAGTATGGATTCGACCAACTCGGCACTGGTGAAACTGCCGGGCACCGCGAAAAACCTGATCATCGGCGGCATGAACGACAGCACCGTGCTCGGCGGCGTGCGCGCCACCGAAAGCGCCGGGTTCAAGGCGGCCAACGTGATTGGCGTGGGCATCAATGGCACCGATGCCATCGAAGAGCTCAAGAAATCAGACACCGGTTTCTACGGCTCGATGCTGCTGAGCCCGGACGCTTCCGGCTACAAAACCGCCACGGCGATGTTCGAGTGGGTGACCAAAGGCACTGAGCCGGCCAAGTTCACCGCCCTGGACAACGTGACCCTGATCACCCGCGCCAACTTCAAGGAAGAGTTGAGCAAAATCGGTCTGTGGAAATGACCGGCGCGGCCTTGCGGTTCAACGGCATCGGCAAGGATTTTCCCGGGGTCAAAGCCTTGGCGCAGATCAGCTTTGAAGCGCGACCGCACTCGGTGCACGCGCTGATGGGCGAGAACGGCGCGGGCAAATCGACCCTGCTGAAAATCCTCGGCGGCGCCTACATTCCGAGCAGCGGCACGGTGCAGATCGGCGAGCAGACCATGGACTTCAAGTCTGCCGCCGACAGCATTGCCAGCGGCGTCGCGGTGATCCACCAGGAGCTGCACCTGGTGCCGGAAATGACCGTGGCCGAGAACCTGTTCCTCGGGCATTTGCCGTCGCGTTTCGGCGTGGTCAATGGCGGGCTGCTGCGCAAGCAGGCGCTGGCGTGTCTCAAAGGCCTGGCCGATGAGATCGACCCGCAGGAGAAGCTCGGCCGGCTGTCGCTGGGCCAACGTCAGCTGGTGGAAATCGCCAAGGCGTTGTCCCGTGGCGCCCATGTAATTGCCTTCGACGAACCCACCAGCAGCCTCTCGGCGCGGGAGATCGACCGTTTGATGGCGATCATCACGCGCCTGCGCGACGAGGGCAAAGTGGTGCTCTACGTGTCGCACCGTATGGAAGAGGTGTTCCGTATCTGCGACGCGGTGACGGTGTTCAAGGACGGCCGCTTCGTGCGCACCTTTGACGACATGGCCACGCTGACCCACGACCAATTGGTGACGTGCATGGTCGGCCGGGATATTCAGGACATCTACGACTACCGCCCGCGTGAGCGCGGCGAGGTGGCGCTCAAGGTCGAGGGCTTGCTGGGCCCGGGCTTGCGCGAAGCGGTCAGCCTTGAGGTGCACAAAGGCGAGATTCTCGGCCTGTTCGGGTTGGTTGGCGCGGGGCGTACCGAGTTGTTTCGGCTGCTGAGCGGATTGACGCGTTCCACCGCCGGGCAGCTGCAGCTCTTTGGTGAAAACCTGCACCTGCGCTCGCCGCGTGATGCCATCGATGCGGGCGTGCTGCTGTGCCCGGAAGACCGTAAAAAGGAAGGCATCATCCCGCTGTCCAGCGTCGCCGAGAACATCAACATCAGCGCACGCGGCGCCCATTCCACGTTTGGCTGGCTCTTGCGTGAGGGCTGGGAGAAGGGCAACGCCGACCATCAAATCCAGGCGATGAAAGTCAAAACGCCGAACGCCGAACAGAAAATCATGTACCTGTCTGGCGGTAACCAGCAGAAGGCCATTCTCGGCCGCTGGCTGTCGATGCCGATGAAGGTGCTGCTGCTCGATGAGCCGACGCGCGGCATCGACATCGGCGCCAAGTCGGAGATCTACCAGATCATCCACAACCTGGCTGCCAGTGGCATCGCGGTGATCGTGGTGTCCAGCGACTTGATGGAAGTCATGGGCATCTCCGACCGCATCCTGGTGATGAGCGAAGGCGTACTGACCGGCGAGTTGAACCGCGATCAGGCGGACGAAGCACAGCTATTGCAATTGGCACTTCCGCGTACGCGGGCTTGAAGAATTCGAGGTGAATGATGTCGCAAATAAAAACTGCAAAGAGCTTCTGGCCGGGTTTTAACCAGCGCAAGTTTCTTGATGATTGGGTGATGCTGCTCGCCGCGTTGAGCATTTTTGTGCTCAGCGCGTTGTTTATCGACAACTTCCTCTCGCCGCTGAACATGCGCGGGCTGGGCCTGGCGATTTCCACGGTGGGTATCGCTGCGTGCACCATGTTGTTCTGCCTGGCGTCGGGGCACTTCGACTTGTCGGTGGGTTCGGTGATTGCCTGCGCCGGCGTCGTGGCGGGGATTGTGATTCGTGACACCGACAGCGTGGTGCTCGGCGTGTCGGCGGCGTTGGCCATGGGCCTGGTGGTGGGGCTGATCAACGGCATTGTGATCGCCAAGCTGCGCATCAATGCGTTGATCGCCACCTTGGCGACCATGCAGATCGTGCGCGGCCTGGCCTATATCTTCTCCAACGGCAAGGCCGTCGGCGTGATGGATGAGCGCTTTTTCGTGTTCGGCAACGGCCAATTGATGGGCGTGCCGGTGCCGATCATCATCACCGTGCTGTGCTTTGTGTTCTTCGGCTGGCTGCTCAACTACACCACCTACGGGCGCAACACCATGGCCATCGGCGGTAACCAGGAAGCGGCGTTGCTGGCCGGGGTGAATGTCGATCGCACCAAGATCATCATCTTTGCCGTGCACGGTTTGATCGGCGCGTTGGCGGGGGTGATTCTGGCCTCGCGCATGACCTCCGGCCAGCCGATGATCGGGCAGGGCTTTGAGCTGACGGTGATTTCCGCCTGTGTACTGGGCGGCGTGTCGCTGAGCGGCGGCATCGGCATGATCCGGCATGTGATTGCCGGGGTGTTGATTCTGGCGATCATCGAGAATGCGATGAACCTGAAGAACATCGACACCTTTTACCAGTACGTGATTCGCGGTTCGATCCTGTTGCTGGCGGTGATTATCGACCGTATGAAACAACGCTGAAGCCTTGCCCTGTGGAGATCCAAATGTGGGAGCTGGCTTGCCTGCGATAGCGGTGTGTCAGCCTGCACATTGACTGCCTGACACGCCTCATCGCAGGCAAGCCAGCTCCCACAGTGGATCTCCTCTGTTCAGGAGGGCTGCTTTTGCCATAATGGCGCCGTTTTCGTACTTCCCAATAGGCCCGATATGCAGGAAAACGCCCACATCCCCGTCAAAGACGCCGCGCCCACCGGCACCCAGACTCTGTTGCGTGGCCTGGGCGTGGTGCAGGCAGTGGCGGCCGGTGCGCGGGATCTGAAAGAGATCGCCCGGCGCATCGGCACCACCCGCAGCACCACCCACCGCCTGGCCAGTTGCCTGGTGGAGGAGCGTTACCTTCGCGTCGTGCCGCAAGTCGGTTACCTGTTGGGGCCCAAGCTGATCGAGTTGGGCTTCCAGGCCCGTGAAGAATTGCCGTTGGTGAGCCTCGCGGTGCCGTATCTGGATGAGTTGTCGGCGCTGACCGGCGACACCATCCACCTGGCGATTCGCGAATACGACGACGTGCTTTACCTGCACAAGAATCCCGGCCGTAACGGTCCGGAAATGCGCTCGCGGGTGGGCCATCGCATGCCACTGGCGCGCACGGGTGTGGGCAAGGCGATGTTGCTGGACGACTCGGTGCAGGAGTGGCAGCGCCTGTATGAAGCCAGCCTTCCGGCCGGTGGCAAGAGCCAGCAGTGGCCGCAGCACCCGGAGCAATCCTGGGCACAGTTCGAGCAGCGCATGCGCGAATATGTGGCGGGGGGGTATGCGTTCGATCTGGAAGACAACGAACCGTCGATCCGTTGTGTGGCGGCACCGGTGCGCGATGCCAGCCGGCGAATCGTCGCCGGCATCAGCATCGCCAGTACCGTGCCCTACATGCCGCTGGAAAAAATGGCCGAGCTGATCCCTGTGATCAAACAGGTCGCAGCGCGGCTGTCAGCGGAGTTAGGCGCGAAGGCCTGATCAGGCCTTCAAGGTCGCCATGTCGATGACAAAGCGGTACTTCACATCACCGGCGATCATGCGGGTGTAAGCCTCATTGATCTGGCGGATGTCGAGCATTTCGATGTCGCAGGTGATGTTGTGCTCGGCGCAGAAATCCAGGACTTCCTGGGTTTCGGCAATACCGCCGATCAACGAACCGGCCAGCACTTTACGGCCCAACACCAGCTTGGCGGCGTTGACCGGCGGATCGACCGGTTCGATCAGGCCGACCAGAATGTGCACGCCGTCAAAGCGCAGCACGTCGAGGTAGGGGTTCAGGTCGTGCTGCACCGGAATGGTGTCGAGCAGGAAGTCGAAGCTGCCGGCGGCGGCTTTCATTTGCTCGGCGTCGGTGGACACGATCACGTGATCGGCGCCCTGGCGACGGCCTTCTTCAGCCTTGCTCGCGGAGCGGGTGAACAGCGTGACTTCTGCGCCCATCGCCTTGGCGAACTTGATGCCCATGTGGCCCAGGCCACCCATGCCCAGCACGCCGACTTTGTCGCCCGCTTTTACGCCGTAATGCTTGAGTGGCGAGTAGGTGGTGATGCCGGCACACAGGATCGGTGCGGCGCTGGCCAGGTCGAGCTTGGCCGGGATTTTCACCACGAAGTGCTCGCTGACCACGATGCTGTCGGAGTAGCCGCCCATGGTGTTGCTGCCGTCGACCCGGTCCGGGGTGGCGTAAGTCATGGTCGGGCCTTCGAGGCAGTATTGCTCCAGGTCCGCGTGGCAGGCGTCGCAGTGGCGGCACGAATCAACCATGCAGCCCACGCCGACCAGGTCGCCGACTTTGTGCGCGGTGACGCTGGCGCCGACGGCGGTGACTTTGCCGACGATCTCGTGGCCCGGCATCAGCGGGTACACGGCAATGCCCCACTCGTTGCGCGCCTGGTGGATGTCGGAGTGGCACACGCCGCAGTAGAGAATCTCGATGGCCACGTCATCGGCGCGCGGGCTGCGGCGTTCGAAGGACATGGGGGCGAGGGGAGTGGTCGCCGACTGGGCGGCATAACCGATGGCGGTATACATGAGGAAACCTCGCAACAGGAATAACTAGGGAGGCGGCGCATTCTCCGCGCCGCGCCCGGATGCGGCCATGGCGATTGCTCCGAGTCTCATGCCTATTCGTCCGGGAGTGCCCCTTGTTTGGATTCATGTGCCCTCAGACCTGCGATGATGCTCTCATCCCTTTTTCGCGAAGTTTTTTGCCATGTTGTTGACCCGCCATCTCGACGCCAACGCCACCTTGGTGGCCTTGATAAAAGGGCTTACGCCCTGCGACGGATTTTCGCCGACGAACCTTCCCGGCGTGCAGGTCTTGCGCGCCAGCTGCGACGTGGCGCGCGGCCCGCAGATCTACGAGCCGAGCCTGATGATCGTCGCCCAGGGCAGCAAAGTCGCCTACCTGGGCCCGCGTACGCTGGAGTATGGCGCCGGGCATTATTTGATCCAGGCGATGCCGGTGCCGTTTGAATGCGAGACCTTTGCCCTGCCGAACGCGCCGTTGTATGGCGTGACGGTGGGTATTGATCGGGTGGTGCTGGGCGAGTTGGTCATGGCCATGGGCATTCAGGCCGGGCCGCCGCCGGCAGCGCAGACGCTGGAATCGATGAGTTCGGTGGTGCTCGATGATGCGATGCGTGGGTGCGTGGAGCGACTGTTGCAGTGCCTGCACGATCCGCTGGAAAGCCGGATCATGGGCCCGGCGCGGGTGCGCGAATTGTTGTTCACCGCGTTGCGCGGGCCGCAGGCCGATGTGTTGCGGGCATTGGTGGAGCAGCAGGGGCAGTTTTCGCGCATCGCCACGTCGTTGAATCACCTGCATGCCCATTACGCCGAGCCGCTGAATATCGAGACGCTGGCCGGTTATGCGCACATGAGCGCGTCGACGTTCCACGAGCATTTCAAGCGCTGTACGTTGTTGTCGCCGGTGCAGTATTTGAAGCGGCTGCGCTTGCTCAAGGCGCAGCAGTTGCTGCTGGTGGACGGCCTGAGCGTGGCGCAGGCGGCGCACAGTGTGGGGTATCAGAGTACGTCGCAGTTCAGTCGTGAATATAAGCGCTATTTTCTGCGTAACCCCGGTGAAGAGCGGGCTGCCTAGATTCTGTTGATGCAACGCGGTCAATGTGGGAGCTGGCTTGCCTGCGATAGCGGTGGACCCGCTAAAGATTGGTTGACTGATACTCCGTCATCGCCGGCAAGCCAGCTCCTACATTTGATCTGGGCCGGGCATAAAAAAGGCTCCCGATTGGGAGCCTTTTTGTTCAAGCCAATGACTTACATATTCGGGTAAGTCGGCCCGCCGGCGCCTTCCGGCGTCACCCACGTAATGTTCTGCGAAGGGTCCTTGATGTCACAGGTCTTGCAGTGCACGCAGTTCTGGGCGTTGATCTGGAAGCGCTTCTCGCCGTCTTCCTTGGTGATCACTTCATACACGCCGGCCGGGCAGTAGCGCTGCGCCGGTTCATCGTAGAGCGGCAGGTTGGTGCCGATCGGGATGCTCGGGTCCTTGAGCTTCAAGTGGCACGGCTGTTCTTCTTCGTGGTTGGTACCGGAGATGAACACCGAGCTCAGCTTGTCGAAGCTCAGCTTGCCGTCGGGTTTTGGGTAATCGATCTTCTTGCTGTCCTTGGCGAGCTTCAGGCAGGCGTAGTCCGGCTTGGTGTCGTGCAGGGTGAACGGCATTTTGCCGCCGAGGATGTTCTGGTCGAACCAGTTGAAGCCGGCGCCGAGGATCGGGCCGAACTTGTGCATCGCCGGGCCGAAATTGCGGCTGGCGAACAGCTCTTCGTAGAGCCAGCTGGCTTTGAAGCTGTCGACGTAGTTGGTCAGTTCGTCGCCGCCTTCAGACTCGGCGAACAGGCGTTCGGCCACCGCGTCGGCGGCGAGCATGCCGGACTTCATCGCGGTGTGGCTGCCTTTGATCTTGGCCACGTTCATGGTGCCCAGGTCGCAGCCGATCAGGGCGCCGCCTTTGAAGACCATCTTCGGCAACGAGTTGATGCCGCCTTTGGCCAGGGCACGCGCGCCGTAGCTGACGCGCTTGCCGCCTTCCAGGTACTGGGCCAGCACCGGGTGATGCTTGAGGCGCTGGAACTCATCGAACGGCGACAGGAAGGTGTTGCTGTAGGACAGGTCGACGATCAGACCCACGACCACCTGGTTGTTTTCCAGGTGATAGAGGAAAGAACCGCCCGTGTTCTCGTTGCTCATGATGTCCAGCGGCCAACCGGCGGTGTGTACCACCAGGCCAGGTTGGTGCTTGGCGGGGTCGATTTCCCAGATTTCTTTGAGGCCGATGCCGTAGTGCTGGGCGTCGGCGTCGCTGTCCAGGTTGAAGCGCTGGATCAGTTGCTTGCCGATGTGGCCACGGCAGCCTTCGGCGAACAGCGTGTACTTGCCACGCAGCTCCATGCCCGGGGTATAGACGCCTTCCTTTGGATGGCCTTCGCGGTCGACGCCGAGGTCGCCGGTGATGATCCCGCGGACCACGCCGTTTTCGTCGAAAAGAGCTTCTTGAGCGGCGAAGCCTGGGTAGACTTCCACACCCAGGTTCTCGGCCTGCTGGGCCAGCCAGCGGCACAGGTTGCCCAGGGAGATGATGTAGTTGCCTTCGTTGTGCATGGTCTTGGGCACAAAGAAGTCGGGAACCTTGGTGGCGGCTTCCGGGCTGCGCAGTACATAGATGTCATCGCGCACCACGGGAGTGTTGAGCGGGGCGCCAAGTGCTTTCCAGTCCGGGAACAGTTCGTTCAGGGCGCGGGGTTCAAACACCGCACCGGAAAGGATATGCGCGCCGACTTCGGAGCCTTTCTCGACCACGCAGACGCTGATTTCTTTACCGGCTTCGGCGGCCTTCTGCTTCAGTCGGCAGGCGGCAGACAGGCCTGCCGGGCCAGCGCCGACGATGACCACGTCGAATTCCATGTATTCGCGTTCCACAGGCTATCTCCTACTCAAGGCTCAACAGGCTTTTTTTTTAATGGGTGGAGGTTCGGTGTCGCATCCGTCATCAGTGCATTCGGAGCACGGGATGACCCACCTTTCTCTCTAGGTGGCGCATTATATCTACACCACTGGCAGCGTCCAATACAAACGTTTGTTTGAATTGCTTGGAAGCTAGGTAAATCAAAGCAACGCGGCTTATGACTGGCTATTTTGGCGTATTGACCAGAATAGGCGTTCCGGTCAATATACGGTCGGTTTTGCGCATACCGTAGGCATACCGCAGGTTTCAAGAGCACGTCCAAAAGCAGGGCCAAGGCAAAACAGGTGACGCGCGTTTCATTGATGGCGCGCAGTTTACACGCCGCGATAAAGAATGACCTCTCAGTCACCACTGACGAACGGTCATCATTTCCCGTGAGTAAGGTCATCCGCCGACGTTTTTGGAGGTGCCCTTGTGTGCCGATGAGCATCAACCGCCAGGTTCGCCTAGGCGACTTTCTTTTCACCGGAGAGTAACGAGGAATCCATGAAGGTTCTTGTAGCTGTCAAACGCGTTGTCGATTACAACGTGAAAGTTCGCGTCAAGGCGGACAATTCCGGCGTCGACCTCGCTAACGTCAAGATGTCGATGAACCCTTTCTGCGAAATCGCTGTGGAAGAAGCCGTACGCCTGAAAGAGAAAGGCGTGGCGACTGAAATCGTCGTGGTTTCCATCGGTCCTACCACTGCCCAAGAGCAGCTGCGTACCGCCCTGGCACTGGGCGCCGACCGCGCCATCCTGGTTGAATCGGCTGAAGAGCTGACCTCCCTGGCCGTTGCCAAGTTGCTCAAAGCCGTTGTCGACAAGGAACAGCCTCAGCTGGTGATCCTCGGCAAGCAAGCCATCGACAGCGACAATAACCAGACGGGCCAGATGCTGGCTGCGCTGACCGGTTACGGCCAGGGCACCTTCGCCTCCAAAGTCGAAGTGAGCGGCGACAGCGTAGCGGTTACCCGTGAAATCGACGGCGGCGCGCAGACCGTTTCGCTGAAACTGCCGGCCATCGTCACCACCGACCTGCGTTTGAACGAGCCGCGCTATGCGTCCCTGCCAAACATCATGAAAGCCAAGAAGAAGCCGCTTGAGTCGCTGACTCCAGAAGCTTTGGGCGTTTCCACCGCCTCCACCAACAAGACCGTCAAGGTTGAAGCGCCGGCTGCACGCAGCGCGGGCATCAAGGTCAAGTCGGTGGCTGAACTGGTCGAGAAACTGAAAAACGAAGCGAAGGTAATCTAATCATGACTATCTTGGTAATCGCAGAACACGACAACAAGGTGCTGGCCCCGGCCACCCTGAACACCGTGGCTGCCGCTGCGAAAATCGGTGGCGACATTCACGTGCTGGTAGCAGGTCAGGGCGCTGGCGCCGTGGCTGACGCCGCGGCGAAAATCGCTGGCGTGAGCAAAGTACTGCTGGCCGACAACGCCGCCTACGCTCACCAACTGCCGGAAAACGTTGCTCCTCTGGTTGCAGAGCTGGGCGCTGGCTACAGCCACATCCTGGCTGCCGCTACTTCCAACGGCAAAAACATCCTGCCACGCGTTGCCGCGCAGCTGGACGTTGACCAGATCTCCGAGATCATCTCGGTTGAAAGCGCTGATACCTTCAAGCGCCCGATCTACGCCGGTAACGCCATCGCCACCGTGCAGTCCAACGCGTCGGTAAAAGTGATCACCGTGCGTGCCACCGGTTTCGACCCGGTTGCTGCTGAAGGTGGTTCGGCGGCCGTTGAAGCCGTCTCCGCTGCCCACGACGCGGGTACGTCCAGCTTTGTTGGCGAAGAGCTGGCCAAGTCGGATCGTCCTGAGCTGACCGCTGCCAAGATCGTCGTTTCCGGCGGGCGTGGCATGCAGAACGGTGACAACTTCAAGCACCTGTACGCCCTGGCCGACAAGCTGGGCGCTGCGGTCGGCGCGTCCCGCGCGGCCGTCGACGCAGGTTTCGTACCCAACGACATGCAGGTCGGCCAGACCGGCAAAATCGTTGCGCCACAGCTGTACATTGCCGTCGGTATCTCCGGCGCGATCCAGCACTTGGCCGGTATGAAAGACTCCAAAGTGATCGTTGCGATCAACAAGGACGAAGAAGCGCCGATCTTCCAGGTGGCTGATTACGGCCTGGTGGCAGACTTGTTCGAAGCCGTACCTGAGCTGGAGAAGCTGGTCTAATCCAGCCGCTTCACTTATAAAGAGCCCGGTCTTTGGACCGGGCTTTTTTTTGCGCGCCCCTTTTTAATCTGGAGAACCGCCATGGATCTGCGTCCTGTAATGCTGGCACTGACACTTGGATTGGCGCTACTGCCGAGCCTGGCGCTGGCCGCTGGCAAATGTGAGCGCCTGGTGATCACCGGCAGCCCGGACGCGCCGCCCTTGTTATGGCGTGACCCACAAGACCCGACGCACCTGATCGGCGCCACCGCCGATGTGCTGCAACAAGTGGCCAAGGAGCTGGGGCTTAAAATCGACCTGCTCTATGGCGGCAAACGCGCCCTGGCCCTGGATGAAGTGCGCAGCGGGCGCATGGACATCCTCGCCGATGCGCCGCTGAACCTGGGCGAGTTGGAAACCCTCGACTACATCCACCCGGCCTTGATGCAGATCGACTACCTGGTCTGGACCCGCAAGGATTCGGCGCTGGTCTACGCCACGGCAGCCGACCTGCACGGTCAAAAGGGCGCAGTCTCGGAACGCGCACGCTTGAGTGCCGATTTCGACACCTTCGCCAGCCAACAGCTCAACCTGCAACGCTTTCCCACCTTGACGCCGGCCTTTCAGAAACTGCTGCTGGGGGAAGTGGACTACGTGCTTGCCGGGCGTTATTCGGGTATGGCCATGGCCCAGACGCTGGGCATGAGCAACGACTTGATCGCGCGAGAAGTGCCTGTCGATCAACCCGGCTTGTACCTGGCGATTTCCCACAACTCGGCCTGCAATGATCCGTGGCTGCGCGGACAGCTGGCCAAAAAGATGACAGAATTGCCCGCGTCCGGTGTGGTGCAAACAGCAATGCAGCGCAACCTCGAGCGCTGGAAAGCGCAATTGCAACAACCCGTCGGCACCCCAGCAAAGTAAGGATTTACAGTGACTATTCGACCTCTTTTCGCGGCCCTCGCCGTTGTCGCTTTGGCGGGATGTGCAGCCGATCCTGCGCCGAATGAGCAAATACGCCTCACCCAGCAAGCCCTGGAACAAGCCAGCGCCGTGGGGGCCAGCGTCGACGATTCGCCTGAGCTGAAACTGGCCGAAGACAAGTTCGCCAGGGCCAAGGCCGACATGGCCGATGAGTCCTACAAGCATGCGCGCATGCGGGCCGAACAGGCCGAGTTGGACGCGCGCCTTGCCGAAGCCAAGGTTCTGACCCAAAAGAGCCAAGAGCAACTGAGCGTGCTCAACACCCGCATCACCCGCCTGCGCAAGCAATTGCAGTTGGGAGAAGCCCAATGAGCCCGATGATCCGTGGGTTGAGCTGTGTCGTGCTGCTGGGCAGCGCCGCCCTGGGCGGTTGCGCCAGCCAACCGAACAGCGAGCAGGCCTTGCAACAGGCCGGCACTGATTTCCAGAAGGTCAAAGAGGACGCCAATGTGCTGCGCTTTGCACCCAAGGACGTCATTCGCGCCGGTGAATCCCTGGCGCGCGCCGATCGTTTGTCCAGCTACTGGGGCAGCGGTGCCGACGTGGTGCATTACGCTTACCTGAGCCAGCGGTACAGTGCGATCGCCCGCGAACACACCGAACAGGGCCTCAACGCCGAGCGCGGCACCAAGCTCGAGTTGGAACGCCAACGCCTGCAGCTGGCCCTGCGCGAAAACAAACTTGCCAGCGTGCAGCAACAGGGCAAGTGGCTTGAAGAGCAAATCGCCAGCCTGACCACCACCCAGACCGATCGCGGCCTGGTGATGACCCTCGGCGATGTGCTGTTCGACACCGGTGATGCGCAGCTGGAAAACTCGGCCAATCGGACGGTGCTGAAGATCGTGCAGTTCCTGCAACTGAACCCCAAGCGCGTGGTGCGCATCGAGGGTTACACCGACAACACCGGGGGCGAGCAGGAAAACCTGAAGCTGTCGCGCGACCGTGCGCAATCGGTGGCCGACGTGCTGATGGACCTGGGGATCGATGAAAAACGTATCCAGGTCGAAGGCTATGGCGACCAGTACCCGGTCGAAGCCAACGCCTCCGAGCGTGGCCGCGCGCAGAACCGTCGGGTGGAGATTGTGTTCTCCGATGAAAAGGGCCAGCTGGGCGCTGCGCGCTAACGCCCTGTGCGGTCCTCTGTGGGAGCTGGCTTGCCTGCGATGCGGGCACCTCGGTGGATCTGGCTAACCGAGGTGATGTCATCGCAGGCAAGCCAGCTCCCACCCCAAGCAAACCCGATCGCTGATCGGGTTTTTCATGTTCAACACCCGCACAGTTTTTTCTATCACTGCCGCCCGCGCTCGACTATTCTCGCAACTGTCCCCGTACACTTCTAAACTGTGCCGGTATGTTTCACACAAAAATAAAATACCCGTGAAATCGAGTGCTGCGTCATGACCAATCTGTTGCTCTACCAACGTATCGCCCAGCAACTGGCTGAGGACATCCGCCGTGGTGTCTATCAACCCGGTGAGCGTGTGCCCTCGGTGCGCAAAATGAGCTCCCAGCTCAACGTCAGCCACGCCACGGTGTTACAGGCCTATGCCAACCTGGAAGACCAGGGGCTGATCCGGGCGCGGCCGCAGTCGGGCTATTACGTGCACCAGACGCCTGCGTTGACGGCGCCCACGCCGGACATCGCGAGGGTCGAGCGCCCGGGGTTGGTCACCCGCAGCAGCATCATCCAGCAAGTCTTGGTCGAGTCGCGCCGCGAAGGTGTGTTCCCGTTGGGTGCCGCCGTGCCGAGTGTGGATTACCTGCCTGTGCGGGCGCTGCACCAGCAATTGGCCAAAGTCACCCGCTTCCAGAGCCCGCGCGCATTCAGTTACATGTTCAGCCCGGGCTTTGAGCCGTTGCGCCGCCAAGTGGCGATTCGCATGCGCGACGCCGGCGTAGTGGTGGACCCCTCCGAAGTGGTGATCACCCACGGTTGTGTCGATGCGTTGCAGATGTCGTTGCGCGTGCTGACCCGCCCGGGCGACCTGATCGCCGCCGAATCGCCCACCTATTACGGTTTGCTGCAATTGGCCGATCTGCTGGGCCTTAAAGTCATCGAGATCCCCAGCGACCCGTCCACCGGCATGAGCCTTGAGGCCTTGCAACTGGCGGCCAACCAATGGTCGATCAAGGCCCTGGTGCTGACCACGCGCCTGAGCAATCCCTTAGGCGCGACCATGCCTGAGGAACGCCAGAAACAGCTGCTGCGCCTGGCCTCGGATTTCGATATCCAGATCGTCGAGGACGATATCTACGGCGAACTGATGTTCGAACTGGGCCGCACCAAGGCGCTGAAAGCCTATGACCGCCTCGACCGGGTGATCTACTGCTCGAGCTTTTCCAAGACCTTGTCTCCCGGCGTGCGCATCGGCTGGATGATTGCCGGCAAATACCAGCAGGAAATCCAGCGGCTGCAGATGTTCAGCACCCACTCGGCCTGCAGCGTGACCCAGATGGGCGTTGCGGCCTACCTGGAAAACGGCGGTTATGACCGCCACCTGCGTTATATCCGCCAGGAGTACCGCAAGAACCTCAGCGCTTTTCAGCTGGCGGTGCAGCAGTATTTCCCGGAAGGCACTCAGATGACGCGTCCCAACGGCGGCTTTATCTTGTGGGTCAGTTTGCCGGGGCGGGTCAATACCCAGGAACTGCACGTGCGCGCACTGCAGCAGGGCATCAGCATTGCGCCGGGGGTGATTTTCAGTAATACGGAACAGTTCAACCACTGTATTCGCCTCAACTGCGGCACGCCGTGGAACCGCGAGGCAGAGCGGGCGCTGATGACCTTGGGGATGCTCGCCAGCCAGCTGTGCCAGGAAACTGCAGCCGGGCTTTGAGGCCGGTGGCTGAGGCGTGTAATGGGGACAGTACCGATAGCTGGCTAATCACCAGACTTGTCATGCCGCGCACAACAAGCGAGCATATGGCCCTCTGCCGTTAATGCTGTTGGCGATATGACATCTATTTTTCGCGCTGCTGTAGTGGTTGGCCTGTTAAGCCTGTGTAACGTCGGCACCGTGCTGGCGGCAACGCCTGTGGTGTCTGAAAGCAAGCCCGCCGCCAGTACCGAGCAGGCCACCCCCGCGAAAAAACCGGCGCCCGCCAAAAAGGCTCCGGCGGCCAAGAAGAAAGCCGCCACGGTGAAAAAGCGCGCCCCCGTCGCGAGCAAATCCAAGTCAGCCCATGAAGTGGCGCAGACCAAACTGCCACCGGCACAGTTGGACCTGACATTGCCTACGGAGATGGTCAGGCACTTGCAGCCCATTGGCACCATGCCCAAGCCCAAGAGCGTGCCCTTGCTGCCGCCGATGTTTGGCGAGAAACCTTCCGACAACAGCGCGTTCCAGATCAACGGCCGCTTGCTCAGCAACGAGATGAAGCTGCAGTTGCGTAACGATGAACGCCGCGATATCGAAGGCGCGGCGCTGGATTTCGAGTTCAAGCAATAAATTTCGCGCAAAGGTGACGCCGCTCATCGACCATCTGTCGCAGACTGGCCAGTCACTTTTGTTTTGTGCGAAAAACCCCTGTTAGACCATTTTAAAACGGCTGTTTAAGGGCGTACTCTAGCCCGGCCATCCACATTGAGTCGTCGAGGACCTGTTGGTCATGAAATGCCGTGAAGGCTGTGGCGCATGCTGCATTGCCCCCTCTATCAGTTCGCCATTGCCGGGAATGCCGCACGGCAAACCCGCGGGCGAACGCTGCCTGCACCTGTCGGTCGAACAGCTATGCCTGCTGTTTGGCCAACCGGAACGCCCAGCGGTGTGCAGTGATTTCAAGGCAGATCTGGATGTCTGTGGCAACGACCAGGCCGATGCGATCCGGTTGATCGGCTGGTGGGAGCAGATGACGGCGGCTTGATGGGCTTTACTATCGGAATTTACTTTCAGAACTTACTTTCAGAACTTCGACAATAAGGAATACAACAATGGGTTCGCTGAAACGAATGGCTGTGTTGTGCGGTTTTACGGTGTTGTTTGCTGCCACTGCGCAGGCTGAGGATTGGCAGGTCGCCAAGGACGAAGACGGTATCAAGGTGTCCCTGAGCGAAATTGCCGGCTCCAAATACAAGGCCTACCGCGGTGTGGCGCTGATCAAGGCGCCTGTCGCCAAGATCCAGGCCCTGCAGGAAGACGTGGCCGGTGCCTGCTCCTGGATCCACGAATGCAAATCGCAAAAACTGCTCAAGACCGAAGGCGACAAGAGCTGGACCTACACCCAGTTCAAGGCACCGTTCCCGGTGACCGACCGCGATTCGATCCTCGAAATCACCACTTCCAAGGCTGCCGACGGCACCGTGACCCGCAAATTGCTGGAAGTGCCGACCTATCAGCCAGAAGTGAAAGGTTACGTGCGCGTTGCCCAGGTAGACGGCTACTGGAAGCTGGTACCCAAAGGCGACAACCAGACCGAAGTGACCTACCAGGTGCACACCGAGCCAGGCGGCAGCGTGCCATCGTGGCTGGCCAACAAGTTCGTGGTGGACGCGCCGTTCAACACCTTGAAAGCCTTGAAAGAACACGCTGAAAAATAAGTGTCATTAATCAGGTGCCTCCTGACTTGAGTGGAACGTTTGCCGAGCCCTCAAGGTCCAGATAGTTGTAAGCCCACACATGGGTTTTATCGAGGAGGCACCGATGCAAAAGTGGCAGATTACCTTCGTTGATGATCACGGCGTTCAGTCCGTCGAGCAGTTCAGCTGCGACCAGAAGCCCAGCCTCGAAGATGCGGCACACATGATTCGTAACAAGCTGGTGCCAGTGGCCGCCGAACTTGACCTGAATGACTTGGAAGGGCGCAAACCCGAGCCTACGGTCAAGATTCTTAAAGATCAGAACAGCATTCAAATCCTCGACATTTCGCCCGCCGCCTGAACATTGCCTGTATGCCCTTCAAGCACCTCTGGTGGAGGTGATAGCTTCGCGCTACTCTGCAACCGAGATCAGCGAATGAATCGCTAAGGTCTGGTCTTGTCAGCTACATGCTTGTTTTCCCGCGGTGTCGTTAATGCCGTAGCACCCGCGCCAGCAGGGCGCGGTCTTCGGGAAGCACGGAAAGTCTATCCATCAGTTTGAGGAGGACGTTTCATGAGCACAGCCTATCAAGAAGACATCAGCACCAACGTACTGCGCCGCATGAAAGAAGGCGGTTTCGACTTCTCACGTTTTCACCCCATTGAGTTCTACGCCATTTTCCCGGATGAGGAACGGGCGCGCAGGGCTGCGGGTCGATTTCGTGGGGAATCCCTGAATGCCCAGGTCAGCGCGCGCGATGATGGCGCCTGGTACCTGGAACTGAGCAAAATCATGTTCGCAACCTACGACGGCATAGGAGACTTCGAGCAAGACTTTGAAGCGGTGGTCGAGCCTTTGGGCGGGATCATCGAGGGATGGGGCGTCAAGCAGGAGGTGCGTGGGTTACCCATGTAGCGGCATTTGATGAGCAACACAGCGTATCGGCTGACCTTTGGGTCGGCCGATTTTGTTTGTGCACTCCCCACAACTGCATCCTTAACATCGCCACCCACTACGAGCCCGGCCTGCCGCCGATAGCGTCTTTAAAGTTGCGATCGCCGGCAAAACGGGCTCTTGGCTTTCTACGGCGCAAAAAAAACCACCCAAAGAGGGTGGCTTAAAGGGAAGAGCGGTTCGCTGACATCTCAGGAAACGTCCTGGTCAGCCGATGTGGGGATTATCCGCAAGCGCGGCCGGGCAGTGAAATCAACTCTGACTATGCTGTTGATAGTCAAAGCCCGCATTGCGATGAAGCGTGGTACAGGACAGCAGGCGTTCTGCGCACCAGGACGGTGCGCGCAAAACCTGAAGGTTATTTAAATCACTGATTTTTAAGTGTTTATGCCGCTGGCACGGGCCTTGCGACGGTTCTCGCGCCCGGGGGACAAGGAGTACGGCATGATCCGCACTTATTACGATGAAATGTACGACGGGGCAGGGCAGGTCCGCCCCCATTACCGCGAGTTCGCCCGCTGGTTAGCTGAAACTCCCGCCGAACTGCTGGCCCAGCGCCGGCGTGAAGCCGATTTGCTGTTCCACCGAGCCGGGATCACCTTCACCCTTTACGGGGACGAGCAGGGTACCGAGCGCCTGATTCCTTTCGACACCATCCCGCGCAGCATTCCGGCGAGTGAGTGGCAAATTGTCGAGCGCGGCTGCATTCAACGGGTCAAAGCGCTGAACCTGTTTCTCGCCGACCTCTATCACGAGCAACGCATCATCAAGGCCGGGATCATCCCCGCCGAACAGGTGTTGGCCAACGAGCAATACCAGTTGGCCATGCAGGGCTTGGACCTGCACCGCGATCTGTATTCCCACATCTCCGGTGTCGATCTCGTACGCGATGGCGACGGCACCTACTACGTGTTGGAAGACAACCTGCGCACACCGAGCGGCGTGAGTTACATGCTCGAAGACCGCAAGATGATGATGCGCCTGTTCCCCGAGTTGTTCGCCGCCCAGCGCATCGCGCCCATCGACCATTACCCCAACCTGTTGCTCGACACCCTGAAAAGCTCGAGCCCTCTGGATAACCCCAGCGTGGTGGTGCTGACCCCGGGGCGCTTTAACAGCGCGTTTTTCGAGCACGCCTTCCTGGCGCGGGAAATGGGCGTGGAACTGGTGGAAGGCGCCGACTTGTTCGTGCGCGATGACCGCGTATTCATGCGCACCACTGACGGCCCCAAGGCCGTGGATGTGATCTACCGTCGCCTCGATGACGCATTTCTCGACCCACTGGCCTTCAACCCCGACTCCATGCTCGGCGTGCCCGGCCTGCTCGCGGCCTATCGCTCGGGCAATGTGGTGTTGGCCAACGCGATTGGCACCGGGGTGGCCGATGACAAGTCGGTGTATCCCTTCGTCACCGAGATGATCCGTTTTTACCTGGATGAAGAGCCGATTCTGAAGAACGTGCCTACGTTTCAATGCCGTAAGCCCGACGAATTGTCCCACGTGCTGGCCAACCTTCCGGACTTGGTCGTCAAGGAAACCCAAGGTTCCGGCGGCTACGGCATGCTGGTGGGCCCGGCGTCGACAAAAGCGGAAATCGAAGCCTTCCGCGCGCGCATCAAGGCCAAGCCCCACGCCTATATCGCGCAGCCGACGCTGTGTTTATCCACGTGTCCGACCTTCGTCGAAAACGGCATTGCGCCGCGCCATATCGACCTGCGGCCGTTCGTGTTGTCCGGCAAGGAAACCCGCGTGGTGCCCGGCGGTTTGACCCGCGTGGCCCTGCGCGAGGGCTCGCTGGTGGTCAACTCGTCCCAGGGCGGCGGCACCAAAGACACCTGGGTGGTCGAGGACTGATGCCATGTTGAGTAGAACTGCCTCGGATTTGTACTGGATGTCGCGCTACCTGGAACGCGCGGAAAACCTCGCCCGTATGCTTGATGTCAGTTATTCGCTGTCGCTGATGCCCCAGGATGGGCGCGGTGATGGCCTGCACGAATTGGCCATGCCGCTGCTGATCACCGGCACTCTGGAGGATTACCACGAGCGCCACGGCGAACTGCATGCCGAGCGCCTGCTGCACTTCTTTGCGTTGGACGCGGCTAACCCGGCGAGCATCTACAGTTGCCTCGGCGCCGCGCGCGCCAGCGCCCATGCAGTGCGTGGGCGAATCACCGCCGACATGTGGGAAAACATCAACGCCACCTGGCTGGATATCCGGGATATCGCCCAGCAAGGGCTGAGCCGCTACGGCATGAGCCGGTTCTGTGAGTGGGTCAAGGAGCGGTCGCACCTGTTCCGTGGCGCCACCTACGGCACCATCATGCGTAACGACGCGTTTCGTTTTATTCGCCTGGGCACCTTCATCGAGCGTGCCGACAACACCCTGCGGCTGCTGGATGCGCGCTACGAAATGGCCGGCGACCAAGCGGCAGCCGTCAGCGACGGCACGGCCCACGCCTATTATCAGTGGAGTGCCTTGCTGCGCGCGTTGTCGTCGTTTGAGGCCTACACCGAGATCTACCGTGACGCACCCGGCGCCCGGCAAGTGGCCGAACTGCTGTTGTTGCGCGCTGATGTCCCACGCTCGCTGCGTGCCTGCAGCGAAGAGATCGACCAGATCCTTGCCAGCCTGCCGGGCCTCAACGGGCGCCCGGCCCAGCGCCTGGCCGCCGAGATGGACGCGCGCCTGCGCTTTACTGCCATCGACGAAATTCTCGAGGAAGGCCTGCATGCCTGGCTGACCGACTTTATCCCCTTGGTCCGCCAGTTGGGCGACGCCATCTACAGTTCCTACCTGGAGGCGGCATGAGACTTTCCATCAGCCACGAAACCACCTATCACTACGAAGACCAGGTGCGCGCCAGCATCCAGTACCTGCGCCTCACGCCCCACGACAGCGAACGCCAGCACGTGCTCAGTTGGCAGCTCGATCTGCCGCGCCCGGTGCGCGCGCAGGTCGACCCGTTTGGCAACATCCTGCATGTGCTGACCCTTGATGAGTCCCACGACGCCATCATCATCGGCGCCCGTGGCCAAGTGGATATCGATGAATTGCGCGAGGCTGAGCACGAAAGCCAGTCGGCGTTTCCGTTCCTGCGCAGCACGCGACTGACCGAGCCGGACGACGCGTTGCGCGGCTTTGCCGACCAGCATTGCCGTCAACGCCGCGACCGCTCTGCGTTGATCGACCTGATGCATGCGCTCAACCAGTCGATGGTCTACACGCCCGGCGCCACTGAAGTCGACACCTGCGCCGCCACGGCATTCGCGGGGCGCGCAGGCGTGTGCCAGGACCACACCCATGCATTCCTGGCCTGCGCGCGCAGCCTGGGCATTCCAGCGCGATATGTGTCGGGGTATTTGTACACCGAAGACAGCACGCACCTGGCCAGCCACGCCTGGGCCGAAGCCTGGCTGGATGACGCGTGGTACAGCTTTGATGTGACCAACCAATTGGCGCGTCCCGAGCGGCATTTAAAGTTGGCGGTAGGCCTGGATTACCTGGATGCCTGCCCGGTACGCGGCATGCGCCGAGGCGGCGGGCATGAGCAAATGCACGCCAAAGTGTTCGTGGCGCCGACGCCGGTGATTTCGGTGCAGCAGCAATAATCTTAAGAACGAAGCAGATTAAATGTGGGAGCTGGCTTGCCTGCGAAAGCGGCGGGTCAGCTGTAAATGGGTTAACTGACCGACCGCCATCGCAGGCAAGCCAGCTCCCACAGTGAACGGTGGTGTTTTCAGAGTCTTTGCCAGGCTCACGGCTGCTGCTTACGCCCCGCCATATGTTTTAAATACCCCACCAGCAAATCCAGCTCGCCGTCCGGTAACACACTGGCTGCGAACGCTGGCATCTTCGCCTGAGGCCAATGCCGCAGGCTCTGCGGGTCGCGGATATAACGCTTGAGGAAATCCCCGCTGAAATATTCCGTAGGGTTGTAGGGAATATTCAGGTCCGGCCCCACCTGCGCATCGCCGGCGCCGTTGAGGCGGTGACAGGCCAGGCAGTTTTTCTGGAACAGCGCAAAGCCCTGGTTGATCGGGTCATTCGCGGCGAGTTTCGGGTCAGGCAACAGGGCTGGAAAGCGCTCGGCCACTGTCTTCAATTGCTTGATCCCGGACATCTGGAAGGGCCACTGCTCAGGGCTGATGTTCCCGGCTTGCGGGTCGGTCCACACCAGATAGAACGGCCCGGCACTTGGCTTGCCTTCGGCCAGCGCGGGCCACGGATGAGCCGGGTCTTCCACCGCCAGCCAGGCACGGGCACCGTGTTTTTGCAGCAAAGGCGCCGCCGTCAGCTCGGCGGCGAAGCCATCGAGGGCGACGGCTTGCAGATGATTTTCCGGCGAGAGGCCCGGCAACAGAGCCGCCATCGGCACCGCGCGATAAGTCATGTCGCGCTTGTAGGAAACGTCATCGACGATATGCACCGTCTGCGCCTGCGGGTGCTTGAGCAGGTCTTCGGTCTGCCAGGTTTTGCTGGCGTGGTCCAAGTCGATGGTCAACTGGGCGGCCGCGACAGGAAGGGCCAACAGCGCGGCGAGAAAGGCGAGGATCAGTTTCAAGAGTGAGCCCGGTTTGAAGTGGCGATGGCGCCCACGATACCGGAAATTGGCACGCAAAAAGACAGCCCCTGCAACAGGACCGCTATACGCAATGTCCCGGCAGGTGCTGCCAAAAGCTGCAGTCCTGATGCAATGTGTGCACGGAATGTGAGGATCGAGTCGTCACCCAATAACCTTGGTTAAATTGGGCAAGATCAGAATCAGTGTGGTGGCGAACAGAATAAGTCCCGCCTGACGTACTTTCGAATGTTTGAACATGGCTGACTGCCTTTTGTTGTTATTCCTGAGCGTCAAATGCGTGCCGGTCAATTTCAGTATCGCAACGTGACGTGTCGCTTTTCTTACAGCTGCTCCAGCAAAACCCGGCAGCAACTTCTTACTGATTGAACCTTAGAGCCCTCGTTCTGCGTCGCTTAGATCCATTTAATATCAGCTAATCAGCATTTCTACTTAAAAAGGCATGAGGCATATCGCCATCTTGGCGCCAATGCCTTGGCTAGACCGCTAAAACGATTAACCCGCGCTTTCCCATAGCACCCTACCGTTCGTCCGAGCGTGAGGGTCAAAAGCAATGAGCGCATCCGTCATTGAAACCGTGTCAATCGGGCCTAAGGTAGGGGCACACACGCACTGCGTTCGAGGATGTCATGACCCAAGCTTTGATCTTTGATGCGATACGCACGCCCCGGGGCAAAGGCAAGGCCGACGGCGCCCTGCACAGCGTCAAACCGGTAAACCTAGTGGCCGGTCTGCTCACCGCGCTGGCGCAGCGCAGCGACCTCGACACACGCCAGGTGGATGACATCGCGCTCGGTTGCGTCACCCCGGTGGGCGACCAGGGCGCCGACATCGCCAAGACCGCCGCACTGGTGGCGGACTGGGACATCAGTGTCGCCGGCGTACAAATCAACCGTTTCTGTGCCTCGGGCCTCGAAGCGGTGAACCTGGGCGCGATGAAAGTGCGTTCCGGCTTTGAGGACCTGGTGGTGGTCGGCGGCGTCGAATCCATGTCGCGCGTGACCATGGGCAGTGATGGCGGCGCCTGGGTGCTCGACCCGCAGACCAACATGCACAGTCACTTCACGCCCCAAGGCATCGGCGCGGACTTGATCGCGACCCTGGAAGGCTTCACCCGCCATGACGTCGACGCCTTCGCCCTACATTCCCAGCAGAAAGCGGCCAGGGCGCGTGCGGACGGTTCTTTCAACAAGTCGCTGATCGCGGTGCAGGACCAAAACGGCATCGTGCTGCTGGACCACGACGAGTTCATTCGTGGCGACTCCAGCCTTGAAGGCCTCGGCAAGCTCAAGCCAAGCTTCGAGATGATGGGCCAGATGGGCTTCGATGCCACCGCCTTGCGCGTCTACAGCCATGTGGAACGCATCCATCACGTGCACACGCCAGGCAACAGTTCCGGCATCGTCGACGGCGCCGCGCTGATGTTGATCGGCTCCGAGGCCAAAGGCCGCGAACTGGGCTTGCGACCGCGGGCGCGCATCGTCGCCACGGCGGTCACCAGCACCGACCCGACCATCATGCTCACCAGCCCGGCACCGGCCACGCGCAAAGCCCTGGCCAAGGCCGGTTTGCGCGTGGAAGACATCGACCTGTTTGAAGTCAACGAGGCGTTTGCGTCTGTCGTCCTCAAGTTCATCAAGGACATGGGCATCGACGCTGCGCGGGTCAACGTCAACGGCGGCTCCATTGCCATGGGTCACCCGCTCGGCGCCACGGGCTGCGCGATCCTCGGCACCCTGCTCGACGAACTGGAAGCGCGCCAGCAGCGCTACGGCCTGGCCACCCTGTGTGTCGGCGGTGGCATGGGCATCGCCACCATCATCGAACGCCTCTGAGTCCAAGGAACCTGTCATGACCGACGCCATTCGTTACGAAAAAGGCCAGGACCAGATCGTGGTGCTGACCCTCGATATGCCCGGCCAGAGCGCCAACACCATGAACGGCGTGTACCGCGAGGCCATGGCGGCCGCAGTCGCGCGCCTGGAGGCAGAAAAGGACGGCATCGCCGGTGTGGTGATCACCTCGGCGAAGAAAACCTTTTTTGCCGGCGGTGACCTCAATGAATTGATCAAAGTCGATAAGGCTCACGCCAAGGAATTTTACGACGGCGTGTTGGTGTTGAAGGCCCAACTGCGCCGTCTGGAAACCCTTGGCAGGCCAGTGGTGGCCGCTATCAACGGTGCGGCGTTGGGCGGCGGTTGGGAGATTTGCCTGGCGTGCCATTACCGCGTCGCGCTGGATGACAACTCGACACAGCTCGGCTTGCCTGAAGTCACCTTGGGCTTGTTGCCGGGCGGCGGCGGGGTAGTGCGCATGGTGCGCATGCTCG
The DNA here is from genome assembly GCF_049896685.1 of Pseudomonas sp. TWRC1-2. NCBI lineage: Bacteria > Pseudomonadati > Pseudomonadota > Gammaproteobacteria > Pseudomonadales > Pseudomonadaceae > Pseudomonas > Pseudomonas sp. TWRC1-2. The sequence goes on along the minus strand of NZ_JAFCUU010000002.1, from coordinate 707,592 downwards.
GGTTGGAAAAGGCCCTGCCGTATTTGCTGGAAGGCAAGAAGGTGCGGCCGCAGCAGGCGCTGCAAGCCGGGTTGATCAATGCGCTGGCGATGGATCGCGATGAGCTGCTGGCCAAATCCCGCGCCTGGATTCTGGCCAATCCCGAGGCCAGACAACCGTGGGACAACAAGGCTTATCAGATCCCTGGCGGCACGCCGTCGAACCCGAAGGTGGCGCAAATGCTGGCGATTGCGCCGTCGATTTTGCGCAGCAAAACCCATGGCTGCTTCCCGGCCCCGGAGAAAATCCTCTGCGCCGCCGTGGAGGGCGCCCAAGTCGATTTCGACACTGCGCACCTGATCGAAACGCGCTACTTCACCGAACTCGTCACCGGCCAAGTGGCGAAAAACATGATCGGCACCTTTTGGTTCCAGCTCAATGACATCAACGCCGGCAGCTCACGGCCACAAGGTTTTGCGCCGTACGTCACGCGCAAAGTCGGCGTACTGGGCGCGGGGATGATGGGGGCGGGCATCGCCTATGTCAGCGCCAGTGCGGGCATCGACGTGGTGCTCAAGGACGTCAGCCTGGCCGCGGCTGAAAAGGGCAAGGCGCATTCGGCTGCGCTGCTGGACAAGAAGATCAGCCGTGGGCAACTGACGGCCGAACAGCGCGACACCATTCTGGCGCGGATTCATCCTACGCAGGACGACGCCGACCTGGCCGGCTGCGACCTGATCATCGAAGCCGTGTTCGAAGACCGTGAGCTCAAGGCCAGGGTCTCGGCCGCCGCGCAACGTGTGGTCGGCAGCGACGCCGTCATCGCCTCCAACACCTCGACCTTGCCCATCAGCGGCCTGGCTAACGCCGTGCCCGATCAAGGCAAGTTCATTGGTCTGCATTTCTTCAGTCCGGTCGACAAGATGCCGCTGGTGGAAATCATCAAGGGCGCCCATACCCGCGACGAAACCCTGGCCCGAGGTTTTGATTTCGTCCTGCAAATCAAGAAAACTCCGATCGTGGTCAACGACAGTCGTGGTTTTTTCACCTCGCGGGTGTTCGGCACCTTCACCAACGAAGGCATTGCCATGCTCGGTGAAGGCGTGGCCGCGCCGATGATCGAAACCGAAGCGCGCAAGGCCGGCATGCCGGTGGGGCCGTTGGCGGTGTCGGATGAGGTGTCGCTGAGCTTGATGAGCCACATCCGGCAGCAAACCGCGAAAGATCTACAGGCTGAAGGCAAGGCGCCGCCGACGCATCCCGCGACCCAGGTGATCGACCTGTTGGTGAATGAGTACAAACGCACGGGCAAGGCGGCGGGCGGTGGTTTTTACGACTATCCCCAAGGGGCGCAGAAACACCTGTGGCCGCAGCTGAAAGCGCGCTTTGAACAGCCCGATAACCAAATTTCGCCACAGGATGTGCGCGACCGTTTGCTGTTCATCCAGGCCATCGAAACCGTGCGTTGTGTGGAGGAGGGCGTGTTGAGGTCGACGGCTGACGCCAACGTCGGCTCAATCTTCGGCATAGGCTTTGCCGCGTGGAGCGGCGGTGCGCTGCAGTTTATCAACCAGTACGGCCTGAACGACTTTATCGCCCGGGCGCGCTACCTGGCCGAGCAGTACGGGGAGCGCTTCTCGCCCCCGGCTCTGCTGCTGGAAAAAGCGGCACAGGGAGACATATTCGCCTGACCGAAACACCTTAGTCTGAGCGATATAAAACCCATGTGGGAGCGGGCTTGCCCGCGATAGCGGTGTGTCAGCCAATGCATATGTCGGCTGATATGAGGCCATCGCACGCAAGCGCGCCCCCACACTGAGGCACTTGGCGAGACTTGCTTTGCAGGGGTGTTTCAAGGCAGGCTCTGGGGTGTGCATTATTCCCACCACCGTGTCAGGTATTTTTTATGTCGCTACGCGTCTGTATCCTGGAAACCGATATCCTGCGTCCAGGCTTGATCGATCAATACCAAGGGTACGGGCAGATGTTCAAGCGCCTGTTCTCCAAGCAGCCGATTGCTGCCGAGTTTGTTGTGTACAACGTGGTTCAGGGCGAATACCCGCCGGATGACGAGGCGTTTGACGCCTACTTGATCACTGGCAGCAAGGCCGATTCCTTTGGCACCGACCCGTGGATCCAGACCCTCAAAACCTACCTTCTTGAACGCTATGAACGCGGCGACAAGTTGCTGGGCGTGTGCTTCGGCCACCAGTTGCTCGCGCTGCTGTTGGGCGGCAAGACCGAGCGGGCCAGCAAGGGCTGGGGCATGGGCATCCACGACTACAAGCTCAACGCCAAGGCGCCGTGGATGAGCCCGGTGGTGGAAGAGCTGACCTTGTTGATCAGCCATCAGGACCAGGTCACCCGCCTGCCGGAAAACGCTACCGTGATTGCCTCCAGCGATTTCTGCCCGTACGCCGCTTACCACATTGAAGACCAGGTGTTGTGCTTCCAGGGCCACCCGGAATTCATCCACGACTATTCCCGCGAGCTGCTGGAAATTCTTCAGACAACGTTGGGCGAAAAGATCTACACCAACGGCGTGGCCAGTCTGGCGCGTGACCACCACGGCGCCACCGTGGCGGAATGGATGATGCGTTTTGTGGCGCACAAGCCCCAAGCCGACGTGGCTTGAATCACGCCGAGGCGGGGGCCGGCCGGCGTTGATTTACAACCAGCCCGACCGCTTGAAGCTGGCCCACAAACTCGTGCAGCCCACCGCAATAAACCCGAGCACCGCAAAGTAGCCGTAATGCCATTGCAGCTCGGGCATGTTCTGGAAGTTCATCCCATAAATCCCCGCCACTGCGGTGGGGAACGCCAGGATCGCCGCCCACGCGGCGAACTTGCGCTGCACCACGCTCTGACGCGAGGCTTCGAGCAACACACCAATCTCAATCGTCTGGCTGGCGATATCGCGCAAGGTGGTGAGGTCTTCCATCTGCCGCGTCACGTGGATCTGCACGTCACGAAAATACGGGCGCATGTTCTTGTCGATAAACGGGAAGCTCAGTTTTTGCAGTTCCTGACTGATCTCTACCATCGGCGCCACATAGCGTTTAAGCCGCAGCACGTCGCGGCGCAGGCCGTGGAGGTTCTGGATATCACGCTCGCTCAGCGAGCTGCACAGCACATTGCGCTCCAGCTCATCAATTTCGGCGTGGATCGCTTCGCTCACCGGCTGGTAATTCTCGGTGACGAAATCCAGCAGCGCATAGAGTACGAAATCTTCCCCGTGCTCCAGCAACAACGGCCGCGCCTCACAGCGCTGGCGCACAAAGCCGTAGGACGCGGAATGGCCGTTGCGGGCGGTGATGATGTAGCCGTTGCCGGCAAAAATATGGGTTTCGATAAACTCCAGCTTGCCGTTCTCGCGCACCGGTGAGTAGGTGACGATAAACAGCGCATCACCGAAGGTTTCAAGCTTGGGGCGGCTGTGTTTTTCGAGGGCGTCTTCGATGGCCAGTTCGTGCAGATTGAACTGGCGTTGCAGGTTGGCCAGCTCTTGGGCGCTGGGCTCTTCCAGGCCGATCCACACAAAGTGATCGGGCTTGGCGGCCCAGGCTGCGCCTTCATCGAGGGTGATATCAGTGACTTTCTTTCCGGCGCTGTAGACGGCCGCCGCAACAACTCTACCCATGGTGCTGATCGCTTCTTATTGGGAGGACAGGTGTTGGGCAGCTTAGCGTGAATGGCGTTCCCTTGTTGCTCATGCAGGCACGCTTTTTGTGGCGAGCACGCTCGTTTGTACGGGGGGCAAAGCGCCCGCAAAAAATCACAAAGGCGCAGGTGCCCAAGCGGCCTGCAGTTCACGGTCCATCTGTGCAATACACTCATCCATCTGCTTCTGACACGCCTGCATCAACGCCGGGATGTCATCCGAAGTCAGTCCTACGGTAGGAATCGGCGGCAGCGAGCGTATGAGCACATCACCGCTGTCCCAGCGATTAAGCTGCATGTGCGTGACATAATTGCTGACACACACCTGCACGATGGGCACACCCGCCGCAATCGCCATATGAAACGCGCCTTTCTTGAACGGCAGCAGCCCCTTGCCCAAGTTGCGTGTGCCTTCCGGGAACACCCAGATCGATGTGTCTTCATGCTGCAAAGTGCGCGTCGTGGTGAGCATCGCGCGCCGCGCCTTGTGCGCGTTGCCCCGGTCGATTAGCACATTGCCAGCCAACCAGAACAACTGGCCGAACAGCGGCACCCATTTCAGGCTTTTTTTGGCAATGCACACCGTGCGATGCGGCACCACAGTGCCCAGCACAAACAGGTCGTAGTTGGACTGGTGGTTGGCGATGATCACGCACGTGCCGGGCTTATTACGCAGCGAGTCGACGTCCGCCCTCACGTTCAGTCGCAACATCCACATCGCAGGCAACCCATACAGGCGAGCGCACAAGCGGCTGTTATCCGGGTTGAACGGCCGACAGATGCCCAGCAGCACGCCCAGCACTCCGGCGACCATAAAGTGCAGGCCCATCAACAACATACGTAACAGAAAAAGCATCGACACAGCCCATCGGGACAAAAGGTGGCGCAGTGTACGGATGTGCACTGTATTCGGCAATTGCCCCTACAGATGTGGGAGATAGGCGATGTTTAAGCACATGTTTCAATGTGTGCCGGCAGCGCCCAGCTAGAGGGGTTTAAGACGTATCCCCATTTTTTGTAAGAAAAAGCCCGACTCAAGGTCGGGCTTTGGCACAACATGGGTAAGGCATCAGATCAGGTTATGCCCCTGATCCTGGATGATTGCGTCATCCAAGGCTTCCAGCAGTGCCTTACGCACCTTCAACTTGGTGTGCTTATGAGCGTTCATGTTGATCTTCTTCAACTGGCGCGCCGCTTCCAGGGCCGCCGCGTGCAACTCTTCTGGCGCAACCACTTTATCCAGGAAGCCGGCTGCCAAGGCACCTTGCGGGTCAAACATTTCAGCATTGATGACCGAACGGTGAAACGCCGACTTGCGCAGACGATCCCGCGCCAACTCGATACCGGCGTGATGCATAGTCATGCCGATCGCCACTTCATTCAGGCCAATGCTGAACGGGCCTTCCACACCGATGCGGTAATCGGCCGACAACAGCAGGAATGCACCTTTTGCCACCGCGTGCCCAGGGCACGCCACAATCACCGGGAACGGGTGCGACAGCAGGCGACGCGCCAACGTCGAGCCCGACGTCACCAGGCTGATGGCCTCTTTAGGCCCGGCTGTCATCACCTTCAAATCATAACCACCCGACAGAATCCCCGGCGTGCCGGTGATGATCACCACCGCGCGATCCTTCTCGGCCTGATCCAGTGCAGCATTAAACTCACTGACGACGGCCGGAGAAATGGCATTCACCTTGCCGTTGCTCAAGGTCAGGGTCGCGATACCGTCTTCGAGGTGGTAGGCAATCAACTCACTCATGACGCGGTTCCTTGTAGGATTTGTTATAGATAGGCTGCTTATAGAAGCGCATGCGCAGACGTTACCCACCACACCCGCCCCGGTAAAGCGCCGTGACTGACTACACAGTCAGACTTTTCCTGCATCCCCAAGGGTAGACGGCCCGGAGCAGGGCGTAGCAGCCCCACCAAACGCGTACCGCCGATGCCCGAGAATGGCAGATTCACCGTCCCTCGCCGGGTAGGTAACGGCATAACCGTCTAAGCGCATGAAAATTCTGAAAAAAACCTTTGCCATCAGAAAGGCTTTCGACTACATTAGCGCGCCTCGACAGACTGAACTGGTTTGACGAGATACGGTGAAGTGTCCGAGTGGCTTAAGGAGCACGCCTGGAAAGTGTGTATACAAGAAATTGTATCGAGAGTTCGAATCTCTCCTTCACCGCCACATTAAGTAAACACAAACCCCCGGTTTTCCTAGAGAAAGTCGGGGGTTTGTGGTTTCTGGCGTCTGGAAAACGGCCATATGGGAGAGATCGTTGTTTCTCTCGTTTGACAATGCGGGTGTGCTGACCTGACCCTTAGCCTAGAATCAATACCAACAAGCAGTAAAGAAAGGCGCAAATTCGTCAAGAAAGTCAGCTGACTGTTAGATTGCGTTCAGGCGAAACGGCGGTGATCCCTAAGGAGTGAGCGAGATCAAGTAAGTGATCATGCACACTGAGTGCTACGACTCCATCGATCACGTTGATGGCGCACCTTGTAAAGCAGTGCGTTCTTGGTGAGGTGTAGATACCCTACTAATAGGTCATCGGGCGATACCGAGATAAGCTCTCAAAATAAATGATGTGGATTGCAGTTATAAAACTCATATCCAATGCCGACAATCCTATAAAGGTGTTGGAAAATTATAAACTCTAAAAATGACATGGACGAGAAATGAGTGAAATTGTTGCGAATTGCCCAAGGTGCTCTGCCCAAGCGATCACTTTTGATGTGAAGTCAGAAAATTTCATAGGCAGTTCTTATGGCTGGCAGAGGCATTTTGAACTATATAGTGTTTGTCGATCGTGCAAAAAATCCACGGTATTTTTTGTTGATCAAATTGACGCTAATTCAGACGACTTGCTTCGAAAGTATTCGCCATCAGCACTGCCGATGGCAGTAAATAGGTCGCTGAAAGTAGTCGGCTTTTTATCTCTGAAAGATGCAGCGGCACAAGCCCCACCAGATTATTTACCTGAGAATATTCATGCGGCGTTTCGGGAAGGTGCCGCTTGCATGGCGATAGGATGCTTCAATGCCGGGGCCACAATGTTCCGCTTGTGCTTGGATCTGGCCTCTCGAGCGATGCTTCCTCAGGCTGACGAAGCCGGGTTGAACAATAAAGTACGGCGCAGCTTAGGGCTGCGGCTTACCTGGTTGTTCGAGAAAAGATACTTACCGGAAGCACTATTAGAGCTATCCACATGCGTCAAGGATGACGGAAACGACGGCGCACATGAAGGCATTCTAACTGAGCAGGATGCGGAGGATCTTTCAGATTTTGCTTTCATTATGCTTGAGCGGATATATACAGAGCCTAAACGAATTGAAGTGGCAAGGCTTAGGCGGCAAGAACGTCATAATCAATGATTGTCAAAAGAGTAAACAGGCGATTAGTGTGATTCTGAAGGTAATACGTATGTGCCAAGCTCGGTTAGCGTTCATGCTGAATGAGCTTTTATAGCGAGTGGTTGTGTCAAGCCTGCCGTTCTTTAGTTTATCAAAGACGGTGATTACACCACGCTGCCCTTTGGCGCAGCTCTTTCGATCACCGCTGACGGAGTTCGGCTCAAGCCTATATTCAGCTATAAAGCTTTTTAAGCAGGTGGCGTGAATTAGACCTCTTTCATATCCTTTCGAAGGAACGCTATTGTTGAAGCGCCCCGCCCGTAAATATTTATTTTTTTCTAAAACTTCAACGCTAACTGCAGCATCCCCACGACATCCGGCCCATCCTCATTAATCCACGCCCCATAGTGCTGACGGATCATGTTCGCGTTGGTATGTCCCATCTGTTCGGCTATCCAGTCGATTGACGCTATCCCCGTGGTCAGCAGTTGACTGGCGTACGTGTGCCGGTACTGGCCAGGCCCGCGATAGCGAATCCCGGCCGCGAGCAAGTGAGCTTTGAAAACCTATCCCTAGCCACGAAGTCGCTGACGTACGGCAAGCCGCTTTTCGTATTCAAGAAGACAAAGGGCAGCTTGTGCTGCCGTACCGTTTTGTCGTGCTCGACAATTTTGACTGTCTCAGCCTTTCTTTTTCCGATTCAGTGCGTCGATCTTATTCAGCGCATCCCAGGCCGGGGCGAGTAGACGGACCTTACGCGTTGAACGCCGAGTCTTCGTCACCCGGTAAGCTCCGCGCGCTTTGCGATCCTGGCCAACCCATTGCCGCTGAATCTGCGACATGTCGACCTGCGCGCGGTTCTCGTCGCGATCAGCCAGCACACCGGTTTGCGCTTTCGCGTCCCAGAACAGCCCTGTGCGAGCGTCAAGGCGCCATTTTTCTACAGCCTGGCCGCCGCCTATCAAGCCATGGACAGCCTGGCGCGGGTTTTCAACATCCCTGACTTCATCTGGCAGCAACAGGGTGACGGGGACGTGTTCGTGGGCAGTTGGACCGACACCTTCTTCGGCGTTCGCTCGCCGCTGCAACTGCCGGTGGAACTGTTCGACGACTACCAGGGCAACCAAAGCGCGATGATTGCGGCCCTTCCCGGGTTGCGACCGGGTGCAACGATCAACCACGGCGAGCGCATCATCAGTGTGGCGCTCATCGACAATTAGATGGCCATCCGATGGACGACGCAATCCGCCGCAGCGTAGAACGACAATCCCCCGAACTCACCGGTGGTTACCACCTGCCACGCTTTGCCCGGGTTGTCGCCGTGGCCGACGCGCCCGCCGGCGCCGGGATCTGCGACGACTTCCGCCCACGTTACGCGGTCGACATCGAGGTCATGGGCCCGGACGGAGAACCCGACGCCAAGCTGCGTGAGCTAGAAAAGATCACGTATTAAAACTGTAGGAATCGGTGGTTTCGCTGATGTCGGAACCACCGTTTGGTTATACAGGGGTTTTTAGATAGGTTTTACTTTGTACGCTGTAAAGAATTTCATCTTTGTAAATGTCTATGAGTGCAGCGGTCTCGGTGTAAATGTCTTCAAACTCATCTTCAGCAATCGGCGCTCTTTCGCCATGACAAATTTTGTTTCTTAAGCCTACTAACGTTTCATTTATCCAGTTTTCTTTTAATTCAAACTTTTTGTAGTCCACTCCGACTTTTACGGCGACTTCACGTAATACCTCGTATTTGAGGTTGGACTTGGTGTCAATGAGGTTTAATGAAGATGTATTTATTGACTTTGAATAATCTACTTTTCCCGTTGTTATATCGACCCAGGCTTCAAATTGCTTTGCTGGGATTTGACCTCCGTAAGCTTCCAATATAGCGTATACATGGAAGCATGGCTGGAGGTCTCGATATTTCAAGCCCTGAGATATAAGATAGTTCATTTTTGCGATTGAGCTTTGTTTGACGAAACCCTCCCAGTGAGCATATATTATCGGTATGGCACTTCGAAACAATGTTTCTCGCATTCCTTTACGCCCGGAACGTGCAACGTTCGAAAGGTTAGTTAGTTCCTTCCGGCGCCATGAGTATTCAGATGCGATATAATCTTCAAACTCCATGCTTGACCGAATTTTCATAACCTAAGAAGTTCCACGCCTAGTGGGAGAATATGTGGGAGACGGTCAGAAGCTTTATATCCAGCGCCTCTTTTGACTACATATCTGTCTTCCTGGAGCAGGCCTTTAGAGACTGTCCTTATTTTTTCAAGGTGTTCTTGGTTGTTGATATCATAAGCTTGTATATTATTTCCAAGTCCGAGTGCCATGACTTCATAGATGGATAACGAGAATCCGCCAGTGTATTTGTTGTTTTGGTATTTTCTGAAAGCATTGTCTTCCAATGCTGTATAAAGCAAGTTAAATGTTTTACGGAAATCTTGGGCGGCTTTTTCACGATCAAATTCTGGATCAGAAGCAATGATTTTTATTGACTTTGTAATGTAGTCGCCAATGTCTGGTATCCCCCGAAGGTCCGCGACGCCTGCGCCTTTGAGTATTAAAAATCTTACAGCAAGTTCTAAGTGATACTGTTCATCCAGTTGGCGACCAGTAATTGTAAGTGTTTGCAGGAATGGTTCGTACTCGGCAAGTGCCTTAATCCATTCAAAAAAGGTACGATCAATCATTATAAGAAGACAGTTGCGAACTTCTTGATCGGAGAGTGAACTGCCAAAAGTATTAAGGCGTTGGAATAGTTCATATTTGGTTTGATCGTCGCTTTCTTTTTTGATGATTTTAAGGTCGACTTTCTCCCGTTTGAAGGCGCGCTGCAAATCTACAGAGAAGAAGTTGTTTGGAGAGGTTGTCTCGCTCCAAGCTATACCTTCAAGAGCAGGCAAATATTCTGTTCCTTTTAGGACTAAAGGAGGCTCTATTTGGCCGTGTTCATTTCTGTATATACCGATGAATGAAAATATTGTGGAAAGTCTTTGCAGTCCATCCACAACATCCCAAATCCCATCTTCTCGCTGTGCTACGAAAAAAGATGGAAGAGGTATTCCAAGTAATATTGATTCGATCAGGCGGCTCTTTTGAACTTCTGACCAGCGATAAATTCTCTGGAATTCGGGGTGGATGTCTAGTTCCTTGTCTGCGTAAAGGTTGATTAGCTCGCCAATTGACATTGGGTAAGCATCCGTGTGGATCTCTTTACGTTTTTCTTCAATCTGATCAACTAAAGACATCTCTATCCCTACTTACATTGAGTTTAAATGCGTGGCCAGCTTTCGCTGTTCCCTTCCTACGGATGAAGATAGCAGTGTCATAGTCTGGTTGGCTATGCGGTTTGCACCTCCTTTCCAAACGCTCTATCCCAGCCCGTGATGCAAAACACGTCTCCTCGAAAAAAAACGTCCAGGAATTCACTTATCCCCCTCCCGCCGACGGGCTTTGTGTCACTTTTTTGTGCAAGCGGGTAGTGGGGTGCAAACGGTACCCGCCCAAGCCCGCTGCGGGGTCTGGGGTATGTTTCGCGATTGTACGGAGTGCAAGGCTTTACAAAAAAGCGCAGTGACCTTGCACATGCGTCACAGGACGGCAGGGGAGTGTTCACGCAGACGAGGTGTCCGGCTTACGGGGGCTATGGCTGTGAAAACCTGCAACAGGCGGTGTTTTCGTTTTCGGGGCCGTTCATATCTGGGGTCAACCAACCGCTGTCGAAGGCTATCTAGAAACGACTGACAGGCCCAGCCTGTATGGGCTTCAAGCGTTTTGAGGCATTGCACAGCATCGCCATCAATTTCCGACTGTTATTACCAGTCCAGAGCGTGCGGAAAAAATCGCTGAAACGATGGGCGGATGGCTTTTTTCCAGGCGAGGGGTTGGAAAAGGATAATTTTAGTAATTTGCAGGTCATAACGGGCTAGAGCCCTTATAGAATGTGGCTTTCAGTCATTACCTTGGAGGGTAATATAGGTAACGAGAGAGGTAATATTTTGTTCAAGCCTCCATTTTACTGGGTTTGGCGGCTCATTGGCATTACCAGTCCTGAAGGTAATTTTCTAACCACTTACTTACCTTGTTATTACCTCTATAAAAATATATCAACTACCTGATTTTATTGAGTTTTATCCAATTTTTCACAGCTCATTAGCAAAATTACCTTTTTCCCATGCCTCAACATAAATCGTTCAAAACGCCTGTTCTGACCGTTTTCTGCAACCTGGTGCATTTAAGCCATGGGGCTGACATGGGACAGATCCTACGGACGCGACCGGGCTGCAGCCCTTATAAAGCTGGGGGCTTGGTTTCGAAAACCGCGAACGGGTAGTTTCGAATCTCTCCTTCACCGCCACATTTAGAAAAGCCCGTGAATTCAGTTGCTTAGAGTTCGCGGGCTTTTCGTTTGTACTACTCAATTGTACTACTGTCGCTCTATGTCGCATTCCTTCTCGACACTATGCAGCTCGGGCCGTCTTTAACATGCCCCAAAATCTGGCTATCAAGAACTGATTCAGCCCGCCTAGAGAGGGCTTTGTTGTTTCTCTAGTACGTGGTTATCTCTGATGTTGCTCACCTCTGACAGCGTGGGAGAGCGCTACAGGGTGTCAGGTTATTTATACTTTTCCAGCAATCAAGTGATCCCATGTCGTGGTCTGCTAAGCGGCGCGGAAATCCCTCCCAAAATCTCGCCACTTTATTTTCCAGCCGTGAAACCCGAACCCCTGCACGAATGGTCGAAATTTTTGGCGAAAAATGGGAGCCTGAAAAACTCTGCCCCGACTGCCACAAGGATGAAGACATGAGAGCACCCTACAAATGGACGATTGGGTTTGCTGATGCTTACGCTCACAACAACGGCGACACTGTTCAAGACTTCATGTCATTGGTCGTGCAACCGTCGCTCGCTGCGTTGGAACGGAAACGGCAAGAACTGGCCCGTGCTGCTCAAGATGATGTGGTGTTTCATTTTGCTTTGTCCGACCATGAGGGGCTGATCCAGCGTACATACATGACGTTCGCCCTCGCTATCCACTCATTATGGGAGCAACAGATCCGCTCCTACCTCATCTGTTGCTTAGGTAGTCACACCATTGAAGGGGTAACCCTTAAGAAGCTGGAGACGGCCACGTGGGGTACTAAGTTGAACGCACTGTTCTTCAAGGTGCGAGGTATTGAGTTGAGTAGCTTCGATTCCTACCCCGCCCTTACTCAGTTGCAGATGTTGGGCAACGCTTGCCGTCACGGCGATGGTGACTCCGCCAGAGATCTTCACACCTTGTATCCTGAGTTGTGGCTCGTACCTATACAGTTCCCGTGGTTGGATTCTTCGATGGAACCACCATCCCCACCAAAACCGCCAGTGCAGCACTTGCAAATCACTTTGGAAATTCTGACTCGTTATGTCAGTGCCATTGCGTTGTTCTGGTTGGACATGGATCGTCTTGGGATGGAAAGCCTTTTGGATAAACAACCCGACATGCAGTACAGGGTTGCGGAATTGTTGGAGCGTCGTACTCCTTTCCTCGCTAGTGTGATCGAGCCTACGGGGGATAAGACTCAGTATTGATGGCGTGTTAATATCACATCACTTTTGAGAAGGAGCAGTTCGGTGGTGGATTCATTGGATGATGGTAGGGATTTCAACAAGGCTAGAGGCTTCTTGCTCACCTACTCAGCCCTTGTCTTGGCTTTGTGGTATTTCGGAGCAGACCTCACCCACTTTAAGCTAATGGGGAACGAGGTGCGGCTTCAGCAGCGTACTAATAGCATTTGGCTGGTGCTTGCTGCTCTCAACGCCTACTTTTGGTTTCGCTGCTACCAGCGTATTCCTCCTGCTGGTTTAAATTTTGATAACGCTATGGACGGCCTTTACGAAGCATCTTTGCGGTGGGTAGCTTTGACCTTAGGTCGACGTAAATTAAAGCAAGAAATTGTGAGCGAGGTTGCTAAAAGAACTAGAGAAGGTGCTCCATTCAAAATCCAGTCTTATACTACACAGCTTTCATATCGGCCTACTCACGATCTATCGAAGCGACAAAGAGGTGTGGGACTAAAATCGCGAATTCTTCTTTACGAGTATCGCGTAAGAGTCTACCTGAAGGCAAAGTATATGTGTCAGTCCGACAAAGGATGGTTGGACGGCGAAAAGACTAGTTATTATGTAATGAGTGTTTTGATTGCTTGGCCAATTAAAATTTTTATAGTTCTAAGAGGTGCATTTGTCACCCCTTGGTTTACTGATTATGTTGCACCGTTACTATTTGGTTTTGTCAGTACAGCGTTTGCATTGTGGAAGTGGTACAGCATAAATTTCCTAGCCTCTTCTTTGCAACATCACACGTTGATGTGTGCGAGTGTATCCACGATTACTCATGGGCAGATATCCTTCCTGCTTTAGGCTGCGTGTCTGGTATCTAAATCGTTGGCAGCTTCGAAATGGCGTTAAGCTTTTGCTGAGCGGATGCACCCCGGCTGTATGTGTCTTGAGTCTCACTGCCATTCGAGTGGCCAACTATTTCTTGGACGATGTAGTCAGGCACGTCGGCCCGTAATAGCGTAGTGATCACTGTATTTCGCATTGAGTGAAAACATATAGCGGGCCGAATCCTTGCTTCTCTTTCAGCTTGCCGAACGCCCTCGATAGAGTGTGCGATCTTTTTTGATAAAGGTTCTCGGTTGCTGGAATCAAGAATCTGTCAGTCGATTCTTTGACCAAGCGCGTCACCACTCCTTTGAGCACGGGGTGAATTGGTACGATCCGCCTCGATTTTTTGTTTTTGCCTTTCAAGAAGTTGAAGCTGGTCACTCCGTCTTCTTCAATGATGTGTTCAATCTTCAACTGACAGAGTTGTTCGACACGGCAGCCGGTGTACGCACCAAGCAGGATCAAATCAGCGAGTGGCATGTTCCCAACGCCTTTTGCAGCCTTGTGCAGCCTTGTGGAGCTTCCTCAGCTCGGCAACAGTGTATGCCTCCCGTTTTTCCCCTGCCGTTTCTTCGCCACCGCCTTTGGGTATCTCGTGCCCTTTAAACGGATCTGCTTTGTCTTTGTGATCGACGCGCCATTGAGCGTCGCAGAGGATTGCCCATGACCAGAAGGCTGTACCCGACATCAGTGCTAGCTGATTGTCGCAGGCGCACGATTGAGCGATTGTATCCATGCATCAATGGAATCGAACTCGAGCGGTAACGAATTTTCTCTGAGGAACTTAGACAAGTCCTCCATCCGCCTCACTTGTTGATCGACGTGTTTGGGAGCACCGCCACGGCGTTCCCTGAACTCTCGGAATGCTTTGAGTCTGGTAGTTGTAATTGGCGACTTCGGTTGGTGTGCCTTCGGATCATTGAGGATCAGCTTTGCTTCTTCTTGCTCAGTAGGCGAGAGTTCCTGTGTCACTCCGAACACCTTTTCCATCACCTCTAAGGCCATTTCCTTGGCGAACTCGACGTTAGCCAGCTCTCCCTCAAGCCCTGTCATGGCGTACACACGATCCGCTTTTTCTTTACGTAACCGTCCCTCTGGTGAATCGTCAAACAAGCGCTGATACAGCGCCTGTATCTCGTCTGCATCAAATGTAGTCTTGTCGTCCGTCTCTTCGAGAGCAACGTCAGTCTTCAGCTTGCGTGTAGCCTGAGCAATATCCTGAGCCGCTGTCGCAATTGGATCTTTCCAAGTGTCGCCACGCGCAGCACGTTTTCCTCTCGCTCGATCAAATGCTGCCTTCCACTCAGTAATCACCGCATGGCGCCGTTCCATCGCTTCACCGCGTAGCCCGGTTTTCAATGAGCGAATGAGTACGGTCTTTCCGCCCATAGTTGCACGGACATCGGCGGGCACAGCCAACCGCACATACCACGTGGATTCGCCTTTTTTCTGAATCAGTTGGTCTGCCATGGTGGTGCCGTAGGAGGGGAGTAGTACGGTCGAGTGTATTACTCAGCTGTACTACTATTCGAGCTGGATCCCCCGAAATACGGGCTTAAAAGGCCGCGAGGGGTGGTAAAATCAAATCTCTCCTTCACCGCCACATTAAGTAAACACAGACCCCTGATTTTCCTAGAGAAAGTCGGGGGTTTGTGGTTTTTGGCGTCCGCAAAATAGCCCATGGGACGGGTGTGCTAGGTGGGTACATAAGTACAGCCAATAACTGAATTGGCAGGGCCGATCCATCTGCCGCTGATGACTTTGTCTATGTGTGACTGATCCCACCCAAGCGGCTATTCAGCTATCACAAATCAGCGGCGTTCAGTCCTCAGTGCCCTTGCCCCCGGTGCGTCGTAAACCTACAACTACACTTTGTGCATCGAGCACTCTCAGGACAGCGCATGGATATCACAATTCATCGCAAGAAAGGCCTGATTGATAGTGCTTATGGTCAAGCTATTGCGCTGGCAATCTTGTTTGACGGTAAGGTCGTAGGGCGCCAGGAAACGGGTGAAACATTATCTCTAGTCCTTCCGGATGCTTGCGGGACGTTGCAAGTCGGTCTGCTTGACCCCGCAAATTCGCCGTATATAGGAAGCATGTCTGGTGCGCTCATATCGATCAGCAATGCTCAGAGCCTTACCCCGGGGCAAGCCGTTCAGGCTTTTTCGGTACGGACCCGCAAATGGGTGTTTTTTGATGTGCTGGGTTTGGCGGGCATAGCACCCTTTAAACGCTGGGCGCTGGCGCTTGAGATAGATCGAAGTTAGGAAGCTTCTGACAAACCGCAATTGACGGCATTAGACCTTGGCCAGGCGCCGCCCTTCGATTTGTAAACGGCAGGCCGTTATCAGCAAGGCGATAAAAGAACTTTATAGTGGCTGAACGCTGAATTCGAATAACGCCACTTATTTAATACAGGCCCTCACACGCTCGCTCGGTGAGAGAGCTTGTTTTGCGAGGGTTATCCCCATCTACTTGGCAAATGACAAAGTAATTGATACTTGGATTACTGTTTAAAAAGCATCATTTTTTTAAAATAGCGCCACTCATATATTGATTCAAATCGCGAAAATCATTAACCGTCCAGGCATGTGGCGGCACCTTCACACCATTGTCCCGCAACGTTCTCGGAATCAAGTCTCCATTCGGCCGAAGTATTACCGACGATACAATAACGCCCGGATAATCACTCAGTCGTTTCTTGAAAGCAGGCGTTGTCAAATCAGGCGTAGGCGGATTGCTCCTATGCGCTAATGGCCCTGTTCCCTTGAGATCAGCGCCGTGGCACATGGCACATCGCTGTAAGAAGAGGTTTTTCCCATTGGCGTTATCCGCGAAGGACAGTGATGGTTGAATCAGCGATAACACTCCCAGCGTAGCGATGAACACTATTTTCATTTTTATAGGGTCTTGTTGTATGAGTCAGGTCTGAATCGAGAGGGATCCGGCAGGTGCCATTGCAGCTCAGTGTATAGGCGTGCCCTTAAATTCTAAAGCGAGGGACGTGGCGTCAAATACGAGAAAACAAACCCCCCAGGTTTCGGCAGAGACCTAGGGGGAAGTTTGAAAGCGTAGCGTTCTTAGATCATACGCGTGGCATATCCATCCGCCGCGCGATGACATCCAGCAAATCGCACCCATCGCGCAGCGGAATTGAGCAAAGCAACGCAAAATCGCTGAGCACAACTGCATCACTACTTATTTCACTACGTAGGGCAAGGTTCTCGAGAACTTGGGTGACAGCCCGAAGCCGACAACTTGCGGCGTCGAGGAGGATTTCCAACGGCACGGTGGTATCGATAAAAAGGGCAGGGGTGGCGCTGTCGTTGCTGGTGAGGGCAATGTATTGGTTCATGTGTGAAACTCCGGTTGTCAGAGAATAGCAACCACACATTTGTCGCCAAACAAAAGGGTGGCAGCTGTACGCAGGTTGGCGAACCGGGACAATCGGAAAAACCGGCAGACCCGAAGGTCTCCCGCGCACAGCTACCGTTGAGCAGCTTATTGCGCGCAGAAGCATCCCGCAAATACGCGTGGATGTTTCTTTCGATTTATCGTCGAGTCGCCAAACCCGATCGCCATGTGGGCGACCGAGCGACTATAGGCTTGGTGATTTTGAAGCGGTAGGTCGACGCTTCCCAATGGGCCGTAGGACGTTGCCTAAGTAATCTATCTCGATCAGATCCACGCAACTCCCTTGAATGATTGGGGCAGGTGATCAGCCAGAACCTGCAATCGTAGGAATTGGCCTCGATTGAAGTGGCCTGTTTCTGAAACATCAAAATCACCCCTATACGCGTCTTACCTCGGCAGTAGCGCCTTCTTATAGTCGTGCGCCTCAGTCACTTGGAAGTGCACGCATGCAGGGACCGTACGCATTTATCAACGAACGACCGCAGCCTTATCCCTTGCTCAAAATGAGCTTGGCGCTTGATCCGCATACTCACACCAAATTCGACGCCCTGAACCAGCACATCCGCAACATGCTGGTGTTGCCTGGGCAGTTGGTGATCATTGGCGATAGCCGAACTGCCGATTGCACCGCTGCAGAGGCACAGCTGATGCGCTCGGCGCAGAATATAAAGCTCGCCCTGTTGGCATACTCCGCAACTGACCAATTTCTGATCAAAAACCATGATCAATTGCAGTCCATATTGTCCTATTCGTCTGTTGGCATCGGCAGTGCCAGCAGTGCCTGGAGTAAGCATCTAGCGCAGGTTGAGAAGACCCTTATGGAAATCGAGGATTTGCATAAGCAGTACTTGAGAAAGGGCACCACGGGGGCAAGGGAAGAGTTTCTGGTTAAGCGTAGGGCGCTGTTTGCAAGGTTGGATACTCAAATTTCGGGGATGGCGCGTTTGGGTACGGGCTTGAGAAACGAAGGTTCGATTAAAAAAATGCTCGGGATTTCCAGTAAAAGCTACTGGCACCATGGAGAAATCAGTGGGTATGAGGAGAGGGTCAAGCGTCTAGCCAAGGCTTCGCAGATGTTAAAGGCGGGGACTTATATTGGTATAGCACTGGATGTTGGGGCCACGGCGCTGGAGATATCGGAGGCGTGTTCCACGGGCCGTGAGCAAGAGTGTACGCAGGCGAAATATGTTGAAGCAGGCAAGTTGGTGATGGGAGTGGGCGGCGCATCCATAGGCGGGACACTTGGTACTCTTGTCGGTACCAGTGCTTGCGCCATCGTTTTTGGCATACCTACAGCGGGCGCCGGAGCTTTGGCATGCGCCATCGTCGGCGGTGCTGCGGGCGGCCTCGCCTCAGGGAAGCTCGGAAGCAGCGCTGGAGAGTTCTTAGGTAAATTTCTCTATAAGTCCGTGGAGAATTGAATGTATCTGGAATATTTTGTATTGGGCTCATGCGCCCTCTTGCTAATAAGCTTCCCAATCATGTTTTCTGCCATGTTCAAAAAACTCGATGCCGCGGAGCGCTATCTGCAATACAGCAGCTACATAGTCGGATGCAGGCACACTTTTCGTAATGCGCCCTTTCAGGGAAGGCCTCAACGCGTATACGCCATGGCTACCGTCATTCTTATCCCAAAAGTCATTCAGTGGAGAGGCATGGTACTTGTTGAGGATGTTGAAAAAATACCTCGGCATCTAAAGTACTGGATGGTCATACCAACTTTCGTGACCTGTCTCTCCCTCTTCGGTCTCATCATCAGTTGTTTTTTTATTGACGATTGGCCTTGAAAAGAAGGGCGACTCTACCTCGCCCTTTCCCATAATGCCCGGTCGCTTTGCCGTCAGTGCCTCAATGCCGATGCCGATGATGCACATCCGGAAAGTGCGCATGGCTATGCTTCATCACGCTGTGAACGTGCACATGACTATGCGGCTGCGTCGGGTCCCACTCGAACCCATGCTCATGTTGATGATGTTCATCATGCACGTGCCGATGCCCGTGTTCCGTCGCATCATGCAGATGTTCATGTGCATGCCGCTCTGTCAGGTGCAACCACACGCCCACGGCCATCAGCGCCGACGCAATCCAGAACGCCACCGTCACCGACTCCCCGAATGCCAGCAGGGCCACCGCCGCCCCAAGGAACGGCGCCGTCGAGAAGTACGCCCCGGTGCGCGCACTGCCCAACCCGCGCAAGGCCAAAACAAACATGACCAGGCTGATGCCGTACCCCAGAAACCCCACCAGCAAGATTGGCGTCAGCTGCGCCACACCCGGCATCTGCGCTCCGAGGTACAGCGCGAGGCTGCAGTTCACCGCCCCGGCAATCAACCCTTTGGCGCCGGCGATGAACAATGCGTCCGACGCAGATACCTTGCGCGTCAGGTTGTTATCGATGCCCCAGCACAAACAGGCCACTGCCACGGCCGCCGGCCCGAGCCAATCGTGGCTGGCGCCGCCGGCGTCGGACCAGGACAGCACCACGCCGCCCAGCACAATGGCGATCATCCCGAACACAATGCGCCGGTCGGCATTTTCTCTGAACACCCGCCAGGCGATGACGGCGGTCAACACCGATTCAAGGTTGAGCATCAGCGAGGCGGTCGTGCCGGCGGTGCGGGTCAGGCCGAACATCAGTGCCACCGGCCCGAGGATGCCGCCGAACGCGATGGCGCCGATCAGCCACGGCCATTCAGCCGGGGTGAGCCCGGTGGGTTTCCAGCCACGATCACGGATGAGGCGCACGCCTGCGAGGCCGATGCCGCTGCCGAGGTAGAGCAGGCCGGCGAGCAGTATGGGCGAGAGGCCCAGGCCGAGGCTTTTGGCGAGCGGGGTGCTGGCGCCGAACAGCGCAGCAGCGGCGAGTGCGTAAACGATACTGAGGTTCATGGGCCGTCCTCGAAGGTCTGGCCCATGATACGTCGCTTGTCGGGCTCAATGCCCTGGCAACTTCCGGCTTATTGCGCGGTTTTCAGCTTGATCACATCACCGGAGATTTTGGTGGTGTAACCGCTCAGCACCCAGGCCCAGAACCAGTTTTCCTGCACTTGGGTGTTGATCAGCGCGTCGCCGCCTTTGGCCTTGATGGCCGCAGTCTGGGCGCGCACGAAGCGGCTGTTCTGGCCAATCGGGATGACGCCGAACAACATGATGCCGGTAGCGCTGGCTTCACTGTGGCCCAAAACGGTGTATTGGCTGCTGTCGTACTGCGGGGATTTGATGGCGGTGCCGGTGCAGCCTGCGAGGGTAAAACCGAGAACAGCTGCTGCAACCACTTTACTGACGTACTTCACTGTGTAACTCCATGGACTGACCCTCGAGATTCAATTCTCGAGGGGGCGCCACTTTAATCTGCGCACTGGCAGATTGAAATCAATTGCCCGCAATTTCATCTTCAGGCTTGCACGTAAACCCACGCTGTCAGCCCCGAAGCCAATGCCACTGACACACGCTTGTAGTCCGACACCTCGTAGGCATCGGCTGCCGCCAGTTCCTGCTCGTTGATCTGAAACACCATGCCTTCAACGCTAGCAGCCTGTTCTTCGGTCGGCGCGACAATCGGATGGTGCGTCTTGCCGCTGGTGGCCAGCACTTCGGGGTCGGTGATTTCGACCCAGCTTTGCGAATAGCCGAGCATCGCGTCGTGCTGGCCGACCAGTTCCCGGCCAAAGTTGGCGAGTTGCACGGCCTTGTCTTGCAAGGTGCCGTAGGAAAACAACAGCACGGGGAATTGGGTGGAGTGTTCCATGGGTATTCCTTAAGCGAGTAGATCTTCGTAAAAAGCGCCGTAGGGCTTGCTCGGGTGGGCAATCTGAATTTCCAGGATCCACAGCCCGGCGTTCGGGCAGTGCTCGAAATCCCCCAGGTCGCCGCCACGGTGGATCGCGTGGGGGAAGTCGCTGACGCGGTGGCCCTTGATGTCCAGGTTCAGTTGCCAGCCCATGGCCTTGGCGTGTTCCTCGGCGTAGCGGTACAGCTCAAGGCCTACGACCTGGTCATTTTTCCAGCGCGATTGTACGCGCTCGAACAGTACTTTGGCGGCGCTGGCGCAGGCGATCATTTCAGGGTCGTTGCCGGTGGCAAAGGTGGCGCCGGCGTCACCTTCGTGGCCTTGCCACACGGCGCCCATGTCGATGAAGAAGATATCGTTTTCACCCAGCACCGGGTCGCCGTCCGAGCGTTGGTTGAAAGCCTTGAGGGTATTGGCGCCAAACCGCACCAGCAGCGGATGCCAGATGCGTTGCATGTCGAGCTCGGCGAGTACCTGTTTGCCCAGTTCACGCGCTTGGGATTCGAGCATGCCGGAGCGAATGCGTTGGGCGAGGTGGTCGATGGCTTGCCAGGTCATGGCTTGGGCGTAGCGCATGGAGTCGATACTGTAGGCGGCGCCCACGGCTTCTTTGGGTTGTGCAGTCACCGGTTTCCCCTCGCGTTGAACAGCATCAGGCGTTATGCGTTTTACTATATAGCGATGTGATGGCGAACCCAATTCCGAAAAAACCGCAGAACCAATGTGGGAGCTGGCTTGCCTGCGATAGCGGTGGCACAGCAAACATTAATGTTGCTTGACCCACCGACATCGCGGGCAAGCCCGCTCCCACATTTTTGACTGTGTTGAGTCTGTCAGAGGTGTAGCCACGCCAAGGCGCCCAGTACTACGGCCACACCGCCAGCGGTGTAGGACATGCGTTTGAGCCATTCCTTACGCGTCAGCAACGTAATCGCCGCCAACGAAATCGCGATCTGAATCGCCGTCATCGCCTGCGCCCAACGGTGATGCTGGTGCAGTGCCTCTTCGGATTTCTGATCCCATTCCTTGGAAGTCGCCTCAAGCTTTTCGGCCTGTTTGCGCACGTCTTCCTTCTGGCTCTTGTAACGCTCGATCTCATCCTTGTAATGCGCAGCGTCCACGCCGGGAATATGCGTGGCCAATTCGGCCAGGTTCTGCCGGCTGGATTTGGCCTGGTAGTAGTTCCACTGGTTGGCGGCTTCGGTCTTGATGATGGCGGCGTTGTTCTTGTCCATCGCCGCTTCGCTTTCGGTGGAGCCGGCCTGGTAGCTGAGCATGGCGCCGAGGGTGGCCATCAGCGCGGTCATCACGGCGATGCGGCTGGCAAAATTGTCACCGCGCCCGTGCGCATGTTCGGTGGTGTGCTCGATATGTTTTTCGTGGGGGCTGGGGACTTCGAAGGCTTCGGACATGGGGGCGTCTACGAACGGAATGAGGGAGACTGATTCTTTACCAACCAAGCTGTCTCAAGCCTGTACGTAACGCTGCAAACCCGCCACTAACGCATCAAAGGTCACGCGGCAGCGCGGGCTGTTGCGCAGGTCTTCGTGCATGGTCACCCAGGTGTCCATCTTGAACGCGAACGCCTGCGGCAATACCCGCTGCAGGCGCGGGTTCTGTTTGGCCAATTGCACCTGGCACCCGCCGATGCCGGCGCCGGCGCGGATCATCGCCAGTTGCGCCAGGTCACTGTCGCTGCTGATGGCGAAGGCGCTGCGTTCAAAGCCCTTGATGGCCAGGCTGCGGATAAACGCGTTTTCCTGGTCGAAGCCAATCACTGAATGACCGACCAGATCCTGCATTTGCACAGGTATGCCGCGTTCGTGCAGGTAATCGTCGCGGGCGTGCAGGCCGACTTCAATCAAGCCGACACGCCGCGCCAGCAGTTGCTCCTGGCTGGGGCGGACCATGCGCACAGCGATGTCGGCCTCCAGTTGCAGCAGGTCGATCAGGCGGTTGGTCAGGATCAGTTCAACCCGCAGGTGCGGGTGCTGGCGGCGCAGCGCGGTGATGATCGGCGGCAGCACTTCCACGCCAACCACTTCACTGGCCGAGACCCGCACCACCCCGCGCACTTCATCGCCTTGAGAAGACGCCGCACGCTCCAGAGCGGCGGCGGTGCGCTCCATGGTTTCAGCATGGGCGCGCAAGGTGTGCGCCACCGCAGTTGGCAACAGCCCCGTGGGTGAACGGGTAAAAAGCACCACGCCCAGCGCCGCTTCAAGCGCGGCAATGTGCCGGCCGACTGTGGGCTGTGTGATGCCAAGCTGCCGTGCGGCCCCCGACAACGAGCCTTCCTTGAGTACACCAAGGAACGATCGGTAAAGCTCCCAACCAATATGTGCAGCCATGCATAAATGTATAGCGGCTGGATGCTCTTCGGCAATTTATCTATAGCGACGCTGCACACAAAATGACCTCACCGACAACATGGGAGCAGGTCATGAGCAAAGTTCTGGTACTGGGTGCAACGGGCGGGATTGGCGGTGAAGTGGCGCGGCAGATGCGCGCGGCGGGTTGGCAAGTGTGTGCGTTGACCCGGGATGTGGACAAGGCCCGGCGTGAGAACTCGACTTTTTCCTGGATCAAGGGCGACGCGCTCAATCGTCAAGACGTGCTTGCCGCGGCGCGTGGCTGTGCGGTGATCGTGCATGCGGTTAACCCGCCGGGCTATCGCAGCTGGGCTGAATTAGTGATGCCGATGATCGACAACACCATTGCGGCGGCCATCGCCGAAGGCGCGACGATTGTGCTGCCCGGCACGGTCTATAACTTCGGGCCGGATGCGTTTCCCGTGTTGCACGAAGACTCGCCTCAACACCCGCAAACGCGCAAGGGCGCGATCCGGGTGCAATTGGAGCAGCGTTTGGAACAGGCGTCCCGCCAGGGCGCTCGCGTGTTGATCGTACGGGCCGGGGATTTTTTTGGCGCCCGTGTCGCCAACAATTGGTTTGCCCAAGGCCTGGTCAAGCCCGGCAAACCGGTGCATGTCGTCAGCTATCCGGGCGCGACGGGTGTGGCGCACCAATGGGCGTACTTGCCGGATGTGGCGCGCACCATGCTCGCGCTGATTGAACGCCGCGAAACGCTCGAGGCGTTCGCGCGCTTTCATATGGCAGGGCATGAGGATATGGATGGCACGCAGATGACTCAGGCGATCCAGCGGGCAGTCTTGCGCAGGACCGGTCATCAACCCCGCGCAGGCCGCTTCCCCTGGTGGTTGATGCGAGTGATCGCGCCCTTCGTGGTCACGGTTCGCGAGATGCTGGAGATGCGCTACCTGTGGCAAACCCCGCTGCGGATGGATAACCAGCGTTTGCTGGATACCTTGGGCTGTGAGCCACACACGCCGCTGGATCAAGCGGTCGAAGCCACCCTGGCTGACCTGGGCTGCCTGCCTACGCCTGCCTGATCAGGCGCACATACACCGTGATATTGATCAGCAACACCAGCGCGCCAAGCACCAGTTGAATGTTTGGAGTCAGCCCGGCCGGGTAGATCAGCGTGAGGAGGTAATGCTCGATAAACCCGCCGCCATAACCGTCCTGCCCGGCGAGGTGGCGAAACAGGTTTTCCCAGCGGGTGAGCGGGCAGGGCAGGTGGAACACTTCCACGGCCACGCCCCAGGCGGCAGCGGGCAAGTGCAGCCACATGACCGGCCGCCACTTGAGCGCCAGCAGCCCGCCGAACAATACGAACAGGATGAAACACAGGTGAAACAGCACCAGGCTGTCGGCGGCTACGCGATAGAGCATGTCGGGTTCGCTTTTAAAAGTGAGTCACAGACAGAACAGGCAACACCTCAGCATAATGACAGTGTTGTTCCTTAACTGAGTTGTTCTTGCGGGTAGTCGATGAGCTCGCGCAGTTTTCCGCTGTGTTCAGTAAGGCAGGAGGGGAAGGGCGGATTGGTCATCGCAACGGTTGCTTGCAGGCAACCATGACCGTTATTGTGCTGAATCCTTTTAGTCCTTCCCCCAAGGTTCTGTTGTGATGAATGCACCGCGTATTGCAGTCGGTCCAATCAAGGCCGTGATTTTCGATATGGACGGGTTGTTGCTGGACACTGAAGGCATCTACACCGAAGTCACGCAGATCATCGCCGAACGTTACGGTCGCACCTACGACTGGGGGATCAAGCAGCACATCATCGGCCGAGGTGCTCAGGACCTGGCCGACTATGTGGTGAAAGCGTTGGACTTGCCGATCACGCCGGCTGAGTTTCTGAAAATACGCGAACCGCTGATGAGCGAGCGTTTCCCCAAGGCCTTGGGCATGCCCGGCGCCGAAGCGCTGGTGCGGCACTTGAACGCGCATAACATCCCGATTGCGGTGGGCACCAGCTCGTCGCGTCATTCGTTTGGCCACAAAACCACGCTGCACCGCGAATGGTTTGGCCTGTTCGGCACCATCGTCACCGCTGACGACCCGGAAGTCGGCGCCGCCAAACCGTCACCGGATATCTTCCTCACCGCTGCGCGCCGCTTGGGCGTAGCGCCAGAAGATTGCCTGGTGTTCGAAGATTCACCGTTTGGCGTGACGGCCGCAAAAGCTGCCAACATGACGGCCATCGCCGTGCCGGATGAAGCCATGGCCGACAGCAAGTACGCGCATGCCGACCAGATCATCCGCAAACTCGCAGACTTTGACCTGGCCGCCTATGGCCTCCCTCCCATGCGCTGACTCAACACAGGCCAAAAAATGTGGGCGCTGACTTGCCTGCGATAGCGACCTTGAGGACGCCATCGCAGACAAGCCAGCTCCCACATTGGGTTTTGCTGTTCTCCAGAACCCTCAGGCGCTGAAGCCACCATCGATGGTCAAGCTGGCACCCGTGATATACCCGGCTTCCGGCCCCGCCAGATACGCCACGAAACTGGCAATCTCCTCCACGTGGCCATAACGTCCCACTGCCATCAACCCGATCAATGTTTCGGCAAACTCGCCGCTCGCCGGGTTCATATCGGTGTCCACCGGCCCAGGCTGCACGTTGTTAATCGTGATGCCACGCGGCCCCAGGTCCCGTGCCAAGCCCTTGGTCAGCCCCACCAGCGCCGCCTTGCTCATCGCGTACGGCCCGCCGCCGCCGAACGGCATGCGCTCGGCATTGGTGCTGCCGATGTTGATCACGCGGCCGCCTTCGCTCATATGTTTGGCCGCTTCCTGCGTGGCAATGAACACGCTGCGCACATTGATCGCCAGGGTCTGGTCGAAGTCTTCCAGCTTGAAGTCTTCCAGTGGCGCGATGGCCAGCACCCCGGCGTTGTTGACCAGGATATCCAGGCGCCCGAAGGCGTCGACGGTGGCGTTGACGGCAGCGCGAATCGCTGTGGCATCGGCGCTGTCGGCCTGTATCGCCAGGGCTTGGCCGCCTGCGCTGATCACGCTGTTTTGCAACGCTTCGGCTTTTGCGGCCGAGCTGACGTAGGTAAAGGCGACGGCTGCGCCCTGCGCGGCCAGGCGTTTGACGATGGCGGCACCGATGCCGCGGGAACCGCCTTGAATCAAGGCGACTTTGCCAGTGAGGTTGTGTGCAGTCATGTCGATCTCCAAGTAGTTGATGGGGTGAGTATCGACCTCGCCCAACCGACCCGGTAGACCGTGATTGCTATAGTCTGTGTAAACCAAAAGTTTGCAATGGGGCGATATGGATAGCTTTGGCAGTATCGAATGTTTTGTACGCAGCGCCGAAGGCGGCAGCTTTGCCGAGGCCGCCAGGCACTTGAGCCTGACGCCGGCGGCGGTGGGTAAAAGTGTCGCCAAGCTGGAGGCACGCCTGGGTGTGCGGCTGTTCCAGCGCAGCACCCGACGCCTGACCCTGACCGAGGCCGGCAAGCTGTTCCTCGAAGAGGTCAGTGGCAGCCTCACCACCATCCAGAACGCCGTGGCCAACCTGGCCAGCGCCGAAGGGCGGCCGGTGGGCACGCTTAAAGTCAGCATGGGCACGGTGTTCGGCAATCGTTATGTGGTGCCGCTGTTGGCGGAGTTTATGCGGCGCTTTCCGGATATCAGCCCGGATTGGCATTTCGATAACCGTCAGGTCGACCTGATCGGTCAAGGCTTCGACGCTGCCATTGGCGGTGGTTTTGAACTGCCCCAGGGCGTGGTGGCGCGCAAGCTGAGCCCCGCGCATCGAGTGCTGGTGGCCTCCCCGGATTACCTGGCGCAACGCCCGCCGGTGCACGCGCCCGAAGATTTATCGCGGTGCCTGGGCATCCTGATTCGCTCGCCGCAAACCGGCCGCGTGCGCACCTGGCAACTCACCGGCCCGGACCGTGAACAACGCCCGCTGGTACTCAAACCGCGCATGACCATGAGCGACTCCGAAGCCGCCTGCTGCGCCAGCGCTCAAGGCCTGGGCATTGCGCTGGTGAGCATGCCGATGGCCGTGCCGTTTCTGGACAGCGGTGCGGTGGTGCGGGTGTTGCCCGACTGGTTCGTCGACGACGGCAACATCTCCCTGTACTACGCCGAACACAAACTGCTGCCCGGCAAGACCCGGGTGTTTGTGGATTTCATCATTGAGCAGTTTGCCGAGCAGCAACTGGGGCGACGGTTCAGCGCCATTTGATCCCGGCGGCCTACCGAGGCGCGGCCATCGCGGGCAAGCCCGGCTCCTACTGTTAAGCGCATTCCCCTGTGGGAGCCGGGCTTGCCCGCGATGCAGGCGACGCAGTCTACCGGCCGAACTGACCCGGCCAGCCAATGACTTTCTTCGGCCTCGGGGTGGCATAGGTCCTGATCTTCGACGTCGACAACCCCAACCGCACCAGCGATTCGGCAATGGTCACCGCGGCCGTCACCCCATCCACCACCGGCACGCCGGTGCGCTGGCGAATCTGTTCATCCAGCCCGGCCATGCCGCCGCAGCCCAGGCAGATCACCTCGGCCTTGTCGTCGTGAATGGCCCGTTCCGCCTGACGCACGATGGCTTCCATTGCCGCCAGCGGGTCTTCTTCGAGTTCCAGCACGGCCATGCCACTGGCGCGTACCGAGGCGCAGCGCTGGTACAGGCCGGCGAGTTTCAGGCGGTCTTCAATCAACGGCACGGTGCGATCCAGGGTGGTGACTACTGAATAGGCGTGCCCCAGGAACATTGCTGTGCTGGCGGCTGCTTCAGTGATGTCCACCACTGGCACGTCTAACAACTCCTGCAACCCTTCACGGCCATGTTCGCCATAGCCGGCCTGGATCACCGCATCAAACGGCTGGTCGTAGGCCATCACGCGGTCCATCACCGCGATGGCGGCCAGGTAGCTTTCGAAATTGCCTTCCACTGATTCGGCGCCGAAGTAAGGCGTGAGCCCGACAATCTCAGTGCCTGGCGAGGCGACGGCCCGCGCCTGCTGGGCAATGGTTTCAGTGATGGATTCGGTGGTGTTGACGTTGACCACGAGGATACGCATGGAATGTCCTTGATTAATGACTGACGTTATCGACTGCAATGCTTTCGCCACTGACATCGGCGTAGTGCGGCCGACGCTTGGCGATCAAGAGGTACAACAGCCCTGCAATACCGGCGCCAAACAGCCAGGAAAACGGGGCGACGCTGGCAAAGCCGGGCAACAGCGCCAGCAGAATTGCGATCACCGCTGCGGGAATAAACGCCGCGACCGCACGTAAATTGACTCCGCGGCTGTAGTAATAAACGCCATTGGGGTCTTCGCTATACAGCTGCAATACGTCCACCTGGCTTTTACGGATCAGCCAGTAATCGACCATGATCACCCCGTACAGCGGCCCCAGCAGCGCGCCCAGGCCCGAGAGGAAATACACGATCACCAGCGGGCTGTTGTAGAGGTTCCACGGCAGGATCAGCACTGCCAGCGTGGCGCTGATCAACCCGGCGCGCCGAAAGTTCAGGTACTTGGGCGCCAGGTTGCTGAGCACAAACGCGGGGGCGACGAAGTTGGCCATGATGTTGACCGCCACGGTAACGATCAGGAAGGCGAGGCAGCCGAGCACCAGGAAGAAGGTATTGGGAATGGCCGCGATGATTTCGGTCGGGCTTTCGATCACCCGGCCATTGAGCTGGAACTGCCCGCCGCAGAGCAGCACGGTGATTGCGGCAAACACCAGGATATTCACCGGCAAGCCCCAGAAGTTGCCGACCAGGATGGTCTTGCGGCAGGGCGAGGAACGGGCGAAGTCGCAGAAATTGAGGATCAGCGTGCCGTAGATCGTCAGCCACAACGCGCCACCGGCAAAGATATTGCGCCACATCTCGCCACCGCTCAGCGGTTCGCGGATCGACCAGGCAATATTGCCGCCGACCTGGAAGTACATCCAACCGGCCAGCGAGGCCACCGTCACCAGAATCACCGGCCCGGCGAACGCCTCGTAGCGGCGTACCATTTCCATGCCGTACGCCAGGATCACCAGCTGCACAAACCAGATCGCCACGAAACACGCCCAACCGAGGGTCGACAGGCCGAGGATGGAGTTGTGGTCATAGTCGGCAAATCCTGGATGAATGGCCGACAGCAGCACGCGGAAAACCACCGAGGCCAGGTAGGTCTGGATACCAAACCAGGCAATCGCAATGACCGCGCGAATCAATGCCGGAATCTGTGCACCGTGGATGCCGAAACTGATGCGGCTGATCACCGGGAAGGGCACTCCGGTCTTCTGGCCCATAAACCCCGACAAGTTCATGAAGAAGTACACCAGCGCTGCGCCGATCCCCAGCGACATCAGAATCTGCCAGCCGCCGAGGCCCAAGGCATACAGGCCGATGGCAAACGAATAGTTGGCGATGTTGTGCACGTCATTGGTCCACAGCGCAAAGATGCTGTAGCGGCCCCAACGTCGGCCCTCAACCTTGGTGGGCGCCAGGTCTTTGTTGTGCAAGCGCGGGCTGAGCACGAGCGGGCCGGGGCTTGCGGCCACAGGGTTCAGGACGGAGGAGGGCAGATCCAGTGCGATGTTATTCGAGAGGCTTGTACGCATTCCGGCAGGCTCCGGCGCATCTGCTGGAACGTCGCAGATGGCAAAGTGTATGTATGTTTTGTATTTATTGTATACAAAGCGTAATTCACCTTAAGCCACATGCGTGCCAGTTTTCGATCTATAAAAACTGTGTTTAATTTCGTTTTTACTGATTATTAAAATAACTGGCTGAATTTAAAGCGATATAAATTGACCGTTTGAACAGGTATTTATTTTTAAGTGGGGAGGCGCTCTACTGGAGAGGCAAGCAGCACGCGGGGATGGGTGTTACGTTTTGGTGCGGTGCAATATAAATTGCACACATAAATGGCACCGATAGTTACATGAGTGTGTACAGAATTTTTATTCACCACAAAGCAAATGTGGGAGCGGGCTTGCCCGCGATAGTGATCTATCAGCCAACAATTCATTGACTGACACACCCTCATCGCGGGCAAGCCCGCTCCCACATTTTTTACTGCGACAGACCTCAGGCCTTGCTGATGATATTCCCCGCGTGCAGCCCACATTCCTTCTGCGTGGCTTCTTCCCACCACCAGCGGCCTTCGCGTTCGTGCTGGTTCGGCAGTACCGGGCGGGTGCACGGCTCGCAGCCTATGCTGATAAACCCGCGCTCATGCAAGCTGTTGTACGGCAGCTCGAGCATGCGGATGTAACCCCAGACTTCCTCGCTGGTCATTTGCGCCAGCGGGTTGAATTTGTACAGGGTGCGCTCGGGCGTAGAGAACGCCGCGTCAATTTCCAACGCCGCCACCTGGCTGCGGGTGCCGGGGCTCTGGTCACGGCGTTGGCCGGTGGCCCAGGCGCTCACGCCGGACAGTTTGCGGCGCAGCGGTTCGATCTTGCGCACACCGCAGCATTCGCCATGGCCATCCTTGTAGAAACTGAACAGGCCCTTTTCCTTGACGAAGGGTTCCAGTTTGCTCTGGTCCGGCGAGATCAACTCGATGTCGATCTTGTAGAACTCGCGCACCTGTTCGATGAACCGGTAGGTCTCCGGGTGCAGGCGCCCGGTGTCGAGGCTGAACACCTTGACGTTCTTGTTCAGCTTCCAAGCCATGTCTACCAGCACCACATCCTCGGCGCCGCTGAAGGAAATCCACAGGTCATCACCGAACTGGCTGAACGCCAGTTTGAGAATGTCCTGGGCGGATTTGTTGGCATAAGTCGTGGCGAGTTCAACGACGTCGAAGGCTTGGTTCATCAGGACGGTTCCTACAGGTCAGTGGCGCTGAGCGCTCTATAGGGAAGCGATGGTACCAAAATCCGCCCCGCGTTGCGGCGCAGAGCTTGAGTCGCTAGAGTTCGGCAGTCCTTTTGCTCGCTCAACTAACAACATCTAAATGGGAGTGTCTTGTGGAAATTGCCTGTCTCGACCTGGAAGGGGTGCTGGTTCCGGAAATCTGGATTGCCTTCGCCGAAAAAACCGGTATTGAATCCCTGCGCGCCACTACCCGCGACATTCCCGACTATGACGTGCTGATGAAGCAACGCCTGCGCATCCTCGACGAGCATGGGCTCAAGCTTGCCGACATCCAGGAAGTGATCGCCACCCTTGAGCCGCTGGACGGCGCCATTGAGTTCGTCAACTGGCTGCGCGAGCGTTTCCAGGTGGTGATCCTGTCCGACACCTTTTACGAATTCTCCCAACCGCTGATGCGCCAGCTGGGTTTTCCGACCTTGCTGTGCCACCGCTTGATCACCGATGAAAACGACCGGGTGGTGAGTTACCAACTGCGTCAAAAGGACCCGAAGCGCCAATCCGTGCTGGCATTCAAGACCCTCTACTACCGCGTGATCGCCGCCGGCGATTCCTACAACGACACCACGATGCTGGGCGAAGCTGACCGTGGGATTCTGTTCCATGCGCCGCAGAACGTGATTCGCGAGTTCCCGCAATTTCCCGCGGTGCATACGTTTGAGGATTTGAAGAAAGAGTTCATCAAGGCGTCGAATCGGGCGTTGAGCCTGTAAGTTTTTCAGCGCTGCTGATGGCCGCTTCGCAGGCAAGCCAGCTCCCACATTTGGTCGGGTTCACACAGTTCAACCTGTGGTGGCTGGCTTGCCTGCGAGCAACCGATCATAAGGAATACTCAAGCCCTCATGCAGGCGCTTGATCATCGCCAGGCTCAGCTTGCGCTTGTGGTTCAGCACTTCAGACACTCGCCCGCTCGTGCCGATGAAAGGCTCAAGGTCACGGGCGGTCATGCCTAGCTGCTCCATGCGAAGTTTGATCGCTTCCACCGGGTCCGAAGGCGGCATGGGAAAGTGTTCGGCTTCGTATTTCTCAATAAGGACGGCAAGGATCTCCAGCTCGTCACCCTCCGGCGAGCCGATCTCGGCCCCCCATAGTTGCTCGACGCGTGCGAGCGCCGCCGCCAGGTCTTGCTGGGAATGAATGGGTTTTATGTTCATCACACGGTCTCCGCGTTGATCTGGTCGTAGTGCGCGTGGGTTCCCACGAAGCGTATGAACCCCAGCTGGCGCTGATAATCGATTGCCATGATCACTTGATACTTGTTGCCACCCACGTTGAACACAACCCTGCAGCCTTTGAGAATGCTGGCTGTTCTGAGATCTGCTTTGAGTGCCTGTGGCGTCTGGTAAGTGGTCTTCTCCCTATGACGGTACAACTCGACCAGGGGTGTTTTGGCATCGGTATAGGCGGGATGGCTTTCCCAGAATGTTCGTAAGGCAGACAGAGCGATTATGCGCATCGCTGCAACCTCCCAATTTGGGAGATGGTAGGCCCGGTGAGGTGGATATGCAATCGCGGAAATAATTTCTGACGAGTAGGCAGTCGCTTCATGTGATCCTTCACAAACGGCGGGTGGACGTGGACGCTATCCTCCAGGCTACACGTCGTCCACGACTGTTCTGATGCAGGCTTTTTCGGCAGCTCGGCTCTGCGCCTGAGCCTCAGGCAGGGCCGGGCTGCTACAAGCTTTCCAACGTTTGTAACAACACCCGCACTTTAGTCAGCGACTCCTGATACTCCGCCTCCCACTGCGAGTCCGCCACGATCCCGCCACCGCCCCAGCAGCACACCTGCCCATCCTTGACCAGCAAGCTGCGAATCGCGATGGAGCTGTCCATCTCGCCGCGCACATCCAGGTACACCAACGAGCCGCAGTACAACCCGCGCCGCGTGGGTTCAAGCTCATCGATGATCTGCATGGCGCGAATCTTCGGTGCGCCGGTGATGGAACCACCTGGGAAGCTGCCGGCGATCAGGTCGAGGGCGTCTTTGTCGTCGGCCAAGGTGCCAGTGACGCTGCTCACCAAGTGATGCACGTTGGGGTAGCTTTCAAGGCTGAACAACTCCGGTACTTTCACCGAGCCGGTGCGGCAGGTGCGGCCCAGGTCGTTGCGCAGCAAGTCAACGATCATCAGGTTTTCGGCGCGATCCTTGGGGCTGGCCAGCAGCTCGGCGGCGTGGGCCGCGTCTTCTTCGGGCGTCAGGCCGCGCGGGCGGGTGCCTTTGATCGGGCGGGTTTCGACGCGGCGCTCGCTGATGTGCACGAAGCGCTCCGGCGACAGGCTCAGCACTGCGCCGTCGTCCGGCAGGCTCTGGAACCCGGAAAACGGGGTAGGGCACGCCTCACGCAAGGCGCAGTAAGCCGCCCACGGATCGCCGACGCACGGCGCGCGAAAGCGCTGGGCAAAGTTGACCTGGTAGCAGTCGCCGGCCTGGATGTACTCCTGAATGCGCACGATGGCCTGCCGGTAAGCGTCGGCGGTCAGGTCCGCAACCATGGGGCCGTGCAGTTTGAAGCTGGCCTGGATGTCGACAACTTCAGCGTTGAACAGCGCAATCAGGCGTTGTCGTTCGCTGTCGATCAGCGAAGGGTGGAAGACCAACTGACTGCTCTGCACCCGGTGGTCGCTGATCAGCGCCCAGGCGTACAGCCCAAAGCGCGCGTCCGGCAGGTGCAGGTCGTCCACCGCCAAATGCGGCATGTGTTCCAGGTGGCGGCCGAAGTCGTAGCTCAGGTAGCCGATCAAACCCCCGGCAAACGGCAGTTCTAAACCTGCGGGCAATGCCGCCTCACCCAACTGCGTGAGGTTTTCGCGCAAGCGTTGCAGGAAATCACTGCCGTTTTCGTCAGGCCGTACCGTCAGCGTTTCCACTGGCCAGGCGCTGAGCAGGTCATAGCGCCCGCGTTCGGCAGCCGGGCGGCCGCTGTCGAGCAACACTGCGCCGGGAGCGTGACGAATCGCCGCGAAGTAGTCGGCGGGGTTGGCCCGGTAGGGCAGCGGGTGTACAGAGCAGGTCGACATGCGGGGTGGATCAGCTGTTGGCTTGGGGGAGGCGATTGTAGTCCTCCGAAGGGTTTGGTCCTAGAGCGCGGTTTAAATGGGGCAGCGAGCAAGCCCGCTCCCACAGTTGAGTGGCGTCAGCCTTCAACGGCGGGAATATGCCCAAACATCTCCTGCACGAACTTAACCCGCTCTTGCGGCGTTTCCGTCACGCCCGCAGCTTTCAACTCTTCCAACCGCGCTTCCACCGCATGGGTGCGCAACGTCAGGCCGCAGTCGTTGGCAATCTGGATATTCAGCCCCGGCCGTGCGTTCAGCTCGAGGATCAGCGGGCCTTTCTCCTGGTCCAGCACCATGTCAACGCCGATGTAACCCAGCCCGCACAGCTCATAACAGCTGGCCGCCAACTTCATGAAACCGTCCCAGTTGGGCAGTTGCACGCCATCCACCGCGTTGGTGGTGTCGGGGTGTTTGGTGATGATGTTGTTCAGCCAGGTGCCGCGCAGCGTCAAACCCGTGGCCAGGTCGACACCCACGCCAATCGCGCCCTGGTGCAGGTTGGCCTTGCCGCCGGATTGGCGCGTCGGCAAGCGCAGCATGGCCATTACCGGGTAACCCATCAGCACAATGATGCGGATGTCCGGCACGCCTTCGTAGCTGATGCTCTTGAAGATCTGGTCGGGCACCACGCGGTATTCGATCAGCGCGCGGTCACGGTGGCCGCCCAGGGAATACAGGCCGGTGAGGATGCTGGAAATCTGGTGTTCGATTTCTTCATGGCTGATGATCTTGCCGGACACCGTGCGATAGCGCCCTTCAAAACGGTCGGCCACCACCAGGATGCCATCGCCGCCGGCACCCTGGGCCGGCTTGATCACGAAGTCGCTGCGCCCACCGATGATGTCGTCGAGCTTGTCGATTTCCTTCTCGGTGGAAATGATCCCGTACATTTCCGGCACATGAATGCCAGCCGCCATCGCCCGCTCCTTGGTGATGATCTTGTCATCCACAATCGGGTACAGGCTGCGCTTGTTGTACTTGAGCACGTAGTCGGCGTTACGCCGGTTGATGCCCATGATCCCCCGCGCTTCCAGGGCCTTCCAGGTTTTCCAGAAGCCGAACATTACGAGTCAGCCTTGAGGAAGGCCTTGAAACGCACCAGTTCGGTCAGGCGGTAGCCGCGATAGCGACCCATGGCCAGCATGAAACCCACCAGGATCAACAGGACTGCCGGGAAGGTGAACACAAAGTAGATCAGCTCCGGCACGCTCATGATGATGTGCGCCAGCGAGGCGGCGAACAGCGTACCAATCGCTACTTTCAGCGCATGGTTGGCGCCGCGTTCTTCCCAGGTGATCGACAGGCGTTCGATGGTCATGGTCAGAATCACCATCGGGAACAGCGCCACCGACAGCCCGCGCTCCAGGCCCAGCTTGTGGCTGAACAAACTGATGGCTGCAATCAGCACCACCACGAAGGTCAGCACCACCGACAGCCTCGGCAGCATCTGCAGCTTCAAGTGTTCCAGGTACGACCTGAGCGACAAGCCCAGCGCGGTAATAATGGTGAAAAGCACGATGCCAAAGCCCAGTTGCGTCTCGCGAAACGCCAGGGCGATCAGCACCGGGGTGAAGGTGCCCAGCGTCTGCAGGCCGATCAGGTTGCGCAGGATCAGAATCACCAGCACGCCAATCGGGATCATCACCATGATCATGAAGGTCTGCTGGGTTTGCAGCGGCAGGCCGTACAGCGAGTATTCGAGGAAGTTGGCGTCGGTGTTCTCGTCGGTCAGCTTGGCCAGGCGAATCGCGTTCATTTCGCTGTTGTTCAGGCTGAAGGTCACCATGGCTTTCTTGCCGCCATCCACCGTGATCAGGTTTTCATCGCCGGTCCACCACAGCAGGCGGTCGGCGGGCAGGCCTTGCTCGCCGGTTTCCGGGTTGAAATACAGCCAGTCATTGCCATTGAAGCTGCGCAGCCACAGTTCCGGGGTTTGCGGCTGGTCGGCGACGAGGCGGATGGTGTGGACTTTTTCCACCGGCACATGGGCTATGGACAGCAATAACTCGACGATCTTGGCCTTGTGCGGCGTCGACGGGTCGCCCGCCAGCAGCAGCTTCACATTGTCGTCGTTGAGGTTGTTGGTGCGCTTGATCGCTTCGGTAATAAAGGTTTCGACGTCGGCCGAATGCTGGCGGATCGGCGCCAGCAAGGCTTCGGCGGCGATTTTTTCCGGGCCTTCCACAGCAATGCTGTCGCGGAAGGTCGGACCTTTGACCTTGACCTTTTCGCCGCTGTAACGCTTGGTCAGCACCAGGCGGTAATACAGCGTCTGGTTGCCCTTGGCGCGGCGCGCCGACCAGGTGACCTTGCGGTTGCCGTCGGTGCGGTTGACGCTCACGCCGTAGTTATTGGAGATGAAACTCTCGTTGAGGCTGACGAAGTCGCGGCTCAGGGGCGGCACGAACATCGAGATCTTCACCGGGTCTTTGGGGCTGGCGACAAACTCGACCTTGGCGTCGATGTTCCACAGATCGTCGGTGGCGTCCTCGGTGACGGGAATCCCCAGCACGAAAATCTGGTAGGCGGTGACCGAAATACCCAGCACCACCAAAATGGTGATGAGGATTTTCAGGTGCAGGGTCAAAGAGCGCATTCGGTTTACTCGGCGGTAGGAGCGTCAGCGGCGCAGGCAGGTTTGCCCGCTGCGTATTTAAGACTGGGGTCGACCAGCGCATCAAAGCGTTTCAAGGCTTCGGAGCCGATCAGCAGCGGGTATTGGAATGCGCTGCGGTCAGTCAAGTTCACTTCGATGCTGCGTAAAGCAGTGCCCATGCAGATGTCCAGGGCGATCACTGGGCGGGCGGTGTAGTTCTTGTCCTCATCGGGGTCGTAGTCACCGGCGCGGCGTTTGATTTTGCTGACGCGGGCCAGGGGGCGTTCGATGGGGTGGGAATGGGCGGTGTCGATGGCCAGGTAGAAACGTACCCAGGACTCACCGTTGCGTTTGAAGCGCTTGATGTCGCGGGCGCTCAACGAGGCGGTCTTGGCGCCGGTGTCGAGTTTGGCCGCCACTTCCAGGTCAATGCCCGCCAGTTTCGCGTATTCATTCAGGCCATACACGGTCTTCTCGGCGGCGCCGCCAAGGCTGGGTATGCACGCTAGGCAAAACATTAAAAGGAAGGGCTTGAGTCTCATAGATCCTGAGGCGCTGCAGTGCGATGTTTAATTCAAGGCGACTGGCATTGCTGCGCAATCTCGGGTGCGCCGTTTCATCAAGTGATGTCAGGCAAAAGCGGCGGGCATTCTAACATGATGCTTTTTTGGCGCCAGCGCTGGCAGGCGGCCATGCCCCTATTCAGCGCAGAAGGGGTTATTAGACGATTGTCGACAATGTTGATTTATTCTTTGACTATTTTGGCTTGAGTGGCTAGTTTTTGCGGCATTGCTTTTAAAGGTGTCGACAATATGCTGGATCAACTGGAAACCCCAGTGGTGGCGCAGGACGATTCCCAGACCATGTCCGAGAACGTCTTCCGGCGCATCCAGGCCGCCATCGTCAAAGGCGAAATCGCCCCCGGCAGCAAGATTTCCGAGCCGGAACTGGCCCGCACCTACGGCATCAGCCGTGGCCCGCTGCGCGAAGCCATCCACCGCCTTGAGGGCCAGCGCCTGCTGGTGCGCGTGCCTCACGTTGGCGCTCGAGTGGTGTCCTTGAGCCATGCCGAGCTGATCGAACTCTATGAAATCCGCGAGTCCCTGGAGGGCATGGCCTGCCGCATGGCCGCCGAGCGCATGACCGACGCGGAAATCGAAGAGCTGCGCCAGGTACTTCATACCCATGAACGCGACGAAGCGTTCCAGGCCGGCCTGGGCTACTACCAGCAAGAGGGCGACTTCGATTTTCATTACCGGATAATTCAAGGCGCCGGTAACCGCACCCTCACCCAAATGCTCTGCGGCGAGCTGTACCAATTGGTGCGCATGTACCGCATCCAGTTCTCCGCCACGCCTAATCGTCCACGCCAGGCTTTTGCCGAGCACCACCGCATTCTTGACGCGATTGCCGATCGCGACGGTGAACTGGCCGAATTGTTGATGCGCCGGCATATCGGCGCCTCCAAACGCAACATTGCCCGTCACTTCCCCGACGGCACTTCCTGAAGAGGTGAGTCATGAGTTCTAACAACAAAAGTACACCCGGCCAGCGTTTCCGTGACGCGGTCGCCAGCGAACATCCGTTACAGGTCGTTGGCGCGATCAACGCCAACCACGCGCTGCTGGCCAAGCGCGCCGGTTTCAAGGCGATTTACCTGTCGGGTGGCGGCGTGGCGGCGGGTTCTCTGGGCGTGCCAGACCTGGGCATCACGGGCCTGGATGACGTGTTGACCGACGTGCGCCGCATCACCGACGTGTGCGACCTGCCGCTGCTGGTGGACGTGGACACCGGTTTTGGCTCCTCGGCCTTCAACGTGGCGCGCACGGTCAAGTCGATGATCAAGTTCGGCGCGGCCGCCATCCATATCGAAGACCAGGTCGGCGCCAAGCGCTGCGGCCATCGTCCGAACAAAGAAATCGTGTCCCAGCAGGAAATGGTCGACCGCATCAAGGCCGCCGTGGATGCGCGCACCGATGACAGTTTCGTGATCATGGCGCGCACCGACGCCCTCGCCGTCGAAGGTTTGGAATCGGCACTGGAACGCGCCGCCGCCTGCATCGAAGCCGGCGCTGACATGGTGTTTCCCGAAGCCATCACTGAGCTGGAGATGTACAAGCTCTTCGCCTCCCGCGTGAAGGCACCGATCCTGGCCAACATCACCGAATTCGGCGCGACGCCGCTGTACACCACCGAACAGTTGAAATCTGCCGATGTTTCCATCGTGCTGTACCCGCTCTCGGCCTTCCGCGCCATGAACAAGGCCGCCGAGAATGTCTACACCGCGATCCGTCGCGATGGCACTCAACAGAACGTGATCGACACCATGCAAACCCGCATGGAGCTCTACGATCGCATCGACTACCACACCTTCGAGCAGAAGCTCGACGCGCTGTTCGCCGCGAAAAAGTAAAGAACGCGCCTCCCTGAATAACTACAAAATTGGAGAACAACCATGGCTGAAGCAAAAGTATTGAGTGGCGCCGGCCTGCGTGGCCAGGTGGCCGGGCAGACCGCACTGTCCACTGTGGGCCAGGCCGGCGCCGGCTTGACCTATCGCGGCTACGACGTGCGTGAACTGGCCGCCGATGCGCAATTTGAAGAAGTCGCCTACCTGCTGCTGTACGGCGAATTGCCAACCATAGCCGAACTGGCGGCCTACACCGCCAAACTCGGCAAGCTGCGCGACTTGCCGCAGGCGCTTAAAGAAGTGCTGGAACGCATCCCCGCCGACGCCCACCCGATGGACGTGATGCGCACCGGCTGCTCGTTCCTGGGCAATATCGAGCCCGAAAAAGACTTCAGCGTGCAGCGCGATGTCACCGACCGCCTGCTTGCCGCTTTCCCGGCGATCATGTGCTACTGGTATCGCTTCAGCCACGATGGCAAAAAGATTGACTGCGTGACCGACGAGCCGAGCATCGGCGGCCATTTCCTGCACCTGTTGCATGGCAAGAAGCCGAGCGAGTTGCACGAGAAGGTCATGAACGTGTCGCTGATCCTTTACGCCGAGCACGAGTTCAACGCCTCGACGTTCACCGCCCGTGTGTGTGCCTCGACCCTGTCCGACCTGTATTCCTGCGTCACCGCCGCCATCGGTTCGCTGCGCGGCCCGCTGCACGGCGGCGCCAACGAAGCCGCGATGGAAATGATCGAGCGTTTCGGCTCGGCCGAAGAAGCCGTAGAAGGCACTCTCGGCATGCTGGCGCGCAAAGACAAGATCATGGGTTTTGGCCACGCGATCTACAAAGACAGCGACCCGCGTAATGAAGTGATCAAGGGCTGGTCGAAAAAGCTCGCTGACGAAGTGGGCGACAAGGTGCTGTTCCCGGTCTCCGAAGCCATCGACAAGACCATGTGGGAGCAGAAGAAACTGTTCCCCA
Organism: Pseudomonas sp. TWRC1-2; assembly: GCF_049896685.1. Classification (NCBI taxonomy): domain Bacteria; kingdom Pseudomonadati; phylum Pseudomonadota; class Gammaproteobacteria; order Pseudomonadales; family Pseudomonadaceae; genus Pseudomonas; species Pseudomonas sp. TWRC1-2. The sequence continues at coordinate 667,712 of NZ_JAFCUU010000002.1, read as the reverse complement.
ACGCCGACTTCTACCATGCCTCGGCGTACCACTTCATGGGCATCCCGACCAAGCTGTTCACGCCGATTTTCGTCTGCTCACGCCTCACCGGCTGGGCCGCGCATGTGTTCGAGCAGCGCGCCAACAACCGCATCATCCGTCCAAGCGCCGAGTACATCGGCGTTGAGCAGCGCAAGTTCGTGCCAATCGAACGTCGCTGAGTGAGGAGACCGACGAGCCCGGGATGGGTATGAGGTCAAATGTGAGAGGGGGCTTGCCCCCGATAGCAGTCTGTCAGTTGATACAGCTGGCACTGAGCAACCGCCATCGGGGGCAAGCCCCCTCCCACATGTTGATCACATTCCAATTCTGGATCTGCGCAGGTCTTCCTTTTGCAACTACCGTGACCGAGTCCTGACGATGAACACTGAATTTCGCAAACCGCTCCCTGGCAGCCGCCTGGATTTCTACGACGCCCGTGCGGCAGTCGATGCAATCGCCCCCGGCGCCTACGCCACTTTGCCGTACACCTCCCGCGTGCTCGCCGAGAACCTGGTGCGCCGTTGCGACCCGGCCACGCTCAATGCGTCCCTGAGCCAACTGATCGAACGCAAGCGCGACCTCGACTTCCCCTGGTTCCCGGCGCGTGTGGTGTGCCACGACATCCTCGGCCAGACCGCCCTGGTCGACCTTGCCGGCCTGCGCGACGCCATCGCCCTGCAAGGCGGTGACCCGGCCCAGGTCAACCCGGTGGTGCCCACCCAGTTGATCGTCGACCACTCCCTGGCGGTCGAAGCCGGAGGTTTTGACCCGGACGCGTTCGAGAAAAACCGCGCCATCGAAGACCGTCGCAACGAAGACCGTTTTCACTTTATCGAGTGGACCAAAAAGGCTTTCAAGAACGTCGACGTGATCCCGCCGGGCAACGGCATCATGCACCAGATCAACCTGGAGAAAATGTCTCCGGTGATTCAGGTGCGTGACGGCGTGGCGTTCCCGGATACCTGCGTCGGCACCGACAGCCACACCCCGCATGTGGACGCCCTGGGCGTGATCGCCATCGGCGTTGGCGGCCTGGAGGCCGAGAGTGTGATGCTCGGTCGCGCGTCGTGGATGCGCCTGCCGGAAATTATCGGCGTCGAACTCACCGGCAAGCTGCTGCCCGGCATCACTGCCACCGACATGGTGCTGGCGCTGACCGAATTCCTGCGTAAGCAGAAAGTGGTGGGGGCGTGGCTGGAATTCTTCGGCGAAGGCGCCTCCAAGCTGACCCTGGGCGACCGCGCGACCATCTCCAACATGGCCCCGGAATACGGTGCCACCGCGGCGATGTTCTACATCGACCCGCAGACCATCGCCTACCTGAAACTCACCGGCCGTGAAGACGAACAAGTCACCCTGGTCGAGCAGTACGCGCGTCACACCGGCCTGTGGGCGGATGACTTGAAAGGCGCGCAATACGAGCGCGGCCTGACCTTCGACCTGTCCAGCGTGGTGCGCAACATGGCCGGCCCGAGCAACCCGCACGCGCGCGTGGCCACCAGCGACCTGGCATCCAAGGGCATCTCCGGCCAGTGGGATGAAGTGCCGGGGCAAATGCCTGATGGTGCGGTGATCATCGCCGCTATCACCAGTTGCACCAACACCAGTAACCCGCGCAACGTGATCGCCGCCGGCCTGCTGGCGCGTAACGCCAACAAGCTTGGGCTGACGCGCAAGCCGTGGGTCAAATCCTCGCTGGCACCGGGTTCGAAAACCGTGGCCATGTACCTGGAAGAAGCGGGCTTGGGCCACGAGCTGGAAAAACTCGGCTTCGGCGTGGTGGCATTTGCCTGCACCACCTGCAACGGCATGTCCGGCGCACTCGACCCGGTGATCCAGCAGGAAATCATCGACCGCGACCTGTACGCCACCGCCGTGTTGTCGGGCAACCGCAACTTCGACGGGCGCATTCACCCCTACGCCAAGCAAGCGTTCCTGGCCTCGCCGCCGCTGGTGGTGGCTTACGCGATTGCCGGCACCATCCGTTTCGACATTGAAAAGGACGTGCTGGGTCTCGACGCCAACGGCAAGGAAATCCGCCTGCAGGACATCTGGCCGAGCGATGAAGAAATCGACGCGGTGGTTAAAGCCTCGGTCAAGCCGGAGCAGTTCCGCGCGGTCTACATCCCGATGTTCGCGATCCACGAAGACACCGGCCCCAAAGTCGCGCCGCTGTACGACTGGCGCCCGCAAAGCACCTACATCCGCCGCCCGCCGTATTGGGAAGGCGCGCTGGCCGGTGCACGCCCACTCAAGGGCATGCGGCCGCTGGCGGTGCTGCCGGACAACATCACCACCGACCACCTGTCGCCGTCCAACGCGATCATGCTCGACAGCGCCGCGGGCGAGTACCTGGCGAAAATGGGCTTGCCGGAAGTCGACTTCAACTCCTACGCGACTCACCGCGGCGACCACTTGACCGCGCAACGCGCGACCTTTGCCAACCCGAAACTGTTCAACGAAATGGTCCAGGAAAACGGCAAGGTCAAGCAGGGTTCGCTGGCGCGTATCGAGCCGGAAGGCCAGGTCACACGCATGTGGGAAGCCATCGAAACCTACATGGAACGCAAGCAGCCGCTGATCATCATTGCCGGCGCCGACTACGGCCAGGGTTCGTCCCGCGACTGGGCGGCCAAAGGCGTGCGCCTGGCCGGTGTGGAGGCGATTGCCGCCGAAGGCTTTGAGCGTATTCACCGCACCAACCTGGTGGGCATGGGCGTGTTGCCGCTGGAGTTTCTGCCGGGCACCGACCGCCACACCCTGAACATCGACGGCAGCGAAACCTATGACGTGGTCGGCCAACGCACCCCGCGTGCGCAACTGACCCTGGTGATCAACCGCAAAAATGGCGAACGTGTCGAGGTGCCGGTGACGTGCCGCCTGGACACCGCCGAAGAAGTGTCGATCTACGAGGCGGGCGGCGTGTTGCAACGTTTTGCCCAGGACTTCCTGGAATCGGCGGCGACCGCCTGAGGGGTTAACCATGGCACACGCAGCGCAAATCAAGATTCCCGCCACCTACATGCGTGGCGGCACCAGCAAGGGCGTGTTTTTCAGCCTCAAGGACCTGCCCGAAGCCGCGCAGGTGCCGGGTGCCGCGCGCGATGCCTTGCTGTTGCGGGTGATCGGCAGCCCCGATCCCTACGACAAGCAAATCGACGGCATGGGCGGCGCCACTTCGAGCACCAGCAAAACCGTGATCCTCGCCAAAAGCACCCGCGCCGATCATGACGTGGACTACTTGTTTGGCCAGGTCTCCATCGACAAGCCTTTTGTCGATTGGAGCGGCAACTGCGGCAACCTGTCGGCAGCGGTGGGTTCGTTCGCCATCAGCGCCGGGCTGGTCGACCCCGCCCGCGTGCCGCGCAACGGCGTGGCCGTGGTGCGGGTCTGGCAGGCCAATATCGGCAAGACCATCATCGCCCATGTGCCGATCACCGACGGCGCGGTGCAGGAAACCGGCGACTTTGAACTCGACGGCGTGACCTTCCCGGCCGCCGAAGTGCAGCTGGAGTTCATGGACCCGGCGGCGGAAGAGGAGGGCGGCGGTGGCTCGATGTTCCCCACCGGCAACCTCATCGACGACTTGGAGGTGCCCGGTGTCGGCACCTTCAAGGCGACGCTGATCAATGCGGGCATTCCGACGATTTTCATCAACGCTGAAGACCTCGGCTACACCGGCACCGAGCTGCAAGGCGCGATCAACAGCGACCCCAAAGCCCTGGCGATGTTTGAAACCGTGCGGGCCTATGGCGCATTGCGCATGGGCCTGATCAAGCATCTTGATGAAGCTGCCCAGCGTCAGCACACGCCCAAGGTCGCCTTTGTGGCCAAGCCTTTGGACTACGTGGCGTCCAGCGGCAAGGCCATCAAGGCCGGTGATGTGGATTTGCTGGTGCGCGCCTTGTCGATGGGCAAGTTGCACCACGCCATGATGGGCACGGCGGCGGTGGCGATTGGCACGGCGGCGGCGATTTCCGGCACCTTGGTCAACCTCGCAGCCGGTGGTGTCGAACGTAATGCGGTGCGCTTCGGGCATCCGTCCGGCACCTTGCGTGTGGGCGCGGAGGCGACCCAGGTGAACGGCGAATGGGTGGTTAAGAAAGCCATCATGAGCCGCAGCGCGCGGGTATTGATGGAAGGTTTCGTACGCGTGCCCGGCGACGCCTTTTAATAGCCAGCACCGAACCCATGTGGGAGCGGGCTTGTGTGGGAGCGGGCTTGCTCGCGAAGACGGTGTGTCAGCTACACATAAGTTGACGGGCCCACTGCATTCGCGAGCAAGCCCGCTCCCACAAAAGCCTAAGCGCTACCCAACACTTATAAGCAGGCAATCAGACCTGCCAACACATGATCAACCCTGACCCTGAGGATGGAACAACCCCCTAACTGCTTGGAGAACTGCCATGAGCGCCAACGTCGACCAGAACAACCGCCCCGACTACGACCAGGTCCTGCAGGACATCGCCGATTATGTCCTCGATTACCGCATCGACTCCCAGGCCGCATTGGACACCGCCCGCAACTGCCTGATGGACACCCTCGGCTGTGGCCTGCTGGCCCTGCGGTTTCCCGAGTGCACCAAGCACCTGGGGCCACTCGTCGAGGGCACCGTCGTGCCGTTCGGTGCGCGCGTGCCGGGCACTTCGTTGCGTCTGGACCCGGTCAAAGCCGCCTGGGACATCGGCTGCATCGTGCGTTGGCTCGACTACAACGACACCTGGCTCGCCGCCGAATGGGGCCACCCTTCGGATAACCTCGGCGGCATCCTCGCCGTGGCCGACCACCTTTCGCAAAAGCGCGTGGCCAATGGCGACGCGCCGCTGACCGTGCGCGCGGTGCTGGAAGCGATGATCATGGCCCACGAAATCCAGGGCGTGATCGCCCTGGAAAACTCCTTCAACCGTGTCGGCCTCGACCACGTGCTGCTGGTGAAAGTCGCCTCCACGGCGGTCTCCGCCAAGCTGATGGGCGCCAACCGCGAGCAGTTGCTCGCGGCCTTGTCCCATGCATTTGTCGACGGCCAGGCACTGCGCACTTACCGTCACGCACCCAATGCGGGCTCGCGCAAATCCTGGGCGGCTGGCGATGCGTCGAGCCGTGGCGTGCGCCTGGCCGATATCGCCTTGCGCGGCGAGATGGGCATTCCCGGTGTGTTGAGTGCGCCGCAGTGGGGGTTCTATGACGTGCTGTTCAGTCACACCAACAACGACCTGGCGCTCAAGCCTGAGGACAAGCGCGCGTTCCGCCTGTCGCAGCCCTACGGCACTTATGTGATGGAAAACGTACTGTTCAAGATCAGCTTCCCGGCCGAATTCCATGCGCAAACCGCCTGCGAAGCCGCAGTGACCTTGCACCCACAGGTCAAAGCGCGCCTGAATGAAATCGAGCGCATCGTGATCACCACCCATGAGTCGGCGATTCGTATCATCTCCAAGGTCGGCCCGTTGGCCAACGCCGCCGACCGCGACCACTGCCTGCAATACATGACCGCGGTGCCGCTGGCCTTCGGCAATCTGGTGGCCGAGCAGTACGAGGACGCGTTTCACGCGGCCCATCCGATCATCGATGAGCTGCGCCAGAAGATGGTGATCGTCGAAGACCCACGCTACAGCCGCGAATACCTGGAGGCCGACAAGCGCTCCATCGCCAACGCGGTGCAAGTGTTTTTCAAGGATGGTTCCAGCACCGAGCAGGTGGCGGTGGAGTACCCGATTGGCCATCGTCGGCGTCGGGTGGATGGCATTCCATTGCTGGAGGACAAGTTCAAGGCCAACCTGGCGACCCGGTTTACCGCGCAGCGCAGTGCCGAGATTTTTGCCCTGTGCAAGGATCAGGCGAAGCTTGAGGCCACGCCAGTGAATCGGTTTGTGGACCTGTTTGTGGTCTGAACACCACCACAACACTCACTGTGTAAACCCAATCAATGTGGGAGCTGGCTTGCCTGCGATAGCATCACCTCGGTGTATCTGAAAGACCGAATTGCCTGCATCGCAGGCAAGCCAGCTCCCACATTTGCCCTGTGTGCTCAATAAAAAGTGTTCGGCTTACATACTGCCTTCCACATCATCCAGGCTGAAGGTCTCGGTATGGTCGTCATAGGAGAAAATCTCCGCATACCGCCCCCACGCCACCACGCTTTCCAGGGTTTTTTGCACAAAGGCTTCGGTCATCGAGTCCTCCAGTTCCTGCTCGAAGCGCACCCGTGGCGCGCGGTGCCCGCTGCGCTCAAGCAATACCTGATGAATGCGCGCGGCCAATGGCACGTGCCGGATCAAATGCTCGGCGAACAGGGTTTTGCGTTCCTGGGTGCCGTAGTCGGCGAACAGTTTGCCGGCGTCGGTGAGGGTGATGTCGGCGCCCTTGAGTTCGGCGAAACCCAAATGCTCGAGCATCTCGGCCACCGGGAATAAATCGTCCACTTCCAGCAGGCGGCGTTCGGCCACCGTGGGCAAGCCTGCGTGGCCGTTGTAAGGCTCGGCGGCCAGGGTTTCGATCAGGCCGGCCATCAGGTTGGTCGACACTTCCGGCAGCAGGCTGCCCATTTTCAGCTCGGGGATGCCTTTGGCATCGGCGCTGCGCCGGTCGGTCATCAAGGCATAAATGTCGTCGACCATTTGCCGAAAGGTCGGGTCCAGGCGGTTGCGCGGGTGCGCGAATGGCACCTTGATTTCGGCGACCACACGGCCAGGGTTGGACGACAACACCAGGATGCGGTCGCACATCAGCACCGCTTCTTCGATGTTGTGGGTCACGATCAGGATCGATTTGATCGGCAGTTGCTTGCCGCTCCACAAGTCCAGCAAGTCGGTGCGCAGGGTTTCGGCGGTGAGCACGTCGAGGGCCGAAAACGGTTCGTCCATCAGCAGCAGCGTTGGGTTAACCACCAGGCCACGGGCAAAGCCCACGCGCTGGCGCATGCCGCCGGACAACTCGCGCGGGTAGGCGTTTTCAAAACCGTCCAGGCCGATCAGGTCGATGGCGGCCAGGGCACGGCGGCGGCTTTCCTTGCGCTCGACTTGCAAGGCTTGCAGGCCGGCTTCCACGTTTTCCAGCACGGTCAGCCAGGGGAACAGCGCAAAGGTCTGGAACACCATGGCCACACCTTCGGCCGGGCCGTTGAGCGGGGCGCCGTTGTAGCGCACTTCGCCCGACGACGGCTGGATCAGCCCGGCGATGATGCGCAGCAAGGTGGACTTGCCCGAGCCGGAGCGGCCGAGCATGCCGACGATCTCGCCTTCGTGCAGGCTCAAGTCCACGCCGCTGAGCACTTGCAGCTCGTCTTTGCCCTTGCCGAAAACCCGGTTGACGTTTTTCAGCGAGTAGATTTGCGGGGTATCAGCAGCGTGTTCGGTATTGGTATTCATCACAGCGAATCCCGTCAATTCAAGCGAAGTTTGTTTTCAGCCAGGGCGTACATCGGCCGCCAGACTGCGCGGTTGAAGGCCACCACAAAGATCGACATCACCACCACGCCCAAGGCGATTTTCGGGAAGTCGCCGGCGGCGGTGGTCTGTGCAATGTAGGCGCCCAGCCCGTGGGCGACCACGTTGTCCTGGCCCCAGGACACGTACTCGGAAACGATACTGGCGTTCCACGCGCCGCCCGAAGCGGTAATGGCGCCGGTAACGTAATAGGGGAAGATCCCCGGCAGCATCACCTTGCGCCACCACAACCAGCCGCGGATGCGGAAGTTGGCGGCAGCTTCCTTGAAGTCGTTGGGAAACGCGCTGGCCCCGGCGATCACGTTAAACAGGATGTACCACTGGGTACCCAGCACGATCAGCGGGCTCAGCCAGATGTCCGGGTTGAGCTTGTAGTGCAGGATCACGATGACGAATACCGGGAACAGCAGGTTCGCCGGGAAGGCGGCGAGGAACTGCGCCAGTGGCTGGATTTTCTCCGCAAGGCGGGGGCGCAGGCCGATCATCACGCCCAGGGGCACCCAGATGAGTGATGCGATCAGGATCAGCCCGGTTACCCGCAGCAGCGTGATCAGGCCCAACACGAACACGTGGCCGACCTCGGCAAAGGTCACTTCGGTGCCGACGTACTGCACGATGTGATACAGCGCGTAAGCGGCCAGCAGCGCTATGAGTGTGCCCCACACCCAATCGATCACTTTTGAGGCCTTTGGTGTTTCTGCCGGCAACGCCTTGAGCGCACTGCCCGCGAGGCTGAAACGCTTGTTACCGATTCGGCTGATGGCACGGGTGATCGGGCGCAGGATGCGCTGAACCACGCGCGTGCGCTGGATCAGGTTCAACAGCCAGGATTGCGGCGCGGCGCCCTGAGAGGCCGTGGTCTCCATGCGAAACTTGTCGGCCCAGGCCACCAGCGGACGGAACAGGAACTGGTCATACATCAGGATGACCACAATCATCGCCAGGATCACGTAACCCACGGCGTGCAGGTCTTTCTGGGCAATGGCCAGGGCCAGGTAAGAACCCACGCCCGGCAGGGTGATGGTCTTGTCGCCGACGGTAATGGCTTCGGAGGCGACCACAAAAAACCAGCCGCCGGACATGCTCATCATCATGTTCCACACCAGCCCGGGCATGGCGAAGGGCACGTCGAGCTTCCAGAACTTCTGCCAGCCGGAAAGCCGCAGGTTGGTCGACACTTCGACCAGGTCGTGGGGCAGCATGCGCAGCGACTGGTAGAAGCTGAACGTCATGTTCCAGGCCTGGCTGGTGAAGATCGCAAAGATCGCGGCGAACTCGGCGCCCAGCACACGCCCGGGAAACAGCAACAGGAAAAACGTCACGGTAAAAGAGATATAGCCGAGCACCGGCACCGATTGCAGGATGTCGAGCACCGGCACCAGCAGTTTCTCGGCACGCCGGCTTTTGGCGGCCAGGGTGCCGTACAACAGGGTGAAGACCAGTGCGGCGACCATCGCCGCCAGCATGCGCAGGGTGGTGCGCATCGCGTATTCCGGCAGGTTGGCCGGGTCCAGAGAGATGACTTCACTTTGCAACGTGGCGATTGGTGCCCAGGTTTCCCGCGCCGTAATGGAGAAAAACAATAAAAAGCCGATCACCAAAGGCAAGGCGACCAAATCCCAGCGATTGGGTAGCAAGCGCAGCGTGGACGCCGGTAAATAGTGACGAAACACTCTGTTCATAGGCAGTCAGTCCTGCAGCGTTCAGGGGCGTGATGGGAGTGAGCTTAGCTGCTGCACGAATGACCCACCGAGACGGGCGGGCGCTGTTTTCGTGAGTCAGGGGCAACGAGGCGTTGCAGGCGGGATTGTACGTTTCTGAATGTTACAAGCACATAAATTTGCTGTCAGTTTCCTGTACGAACTGCGGCTTATGTGTTGGTGCGCCGGGCGTCCGCCCCTGACACAAGCGCAAGGCACCGCTGTTTTTGCCTGAGATACAAATAGCCACTTACCCGCCCTACGGTTCCGGAACCCTCTTTCAGAGAAACGCCAATCAGGTAACCAGACGGCGTGCGAACGCAGGCCTTCAAATCGGCAATCACGACTTCACTACCTGAATCTGGGAAGGTCCCTATGACTAGCGTAAATACTCGGCCAGCACCCTACACGGTTGGCTATGAACAGCCTCAAAAGCCGTCGCCCATCAGCTACCAGGACAGCGCCCGCGCTTCCGAGCGAGCCAGTACCCAGCCCGATTCGGCGCCGCTGCGTCCTGCGATGACGCCCGAGCAGCGCGGCCAGTTCTCAAGCCACAGCGCGATCGTGAACGCGCCACCGTCACAGGGCTCGGAGGCGACGGACTCGCTGGCAGAACTGACGCAAAAAAATATGGCGCTTCGTGCCAAGTTCCAGGGGTTTGCCGCTGAGGTTGGGCCACAGATCCAGAGCCTCCAACAGCAAGTTGTCGACCTGACTCAGCAACTCAATACGCCACGTGAAGCCACTCAACCCTCCTCGAATCAGCCTGAGGCTACGCCGCAGAACCGTTCTGCAGGTGAGCAGCACACTGCGCCGTCGCAGGCTTCGCCGGTTACACCGAATCCATCGGGGACTGAGCCGGGCCAGGCTCAAAGTCTTGAAGCGTTGAACCGTGAGAGCCAAGCGTTTCGCCAGGAAGTGTTAGCGTTTTTCGGGGAGCTCAAGACGGTGATTCAGCAACTGCAAGAGCAAATCCAGGGCTTGGCTCAACGCATTGACGCGATTGGCACGCCTCAGAACGCGGTGCTTTCTGAGCCGGAAAATTCTGCTGAGCCTGGTCCGTCACCCGACGCAGCAGCCCCCGCGAATGACCCAATGCCGGCCCCGCGCGATGAGCCAGAAGCGACTGCTGCGCGTGGCGTTGAAGCACTCATGAGTGAAAACGCACAGCTACAGGCCGGGCTTGATCAAATGGAAGCACAGTTCAAGGCCGTGATTGCGCAGCTTCAAGCGCAGATCGAGACCTTGAGCAAGAAAATCAGCGAGCAAAAGCAATAAGGGCTGCACCGCGTCGGCCTTGTATGGGGGCACCCCATACGGGCCGCGTCAGGGTTGACCTATCCCTCGAACCGCAGGATCACCCGGCGGTTGTGCTTGCTCTTCTTTTCGATTTTCTCGCAGAACACCCGGCCGATTTCCTCGGTGTTGATCACATGGGTGCCACCGCATGGCTGGATATCGATGCCGGCGATTTCAATTACCCTCACCGAACCCTGGATCACCGGCGGCGCTACTGCCTGGGTACGGGTGATCTGCAGCAGGGTTGAGTACTCCGAGGCGGGCATCGACAGGGTTTTCACCACGTGGGCCTGCTCGATCAGCGCGTTGAGGTCGCGGGTGATGCAGTCTTTATCGAGGGTCATTTCCGGCAAGTCGAAATCCAGCCGGCCTTTGTCTGCGCCGATGCTGCAACCGGTAACGGGGGCATCAATGATCGAGCACAGCAAATGCAGGCAGGTGTGCATCTTCATATGCTGGTAGCGGCGCTCCCAGTCCAGACCCGCGTCTACCTGCACCCCGGCAATCAACTGCGGCGGGCACTCTTGGACTTGGTGCCAGATGATCGAACGCAGCACCGGGTCGCGTACGGTGCCGATCACTTCGACCCGCGTGCCATCGGCCAGTGTCAGGTGCCCGGTGTCGCCCGGCTGGCCGCCGCCGGTGGGGTAGAACAGCGTGTGCTCCAGGGCAATGCCGTGTTCGCTGACCGCAATCACCCGCGCGCTGAAGGCATTCTGGTAGGGCGCGCTGTCGAACAGCGCCAGGGTTTCCATGGTGTGCACAGACATGTTCAACCTCCGACAATCAGTGGGCTGGCTTGCAACAGGTGACGCACCATCGCACTCAAGCCAGGGGGGGAGAGCAGGGTGATTTCAAATTCCGGCCCGCAGATTTTCAGGTTCAGCGGCAAGCGTGGCAGTTGCTCGCCGACATCGAGGCGGCGCAGGCGAAACTGCAGGTGATGACGCTCTTTCACCGTGGGCTCCAGCATCAGCCCCTGCAACGGGTGAAAGTCGGCGTCGAGCACCGTGACCTTGTGGCTGGCATTCACTTCGCCGACCACGTGCAAACGCTCGTCCAGGGCAAAAGCTCCGAGGTAGTTGCTGTGGTCTGACTCATCGTTTTTCTGCAGTTGAACCTGATTGACCACCTTGACCTTGGTACCGGCAGGCACGTCCTGGGTGATGACACACGAAGGGCTGATAAACACGTTGTCGCCGATCAGCACATACCCCAACACGCGGGCGCCGGCGCCGACCTCGACGTTGTTGCCCAGGCGCGGGTGGCGTTTGCCATCCGGGTTGTTGGCGATCCCGCGGGCGCCCAGTGTCACGCCACAGAGGATGTAGCAGTCGTTGCCGATCTCGCAGGTTTCGCCGATCACTGTGCCGTAACCGTGGTCCAGCACGAAGCGCCGGCCTATGCGCGCAGCGGGATGGATTTCGGCTCCAGAGAGGATTTTGCCCTGGTTGCTGAGCTTCAGAGCCATGCGCGAAAACTCGCCATTGGTTTGATCGGGGAAATGCCATACCAGGTGCGCAAGGCGGTAAAACAGCACGGCCTTGAACGAGGCATAGGATTCCAGAATCAACTCGCCGCGCCCGCGTGACGCCGGGTCGCGATAGGCATAGGCGATCAGGTCCTCGGCCACCGCCTGGGCGGCGTTCTGGATCAGCGGCGCCAGGTGCGGTTCCAACTGCTTGATCTGCGCAGGCGTCAGGGTCTTGATGAGGTGGGTGAGCAACTCATCGTGCAGCTGTTGCATGTCGATAAAGCCCCCCATGGAGGCACCCCCGCGTTCTGGATGGTTGGGAAACCGGTTATTCGAAACTGGGCAGGTAGCTGTCAGCATTGTCGTAGACCATGGTCAACACCACCGTTTCGGGCGGCAGTTCGGGGGCGAGTTGGGCGATGGCGACCATGTTGGCGGCCGAGGACAAGCCCAGGCTGATGGCGTCGGTGCGCATGATGCGTTTGATCATGTCCATGCATGCCTGGTGCGACACCTTGAGCATGCCGTCGATCACGTCCAGGTTGAGAATGCTTGGGATCAAGCCAATCGACAGGCCCTGGATATGGTGCGGCGCGTGCTGGTTTTTCAGCAGGTCGCATTCCTCCGGTTCCACGCCCATCACCCGCAGTGCAGGCCAGGCGGCCTTGAGCGTTTCGCCGATGCCCGTAAGGTGGCCGCCGGTGCCGATGCCGCTGACGAAATAATCCACGCGCCGTTCACCGAACGCGCGGAGGATTTCCGGTGCGGTGGTGTCGCGGTGGGTTTGCGGATTGGCGCCGTTACGCTGCTGGTTGAGCATCACGTAGCTGGGGTTTTCGAGCTGCAGTTCCATGCATTTTTCGCCGTGGGAGTTGTTCCCCAGGCGGCTGTCCGACAGCACCACCCTGGCACCGTACAGGCGCAGCAGTTTCTGCTTTTCGGGGCTGTAGTTGTCCGGGATCACCAGCACCACTTTGTAACCCAACACGTTGCCGGCCATCACCAGTCCAATGCCGGTGTTGCCGCCGCTGGGCTCGATGATGGTTTGCCCGGAATCGCGCATCAGCACGCCGCGGCGCTCGGCGTCGAGGATCATGCCCAGCGCGATGCGTGCCTTGTGGCTGCCACCTGGGTTGAGGGATTCCAGCTTGGCGTAGACCTCAATGCCAAGGTCTTCGGAAAACTGCGCCAGACGCACGATCGGTGTGTGGCCGATCACGTCAAGAATGGAGTTATGCAACATCGCTCAGCCCCCGGATCAGTACAAAGGCATGTCGGGTTCGACGTCGCGCACCCAGTGTTTCATGCCGCCCTGCAGGACTTTGGTGTTGGCGAAACCGGCGGCCAGCAAGGTGCTGGCGGCTTGCTCGGCGCGGGAGCCGGCGTAGCAGATCAGGTAGTGGGTGTTGTCGCGGCTGAGGCTGTGCAGTTGCTCATCCAGTTCGGCCAGGGGGATATGCACCACGCCTGGCAGTTTGCACACCTCCAGTTCAGTGGCGTCACGCACGTCCAGCAGCACATCGGCGCTGCGCTGGTGTTCAAGCACTTGCTTGAGTACTCGCGGCTTGATGTAGCGTTCTTCGGCCAGTGACGGTTGGCTGGGCACGGCATCGGCGCACACTGTCGGCGCCACGGGTTCGCTGCGACGCAGCGCCGAGCAGCACGGGCAGTCGGCGCGACGCTTGAAGCGGATTTCGCTGAATTTCATCGCCAGCGCATCGAAGCGCATCAATCGACCGGACAGCGGCTCGCCGATGCCGATCAGCAATTTGATGGCCTCGGTGGCTTGAATCATGCCAACCACACCCGGCAATACGCCGATTACGCCGCCGGCGCTGCAGTTGGGTGCCAGCTCGGCAGGCGGTGCTGAGGGGAACAGGCAGCGGTAGCACGGCCCACCTTTATAGTTGAGCACGCTGATCTGCCCGTCGAAGCGGTAGATGGCGCCGTAGACCAGAGGTTTACCCAACTGCACGCAGGCGTCGTTGACCAGGTAACGCGTGTCGAAATTATCGGTGCCATCGATCACCAGGTCGTAGGCGCCCACCAGTTCCAGGGCGTTGTCGGCGTTGAGGGCAGTGTTGTGCGCGTTGATCTGGATGTGCCGGTTGAGATCCTGCAGGCGCTGTTTGGCCGACTCGACCTTGGGCATGCCCAGTGTGCTGTTGCCGTGAACGATCTGGCGTTGCAGGTTGCTGCTTTCCACCACATCGAAATCCACCAGGCCCAGGGTGCCAATGCCGGCCGCCGCCAGGTACAGGCTGATGGGCGAGCCGAGACCGCCGGTGCCGATGATCAATACCTTGGCCTTTTTCAGGTTCAACTGACCTTCGCGCCCGACGCCTGGCAGAGTGATATGGCGCACGTAGCGCTGCACTTCTTCGTTGCTTAAAGCCTCGACGTCCATGCCGCCCGAGGTGGCGAGCAGCACTTCGATTCTGGCTTTTTCCGGCAAGGGCTCGTCGGCGTCGATCAGTTCTTCCTCGGCCGTGAACAGGAAGTGTTCCTTGAGCTGATTGTTCTTCTCGTGAAACAGGTGCGGGCGCAGCTGCGGGTGGCTGCTGCAGAGGTTTTCAATGACTTCGCGCAATGTCGATCCGGTGCCCTCGAGGGTCGATTCCGGCAGCTTGGCCACGCGAACCAGAATGTCGGGGAAAGAGACAGCGTTCATGGACAACTCCGTGTGCAGGTCGTTGAAGGGTTGAGGGGCGAAATGCTTGCCGTCCCAGGCAAACAGCTTTGAGCCCAGGGCCTTGCCCTGGCGTACGTCCACCACCAGGTAGCTCACGGGGTAGATCGGCTCACCCAGGAACAGTGCCTTGTCCTGGTCTTCGTCACTGAAGTAGGCGCCGACATCCGGGTGCGAGTGATAGATCACCACCACCGGGTTATCACTGCGCAACGCCTTGTTCATCAGCAGGGTGTCGGCTACCGAGAAGGTGTAGCCGTTGGCCGCGCTGCGCGCGTACATCTGGGGGTTCTTGCGGTGTAATTCGTTCTGGATATTGCTGCCCAGGTACACGCTGCCGTCGGCGAAGACAAAACCACAGCATTCCTCTGGGTAGCTGCGGCTGGCGTGGGCATAGATCTGCTCCAGGGCATTGGGGCGGAGGACGTCCATGTTTCTCTCGCGTTGCTGATAGGGGTGGGTCAGGAGGCTCAATTTTTCTTGGCCAGGAGTTTTTCGAAAGGCAGCTTGGTGATCGCGAAACCAGCCAGCAGGATGGCGGAGTACAGCATCAGGTCGCGGGAAATTTCCACGCCTTCGTACCAGGCGCCGATGATCACCGCGAATACCGGGAAGATGATGAACACGAACGACAGAATGATCGGACTCAAGCGCTTGAGCAGCATGAAATACACGATAAACCCGCCCACCGACGCCACCAGCCCCAGGTAGAACAGCGCGCTCCAGGAACGCAGCGTGATGGTTTCGAAGGTGGGTGTTTCAAACCACAGGCCGGCCACAAACAGCATCAACCCGGCAATGCCGATGGGCAGCGTGTTGTAGGTGATCACGCTGATGGCGCTGCCTTTTTGCTTGGTAATGACGTAGCACAAGGCATGCATGATCGCGGCGGTCAGAATTGCCAGCACCCCGAAAAATTCAGCATGGTCCAGGTGCAGGCCCTGGCTCTTGATGATCATGTAGAGGCTGCCGAAACCGATGCCGATGCCGACCACCTGGGAAAAATAGATGCGTTCGCGCAGAAACAGCGCGGAGAAAATCAGGATAAACACCGGCATGCAGCTGAACAGCAGCGCGGTGAGGCCGGAAGAGACATGCATCTCGCCGTAGTTGAGCAGGTAATAGGGAACGCTGAAGTAGGACAGTGTCACGAATACGAAGAACCAGCGGCTTTCGCGCGGGAACAGGATGGGCTCACGGCGCACCAGGGCGAAACACAGGAACAACGGGAAGGCGATCAGGAAGCGCAGGCCCGCCGAGGTCAGCGGTGGCACGCTCTCGACGGCGATCTTGATCCCCAGCCACGTAGTGCCCCAACTCAGGCACACGATAAGAAACATCACGCTGGTTACCAGGCCGGCCAACCACTGTTTCTGAGTTTTTGTTTTTGTTGTGTTTTCAAGAACGGCGGACATTGGCATCGTTTATTGCTTCCCTGAGCCGGAATTGAACTCTATATTGACTGTGTATTAAGTTGTTTCATTCGGTTATTGAACCCGTAAAAGCACACTATTAGGGCGAATGATGGCTGTCAAAACAAATATTGACATGGTGTCAATTATGCGTGAGGGGTTGTCCAGCGGTCAGGGCGTGAAGTACAAGCGCCTGTCCGATGTGATGGAACGAGGCATCCTTGAAGGCTTGATTGAACCCGGACGAAAACTGCCGCCCCATCGGGTGCTTTCCGACAATCTGGGTGTAACCATCGGCACTATCAGCCGAGCCTACGGCGAACTGGAACGCCTCGGGTTGGTGGTGGCGCGGGTGGGTGACGGCACTTTCGTTCGCAAGCGTGGGATGGAGCGCCAGCGTGATGAAGGCTTTCGCAACGTCAGCGAGGAGCCGCGCCATTACTTCGACATGAGCCGTAACATGCATATTCCTGGTCAGGAGACGGTGTTTCTGGCCCAGAGCTTCCAAACCTTGTCGACCAACGCCAAGTTCCTCCAGGACATCAGCGCCTACACCCCGGATGCCGGTTTGCCGCGCTACCGTGAGGCCGGGGCGCAGTGGCTGGTGCAGCGTGATTTTCACCCGATTCCCGAGCAGGTCATCTGCGTCAATGGCGGCCAGCATGGCCTGCTGTGCGCGATGATGGCATTGCTGCGGGCGGGCGATACGGTGGTCACCGAACAGCTGACCTATCCCGGGCTGATCACGGCCGCGCGCATGCTCGGCGTGCGCCTGATCGGCCTGGAGATGGACGAAGAAGGCGTGCTGCCGGGCGCGCTGGATGAAGTCTGTCGTAATCACCGGGTTTCGGCGTTGTACTGCACGCCCACCATCCAGAACCCGACCACGGCGGTGTTGTCGGTCGCGCGCCGGGAAGCGTTGGTCAAGGTGTGTCGCGAGCACAATCTGCTGATTCTTGAAGACGAAGCCCACGGCGTATTGGTAGAAGATCGGCCACCGCCCCTCAGCCATTTCGCGCCTGAACGTACGATTTTGATCAGTAGCCTGAGCAAGGCGGTGTCCGCGGGGTTGCGGGTGGGCTACGTGCATGCGCCACCGGCGCTGGTCAGTCGTATTTCGGCGGCCTTGCGCTCGACCTGCTGGATGGCCACGCCAGTGACTCTGGAACTGGCGACCCAGTGGATCGAAAACGGCACGGCGGAATACCTGCTACGTCAGCAGATCAACGAGATCAGCCGCCGCAAAGCCCTGGTGCGCGACCTGCTGAGCGGCCTGGAGTACCGCACCCACCTCAACAGCCCGCATTTTTGGATTGAAGTGCCGGAGCCCTGGCGCGCGTCGGAAATCGAGGCGGAACTCAAGCAGAATAATTACCTGATCGCCACGGCCGAAGCCTTTGCCGTAGGGCAAACGGCGGTGCCTCAGTTTATTCGGGCGAGTATCTGTAATACGTCGGGTGACGATCAGTTGTTGCGGGCGGGGTTTGATGCGCTGGCGACGGCGTTGGGGCAGGGTGGTGGCAGGTTTCACCTGTAAGCAGGTTTACCGCGTTATCGTTCATCGCAGGCCAGCCAGCTCCCACATTTGAATGCATTCCAGTGTTGGAACTCGGTCAAGTGTGGGAGCGGGCTTGCCCGCGAAGGCGTCAGTTCAGACAGTGCAGTTATTTGAACCTGCGCTCTACACCTTTCTCCACCAGAATCTTCGCCGAAATCTCTTCCACCGAAAAATGCGTGGAATTGATGTGCGCAATATTCTCGCGACGGAACAGATTTTCCACCTCGCGTACTTCGAACTCGCACTGTGCGTAGCTGGAGTAGCGGCTATTGGGCTTGCGTTCGTTACGAATCGCCGTGAGGCGGTCCGGGTCAATGGTCAGGCCGAACAGCTTGTGCTGGTGCGCGCGCAGGGCGGCCGGCAGCGTCAGGTGCTCCATGTCGTCTTCGGTCAGCGGGTAATTGGCGGCGCGGATACCGAACTGCATGGCCATGTACAGGCACGTAGGGGTTTTGCCGCAGCGGGACACGCCCACCAGGATCAAATCGGCCTTGTCATAGTAATGAGTGCGGGCGCCGTCATCGTTGTCGAGGGCAAAGTTGACCGCCTCGATACGCTCCATATAGTTGGAGTTGTGGCCAATGGAATGGGACTTTCCTACTGAGTAGGAGGAGTGTTCACTCAACTCCTGTTCCAGTGGCGCCAGGAACGTGGAGAAGATGTCGATCATGAAACCATTGGAGGTGGCGAGGATCTCACGGATGTCTTGATTGACGATGGTGTCGAAAATGATCGGACGAAAACCGTCTTTTTCGGCCGCCAGATTGATTTGTTGTACCATGGCTCGCGCTTTATCCACGCTGTCGATATAGGGCCGCGTGAATTTGGCGAAGGTAATGTTTTCGAACTGCGCGAGCAGGCTCTGACCCAATGTTTCGGCTGTGATGCCGGTGCCGTCGGAGATAAAGAAAGCAGATCGTTTCATTTGAGCCCTGGGCCTTAAGCTGATGGCGAATCTTGGATATGATAGGCGCGATTTTGCCGTCCCGCAGTGGGCCGCATTCTCACTTATTTTCCAGGTCCAGGCCACAAGCGCTGGCGTTTGCTCCTACTGAGCCGCTGGCGTCCTGAGCTTTTCCAACACAGAAAGTGGAGAGATCACCTTGGTAGAGTACGTAGTTTCCCTCGATAAGCTCGGCGTCCATGATGTAGAGCATGTGGGGGGCAAGAACGCATCCCTCGGCGAGATGATCAGTAATCTTGCAGGCGCTGGTGTCTCGGTGCCCGGTGGTTTCGCCACCACGGCCCAGGCTTACCGCGACTTCCTCGAGCTGAGCGGCCTCAACGCCCAGATCCACGCCGCGCTGGACGCCCTGGACGTCGATGACGTCAACGCCCTGGCCAAGACCGGTGCCCAGATCCGTCAATGGATCATGGACGCCGAGTTCCCCGAGAAGCTCAACGAAGAAATCCGCACCGCCTTCGCTACATTGTCGGCCGGCAACCCGGACATGGCCGTTGCCGTGCGCTCCTCGGCCACCGCCGAAGACTTGCCGGACGCCTCCTTTGCCGGTCAGCAGGAAACCTTCCTGAATATCCGCGGCGTCGAAAACGTCATCCGCGCCGCCAAGGAAGTGTTCGCCTCGCTGTTCAACGACCGCGCTATTTCCTACCGCGTACACCAAGGTTTCGACCACAAGCTGGTGGCTTTGTCTGCCGGCGTGCAGCGCATGGTGCGTTCGGAAACCGGCACTGCCGGCGTGATGTTTACTCTGGACACCGAATCCGGTTTCCGTGACGTGGTGTTCATCACCGGCGCCTACGGCCTGGGCGAAACCGTCGTGCAGGGCGCGGTCAACCCGGACGAATTTTACGTCCACAAACACACGCTTGAGGCCGGTCGCCCGGCGATCCTGCGCCGCAACCTGGGCAGCAAGGCCATCAAGATGATCTACGGCGACGAGGCCAAGGCCGGTCGTTCGGTAAAAACCGTTGAAGTCGACAAGGCCGAGCGCGCGCGTTTCTGCCTGACCGACGCTGAGGTCAGCGAGTTGGCCAAGCAAGCGATGATCATCGAAAAGCACTATAAGTGCCCGATGGACATCGAGTGGGCCAAGGACGGTGATGACGGCAAGCTGTACATCGTGCAGGCGCGTCCTGAAACCGTGAAAAGCCGCACTTCCGCCAACGTCATGGAACGCTACCTGCTGAAAGAAACCGGCACCGTGCTGGTGGAAGGCCGTGCCATCGGCCAGCGCATCGGCGCCGGCAAGGTGCGGATCATCAAGGACGTGTCCGAGATGGACAAAGTCCAGCCGGGCGACGTGCTGGTGTCCGACATGACCGACCCGGACTGGGAGCCGGTGATGAAACGCGCCAGCGCCATCGTCACCAACCGGGGCGGGCGTACTTGCCACGCGGCGATCATTGCGCGTGAGCTGGGCATTCCTGCGGTGGTGGGTTGCGGCAACGCGACCCAACTGTTGAAAGACGGCCAGGGCGTGACCGTATCCTGCGCTGAAGGCGACACCGGTTTCATCTTTGAAGGTGAGCTGGGCTTCGACATCAAGCAAAACTCCATCGATGCCATGCCGGACCTGCCGTTCAAGATCATGATGAACGTCGGCAACCCGGACCGCGCTTTTGATTTCGCGCAGTTGCCGAACGCCGGTGTGGGCCTGGCCCGCCTGGAGTTCATCATCAACCGCATGATCGGCGTGCACCCCAAGGCCCTGCTGAACTACGACGGCCTGCCGCTGGACATCAAGGAAAGCGTCGACAAGCGCATTGCCGGCTACAACGACCCGGTGGGCTTCTACGTCGAGAAGCTGGTGGAAGGCATCAGCACCCTGGCGGCGGCGTTCTACCCGAAAAAGGTCATCGTGCGCCTGTCGGACTTCAAGTCCAACGAATACGCCAACCTGATCGGCGGCAAGCTCTACGAGCCGGAAGAAGAAAACCCGATGCTGGGCTTTCGTGGCGCCTCGCGTTACATCAGCGAGGCCTTCCGCGATTGCTTCGAGCTTGAGTGCCGTGCTCTCAAGCGCGTGCGCAATGAGATGGGCCTGACCAACGTCGAGATCATGGTGCCGTTCGTGCGTACCTTGGGCGAAGCGAGCCAAGTGGTCGACCTGCTCGCAGAAAACGGCCTGAGCCGTGGTGAAAACGGCCTGCGCGTCATCATGATGTGCGAGCTGCCGTCCAACGCCATTTTGGCCGAAGAGTTCCTGGAGTTCTTCGACGGTTTCTCCATTGGCTCCAACGACCTGACTCAGCTGACCCTGGGCCTGGACCGTGACTCGGGGATCATCGCCCACCTGTTCGATGAGCGTAACCCTGCGGTCAAGAAGCTGCTGGCCAACGCCATCCAGGCCTGTAACAAGGCCGGCAAGTACATCGGCATCTGCGGCCAGGGCCCTTCCGACCACCCGGACCTGGCCAAATGGCTGATGGAACAGGGCATCGAAAGCGTCTCGCTGAACCCCGATTCCGTGCTGGAAACCTGGTTCTTCCTGGCGGAAGGGCAAGCGTCCGCCTAAGGTCGTGACTTAAAAAGTGCCGGTCACTCCTCAAGGGTGACCGGCATTCTTATCTGTGCAGGGCGGAACTCCTTCCGGACGCCGCCCTTTTTTGTGCAAGAGCATTATGCAAAGCAGCAGCAACCTGTTTCCCGTCGCCCTGATCAGTGCTGAACGTCGCGGCGACCTGAGTGAAGACGTGTACCGCCTCAAACCCGGCAACAGCCCCGACGGCACCGTCGAGCTGGCCGTGACGCGTTTGGGCCTGGCCGATGTCCCGGAAAACCGGGGCACGCCGGTCATTTTGTTGCACGGTAGCTTTTCCAACCGACGTTTCTGGTACTCGCCCAAAGGCCTCGGTTTGGGCGCTTATCTGGCGCGCCAGGGCTTTGATGTGTGGATTGCGGAAATGCGCGGGCATGGCTTGTCCAAGCGCAACCATGACTACGCGAGAAATCGCGTTGCCGACTACGCGCGTTACGATTTGCCGGCCATCGGCGCGTTTGTGCGTGAGCAAAGTGCACAAATCCCGCACTGGATCGGGCATTCCCTGGGCGGCACTGCACTGGCTGCAGCCCTCGGCGGGCAGTACCTGGGGGCGCCAGCGGCGGCCTCGGTGGCGTTGTTTGGTTGCCAGGTGAGCCGTACCCACTGGCCGTTGAAAATTCCACCGGTGGAGTGGACCGCTCGTTTGCTCCTGAAACGTTTTGGCGAGGTGTCCGGCGCGCGGCTCAAGCGTGGTCCGGAGGATGAGCCTGCGGGCGTGATGATCGAAGCCATGCGCTGGAACGGCCTGTTCGGTCGCTTTGGCGATGGGCAACAGGATTGGTGGAAGGGCCTCGCCGAAGTCGATGTGCCGTTGTTGGCGGTGAGTGCCGCCGGTGACCAGCAGGACCCGGATTGGGCGTGCCGCAAGTTGTTCGAGCAAGTCGGCTCCGAGCACCGCCAATACCTGTGTCTGGGGCGCCAGCAGGGCTTCAGCGAGGATTTCGGGCATGTCGAGATGCTGGTCAGCAAAGCCGCTCAAGCCGAGGTATGGCCAATGGTGGCGCGGTGGTTGAACGATCCATTGACACCTTTGGCCGGGGCGCACCCGCAGGTACTGGCAGCTGTTTGATCAAGCGCTCTGCCAAGGGCGTTTCACTCGTGTGTGGTTGCGGCTAAGATATGACGCGTTAAACGCTTCTGGTCATATTCAGTCGCGCAGTCGCTATTGCGTTGCGACGAAGCGAGTCCGATCATGGCCGCCGCCAACCGGTGAACCGTTAAATATTGCCTGTTGCGACACGTTTTTCTGATGTACACCGTGGGATGTTCGACCTCTTCTTTGATGACAGGAGTTTCTCGATGAACCATTACGTGACGCCCGATCTGTGCGACGCCTACCCGGAGCTGGTGCAGGTGGTTGAGCCGATGTTCAGTAATTTCGGTGGCCGGGATTCTTTTGGCGGCGAGATCGTCACCATCAAATGCTTCGAGGACAACTCCCTGGTCAAGGAACAGGCCGATCAACCGGGTGCCGGCAAGGTGCTGGTGGTCGACGGTGGCGGTTCGCTGCGTCGCGCGTTGCTCGGCGACATGATTGCCGAGAAAGCTGCAAAAAACGGCTGGGAAGGGCTGGTGATCTATGGCTGCATCCGGGATGTCGATGTCATTGCCCAAACCGATCTGGGCGTGCAGGCGCTGGCCACTCACCCGATGAAGACCGACAAGCGCGGCATTGGCGACTTGAACGTGGTGGTGACTTTCGCCGGCGTGACGTTCCGGCCCGGTGAATACATTTATGCGGACAATAATGGCGTGATCGTCTCGCCCAGCCCACTGAAAATGCCTGAATAAACTGCTGTTGCCGATAGGGGTGAGGATGTTCGAGGAAGAAAACGCGCAATGGGGGCTGGTGCATGCCCTGGTGCTGGATGGTAAAGGCGGTGCGCGTTCGATTGCCCGGACTGAGCTCGACGACTTGCAACTTCAGCCTCAGGAAAGCCTGTGGCTGCATTGGGATCGCAGCCATCCGCAGACCCAGACCTGGCTGCGTAAATCCAGCGGCTTGAGCGAGTTCGCCTGCGACTTGCTGCTGGAGGAAAACACCCGTCCGCGCCTGTTGCCACTGCCCGAAGCCCAATTGCTGCTGTTTCTGCGCGGGGTCAACCTGAACCCGGGCGCCGAACCGGAAGACATGGTGTCGGTGCGCATCTTCGCAGCGGCCGATCGCGTGATTTCCTTGCGCCTGCGTCCGCTGCGCGCCACCGATGAGTTGCTGGTGCAACTGGCGGAGGGCAAAGGGCCGAGAACCGCTTCGGAACTCATCCTTTATATGGCGCAGTACCTGACCAACAAAGTGCAGGATCTGGTTACCGATTTGTCTGAAGTCGTCGATATCGAAGAAGAAAAACTGGATGCCGACGAACGGTATACTCCGGAACATGGCAGCGTCCTGCAGATCCGTCGGCGCGCGGCGGGGCTCAAACGTTTTCTCGCCCCTCAGCGAGATATTTTTGCCCAACTGACGCGAACCAAATTGCCGTGGTTTTGTGATGACGATGCTGACTACTGGAACGAATTACACAACAGCCTGACGCGTTACCTGGAAGAGCTCGAATTGGCTCGAGAGCGCGTGGGGCTTGTGCTTGAGACCGACGACCGGCGATTGAGCCTGCGGATGAATCGCACCATGTACCGCTTCGGTATCATCACCGGGATTTTTTTGCCGATGAGTTTTCTCACCGGTTTGCTGGGTATCAATGTGGGCGGGATTCCGTTCTCCGCCAGCCCCTATGGATTCATGATTGCGTGCCTGATGATGGTGGCCGTCGCCTTGGGACAATGGTGGCTATTTCGACGATTGCGCTGGGTTTGACCTGAATATGACCTGAACGTAGTAGGGGGTACATGTGACCCCATGAATTTAACCCTCGTCTTTTAAATCACTTGCGAGAGGTCTTTATGCACGATCCGTTCGAACAGTCATTGCGTGACATGCTTAATGCTTCGCCGTCCAACCGTGACGACGACGCCTGCCTGGGTCGCGTGTTGAAAACCGCCAACCGTCAGGTCGGTGCGGGAGATCTGTTCGGGCTGCTCGGTCGTTGGCTGCCGGCGCTGATGATGGCTCTGAACAATGGTTCGGCCCATGTGTCGCCGGTTTCCCGTCGTAAACCTCTTGCTCGCACTGCTGATAAGGCTGATTGAATATGGAACTTGATCTCTGGACCCAGAGCCTGGTCACTGCGATGACTGCATTGTGGACCAAGGTGGCGAATTTCATTCCCAACCTGTTTGGTGCTCTGGTTTTGGTCTTGCTGGGCTTTGTCGTGGCCAAGCTGCTCGACACCCTGCTGTCCAAATTGCTCGCAAAACTGGGGCTGGACCGCTTGATGGCAGGCACGGGCCTGACCAAGCTGTTGGGGCGTGCCGGGCTGCAAGTACCGATCTCGACCCTCATCGGGAAGATCGTTTACTGGTTCGTTTTACTTATTTTTCTGGTTTCTGCAGCTCAATCCCTTGGACTTGAGCGAGTTTCAGCTACGCTCGACATGCTGGCGCTGTATTTGCCGAAGGTTTTCGGTGGCGCGCTGGTGCTGCTCGTAGGCGTTTTACTGGCGCAACTGGCCAATGGGCTGGTGCGTGGAGCCGCTGAAGGTGTGGGGCTGGACTATGCTGCGGGCCTGGGGCGGATCGCTCAGGGGCTGGTGATCATCATCAGTATTTCCGTCGCGATCAGCCAGCTGGAGGTCAAAACTGACCTGCTCAACCATGTGATTGTGATTGTTTTGATTACCGTTGGTCTGGCCGTTGCGCTGGCCATGGGGTTGGGAAGCCGGGAAATTGCCGGTCAGATTCTTGCGGGAATCTATGTGCGTGAGCTGTATCAGGTTGGGCAACAGGTGCGTGTGGGCGAGGTCGAAGGGCAAATCGAGGAGATCGGCACAGTCAAGACGACCGTGCTGACCGATGACGGTGAGCTGGTATCGCTGTCCAATCGGATTCTCCTGGAGCAGCAGGTCAGTAGCCGCTAATCCGGCAAACCCTGCTAATGTACGCCGCCGCAAACCCGGGTGACCGGGCTGTAGCGGACATTGACCTGACTGTCGGCACGACTTGTTTTGAATAAAGCCCAAACGCTGTCCACGCGCTATGACCCCCGTGAGCTCTCTGATGAGGAGTTGGTCGCGCGCGCACACACGGAGCTGTTTCACGTAACACGCGCGTACGAAGAATTGATGCGCAGATATCAACGCACTCTGTTCAACGTTTGTTCAAGGTATTTAGGGAACGATAGAGATGCGGACGATGTCTGTCAGGAAGTGATGCTCAAGGTGCTGTATGGCCTGAAGAACTTCGAGGGCAAATCGAAGTTCAAGACATGGCTCTACAGCATCACGTATAACGAGTGCATCACGCAGTATCGTAAGGAGCGGCGAAAGCGTCGGTTGATGGACGCTTTGAGTCTCGACCCCCTTGAGGAAGCGTCTGAAGAAAAGGCGCCGGCACCCGAGGAAAAGGGTGGACTTGATCGCTGGTTGGTGCATGTGAACCCAATTGACCGTGAAATTTTGGTGCTACGATTTGTCGCAGAGCTGGAGTTTCAGGAAATTGCTGACATCATGCACATGGGTTTGAGTGCTACAAAAATGCGTTACAAGCGTGCTCTTGATAAATTACGTGAGAAATTTGCGGGCGAGACTGAAACTTAGTGCGTGGCAAATATCTCTTACGTGTAGGCAAGTTCTGTTAGACTTGTCGCCGAGTTGTCCCCCGGTTTGTGGGACTGCTTTACAATCACCAGATGGGGATTTAACGGATGAAACTGAAAAACACCTTGGGCTTTGCCATTGGTTCTCTTATTGCTGCCACTTCTTTCGGCGCTCTGGCACAAGGCCAAGGCGCAGTTGAAGGCCAGCTGTTCTACAAGAAGCAGTACAACGATAGCGTTAAGCACATCGAAGACGGCTTCAACCCTGGCGCAAGCATCGGTTACTTCTTGACCGACGACGTGTCGATCAACCTGAACTACGACACTACCAACCACACCCGTTCGAACGACGGTACTGGTAGCCAGAAGATCAAAGGTGACACTGGCAGCGTGACTGCTCAGTACCACTTCGGTCAGGCCGGTGTTGACTCCCTGCGTCCATACGTTGAAGGTGGTTTCGGTCACCAGAGCCGTACCAACGTTGAAGTTGACGGCCACAAAGGTCGCGATCAGTCCACCCTGGCTATCGCTGGCGCTGGCGTGAAGTACTACTTCACCAACAACCTGTTCGCACGTGCCGGTGTTGAGTCTGACTACAACCTGGACAACGGCAAGTGGGATTACTCCGCACTGGTTGGCCTGGGTGTGAACTTCGGCGGCAACGCCGGCGCAGTAGCTCCAGCTCCTACCCCAGCACCAGCTCCAGAGCCAACTCCAGAGCCAGAAGCTCCAGTTGCTCAGGTTGTTCGTGTTGAGCTGGACGTGAAGTTCGACTTCGACAAGTCGGTTGTTAAGCCTAACAGCTACGGCGACGTGAAAAACCTCGCTGACTTCATGAAACAGTACCCACAAACCACCACCGTTGTTGAAGGTCACACTGACTCCGTCGGTCCTGACGCTTACAACCAGAAGCTGTCCCAGCGTCGTGCTGACGCGGTCAAGCAAGTTCTGGTCAAAGACGGTATCGCTCCTAACCGTGTAAGCTCGGTTGGTTATGGCAAATCCCGCCCAGTTGCTGACAACGCAACTGAAGCTGGCCGTGCTATCAACCGTCGCGTAGAAGCCTCGGTAGAAGCTCAAGCTGCTCAGTAATTACTGAGTGGTAAAAAAAAGCCCGGCTTAGGCCGGGCTTTTTTTCGTCTGGCGTTTGCTTCAGGCGCTGGCGGATACCGCCACGCATGCCGTCTGTGCAGCCGCGGCGACACTGCCGATCACCAGAATTGCCGGGCTCTTCAAGGCGAACGTCTGCGCATCCTTGTGCATCTGCCCCAACGTGCTACGGCATTCTCGCTGTTGAGGCAGCGATGCGTTTTCGATCATCGCCACCGGCATATCCTCTGCCATGGCGCTCTCCAGCAGCTGCTGACGGATTTCCTCCAGCTTCGCCACGCCCATATACACCACCAACGTCGTCCCGCTTTCGGCCAGTGCACGCCAGTTCAGGCTGCTGTTGTCCTGGGTATGTGCCGTAACGAGCGTTACACCGCGACTGACCCCACGCAACGTCAGCGGGATATCGCAGTTTGTTGCTCCGGCCAGGCCCGCCGTGATCCCGTTGACCAACTCCACATCCACACCATGTTCGCGCAACCACGTCGCTTCTTCGCCGCCACGCCCGAAAATGCATGGGTCACCCCCCTTTAATCGCACCACGCATTTGCCTTGCCGGGCATAACGCAGCATCAGGCGATGGATAAACTCCTGTGGTGTCGAACGGCAGCCACCGCGTTTGCCTACGCTGATAATCCGCGCGTTAAGGCAGTGTTCCAGCACTGCGGGGTTGAGCAGGTCATCAATCAACACCACATCGGCCTCATGGAGTGCCCGTACCGCCTTCAGGGTCAGCAGTTCAGGATCACCGGGCCCGGCACCCACCAGCCAGATTTTTGCGCTCATGTTTTTCCCTCACACACTGATTGCGATTGGCTGCGCGTTGCTGGCCAAAAGACGTTTGATTTCCGGTACGCACGAGCCGCATTGCGTGCCGCAGCCCAGCGCCTGTTTGAGCCCGTTAAGGTCCAGGCCGCGAGTGATGCCTGCGCACACGGCGTTTTCGCTGACGTTCTTGCAGTTGCACACAATCTTGCCGCTGGCTGCCGCACCGCCCGGCGGCGCACTGAGCGGTGCCAGCAGCCAGCGTCGCAATTGATCGTCAGTGCGGCCTTCCAGCCAAAGGCTTTGCAACCAATGCCGAGCCAGGGTTTCACCGGCCAGGCGCAACGCGGTAATCCGGCCTTTTTCGATTTTTACGCGTTTACCGATCGAGCGACGCGGGTCGTCGTACGCCATCACTGGGCCGTCGTTGAGCCCCAGCAGTGCGTCGATACGGGTCAGCAGTTGCAGGTCGGGCGCCTCGGTATGTGCCGCGCGCACCACCAGTGCCGGCCGTTCGCGCCCGGCCAGGCTCAGGCTCACGTAGGCAAAGCCCTCGCACAGCGGGCGCAGTGCCTCGACGTGTTGCTGCACATCGCCTTCGATCAACGCAAACAGCTGCCACGGCAGTTGCACAGCCTCCAGGCGTACACCGCTGTGTTTGAGTTCCGGCTGTTTCGACAAAGGGTCGAAGGCTGGCTGGGTCAGCGTATTCACGCCCCCTTTGAGAAAACGGTCACCCCAATGCATCGGCAGGAACGCTTGGCCGGGGCGCACGCTGTCATCACTGTTGAGGGCAATAATCACGCTGCCGCGACGGCTTTTGAGGTTGACCAGATCTCCGTCCTTGAAGCGATGGCGGCGCAACTCATCCGGGTGCACGCTCAGCAGTGCTTCGTTCACATGACCAAACAACTGGGCTGCAGTGCCTGTGCGACTCATGCCGTGCCATTGATCACGCAGGCGGCCGGTGATCAGCGTCAGCGGGAAGCGTGCGTCGCGCTGCTCTTTGGCGGCGCGGTAGGGTTCGGCAAAAAAGTGCGCGCGGCCGCTCTCGGTCGGGAATACGCCGTCGGTGTACAGGCGCGCAGTTCCAGATTGCGCGCCCGCGGGAAACGGCCATTGCTGCGGACCCATCCGATCGAGCAGGGCATGGCTGATGCCCGACAGGTCAAGGTCACGGTTGCGGGTCAGCAGTTTGTACTCATCAAAGAGCTGCGAGGGGTGTTCAAAGGCGAAAAGCCCCGGTTTTCCGGGACAAAGACGTCGCTCCAGGCGCTGGGCAAAATCCACAGTGATCGCCCAATCCGGGCGCGCCTCCCCAGGTGGGGCGATGGCCCGTCGCACGTGGGAAATGCGCCGTTCAGAGTTGGTTACCGTGCCTTCTTTCTCGCCCCAACTGGCCGCCGGCAGCAGCAAGTCAGCGAAACGGGCCGTTTCTGTTGTACGAAAAGCCTCCTGTAGCACCACGAAAGGGCACGTCTCCAAGGCCATGCGCACGGTGTTCTGGTCGGGCAAGGATTGGGCAGGGTTAGTGCAGGCGATCCACAAGGCCTTGATCTTGCCGGCCTGTACCTGTTCAAACAGTTCGATGGCGGTCAGCCCGGTGCTGGCGGGCAGTTGTTCAACACCCCAATACGCGGCCACTTCGGCCCGATGTTCCGGGTTGGCCGCCTCGCGATGGCCGGGCAGCAAATTCGACAAACTGCCGGTCTCGCGTCCACCCATCGCATTCGGCTGGCCAGTCAGGGAAAACGGCCCACAGCCCGCTCGGCCAATCGTGCCGGTGGCCAAGTGCAAGTTGATCAGCGCGCTGTTTTTGGCGCTGCCGGCGGTGGATTGGTTGAGCCCCATGCACCACAGCGACAGAAAACTGCTGGAGGTACCGACCCATTCGGCGCACAGGCGCAGCTGCTCGACGCTGATCCCGCACAGCTGCGTGACCATTTGCGGCGTGTAGTCATGCACCAGCCGTTTCAGCTCGGCCAGCCCATCGGTATGCGCCTGGATAAAGTCTCGGTCGACCCAGTCTTCCCACAGCAACAGATGCAAAATCCCATGGAACAACGCCACATCCGTCCCAGGCAGGATGGCCAGGTGCAAGTCAGCCAAATCGCAGGTGTCCGTGCGGCGTGGGTCGATCACCAGCACTCTCATCTGCGGGCGCCGCGCTTTGGCTTCCTCAAGGCGTCGGAACAATACCGGGTGGGCGTAGGCCATGTTGCTGCCGACGATCATTACGCAGTCGCTGCACTCCAGGTCTTCATAACTGCACGGCGGCGCATCGGCGCCCAGGCTGCGCTTGTAGCCCACCACTGCCGAGGACATGCACAGCCGCGAGTTGCTGTCGATGTTGTTGGTGCCGACCAGCGCGCGAGCCAGCTTGTTGAAGCTGTAATAGTCCTCGGTCAGCAATTGCCCGGAAATGTAGAACGCCACGCTGTCCGGCCCGTGTTCGCTGATGGTCTCGGCGAACACGTTGGCCGCGTGCTCCAGTGCGGTTTCCCAGTCGGTGCGTGCCCGCGCCAGGCCTTTGCCCAGACGTAGCTCCGGGTACAAGGCGCGGGCCGCCAGGTCGCCGGTCAGGTGCAGACTGGAGCCTTTGCTGCACAACTTGCCGAAGTTCGCCGGGTGGTTCGGGTCGCCTTGTACACCGAGGATCTGCGCGCCATCGTGCTCGATCAGCACGCCGCAACCCACCCCGCAGTAACAGCAGGTGGACGCGGTGACCTGGCGGTTCATCAACCCGCGTCCCGCAGGGCCAGCATGACCCGGCCATTTTCCACGCGGGCGTGGTGATGGTGTGCGCAGCCGATGTCCGGTGCCTGGGCTTCGCCGGATGCCAGATCAATTTGCCAGTTGTGCAGCGGGCAGGCTACGCGCTTGCCGTAGATCAGGCCTTGGGACAACGGACCGCCCTTGTGCGGGCAGCGGTCATCGAGGGCGAACACTTCGTCATCACTGGTACGAAAAATCGCGATATCACCTTTGGGCCCATTGATGATGCGCGAGCCCAGGGCGTTGATTTCATCGAGTGCGCAGATATCCAGCCAGTTCATACCGGCACCTCCAGCTGTTTGACGGGGATGACCTCGAATTCCTTTTTCAGCAGCGGCTGCTCCAGGCGTTCTTTCCAGGGGTCTTGTTCGAACGACAGCGAAAACTGCAGACGCTCGTTGAGGGCTTGGCGGCGAGCCGGGTCTTCCAGTACGGCCTTCTTGATGTGCTCCATGCCCACGCGTTGCAGGTAGTGCACGGTGCGCTCTAGGTAGAAGGCTTCTTCGCGGTAAAGCTGCAGGAAAGCGCCGTTGTATTCACGGACTTCGTCGGCGGTTTTCAGCTTGACGAAGAACTCCGCGACTTCGGTTTTGATCCCGCCGTTGCCGCCGATGTACATCTCCCAGCCGGAATCCACGCCGATGATGCCCACGTCCTTGATGCCGGCTTCCGAGCAATTGCGAGGGCAACCGGACACCGCCAGCTTGACCTTGTGCGGCGACCACATATTGAACAGGTCATGCTCCAGCTCAATGCCCAACTGCGTCGAGTTCTGTGTGCCAAAACGGCAGAACTCACTGCCGACGCAAGTCTTCACGGTGCGGATGGATTTGCCATAGGCGTGACCGGAAGGCATGTCGAGGTCTTTCCAAACCCCTGGCAGGTCCTGTTTCTTGATGCCCAGCAGGTCGATGCGTTGACCGCCGGTGACCTTGACCATCGGCACGTTGTACTTGTCGGCCACGTCGGCAATACGCCGCAGCTCTGACGGATTGGTCACACCGCCCCACATCCGCGGGACTACGGAGTAGGTGCCGTCTTTCTGAATGTTGGCGTGGGCGCGTTCGTTGATCAGGCGCGATTGCGGGTCATCCTTGGCTTCGCCTGGCCAAGTGGAGATCAGGTAATAGTTGAGCGCCGGGCGGCAGGTGGCGCAGCCGTTGGGTGTGCGCCAGTTCAGGTAGCTCATTGTGCCGGAGATGGTCAGCAAGTGCTGATCGCGGATGGCCTGGCGAATTTGCCCGTGGTTGAGGTCGCTGCAACCGCAGATCGCCTTTTCGCTCTTCGGTTTGACGTCCGCGGCACCGCCCACGGTGTTGATCAGGATCTGCTCCACCAGCCCGGCGCAGGAGCCGCAGGAGCTGGCGGCCTTGGTGTGCTTCTTGACCTCGTCAACGCTGAACAGCCCGTGCGCCTGGATCGCCTTGACGATGGTGCCCTTGCATACGCCGTTGCAACCGCAGACTTCGGCGTTGTCGGCCATGCTCATGGCCTTGTCCTGGCCTTGATGGCCGACATCGCCTAAAGCGTTTTCGCCGAACATCAGGTGATCGCGGATCTCGCCTATCGCATGGTTCTCACGGATCTGACGGAAATACCAACCGCCGTCCGCGGTATCGCCGTACAGACAGGCGCCGACCAGGATGTCGTCCTTGATCACCAATTTTTTGTACACGCCGCCAATCGGGTCGCTGAGGGTGATGGTTTCGGTGCCTTCGCCGCCCATAAAGTCGCCGGCGGAGAACAGGTCGATACCGGTGACCTTCAATTTGGTTGAGGTGACCGAGCCCTTGTAGGTGGCAAAGCCCAGCTGCGCCAGGTGATTGGCGCAGACTTTGGCTTGCTCGAACAGTGGCGCAACCAGGCCATAGGCGATACCACGATGGCTGGCGCATTCGCCGATGGCATAAATGCGTGGGTCGTAGGTCTGCAAGGTGTCGTTGACCAGAATCCCGCGGTTGCACGGGATGCCGGATTTTTCTGCGAGTTCGGTGTTGGGGCGGATGCCGGCGGCCATCACCACCAGGTTAGCGGGGATGACGTCGCCGTTCTTGAATTGCACCGAGCCGACACGGCCGTTACCGGCATCGTGCAGCGCCTGGGTCTGTTCTTGTAGACGGAACACCAGGCCACGGCTTTCCAGTTCGGTTTGCAGCAGTTGGCCGCTGGTCTTGTCCAGCTGCCGCTCCAACAGCCATTCGCCGATATGCACCACGGTCACGTGCATGCCGCGCAACATCAGGCCGTTGGCGGCCTCCAGGCCGAGCAAGCCACCGCCGATCACCACAGCGTGCTTGTGGGTTTTGGCGGTGTCGATCATGGCCTGAGTGTCGGCGATGTCGCGGTAGCCGATCACGCCTTGCAAGGTATTGCCTGGGATCGGCAGGATAAATGGCGTCGAGCCGGTGGCGATCAGCAGGCGATCGTACTCGGCTGCGGTGCCGTCTTCGGCGATGACCAGGCGTTTGACACGGTCGATCTGCACCACTTTGCGGTTGAGCAACAGCTTGATGTGGTTATCCAGGTACCAGTCGAGATCGTTGAGCACGATCTCTTCGAACGTTTGCTCGCCGGCCAGCACCGGCGACAGCAGAATGCGGTTGTAGTTGGTGTGGGGCTCGGCGCCGAACACGGTGATGTCGTACAGGTCGCTGCTCAGCTTGAGCAATTCTTCAAGGGTGCGAACCCCGGCCATGCCGTTGCCGATCATCACCAATTTGAGTTTTTTCATGTCGTTCTCCGCAATGGCTCGACCAATTACGCGCAAACAAAAAAAGGCGTCCCCGCTAGTGATCTAGCGAGGACGCCTTTGTCCTGGTCCCGTTCTCTCGGGAAGCTCGCTCCTTCGACGTTGAAGGGACGGCTGTATGTGTGTTGTTGGGGAAGCTAATGCAGTGGCTGTGCCAAGTTGGCCAGCTTGCGGGTTTATTGGGGCTTTGAGTCAGCGCTGCCTGGGAATTTGCCCTCTAGTGGTGCAACAGCCAGTACAGCAGCACCAGATTGACCAGCAGCGACATGGCGGCGAGGCTTTGCCAGACCTTGAGCGGTTCGCGCTCCAGCAAGGGCCGTGGTCGCACGCTCAGTTCACGGCGGTCGGCCTGCTCCAGCACCAGCAGCCATTCTTCGGCGGTTTCATAACGTTGCGCGGGTGAAGCCGCCACGGCGCGTTCCAGGCTCAGTGGCAACCAGTCAGGCAGGTCGGGACGATAGCGGCTGGCGCTGACGGGCTGGGCGAAACGCGGCCGTTGGAAAGCTTCGATTTCGCCGTAGGGATAATGCCCGGTCAGCAGGTAATACAAGGTAACGCCGACACTGTATAAATCCTGCTGCGGCGTAGGCGGCTCGCCGCTGA
Organism: Pseudomonas sp. TWRC1-2; assembly: GCF_049896685.1. Lineage (NCBI taxonomy): Bacteria > Pseudomonadati > Pseudomonadota > Gammaproteobacteria > Pseudomonadales > Pseudomonadaceae > Pseudomonas > Pseudomonas sp. TWRC1-2. The sequence goes on along the minus strand of NZ_JAFCUU010000002.1, from coordinate 633,958 downwards.
ACGCCTCGGGTGCGATAAAACTTGGCGTGCCGGGCAGCAAATGAGCGCGGTCTTCGGAGAGCCCCGGGCAATAGGCCAGGCCAAAATCCAGCACGCGCAGTTCGCCATCGTCACCCAGCAGCAGGTTTTCCGGCTTGATATCGCGGTGCAGGATTTGTCGCCGGTGCAGCAGGCCCATCGCCCGCAGCAACCGCTCGGCGATGGACTGCCACTGCGCCAGGGGCAATGGACCCTGGTGCCGGAACAGTTCGGCAAGGGTTTGCCCCGGGTATTCGCGCATCACGTAGTACAGATGCTGACGCCCACTGGCCGCGTGGACTTCAGGAAACGCGCGCCCGGCAACCCGGCGCAAAAACCACTCTTCAGATAGCAACGCTTGGCCGGTATCGCTGTCATCGTCGCGGTTGAGCGGCAAGGTTTTCAGCAGCCAGGGTTGCTGCTGGGCATCACGTACCCGGTACAGCAACGACTGTCGGCTCTGCGCCAGCAGGCTTTCAATCTGCCAGCCTTCAAAGCGTTGCCCAGGTTTGAGCGAAGGGGGCAGCGGCCATTGCTGCAACTGCACCAGCGCATCGCCCAGGGTGGCGGCGCCGAGCTGGTCGATGCGCACCAGCAGGGCGCTGGCATTGTCCTGGCTGGCGGCCAGGTGCGCGGCGTTGACCAGCGTGTTGACCGCCACATCGAGGTCAGTTTGCTCGCGCAGGATCGAACTGATGCTGTGCTCACCCAAGGCGGCCCACACGCCATCGCTGAGCAATAAAAAACATTCGCCTGCGCGCAGTTCACCGTCGAGAAAATCCAGCACCAAGTGTTGGTCCAGGCCGAGCGCGCGCTTGAGCACGTGCTGCATGCCCGGTTGTTCCCACACATGGTCTTCGCTGATGCGCTGCAACTCGCCGCCCAGCCAGCGATACACCCGGCAATCGCCGACATGCGCGAGGGTGAAACGTTGGCCGCGAAACACCAGCGCACTCAAGGTGGTCAGCAGCGGCTGGCCGCCGCCGTTGGCCTGCAACCAGCGATTCTGCGCCAGCAACAGACGCTCGAGCGCCTGGGCCACGCCCCAGGTTTGCGGCGTGGCGTAGTAGTCCAGCGCCAGCGCCTGCAAGGTCGAGCGCGCCGCCAGGCCGCCGTCGGCGCATTGGCTGACGCCATCGGCGATGGCGCACAGGTAACCTTTACTCGCCGCCAGTTCCGCCACGGGTGTGACGACGCGCAGGGCGTCCTGGTTTTCGGCCCGAGGGCCAATGGCGCTGGCTTGCGCGACACTCAGTTGCAAGCCCATCAGACGCGTGCGGCGGTCACGGCGGCCGAACCCCAGGTGGTTCTCCAGCGACGTTTGACCCCGTGCAGTCCGAACCAGGCCAGCACGCCGAGGCTGGCGAACAGCCACAGGGCCATTTGATAACTGCCGGTGCTTTGCTTGATCGCGCCCATGCCTGCCGCGAGGGCGAAGCCGCCGATCCCGCCGGCCATGCCGATCAGGCCGGTCATCACGCCGATCTCGCGGCGAAAACGCTGGGGCACCAGTTGAAACACCGCGCCATTACCTGCGCCGAGGCCGAGCATGGTGCAGACGAAAAGTGCCAAGGCCGCGTAAGAACTTGGCAGGTTGAAACCCACCGCCGCGATGCAGATTGCCGCCACGCTGTACATGCCAAGCAAGGTGCGAATCCCGCCGAAACGGTCCGCCAGGGCGCCACCCAACGGGCGCATCAGGCTGCCGCCAAACACACAGGCGGCGGTGTAGTAGCCGGCGGTCACCGGGCTCAAGCCGTATTGGTCGTTAAAGTAGCCGGGCAGGGCGCTGGCCAGGCCGATAAAGCCGCCGAACGTCACGCTGTAAAAGAACATGAACCACCAGCTGTCGCGGTCGCCCAGGGCTTTAAAGTAGTCGGCCATGGATTTGGCTTTCGGGCGTTCCGGGGCATTGCGCGCCAGCCAGGCGAAGACGGCCAGCGTGATGACCAATGGAATCAGCGCGAAGCCGAACACATTGCTCCAGCCAAACGCGGCGGCGAGTACCGGGGCCAGCAGCGCGGCAAACACGGTGCCGGAGTTGCCGGCACCGGCGATGCCCATGGCCTTGCCCTGGTGTTCCGCGGGATACCACTGAGAGGCCAACGGCAGGGCGACCGCAAACGACGCGCCCGCCATGCCCAGGAACACGCCCAGCAGCAGGGCCTGCTCGTAACTGTGGATGCCCAGTTGCCAGGCACCGAACAGTGCGGCAATCACAATGACCTGGCCGATCAGCCCGGCGGTTTTAGGCGACAGTTTGTCGGCCAGCATGCCCATCAGAAAACGCAGCACCGCGCCGGCCAGGATCGGCGTGGCCACTACCAGCCCGCGCTGTTGGGTGGTCAAGTGCAGGTCGGCGGCAATCTGCACCGCCAGCGGGCCCAGCAGGTACCAGACCATGAAACTCAGGTCGAAATACAGGAACGCGGCAAACAGGGTCGGGGTGTGCCCGGATTTCCAGAAGCTTGATTTCATCACGCACCTCAACGGTTGGGGTCTTGTAAGAAGGCCGAGTGATGGGGCCGCTGGCTAAAAGCCGCCCCATCGGCCCCAGGCGCTGGGGCCAAAACGAAAAAACGCCGCCATCGGGTTCGCGAGGGCAAACCGGATGGGCGACGTCTTTGTCGTAGAAGGGGCAACCGCCGTTGGTTACCTGTGGTGAATGCTTAGCAAGAGCTGCGCCAGATCAGCCAAGCAACTCGCTCATGGCGATAATCTGCTCCGCCACCTGGATCAGTTTCTGTTGGCGGCTCATGGCTTGGCGGCGCATCAGGGTGTAGGCCTCTTCTTCGTTGCAGTGCTTCATTTTCATCAACATGCCTTTGGCCAGCTCGATGCGTTTACGCTCGGCCAGTTGCTGGTCGCGCGCCTGGAGCTGGGCGCGCAAGGCCTGGTCACTTTCAAAACGGGCCATGGCCACGTCCAGGATCGGCTGCAGGCGCTGGGCCTGAATGCCTTCGACGATATAAGCGCTGACCCCGGATTTGATGGCCTGGCGCATTACGTTCGGGTCGTGTTCGTCGGTAAACATCACGATCGGCCGGGGCTGATCGCGGCTGACCAGTACCACCTGCTCCATTACATCTCGGCCAGGTGACTCGGTATCGATCAGGATCACGTCCGGGCGCACCGTTTCGACGCGCGCGGGCAGGTCGATGGTCAGGCCAGACTCATCGATCACCTCGAACCCGGCTTCGATCAATGCGGCCTTGAGGCGCCCGACCTTGCGCGGCGTATCGTTGATTAACAGGATGCGTAACATAAAGGTCGTCCTGTCAGCGCTGCGCTTCGTGGCTGGGGTGGTCTGCCATGGCGTGCAGTCGGAAGCTGCGCGCGTAGGCGGCGGGGTCGGAGCCGTCCCAGATTTTGCCGTCGATCAGTTGGCTGCTGCGCATGTCCGCTGCGTTTGCGTTGACGCCCACGGCGGCAGCGGCCTGACGGTATAAATCCAGTTGCTGCACGCGGCGGGCCACGCCCAGGTAGTCCGGATCTTCGCGCAGCAAGCCCCAGCGCCGAAACTGGGTCATGAACCACATACCGTCGCAAAGGTACGGCAGGTTTACTTCGCCATCGCCGAAAAACCGCAGGGCATGTGGGTCTTGCCACTGGTGGCCGAGGCCGTCGTCATAAGCACCCAGCAGGCGTGGCTCGATGCAGTCGAGCGGTGCATCGAGGTAGTCGCGAGCACTGAGTAATTGTGCGGTGGAGCGGCGGTTTTCCTGGCTTTGCTCGATAAAGCGGCTGGCCTCGAGAATCGCCATCACCAGGACGCGAGCGGTGTTCGGGTATTGATCGACAAACGCCTGGGTGCAACCTAGAACCTTTTCCGGATGATTCGGCCAGATCGCCTGGGTGGTCGCCAGGGTGAACCCCTGGTTTTGCTTCACCGCGCTGGCACACCAGGGCTCGCCCACGCAAAACCCATCGATGCGCCCGGCTTGCAGGTGCGCGACCATCTGCGGCGGCGGTACCACCACGCTGTCGACGTCGTGCAACGGATGAATGCCTTGGCTCGCCAGCCAGTAATACAGCCACATGGCGTGAGTGCCTGTGGGAAATGTCTGTGCAAAGGTCAGTTTTGTGCGGCTTTGGTGCACGTGGCGGTCTAGTGCCTCAGGAGTGATCACGCCTTGCTGTTGCAGGCCTTGGGACAGGTTGATGCTCTGGCCGTTCTGGTTGAGCCCCATCAGGACAGCCATGTCGGTCGGCGCTACGCCGCCGATGCCCAGGTGCACGGCATAGATCAACCCATAGAGGCTATGGGCGGCGTCCAGTTCGCCGCTGACCAGTTTGTCGCGCAGGTTGGCCCAGGACGATTGGCGCTTGAGGTTCAGCGTCAGGCCGTAGGGTTGGGCGAAACCCTGGGTGGCGGCGACCACCAGCGAGGCGCAATCGGTCAGCGCCATGAAGCCCAGGTCGAGGCTGCTCTTTTCCGGGGCGTCACTGCCGTTCACCCAGGCCAGCGGATGGCTCACCGGGCTGTTGCCGACCGAATCGTTCATCAACACTCACCTTTGCTCAAAAAAAAGCGTCGTAACCCTTGAGGGTTGCGCGGGTGGCAGCGCAAGCCATTGCAGGGAAACGACGCCATTGTCCGTAAGCCTGCTCCGACGTTGGTGCAGGCTTTGATACATAGCTCTTAGCAAGGCACATGCCACGGGGCTTCAAGCGCAGTCCGCCGTCAGCTTTCCATCAAGATTGAAACTCAGCTGCCTTCCAGTATGGCCGCCTCTTTGCGCCAGACGGCGAGGAACATCCACGGTGTCTATCTATTCCCCAACTATGCGCAGTTACCGCAGGTTATGCCGCTGGCTGCTGTGCGGTGCACTGCTGTTGGCAAACGCGTGCGCTTTGGGGGATAGCTATCAGGCGCGGGATGAAAGCCTGCATACCTTTTTTACCGCGCTGTCGGTGCCCTTGGGCTTGCCTGTCGTTGTCAGCCGCGAGGTGGCGCGTAAAACCATCACCGGGCAATTCGACCTTGGGGCGGCGCAGCACACGCTGGAAACCGTCGCCGAGCAGCAAGGCCTGATCTGGTACAGCGACGGGCAAGTGCTTTACCTGTATGACGCCGGGGAGGCAAAAAGCTCGGCGGTAGCGCTGCGGCATATCTCGGTCGACAGGCTGCGCGGGTTCATGCGCCGTTCCGGGCTTGATGAGTCGCGCTTTCCCCTGAGGGAGAGCGGCGGGCGGACGTTCTATGTGTCCGGGCCACCTAACTATGTCGACCAGGTATTGCACTTGGCTCAACTGATGGACAAGCAGCGCACTGAGGTCCGCGTCGGCACGCAAACCTTCGGCGTGGTGCAGGTGTTCAACACGCACGTGGCGGATCGCACGTATTCGATGGGCGACGACCAGGTCAACGTTCCGGGCATGGCCTCGATGATCGAAAGCGTGCTGGCCAGCGAGCAAAAGAAGGACACGCAACGACCCCCGGGTTTGCTGGCCGACAAGAGCCTGGTGGTGATGGCTTATCCGGATTCAAACAGCCTGTTGATCAAGGGCAAACCTGCTCAGGTGAAGGTGCTTGAGGAGCTGGTGGCGGAGCTCGACAAGCCCAAGCGGCCGATTGAGGTGTCGCTGTGGCAAGTGGAGGTGGAGCGCAGTGAATTCGTCAGGATGGGCGCAGCCTGGGCTCAGGAAACCGAGACCGGGGCTTTCGTGACGCGCGTACTGGAACCTTTGGAAGACAACCGCTTGATGGCACAGCTCGGTGTGCTGGAGCGCCGGCGCAAGGCCAAAGTCGTCGCGTTTCCCGTAATCCTTACCCAGGAAAACGTGCCTGCGGTTTTCCAGGATAACCATACGTTTTACCTGCCACGGCCCGGCGACGATAAGGGTGATTGGCAGCCCGTGCGGTATGGCATTGAAGCCAGTGTGCTCCCGCGCTTCGCCGGAGCGCATCAGATCGAGATGCTGGTGAACCTTGAGGATGGCCGTCAGATGGACAGCCAATTCAAGCCCGGCTCGGCAGGAGCGGTGGGGCGAATGGCCGTCAGCTCTGTGGTGCGCGTACCTCAAGGCAGGCGCTTGTGGCTGGGTGGTTTTCACCGTGAGGGCGAGGCGACCCGCCGTGGTCGACGCGCGCAGGTACGGCTCTTTGTGATCCAGGCGCGGGCGGTCGGCAGTGAGCCGCGGATGTTGGCCGGTGCTGTCGGCCCGCCGCCGCTGACCCCGAGCCAATATGAGCGTGTGCAGCGTGCGTTTGTGCGCGAACGCCGTGATGTCCTTGAGTGACACAACCCGTTGGTCAGAGCCCTGAAACGCTTTGCGGTCGGTGACTGCGAAAAGTCCTACGTGGCGCCCGCCGAAAGCCTCGATGACATGGGTTTTTTCCTAACGTTGTTCGCGGCTCGGGTTTTTATAGTCGTGATGTTGGCGTATCGGCCGTTTCTGGAAACAAGGAATTCAATGTCAGTAGTCGGGTGCAGAGGTGTGCATGACCCTCGTGAATGATGGGCTGACGGCTGCCTGGGTGTTTGCCGGGTGGACCTTGCAGGGCGATGGCCGATTGATCGGCGAAGGCGCGGATATTCAGTTGCCGCCCAAGGAGTGGCATGTACTGCGGCTGCTGTTGGCGTCTGACGGAGCGTTGATGACCAAGGATCGTCTGCTTGAGTTGGTCTGGCCCCGAGGGGAGGTTGCAGAGGAATCGCTGACGCGCTGTATCTACGCATTGCGCAAGCAGCTGAAGAAGGACAAGGGCTTTATCAAGACAATTTACGGCAGGGGGTATCGCTTTACCTGTGCCGTGAAAGCCGAGCAGCGCGCCATTCTCCAGACGGGGCCAGGGCGTCTGCAACGCATCTGCTCGGCTTGTGGGCAGGTGACTCATGATTAATCGATTGGGCAAAGCGTTGGTGTTGAGCCTGTTGATGGGCAGCCATCAGGCCTGGGCCAATTGCTGGGAAGAGGTGGCTAGCCGCTATGACCTCGAACCTGAGCTTTTACAGGCCATCGCCGCTGTGGAATCGGGTTACCGCGCGCACGCCGTGAACGCGCTCAACAGCGATGGCTCCCGGGATATTGGTCTGATGCAGATCAACAGCATGCACTTGCCTCGCCTGGCCAAGCAGGGCATTACCGAGGAGCGGTTATTGAGTGAGCCCTGTTTGTCGGTCGAGGTGGGCGCCTCGATACTTGCCGGGTTTATCCAGCGTTTCGGTTACAACTGGACAGCCGTGGGCTCCTACAACGCCGGCGCGGCACCTGAGCGTGAAGCGTTGCGTTTGCGCTACGCAGAAAAAATATGGGCGCGGTATGAGGCGTTGGTAGCACAACGTCATTGACGATTGGACGGCGCACCTCGCACCTGGCGCGCCACCCCGGCTATAATCGGCGCCACCTTTCGCCGCCATCCGAGTCTAGCCCGCCCATGTATACCCTGGCCCGCCAGCTGTTGTTCAAACTCTCTCCGGAAACTTCCCACGATCTGTCCCTGGACCTGATCGGTGCCGGTGGTCGTCTGGGGCTCAATGGCCTGGTATGCAAGGCACCGGCAAAAATGCCGGTATCGGTGATGGGACTCGACTTCCCCAACCCGGTCGGGCTGGCTGCCGGCCTCGACAAGAACGGCGCGGCCATCGACGGGTTTGCGCAACTGGGTTTCGGTTTTGTCGAAATCGGCACCGTGACGCCACGCCCGCAACCGGGCAACCCAAAACCTCGGATCTTCCGCCTGCCGGAAGCCGAGGCGATCATCAATCGCATGGGCTTTAACAACCTGGGCGTTGATCATCTGCTTTCACGGGTTCAAGCCGCGAAATACAAGGGCATCCTCGGCATCAATATCGGCAAGAACTTCGACACGCCCGTAGAGCGCGCCGTCGATGATTACCTGATTTGCCTGGACAAGGTCTACGCCCACGCCAGCTACGTCACCGTCAACGTCAGCTCGCCGAATACGCCGGGTCTGCGTAGCCTGCAGTTCGGTGATTCGCTCAAGCAACTGCTCGAAGCCTTGCGTCAGCGCCAGGAAGACCTGGCCATACGTCATGGCAAACGTGTGCCGTTGGCCATCAAGATTGCGCCAGACATGAGCGATGAAGAAACCGTGCTGGTCGCTCAGGCGCTGGTGGATTCGGGCATGGATGCGGTGATCGCCACCAACACCACCCTCAGCCGTGTGGGTGTCGAAGGGCTGGCGCATGGTGATGAAGCGGGTGGGCTGTCGGGCGCACCGGTGCGCGACAAGAGCACTCACATCGTCAAGGTGCTGGCGGCTGAGTTGGCCGGGCGCTTGCCGATCATCGCCGTGGGCGGCATCACCGAAGGCAAGCACGCGTCCGAGAAGATCGCCGCCGGTGCAAGCCTGGTGCAGCTGTACTCAGGTTTTATCTATAAAGGACCGTCGCTGATTCGCGAGTCGGTGGATGCGATAGCGGCCTTGCCAAAAAGGTAGGCGCCCGGCTTGTTGGCGATGGCAGGCTAAAAATACACCTGTGAGTGTGTAGTCCGCATCGCCACCGACCCAATAAAAAGGGCTCCCTAAAGGAGCCCCTGGGCCGAAGCCCGCCGCCCTGATGGGGCGTGCGTGGTTAAGTCGTTACATATTCAAGGTGGTGTGTCGGATTAAGTGCCCTGTGTTAGCCGACGGCGTGAAGTTCGTTGAGTCTGTGGATTCCCGCAGTGCCAGTCATACCGTCCCAGTTGTCGCCGCGTCCTTCTCGCCAGCCGTTGATCCAGGCTTGGCGTACCGACGGTAGAGTAAATGGGCAAAGCTCACGGGATTTGCCATGAACGCCATATTGATATCCGCGTAAAAATGCTCTTTCCAACGGATCACGCTTAAGTCTTCTCATAGGGTGTTTCCCTCACTTGTTGACTGTCTTGATATCCTTCGGCCTCGTCTGAGGCCGGGCAGAGTTTTTCTGCCGTTGGTGGGCTCGCTGCCGGCGTGGCGAGCCGATGTGTCGGCGTCGTTACGGCGCCAACCTGTGTTGAGTTCTAACCAATAGGTCACATGGATTCAATGATCGTTTTGTCATAAGCACGTAACGATAACGATGCTATAGCCATAAGCTGGGATGGCTTTTCGCCCCTTTTGTTGGGCAAAGCCAGCTATGATGTGCCCTGCATAGAGGATGGGTTTAATCCTTTAGTGAGAATGTCCGCCCGCCGCAGTCGGTTATTATTCGACGAAGGGTCGGAATATTTCTTTTTGTTGCAATCAATTATTTCTCTGCCCCGGAAATTCTGGCCCAAAGGCCCGGCAGCCGGGGTGGGACGGCACATTCGTGCCACGCGAGCACTCTTCAAGAAAAGTGCTTGATTAAAAACCGAGCCGGCGATGCGTCGCCTGTTCATTTATTGCTGAAAAGCCTGGAATGCCCCATGTCGGACCGTTTTGAACTCTTCCTCACTTGCCCCAAGGGCCTCGAAGGCCTGCTGATCGAGGAAGCCGTCGGGCTTGGCCTTGAGGACGCACGCGAGCACACCTCGGCCGTGCGCGGCATGGCCGACATGGAAACCGCCTACCGCCTGTGCCTCTGGTCGCGCCTGGCCAACCGCGTATTGCTGGTGCTCAAGCGCTTCCCGATGAAGGACGCTGAAGACCTTTACCATGGCGTGCTGGACATCGAATGGGCTGACCACATGGTCCCGGATGGCACCCTGGCGGTGGAATTCAGCGGCCACGGCTCGGGCATCGACAACACCCACTTCGGCGCGCTGAAGGTCAAGGATGCGATCGTCGACAAGCTGCGCACCCCGACCGGCGAACGCCCCTCCATCGACAAGATCAACCCGGACCTGCGTATTCACCTGCGCCTGGACCGCGGCGAAGCGATCCTGTCGCTCGACCTGTCCGGCCACAGCCTGCACCAGCGCGGTTACCGCCTGCAGCAGGGCGCGGCACCGTTGAAGGAAAACCTGGCGGCGGCGATTTTGATTCGCGCCGGCTGGCCGCGCATTGCGGCCGAAGGCGGCGCGCTGACCGACCCGATGTGTGGCGTGGGTACTTTCCTGGTCGAAGGCGCAATGATCGCCGCCGACATGGCCCCCAACCTCAATCGCGAACTGTGGGGCTTCACCACCTGGCTCGGCCACGTTCCGGCGCTGTGGAAAAAGCTGCACACCGAAGCGACCGAGCGGGCTGCCATCGGCATGAACAAGCCGCCGTTGTGGGTGCGAGGCTACGAAGCCGACCCACGCTTGATTCAGCCCGCGCGCAATAACATCGAGCGCGCTGGCCTGAGCCACTGGATCAAGGTGTACCAGGGCGAAGTCGGCACCTTCGAGCCGCGTCCGGACCAGAATCAAAAAGGTTTGGTCATCTGCAACCCGCCGTACGGCGAGCGTCTGGGTGACGAAGCCAGCCTTTTGTACCTCTACCAGAACCTTGGCGAGCGTCTGCGTCAGGCGTGCATGGGTTGGGAAGCGGCGGTGTTCACCGGCGCGCCGGACCTGGGCAAGCGCATGGGCATTCGCAGTCACAAACAGTATTCGTTCTGGAACGGCGCCTTGCCGTGCAAATTGCTGCTGATCAAGGTCAACCCGGACCAGTTCGTCACCGGCGAGCGCCGCACCCCGGAGCAGCGTCAGGCCGAACGTGAGCAGGCCGCTTACGATCAGGCCCCGACCGAGCCGCAAGAGCGCCAGTACAACAAGAACGGGAACCCGATCAAGCCAGCCCCGGCCCCGGTGGTTGAACAGGCGCGCCTGAGCGAAGGCGGGCAGATGTTCGCCAACCGCCTGCAGAAGAACCTCAAGCAGTTGGGCAAGTGGGCCAAGCGCGAAGGCGTGGATTGCTACCGTGTGTACGACGCCGACATGCCGGAATACTCCATGGCCATCGACCTCTACCACGACTGGGTGCACGTGCAGGAATACGCCGCGCCGAAATCCATCGACCCGGAAAAAGCTTCCGCACGCATGTTCGATGCGCTGGCCGCGATTCCCCAGGCGCTGAACGTCGACAAGAGCCGCGTGGTGGTCAAGCGTCGCGAGCGCCAAAGCGGCACCAAGCAGTACGAGCGCCAGAGCGCCCAGGGCAAGTTCACCGAGGTCAGCGAAGGCGGCGTGAAGCTGCTGGTCAACCTCACCGATTACCTGGACACCGGCCTGTTTCTCGACCACCGCCCGATGCGCATGCGCATCCAGAAGGAAGCGGCCGGCAAGCGCTTCCTCAACCTGTATTGCTACACCGCTACCGCCAGTGTGCACGCGGCCAAGGGCGGCGCGCGCAGCACCACCAGCGTCGACTTGTCCAAGACCTACCTGGACTGGGCACGTCGCAACTTCTCGCTCAACGGTTTCTCCGACAAGAACCGTCTGGAGCAGGGCGACGTGATGGCGTGGCTGGAAGCCAGCCGCGATGAGTTCGACTTGATCTTCATTGATCCGCCGACCTTCTCCAACTCCAAGCGCATGGAAGGTATCTTCGACGTGCAGCGCGACCACGTGCAGTTGCTCGACCTGGCCATGGCGCGTCTGGCACCGGGCGGCGTGTTGTACTTCTCGAACAACTTCCGCAAGTTCGTGCTCGAGGACAACCTCAGCGAACGCTATGCGGTCGAGGAAATCAGCGACAAGACCCTCGACCCGGATTTCGCGCGTAACGCGAAGATCCACCGGGCGTGGAAAATCACTGCGCGCTGATTGCTGCACCAAGTTGGAACAAAAAGCCGCAAGCCTGGCGTATTCCGGGTTTGCGGCTTTTTTGCGCTGGTCAAACAGTGGCCTCATGGCTATAACTGAAGCCCTAGCCAAAGTGACAGCCCCGCACGCTGGCGTTGTGAGTGTTGCCTATGCCGATGCATGCCGTACGCCCCAAAATCCTAGGCTTTATCAGTGAGCAGGCGTCGGCTTGGCTGGTGGCATTGGTGGTGTTATTGGCAGGTTGCGCGCTGACGGTAATTATTGCCTGGGCCGCCGCCGATCTGTATCAGCAACAGGTTCGCCAGCGTTTCCAGTTGCTGGTCAATGAACGCTACACCCGCCTGCAGGAGCGCCTCGAAGACCAGGAGCAACGCCTGGCCAGCCTGCAGCGCTTCTTCGTCAATTCCAGTGATGTGTCCCGCGCCGAGTTCGATGGATTTGCCCAACCCTTGCTGTTGCGCGCCCGCGCGTATGCCTGGGCACCGCGAATTTTTCGCGATCAGCGCAAGCCGTTTGAACAGGAGATCTCGCGCCAGCGCGGCGCGCCCTTTGCTATCCGTGAACTGAATTCGTCAGGGGAGTTGGCGCCTGCCGCCGAGCGCGATGAATACGTGCCGGTGTTGTATAGCCAAACCCAAAGCCTGCTGGGCTCGCCGCTCGGTTTCGACCTGTTGGCACAGCCGCTTCGGCGCTCGGTCCTTGAACGTGCACAAGAAAGCGGTACGCCCGCGGTATCCCAGCCGATGCAATTGGTGGGTGTGGAACCGGCCTATGCGGCCGGGGTTTTGCTGGTGGCGCCCGTGCGCAAGCCGGCTGAGGCCGAGCCCAGCGGCTTTGTGATGGCGGTGATCAGCATGCGACAGCTGGTGGCCGACGGTTTGCCCAAGCCGAACCGCGACAACTTGGTGATGCAGATCGTCGATACCTCCGACGCCCAGCAGCGCGTGCTGTATGCCTCGAGCAATGCGGTGGGCGCCAGCGACCTCAGCGCCGCGCGCCGTTTGACCCTCGGCGACCATGTGTATGCCCTCACGTTGCGTGGCAGCCAGGTCTTCGATCAGGCCAACCACTCCTCGATGAGCACCATCCTGACCATGGGCGGGTTGCTCAGCCTGCTGCTCAGTGCCTTGTTGTATGTGGTGGTCAGCCAACGCCAGCGCGCGCTGAAACTGGTCGAGCAGCGCACCGAGCAGTTGCGCCTGCGTGAACAGGAATTGCGCGGTGCGCACGGGCAATTGCGCAGCGTGCTGAATGCTGCCACGCAGGTCGCGATCATCGCCACTGACTTGCGCGGGGTGATCAACACGTTCAATGCCGGGGCCGAGCAAATGCTGGGGTATACGTCCGACCAGGTACTGGGGCGCATGACCCTGGAAAGCCTGCACCTGGCCGCTGAGCTCGAAGCGCGCGCCACCCGTTTGAGCGCGGCCATGGGCAAGCGCATCCCGCCAAGCCAGGCGATGTTGGTGGAGAGCCCGGACCACCTGCACCAGGCGCGAGAGTGGACCCTGTTACGTGAAAATGGCAGCCCCTTGACGGTGAACATGCTCGGCACCGTATTGCTGGATGACCATGGCTTGTGGATCGGGCATCTGGCGATTTACCTGGATGTCACCGAGCAGAAACGCGCCTACGAGGCGTTGGCGGCGCGCGATCGTTTGCTGAAAAAACTCAGTGCCCATGTGCCCGGCGGGATCTTCCAGTTCACCCTCGAGCCTCAGGGCAACGGGCGTTTTATCTATGCCAGCGATGGCATGCGCGATATCTATGAAATCGAAACCGGCGTGTTGCAACAGGACGCGGCCAAGGTCTTCGAGCGCATTCATCCCCAGGACGTCGAGCGGGTCCGCCTGTCGATACGCTTGTCGGCGTTGCAGCTGAGCCACTGGCGCGAAGAATACCGCGTGCTGTTGCCACAACGCGGCCTGCGCTGGATTCGCGGCGAAGCCACGCCTGAAGAACTGCCGGGCGGCGGTACGCTGTGGCATGGCTACGTGTCGGATATTTCCGATCTCAAGCGGGTGGAGGAAGAGCTGCGCGCGCTGTCCATTACCGATTCGCTGACGGGCATTCATAACCGGCGTTATTTCCAGGATCGTCTCAAGGTCGAGATGCTCAGGCTCAACCGCACCAGTGGGGCGCTGTCGTTGATCATGCTGGATATCGACCACTTCAAGCGCATCAACGACCAGTACGGTCACGCGGTAGGCGATGGGGTGTTGCAGGAGGTGTGCAAGCGCATCAGTCAGCGCCTGCGGCGCACGGATGTGTTTTGCCGACTGGGCGGCGAAGAGTTCGTGGTGTTGTGCCCGCACACTGATTGCGAGCAGGCGTACAGCCTGGCGATGGAGTTGTGGCAGTCGTTGCGCAGTGCGCCGATGGAAACGGTGGGCATCGTGACCGCCAGCTTCGGTGTGGCCAGTTGGCGGATCGATGACGGCATTGACGGGCTGCTGCTGCGGGCGGACTCGGCGGTGTATAGGGCCAAGCAGGCGGGCAGGGACCGGGTGGAGGCTGAGCGAATCAGGGCTTGATTGACAGATTTTTTCAGACGGCGCGCATTCATGTTGGGGGCTGGCTTGCCTGCGATTGCAGCGTGTCAGTCAGCGAATCTGACACTGATACACCGCTATCGCAGGCAAGCCCGCTCGCACATTTGATCTGTGTTGCCTTTAGAGCACCGGCGCAGCCGCCGCCAGCTTCGGCTGGCGATACAGGTCCAGCAGCACCTGGTCCAGTACTGATGAGGCGCCCCACGGTTTCGAATCGTTGAGGATCGCCACCACCACCCAGGTGTTGCCATTGTTGTCACGGCTGAATCCGGCGATGGCACGCACGGTGTTCAGGGTGCCAGTCTTGACGTGGGCTTCGCCGCGCATGGCGGTGGTCTTCAGGCGTTTACGCATGGTGCCGTCGGTGCCGGCAATCGGTAGCGAGCTGATGTATTCCGCCGCGTACGGGCTTTTCCAGGCGGCTTGCAGCATGGCCGCCATCTCGCGGGCGCTGACACGTTCGGCGCGCGACAGGCCGGAGCCGTTCTCCATGACGAGGTGCGGCGCGGTGATGCCTTTCTTCGCCAGCCACTGACGGACCACACGTTGCGCAGCCTTGGCGTCGTCGCCGTCGGCATCGTTGCGAAATTGCGCGCCCAGGCTCAGGAACAGCTGCTGAGCCATGGTGTTGTTACTGTATTTGTTGATGTCGCGGATGATTTCCGCCAGGTCCGGCGAGAAGGCACGGGCGAGTACTTTGGCGTCCTTGGGCACGGGCGCCTGGATGTCGCGGCCCTGGATGGTGCCACCCAATTCCTGCCAGATCGCACGCACCGCGCCGGCGGTGTAGGTGGCGTGGTCGAGCAGCGACAGGTAAGTCTGCGAACTGCAGCCATCGCCCAGTTGGCCGCTGACCGTCACGGTGACACTGCCGTCGGCGGCGGTGACCGGGCTGTAGCGCACGTCGCCGGTGCATTGCTTGGCGTTGGAGACTTTCACCTGGTTGTCGATGCGAATGCTGGCAATCGGCGGTTCGACCGATACGATCACGCGGCCCGAATCATTGCGGGTTACGAAGCGCAGGGCCTTGAGGTTGACCAGCAGGGCGTCGGGCTTGACCAGGAACGGCTTGTTCTCGTCATTGCCGTCGTCATTGAATTCGGGCAATTGCGGCTGGTTGAAGAAGCTGCGGTCGAGCACCAGGTCGCCGGTGACTTGCTGCACGCCATTGGCACGCAGGTCGCGCATCAGCAGCCAGAGTTTTTCCATGTTCAGCTTCGGGTCGCCGCCGCCCTTCAGGTAAAGGTTGCCGTGCAAGACGCCACCGCTGAGGGTGCCGTCGGTGTAGAACTCGGTCTTCCACTGATGGTTGGGGCCGAGCATTTCCAGGGCAGCGTAAGTGGTGACCAGCTTCATGGTGGAGGCCGGGTTCACCGACACGTCGGCGTTGAACACGGTGGGGGTACCGGGGCCGGTGAGGGGCAGCATCACCAGCGACAGCGCGGTATTTTGTAGCTTGGCTTTCTGCAGGGCCTGCGCAACGTTGGGTGGCAGGGTGTTGTTGATTGGGGCGGCAGCGGCGGAAAAGGCCAGTGGAAGAAGAACGCTGGCCAATAACACGGAACGAAAAGATTTGATCATAAGGAATAAAACCCTACTGCTGAGAAGGGTGAAAAAGGCGAGGGGTATGGAAGAAAATCCCTCATTGGTCACGAAAGTGTCGGCATTATGCCCCAAGGTGGATCCAGTTGTAGCTGAACGATAGCTGGTATTGCGCGTTTTTTTGCAGACAGATAGCCGCCTGTCCCAGAGAGTCGGGCAATCCTTGCCTTAAACTGCTAAAGTGCCGCCCGTTATTACTTATGAGGATTGTTCCAATGGCGACTAACCGTTCCCAGCGTCTGCGCAAAAAACTGTGCGTTGATGAATTTCAAGAGCTGGGTTTCGAACTGAACCTGGACTTCAACGAAGGCCTGAGTGAAGAAGCTATCGACGCTTTCCTCGAAGCATTCATCAAAGAAGCCATGGAAGCCAACGGTCTGGGCTATGTCGGCGGCGATGACTACGGTCTGGTTTGCCTGCAGAAGCGTGGCTCGGTCTCCGAAGAGCAGCGTGCTGCTGTTGAAGCCTGGCTGAAAACCCGTTCCGAGCTGACCAAGGCTGAAGTCAGCCCGTTGCTGGACGTGTGGTATCCAGAAAAGCCGATCAACGCGGCTAAGTGATACTGAAAAAAACGGCGACCTTCGGGTCGCCGTTTTTTTATGCCTTGCGCCCGTTCAGAATCAGCAGCGTCAACACCCCCGCCACAATCCCCCAGAACGCCGAACCGATGGAAAACAACGTCAAGCCTGACGCGGTGACCATAAAGGTGATCAGCGCCGCTTCGCGTTCCTTCGGCTCATTCATGGCGATGCTCAAGCCATTGATGATCGAGCCAAACAACGCCAGCGCTGCAATCGACAGCACCAGTTCCTTTGGCAATGCTGCGAACAATGCCGCCAAGGTCGCGCCAAATACCCCGGCAATCCCGTAGAACACACCGCACCACACCGCGGCGGTGTAGCGCTTGTTGCGGTCTTCATGGGCATGCGGCCCGGTGCAGATGGCCGCGCTGATTGCCGCCAGGTTGATGCCGTGGGAGCCGAAGGGGGCGAGCACCAGCGAGGCCAGGCCGGTGGCGGTGATCAAAGGCGAGGCGGGCACGGTGTAGCCATCGGCACGCAGCACGGCGACGCCGGGCATGTTCTGCGAGGTCATTGCCACCACGAACAGCGGAATGCCGATACTGATGGTCGCCGCCAGCGAGAAATGCGGCGTGGTCCACACCGGTATCGCCACTTCGAGGTGAAAACCACTGAAATCCAGCAACCCCATCAGCCCCGACAGCACAGTGCCAAGCACCAGCGCGGCGAGCACCGCATAGCGTGGTGACAGGCGCTTGATGATCAGGTAAGTGAAAAACATCCCCAGCACCAGGCCGGTGCGATGCTGCGCGGCGACGAAAATCTCGCTGCCGATCTTGAACAGGATTCCCGCCAGCAAGGCCGCCGCCAGCGACGACGGGATGCGCTTGACCAGTTTTTCGAAACTGCCGGTCAGCCCGCACAGCGTCACCAGCACGGCGCAGGTGATGTAGGCACCAATGGCCTCGCCGTAACTCACGCCGCCCAGGCTGGTGATCAACAGCGCCGCGCCGGGTGTGGACCAGGCAATGGTGATGGGCGTGCGATAGCGCAGGGACAAGCCGATGCTGCACACCGCCATGCCGATGGAGATGGCCCAGATCCACGAAGAAATCTGCGCCGTGGTCAACCCGGCGGCCTGGCCGGCCTGAAACATCAGGACCAGCGAGCTGGTGTAGCCGGTCATCATGGCAATGAAGCCGGCGACGATGGCCGACGCAGAAGTGTCGGCCAACGGGCGCAAAGGCGCTTGGGTGGCGTCGTTCATGGAGAGGTGTTCCTTTTACCTGGGTATTTGTCAGTGAAGGCGCAGATTCAAGCCTAAACTCAAACGTAACTACTCGTTGCGATACAGCCGACGCTGCAAACAGCCGTACAGTGTGTTGGCGCATTGGGTTGTGTACAATGTGCCCTGTTTTTAGGTGATACTTGCCAGCAACCTGCGCTTGCCGTATTACCGTTAATTCGCCGCCGTTCTCCAAACCCGAGTGCCCATGAACGAACAGTTGCAACCTCTCAAGAAACAACCGCGAGCCGGCAAGGCCGGTCGCAGCGGAACCCAGGACGATATCGTTTACGCGCATATCTTCGAGGCCATCCTTGAACAACGCCTGGCGCCCGGAACCAAGTTGAGTGAAGAGGCACTGGGCGAAATCTTCGGCGTCAGCCGCACCATCATTCGCCGCGCGCTCTCGCGTCTGGCCCATGAAGGCGTGGTACTGCTGCGGCCCAATCGTGGTGCGGTGGTGGCGAGCCCGAGTGTAGAAGAAGCGCGTCAGGTATTTTTGGCCCGGCGTCTGGTCGAACGGGCGATCACGGAATTGGCAGTGCAGCACGCCACGGCCGAACAGCTGGCCGAGCTGCGCCAGATGGTCAACGACGAGCGCGACAGCTTCTCCCGCGGCGACCGCGGTGCCGGTATCCGCCTCTCCGGCGAATTCCACCTCAAGCTGGCCGAGGCGGCGAAGAACGCGCCGCTGATCAGCTTCCAGCGCAGCCTGGTGTCGCAGACCTCGTTGATCATCGCCCAGTACGAAAGCGGCAACCGCTCGCACTGTTCCTACGATGAGCACACGCAGCTGATCGATGCGATCGAAGCACGCGATGCAACGTTGGCGGTGAATTTGATGATGCACCACATGGATCACATCGACAGCAAGCTCAACCTCGATGAGGAAAGCGCGTCGGACGATTTGCACGCGGTGTTCTCGCATTTGTTGCAGACGAAAAAGCCGGGACGCTCGTCCGTAAAACTGTAATTTCCCTGACTCACCAGGGCCAGAAATGTGGGAGCGGGCTTGCTCGCGAATGCGGTAGATCAGTCAATGCGTTTGGTGACTGACACTCCGTATTCGCGAGCAAGCCCGCTCCCACATTTGTTTCTCGGTGTGCTTTAGATCAGCGTTGATGCACGAGATTGCCGGCCGCATATGTCTGCAACACCGCCCGGTCATCCCCCAGCGTCATCAGCACAAACAACGTCTCGGCAATATTATTGGCCTGCTTCAAGCGATAGCTGAGCAGCGGCGTGGCGTTGTAATCCAATACCAAAAAGTCCGCATCGGTACCCGGCTGCAGCGTGCCGATCTTGTCTTCCAAACGCAGCGCTCGCGCGCCACCCAAGGTGGCCAGGTACAGCGACTTGAACGGGCTCAACCGCGCGCCCTGCAACTGCATGACCTTGTAGGCCTCGTTCAACGTTTGCAGCAGCGAGAAGCTGGTACCGCCGCCCACGTCAGTGCCCAGGCCGACATTCAGCTTGTGCTTCTCGGCCATCGGCAGATTGAACAAACCGCTGCCGAGGAAGAAGTTCGAGGTCGGGCAGAACGCTACCGCCGAACCCGTTTCGGCGAGGCGCGCGCACTCGTCATCGCACAGGTGCACGCCGTGGGCAAACACCGAGCGCTCACCCAGCAATTTGTAGTGGTCATACACGTCCAGATAGCCCTTGCGCTCCGGGAACAGTTCTTTCACCCATGCCACTTCCTGCAGGTTTTCACTGATGTGAGTCTGCATGTACAGGTCCGGGTATTCGCCCAGCAATTGCCCGGCCAGCGTCAGTTGCGCCGGGGTGCTGGTCGGGGCAAAACGTGGCGTGACCGCGTAGTGCAAACGGCCCTTGCCGTGCCAGCGTTCGATCAGCGCCTTGCTTTCCTGGTAGCCGGATTCGGCGGTGTCGGTCAGATAGTCCGGCGCGTTGCGGTCCATCATTACCTTGCCGGCGATCATGCGCAGGTCGAGTTTCTCGGCCGCTTCAAAAAATGAATTGACTGATTGCGGGTGCACGCTGCCGAACACCAGCGCCGTGGTGGTGCCGTTGCGCAGCAGTTCCTTGATGAAGATGTCTGCGACTTCTTCGGCATGGGCCTTGTCGGCGAACTGGCTTTCACACGGGAAGGTGTAGGTGTTGAGCCAATCCAGCAACTGCTCGCCATAGGCGCCGACCATGCCGGTTTGCGGCAGGTGGATATGGGTGTCGATCAGGCCCGGCGTGATCAGCGCATTCTGGTAATGGGTGACGTCGATATCGGCGGGCAGCGTCGGCAGCAAATCGCTGGCGTGGCCCAGGGCGCTGATCTGGCCGTTATCGATCACCAGCAGGCCGTCTTCGAAATACTCATAGGACGCTTCGATCCCCACTTCAGCAGGGTCGGCGATGCTGTGCAAGATGGCGGCACGGTAGGCTTTGCGAGTCAAAGGCATGGTGTTCTCAATTTAGAGTGCTTGGCTGCGGCGCGAGGCCGGCAGCAGTTTGGCAATGGGTTCGGCGCTCGCGGTGTGCTGGCCGAAATTGGCGTTATAGGTGGCGATGATTTCGCCGGCGATGGAGATGGCGATCTCCACCGGCAGTTTGCCCTTCACCTCGGTGAGGCCCATCGGGCAGCGCATGCGTTGCAGTTGCGCGGTGTCGAAGCCGCGATCACGCAGGCGGTGTTCGAACTTGACCCGTTTGGTTTTCGAGCCGATCAGGCCGAAGTAGGCAAAGTCATTGCGCTTGAGCAGCGCGGCGGTCAGTTCCAGGTCCAGCGCGTGATTGTGGGTCATGACGATGCAGTAACTGCCCACTGGCAGGTCGGCAATTTCGTCGACCGGCTCCTCGCTGACGATTTTACGCACGCCCTGGGGAATGTCTTCCGGAAACTCCTGGTCGCGGGAATCGATCCAGCGCACCCGGCACGGCAGGCTCGCCAACAGCGGCACCAACGCGCGGCCGACATGGCCGGCGCCAAACACTGCAATGTGCGCCTGCACCTGGCCCATGGGTTCGAACAGCAGCACAGTCACACCGCCGCAGCACTGGCCCAGGCTTGCACCGAGGCTGAAGCGCTCCAGATGCGTGTTTTGCTGGCCGCGCACGAGCATGTCGCGGGCGATCTGCATCGCCTTGTATTCCAGGTGCCCGCCACCGATGGTGTCGAAGGTCTGCGCGGCGCTGATCACCATCTTCGAGCCGGCATTGCGCGGCGTGGAGCCGAGCTCTTCGATGATGGTCACCAGCACGCAGGGTTCGCCGCGGTTCTGCAGGTCGGCGAGGGCGCTGATCCAGTTGTTCATAGTCACCTCTTGTGGCGTCTGTCAGGCCGCTATCGGGGGCAAGCCCCCTCCCACATTTTGATGTGTGAACACCATCAAATGTGGGAGCTGGCTTGCCTGCGATGGCAGCACCTCGGTCTTAGAGCGAAGCCATCTCGGTTTCAGCCTCAACAGCCTTTGCCGCCTGCAACTGCCGCATCTGCTCACACCCCCACAACACCCGCTCGGGTGTGGCCGGCGCATCAATTTTGGGCTGATGGCGATACTCACCCACACTCGCCACGGCATCCTTGATCGCGCACCACGAGGCGATCCCGAGCATGAACGGCGGCTCACCCACGGCCTTGGAATGGAACACCGTGTCCTCCGGGTTCTTGCGGTTTTCTACCAGCTTTACGCGTAAATCCAGGGGCATGTCAGCCACGGCCGGGATCTTGTAGCTGGCGGGACCGTTGGTCATCAGCTTGCCTTTGTTGTTCCACACCAGCTCTTCCATGGTCAGCCAGCCCATGCCCTGGATAAAGCCGCCTTCTACCTGGCCGATGTCGATGGCCGGGTTCAGCGAGGCGCCCACGTCGTGCAGGATGTCGGTGCGCAACATCTTGTATTCGCCGGTGAGTGTGTCGACGATCACTTCGCAGCAGGCCGCGCCGAACGCGAAGTAATAGAACGGCCGCCCACGCGCCTGGCTGCGGTCGTAGAAGATTTTCGGGGTCTTGTAGAAACCGGTGCTCGACAGCGAGACCTGGGCGAAATACGCCTGCTGGATCAGGCTCTCAAAGGTCAGGATCTGGTCGCGTACACGCACGTGACCATTGTGAAATTCCACATCCGCTTCACTCACGTCGTACTTGCGTGCGGCAAACTCCACCAGGCGCTGCTTGATGGTTTCGGCGGCGTTCTGCGCAGCCTTGCCGTTCAGGTCGGCACCGCTGGAAGCCGCGGTGGGCGAGGTGTTGGGCACCTTGTCGGTGTTGGTGGCGGTGATCTGCACGCGGTCGATGTCGACCTGGAACACTTCGGCCACCACTTGCGCGACCTTGGTGTTCAAGCCCTGGCCCATTTCGGTGCCGCCGTGGTTCAAATGGATGCTGCCGTCGGTGTAGATGTGGATCAGCGCACCGGCCTGGTTCAGGAAGCTGGCGGTAAACGAAATACCGAACTTCACCGGCGTCAGCGCCAGGCCTTTTTTCAGGATCGGGCTGTGGGCGTTGTACAGGCGGATCGCTTCGCGGCGCTCGGCGTATTGGCTGCTGGCTTCAAGCTCGGCGGTCATCTCTTCGAGCATGTTGTGCTCGACGGTCTGGTAGTAGTGGGTGACGTTGCGCTCGGTCTTGCCGTAGTAATTGGCCTTGCGCACCGCCAATGGGTCCAGACCCAGGTGCCGAGCGATGGCGTCCATCACTTCCTCGATGGCGACCATGCCTTGTGGCCCCCCGAAGCCGCGATACGCGGTGTTGGAGGCCGTGTTGGTCTTGCAACGATGGCCATTAACGGTGGCGTCGCCCAGGTAATACGAATTGTCGGCGTGGAACATCGCGCGGTCGACAATCGAGTTCGACAAGTCTGGCGAGCAGCCGCAGTTACCCGCCAGTTCCAGGTTGATCCCGTGCAGGCGACCCGTGTCGTCAAAGCCCACGTCGTATTCGATATAAAACGGGTGACGCTTGCCGGTCATCAGCATGTCTTCGACGCGCGGCAGGCGCATTTTGGTCGGCTGGCCGGTGAGGCGCGCTACCACCGCGCACAGGCAGGCGGGGCTGGCGGCCTGGGTTTCCTTGCCGCCGAAACCGCCGCCCATGCGGCGCATGTCGACGACGATTTTGTTCATCGACACGTCGAGCACTTCGGCCACCAACTTCTGCACTTCGGTGGGGTTTTGCGTGGAGCAATAGACGATCATGCCGCCGTCTTCGGTGGGCATCACCGACGAGATCTGGGTTTCCAGGTAGAAGTGTTCCTGGCCGCCGATGTGCAGCGTGCCCTGGATACGGTTTTTCGCCGTGGCCAGTGCACCCGCCGAATCACCGCGTTGGTGAGTGTGGCTGTCGAGCACGAAATGCTTGTTGCGAAAGGCCTCGACCACGTCCAGCACCGGCTCCAGGTCTTCGTATTCGATCACCGCCGCCATGGCCGCTTTGCGTGCGGTTTCCAGGTCGCGCGCGGCCACGGCCAGCACCACCTGGCCGACAAACTGCACCGTGTCGATGGCCAGCAACGGGTCGCCGGGCATCAGCGGGCCGATGTCTTTCAGGCCCGGCACGTCTTCGTGGGTGATCGCGATACGCACGCCGTCAAAGGCGTAGCAGGGCGCGGTGTCGATGCTGAGGATGCGGGCGTGGGCACGGTCGGACATGCGCGCATACAGGTGCAGTTGGTTGGGAAATTCCAGGCGGTCATCGATGTACTGCGCCTCGCCGGACACATGCTTGGCGGCGCTGTCGTGCTTGACGCTGCGGCCGACCCCGGAGGTCAGGTCCTGGGCGAACAGCTCGGCGAGTTCGGCCTGGGTTTTAACGACGGCGTGATGGTTAGACATAAGCGGTCACCCGAGTCTCGATGTGCGGCGTTTGCAGTTCGATGAAGTATTTGCGCAGCAGGTTCTGTGCGCTGAGCAGGCGGTATTCCTTGCTGGCGCGAAAGTCCGACAGCGGGGTGAAATCCTCGGCCAGGGCGGCGCAGGCTTTTTCCACCGTGGCGGCGTTCCAGGTGGCGCCCACCAGCACGGCTTCGCAGCTTTTCGCGCGTTTGGGCGTAGCGGCCATGCCCCCGAAGGCGACGCGTGCCTGGTTGATCACGCCGTTCTCGATCTTCAGGTTGAAGGCGGCGCACACCGCAGAAATATCATCGTCCAGGCGCTTGGACACCTTGTAGGCACGGAACAGTGTGTGGCCCTTGGGCACGATGATTTTCTCGATGAATTCGCTGTCCTGACGCGCGGTGACGCGGTAGTCGATGAAGTAGTCTTCCAGCGCCAGGGTGCGGCGCACATTGCCTTTGCACAGCACGATCTGCGCACCCAGGGCGATCAGCAGCGGCGGCGAATCACCAATCGGCGAAGCGTTGCCGATGTTGCCGCCCAAGGTGCCCTGGTTGCGGATTTGCAGGGAGGCGAAGCGGTGCAGCAGGTCGCCGAAGTCCGGGTATTCGTGGTGCAGCGCGGTGTAGCAGTCGGAGAGGGCGGTGGCGGCGCCGATTTCCAGGCGGTCGTCGAAGCGTTCGATGCGCTTCATTTCTTCGATATTGCCGACGTAGATCATCACCGGCAGCGTGCGATGAAACTGCGTGACTTCCAGCGCCAGGTCGGTGCCGCCGGCCAGCAGCCGGGCTTGCGGGTAGGCGTCGTAGAGGTCGGCCAGGTCGGCGACGGTCAGCGGCACCAGGCAGCGTTTGTCGCCACTGTTGAGTTCGCCGGTCTGCGTTGGCGCAATGGCTTTGAGGCGCGCGATGGTCTCGGCCTGGCGGCTGTCAAACTGGTCGACGGGTTTGTTGCAGCAGGCCTGTTCGGCGGCGGCCAGGATCGGGCGGTAGCCGGTGCAACGGCACAAATTGCCGGCCAGCGCTTCGTGGGCTTTTTGGCTGTCGGGGGCGTCGCTGTTCTTTTGCAGGGCAAACAACGACATCACAAAGCCCGGTGTGCAAAAGCCGCATTGCGAGCCGTGGCACTCGACCATGGCTTTTTGCACGCTGTGCAGTTGGCCCTGGTGCTTGAGGTCTTCAACGCTGATCAGCTGTTTGCCGTGCAGCGACGACACAAAGGTCAGGCATGAGTTGAGGCTGCGATAACGAATCTGCTCCGCGCCTTGTTCGTCGCGGTGCAACTCGCCGACCACGACGGTGCACGCCCCGCAATCGCCGCTGGCGCAGCCTTCCTTGGTACCGGGTTTGCCCACGTGCTCACGCAAATAGTTGAGCACGGTCAGGTTGGGGTCCAGGGCGTGCTCACTACGGAGTTCCTGGTTGAGTAAAAACTGGATCACGGAAGGCCTCGCAGACTCATTATTGTTGTTAACCGCTTTGCGCCGAATCTAGTCATGTCTGACTTTTCGGTCAATGATTTTCTGACCAGGAGGTCAAGAAATTACGGTCACAACACTTTCAATTATGGTCCAGTCTTCTGGAACCGTTGTTTTTGGCGGCTTGTGGGTTTTCATCGCTGCTTATTTCATGCCAAATTCGCCACCGTGGGCGTAGCGCCATCAGCGGGCCAATGCGCTACACTGCCGCGCTTGTACTGATAGAAGATTCTGAAGGGAAAACATGACGTTCAAGGCGCCGGACAGTCTCGCCGAGCAAATTGCTCACCACCTCGCCGAACGTATCATTCGCGGCGATCTCAAGCCTGGGGAGCGGATCCAGGAACAGAAAGTTACGCTGGCGCTCAATGTCAGCCGTGGTTCCGTGCGTGAAGCCTTATTGATCCTCGAGCGCCGCCACCTGATCGCGATCCTGCCGCGCCGTGGCGCCCACGTCACCGAGCTCACCGCGCACAAGGTGCAGAGCCTGTGCACGCTGATGGGCGAGTTGTACATCCTGCTCGGCAATGCGGTGGCCGAGGGCTGGAAGGTGCAGGCCGACATGACGCCGTTCCTGCAGATCCAGCTGCGTCTGGTGAACAGTTTTGAGCGTCAGGACATCCGCGCCTTCGTCGAAGAAAGCTTCAACGTGATGCGCGCCGCGTACCCTTTTGCCAACAACCCGTATTTGCAGGAAACCGTCGAGAACCTGCAGCCGGCGATGAACCGCGCCTATTACCTGGCGCTGGATCAGCGCAAGGCGTCCATGAGCGAGTACCTGGCGCTGTTCGAGCAACTGCTCGCCGCCGTGCTGGCGCGTGACCTGGCGCAGATTCGCCTGGTGCTGTCCGCCTACGGCCAGCGCAGTTGTTCATTGGTCATCGCTGCGTTGGCGGACGCCTAAACGTGCGGCTCAAGTGCATCAAACTGGCGGGGTTCAAATCCTTCGTCGACCCGACCACGGTGAACTTCCCCAGTAACATGGCGGCAGTGGTGGGGCCCAATGGCTGCGGCAAGTCGAACATCATCGACGCCGTTCGCTGGGTGATGGGCGAGAGTTCGGCAAAAAACCTGCGCGGCGAGTCGATGACCGACGTCATCTTCAATGGCTCCACCAGCCGTAAACCGGTGAGTCAGGCCAGCATCGAGCTGGTGTTCGACAACTCCGACGGCACCCTGATCGGCGAATACGCGGCGTACGCGGAAATTTCCATTCGCCGCAAAGTGACGCGCGACAGCCAGAACAGCTACTTCCTCAACGGCACCAAGTGCCGGCGCCGGGACATCACCGACATCTTCCTCGGCACCGGCTTGGGCCCGCGCAGCTACTCGATCATCGAGCAGGGCATGATCTCCAAGCTGATCGAAGCCAAGCCCGAAGACCTGCGTAATTTCATTGAAGAAGCAGCCGGCATCTCCAAGTACAAGGAGCGCCGCCGCGAGACCGAAAACCGTATCCGCCGCACCCACGAAAACCTCGCCCGCCTGACCGACCTGCGCGAAGAGCTGGAGCGCCAGTTGGAGCGCCTGCACCGCCAGGCCCAGGCCGCCGAGAAGTATCAGGAATACAAGGGCGAAGAACGCCAGCTCAAGGCGCAACTCTCGGCCCTGCGCTGGCAGGCGCTGAACGATCAGGTCGGCCAGCGCGAAGCGATCATCGGCACCCAGGAAATCAGCTTTGAAGCGCTGGTGGCCGAACAGCGCAATGCCGACGCCAGCATCGAGCGCCTGCGTGACGGTCACCATGACCTGTCCGAGCGCTTCAATCTGGTGCAGGGCCGCTTCTATTCGGTGGGTGGCGACATCGCCCGGGTCGAGCAGAGCATTCAGCATGGCCAGCAGCGTCTGCGCCAACTGCAAGATGATTTGAAGGAAGCCGAGCGCGCGCGCCTGGAGACCGAATCGCACCTGGGCCATGACCGCACCTTGCTGCTGACCCTCGGCGAAGAGCTGGACATGCTCACCCCCGAGCAGGAAATCACCAGTGCCGCCGCCGAAGAAGCCGCCGCCGCCCTGGAAGAGGCCGAAACCACCATGCACGGCTGGCAGGAGCAGTGGGACGCTTTCAACCTGCAATCCGCCGAGCCGCGCCGCCAGGCTGAGGTGCAGCAGTCGCGCATCCAGCAGTTGGAAACCAGCATGGAGCGTCTGGCCGAGCGCCAACGGCGTCTGCAGGAAGAGCGCGTGTTGCTCGCCGCCGACCCGGAAGACGCGGCGATCATGGAGCTGAGCGAGCAACTGGCCGAAAGCGAGATGACGCTGGAAGAGCTCGAAGCCAGCGAAGAACAACAAGTGGAGCGCCTGGAGCAATTGCGTCAGCAACTGCAACAGGCGACCCAGTCGCAGCAGCAGGCCCAGGGCGATTTGCAGCGGCTGAACGGCCGATTGGCGTCGCTGGAGGCCTTGCAGCAAGCCGCGCTGGACCCGGGCACCGGCACTGCCGAGTGGCTGCGCGACCAGCATTTGGCCGAGCGACCGCGCCTGGCGGAAGGGTTAGCAGTTGAAGCGGGTTGGGAGCTGGCGGTAGAGACCGTGCTCGGCGCCGACCTGCAGGCGGTGCTGGTCGACGATTTTGGTGGGTTCGACCTGGCCGGCTTTACTCAGGGCGATCTGCGTTTGCTCAGCCCGGCGGCCGATGGCACGCGCGTGCCGGGCAGTTTGCTGGACAAGGTCGAGGCGGCGATTGACCTGTCGCCCTGGCTGGGGCAGGTCAAACCGGTGGATTCCCTGGAGCAAGCCCTGGCGCAGCGCGGCCAATTGGGCGCGGGCGAAAGCCTGATCAGCCGCGATGGTTATTGGGTGGGTCGCCACTTCCTGCGTGTGCGCCGTGCCAGCGAAGCGGAAAGCGGCGTATTGGCCCGTGGCCAGGAAATCGTCAACCTGAGCGCCGAGCGCGAAGAACGCGAAGCCACCCTCGAACGCCTGGAAACCGAACTGCAAACCCTGCGCGCCACCCAGCGCCAGCAAGAGACCGGCCGCGAACACCTGCGCCGCTTGTTGCAGGACGAAGCGCGCCAGCAAGGTGAACTCAAGGCCCAATTGTCGGCGAGCAAGGCCAAGGTCGAGCAACTGACCCTGCGCCGCACCCGTCTTGATGAAGAAGTGGCGGAGATGGGCGAGCAACGCGCCCTTGAGCACGAACAAATCGGTGAGGCGCGCCTGCAACTGCAGGAAGCCCTCGACAGCATGGCGCTGGACACCGAGCAGCGCGAACTGCTGCTGGCCCAGCGCGACAGCCTGCGCGAACGCCTTGACCGCGTGCGTCAGGAAGCGCGCCAGCACAAGGATCACGCTCACCAATTGGCGGTGCGCCTCGGTTCGTTGCAGGCTCAGCACGCGTCCACGCGTCAGGCCCTTGAGCGCCTGGAGATGCAATCCGAACGCCTCACCGAAAAGCGCGAGCAACTGAGCCTCAACCTGGAGGAAGGCGAAGCGCCGCTGGAAGAATTGCGGCTCAAGCTCGAAGAATTGCTCGACAAGCGCATGACCGTCGACGAAGAACTCAAGACTGCGCAGATCGCCCTGGAAGACGCCGATCGCGAACTGCGCGATGCGGAAAAACGCCGGACCCAGGCCGAGCAGCAATCGCAGTTGATTCGCGGCCAGCTCGAACAGCAGCGCATGGAATGGCAGGCCCTGACGGTTCGCCGCAAGACCCTGCAGGACCAGTTGCTGGAAGACGGCTACGACCTGCACGGCGTGCTTAATACGTTGACCGCCCAGGCCAACGAGAAAGATGCCGAAGAAGAACTTGAACGGATTGCTGCGCGTATTCAGCGACTCGGCGCGATCAACCTCGCAGCCATCGACGAGTATCAGCAGCAGTCCGAGCGCAAACGTTATCTGGATGCCCAGGACGCCGATCTGGTGGAAGCCCTGGACACTTTGGAAAATGTGATCCGCAAGATCGACAAGGAAACCCGTAATCGCTTCAAAGATACCTTTGATCAGATTAATGGCGGTTTACAGGCGTTATTCCCGAAAGTTTTCGGTGGTGGCAGCGCTTACTTGGAACTGACGGGCGAAGATCTACTCGATACAGGGGTGACGATCATGGCGCGGCCTCCGGGCAAGAAGAACAGCACCATCCATTTGTTGTCCGGTGGCGAAAAGGCACTGACGGCATTGGCGCTGGTATTTGCGATCTTCAAGTTGAACCCGGCGCCGTTTTGCATGCTCGACGAAGTTGACGCCCCGCTGGATGACGCTAACGTTGGACGCTACGCTCGGTTGGTTAAAGAGATGTCCCAGACCGTGCAGTTCATCTATATCACCCACAACAAGATCGCCATGGAAATGGCCGATCAATTGATGGGTGTAACGATGCACGAACCCGGTTGTTCGCGTTTGGTGGCGGTGGATGTGGAAGAAGCGATGGCACTGGTGGATGCCTAGCGGCGAGTTGCTGGTTACACGTGTTTGAGGCTTAGAGCTTGCAGCTTGAAGCTCACAGTTGGCGGCTGGCGCAAGCGATCTTTCATGTGGCCCAAACATGGCAAATCGACACATTTCGCGCCAACTGTGTAAAGTTATCGAAGGTCGTGCTAGTTTATTGTCAATTCCTCGTATGCGTGGGCAAAACGTCAGTCAGAACATAGAGTTGGCGCCACGTTTTAAAGCGGTTTGGATGTTGCTAAACCCCTTATTTTTCAGCATTTTTTATTAGAGGCACGGGATTACATGGAAATCGGTCTGCGCGAGTGGCTGATCGTCATCGGCATTATTGTCATTGCCGGTATTCTTTTTGATGGCTGGCGCCGCATGCGCGGTGGCAAGGGCAAGCTCAAGTTCCGTCTGGACCGCAACCTGTCCAACTTGCCTGACGATGATGGCAGCGCCGAACTGCTGGGGCCGCCTCGCGTGCTGGATACCCATAAAGAGCCGCAACTGGACGAACACGACTTGCCGTCGATGAGTGCGCCGGTGCGTGAAGCCCGCGAACCGTCTTCCAAACGTGGCAAACGCGGCAGCGCCGCGGTTGCCGAGCCGCATCAGGGCGACCTGAACCTTGACGTCGATGATGGCCCGAGCTTCAGCAGCCGTGATGACGATTTCCCCGACGAGACCCCGACCAAAAGCGCTCCACGCCAGTCGGTCAATGACCAGCCGGCCGCTGAAGAAGTCTTGGTGATCAGCGTGATCTGCCGCGACGCCGCCGGTTTCAAAGGCCCGGCATTGTTGCAGAACATCCTGGAAAGCGGCTTGCGGTTTGGCGAGATGGATATTTTCCACCGTCACGAAAGCATGGCCGGTAACGGCGAAGTGCTGTTCTCCATGGCCAACGCGGTCAAGCCGGGCACCTTCGATCTGGACGACATCGACCTGTTCAGCACCCCGGCGGTGAGCTTCTTCCTTGGCCTGCCAGGCCCGCGTCACCCCAAACAAGCGTTCGACGTGATGGTGGCCGCGGCCCGCAAGCTGTCTCAGGAACTAAACGGCGAGCTCAAGGACGACCAACGCAGCGTCCTGACCGCCCAGACCATCGAACACTACCGTCAGCGCATCGTCGAGTTCGAACGTCGCGCCCTGACACAGAAACGCTGAGGATTGGTCTTCAGCGTTGTCAGTAGAATAAGCGCACTAACATATTGAGCAGCTTCGGCTGCTCTTTTGCTTTCTGAGAGAACACCCATGACCGCCGCCCATACCCGCATCCTCCAATTGCGCGCTGAGCTGGATCAGCACAATTACCGTTACCACGTGCTCGACGAGCCGAGCATTCCGGACGCCGAGTACGACCGGCTGTTCCACGAGCTCAAAGCCCTGGAAGCCGAGCATCCGGATTTGGTCACGCGTGATTCACCGACGCAGCGGGTCGGCAGTGCGGCGTTGTCGGCGTTCACTCAGGTGAAGCACGAAATACCGATGCTCAGCCTCGGTAACGCCTTTGACGAAACCACCATGCTCGAATTTGATCGCCGAGTCACCGAAGGCCTCGACCTGCCGGTGGGCGATCTGTTTGGCGGTGGCGCGGCGGTGGAGTACAGCTGTGAGCCCAAACTGGATGGCCTGGCGGTCAGCCTGCTGTATCAAGACGGTGAACTGGTACGCGGCGCCACCCGTGGCGACGGCACCACGGGCGAAGACATCAGCGTCAACGTGCGCACTGTGCGCAATATCCCGCTGAAGCTGCACGGCAGCGGCTGGCCGGCGACCCTGGAAGTGCGCGGCGAAGTGTTCATGTCCAAGGCCGGTTTCGAGCGCCTGAACGCCTCGCAGCTGGAAGTCGGCGGCAAGACCTTTGCCAACCCGCGCAACGCGGCGGCTGGCAGCCTGCGCCAGTTGGACTCGAAGATTACCGCCAGCCGCCCGCTGGAGTTCTGCTGCTATGGCATCGGCCAGGTCACCGCAGACATCAGCGATACCCACATCGGCAACTTGAAGCAGTTGCAGAAGTGGGGCATGCCGATCAGCCACGAACTTAAGTTGGCCAAGGGTATCCAGGAATGCCTGGACTACTACCGCGATATCGGCGAGCGGCGTAACAGCCTGGGTTATGAAATCGACGGCGTGGTGTTCAAGGTCAACAGCATTGCTGACCAACGTGAACTGGGTTTTCGCGCGCGTGAACCGCGCTGGGCCATCGCGCATAAATTCCCAGCCATGGAAGAGCTGACTGAATTGCTCGACGTCGAATTTCAGGTCGGTCGTACCGGCGCCGTCACCCCCGTTGCGCGCCTCAAGCCGGTCAAGGTCGCGGGTGTGACCGTGTCC
The DNA here is from genome assembly GCF_049896685.1 of Pseudomonas sp. TWRC1-2. Classification (NCBI taxonomy): domain Bacteria; kingdom Pseudomonadati; phylum Pseudomonadota; class Gammaproteobacteria; order Pseudomonadales; family Pseudomonadaceae; genus Pseudomonas; species Pseudomonas sp. TWRC1-2. The sequence goes on along the minus strand of NZ_JAFCUU010000002.1, from coordinate 602,398 downwards.
AACGCCACCTTGCACAACATGGATGAAGTCGCGCGCCTGGGCCTGATGATCGGCGATACGGTGATCATCCGCCGCGCCGGTGACGTGATCCCGCAAGTCGTCTCGGTGGTCACCGAACGCCGCCCGGAAAACGCCCGCGCGGTACAGGTCCCCGAAAACTGCCCGGTGTGTGGCTCCCACGTGGAGCGCACGCAACTGGTCAAGCGCAGCAAGGGCAAGGAAACCGTCAGCGAAGGCGCGGTGTACCGCTGCGTCGGGCGCCTGGCCTGTGGCGCGCAGCTCAAGCAGGCGATTATCCATTTTGTCTCGCGCCGGGCCATGGACATCGACGGCCTGGGCGACAAGACCATCGAGCAGCTGGTGGATGAAAAACTCATCGGTTCGCCGGCCGACCTCTACAAGCTCAAGTACGAGCAGATCATCGACCTGGAAGGCTTTGCCGATATTTCCAGCAAGAAGCTGATCACCGCCATCGAAAACAGCAAGACCCCAACCCTGGCGCGCTTTATCTACGCCTTGGGCATCCCGGATGTGGGCGAGGAGACCGCCAAGGTGCTGGCGCGCTCCCTGGCGTCTCTGGAGCGTGTGCAGAAGGCCCTGCCGGAAGTGCTGACGTACCTGCCCGACGTGGGCCTGGAAGTGGCGCACGAGATTCACAGCTTCTTTGAAGACAGCCATAACCAAGAGGTCATTGGCGCGCTGTTGTCGCCGGACGAATGCGGCCTGCAACTGCAGGATCAGGGCGACCTGAGTGCCGAGTTCGCCGCCAGTACCACCTTGGGCGGCTTGCTCGACAAACTGCACGTGCCCAGCGTTGGGCCGGGCGCTGCGCAGAAACTGGCGGAAAAATTCGGTTCTCTGGAAGGCGTGATCCAGGCTGATTGGCTGGACATGCGTCAGGCACTGCCTGAAAAGCAGGCCAAGGCCGTGCGCGAGTTTTTTGACAACCAAGACAATGCCAACCACGCCCTGGCCATCGAGCAGCAGCTCAAGGACTTCGGCATGCACTGGCAGAGCGAGAAGAAGGTCGTCGAGGGCTTGCCCGAAGCAGGGCACACCTGGGTGCTCACCGGTTCACTGGAGCTGATGAGCCGCGATGTGGCCAAGGACAAGCTTGAAAGCCTCGGCGCCAAGGTGGCCGGCTCCGTCTCGGCGAAAACCCACTGTGTGGTGGCCGGGCCGGGCGCTGGCTCGAAATTGGCCAAGGCCAGCGAACTGGGCTTGAAGGTGTTGGACGAAGAAGCGTTCGTGGCATTCCTGGCCAAGCACAACATCACGGTCTGACCGCGCGAGCGGGGAATGAGCTGCTGCTTATTGTGGCGAGCGGGCTTGCCCCGCGTCGGCCTGCGCAGCAGCCCCCTCACCGTGGAACGATCTCTCACGGGAAATGATCTAGTCTTGGTCACCCAGAGAGAGATCGCCATGTTCCGCTACTTCGAGCAACTCAGTTCACGCATCGCAGCACCGTTCACGGCGGGCGCATCTCGTAACAGCAAGGTGTGGCAGTGCCGCTGTGGCCAATCGCTGTTCTTTCGCAACAGTCAGTGCCTGGCTTGCCAGGCGTTGCTCGGTTATCAGCCGCAGCAAAGTCGCGTATCGTCCTTACAGCCGGGCCCGGTTGTCGGCACCTGGCTGCAGGACGACAACCTTGACGCCGGCGCCTTCCGGCGCTGTGCCAACCTCGACACTCCCGCCGCCTGCAACTGGTTGATCCCGGCGCACAGTACAGCGCCGCTGTGCGTGGCGTGCAGTCTGAACCGCACCATTCCCGACCTGTCGATCGCGGAAAACGCCGAACGCTGGCGCAAGGTCGAAACTGCCAAGCACCGTTTGGTGGCGCAACTGATCAGCCTCGGCCTGCAAGTGGTGCCTAAGAGCGTCGATGAAGACAACGGCCTGGCCTTCGACTTCGTCGGCGTCGACCTGGAAGGCAATGCTCCGATGACGGGCCACGCCAACGGTCTGATTACCCTCGACATCAAGGAAGCCGACGACGCCCACCGTGAGAAAGTTCGCGTACAAATGCGCGAGCCTTACCGCACGCTGCTTGGCCACTTTCGCCATGAGGTCGGCCATTACTACTGGGACCGCCTGATCGCCGATACCCACTGGCTTGAACCTTTTCGCGCCTTGTTCGGCGACGAACGCGCCAGCTACGCCGATGCACTCGACCATCATTACCAGAACGGCCCGCGCCCCGACTGGCAGCAAACCTGCGTCAGCGCCTACGCCACCATGCACCCTTGGGAAGACTGGGCCGAAACCTGGGCCCATTACCTGCACATGATGGACGCCGTCGACACCGCCCTGGGCTTTGGCATGAGTGCCCGCGAGATGGACCTGGATTACCAGCCGTTTCCCCTCAGCACCCTTTACGACCCCGAACACCCAGGCGGTACGGCGTTCCTGTCGTTCGTCAACGCCTGGATTGAACTGGCCGGCATGCTCAACGAACTGTCGCGCAGCATGGGCCAGCCGGATTTTTATCCCTTTGTGCTGCCGCCGGCGGTGATCGCCAAGCTGCACTTTATTCACTTGGTCATCCAGGAAGAGGGCGGCAGGGCAGATGAAGCCGTGATTCTGTAGCGGCACAAGTGCTTGAGCCCCTTGATTTTTTAATCCTGAACCAACGGTTGTAACTTCCGATGAGATCGGTACAATGGCGCGGCTTGCCGAGAGGCGAGCGTCGTTATGGTGACCCCATCGGTCCCCCCGCAACGATTACCCGTGAACCTGGTCAGAGCCGGAAGGCAGCAGCCACAGCGGGAACATTGTGTGCCGGGGTGTGGCTGGTGGGGTTGCCTCCATAACGCTCTCCCGCAACCCCCTCTGTTTCAAATCAAAAAACGTTTCTTCAGTCATCTGCCCATTTGTAGTGCGCAGCCATGACGGCTTTTTGCTGGACAACCTTCGACCGTCTGCTAGCGTCAATCATGGGTTTTTTTCAAAAAATGACCGTGGTGCTGGAGTAGTAAAGAAGTGATGGCACTCCTTCAATCAGAAAGGATGATTGCCATGCACAGCCTCCAAGGTATACCCAGCCGTATCAGCGGTTCCGTCGGCACCGCCGGCAAGGCCCGCAATGATTCCGATGATGTTCGATCCATTCAGAATCTATTCAACCTGATCACCGCCAAACCCGCTTCGCCTTTGCTGGTGGATGGCAAGTGCGGCCCGCTGCTGGTCCAGCGCATCAAGGACTATCAATCCAATCGTCTCAAGGTCGCCACACCCGACGGCGTGATTGACCCGGCAGGCCGAACGTTTAGCGCCCTGCTTGAAGATGCACGCAAGGCAACTCCCGTGACCCCGGCCAACGACTCGGCCGGTGCCGCTGTCGCCCCAACCCCGCCACGCCCTCCGGCGCCTGCCCCGGCCCAACCAGACACACTGCATTGGGTTACAAAAGCCACCTGTGATGGACGTGTGACGCTGACCGATGCTGACTTTCAAAGCGCCGCGACAGCGCTGGGCAGCGGTATCTCGGTGAACATCATCAAGGCGTTCGCCACTGTGGAATCTGGTGGGCGATCCGGCTTCGGCCCCGCCCAGATGCCGGTGATCGCGTATGAAGGTCACATCTTTCGCAAATACACCCAGCAGAAGTACGACAAGGCCTATCCCCTCCTGTCATACCCCTACCGGGAAAAAGCCGGTCCGCAATGGAAAGCCAATAACAAAACCCAGGCGGTGGCGTGGCAGACCCTGGCCGATGCGTTCAAGTTAAATCAGGAAGCGGCGTTGATGTCGGCGTCGTACGGCATGTTTCAGATCATGGGCTTCAACTTCGCCGCCTGCGGTTACAAGAGCGTCTTCGATTTCGTCAGCGCGATGAAACTCAACGCCGGCCAGCAGTTGATGGCGTTCGTCGGTTTTTGCCGCAAGAACCCGGCCTTGTTCAAGGCCATGAAGAACAAGGACTTCGCGGGCATGGCTGCCCAATACAACGGGGCGGATTATGGTGATTACGACAAGCGAATCCAGAAAGCCTTTGAGGCGCTGGAGAGGAAAAAGTAGCCGTGCATGACGGTTGTTTCACAACGTGCAAAGCGCCCACTGGACAACCCAAAACCATCTTGTTAGTTTCCGCCAGCCACTTGTTTCGAGGTGTAACAAGAGCGCTGCATTGATATTGAAGTGCCAGCACTTCTTTAACTTACAAGGATGTCAGTGATGAAAAGCCTGCAAGGGTTGCCCCGTCTTATCAGTGCTTCGGTGGGCGCGCCCGGTAAAGCGCGCAACTTGCCTGCCGATGTTCAGTGCATCCAGTATTTATTCAATTTGATCATTCCCAAGATGGGGTTTCCGCTGGCCGAAAACGGCAAGTGCGACGGCCAGTTGGTGCAGTGCATCAGCCAGTATCAGTTTCGCCACCTTAAATACGCGCACCCCGATGGGGTGATCGACCCCACCGGTCGTACGTTCAACAGCCTGATCGAAGAAGCGGTGAAAGTGCCGGTGAAGGCGTTTCCGACGATGCGCATTCCAAGCTTTCTCAACGCGTTCGGCAATAACAACGGCGATGCGGTGCAGGCCACGGTCAATGTGTACCTGGACCGCATGCGTGCGATGATCGAGGCCGAGCGACGCAACCGGCAATTGATGCTCCAGCCCACGTGCGACGGCGGCATGACGCTCACCGAAACCGACTTCCAGAACGCCGCCACGCAGTTGGGCAGCGGTATTTCGGTGAATATCATCAAGGCCTTCGCTACCGTGGAGTCCGGCGGGCGTTCCGGTTTCGGGCCGGCCCAGCTGCCGGTGATCGCTTTTGAAGGGCACCTGTTTCGCAAGTACACCAAGCACATCTACGACCAGGCACATCCACTGCTGTCGTATGTCTACGTGAGAAAGGCCGGGCCACAGTGGCAAGTCAACAACAAGGACCAGGCCAAGGCCTGGGAAACCATGGCCACCGCCTTTGCGCTGGATCAGGAAGCGGCCTTGATGTCGGCGTCCTGGGGTATGTTCCAGATCATGGGGTTCAACTACGCCTCCTGTGGTTACAAGACCGTGTTCGAATTTGCCGCGGCATTAAAGATCAATGCCGGCAACCAATTAAAGGCGTTCCTCGGTTTTTGCAGCAAAAGCCCGGCGTTGATCAAAGCCATGAAAGACAAAGACTACGTGGCCATGGCGCGCAACTATAACGGCGAGGATTACGGCGACTATGACCGCCGTATCAAGAAGGCCTACGAAGCACTGGAAGGGAAGAAATAAGATGATGCGTTTTCTGGCAGTGGGTGTTTTGTCGTTGTGCGCTATCGCGCCGGCATGTGCAGACGAAACAGCCTTGCACTCAGGCAAGTACGAAGGGCTGATGCTGGCGGTCACCCCTGAGCATCAAGTCGAAGGTTTCTACTCGGAAGCGTTGGGTGAGGGCGTAACGCGCACCTGTACGTTTTACCTGCAAGGCGCGCCCGAAGCGCTGACGACCTGGGTCGACGACGCCTACCCTGGCAGCGTGACGGCCTCGTCCGATGGCGTGACGCTGACCGTGGAACAAGGCCGCCAGCACCCCGGTTGCCTCAGCGTGCTGATGCCGGAAATCGCCACCGGGCTGGACCTGACCCAAACCGCCAGCAAACAGTGGATCGGCCTGGTGACGGTCACTGCCGACAAGGCTTATCTGCTCAAAACCCCTGGCGAAAGCGCGGGCAAGCGTCCGTATATCGTTAAGGACGATGTGGTCGGCGTACTGGCTTTCAAAGATGGCTGGGCCCAGGTTGAATTCACCAATGCCAAGGACCGCTCGTTCACCGGCTGGATCCGCCAGGATCAATACAGCCGCCTGACTGCGCCCAAAAGCTGAGACGCGACCCTCTGCGCTCACGCAAAGGCGGCTGGTGAGGTAGCATGCGCCCCCCGTAGACATGGAGGTCCCGTATGCGTTTTCCTGCCGTCGCCTGGTTGTCCGTGCTGGCGTTTTGTTTGCCCGGCTGCGTGATGATCCCTTATGAAAGCCCTGAAGCCCGAGCCAGGATCGAACACGACTTGGGCATCGCACCGGCCGATGTCATCGGGGTCACCGAGACCAACTGGTGCTATTACACCTACGGGATTGCGGAGATCTGCCATCCCGTCCAGGGCTTGGGTGTTTTGACCAAAAAGGGCTTTATTCTTAGCCTCTACCAGGACAAGTCTTACCTGCCGGTCAGAACGCTGCGCGTCGATGAGGTGATGTGCGCAAAAGTGACGGATGGGCGCGGCAAACCCGAAACCTTCTACGTGTTTACCCACGATGATGCCTTCATGCTTGCCCCGATCACGCCGCGTGGCGCAATCAACGTGCCGATGAAGGACAAGATCTTCGATTACCTGTTGAGCCATCAGCAGAAGGTGTTCACCGGTATCGAGGGCTCATTTGTGAAGCTCACCGGTAATCGGGTGCTGCGCTATGTAACGGTGCCGGGCTACAAACCGGGCATGGCGGCTGTGGATGAGTTCGCGATCGTCAACCCGTGCCCGGGCGCGCAGCAGCCAGAGCCTGCTGCGCAGCACTGAGCCAACCCCTGCGCCGCAACCTGTCATGCACGTTGCGGCATTTTTATGCCCGGGGTTCAGGCCTTGTTGCGGTTGAACAGCTTACGGATCACGGCGAACAGCGCCACAACGCCGACCACCAGGAACTTCTTCGCCGCCAGCAGGAAGATGCCGATCTTGGCAAACAACCCGGCCTTGGCCGCTATCCCGCCGGCCACCAGGGCCGCCAGGCCATAAGTGGCCAGCTTGTCGGTCTTGGGGTTGAAGTCGGTGTACAGGTTGCCGTCGGTGAAGTTGGTAAAGGCCAAAACCTTGGGCATTTCCTGCTTGATGGTGGGCAGGTCGGCCATGGCGGCGACGGCGTTGAGTTCCAGCACGCCTTCACGGCCCAGCACGCGGATGCTGTAGTTGAGGGTGGTTTGCTGGGCGTCGTCGGCTTTCAGCTCGCGCGCCCAGTACATTTTGTGGGTGGCGTCGTCGTAGTGCGGCGGTTCGGCCCAGCCCAGCAGGTGCAGGCCCGCGTAGCCTTGTTTCTGGCGTTGCTGGTTGTCTTCCTCGTCTTCTTCCTGCATTTGCTTGAGCAGTTCGGCGTAGTCGATTTTTGCCGCGTCCTCGTCGGAAACGTGCCCGTCAGCCTTGTAGCTGACGATCACGCCCCAGCCGCGTTCCGACAAGGGGCTGACTGCTTTTGGCACGATCATGCCCAGGGTTTTGAAGCCGGGTGGGTTGCCCCAGCCATCGGTCAACAGGCGCTCGGTGTCGGCGGGGTCGAGGTAGTAGAACTCGTCGTTAAGCTTGAGCGTGGCAATGCCACTGGGCAGCGTGACCGTGCCGGTCTTCTGCTTGAGTGAGGCGAGGAAGTGTTCAGCCGTTTCAGCCGGCGCGCTGGCGTCGGCGGGCGCGGGCGCAGGTGCAGCAAAGACGGGTAGGGCAGACAGGCTCAACGCAGCCGCCGCTATCAACACGCGGAAGTAATTCATGGTAGTCCCTTACATTTTGAATTAATTTCGCGGAAGAATACTGAAATTTGCTGCCCGGGTCAGCCAAAAGTCTCCCGCAGCAGCCCGGCAAACGCGTCCCGTGCCAAATGCCGCTGGGTGTCCTTGTGCCAGAACAGCAGGTTGTCCACGGCCTGCAGCTCTTCAAACCGGTAGGAGGCCAACTGATTGGCCTGCTCATAACGGGCCAGGATGCCTTCCGGCGCCAATGCCACGCCAATCCCCGCACTGACACAACCGATGATCGTGCCCCAGCTGGCATAGCTGGCAATGCTCGGTTTGAAGGCATGCGGTTTGACCCAGTTCTCCAGCGCCGCGCGATACGGACAGCCCGCTGGCCATACCAGCAGCGTACGACCGGCCAGGTCCTGGGCACTGTTGATCGGGGCGCTGGACGCGCTGGCGATCAGCACCAGACGTTCGCTGTAGACCACGCTGTGTTCAAGCTTGGCGCGTTTGCCACCACAGGCCACCAGCGCCACATCGAGGCGATGGTGTTGCAGGTCGTCCAGCAACTGCGCCCAGGCGCCAGTGACCAGTTCGAGCGAGACGTCCGGGTAGCGCCGATGGTATTCCGCCAGCAAGGGCGGCAGGCGGCCGCTGGCGCTGGACTCCACCGCGCCGATGCGCAAGGTGCCGCGGGGGATGGCGTCGGCATCCACTGCGCGTTTGGATTCGTCTACCAGCGCCAGAATGCGCTCGCAGTAGTCCAGGAAGATTTCCCCGGCGGCACTGATTGCCAGCCCGCGTCCGGCACGGATAAACAAGGGCGTGCCCAACTCGCCTTCCAACTGCTTGATCCGCGTGGTGATGTTGGACGGCACGCAATGCAATTGCAGGGCGGCCTGGGCCACGCTGCCGGTTTGCGCCACGGCTCGCACCATTTTCAGTTGGGCCAGTTCCATTGCTCAGTTCCAGTGATTTCAGAAGTCAGAAACGCTTAATTGTCCTGCGCCTTGCCGGGGCCAAGACTGACGGCATCCTACTCAGTTGCCGGACGCCGCCGATGAATACCCCATCACCCGCAAAGCTTACGCTAGTCATCTCTGGCGTCATCCTCTGTTGGGCCTATTCGCCGATTGGCGTGCACATGGGGTTGCACAGCTACAGCCCCGGCCAGTTGGCGTTGCTGCGATTTCTGATTGCGTCGGTGTTCATGGCCGGTGTGGCATTGGCGGTAGGCATTGGCCGGCCGCGTTTGCGCGACCTGCCGTGGTTACTGGTGCTGGGGTTCTTTGGCGTGTTTTTGCACCACACCAGCCTCAATTATGGGCAGCAATGGGTGACGGCGGCAGCGTCGAGCGTGCTGGCGCAGTCGGCGCCACTGTTCAGTGTGCTGATCGCGTGTTTGTGTTTGAAAGAGCGCGTCAGTGCCTGGCGCTGGGGCTGTGTGTTGCTGGGCTTGCTTGGCGTGCTGGTGGTGATCTGGGGCGATCATGGCGTGGGCGATATTGACCCGCGCGGTTTGCTGATTGTGCTGGCGGCGGTGTCATGGAGCGTGTATTTCGCCATCCAGAAACACTATGCCCATCGCTACAGCCCGCTGACCATGGCGTGTTACATGGTGTGGGCGGGCACCCTGATGCTGTGCGTGAACCTGACAGGCCTGGCCAATGCCGTGGAGCAGGCACCGCTGCCGGAAAACCTCGCGGTGCTGATCCTCGGCATTTTCCCCAGCGCCCTGGCGTACCTCGCCTGGGCCTATGTGTTGAAGCACGTCGAGGTCAGCCGAGCGTCGGTGTCGATGTACCTGATCCCGCCGGTCGCCATGGTGATGGCCGCGACGCTGCTGGGCGAGCACATTGCCGTGCAGGTGATGCTGGGCGGCGTGATGGTGCTGGCCAGCGTGGCGGCCATCAGCCTGGAGGGCCGCTGGCGGTCAGTCGCTCATGCAGAACGCGCGCAGCCGGTGGCCATCGAGGTCCTGGGCGACAAAGGTGTAGCCGAAATCCAAACGGGTCGGTGACTGGATGATGGTTGCGCCGCGCGCCACCCACTGAGCGTGCAGGGCGTCTACGGCGGCCTGGTCTGGCAGGGAAAAGCCCACCTCACCGCCGCCGCCGGTCATCTGGGCCGCAGGCTCCACCGTGTGGCGCGACCACAGCCCCAACTTTACGCCGTTGTCGAGGATGAACAGGGCAAAGGTGGGGTTCAGTTCAACCGGCGGCTTATCCAGCAGGCGGCTATAAAAGTTGGCACTGGTGGCCGGGCTGTCGACGTAGAGCAGGAAGTAATGGGCGACGGTGTGCATTGCAGGCTCCTTGGGAATGGGCGTTCAAGTGCGCCCAGTCTAGAGGGATGCCCTGTCAGTTCTTGTCAGGAGTGAGCGGTGATCGCTCACTTTCGCCGGTGTACAGGTTGATGATGTCGTCGATTTCCCCCGACATCTTCATCCGCAGCAGCGTACGCAAGATCCGCTGTACCGGCACGTTCGGGTCGTTGCGCACGATGCAACCCAGGCTTTGCTCGTCGATGATCGCGATCTTTTGCAGCCGCTGGTTCGGCGGCAGGTTCAAATTGAAGCGCTCTAGTATCCATTCGTTAATGACGGCGTATTCAAAACGCCCGGCGACCAGCTTTTGCAGCACCAAGGCTTCGCTGCGCGAATCGTCGCGGGTGAGCTGGCCAGTGGCAAACAGCGGGTCGAGGACGGCGTAGCGGTAGTTGAGCACCGTGCCGATCGGCTGAGGCGTCAGCGTGCCGACTTCTGCAGGCTGCGGGGTCGTGTGGCGGCCGACCAGCACATTGCGCTGCACCATCAGCGGCACGCTCCAGGTGTAGTCGCCGGACAGGCTGTCGACCCAGTCCTGGGCGACATAACAGCGCACATCGATGTCGCCATGCGCCATGGCATTGGCGATGCGTGCCCGCGCCAGCACGTGAAACTCGGCCGGGCGCCCGACCTGGGTGGCCAGGCTTAACATCAAGTCATACAAAATGCCTTGGGTGGGCTGGCTGTCCTCCACCTGGGCCATCGGCATCGCCCAGCTGTCGGAAACCGAGAAACGCAACGGCGCAGGCGCCGCGAGGCTGGTAAGGGAAATCATCCATAAGGCGCCCAGGACTACGCGCATACACTCTCCGGGTTCAGGCCTTTGCGGGGCCATTGAGCAGAGCTTAGTCAGATTAGACGAGCGTGCCGGATGCAATTTCCCCCTTGCTCCGCTAGCATTACCGGCTTCCGCTTCCCAGTTGCGACGGTTTTCGATGAGTTATCAGGTTCTTGCACGTAAATGGCGTCCGCGCTCGTTCCGCGAAATGGTCGGCCAGACCCATGTGCTCAAGGCTCTGATCAATGCCTTGGACAGCCAACGGCTGCACCACGCCTACCTGTTCACCGGCACGCGAGGGGTGGGCAAGACCACCATTGCGCGCATCATCGCCAAATGCCTGAACTGTGAAACCGGTATCACTTCCACGCCTTGCGGCACGTGTTCGGTGTGCCGCGAGATCGATGAAGGGCGTTTCGTCGACCTGATCGAGATCGACGCCGCGAGCCGCACCAAGGTCGAAGACACCCGCGAGTTGCTCGATAACGTGCAGTACGCACCGAGCCGTGGCCGCTTCAAGGTCTACCTGATCGACGAAGTGCACATGCTTTCCAGCCATTCCTTCAACGCGCTGTTGAAAACCCTGGAAGAGCCGCCGCCGTACGTCAAATTCATCCTGGCCACCACCGACCCGCAGAAACTTCCTGCAACGATTCTGTCGCGGTGCCTGCAGTTTTCCCTGAAAAACATGACCCCTGAGCGTGTGGTCGAGCATTTGACCCACGTGCTGGGGGTCGAGAACGTGCCGTTCGAAGACGACGCGCTGTGGCTGCTTGGCCGCGCGGCCGATGGTTCGATGCGCGATGCCATGAGCCTCACCGACCAGGCCATCGCCTTTGGCGAAGGCAAGGTGATGGCCGCCGACGTGCGCGCCATGCTCGGTACCCTTGATCATGGCCAGGTGTTCGACGTGCTGCACGCGCTGATCGAGGGCGACGCCAAGGCGTTGCTCGAGGCGGTGCGCCACTTGTCGGAACAAGGCCCGGACTGGAACGGCGTGCTGTCGGAAATCCTCAACGTCTTGCACCGCGTTGCGATCGCCCAGGCGTTGCCTGAAGGTGTCGACAACGGCCATGGCGACCGCGACCGCGTATTGGCGCTGGCCCAGGCATTGCCGGCCGAAGATGTGCAGTTCTACTACCAGATGGGCCTGATCGGGCGCCGCGACCTGCCGCTGGCACCGGACCCGCGCGGTGGCTTTGAAATGGTCCTGCTGCGGATGCTGGCGTTCCGACCGGCGGATGCGGCCGACGCGCCGAGACAGCCGCTAAAGCCAGTGGGGATCAGCCAGGCCACAGTTGATTCCGCCAAACCAGTGGCTGGCGCGGCAGTGGTCGCGCCAGTAGTTGCTGCGCCTGCGCCCGTGGCGCCCGCGCCTGAGCCCGTAGTGGTTGCGCCCGAGCCGGTGACGGCTGCGCCAGCCATCGCGCCGGCGCCGGTGACCGAGCCTGAGCCCGAAGCCGTGGTCGACCTGCCGTGGAATGACCCGGTAGACGCCGAGCCCGAAGTGGAACTGCAGCCTGCCGTGGAGCCCGTGCTGGAAACCAGCGGTGAGCAGCCCGAACTCACGCCGATGCCGACGCCGACGCCCGACAGCGTGGTGCCGGACGCACCGGAGTGGGTGTCTGCCCCGGTTCCAGAGCCGACCGTTGCCCAGGTTGAAGCCGCGACGCCCGGCATCGACCTCGATGACGAACCGCCACTGGACGAAGATTACATCGAGCCGGACATGGATTCGGCCTACAGCTACCTCGATGACCTGGCCAGCGAACACACCGCTGAGCCTGCACCCGAGCCCGAGGCGGAACCGGCTGCGGCCCCGGCCACCGGCCTGGCGCTGCAATGGCTGGAATTGTTTCCGAAGTTGCCGATCTCCGGCATGACCGGCAGCATCGCCGCCAACTGCACCTTGATTGCCATCGATGGCGATCACTGGCTGTTGCACCTGGACCCGGCGCACAGCGCGCTGTTCAACGCGACCCAGCAACGCCGGCTCAACGATGCATTGAACCAGTACCATGAGCGCACGCTGACCATCACCATTGAGTTGATCAAGCCCGAGCAGGAAACCCCGGCCCAGGCCGCAACACGCCGACGCATCAACCGTCAGCGCGATGCCGAGAACTCGATCCAGGCTGATCCGCTCATCCAGCAAATGATGCAACAGTTCGGTGCGGTCGTGCGTCACGATACTATTGAACCTGTCGAAGCCCCGGTGCCCCAAGCGTCATGACACCGGGCTATTAATTGATCCACGTACTTTTGAGGTGATTCCCATGATGAAAGGTGGCATGGCCGGCCTGATGAAGCAGGCACAGCAGATGCAGGAAAAGATGGCCAAGATGCAGGAAGAACTGGCCAACGCCGAAGTCACCGGTAAAGCCGGTGGCGATATGGTTAGCGTGGTGATGACCGGTCGTCACGACATCAAGCGCGTGAGCATCGACCCAAGCGTATTGCCAGGCACCAGCGAAGATGACCTGGAAATGCTTGAAGCGCTGTTCGCCGCGGCCGTCAACGACGCCGTGCGCAAGATCGAAGCCAACAGCCAGGACAAAATGTCCGGCGTGACCGCTGGCATGCAACTGCCACCGGGCATGAAGATGCCGTTCTGATGGTCTAGCCTTGGCTAGAATCAAATGCCAGGCCCAGTGCCTGGCATTTTTGTTTGTGCCGATCCAATCGAACCCTGGCGTGGCAAGCATGGTCTGCACCCTATACCGACGCATTCGATAAAAAGGAGCCCCCTCATGCCTCAAGAACCCATTCTCAACCAGCGCATCGTGCTGGTCTCGCGCCCGCAAGGTGCGCCAACCCCGGAAAACTTTCGGCTGGAGCGCGTGAATCTGCCGGAGCTGGCGGACGGCCAGGTGCTCTTGAAAACGCTCTACCTGTCGCTCGACCCGTACATGCGCGGCCGCATGAGCGACGCACCGTCCTACGCCGCACCGGTGGAAATCGACGAGGTAATGACCGGTGGCGCTGTCAGCCGTATCGAGCAGTCGCGTAATCCGAAATTTGAAGTTGGCGACCTGGTCGTCGGTTCCACGGGCTGGCAGAGCCACAGCATCAGCGACGGCCGTAACCTGATGCCGGTGCCCGGTGGCCTGGCCAGCCCGTCGATGGCGCTGGGTGTGCTGGGTATGCCGGGCATGACGGCGTACATGGGGTTGATGGATATTGGTCAGCCTCAGGCCGGCGAGACCCTGGTCGTCGCGGCGGCGTCCGGCGCAGTCGGCTCGGTGGTGGGCCAGGTGGCCAAGCTCAAGGGCTTGCGCGTGGTGGGCATCGCCGGTGGCGCGGACAAGTGCCGTTACGTGGTGGACGAGCTGGGTTTTGACGCGTGCATCGATCACAAGAGCGCCAACTTTGCCCAAGAGCTGGCCCTGGCGTGCTCCAACGGCGTGGACATCTATTATGAAAACGTCGGTGGCAAGGTCTTCGACGCGGTGTTGCCGCTGCTCAATCCCAAGGCACGCATTCCCTTGTGCGGCCTGATTGCCGGCTACAACGCCCATGAAGCCCCAAGCGGGCCGGACCGGCTGCCCGCGTTGCAACGCACTTTGCTGACCAAACGCGTGCGCATCCAGGGTTTTATCGTGTTTGACGACTATGGCGATCGCCAGCCCGAATTCCTCAGCGCCATGGCGCCGTGGGTGCGGGACGGCAAGATCAAGTTCCGCGAAGACGTGGTGGAGGGCCTGGAGCAGGCGCCCGAAGCCTTTATCGGTTTGCTCGAGGGACGCAACTTCGGCAAGTTGGTGGTACGCGTCGCGCAGGATTGACCATTTGACGCTAATCCGGGGCGCGGGTATAAACCGCGTCTCGTTGTTTTGTCGGACCATTCGCTCATGAGCTTCAGCCCCCTGATTCGCCAACTGATCGACGCCTTGCGCACCTTGCCGGGTGTCGGTCAGAAAACCGCCCAGCGTATGGCGCTGCAACTGCTGGAGCGTGATCGCAGCGGTGGCACCCGGTTGGCCCAGGCCTTGAGCCAGGCCATGACCGGTGTGGGCCACTGTCGCCAGTGCCGCACTCTCACCGAAGAAGACCTTTGCCCGCAATGCGCCGACCTGCGTCGCGACGACACGCTGCTGTGCGTGGTGGAAGGGCCGATGGATGTATACGCGGTTGAGCAGACCGGCTATCGCGGGCGCTACTTCGTGCTCAAGGGCCATTTGTCGCCGCTCGATGGCCTGGGGCCGGAAGCCATCGGCATTCCGCAACTGGTGGCGCGCATAGAAGAGCAGGGCACGTTCACCGAAGTGATCCTGGCGACCAACCCGACGGTGGAAGGCGAAGCCACCGCGCATTACATCGCCCAGCTGCTGACCAACAAAGGCTTGATCACCTCGCGCATCGCCCATGGCGTGCCGTTGGGCGGCGAGCTGGAATTGGTGGACGGCGGGACGCTGGCGCATTCGTTTGCAGGCCGCAAGCCGATCGCCCTCTAAGCCACACCGTTGTTCAAATGTGGGAGCTGGCTTGCCTGCGATGGTGGAGTGTCAGGCGACATCGACGTCTCTGCTCCAACGCCATCGCAAGCAAGCCAGCTCCCACAGTGGTTTTGTGGTGTAAGGGGGACCTTGAAAACCAAGCAAGCGCTTGGTAATTTCGCTCCACCCCACCGTGGAGCTTGCCGATGTCTGCCTATCAGGACTACTTCGACCCCAGCCACCAATTGGTTCGCGACAGCGTGCGCCGTTTTGTCGAGCGCGAGATGTTGCCGGGCATTGAGCAATGGGAGGAAGCGCAAAGCTTTCCCCGTGAGCTGTACCTCAAGGCCGGCGCGGCGGGAATCCTCGGCATTGGTTACCCCGAAAGCCTGGGCGGCAGTCACGAAGGTGACCTGTTCGCCAAGGTCGCCGCCAGCGAAGAGCTGATGCGCTGCGGCTCCGGTGGTGTGGTGGCTGGCCTGGGTTCGCTGGATATCGGCCTGCCACCGGTCGTCAAATGGGCGCGGCCCGAGGTGCGCGAGCGCGTTGCGCCTCCGGTATTGGCCGGCGAGAAGATCAGCGCGCTGGCGGTTACCGAGCCGGGTGGCGGCTCCGATGTCGCCAACCTGCAAACCCGCGCCATCCGCGATGGCGAGCATTACCGCGTGAGCGGCAGCAAAACCTTTATCACCAGCGGCGTGCGTGCCGACTTCTACACGGTCGCGGTGCGCACCGGCGGGCCGGGCTTTGGCGGCATCAGCTTATTGCTCATCGAGAAAGACACGCCCGGTTTCACGGTCGGCCAGCCGCTGAAGAAAATGGGTTGGTGGGCGTCGGACACGGCTGAGTTGTTCTTCGACGATTGCCGTGTGCCAGTGGGCAACCTGATCGGCGTCGAGAACATGGGCTTTGCCTGCATCATGGGCAACTTCCAGAGTGAGCGCCTGGCCCTGGCGCTGATGGCCAATATGACCGCGCAGCTTGCATTGGAGGAGAGTCTCAAATGGGCCGCCCAGCGCGAAGCGTTCGGCAAACCCATCGGCAAATTCCAGGTGCTCAAGCACCGGCTGGCGGAAATGGCCACGGCGGTGGAGGTTTCGCGGGAATTCACCTACCGCCAGGCGGCGAAGATGGCGGCCGGCAAAAGTGTGATCAAGGAGATTTCCATGGCCAAGAACCTGGCCACCGACACCGCCGACCGCGTGACTTATGACGCGGTGCAGATCCTTGGCGGCCAGGGTTACATGCGCGGCAATTTGGTGGAGCGGCTGTACCGCGACAATCGCATCCTGTCCATCGGCGGCGGCACGCGCGAGGTGATGAATGAAATCATCAGCAAGCAGATGGGGCTTTGATCGGTGGTGTTTTTGAGGGCCTCTTCGCGAGCAAGCCCGCTCCCACATTTTGATTTGTGAACACATTCAAATGTGGGAGCGGGCTTGCTCGCGAAGACGGCCACCTAGGCAACGCACAGATCAACTGAGTGACTAACGCTCTGTCAACGCAAACTGCGTCAGGCAAAACGTCGGAATGCCCATGTCTTGCAGGCGTTGCGAGCCGCCCAGTTCCGGCAGGTCGATAATCGCCGCCGCCTCGAAAATCCTCGCGCCCATGCGCCGCACCAGATTGGCCGCCGCGATCAGGGTGCCGCCGGTGGCGATCAGGTCATCGAACATCAGCACCGAGTCGCCTTCGCACAGGCTGTCTGCGTGCACTTCAAGAAACGCTTCGCCGTATTCGGTCTGATAACCCTCGGCCAGCACGTCAGCCGGCAGCTTGCCCTGTTTGCGGAACAGAATCAGCGGTTTGTTCAGTTGGTAGGCGATGATCGAGCCGATCAGAAAGCCGCGCGCATCCATCGCGCCGATGTGGGTGAAATCGGCCTCGACATAACGCTGGGCAAAGCTGTCGGCGACCAGGCGCAGGGCGCGGGGCGATTGGAACAGCGGGGTGATGTCACGAAAGATAACCCCAGGCTTGGGGAAGTCGATGACAGGGCGGATCAGGGATTTGATGTCGAACGAATCGAAGGTCATCGTCGAAGAGTCCTGGGAGCGGAAAACGGACTCGAAGTATACCTGCGGCCTCGCCGATTGGCGCGGCCGCAAGCGGCTGGATCAACCTTCCAGGGAGCCGCCGGCCAGCGCGCACAGTTGGATCGGATCGAGGATATGCACTTCCTTGCCTTCAGCGGCAATCAGCTCGTTTTGCTGGAAGCGCGTGAACACGCGGGACACGGTTTCCACCGCCAGGCCCAGGTAGTTGCCGATTTCATTGCGCGACATGCTCAGGCGGAACTGATTGGCCGAGAACCCACGGGCACGGAAACGCGCCGACAGGTTGACCAGGAACGTAGCGATCCGCTCGTCGGCGGTTTTCTTCGACAACAACAGCATCATCTGCTGGTCGTCGCGAATCTCGCGGCTCATCACACGCATCAATTGGCGACGCAGCTGCGGCAATTGCAGGGCCAGTTCATCCAGGCGTTCGAAGGGGATTTCGCACACCGATGTCGTCTCCAGCGCCTGGGCCGACACCGGGTGAATCTCGGTGTCCATGCCGGACAACCCGACCAGTTCGCTGGGCAGGTGGAACCCGGTGATCTGCTCTTCGCCGCTGTCGCTGAGGCTGAACGTCTTCAACGCGCCTGAACGCACTGCATAAACGGAATCGAATTTGTCGCCCTGGCGAAACAGAAACTCGCCCTTTTTCAGCGGGCGGCCGCGTTTAACGATTTCGTCCAGCGCTTCCATGTCTTCCAGATTCAACGAAAGTGGCAGGCAGAGGGGAGCCAGGCTGCAATCCTTGCAGTGAGCCTGGCTGTGAGCGCGCAGTTTGACTGGCTCGGACATTTCTTAAATCCTTGTGGGAAAACACACATAAGACGTAAGGGTAACGCACCGAGGGGGGATCAGACCAGCGTGTACAAAAAAGCGGCACGTGCATAAAGGTTTATGTATCGACGCCGATACATAGGTGAATCCCTATGAGCTGGAGCTCAGGTCATGTCGGTAATCCCTTTCAATAACCCTGTCATTACTACCAAGGCCCCGCAGGTTTTGACGGCCGCTGATGCGCTTGCGGGCAAGAAGGTCGATGACAAACCTGCGCCTCCACCCACGCCCGGTGAAGGTGTGGTGGTGAAGATATCCGGGGCAGGGCTCAAGGCTTCTCAAGCCGGTAGCAACCCTAACCAGGACATCGACGACAGCAATCTGAAAGACAACATCAAACAGCTGCTGAAAATGATCCGCGAACTCAGGAAACAGCTTGCCGAGAAGATGGCTCAGCTTTCAGCAGCCATGAATGACACGGCCCTGAGCCCGGAGGCACGTCAGGCGAAGGTCGCCGGTTTGCAGGGAGATATTGCTTCGATTCAGTCCGGGTTGATGACCGCTCAGGGGCAGTTGTCCAAGTCGCTGAAAGATGAATCGCCTGAAGCTCAAATGGAAGCAATGACGCTGCTGTCGAAATAATTCACGCCTAGATCACCCGCGAGAATCGTTGCCTGTTCTGGTGCTCCAGGTAGGCATCGAACACCATGCACACCGAGCGCACCAGCAAGCGCCCGGCAGGCAATACGCGAATGCCCTGAGCATCAAGCTCGATCAGGCCATCGGCGGCCATCGTCTGCAGCTGCGGCCATAGCTCGTCGAAATAGCCGCGAAAATCGATGTTGAAGGCCTGTTCGATGTGCTCGAATTTCAGGCTGAAGGTGCAGATCAACTGCTGAATCACTTCGCGCCGCAACCGATCATCCGTGGTGCACACCAAGCCACGGCTGGTAGCCAGTTGCGCACCGGCCAGGGCGTTCTGGTAGTGGTTGAGGTCACTGCTGTTCTGGCAGTACAGGTCGCCAATCTGGCTGATCGCCGACACGCCCAGCCCGATCAGGTCGCAATGCCCGTGGGTGGTGTAGCCCTGAAAGTTACGCTGCAACGTGCCTTCTTCCTGGGCGACGGCCAGTTCGTCATCCGGCAGCGCGAAGTGGTCCATGCCGATGTAGCGATAGCCCGCGCGGGTCAACTGCTCGATGGTGGTTTGCAGCATCAGCAGTTTTTCCGCCGGGGAGGGCAGGTCGTCGGTGTTGATCCGCCGTTGCGGCATGAAACGCTCCGGCAAATGCGCGTAGTTGAACACCGACAGGCGATCCGGTTGCAGGCTGATCACTTCCTCCACCGTGCGTGCGAAGTTGATCGGCGTTTGCTTGGGCAGCCCGTAGATCAAGTCAATATTGATCGAGCGAAACTGCAAGGTGCGCGCCGCATCGATCACGGCGCGGGTTTCTTCCAGGCTCTGCAGGCGGTTGACCGCACGCTGCACCTCGGGGTCGAGGTCTTGCAGGCCGATGCTCACACGGTTGAAACCCAGTTCACGCAGCAGGCCCATGGTCGCCCAGTCGGCTTCACGCGGGTCGATTTCAATGCCGTAGTCGCCAGAATCATCGTCGAGCAAATTGAAGTGCTGGCGCAGGCGTGCCATGACCTGGCGCAGTTCGTCGTGGCTCAGAAAGGTCGGTGTGCCGCCGCCGAAGTGCAACTGCTCGACCGGCTGTTTCGGGTCGAGGTGGCAGGCCACCAGCTGGATTTCCTGCTCCAGGCGTTGCAGGTAAGCCTGGGCGCGGCCACGGTCCTTGGTGATGACCTTGTTGCAGGCGCAGTAGTAGCAAATGTTCGCGCAGAACGGCACATGCACATACAGCGACAGGGGGCGCACGGCCTTGCGGCTGTCGCGCAGGGCGTGGAGCAGGTCGAAAGTGCCGACCTGGCTGTCGAATTGTACGGCGGTGGGGTAGGACGTGTAGCGCGGCCCCGCCAAGTCGTAGCGGTGAATCAGATCTGTGTCCCAACGAATGGCGTCGAGCATGCGGGCGGTCCCCCGGATTGGCTAGTGGGCCGAGTCTAGGGGCGCGCCGGGCAGGGCATGTTGATTTGCATCAACGGGGAGCGGCGCTATGCCACATGGCGATTTAATGGCCCATTAGCCAGTGTTGGTGCGGACCGGGCAAGGTCCACAGGCCAAATAGAATTACCAGCAAGCCTCCAGCCACACGCACGCTGCGTTTGCGCAGCACGGCTGTGACGCGTTCAGCGGCCAGCCCGGTCGCCAGCAACACCGGCCAGGTGCCGAGCCCGAACGCCAGCATGAGCAACGCACTGTCCGCCGCATTGCCCTGGCTCGCCGCCCACAGCAATGTGCTGTAGACCAGCCCGCACGGCAGCCAGCCCCACAGCGCGCCCAACAGCAACGCGCGCGGCAGGCTGGACACCGGCAGCAAACGGTTGGCGACGGGCTGTAGGTAGCGCCACAGGCCACGACCGAGGCTTTCGATGCGCGTAAGGCCGCTCCACCAACCGGCCAGGTACAGGCCCATGCTGATCAGCAATAAACCGGCAAGCACACGCATGAACATCGCCGCCGGGCTGTTGGCCACCGCCCAGCCGGCCAGGCCGATCAATAAGCCGGCGGCGGCATAGCTGAGGATGCGCCCCAGGTTGTACGCCAGCAGCAGGCGAAAGCGCCGACTGCGTTGCTCTTTGGGGATCGCCAGGGTCAGTGCGCCCATCAACCCGCCGCACATGCCCAGGCAATGGCCGCCGCCCAGCAGGCCAAGGATCAGCGCGGAGACCAGCAGCGGCGCCAGTTCAAACACGGGGCGGATCTTTGGGCGGTTGCTCGGGCCCGTTGGCTTCGTCGACAGCCGCCAAGTGGTTCGGGTCCTGGTCATCGAACAGCACGCTGTGGGCCGGGCCGTCGAGGTCGTCGTACTGGCCGCTGTCCACCGCCCAGAAGAAGATGTAGATGGCGACGCCGACTAACAGCAGCGCCGCTGGAATCATCACGTATAGAGCTGGCATCTGCACTCCATGCCCACGCGGCTCAGGCCGGCAGCGGGCGGGTTACTAAGGGGGCGCTTGCAGTCGGCGCGCTCGGCAGGCGAGTCAGGCGCAAGGCGTTGAGCACCACAGTCAACGAGCTGAGGGACATGCCGATCGCCGCCCAGATCGGCGTGATCCAGCCGAGCGCGGCAAACGGCAGCATAAGGCCATTGTACAGCCCGGCCCACAGCAGGTTTTCGAGGATTACCCGGCGGGTGCGCCGCGCGAGGGTAAAGGCCTGCACCAATGCGTCGAGTCGATTGGACAACAGCACGGCATCGGCGCTGGTTTTCGCCAGGTCCGTGGCCGAGCCCATTGCCACACTGATATCGGCAGCGGCGAGCACCGGCACATCGTTGACGCCATCGCCAAGCATCAGCACCTTGCGGCCTTCCTTGTGCAACTGTTGCAGCACCTGCAGTTTGTCGTCGGGGCGCAGGCCGCCGTGGGCTTCGTCGATACCCAGTTCGCGGGCGACGCTGGCCACCATCGGCGAGCTGTCACCGGACAGCAGCAACGTGCGCCAACCGCGCGCTTTGCATGCCGCCAACAGGGCCGGCGCGTCGCTGCGCAGACGGTCATCTAGCACGAACCAGGCGAGTGCGCCGTCACGATCACCCAGCAGCAGCCACTGGCCCGCGTCGTCTGGCGAGGCGGGAGTTGGGCAACCGCTCAATTGGCAGACAAACCCCGGTTGGCCGATACGCAGTTGGCGCTCACCCACACGGCCTTCCAGGCCCAGGCCGGGGAAACTCAGGACTTCTTCAGCGGCCAGCGGCGCACGGCCAAAAGCCCGCGCAATCGGGTGTTCGGAGCGGTTTTCCAGGGCGGCGGCGAGGCTCAGGCAATCATCGCTGTTCAGCGCGCCCAAGGGGTGGGTCGCACGTAACGCCAGGCGGCCTTCGGTCAGGGTGCCGGTCTTGTCGAAAATCACCGTGTCGATCTGGTTCAGGCCTTCCAGCACATGCCCGCGAGTCAGTAACAGCCCGAGTTTATGCAGCGTACCCGTGGCGGCGGTGAGGGCGGTTGGCGTGGCCAAAGAGAGCGCGCACGGGCAGGTCGCCACCAGCATCGCCAACACAATCCAGAACGCCCGCGAGGCATCCAATTCCCACCACAGCAGGCCGATCAACGCCGCGGCGATCAGCGAGCACAGCAGAAACCATTGCGCGGCACGGTCGGCGATTTGCGCCAGGCGCGGTTTTTCGGCCTGGGCGCGCTCCAGCAGGCGCACGATGGCGGACAGGCGCGTGTCATGGCCCAGGGCGCGGACCTCAACCGTCAGCGCACCTTCGACGTTGAGTGTGCCGGCCGTCACCACATCGCCCACGTGGCGTGGCTGCGGCAGGTATTCGCCGGTGAGCAGGGCTTCATCGATGCTTGACTGGCCGTCGAGGATGACGCCGTCTGCCGGCATCACCGCGCCGGGGTGTACCAGCACGCGGTCACCCACGGCCAATTCGCTGAGCAGAATGCGTTCGCTCTGGCCGTCAGCTTTCAGGCGCAGGCACGAGGCGGGCAACAGGTTGACCAGTTGAGCGGTGGCGGCGGCCGTACGTTCCCGCGCTCGGCGCTCCAGGTAACGGCCGGCCAGCAGGAACAGCGCGAACATGCCCACCGCGTCGAAATACAGCTCGCCGACGCCGGTGATAGCGGTCCAGATGCCGGCCAGATACGCGCCGCCAATCGCCAGGGACACCGACACGTCCATCGTCAGGTGGCGCGTGCGTAGGTCGCGCAGCGCACCTTTGAAGAAGGGCGCGCAGCTGTAGAACACGATGGGCGTGGTCAGAAACATCGCCACCCAGCGCAGGATCACGTGCAGCTCCGGGCTCAGGTCGATATTGAATTCGGGCCAAGTGGCCATGGTCGCCATCATCGCCTGGAACCACAGCAACCCCGCCACCCCCAATTGGCGCAAGGCCAGACGGTTTTCGCCGGCCAACTGCTCGGCGGCGCGGTCAGCCTGATAAGGGTGGGCGGCGTAGCCGATATGGCGCAGCTCACTGAGCAGTTGGCTCAGCGGCAATTGCACGTCGGCCCAGCGCACGTGCAGGCGGTGGTTGGACAGGTTCAGCCGCGCCTCGGCCACCGCAGGCAGGCTGCGCAGGTGTTTTTCGATCAGCCAGCCACAGGCCGCGCAGCTGATGCCTTCCATCAACAAGGTGGTTTCGGCGAGCTCACCGTCATGGCGCACAAAGGGTTTTTGCACGTCGGCGCGGTCGTACAGGGCCAACTCGTCCACCAGTTGCACCGGCAGCGCTTCGGGGTTGGCCGAGGCATCGCTGCGGTGCTGGTAATAGCTTTCCAGCCCGCCGGCCACAATGGCTTCGGCCACCGCCTGACAGCCCGGGCAGCACAGTTCGCGGCGTTCGCCGAGGATCACGGCGGTGAACCGGCTGCCGGACGGGACGGGCAGGGCGCAGTGGTAGCAGGGGGTTGGGGTGCTCATGGGTTTAGATCTTAGTCGGCTGGGAGGGCCTCATCGCGGGCAAGCCCGGCTCCCACAGGGGATCGCGATCCAATGGGGGAGCGGGGTTTGCCCGCGATGCGCGAAGCGCAGGCTTATTACTTCTTCAGGTCTTCAGCGCCCTGCAACGGCTCATCACCCAGCAGCAAGTCCTTGTCGTGGCTGACCTGTTCTTCTTCGAACAGGCGCCAGGTCCTGTCGCCCTCGACGCCGAGCAATTCCACAAAGCGTCGGCCTTCGACCTTGTCGGTGACCTGGCCAATGTAGCGGCCCGGTTCACTGTCGCTGCGCGCCAGATTGATCTTGCGATCCTTCTCCGGCTGGGTCGGAGAAATCAGGTTCAGTTCCAGGGTGGTCGGGTTGCTGTTGCCGGTCAGGTGCAGGTCGACTTCACCGGTCAGTTCGTCCAGGTGCACCGCGGCGCGCAGTTGCAGGGTCTGGGCCAGCAGTTCGCGGTCCAGGGAACGGTTGATGCCTTTGCCGGCCTCGTAATAGTTGTCGTTGACCAGGTTGTCCGGGTTCTTCACCGCAATGGTCACCATGGACAAGGTCAAGGTCACCGAACAGGTCAGGATCCCAATGATGATCCACGGCCAGAGGTGCTTGTACCAAGGGCTTGCGGCAGTAGCTGCGGGCATTGTCGTGCTCTCTTGTTAACGAACTTGTGGGCCGATGAATCGGCTCTTGGCTTCAATGTGGACGCTGTCGTCATCGGCATCCCTGAGGACGAATGTCACCTCGTTGGTGCTCGACGGCAGTTGCTCTGGTGCGCTCGACAACTCGACCGGCAGGCTGAGGATTTCCCCAGCCGCCACTTTGATCTCGCGTCGACCCTGCAGCTTGAGGTCCGGCAGGCCCGAGGCGTCGAGCACATAGGTGTGGTCGCGCTGGTCCTTGTTCATGATCTTCAGGCTGTAGACGTTTTCGATACGGCCTTCGGCATTTTCACGGAACAGCACACGGTCTTTGCTGACGTCGAAACCGACCAGAGAGCGCATGAAAAATGCACCGACCAACAGGCTGATCATTGCCAGCAATACCAGCGCGTAACCGATCAGGCGCGGGCGCAATTTATGGGTTTTCTGCCCCGACAGGTTGTGCTCGGTGGTGTAGCTGATCAGGCCGCGCGGGTACTCCATTTTGTCCATGATGTTGTCGCACGCGTCGATACACGCAGCGCAGCCGATGCACTCGATTTGCAGGCCGTCGCGGATGTCGATACCGGTGGGGCACACCTGCACGCACATCGTGCAATCGATGCAGTCGCCCAGGCCCTGGGCCTTGTAGTCAGTGCCTTTTTTACGCGGGCCACGCACTTCGCCACGGCGTGGGTCGTAGGAAACGATCAGGGTGTCCTTGTCGAACATCACGCTTTGGAAGCGCGCGTACGGGCACATGTAGATGCACACCTGTTCGCGCAGCCAGCCGGCATTGCCATAGGTGGCCAGGGTGAAAAAGCCGACCCAGAAATACGACCAGCCATCGGCCTGGCCGGTGAAGAAGTCGAACACCAGCTCGCGGATCGGCGAGAAGTAGCCAACGAACGTCATGCCGGTGAAAAAGCCGATCAACAGCCACAGCGTGTGCTTGCTGAATTTGCGCAGGAACTTGTTGGCGCCCATCGGCGTCTTGTCGAGCTTGATGCGCTGGTTGCGGTCGCCTTCGGTGACCTTTTCACACCACATGAAGATCCAGGTCCACACGCTTTGCGGGCAGGTATAGCCACACCACACGCGGCCGGCGTACACGGTGATAAAGAACAGGCCAAAGGCGGCCACGATCAGAATGCCCGACAGCAGAATGAAATCCTGGGGCCAGAAGGTCGCGCCAAAAATGAAGAATTTACGCTCCGGCAGGTTCCACCAAACCGCCTGATGCCCGCCCCAGTTCAGCCACACGGTGCCGAAGTACAGCAGGAACAAAACGGCGCCGCCGAGCATACGCAAGTTGCGGAACAAGCCGGTAAAGGCGCGGGTGTAGATTTTCTCTCGCGACGCATACAGGTCGACGGACTGACTGGGGTTTTTGGCAGGCGGGGTAACGTCATGTACCGGTATTTGGTTGCTCATCATTGCATCCCACGGCGGTGGAGATTTGCCTCGGCCAGTACGTGCCAACCGGGGTCAAAAATAGGCTCTTGCAGTGGCGTAATGATACGCCTGCGGCAGCGCTGCACGGGTGCGACCTTTGGTCGCGTTGGGGGAAATCAATTGATGGTGTAAGTGATCTGGATCAATTGACTTGTGAAGTATGGTCGGTTTTGGCTGTGTTGCAGATTTGCAGGCAGTCGAATGCGCTCCAAATGTGCGAGGGGGCTTGCCCCCGATTGCGGCATGTCAGTTGATCAACTGTCACTGAGGCACCGCTATCGGGGCCAAGCCCCCTCCCACCGTTTGCTTTTGTGTCTTACTGCTCTTCAGCTGGCTTGTCGCCATGGGACAGGCTGTAAACATAGGCCGCCAGCAAGTGCACCTTGTCATTGCCTTGCAGCAACTCCTGCGCTGGCATCTGGCCCTGACGGCCATAACGAATGGTCTGCTGCAGTTGCGCGAAGCTCGAACCGTAGATGAATGCACCCGGGTGGGTCAGGTCCGGCGCGCCCATCGCGGGCGTGCCTTTACCGGCAGGGCCGTGGCAGGCCACGCAGTTGGCGGCGAAGAGTTTCGCGCCATTGGCCACATCGGCCTTGGCGCCTTCTGGCAGTTTGCGACCGTCGAGGTTGGTCACCACAAAGCCCGCCACGTCAGCCACGCCTTGCTCGCCAATGACTTCGGCCCAGGCCGGCATCACCGCGTGGCGGCCTTTCATGATGGTTTCCTTGATGGTCGCCGGCTCGCCGCCCCAGCGCCAATCGGCGTCGGTCAGGTTGGGAAAGCCGTAGGCGCCCTTGGCGTCGGAACCGTGGCACACCGAGCAGTTGGAGGCGAACAGGCGGCCGCCCATCTTCAAGGCTTGCGGGTCCTTGGCAACCTCTTCAATCGGCATCGCGGCGAATTTGGCAAAGATCGGGCCGAACTTGGCCTCCGACCTGGCCATTTCCTTTTCCCATTCGTGCACGCCGGTCCAGCCGGTCTGGCCGTTGGCGAAGGGGGTTTGCTTGTCGTTGTCGAGGTAGTTGTAGCCCGGCAGCAGGCCTTTCCAATTGCCAAGGCCGGGGTACAACGCCAGGTAGCCGAGCGCGAAGATGATGGTGCCGACAAATAGCATGAACCACCATTTGGGCAGCGGGTTGTCGTATTCCTCGATGCCATCGAACGAGTGGCCGACGGTCTCGTCCGTCTGCTCGGTGCGCTGGCCCTTGCGGGTCGACAGCAGCAGCCAGGTCAGGGCGAAGATGGTACCCAGACTGAGGACTGTGACGTACAGACTCCAGAACGTAGTCATTCTTTGTTACTCCTAGACGCTTGCTCGACGTGCTTGATGGCTTCGGGGTCATCCGCAAAAGGCAACATGGTTGCGTCGTCAAACTCCGACTTGCGCCTGGGGCTGAACACCCACAGCGCCAGGCCGATAAAGGCCACCATCACCACAACGGTGCCCAGGCCACGAATCATCCCGATATCCATGCAGATCACCGTTTGCTTTTGATGATGGTGCCAAGGCCTTGCAGGTAGGCCACCAGTGCGTCCATTTCGGTCTTGCCCTTGACGGCTGCGGCTGCACCGGCGATGTCTTCATCGGTGTAGGGCACGCCCAGGGTGCGCAAGACTTCCATCTTCTTCGCGGTGTCCTTGCCGTCGAGCTTGTTTTCCACGAGGAACGGGTAGGCCGGCATTTTCGACTCCGGCACCACGTTGCGCGGGTTATACAAGTGCGCGCGGTGCCAGTCGTCCGAGTAACGTGCGCCGACGCGGGCCAAGTCCGGGCCGGTGCGCTTGGAGCCCCACAGGAACGGGTGGTCCCACACGCTTTCGCCGGCCACCGAGTAGTGACCGTAGCGCTCGGTTTCGGCGCGGAACGGGCGGATCATCTGCGAGTGGCAGCCCACGCAACCGTTGGCGATGTAGACGTCGCGGCCTTCCAGTTCAAGCGCGGTGCGCGGCTTCATGCCTTCGACCGGCTTGTTGGTCACGTCCTGGAAAAACAGCGGAACGATCTGGGTCAGGCCGCCGATACTCACGGCGATGACCATGAAGAAGGCCAGCAGGCCGATATTCTTCTCGACTACTTCATGCTTCATCAGTGAGCTCCCACAACGGCGATCTTGGCGGCGGCTTCAGCCTCTACAGGGTCGGAGGCACGCACGGTGCGCCAGACGTTGTAGGCCATCAACAGCATGCCGCTGGCAAAGAACGCACCGCCCAGGGCACGGACGATGTAGCCCGGATGGCTGGCTTGCAGCGCTTCGACAAAGGAGTAGGTGAGCGTGCCGTCATCGTTGATCGCACGCCACATCAGGCCTTGGGTGATGCCGTTGACCCACATCGAGGCGATGTAGAGCACGGTGCCGATGGTGGCCAGCCAGAAGTGCGCATTGATCAGCCCGACGCTGTGCATCTGCGCACGGCCGAACAGTTTGGGGATCATGTGATATAGCGCGCCGATGGAGATCATCGCCACCCAGCCCAACGCGCCTGCGTGGACGTGGCCGATGGTCCAGTCGGTGTAGTGGGACAGCGAGTTGACGGTCTTGATCGCCATCATCGGCCCTTCGAAGGTCGACATGCCGTAGAACGCCAGCGACACCACGAGAAAGCGCAGGATCGGGTCGGTGCGCAATTTATGCCAGGCGCCCGACAGGGTCATCATGCCGTTGATCATGCCGCCCCAGCTGGGGGCCAGCAGGATGATCGACATCGCCATGCCCAGCGACTGCGCCCAATCCGGCAGCGCGGTGTAGTGCAGGTGGTGCGGGCCGGCCCAGATGTACAGGGTGATCAGCGCCCAGAAGTGCACGATGGACAGGCGATAGGAGTAGATCGGGCGCTCGGCCTGTTTGGGCACGAAGTAATACATCATCCCCAGGAAGCCGGTGGTGAGGAAGAACCCCACCGCGTTGTGGCCGTACCACCATTGGATCATCGCGTCCGTCGCCCCGGCGTAGGCCGAGTAGGACTTGAACCAGCTCACCGGCAAGGACGCGTGGTTGACGATGTGCAGCATCGCCGTGACCAGGATGAAGGCACCGTAGAACCAGTTACCCACATAAATGTGCTTGGTCTTGCGCTTGACGATGGTGCCGAAGAACACCACGGCGTAGGTCACCCAGACGATGGCCAGCAAAATGGCGATCGGCCATTCCAGCTCGGCGTATTCCTTGGTGGTGGTGTAGCCCAGCGGGAGGGTGATGATGGCGCCGAGGATCACGGCTTGCCAGCCCCAGAAGGTGAAGGCGGCGAGGCCGTCGGAGATCAGTCGCGTCTGGCAGGTTCGCTGCACGACATAGTAGGAGGTGGCAAACAATGCACATCCGCCGAAGGCGAAAATCACCAGGTTGGTGTGCAGCGGGCGCAGGCGGCCGAAGGTCGTCCATGGCAAACCGAAATTCAATTCCGGCCAAACCAGTTGCGAGGCGATGAACACCCCGAGCCCCATGCCAAGGATCCCCCAGACCACCGTCATGATGGCGAACTGGCGGACTACCTTATAGTTATAAGCAGTCGGACTGATTGCTGTGCTCATTCTAAGGTTCCACGGTTTAGGTTTTTTTATAGTTGAAATCGGCCGCAAGTATGGACAAACCGAGGGGCCATTGCAACGCAATGGCTGACCTGTATCAATGCGTTCCGGGCCAGATTCTGCGCCCTTTCCATGTTTGGCGTAAGGACAAAATCAGAAATCGAAAGCTGATCGAGTGGACAGGAATTTTTTCAGGTCGCAACGGCAGTCGCCTGATACGCCAAAACCGGTCACTGTTGGGCAAGCGTAGACCCGAATGGCAGTAGGGGAAAGTTGGGGTGGGCAGGGGTGCGACACTTGGTCGCTGAGGGGGGCAGGGCTGCCGCCCCAGGTTGGGGCGGCAGTCTACGGTTACTCGGTTGGGCTTTCTGGCGTTGCGCCATCAGCGTTATGGGACAAGCTGTACACATAGGCCGCGAGCAGGTGCACTTTGTCATTGCCTTGCAGCACGTCCTGCGCTGGCATCTGGCCCTGGCGGCCGTGGCGAATGGTCTGCTGCAGTTGCGCCAGGCTGGTGCCGTAGATGAAACCGGCAGGCTCGGTCAGGTTCGGCGCGCCCATGGCTTCCATGCCGTGGCCTTGTGGGCCGTGGCAGGCGACGCAGGTGGTATTGAAGGCGGCTTGACCGGCCGCCAGATCGGCGGTGCTGTCGGCGGGTAATGGCAGCTTGGCCAGGTCGTGACGCACAAAGGCGGCGACGTTCTTCACACCCTCTTCGCCCAATATTTCACCCCAGGCCGGCATTGCCGCGTGACGACCATTCAGGATGGTCGTCTTGATCGCTTCCGCCGAACCGCCCCAGCGCCAGAGGTTGTCCGCCAGGTTCGGGAAGCCATACGCGCCCTTGGCATCCGAGCCGTGGCACACCGCGCAGTTGGAGGCAAACAGGCGGCCGCCCATTTTCAGCGCTTGTGGGTCCTTGGCGACTTCTTCCACCGGCATCGCCGCGAATTTGGCGAAGATCGGCCCGAACCTGGCGTCGGCCTTGGCCATTTCCTTGTCCCATTCCTTGGTCTGGGTCCAGCCGCCTTCATAGCCCGGCAACACGCCTTTCCAGTTACCCAGGCCCGGGTAGAGGATCAGGTAGCCGACCGCAAACACCAGGGTGCCGGCGAACAGCATGAACCACCACTGCGGCAGCGGGTTGTCGTATTCCTCGATGCCATCGAAGGCGTGGCCCATGGTCTGGTCGACGCTGCCCTTGGTTTCGCCCTTGCGGGTGCCGATCAATAGCCAGGTCAGGCCGATCAGGCTGCCGAGGGTCAATACGCAGATCCATGTACTCCAGAAGGTCGTCATGGGCGAGTGCTCCTTGTTGCAGGCTCTTCTTGAGCGTCGGATGGAGTAGGTTCATCGGCAAACGGCAGCAGGCGGGCCTGCTCGAATTCCGCGTTGCGCCGGTTGTTGAACACCCACAGCGACAGGCCGATAAAAGCGATGGCGACCACCAGCGTGCCAAGGCCGCGGATGGTGCCCGCGTCGAATTCAAATCCCATGGCTCACCTTTTGCTCTTGATGGCAGTGCCGAGCACTTGCAGGTACGCAACCAGCGCGTCCATCTCGGTCTTGCCCTTGAGGCTGGCGACGGCGCCACTGATGTCGTCGTCGGTGTACGGCACGCCGAGGGTGCGCATCACTTTCAACTTGGTTTCGGTGTGGCTGCTGTCGACCGGCGCGGTGACCAGCCATGGGTAGGCCGGCATTTTCGACTCCGGCACCACGTTGCGCGGGTTGTACAGGTGCGCGCGGTGCCAGTCGTCCGAGTAGCGCGCGCCGACGCGGGCAAGGTCCGGCCCGGTGCGCTTGGAGCCCCACAGGAACGGGTGGTCCCACACGCTTTCGCCCGCCACCGAGTAGTGGCCGTAACGTTCGGTTTCGGCACGGAACGGGCGGATCATCTGCGAGTGGCACTGCACGCAGCCTTCGCGGATGTAAATGTCGCGGCCTTCCAGTTGCAGCGCGGTGTAGGGCTTCATGCCTTCGACCGGCTTGTTGGTCACGTCCTGGAAGAACAGCGGGACGATCTGGGTCAGGCCGCCGATGCTCACGGCGAGCACCATCAGCAGCATCAGCAGGCCGACGTTCTTTTCAATCGTTTCGTGTTTCATCACTGACTCCTCAGGCCATTTGCGCGACAGGGGCGGCTTCGGCAGGTTGCGCCGAGCGCACGGTGCGCCACGTGTTGTAAGCCATCAGGAACATGCCGCTGAGAAACACTGCACCGCCCACCAGTCGCACGATGTAGCCAGGGTGACTGGCCACCAGGGTTTCGACGAAGGAGTAGGTCAAGGTGCCGTCTTCGTTGACCGCACGCCACATCAGGCCCTGGGCGATGCCGTTGACCCACATCGAGGCGATGTAGAGCACGGTGCCGATGGTGGCCAGCCAGAAGTGCGCGTTGATCAGGCCGAGGCTGTACATCTGCTCGCGGCCGAACACTTTGGGGATCATGTGGTACAGCGCGCCGATGGAAATCATCGCCACCCAGCCCAGCGCGCCGGCGTGTACGTGGCCGATGGTCCAGTCGGTGTAGTGGGAGAGGGCGTTGACCGTCTTGATGGCCATCATCGGCCCTTCGAAGGTCGACATGCCGTAGAACGCCAGCGACACCACCAAAAAGCGCAGGATCGGGTCGCTGCGCAACTTATGCCAGGCGCCCGACAGCGTCATCATGCCGTTGATCATGCCGCCCCAGCTCGGGGCCAGCAGTACCAGCGACATCACCATGCCCAGTGACTGCGCCCAATCCGGCAACGCGGTGTAGTGCAAGTGGTGCGGGCCGGCCCAGATGTACAGGGTGATCAGCGCCCAGAAGTGCACGATGGACAAGCGATACGAATACACCGGGCGCTCGGCTTGCTTGGGCACGAAGTAATACATCATCCCGAGGAAACCGGCGGTGAGGAAAAAGCCTACCGCGTTATGCCCATACCACCACTGCACCATGGCGTCCGTCGCACCGCCGTAGAGGGAATAGGACTTGGTCAGGCTGACCGGGATTTCCAGGTTGTTGACGATGTGCAGGATGGCCACGGTGATGATGAACGCGCCGAAGAACCAGTTGCCGACGTAGATGTGCTTGGTGTTGCGCTTCATGATCGTGCCGAAGAACACGATGGCGTAGGCCACCCAGACGATGGTGATCAGAATGTCGATCGGCCATTCCAGCTCGGCGTATTCCTTGGAGCTGGTGTAGCCCAGCGGCAAGCTGATCGCGGCCAATAGAATCACGAGCTGCCAGCCCCAGAAGCAGAACGCGGCGATTTTCGGCGCGAACAGCTGTGTCTGGCAGGTGCGTTGTACCGAGTAGAAGGAGCTGGCGAACAGCGCGCAGCCGCCGAAGGCAAAGATCACCGCGTTGGTGTGCAGCGGGCGCAAGCGGCCGAAGCTGGTCCAGGGCAAATCGAAGTTGAGTGCAGGCCAAACCAATTGGGCGGCGAGAAAAACCCCGAGCCCCATGCCGACGATGCCCCACACCACCGTCATAATGGTGAATTGGCGGACCACCTTGTAGTTATAGGCGGTACTTAAAGTAGTGTTCATGGTTCCCCATCCACGGTTCAACCCAAGCCAATGCGGCACTTGGGCTGGAGTTATAGGCAGACTAAAAAGCGAGGCAAGCATGGGCAAAGAGCACAAGGCCAGTATTGACGGGGATCAATGGGCGCAGTGTGTGCGCGAGCGCGGCTGGTTGTGGGATGCGGCGACAGGCAACAGCGCGCGTGCGCCGGTGACGCTGATCCTGGCCCACGGTGCCGGTGCGCCCATGGACTCGGGGTTTATGAACGACATGGCTGCACGCCTTGCCGGGCATGGCGTGAACGTGTTGCGCTTTGAATTCCCCTATATGGCCCAACGCCGCCTGGACGGCGGCAAACGTCCGCCGAATCCGGCGCCGAAACTATTGCAAGCCTGGCGCGAGGTGTATGCCGAGGTGCGACGCCATGTCGCTGGCCAGCTGGCCGTTGGCGGCAAGTCCATGGGCGGGCGGATGGCCAGTTTGCTGGCAGATGAATTGGCTGCAGACGGGTTGGTGTGCCTGGGTTATCCGTTTTATGCGGTGGGCAAACCGGAGAAACCACGCACTGAGCATCTGGCCGGTCTGAAGACGCTGACGTTGATTGTGCAGGGTGAGCGCGATGCGCTGGGCAATCGGGCGGCGGTGCAGGGGTATGCGTTGTCGCCGAGCATCGAGGTGATGTGGCTGGTGGCGGGGGATCATGATTTGAAGCCGTTGAAGGCTTCGGGGTTTAGCCATGAGCAGCATTTGGAGGCTGCGGCGGTGAAGGTCTCCGAGTTTCTCGGCGGCCTTTAGGGCCTCATCGCAGGCAAGCCAGCTCCCACATTTGACTGTATTCACAAATAGAAATGTGTGAACCCAATCCAATGTGGGAGCGGGCTTGCCCGCGATAGCGGTTTACCGGTTAAAACGCTCCACCAGCGAATACTGAGTATTCGCCGTATGCGTCAGCTCTTCACTCAACTGCGCCGAGTTCATCGCCTGCTCCGAGGTCTGATCCGCCAACAGCGCAATCGTGCTGATATTGCGGCTGATCTCTTCGGCCACGGCGCTTTGTTCTTCGGTGGCAGCGGCAATCTGCGTGGTCATGTCGGTGATGTTGGCCACCGCTTCACTGATGCCCACCAGCGCCTGATCCGCCTCCATCACGCGCGCCACACCTTCTTCGGCCTGGCGATGCCCGGCGTCCATGGTTTGCACGGCGGCAGCGGCGGTCTGCTGCAGTTTGGCGATCAGGGCGTGGATCTGCCCGGTGGACTCGGCGGTACGCTGCGCCAGTTGACGGACTTCGTCAGCCACCACTGCAAAGCCACGGCCCATTTCGCCGGCACGGGCCGCTTCGATGGCGGCGTTCAATGCCAGCAGGTTGGTCTGGTCGGCGATGCCTTTGATCACGTCCACCACGCCGCCGATTTCATCACTGTCCTTGGCCAGCTGGGTGACGGTTACACCGGTTTCACCCACGGCGACCGACAGGCGCTGGATCGCTTCGCGGGTTTCCCCGGCGATGTCGCGACCGCGACCGGTCAGGCGATTGGCTTCCTGGGTAGCGTCCGCCGTGCGCTGCACGTGGCTGGCCACTTCCTGGGTCGTTGCTGCCATCTGGTTGACGGCGGTGGCGACCTGCTCGGTTTCCACGCGCTGGCGTTCCAGGCCGCTGGAGCTGTTGTGCGCCAGGGTGTTGGACTGCGCTGCCTGATCGTTGAGGTGCTCGGCCGTATCCTGCAAGCGAGTAAGGCACGTTTTCAGGCGCGCTTCCTGGCTGAGAATCGACATCTCCAGCCGCGCTTGTGCGCCACGGCTGTCGGTGTACATCTGCGCGATCAGCGGGTCGGACGTGGTCTGCTCCGCCAGGCGCAGCAAACGCTTGAGGCCGCGCTGCTGCCAGCTCAGGCCCAGCAGGCCCAGCGGCACCGACAGCCCCGCCGCCAGGGCAAAGCCCCAGTGGGAGTTGAGCGACGCACCGATCATGAAGCTGAGCTGGCTGATCAGGATAAATGGCAGCCAGTCTTGCAGCACCGGCAGCCATTTGTCGCGCTGAGGCACGGCCGACTTGCCCTGGTTGATGCGTTGATAGAGCGCTTCGGCGCGGCGAATCTGCTCGGCGGTGGGCTTGATGCGCACCGATTCGTAGCCGACCACCTGGCTGCCATCGAAAACCGGCGTTACATAGGCGTTAACCCAGTAGTGATCGCCGGTCTTGCAGCGGTTCTTGACGATGCCCATCCATGGCAAGCCTTGTTTGAGCGTGGACCACATGTGCGCGAACACGGCCGACGGCACATCCGGGTGACGCACCAGGTTGTGCGGGGCACGGATCAACTCGTCACGGGTGAACCCACTGATTTCGACGAAGGCGTCGTTGCAGTAGGTGATCACACCTTTGGCGTCTGTGGTGGAGATCAACCGTTGCTGAGCGGGGAAGGTACGTTCGCGCTGGGTAACGGGTTGGTTATTACGCATGATTGTTCAATCCGCAAGGCTTTGATGGGTTGTCGGCCGTTGCAGGCATTTATTTAACTTATTTTTTGCAACAATCAGCCGGCCAGCATCGGGTAGGTGAACAACCCGAAGTGAAGCAGATTCAAGCCAAAGTGCGTGGCAATCGCGGCGCCCAACCCGCCGAAGCGATACGCCAGGCCATAACCGATGCCTGCAATGCTCGCCAGCAGCACCCAATGCCAGCCCGCGCCGAGGTGCACCAGGCCGAACAGCAGCGAGGCCAGCAACAGTGCAAGGTGCTCGCCGTAGGGCAGGTGTTTGAAGCGTTGACTCAGGCCACCCTGGATATAGCCACGAAACAACGCCTCTTCCACCAGCGTCACCAGCAGCAGGTTGTTCAGGACCCACAGCCAAGCCTGTTCCGGCCATTTGGGTGCCCAGTCGATCATCCCCAGCAATGTGGCGCCGCCCAGCGCAGCGACCGCCGTGAGGGTCAGTGCCAGGGCAGCGACGCAGATCGACAGGCGCAGCGTGCGACGCGCCACGATCCATGGGCAGGCCAGCAACAGCCAGAAGCCAATCAGCGGTTTGTCCTGGTTCAGGTACATTGAAAACGGTACCGAGTCAGGGGTAAAACGCTGCGGCGCGATACCGCGGCCGTTGTAGAAGCCCGGCAGCCAGTGCATCGCCAGACCCAGGGCCAGGACAATGAACAGGCCGTGGCCGAGGTAGCGCGCCCAAGGGCTGCGTTGCTGGCGCACGGCGTACCCGGCGATCAGCAGCATGGCCACCGACACGGCCGCCAGCGCGCCCAGTTGCCCGTATGTCAGGGCCAGTCCGTAGCCAATCGAAAGAAGCACCAGGTACAGCCAGGGCAAAGCGATCATGTGAAATCCTTGGAAAAAACTGGCCGGCATTATAGCGACCGGCTTTCTGCGCAGGCATGAAAACTCTTCCACGCACGGCGCGTGGGTTAAGTGATTGCAAAGTGTGTTTGTGGCTGGTGATAGTCCTCGCCTGTTTTTCCTCTCACACAAGATCAGCACATGCCAGCTTTCCAGCGCACAGCGGTAGCCGATTCAGCGTTAAACGCTGTGGTCGTGCCGTGCGCGAACGGTCAGCCTGCGCAGATCGGGTCAATACCCTCCTCCCTGTAAATGCCGACGCAAATCCGCCTTGGCTTTATTACCGCTCTATACTGTGGCCCAGATCGATGGGGCGGTGGTGCAGGCGGCTTGCGCGTTAATCATCTGACGGATTCGCCCGTCATTGATGACCAGTCCGGTTTTTACCGGGAGTGGATCGAAAAGAATAATTCCGAGCGTTTGGCATGAAGATTCTATTGCTGGGTAAAAATGGCCAAGTCGGCTGGGAACTCCAACGTAGTTTGTCGACTTTAGGCCAAGTCTTAGCGTTGAGCTCCCAGAGCCAGGATTACTGCGGTGATTTCAACGACCTCAAGGGGGTGGCCGGGAGCGTGCAGCGGTTCGCGCCTGACGTAATCGTCAACGCAGCGGCCTACACGGCTGTCGACAAGGCCGAAAGCGAGCCGGACCAGGCATTGCGTGTCAACGCAGAGGCGCCAGCGGTATTGGCAGCAGAGGCCCGCAAGCTGAATGCCTTGCTGGTGCACTATTCCACTGACTATGTGTTCGCAGGTGATGGTGAAGCGCCGTGGCAGGAAAGCGATCAGGTGGGGCCGCTGAGTGTCTATGGGGCAACCAAACTACAAGGTGAGCGAGCTATCGAGGCCAGCGGTTGCGCGTATTTAATCTTGCGCACCAGTTGGGTCTACGCAGCGCGAGGTAACAACTTCGCGAAGACCATGCTGCGCTTGGCGACGGAGCGTGAAAGCCTCAACGTGATTGACGACCAGTTTGGCGCTCCAACCGGGGCTGACCTGCTGGCGGATGTTACCGCGCACGCTATCCGCGCGACGCGCATAAACCCGCAACTGGAAGGGAATTACCATCTCGCCGCAGCTGGCGAAACCACATGGCACCGCTATGCCCGTTTTGTGCTCGAGCAAGCGCAGGCTGCCGATGTGCAACTCAAGGTCGCTCCGGCGTCGCTAGGTGCGATTACGACAGCCTCTTATCCCACGCCGGCCAGACGGCCCGGCAATTCCCGGCTCAACACTCAAAAGCTGCAGAATGCCTTCTCGCTGCGCTTGCCTGAATGGCAGGATGGCGTGGCACGGATGCTTACTGAGATTCTCGAAAAATGAACATGCCTAAACGTAAAAAAATAATTCTGGTCGATGATCTATTACCCGCTGACCACGCTGATGCTGGCAGGTATTCGCGACATCCTCATCATTTCCACACCAGAGGACACCCCGCGTTTCGAACAGTTGCTGGGTGACGGCACTTGAACATTTCCTACGCTGTGCAAGCGTCCCCGGATGGCCTGCCACAGGCATTTATCATACGCCGTGAACGGACTTTATTTCTATGACCAGGACGTGGTTGAAATTGCCGAAGGCATCAAACCCTCCGCTCGTGGCGAGCTAGAGATTACCGACCTCAATCGTATTTATATGGAGAGGGGCAAGCTGTCAGTGGAAATCATGGGGCGCGGTTACGCATGGCTGGACACCGGCACCCATGATTCGCTGCTTGAAGCCAGCAGTTTCATCGCCACGCTTGAGCATCGTCAGGGACTCAAGGTTGCCTGCCCTGAAGAGATTGCATTTCGGCAGAACTGGATTGATGCGCAGCAACTGGAGAAACTTGCGCTACCGCTATCCAAAAATGGCTACGGGCAATACCTCAAGCGTTTACTGCGTGAAAAGATTTTTTGATCGAGTGGCTCGTTGCCCCAAGATCGCTTTGCACCTGTGGTGCCGTTAAGTCTGCTGACAACATTTTGGAGATGTTACAAAGATGAAAGCCAGCCCACTCGCTATCCCGGACGTTCTTCTGTTTGAGCCGAAAGTGTTCGGGGACGAGCGCGGATTTTTCTACGAAAGCTTCAATCAGAAAGTTTTCGAGGCCGCTGTTGGAAGATCTGTTCATTTTGTGCAGGACAACCACTCCCGATCTGCAAAGGGGGTGCTTCGCGGTCTGCATTATCAAATCAAGCAGACCCAGGGAAAACTGGTGCGCGTGACCCATGGAGAAGTCTTTGACGTAGCTGTGGACCTACGTAAACGTTCGCCCACCTTCGGCAAATGGGTAGGGGTGCACCTCAGCGATAGTAACCGTGCTCAGTTGTGGATACCTGAGGGGTTTGCTCACGGGTTTGTTGTGTTATCAGAAAATGCCGAGTTTCTGTACAAGACCACCGATTACTGGGCGCCTGAGCACGAACGCAGCCTGGCGTGGAATGACCCCGCCCTGGCTATCGACTGGCCGCTTTCAGAGCCGCCTACGCTCTCCGCCAAAGATGCAGATGCAGTCAATCTGGTTGACGCTGAGGCCTTCTAATAACGGCATCTCACATCGGACCTGGAGATAAGAATGAGCAGTACTAAAGATTTTTTCGTCCACAGCCATGCGCTGTGCGAGTCCACAAATATTGGCAAAGACACATGAGTCCAGGCCTTCGCGCATATCCTGCCGGGTGCTGCATTGGGCAGTGAATGCAATGTTTACGGCAACGTGTTCATCGAAAACGATGTGCTCATTGGTGACCGTGTAACACTCAA
The DNA here is from genome assembly GCF_049896685.1 of Pseudomonas sp. TWRC1-2. Lineage (NCBI taxonomy): Bacteria > Pseudomonadati > Pseudomonadota > Gammaproteobacteria > Pseudomonadales > Pseudomonadaceae > Pseudomonas > Pseudomonas sp. TWRC1-2. The sequence continues at coordinate 563,852 of NZ_JAFCUU010000002.1, read as the reverse complement.
ATGCGGTGTGCAGGTGTGGGGCGGCATCACGATTGAAGACGACGTTTTCATTGGCCCCAATGCGACCTTCACAAACGATATTTTTCCGCGCAGTAAAGTCTACCCACAGACCTGTGCTCGTACGATCATTAGAAAAGGCGCCTCGCTGGGTGCCAATTGCACGATCCTTCCAGGGTTGACCATTGGCACCAATGCCATGATCGGCGCAGGCGCGGTCGTCACACGGTCCATACCGCCCAACGCAATCGTCGTCGGCAACCCGGCCAAAATTATTGGCTACGTTGACGCCAAGCCCGTCGCGTCCTCGCAAGCAGTGACGGAAAAACTGGCTGTCACGCCCGGTGCGGTCGAAACGTCCGTCAGCGGTGTTACGTTGCACACGATGACTGAAGTTGTCGACATTCGTGGCAACCTCTCCGTTGGCGAGTTCGAGCGTACAGTGCCGTTCAAGTCCGAGCGATATTTTCTGGTTTACGACGTCCCCACTGCAGAAACACGAGGCGAACACGCTCATCGGGTTTGCCATCAATTTTTGATCGCAGTGAAAGGCTCGGTGCACGTTGTTGCTGACGATGGCACGAACCGGGAAGAATTTGTGCTGGACCGGCCGAACAAGGGCATTTATTTGCCGCCAATGACCTGGGGAATTCAGTACCGCTATTCCCATGATGCTGTGTTGATGGTGTTCGCCTCGCATCACTATGATTCTGCGGATTACATTCGTAGCTATGACGAGTTTAAAGCGCTGATCGCCGACGTTTGATAAGTCCGGCGGAGCCAGCATCCTCAAAGGCGTTTCTGCCGGAGGACTCACACCCTGACGCAGCGAGAGACTTTCGCGCGCAGGGTGCTTTCTAGCGGTTCTTCGCCAACTTCCCCACCCGCAACACCAACCACAACGCCCCCGCAATCAACACCCCGCCATACACATGCGCCATCGACAACGGCTCATCCAATAACAACGCCCCCCACAAAACCCCAAACGGCGGAATCATGAAGGTCACCGTCATCGACTTGACCGGCCCAATGGACGACAGCAAGCGGAAGTACAGGATGTAGGCAAACGCCGTGCACACCAGCCCCAATCCCAGCAGTGACGCCCACACCTGCCAGCCGCCCCAGCTTGCAGGAGGATGGCTGATCGCGCTGTAGGCAAAAAACGGCAGTAAAAACAGAGTGGCGCCGAGCATGCTGCCCAGCGCCGCGAGTCGGCTGTCCAGGCCGCCGCGTTGGTCCAGCCAACGCCGTGCGAGGAACCCGGCGAAGCCGTAGCAGGTAGTGGCCAGCAGGCAGGCCAGCGCGCCCATCAATAATTCCAGGTCAAACGCCACCGGCCCGGCGCGCGTCAGCACGGCCACGCCGAGCAGGCCCAGGCTGACGCCGGCGATTTTCGACGGTGTCAGCCGTTCACTGAAGAACAACCCACCAATCAACACGCCCATCAACGGCGTGGTGGCGTTGAAGATCGCCGAGTAGCCGGCCGGCAGCACCTGCGCGGCCACCGAGTACATGGTCGCGGGGATGCCGGAGTTGATCACGCCCAGCAGCAGCACGGTCTTGAACTTGCCCTGGAAGTCCCAGTTGACGCGCATCGCTGCGAGTATCACCAGCAAGCCGGCGGCGGCAATCGACACGCGAAAAAATGCGGTCGGCACGGTGCCGATTTCCGGCGCGATGATGCGCATGAACAGGAAGCTCGCGCCCCAGATGGCAGCCAGCCCCAGCAAATACAGGGTGTCGACAGGTCTCACGGAACACTCCTAACTGAATTAGGCGGCGAGTGTTGCCTAGAGGCCTGGCCGACACAATCGCTAATTACAGGACAAACCGCGTCACCATGCCGTTGAGGTCCACGGCCAGGCGCGACAGTTCCTGGCTGGCGGCTGAGGTCTGGGTGGCGCCGGCGGCGGTTTGGGTGGACAGGTCGCGAATGTTCACCAGGCTACGGTCGACGTCACGGGCCACCAGTGCCTGCTGCTCAGCGGCGCTGGCGATGACCAGGTTGCGCTCGCTGATCTGCGAGATGGCCGCGGTGATTTTCTCCAGCGCGCTGCCGGCGCTGTTGGCGCGTTGCAGGGTTTGGCCGGCGTGTTCGGCGCTGCTGTTGAGGGCGTCAACGGTGTCCTGAGTGCCTTGCTGGATACCGGTGATCATCTGTTCGATTTCTTCGGTGGAATCCTGGGTGCGTTGCGCCAGCGAGCGCACCTCATCGGCCACTACCGCAAAGCCTCGGCCGGCTTCGCCTGCGCGCGCCGCTTCGATGGCGGCATTGAGGGCCAGCAGGTTGGTTTGCCCGGCGATGCCGCGGATCACTTCAAGCACTTTGCTGATGTCCTGAGCCTGCACGGCCAGGCCTTCGGCTTTGTTCGAGGCGCCAAGCACTTCGTTCACCAGGTTCTGGATCGAACTGATGGTTTCGCTGATCTGGTAGTGGCCGTGCTTGCTGTCTTCATCGGAGGCCTTGGACGCTTCGGCGCTGGACACCGCGTTGCCCGCCACTTCGTCCACGGCCGCGCTCATCTCGTTGACGGCGGTCGCCGCCTGTTCGATTTCATCGTTTTGCGCCTGCAGGCCACGGGTGCTCTGTTCCATCACCGAGCTCATCTCCTCGGCGGCGGAGGCCAGTTGCTGCGCCGATTCGCTGATGCCATGGATAGTGGTTCGCAACTGGCCCTGCATGGTGGCCAGGGCCGTCAGCAATTGCGCCGGTTCGTCGGTGCCTTTGACCACCACAGGCTGGCTCAAATCGCCGCCGGCGATGGTGCGTGCCACGGCCAGGGCCTGGCCGAGGGGGGCGGTGATACTGCGGGTCAGCAGCCAGGCGAGTAACAAGGTGGCGATCAACGCGCAAACGATGATCAGGCCGACTACCCACTGCGCGCTGGAATACATCTGCGCGGCCGCGTCGGCCGCGTCTTCGACGCCTTTCTGATTGAAGGTGATCATGTCCTCCAGGCTCTTGTTGAGGACCGCACCTTGGGGTGCCAGCCGGCTGGTCAGCAGGTCGATGGCGTTTTGCTGTTGATCCTTGTCCACCAGGGCAACCATCTGCCCGACGATGCCGAGATAGGTCGCCACGTCGCCTTTGAGTTTTTTCAGCAGAGCGGTTTCGTCGTCGCCGCTGGTCAGGGTTTCGTGATGGGTCAGCAGCGTTTGCAGCTCAGTGCTCTGGCGGGTGATTAGGCTTTTGCTGTTGTCGCGAATCCGCGATTCGTCGGTGGTCGCCAGGCGCAAGGCCTCAAGGCGAATATTGGCCACATAGGCGGCACTGTCGTGAATATTCTCGATGCTCGGCATCCATGACGCTTCGATGACCAGCGCGCTTTCCCGCAGCTTGGCCATCTGGCCCAGGCCAAACAGGCCGACAATCACCAGCATGGCGGCCAAAACCCCGAAACTCAGACTGGCGCGCAGACCGATTCGCATATTCCTCAATGACATCTTGGTGCTCCTTAGGCGATTAGCTTCTGTTCCCGGACCGTCTTCGGACCTGATTTGGGTGGGAAAGGGCGCGCTATATATCAAAGTGCCATCAAGGTGGTAATCAGGGTTTCCCTTACGGTGCATCGAGGCGGTGACCTGTGCTGAGAATCGGCGACAGCACTGGTTTTCTCTCGCGCCAGCGCCAAGCCATGCGGTTGTGGGGCTACAGGCGTGCGCGGTGAGACTTTTCGGTGCGTTTATTGACCGCTTGGTCGAGTTGGGAAAATTGAAAGTAAATGTACAAACTGCGCGAAGGGGTACAGATAAGCCCGGAAAATCATCCTTCTCCTGCTTCGTTTCACTGGCTAAGCTCAGGGCTTCCAGATGCCCGTTCGAGGTTTCCCGCATGTCGCCATCCGCCCTCGCCATCGCCCGCATGATCCTCGAGGGCTTCGACGATTACCGTGAGCACTTTCGCCAGATCACTGACGGCGCCCGTGAACGTTTCGAGAAGGCCCAGTGGCAGCAAGGGCAGGCGGCTTCGGCGGCGCGGATCAACTTGTACGAAGAAAAAGTCGCTGAAGTAACAGCGCGCCTGCGCGCCCAGTTCGACGAGGCCACGCTGCTGGAAGTGGACGCGTGGCCGCTGGTGAAGAGTGCCTACATCGGCCTGATCGACCTGCGCTTTGACGATGAGCTGTCCGAGACCTGGTACAACTCGATCTTCTGCGGCCTGTTCAGTCATGACCTGATCAGCGACGCCTGCATGTTCATCCACACCACGCGGCCGAGCCTGCGCCGTGCACGTGCGGCGCAAACCCGCGTTTATCAGCCGGCGGGCGACCTGACGGCGATGTTGGCGCAGGTCTTCGCCGATTACGCGTTCAGCGAACCCTACGCAGACCTTGCGACCGACCTGCGCCGGCTCGAAGCGCAATTGCGCGAGAACCTGCCGGACTGGGTGTGCAAAGATCCTGACCTCAATGTCGAGCTGTTTTCCTCGGTGCTCTACCGCAATAAAGGCGCCTACCTTGTAGGACGCATCTATACCCGTGACGAACAATGGCCGTTGGTGATTCCGCTGCTGCATCGCGAAGGGCGCGGCATTCAGATCGACGCGCTGATCACTGACGAAGCCGACGTGTCGATCATCTTCTCGTTCACGCGCTCGTATTTCATGGTCGATGTGCCGGTGCCCGCGGAATTCATCGGGTTTCTCAAACGTATCCTGCCTGGCAAGCACATCGCCGAGCTGTACACCTCAATCGGTTTCTACAAACACGGCAAGTCGGAGTTCTATCGCGCGCTGATCAACCACCTGGCCACCACCGATGACCGCTTCATCATGGCGCCCGGCGTGCGTGGCATGGTCATGAGCGTGTTCACGCTGCCGGGCTTCAACACCGTGTTCAAGATCATCAAGGACCGTTTTTCACCGTCGAAAAACGTCAATCGCGCCACCGTCATCGAGAAGTACCGTCTGGTAAAAAGCGTCGACCGCGTGGGTCGCATGGCCGACACTCAGGAGTTCGCCGATTTCCGTTTCCCCTTGAGCAAGTTCGAGCCTGAATGCCTGGCCGAGCTGTTGGAAGTCGCTGCGGGCACCGTCGAAGTGGAAGGCGACACCGTGCTGATCCGCCACTGCTGGACCGAACGGCGCATGACCCCACTCAACCTCTACCTCGACAACGCCAACGACGCTCAAGTGCGCGAAGCCCTGGAGGACTACGGCCTGGCCATCAAGCAACTGGCGGCGGCGAACATCTTTCCCGGCGACATGCTGCTGAAAAACTTCGGCGTCACCCGCCACGGTCGCGTGGTGTTTTATGACTACGACGAAATCTGCTTTCTCACCGAAGCCAACTTTCGCCACATCCCGGCACCGCGCACGCCCGAGGACGAAATGGCCTCGGAGCCCTGGTACTCCATCGGTCCGCTGGATGTGTTCCCCGAAGAATTCCCGCCGTTCCTGTTTGCCGACGCCGGCCAGCGCAAGCTGTTCGATGAGCTGCATGGTGAGCTGTACAACGCCGACTACTGGAAAGGCCTGCAGGACGCGATTCGCGCCGGCAAGGTCATCGACGTGTTCCCGTACCGGCGCAAAGACCGTGATAACGAATGAGGGGCGCGCGCGTTGGCGGTTTTCTGCGACAATCCGGCCCCTGCATAAATAGACGACCCAAACGCATCTGATGACTGACCAAGCGCCCGCTATCGACCAACTGCTGAAAAACCTCGATCACGCCATGCTCGCCGACCGCCACCGCTTGCGGCGCCAGTTGCTCGAGCTGCGCAAGAAGCCCGACGAGGACAAGCTGGCGCAGTGGGTCACGCGCATGCAGGCGTCCTGCGCACAGGTCACGGCGCGGCGTGCCAGCCTGCCGGTGATTCGCTACGACGATAGCCTGCCGATTGCCGCCAAGCGCGACGAGATCAAAGACGCGCTGCAAAAGCATCAGGTGCTGATCATCGCCGGTGAAACCGGCTCGGGTAAAACCACCCAACTGCCGAAAATCTGCCTGGAAATCGGCCGTGGCCAATACGGCCTGATCGGCCACACCCAGCCGCGCCGAATCGCCGCGCGCAGCGTCGCCAGCCGCGTCGCCGAAGAACTGGCCACGCCGTTGGGCGCGCTGGTCGGCTATCAGGTGCGTTTCGAAGACCAGAGTGACGCCAACACCCTGATCAAGCTGATGACCGACGGCATCCTGCTGGCGGAAACCCAGAACGACCGTTACCTGGAACGCTACGACACGATCATCGTCGACGAAGCCCACGAACGCAGTCTGAACATCGACTTCCTGCTCGGCTACCTGAAAACCCTGTTGCCGCGTCGCCCCGACCTGAAAGTCATCATCACCTCGGCGACCATCGACCTGGAGCGTTTTTCCAAGCACTTTGACGATGCGCCGATTGTTGAGGTCTCGGGCCGTACCTTCCCGGTGGACACCTGGTATCGCCCGCTGACCCTGGAGCAGGACGAGGAGGGCAACCGCGTCGAGGACGACTTGACCGTCGACCAGGCGATCCTCGCCACCCTGGATGAAATCGCCGCCTATGAACGCAGCGAGCGGCGCAGCCCTGGCGATGTGCTGGTGTTCTTGCCGGGCGAGCGCGAGATTCGTGACGCCGCCGAGATGCTGCGCAAGGCCCAGCTCAAGCACACCGAAATTCTGCCGCTGTATGCGCGCCTGTCACCGGCTGAACAACAGCGCATTTTCCAGTCCCACCCGGGCCGCCGTGTGGTGCTGGCGACCAACGTCGCGGAAACCTCGCTGACCGTGCCGGGCATCCGTTATGTGATCGACAGCGGCACCGCGCGCATCAGCCGTTACAGCTACCGCGCCAAGGTGCAGCGCCTGCCGATCGAAGCGATTTCCCAGGCCAGCGCCAACCAGCGTAAAGGCCGTTGCGGGCGGGTCGAGCCGGGTATTTGCATCCGCTTGTACAGCGAAGAGGATTTTATTGGCCGCCCGGAATTCACCGACCCGGAAATTCTGCGCACCAACCTTGCCGCCGTAATCCTGCAGATGCTGCACCTGCGCCTCGGCGAAATCACCGATTTCCCGTTCATCGAACCGCCGGACGGCAAGGCCATCAGCGACGGTTTCAACCTGCTGCAAGAGCTTTCGGCGGTCGACCGCAACAGCCAGCTCACGCCGCTGGGCCGTCAACTGGCGCGCCTGCCAGTGGACCCGCGCATGGGCCGCATGCTGCTCGAAGCCGCCAAGTTGGGCAGTTTGCAGGAAGTGCTGATCGTCGCCAGTGCCATGTCGATTCAGGACCCGCGCGAGCGTCCGCCGGAACGCCATCAAGCCGCCGACCAGGCTCACGCACAGTGGAAGGACCCGGATTCGGACTTCGCCGGGTTGGTGAATCTGTGGCGTGGTTTTGAAGAGCAGCGCCAGGAATTGACCGCCAGCCCGTTGCGCAACTGGTGCCGCAAGAACTTCCTGAATTACCTGCGCCTGCGCGAGTGGCGCGACTCCCATCGCCAGCTCAGCCTGATTTGCCGCGACATGCAACTGACCGTCAATAAAGAGCCGGCGGACTTTGCCAAGCTGCACAAGGCCGTGTTGTCTGGCCTGTTGAGCCAGATCGGCCAGAAGACCGAAGACGGCGATTACCTCGGCGCGCGTCAGCGGCGCTTCTGGATTCATCCGTCCTCGGGCATCGGCAAGAAGCGCCCGCAATGGCTGATGACCGCCGAACTGGTGGAAACCACCAAGCTGTATGCGCGCATGGTGGCGAAGATCGATGCCGACTGGATCGAGCCGCTGGCCGGCCACTTGATCAAGAAAAACCACTTCGAGCCGCATTGGGAGAAGAAGCGCGGCCAAGTGGTGGCCTTTGAGCAGATCACCCTGTTCGGGCTGATTGTGGTTGGGCGCCGGCCGGTGCATTACGGGCCGATCGACCCGGTGGTGTCGCGCGAGCTGTTTATCCGCGAAGGCCTGGTGCGCGGCGAGATTCAGTCGCGGGCCAAGTGCCTGACGGCCAACCAGCAACTGCTGGAGCAGCTCGACGAACTGGAGGCCAAGGCGCGCCGCCGCGACATCCTGGCGGACGAAGAAACCCTGTACGCCTTCTACGATGCGCGCTTGCCGGCGGAGATCCACCAGACCGCGACGTTCGACAGCTGGTACAAGGTCAACAGCCAGAAAGACCCGCAACTGCTGATCATGCGCGAGGAAGACGTGCTGGCCCGCGAGGCCAGTGAAGTCACGGCCCTGCATTATCCGGACACCTTGCACCTGGGCGATCTGGAGTTGGCCTTGAGTTACCACTTCGAGCCCAATCACCCACGCGACGGCGTGACCCTGCGCGTGCCGGCGCCGCTGCTGCCGGCGTTGCCGCCGGAACGCCTGGAATGGCTGGTGCCGGGAGTGATCGAAGCCAAGTGCATCGCGCTGGTGCGCAACCTCCCGAAGGCGCTGCGCAAAAACTTTGTACCGGTGCCGGATTTCGTCAAGGCGGCGCTGCAACGCATCGAATTCGGCCAGGGCTCGCTGCCCCAGGTGCTGGGGCGCGAACTGCTGCGCATGACCGGCGCACGGGTCAGCGATGAAGCCTGGGCCGAGGCGGCGCAGCAGGTTGAAAACCACCTGAAGATGAACCTGGAAGTGGTCGACGGCCAGGGCAAGTTCCTCGGCGAAGGTCGCGACCTGGCCGAGCTGACCGCGCGTTTTGCCGAGGCCAGCCAGGCCGCGTTGGCCGTGCCGCAAACCGCGAAAAGCCAGGAGCCGGTGCAAGCCAAGGTGTTTGCGGCGGTGGCCGAGAAGACCCAGCAAAAGATCGCCGGGCTGTCGATGACGGTCTACCCGGCGCTGGTTGAAGAGAATGGCACGGTCAAGGAAGGGCGGTTCTCGACGGCCGCCGAGGCGGAGTTCCAGCATCGTCGCGCGTTGCAGCGTCTGCTACTGCAGCAATTGGCCGAGCCGGCCAAATTCCTGCGCGGCAAATTGCCCGGCCTGACCGAATTGGGCCTGATGTACCGCGAACTGGGGCGCATCGACGCACTGGTGGAAGACATTCTGTTGGCCAGCCTCGACACCTGCGTACTGGAAGGCGAAGCCAGCTTGCCGCGTGACGGTGCAGGTTTGGCGGCTTTGGCCGAACGCAAGCGCGGCAGCTGGACCGAGCACGCCGAGCGCCTCGCGCGCCTGACGCTGGAGGTATTGAAGCTCTGGCACGGTTTGCAGAAGCGCTTCAAAGGCAAGATCGACTTGGCCCAAGCGGTGGCGTTGAACGATATCAAGCAGCAGTTGAGCAACCTGGTGTATCCGGGCTTTGTGCGGGAAACCCCGGCGCAGTGGTTCAAGGAACTGCCGCGTTTCCTCAAGGCCATTGAACTGCGCCTGGAGAAACTGCCCAGCCAGGTGCAAAAAGACCGGGTGTGGAGCACTGAGCTGAGCGGCCTGTGGGCCCAATACCAGAACCGCCTGAACAAACACGCCCAGGAAGGCAAGCGCGACCCTCAGCTGGAGCTGTATCGCTGGTGGTTGGAGGAATATCGCGTGTCGTTGTTTGCCCAGCAGTTGGGCACCAAAGTGCCGATCTCCGACAAGCGTTTGAGCAAGCAGTGGAGCCAGGTGGAAGCCTGAGGCTTTCTTGGCTTCCAGAGCAAAACCGATCTCATGTGGGAGCTGGCTTGCCTGCGATGCAGGCACCGCGGTGTATCAGTCAAGACACTGGGATGCCATCGCAGGCAAGCCAGCTCCCACAGTCAGCACCGGGTTTATCCGGGAAATGGCGCCAAATCCCCGAAGTTGTGGCAAACTTCGCGGTCATAAATGCCGGGATCGTCGTGATGGGCTGGTGTGCAGCCGCGGCGCGATGGAATAAAGCGTTGCCAGTTTGATGCCCGCTGGACGGAATCGAACGACTTAAAGTTTGGTACGACGGTACCAATATCTTCTGCCTGACAGATTTAGAGGAACGACCGTGCATAACGTCGTCATCAGCGGCACTGGCCTGTACACCCCGGCCAACAGCATTTCCAACGAAGAGCTGGTGCAGTCTTTCAATGCCTATGTTCAGCAGTTCAACACTGACAACGCCGCCGCCATCGAGCGCGGTGAGGTTCAGGCACTGACTGAGTCCAGCGCGGCCTTTATCGAGAAAGCATCGGGCATCAAGAGCCGTTTTGTCATGGACAAGGACGGTATTCTCGACCCGCAGCGCATGGCCCCGCGTTTGCCTGAGCGCAGCAATGACGAGTGGTCGGTGCTTTGCCAGATGGCGGTTGGCGCGGCCGAACAGGCCCTGCAGCGCGCCGGCAAGACTGCCGCCGACATCGACGGCGTGATCGTCGCCTGCTCCAACCTGCAGCGCGCCTACCCGGCCATCGCCATCGAAGTCCAGGAAGCGCTGGGTATCGAAGGCTTCGGTTTCGACATGAACGTGGCGTGCTCGTCGGCGACCTTTGGTATCCAGAACGCCGCCAACAGCATCCAGCTGGGCCAGGCGCGGGCGATCCTGATGGTCAATCCGGAAGTCTGCACCGGCCACCTGAATTTCCGTGATCGCGACAGCCACTTCATCTTCGGTGATGCGGCTACGGCCGTGATTCTCGAGCGCGCCGACCTGGCGACTTCCGAGCATCAGTTCGACGTGGTGAGCACCAAACTGCTGACCAAGTTTTCCAACAACATCCGCAACAACTTCGGCTTCCTCAACCGCACGGCGGAAGAGGGCATCGGCGCGCCGGACAAGCTGTTCGTACAGGAAGGTCGCAAGGTCTTCCGTGACGTCTGCCCGATGGTTGCTGAACTGATCGGTGTGCATCTGGACGAAAACCAGCTGAATGTGACCGATGTGAAGCGTTTCTGGCTGCACCAGGCCAACCTGAGCATGAACCACCTGATCGTGAAAAAGCTGCTGGGCCGCGAAGCCTCGGTGGAAGAAGCGCCGGTGATTCTCGACACCTACGCCAACACCAGTTCGGCAGGTTCGGTGATTGCGTTTCACACCTACCAGGACGACTTGCCAAAAGGAGCCGTGGCGGTGCTCAGTTCGTTCGGTGCGGGTTACTCGATCGGCAGCGTGATCCTGCGTAAACGCTAATCGTTGGATTTGGCCAGATTTAATGTGGGAGCTGGCTTGCCTGCGATGACGATAGTGGCGCCACCGCCGCTATCGCAGGCAAGCCAGCTCCCACAGGTATCGGATTTCCACAGCAGGATTGAGGTAAACGATGGCAGCAGCCGACGACGCGCACCTGCTGGAACGGCTGCTCAAGGGCGAGCAGCGCGCCTACAAGGAATTGGTCACCACCTACCAGAGCGCCATGCGCGCAGTGGCCTACGCCATCGTCGGCCAGCGCCACGCCGACGAAGTGGTGCAGGACGCGTGGTTGTCGGTGGTGCGCAACCTGGCCAAGTTCGAAGGGCGTTCCAGCCTCAAGACCTGGCTGCTGACCATCACCGCCAACTCCGCCAAGGGCCGCTACAAACAAAATCGCCGAGAAGTGTTGCTCGACGATTTGCCCTCACCTCACGGCACCATCGGTGACGATCGCTTCGTCCCCGACGATGGTCATTGGGCCGTCGCCCCGTACGCCTGGCACCAGGACACTCCGGAGGCGTTGCTGACCGAGGATGAATTGCGCAAGTGCCTGGAGCATACGTTGCTGAGTTTGTCGGAGCTGCAAAGCAGCGTGCTGGTGCTGCGTGAGCGCCAAGGCCTGGAGTTGGAAGAGATTTGTAATCTTCTGACGCTCTCGCTCTCCAATGTCCGTGTGCTGTTGCATCGGGCACGGCTTAAAGTCTTCGCCACGGTGGAGCATTTTGAGGAAACGGGCGAATGTTGACCTGCAAAGAACAAGTGGCACGTTCCAGTGACTACCTCGATGGGCAATTGACCTTTCGCGAACGTCTGCTGGTGCGTCATCACTTGATGTTTTGCCCTAATTGCCGGCGATTTATCCGTCAGATGCGCCTGATGCAGGCGACGTTGAAAATCATGCCGGAAGAACCGGTAAAGGACGTGGATGCATTGGCTGACCGGCTGGTGGCCGAGCGGCTGAAAGATCAGTAAAAGCGCGAATAATGCAGGCTCGCGTGGGCGGGGCGAACGGATGATGAGGGCGATCCACCCACGCAAGGCTGTTGAAACCACCTCGGGCCGTCCTGGCCCAAGGTTTATTGCACACCCATTAGAACTTGGCTTCAGCATCCAGCTGCAGGGTGTTGGTGTTGGCATCACGCTGCGTGCGGCTGGCATAGTCAGCCTTGGTCAGGAAGTACGTGGCGCCGAGGGCGAAGTTCTTGTCGATGTCGTAGCTGACCTTCATCTTGTGACCGCGCGAGCCGGTGGTGCCGTTGGCGAAGTCTGAGTCGGTGAAGGCACCCACCACGGCGTTACGCTGGATATCGCGGTAGTTGTAGTCCAGGTTCAAGCCAAACACTTTGGATTTGGCACCGATCAACCAGGCAGTGTCCTGGTCGGTCACGGCGTCGTTGTTTTTCACGTACTGGCCATAGAACGCCAACGGCACTGCCAGGCCGCCGATGTCGGCCTGGGCGAAGCCTTCGTACAGGCGGAACTGGTTGTCGGCCGAGTTGCCGTTGACCGCCAATGCGCAAGGCGTGGTGGTGGTCGTGCAGCGGCTGTCCTTGTCGTTCTGGTAGGCGTAGACGCTGCCGCCCAGAGTCATTTTCAAGTTGTCAGTCACCGAGAACCGCGTGCCCAACTGGCCGGACGTCAGGCGCAGGTCGTGACGAAATTGCACGCCGTCGCCGTCGACGTTGTCCTTGAGGTTGTAGTTGCCGATGCTGCCGAACAACTCGGCGCTGCTGCCCAATGGGTATTTGTAGGTCAGGGCCAGGCCTTCCGGGTTTATGTCGCTGTCCCAGATCACGTCGCCCATGTTGACCCACGGCTGCAGCATCTTGCCGCCGATCACGTGCAGGTTTTTGATCTGGTCCGGGTGGTAGTCGATGTAGCCCAGGTCCAGCCAGATCGACTTCTTGTCGAAGTAGTTGTCCTGGTCCTGGTTGGTGGAGCGCGCGTCGTCGCTGCTGCCGGTGGCAATGCGAATGCCGGTGTCGACCTGCGAGTTGACCTCGGTGTAGGCGCCCAGGCGGGCACGGATGCGCTGACGGTCCTTGTCACGCCCGCCGTTGTTGGATTCGCCCTGGATCTTCACGGTTTCCTGACGGAAGCGCACGTCACCCTTAAGCTGAGTGCGCGCGGCCCAGGCCAGTTTCTGGTCGAACACGCTCAGGTCGTTGGTTTTTTTCGCGGTGGCCGCGATCTGCTCGTTGGTCTCTTGTTGAGCTTGCTGTGCGATCTGCTTTTCTTTCTGGTCCTTGGCCAATTCCGCTTGCAGTTCGGTGTACTGCGCAGCGGTGATCTGGCCGTTGGCCTTGAGCATGTCGAGCAATTTAGCGTCGACTGCAGCGCTGGCCGGAACGCTCAGGGCCAGCAACAGGCCGCCACACAGGGCCGCCGCAGTTTTAGTGGAAGCAAGACGCATATCAATCTCCGAAAGTGAGGAGGGATGGCAAACCACCCAGGACACAACCGACCGATGACGGACGGAAAATAGCCGCCTGCTAGAACCAGGCGCTCTAAAAACAGGCGTCAGTATCACGATCACTTATGACGGGGCAGTGGCTAAGTGATGTCATGTAGATGACAAAATATTTAAGAAGGAACTATTTGATTCGGCCTTTGTCGTGCCATTTGAGCGTGTGCGAAGGCCAGCGATAAGCGATACTCGCCAGGCTTTCACGCCCCGAAGTAGTGAGGATGCCGATGCCGTTGCAACGCCTGGACGCCCTGTCCGAAATCGCCCCGCAGGTGTGGGATGCCCTCGTGCCGCAGGCCCAACCCTTTGTGCGGCATGCATTCCTGAGTGCGCTGGAAGACAGCGCCAGCCTGGGCCCGCAATCGGGCTGGCAACCTGAGCATTTGCTGCACTGGGAAGGCGATCGCCTGGTGGCAGCAATGCCCAGCTACCGCAAATGGCATTCCTACGGTGAGTACGTGTTCGATCACGGTTGGGCCGATGCGTGTGAGCGGGCAGGCATTGATTACTACCCAAAGTTGCTGACCGCAGTGCCGTTCAGCCCGGTCAGCGGGCCGCGCTTGCTGGCCAGGAGCGCCGAAGATGGCTTCGAGCTGCTGAACAGCCTGCCGGGCTACCTGGAAATCGAAGGGCTCTCCAGCGCCCACATCAACTTCACTGACCCTTTGGCCGACCAAGCCTTGGCGCAGCATCCAGGTTGGTTACAGCGCTTGGGCTGCCAGTTTCATTGGCAAAACCGCGGTTATCGCGACTTCCAGGATTTCCTTGACGCCTTGAGTTCGCGCAAGCGCAAACAAATGCGCAAAGAGCGCGAGCAAGTGGCGGGGCAGGGCATCGAGTTCGAATGGCTGCAAGGCCATGAGTTGAGCGAAGCGCAGTGGGATTTTGTCTACGCCTGTTACGCCAACACCTACGCCGTGCGCCGCCAGTCGCCGTACCTGACGCGGGCGTTTTTCAGCCTGCTGGCCGAGCGCATGCCCGAAGCGATTCGCGTGGTGCTGGCTAAACAGGGCGCGCGCCCGGTTGCGATGGCCTTCAGCCTGATCGGTGGCGACAGCTTCTACGGGCGTTATTGGGGCTGCCTGGCGGAATTCGATCGTCTGCATTTCGAAACCTGCTTCTACCAGGGCATGGATTACGCCATTGCTCACGGCTTGCAGCGCTTCGACGCCGGCGCCCAAGGCGAGCACAAATTGATTCGCGGGTTTGAACCAGTGATCACCCGGTCGTGGCACTACCTGCGCCATCCGGGCCTGAAGAATGCCGTGGAAGATTTCCTCGAGCGCGAGCGCGTGGGAATTCTGGCGTATGCCGAAGAGGCGAGGACAGCCCTGCCTTATCGGCAGGGCTGAACCCCTTGACCTCAGGCTGGGTCCTCCTCGCCCAGCCATCGATAGGTCGCGCCGCCGACCACCGCACCCAAAATGGGCGCCAGCCAGAACATCCACAACTGCTGAAGCGCCCACCCGCCGACAATCAGCGCCGGGCCGGTACTGCGGGCCGGGTTGACCGAGGTGTTGGTCACGGGGATGGAGATCAAGTGGATCAGGGTCAAGGCCAGGCCAATGGCGATGGGCGCGAGGCCCGCTGGGGCACGACGGTCAGTGGCGCCAAGGATGATCAGCACGAACATCGCCGTCATCACCAGCTCACAGACAAACCCCGTTGCCATTGAGTAACTGCCCGGCGAATGCTCGCCATAGCCATTGGCAGCCAGGCCCGATGCCAGTTCGAACCCGGGTTTGCCGCTGGCAATGAAGTACAACAGCGCAGCGGCGACCGTGCCGCCGATAACCTGCGAGAGGATATAAGCCGGTAACTCCCTGGCCGGGAACCTCCCGCCCACTACCAAGCCTACTGATACGGCCGGGTTGAGATGGCAGCCGCTGATGTGCCCGATGGCAAACGCCATGGTCAACACCGTGAGCCCGAACGCCAGGGCCACACCCAACAGCCCTATCCCGACGGCGGGAAACGCTGCGGCCAACACCGCACTCCCGCAACCGCCCAACACCAGCCAAAACGTACCCAATCCCTCTGTGATTGAACGTTTGAACAAAGACATGCAACACGTCCTTGATAGATCGCTCTACCCAATCAGTAAATCAATGATGCTCCCTGCAGATTTACTTCAGCGCCCGTCTGGGCACTGCTTTGATTGAAGCAGGGTTTGTGGGCAAGTCCAGGCCATAAAAAAGCGCCAGGGCCTGAAGAATAGGCTGCCTGACGCTGTAAAGTGTGGGAGCTGGTTTGCCTGCGATTGCAGTGTGCCAGGCAGCCAATTTGGTACTGACACTGCGCTATCGCAGGCAAGCCAGCTCCCACAGGGGCCAGGGTTGTCAGCCTCAGTCGATGCCGACAAACCCGCCGGTCTGGTGCTGCCACAACCGCGCATACAACCCGCCATGGGCGAGCAGCTCGGCATGGCTGCCAGTCTCGGCGATTTGCCCTTTCTCCAGCACCACCAATCGGTCCATTCGCGCGATAGTCGACAACCGGTGCGCAATCGCTATCACCGTCTTGCCTTGCATCAAGGTTTCCAGGCTCTCCTGGATCGCCGCTTCCACTTCCGAGTCCAGCGCCGAGGTGGCCTCGTCCATGATCAGAATCGGCGCGTCCTTGAGCAGCACCCGCGCAATGGCGATGCGCTGGCGTTGCCCACCGGAGAGTTTGACCCCGCGCTCACCCACATGGGCGTCCAGCCCGGTACGCCCTTCGGCGTCCGACAGCAGCGGAATGAATTCATCGGCGCGGGCCTTGTGGATGGCGGCCGTCAGTTCTTCATCGGTCGCATCCGGCTTGCCGTACAGCAGGTTGTCACGGATCGAACGGTGCAGCAGCGATGTGTCCTGGGTGATCATGCCGATCTGTGCGCGCAGGCTTTCCTGAGCGACCTCGGCGATGTTCTGCCCGTCGATCAGGATGCGCCCGCCTTGCAGGTCGTACAGGCGCAGCAGCAGGTTGACCAGGGTCGACTTGCCCGCGCCGGACGGGCCGATCAGGCCGATCTTTTCCCCGGCCTTGATCGTCAGGTTCAAGCCACCAATGATCCCGCTCTTTTTGCCGTAGTGAAAATCCACCTGCTCAAAGCGTACTTCGCCATGGGGCACGTTCAGGCGTGGGGCATTCTCGCGGTCAGTGACCGCCAGCGGCGCTGCGATGGTTTTCAGCCCGTCCTGCACCATGCCGATGTTTTCGAAAATGCCGTTGACCACCCACATGATCCAGCCGGACATGTTGACGATACGAATCACCAGGCCGGTGGCCAGGGCAATCGCGCCCACGGAAATCAGCGACTGGGTCCACAGCCACAGGGCCAGGCCGGTGGTGGTGACGATCAGCAGGCCGTTCAAGATGGCAATCGTCACGTCCATGCTGGTCAGCACGCGCGCGGCCAATTGGGTTTTTTCGGTCTGCTCGATGATCGCTTCCTTGGCGTATTCCTGCTCATTCTGCGTATGGGCGAACAGCTTCAAGGTGGTGATGTTGGTGTAGCCGTCGACGATGCGGCCCATCAGTTTGGAGCGCGCTTCAGAGGAGATCACCGAGCGCTCTTTCACGCGCGGCACGAAGTAACGCAAGGCCAGGCTGTAGCAGATGATCCAGGTGATCAGCGGGATCATCAGCCGCCAGTCGGCCTCGGCAAACAGCACCAGGGCGCTGACCGCATAGATCGACACGTGCCAGATGGCTTCCGCCGTCGCCACCGCCGAGTCACGCAAGGAGTTGCCGGTTTGCATGATGCGCTGGGCAATACGCCCGGCGAAATCGTTTTGAAAGAAATTCAGGCTCTGCTTGAGCACGTAGCTGTGGTTTTGCCAGCGAATCAGGCTGGTCATGCCGGGGTTGATGGTCTGGTGCACCAGCAAGTCATGCAAGCCGTTGAAGATCGGGCGCAATAGCAGGGCGACCACGGCCATCCAGATCAGCTCGGCGCTGTGAACCTGGAAGAAGTTGGCGGGCGGTGTGCCTTGGGCCAGATCGATGATACGGCTCAGGTAGCTGAACAACGCCACTTCGATCAACGCACCGATCAGGCCTACCACCAGCAACGCGGCAAAGCTTGGCCAGACCTGGCGCAGGTAGTAGAGGTAGAAGGGCAGGACTTTGTCGGGCGGGGCGTCGCTGGGGGCAGCGCGGAAAATATCGATCAGTTGTTCAAAACGACGATAGAGCATTAGGTTGACGCCCGCCTGGCGGGCTCTCCTGTTCAAATGCGCGCGTGGCCTTGTGGGCCATGCGCGGAGCTACCTGCAGACCTCAGTCGATGCGCTTGGCCGACTTGATCAGAACAGGATCGATAGGCACGTTCTGCATGCCCTGCTTGGTGGTGGTCTGCGAGTTGACGATGATATCGACCACGTCCATGCCTTTGACCACTTTGGCGAACACGGCGTAACCGGCGTCACGGCCCGGATCGAGGAAAGCATTGTCGGCCACGTTGATGAAGAACTGGCTGGTGGCCGAGTTCGGGTCATTGGTGCGGGCCATCGACAGGGTGCCGCGTACGTTATGCAGGCCGTTGCTGGCTTCGTTCTTGATCGGTGCTTCGGTTGGTTTTTGCGACATCTGCGCGGTGAATCCGCCGCCCTGGACCATGAAGCCCGGGATCACGCGGTGGAAAATCGTGTTGGTGTAGAAGCCTTTGTCGACATAGGCCAGGAAGTTCTTGGTGCTGATCGGCGCCTTGACCGGGTCCAGTTCGATTTCAATGTCGCCATTGGTGGTGGTGATCAGGACGTGAGGCGCCTTGGCGGGCTCGGCGGCCATCAGGTTGGCGGCGAACAAAACAGAACCGGCAAAGAAGGCGATTTTTTTCAACATGGGTCAGTGATCCTGGGTAGTGGTTTCGACTGTCTTTAGAAAATCGAGCAGGGTAGCGTTAAAGACTTCGGGTTGATCCAGAGGCGTGGCATGGCGGGAATCTTCAATCACCACCAGTCGCGCATCGGGCAGCAGTTTTACATAGATTTCTTTTTGCGCCACGGGTGTGTAGTCGTGGTCGGCGCTGATGACCAGGGTTGGACAGGTGATCCTGGAAAGTTGTTCCTGTACGCCCCAGCCCACAATCGCGTCGAAACTGGCGAGATAAGCACGTTTGTCGTTTTTTGCCCAGCGTTCGGCCATCTTGCGCCGCAGGTCGCCCTGGTGCGGTTTGGGGAACAGCCGATCACCCAGGGCTTTGCCGATGGTGGCCAGGCTGAGCACTCGCGCCAGGCTCCAGCGCTTGGCCCACTGCCAATAATCATCGGCGCTGCGCACTTTGACCTCGGGCGCACTGTTGACGATACACAGGCTCTTGACCCGGGCAGGTTCGTCCACCGCCAACTGGAAGGCGATCATGCCGCCCATGGACAGGCCCACGACATGAGCGGGCGGCAGGTTCAGGTGTTCGATCAAGGCGAGCAGGTCGACGGTGAAACCCTTGATGCTGTAGCGCTCGCGAGGTTTGTCGGAGCGCCCGTGACCGCGCACATCCACCACGATCAGGCGGTAATGCCGGGCCAGCACCGGAATCTGCAATTCCCAATCCTGGCTGCTGGAGCCCAGGCCGTGGATCAGGATCAACGGGCTGCCGTGACCGTATTCCTCGTAATGCAGGCTGCAGCCTTCATGGTCGAACCAGGCCATGCATGAACTCCGTTTCAGGCTTGCTGGGGAGCGGCGTAAGGCGCGTCCAGGGGGGCGGTGTCAAAGGTGCGCAGCAATTCCACGAGGATCTGTGTGGCTGGGCCCAGGGGTTTGTCCTTGTTCGCGTACAGATAAAACGTCGGGTTGCGGCTGCCGCCTTTTTCCAAGGGTAGCTGCTTGAGCAGGCCATCGTTGAGTTCGCGCTCGATCATGTGCCGGGGCAGCCAGGCAAAGCCCAGGCCGCTGCTGACGAATGTCGCGGCGGTGGGCAGGCTGCCGACGGTCCAGCGCTGTTCGGCGCCAAGCCAGCCCACGTCTCGCGGCTGCTGGCGGCCGGAGTCGCGGATCACCACCTGCATCTGGCTTTCCAGGTCCTGGAAGCTCAGCTCACGGTTCAAGCGATGCAGCGAATGGTCCGGGTGGGCCACGGCGATAAATTCCACATCGCTCATTTCCGTGCCCAGGTAGCCGGGGATAATGAACCCGCTGATCGCCAGGTCGGCCATGCCATCCATCAGCAACTCTTCGACGCCCGACAGCACTTCTTCACGCAGGCGCACGCGGCAGCCACGGCTTTGCGGCATAAAGGCGGTAAGGGCGCGCACCAGGCGTGCATTGGGGTAAGCGGCATCCACGACCAACCGCACTTCAGCCTCCCAACCCTGTTCCATGTGGTGGGCAAGGTCTTCCAGTTGACTGGCGTTTTTCACCAGTTGCCGCGAGCGGCGCAACAACACTTCACCGGCGTCGGTGAGCACCGCCTTGCGCCCGTCGATGCGCAGCAACGGCACGCCGAGTTGGTCTTGCATGCGAGCAACGGTGTAACTCACCGAAGACTGCGAACGGTGCAACGCTTCAGCCGCCTGGGCGAAGCCGCCGTGGTCGACCACGGCTTGCAGCGTGCGCCATTGATCGAGGGTAACGCGGGGCGCTTTCAAGATGAGCTCCTCTTGTCCTAAGCTGGCGGTCCTTATTGGAGACTGCCGAATGAGAAAATTCTGTTGTGTGTTGCTGGCGCTGCTGCCAATGAGCGCATTTGCCTACCCCATCGACGTCACGAAAAAGATCGACGGCGTGCAAGTGGACTACACCGCGACCGACGTGGACGGCGACATCAGTTCGATCCGGCTAAACAACTACGGCACCAATGACGCGGTGTGTTCGGTAACCTTCACCAACGGCCCGGAATCGCCGCGTAATCGCAAGGTCACGGTGGCGGCGGGCAAAAGCACCAACACCACGGTCAAATTCAGTCGCGCCATTATCAAGATGCGTATCGCGCTGGCATGTGCCCCAAAATAAAGCAGCAGCGGAGCATGCTCACAGCAATACTCCGCTTATAAACAAATTTCTAGATGGGTTGTAGCAGTTTTTTGCGCTTTTTTATCGAATGAGCCCTGGTTAATCTTTTCTCCATCGCCTTACAGCATTTACAGATGGAGCCTACCCAGCCATGTCCAATGTTCTGATCATCGAAAGCAGCGCACGCCAACAGGATTCGATCTCCCGTCAGCTGACCCAGCAATTCATCAGCCAATGGAAGGTCGCTCATCCGACGGATCAGATCACCCTGCGTGACGTGGCGCTTAACCCGGTTCCGCACCTGGACGCCAACCTGCTCGGCGGCTGGATGAAACCCGCCGAACAGCGCAGCGGCATCGAACAGGCCTCCCTGGACCGCTCCAACGAATTGACCGACGAACTGCTCGCCGCCGATGTGCTGGTGATGGCTGCGCCGATGTACAACTTCGCGATCCCCAGCACCCTCAAAGCCTGGCTGGACCACGTGTTGCGTGCCGGTGTGACCTTCAAGTACACCGCCACCGGCCCTCAGGGTTTGCTCATTGGCAAGCGCGCGATTGTGTTGACCGCGCGCGGCGGCATCCATACCGGCGCCAGCTCCGATCATCAGGAACCGTACCTGCGCCAGGTCATGGCCTTTATCGGTATTCACGACGTGACCTTCATTCATGCTGAAGGGGTGAACCTGAGCGGGGACTTCCAGGAAAAAGGCATTAACCACGCCAAGGCGCTGCTGGCACAGGTCGCTTGATCGTTTAATCGTCACATAATCGCGCGGTGTTTATATCGCCCCACGCAAACCCTTCAAGTACGCGTATCGAACCTCCCTTTGCACTTGTTGCTCCTGAGTGCTCCTGCCCGACTGCCGCTTTAGCGAGGTCGGGTTTTTTTTGCCTCGAGTTTCTTCAAACACCGAAAACCCTTAAAGTCGCGCCCATTCGAAACGAGGCGCGCATGGGCTATTTACTGGTTGTCACCCTGATTCAGGCTTTTTCCTTCAGCTTGATCGGCGAATACCTCGCCGGTCACGTCGACAGCTATTTCGCCGTGCTGGTGCGCGTGGTGCTGGCCGGGCTGGTGTTCATCCCGCTGACCCGCTGGCGCTCGGTAGAGCCAAGGTTCATGCGTGGCATGCTGGTGATCGGCGCGCTGCAGTTTGGTGTGACCTACGTGTGCCTGTACCTGAGCTTTCGGGTGCTCACGGTGCCGGAAGTGCTGCTGTTCACCATCCTCACGCCGTTGCACGTGACACTGATCGAAGACGCGCTTAACCGTCGCTTCAATCCTTGGGCGCTGATCGCGGCGCTGGTGGCGGTGGGCGGCGCGGCAGTGATTCGCTTTGACCAGATCACGCCGCACTTCCTCGGCGGCTTTTTGCTGTTGCAACTGGCCAACTTCACCTACGCCGCCGGGCAGGTGATGTACAAACATCTGGTAGCGCGTTATCCAAGCGACCTGCCGCATTACCGACGTTTCGGCTACTTCTACCTGGGCGCCTTGCTCGTGGTGTTGCCGGCATTCCTGTTGTTCGGCAAGGCCGACTTCCTGCCGCAGGCGCCCCTGCAATGGGGCGTGCTGGTGTTCCTCGGGTTGGTCAGCACCGCGTTGGGCATGTACTGGTGGAACAAGGGCGCTTGCCTGGTCAACGGCGGCACTCTGGCGGTGATGAACAACCTGCATGTGCCGGTGGGGTTGCTGCTGAACTTGCTGATCTGGAACCAGCATGAACCGCTGGGGCGGCTGGCCTTGGGCGGGTTGGTGATTTTGGCGGCGGTGTGGATCAGCCGGTTGGGAGTTAAGTCGCCTAATCGCTCCGTGGTTTAATTTGCGATTTCAAGTTGGTTGGTCAAATGGGTGGCGCCTAGGCGCAGAGGTGCCGAGCTTGGTCACGCGATGACCATATTCGATCATTGCGCTTAGCACTTGGCATCGAGATCGACCAGTGTCCCGCTGTTGCAGGCGGTCGTCCTGCAGGCGTTTTGTGAAGCAGCACGGAAGTGCGAATATTAAGAGATGAACATGGATGAGTTGTTGAAGTTTCTGGCGCCCTATCATTTTCCGATACTGGGTTTTGATGCGAATTCGAGTAAGGAGATGCTGGTTGGGACTTGCATAATACTTTCCATAGGCGAACGTTATTTTATTGTCACTGCGTCTCATGTGATGAATGAACGGCAAAATGTGAAGAATAAAGAACTTTGGCTGTGGAATTATCATGATGGTTCGAAATACACAATTACCGAAGATATCATTGGCAATGATCAACGGGATGTTCCGCATTGGCACGATGTTGCAGTGGTCGAAATTGATGTAAGGGATTATAAAACCCTAGATTATCATGAGTTTTATGAAAAGTGTTTTTTAGGCCTCGAGAGAGTTGTTGTGGATTTAAAGGCATGTGATCCGGGCGCTGATGTGGCTTACTTGATCTCTGGCTTTCCGTGTTCTAAAAATAAAAACCTTAAAAAAGTGCCGCATCTGCTGGCCTTCTTTACAAAGGAGGTGGGTAAGGAGAGCGGTTCCGCCATAGATAATTTGGCGACTATCTCTCTGGAGTGGAATAGTAAACAGCTTGTAGAGCAAGGTATGGCGTTGCCGGCCCCTCAAGGGATGAGCGGTGGTGGTGTATGGGCGTTGACAAAGGATCATGAATTTAATCCGCGTTTGTTTGCAATTTCTGTTGCGCACATCAAACGAGAAAATAAAATCATTGCGGTGAAAATGGCTGTGGTTTTAGCAATATTGCAGGCCTTTTTTCCTGGGACGAAGTTGGAGGGTGTGGATATGCCCCTTTCCGTATTGGTCGGTGAGCAATGAGTACGTGTTTCGATCTATTTTTATGTGAGCAGGTGCGAGTTCAATGAGTCGAGAAAGCTTAGCCACTGAACGTAGCTATTTTACCCAGGCTCGCCAGTATCTTTTGTCATTCGAGGGCGTCACCACTCAGATAATCGATGCACATTTGCACGACTGGAAACAGCGCAAGCCAAAAGATATTCCTGGGTTGTTTCAGGCGATGCTGCTACATGCGCAGAACCGCCAGGGTATGCCGAACACTATTGGAAGCATCAGTCGCCTGAAGAAGCTGTTGTTTGGTTTTAATCCAGGAAAGGTGATTGCGCGCTATTCTACTTGGGACGATTTGTTTGACGCGATCAACGAAGCTGCGCATGTGCCAGCCAGCCGTTTCGATAAGGGTAATGCGAAAAGCTATTGGGTTATTTACTGTAAGTCTATAATGTCATGCGCTGATTTCTTAAGGCGTTACAGCTCAATGCAGCAGTTTGATGAGTTTGTTGACGGTTTTATGACCAATGAGTTTTCGCGCTTGGCGCTTCCGCTTTTGTTGAAGGAAGAGATTTTTGGTTTTGGCTTTGCTTTGTCTTGCGATTTTTTGAAGGAAACCGGATACCCTCAGTTTTTGAAGCCGGATACACATATCAATGATATTGCGCGTGGGCTGGGTATTAGTCATTCTTCAACAGACTTTGGGGTTTTCAAAGACGTTGAAGCGTACTGTAATAGGATTAAAAAGCTGCCTTATGAGGTAGATAAATTGTTTTGGTTGGTAGGGAGCGGAAGGTTTTATCTTTCCGAACTGAAAGTTAACTCATCTAAGCATGACTTTATCAGTAGTTTTGGTCGGCGTTGAAGCACGCTGGACAGTCAAGGTAGGCAGTTCGCGATTGGCTGATCAACGCACCTCTCACTAACGTTTTGCTCGTGGCAGCGGAAGATCAGGTCGATACCTCACCGGATCTCCGCTATCGCGAGCAAGTCTGGCGCCAGAGTGCGGCGTCACATCAAACGCTTTTCGGGGGCCGGCAAATGACTGGCCCCCAACACCGCCGGCAACATGCCCGCGCGCAAGTCATTGCCACTTGGCTGCTGATACAGGCTCAAGCCGAACTCCGGCAGCACCGCCAGCAGGTAATCAAAAATATCCCCCTGGATGCGCTCATAATCCGCCCACGCCGTGGTGCGCGTGAAGCAGTAGATTTCCAGCGGCACGCCCTGAGCGGTGGTTTGCATCTGGCGCACCATGCAGGTCATGTTCGGCTGAATGTCCGGGTGGCTTTTCAGGTAGGCCAGGGCATAGGCGCGGAAGGTGCCCAGGTTGGTCATGCGGCGGCGGTTCGCAGAGAGTTGCGCGCTATTGCCCTGAGCCTCGTTCCACGCCTTGAGTTCAGCCTGCTTGCGGCTGATGTAGTCGGTGAGCAAGTGCACCTGGGTCATGCGCACTTCTTCATCGTCACGCAAAAAACGCACGCCGCTGGCGTCGATGTACAGGCTGCGCTTGATGCGGCGACCGCCGGACGCCTGCATGCCGCGCCAGTTCTTGAACGACTCTGACATCAAGCGCCAGGTAGGAATGGAGACGATGGTCTTGTCGAAGTTCTGTACGCGTGAGCTTGTTATAAAAATGGACACCACGATTTCATAAAAAACAGTGACTTGAATTTTTTTGTCCATTGTCCATTTTTTGCGAAATCCTTGGACAGCCCTGAAACCCCGCCAGCCCGGTGCCTCACCCCGCGAGCACCCCATTCCCAAGAATGCCACATGGCCGAGCGCTGATACCGCGATCCGAGATACTCGGAACCCTCACCGATGAGGCGGCGCTCCTGGCTCCGCCAACTTCCGAACGCATCTCACTGATGGATCTACAATGCCTTCGACGGGCTCGCCTGGCACATCGAATGCAACGCACTAAACTGGTTCGCGGCGGGGGACAGTCGCTCTCGATGAGGCCTGCGCACATGTTGTACTGCACTGAAGTCTCTAAGGATATCTCTATGCCGAGCTCCCAGATGTCCCGCAGCCCTCGCAGGTACAAAGCTCTTTAACTGAGCCTTGCTCTTCAAGCGCGCAAGCTGGATTCCAGAGCGCTGAGCAAGTTTTGGATGAGGTTGTTGCTCAGGCAATGACATCTTGGCGGCCAGGCCTGCCCATACCCCGGCCCGAGGTTGTGCCGTTCGAGGAGGTTGAAAACTTCCGAGAGACTCCGCCTGAAGGTTTGGACATCCAGGATGTCGAGTGGATTTGGTGGACGGTAGCATCCGGTTTCACGTACCAGGTGTTGCGCGGCCATATGTCCCAGATTATTGACCGGCGTAAGGACTAGGGCTGCTTCTTTTTCTCCCCTATTGCAGATTTGAAAGGGAATAGCCGGTACCCAGCAGCCGTCATCAAACTGCTTCGTGAAGTGCTTTCCAGAGGCGCCGTAATCGCTGTGGACGAGAATGAGCTTAGAGGGACTGAGGAAGAATGTGAGGTCGCATGGACTCTCATCATCCAAAATGAAATTTGGCATGAGCTTACCTGGGCAGTTTTTGACCTGATTCCGATCGAGATGCTGCCTTACCCCCTGCGTGATATCCGATTTAGCGGTGATCTGGGGTTGTAACGCAAATATGCCTGTTCCGCGTGCCGGCTAGATCAGCAGACGCTTGAGACATTCGGCATAGAAAACTGACGCTTTCCTGCTCAGCCGATGGGCGACTGCTTCGTTTGAGTATTGTTGGCGGGGGAGGGCAAAGGCAGGGTTCGCGCCCCAGCCAGGCCTCATGCATATGCGCGATTACAGCGTTGACGGAGCGAGTGTTGGATTGCTTAACTAATCGCAATTTTATCTCCGTTATCAGCCCGTCCCAGGGATGGCGCTAAGGATGTAGGTAGTGATGATGAAAACGTTGTCAAAAGCTGTTTCAAACAATCTGGATAGTTATGTCGCGCCCAAACGAGGCGAGGGATTTGAAGAAATTTGCCTTGATATTTTTGAGTGCGTTTTGAAAGAAAGAGGATTTCCAACCGTTGGGGAGGCTTACGCACGAGTTGCCGCTCATGGGGTCAGTGGGGACTCACAAGGAGGCGTGGATATATATGATCCAGCGACCGGGGCCGCAGCACAGTGCAAAAACGTGGCAAATCTCAGGCCGCGTCATCTAACAAAAGAACTTCAAAAGCTCAAGAATTTCGATAGACCGGTTTCTCACTATTTCTTTTTGCTGGGGCGCGATGGCGTCCCCAAGGGCTTAGAGCAATGGGTCGACCGAGCCAATCAATATGATGCTAACGCCAAATCATTTTGGTTAGATATCGGGATTGAGGCTGACGCTCGCCCAACCCTGCACATCATGGGCTGGCAAGAAATAAAAAAATATTTGTTTGAAAGCAATTTTTTGATGTGGAAGTGGGGGCTGGCTCACCCGGCAATTCATCAATATCCCTATCTTCCTACGCTAGATGTGGCTTTTTTGGCTGAGACCATGGACGCGTTGAGGAGAAAGTCAGATGTCTTGCCGAATAGACGAGACTCTAAAGATGCTGTTGAAGGATTGTTACGCTCAGTCAACGTTGATGGTTTGGTTGATCTTGTAGCGAATGAAAAAGTAGAGTGGGAGGTTTTTGCAGGGCTGGAGTGTTTTGTAAAAGCAGTTAAAGAGGTTGTGAGTGTATATAGAACCTATGGAGTTGCAGTAAAAGATGTGAATAGCCAGGATCCTATTATCATGGAGCAAGGTTTTTCCATGATGAATGATTTGGCGAGGTACCTGCCGCGCCTTTCCGCCTTGGGGTATCTGCGAGAAATTTACAGGGCTACGAAGAAACTCTTGAATATATTCAGTGAAGAGGAAAGTTATCAGTGGGATACCGAAATAGTGATGCATCAAGGGCAGGAAATTGAGGTGGAAGGAGAGACCACCCTATTGTTCAATTTCAATTTTGAGGATTGGAGTCATCCATATTATATCCATCCAGACGAGATATATCGCTTGATCCAAATCATCGTGAATGGGGTTCGACGTGCAAGAGCGGATTTCTAGGTTTACGACACTCCTCACAATCTGTCATTTGATGGCAAAATGAGCTCGCCATACAGCAGGTCGTGCCTGCCTTCGACGTGGCCATGACCCAGCCCATCAGCAGGATGTATTGATGAACGCGCCTATGCAGGGAGAGGCCAAGGCCAAGCTCCGCACCCGAATTGCCCTCTGGCTCAAGGCCGGCTATCAGTCGGTGATCGGTTTCCGTATCGAAAGTAGAAAGCCGAAGATGGCCCCTATACCAGGGTACTCGATCCTTGATCAGGTACCCGGCAAGCCTGTTCGTAAGAAGAGTCTTTTTGCAGGCGCGGTGGGTGCCACTCTCGTCGCATTTATTGGCGTCTTCGCTGCGTCCTGTGTCTCCATCTACAGTACGGATATCGTGAAACAAGGCGGGAAAGTGATTACCGCCGCCTTCGGAGAGTTTCCCCTGCCCGAGTTCTGGCAGCTTGCGCTTACCGGTGTACTGCTGTTGCTGGCCATGGTCGTGGTCTTCTTCAGGGAGAAGGCGCTGGGGGATGCGGTAGCCACCCAGGCCCAAGATTTGAAAGATGAGCTCTCAACGCTCCCACCTCAGAGCTTCCTCGACGTGTACGGGACGGCAATCAAGGAGGTGGGGGAGGTTCGACGCGATACCAAGATTCGCTTTCGCAGTGGCGCGCTGACGCAGGCCGAGTTGGCAAAGTCGATTCGATCGGTTCTTAAAGTCGTTCTGGGATTGGCCAAACTCTGGGATGGTGAGGCGCCTGCTAGGGAAAGCATGGTCTACCGCGCGAACATCATGATCGTCATCCACCCGGATGCGATGGAGGGCCTGAAAGACCCTGATGGGCCTTTTGCCCCCTTGATCATGAGCAGTCCGTTTTTCCTCTACCGGGATAACCTGGCGTCGCGCATTGACTACGCGACCGGCTTGCTGCTGATTGAGGATTCGGATTTCACGGCGAGCTCTAACGCCAATGAAAGCGAGCCCGATGATCGGGTTAAACCGTTGTGCCTGCCATTCTCGACCAAGGCAGCGGAGTGCCAACCTAACCTTTTCGGAGCCCCCGAGGGGCTGGTCAATAAATCGGCAGCTTATGTCGGTAACACCACCAAGGAAATGAAAAAATGGCTTGAGGGGCTTTCCTCTGCAGATCCTCGCTTTCACGAGGAATACGCAAGAGGGATTCGCGGTTATTATGAAAGTCGCCGTGAAGCGCAATCTATACTCTCGATGCCGATTGAGTTCGAGGGCGACATTATTGCTATGTTGAATATCTATCGAAATAAAGATGATATATTCAAAGGCAAGGAGCGTGCCCGACAGTTTGTGTCACTCATGCGCCCAATTTGCTATCAACTCTCCAAAATGCTAGAATTGGCAGCAGAATTGGAATGAACCCTCCTACCCAGAGAAGTGAAATGAACGCACTGAAGCTTGCCAAAGCTCACCTCCGTCAGCTCGAAGCTCACCGTAAATCTGGTGCTGTGGTCGAGGCGGAGATGGTTAAGCGTGCCGATGCGATCCTGAAGGGTAAAGCGATTGATTTCCCTTCCGTTCGTATGATCGTGCGCTCGGAGGCTGTCAGCGCCTGATTTTCGTTCTGCTTGGTGCGTATAACCTCCAACGCGCCCTAGCCCTAGCCCTAGCCCTAGCCCTAGCCCTAGCCCTAGCCCTAGCCCTAGCCCTAGCCCGGATGGTGGCTAGTGCGTCTGGCCCGGACTAATTTGTTCTTAATGCTATCCTGCTATAATTGTTTTTTTGAAGTGCACTCCGTTGAAGTTTTGATGCTAGAGCCTTTTTCTGCGATCGCTAAATAATGAAATAAGTGTCCAGTAGTTTTAACTTTTGCTCGTAATAAAGATGCCGCCCTTCGAAGTTTGAGTTTCTTAATTAATCAGCTGGTAATGAATTGTTCCAGAGGTGTGGTATGAGTAACTATCTGACAGAAGAGCAGATGCGCGCTGCGCTATTCTGTACACCCGTTTCCAAACCAGCCGAACCGGAATTATCGGAAAATTCTGTCGCTCCAGTCCATTTCCAACCACCTGCAAGCCCATCACGATCCAAAGCAAAAGCCCCGGCAGTTCCGTCTAAGCCCAAATCCCTATACCCCAAGATTCGAGTCACGCTTCACGTCACGAAGATTTATGAGGGTGATGTGGATGTTTTCATCCATGACTCGGGCAATCTCAGCACACTGGTCGCCCAGCAGGAAGCAAAGGCAGCGGCTCAGAAAAAGGGTTACAAGTACATTGAGGTTCATTCGGTGGAGCAGGTCTGACGCCTGAGATTCTGTCTGCGTTGCGAGGTCAGAAGCGTGGAGCGAACACACCTTGCCACCTCCCGCAGATGGTCAGTTGTGTACTGGGGAGGCCTCTAGCACGCGGCCCTTCTGGAAATTATTGCCAACCAATAATTTCAACTAATTCTGCGCCCGGCCTGGGGCTACCGTTCGCATGAGCGACGCAAGCGCCTGGACAGTCCATCTTGTCCAAGTCAGCCAGTGATCCATTGATGCGCCGACAGTTTTCGATTTCACTGGCCCCCTATCTCAGTAGCCCAGTCGCTACAGCCCTGGAGCTCGTGTGCGGATCACGCATATGTACTGGGTCAGGCTCATGATCCTCGCAGCTGAATTTTGTTTCCAAAAAGCCTAGATACCGCATTATCCAGGGCGGCTAGCATGCGACCTCCTTACCACCCAACAGGAAGCAATCATGGCCAAGCCAAGCAGCCCCAACAGCCCGCAACGTCAGCAGCAGAACGACAGGTCAAATGCGTTGAACGATAATCGTGGCACGTCTGGTACCAACCAGACGAATGCTCACGTTCATGGCAATCGCGGCAAGCAGCTCAACCCCAACCAACGCTAGGAATGCGCACCCCGGTCATCATTGGCCGGGGTACCAAGGATTTCAGATAAATCGAGATACTTGCTTCGCCACCCAAGGCGAGTTGGTGAAGCTGGCCTACGATGCCTTTGGCGTACTTCCTCGTAAGGAAGCCAGTCGTGATGATATCGACGAGACACAGAAGAAGACCATCCAAAAGCAGCTGGTACGGCTAGCCAAAGAGGAGGGTGGACTGATCTCAAACCTTGGCCAGGTGATTCAGGGCCTCAGCAACATCATGGCTGCCTACATACCGAGCATTCAGATCATGAGCGCGATAGGCGATCCACTCAGCGATCTACTGGACGCATACAGCAGGTTGGTCAGCGAAGAAGGCACCTACCTGAGCAAAGCGCAAACCGTTCAGTACTTCATTTCGACGACGGCAATCCCTGTGCTGGTCGTGTCGCTGAATCGAAATCTTCTCAGGCACAGGCTTGCAGACCTGAGCCTAGAAACGCCGGATGACACATTCTGGTATCTGCCGACAGTGGCTGCAGATGCCAGCCAGATACTGCCTCTGGAAAAGGTCATGCGCTGGGCCTATGCGCGCTGTGGTCTCTCACAGACGCAGTTCCACTACCCAGGCAAGAATGCCCAAAGCGACATCAACACGCTTCGACAGAACCTCGACAATGCCATTAAGTGGACGCGAGGCGTACGGCTCCCGGCGCTCCCAGTACTGTTCAAAAATTTTGAAGAGTCATTCACCGCCTTGGCTCAAACCGGGCGAGAGATACCCAAAGAGCTTCAGGTCAGCATCTTTGTTGCCCTGTTGATTGCTAGGGTATCGAGCTACCTCGCTCGGGAAATCACGAAAGCCTACGACCCCCAGTACCTCGCCGACGCGTGCCAGCAATTTCGCGAATACTCCGTCTGGATTGCTGATGACGTCGACGAGTTCAAAGCTGAGCTTGCACCCGTAATGGAGCGGCAGAAGTCCCCAGAGTCGGCCACATTGGTATGGCTCACTGCCTATAGAGATTACTGGGCCTTCTTTGACAGCAAGTTGACCGCTGTCGCTGACAAGGTGTGGCAGCTCAGAAATGCTCGTGGGGGAGTGCCTATACGCGATGACGTGCTCGAAGCGCTCAAGAGCCGGTATGGTCTTTTCGCAGTCTACACCCACCTGGATCTGCTTCGGCGGCAATAGGCTTTTCTCCCGCCCGAGGGGTTTGCAGAGCTTCTGAACAAGGGCTTTGAGCTCAAGAGCAGTGCGGCCACCCAGCTGGAGCAGATCGACGATTATGCTGCTCAGGTAGCAGCGTACGGCCTAGATGAGCCATTGTGCTGGATGGTGCCTTGGTTGCGTGGGGTCTACCACTACCGTAAAGACCAGTTCGAGGCGGCGATGCCTCATTTCCAGGAAGCGTTTGAAAATGCCAAATACAGGGCAGGCAAGAACCAATACAACCTCGTGAATCAATACGTCGAGCTCGCGGCAAAAAATGATGATCGGCGCAGCTTCAAGAAGGGTATTGAATGGGCGCAGTACCTAGGTATCAAGATACGCTGGCTGCGTGATGATGAACCGACTGAAGAGAAGTTGGACTTCGTCTGCTCCATGCTGAAGATGGCCCGGTATGATCATCAAATGTAGCGAGGGTCGCGGCGGTGATGATCCGTCTTGCCCGATTCTGGTCTGCATAACGATGGTGCGGTGTGGCCGCGACCCATGACCGGATCAGGCGCTTGCTGAAGCCAGCGCTTGGGCAGGAGCAATCTTTGGCGATCAGTAAGGTGTAGTACGCCATGAAATCGCTACCTGCTCGCAGCCTATGAATTTGCGTCCACGAGAATATTGGCGACTGTTCACATCATCTCTCTTGATGTATGTGAGGGTGAAGTAGGTTTATATTTTTTGAAGATTATAATTAGTATTGTATTTCAATTCCATAGGTGTCACTGAAAACTTTGAATGATCTGTCTGATGTTGATTTTACTTCATTCCATTGGGTGCTCATTCTGCCATATAGCCCCATTTCCTTATAATTCTTATATCCGCAGTCTTCCCAGTGAACATCGATGAAGGCAAAGTTGGGTCGGTTGTTGGTCAGATGAACCGTGATTTCTTCCTTGTCAATTTTCAGTTTTCCGTTAATTTTTGCGCTCACCACTCCAGTGAAGTTTGCGAAAGTTGTATCGCCGGTCAAAGTTTTTAGCGCTGAAAAAATGACTTGGGTACTTTTCGAGGATGTCATCAAGTCGAGTTTTGGCATTGTGGAACCCCTCGGTGGTTTAGTTGAAGTTTTTTAGCTTTGCGTTTTTTGATGTCGGTTTACAGTTGGTAAATTAGTAAGTGGGTGGTGCTTTCCTGACGCGACCGGCAAGCTGAAGCCGTTCGCGCTCATGATTGGATGCTGAGAAGACGAGGGCCTTGGCAATCACGTTGCCACGGCCTTAACGGCCTTCTTAATGGAGAACTCCTGCTCGCTCCCATCACTGAACTTCACGACGAACCCCTGCGTGGTACCACCGTTTGGCCCGCTCCCACGCGCGATGTTGCGTGCATAAAACGCAACAGGACGTCCTGGCATTGGCCAGTTGGTGGCCTGGCAATACCGGACGTACAGGTCTTCGAGCAGATCGAATTCAGTAGAGCCTTTGATATCGCCACCGCTGACGAGATTTTTATCGCGCATGGCGTAAAAAAAGCGTTCCGCCTCAATCTGGGATGAAAAACGCTGACCTTTGATGACCAGTGGGTTTGGCATTTACGTTCCTCTCTGTAGGGTTGCTGGCAGACTCGTCAATCGGTGGAAGGCTTGAATCTCGATAAGCCTCCCAGCATCGTTCTCGCCCATCCACGTCCACCATCACATCTCAGCGACCGCCCATTGCATCACATCTTTCTCAAAGCTGGTGAGCTGGAGGCGCTCCACTTGAGGGGCAAGCAACCGCAGCTTTGCCAGCAAATCGTTCAGGTGCTCTGATGGCAAAATCAGGTGCTTGATCTTGGTTGAGATCTGAGTGGGAATTCCGTATTCGTCCAGTGCGGTGAGCAGTGGGTCAAGGAACATGTTTTCCAGTTGTTCAGCGAAGAAGCTGAAGTCTCCAGGCTCGTACCCGTGTTGCTCCAGCACGTCGACCTGAATTTTGTGAATTGCCATGATGTCCCGAGGTAATCTGAAGCACACCATATTCCTGATGAATTTCAGGCGCAGATTAATGGCTTCACTCGCCGAGACATTCTCCCACCGATTTTCCACCGCCTCGCTCAGATAGGCTGGCAAGTTTTTCTGATTTCGAAGTTCATTGATATGCCACGCCAACTGGGAACTGGACGAGATGAGGTAATCCATCATGTTTCTACCTTCTAAAAGGTAGACCAGCTCACATAAGTAATTCAGTTGGTTCGGCTCAGGAATACCTTTCCATCCCAACAATTCCTGCTTGTCAGGTAGGTCACTGATCATCGTTTTCGCGACTTCGACCTGACGCTCGATAGGAATGTGGCGGTTTTCGATCAAGGTGGCGGGCGACAGTACCGGGTTGGAATACGCTTCCTGGAGACGGCCTCGCGAGATCTCCGTGAGGTAATCGTTTTCCAGTTGCATCAATAGGCCAATAGGTGAGGTTTCATCCTGATGGCCGATTGGGTACTCGACTGTCAGCCCCTGCTCAGTGGGCGGGGCTTCGAGCATGAACACCTTGCCGATGAAGTATTTGTTCATGCGGCCAGCGCGACCGGAAATGTTCTTGTAGGTGAAGTAGTCGAACGTCGACGTTTTGAGGCGGCGGTCGTAAATAATGACGTTCTCAGCCGACGTATTGACGCCCTCGATCATCGTTGATGTGCAGATGATTCGCTTGATGATGCCCTCGTTGAAGAGCTTGACGATGTACTGCTGCAACGCGCGAGGCACCCCGCCATGGTGTATCCCGATGCCCAGGGCGATCGCCCTGGCAACGTTCCATTCTGGGTGGTAGTGCTTGGAGATCCAGGCAGCGATTTCTTGCGTCTCAGGTACCGGTGTCAATCCAGCATCCTGGATCAGATACTCAGCGACCCTGTTTGCGCTTGCGGGCGCCTGACAGTAGATCAGGGTAGGGGACTCCAGCGTCCTGACTAGCTCCAGAAGCTTTTGTGTGCGCTCCTCTGAGCGCATGCCCAGATTGAAATTCTGTATATCGACCGCGACGGTGCTGTAGTCAGACGGGATGAAGTGGTACTCGTAACCGACCAACCCAGAGATCTTCTGAATGTGCGGCCCGAGCATGTAGAATTGAGCTCCGGTCTTTGCGAGCTTGTGGAACGCCAAGCTCAGATCGATGGCGCGCGAGCTCTCATCTCTATTGCTCCCCAAATTGATCTTATAAAATTCGTCCAGCACGAAGAACCCCACATCATCCAGATCAGGGCGTTGGATGACCCGCTCCTGCGTCAGGAGGTAGACGTTGGTGGCGTCGGGCACAGCTTCCTGGGTGGGATGCGTGATCAGGTTGACGTCTCTGAAGCGCTTGACCAAGCGGCGCCGGGTTTCGTCAATCAGCGCGATGGTGGGAACGATCACCACCACCTTATTAAATCGGCGCTGGGCAAGTACTGCGTCGATGACCAAGCTCTTGCCAACACTGGTGGAGGCGCTCAAGACCACGTTTTGGCCCTGCATGATCAAGCTGAAAACGTGGGCCTGAAGGTGATGAAATACCATGCCAGGCTCCACACCCTCAACTCTGTGAGCTTCGTAAGCCAGCCGGTCAGACAGGGCCATGTTGCTCAGGTGTGGCGTGATGTAAGGAAAGAGTCCCACGGCTCGCACCATGTTGAGCAGGAGCGATTGCTCGACTGCGTCGAAAAGTGCGAACTTGTCTAGCGCACGGATCACCAGATCGCGCCCCTCCCACTCGGAGTTGCTTCTGTTGACGATGGCGTTGATGGCGAGCAGTACATCGACTGTCGAAGCGTCTTCATCACTGAGGTTCGCCAGGCTGTTCTTGATCGTTTCGTAATTCATTACTGCATCGTTCCTTGAGATCGCCGAAGCCGGCTTGGCCAGTTCGGAATACCTTCACCTTGTAGTGGTTTCAGCTGTGCAAATCGAACACACGCCCGAGGTCATACCTGCAGGTCTTCCAGTGTTTTGCAGCGAGCATTGAAGGCGTTTGTCAACTTCTCGATGCTTTCCATGGGCACGAGGAATACCATGACCTTCACTTGCTTGATGTTCTCTGGCAACTGGGTGGTGAACGTGCCGAAGTGGCCTTCGATCTCTTTTCTGAGGTGGTTCACGTAATCAGCAAGCCAACCTGACGAGAGTGAGTGACTGTCGTAGGTCAGCAGGATGGGAAAGCAGAGGACGTTCAGCATGTCATCGACTGACGAGTTGCGGTGCAGTGCCTGGTTGAAGGCGTCCGCTTTTGGTTGATGGTGCAGCGGCTCGCGCAAGTTGATGATGATTTCGCGTTCCGACGACAGCACCGTCTCCGAAATGGTGGAATCCAGGACGCTGCAGATCTGCGCCAACGTCGCGTCCATGTTGCCTGCTTCAATCAGGCGCGCGAGCCCCAGCCATAGCTGATCGTCTTGGCCAGGTATTTGGACGATGTGGGCGTTGCCAAACTCGGAGAGCGTGCTTCCGTATTTGTAGAAGACCTTGCACGCCACGGGCTCACTGTTTTGGCGGCTGCGCAGGATGGCGTGGAGGATCAGTTCGGCGATTAGCCTGTCGCGGGGCAGCTCGCTGTCGCTGAAGGCATTGATGGATCGGGCGAGTATGGCTTCGGCATTGTGCGCCAGGATGTTCACGATCTCGCTTGCCTTGAGTGAGAATTCTGGGAGCCATTCGACCAGATGTTTAGCAAAACCATCGTGCCGCCACGCTTTCAGTGCATAGCGTACGTCAAAGCCGGAAAATGAGTGCAGCAGACCTTCTTCGGTGCTTGCATGAAACTCGACAAGGAAGGGATCTGGTCGTTTTTTATAGGGTTTGGCTGTAGCCGCTGACTTGTCATCAGCTGCATCTAATAGCTGCTTCAGGTGGGCCAGGGCCGGTTCCCGCAGAATGATTTTCGTCCATGCTGCTGTTTTCACGTTGGCCGTGGCTGCCTTGTCAGCCATCTCCAAGAACTCATCGTAAATTGCCTGCATCTGGGTATTGTTGGGACGGTTCCCGAAATCCTCAGCAAGCTTGGAAAGTGCCTTGATGTTGACCGCTTCCAGTGCCTCCACATCCCCGTAGACCTGCCAGACGCAGTTCTCCGCCCAGTAGGCGAAATTCCGATTTTGTGGCGAGGTGAATGTCTTGAATTTCTTGAGCAGGGCCTTGCCTCGGGCGGTGGTGGTGTCAGGCAGATTCCGTTTATCCAGCTCCGTTTTAAAGCCGTCAAGAACCTTCGCTACGTCGCGCTTGGTCACAATGCGGAAGCGGGCAGGGCCAGAGCGCACATCGCAATTCAGCGATTTATGAAGCAAGGACGAGTCGGCTTTGGTGCCATCCAGCTTAGCCACCTCATCCACATTCCATTTGTGGTCACCCTCGGTCGTCTTGACCTGGATGTACTCATTCACGAGCTGCCCCGCGCAGTGGAATGCAACCACGATATCGTCGGCAGTCTCGCACTCAACCTGGGTGTAGCTGCTATCGCGTAACATCTTGAAAATGAAGGTGACGGCTACATGGTCTTGATACTTGAAGCCTTGCCTTGCAGCAGGCCCACCTTTGTTGGATGGGCTAGTAGTAAGCACCATAACGTCCCTGTATCGCGAGAAAGTTTCTAGAAATGGGCATCCGGTTGGCCAACCTAGGTGCCAACTGCAGAGCCTGCTAAAAACGCAACGCTACCACTAATGGCAATTGGCCGACTATCAGCAATATTGACCTAGCTGACGAATTTTTCCCAGCAAGTAACCGGGTAGGTACTGAGCGCTTTTGCGACCTTCGATAGCCTATGTGTTCACTCGGACGTGCTAGTAGGTTGGAGCGAAAGCTCTCGAAATTTCTCAGCTAGCTCCAGGGCTGCCAAGACATATTCCTTGGCGTCTGAGGGTTCGATAGTCTCCGAGCTATGAGCGGCCTTATTTCTGAGTGCCCTGAGCTTATCGAACAGGTCATTGGTCGACTCTGAGAGGATGCCCTCTGTTTGGAGCCCCTTGATCGCGGCACTCCCGGACACCCGACCTTTGTTCCCTTTGACGGTCACGCCTGCCGTCAAGGCAGCCGAGATCGTTGCGAGTTCAACTTCACGCCACGCGTCTACCACTGCTCCATTCGGGGACAGTTCTGCCAGAGTCTGTAATCGGCTTGCTTTGGAGTCAAAAGACTTGGGGGGGTGGGGCTCTTCGGCGAGCTCCTGGCTGTCCCGAATTTCCAAGAGCTCCGCGCTGAAAGCCGCTTTCACACCTCCCGCCTCAACAGCGTTGATACGCCTGATCAGCCCGGCGACCTGTGATCGGAACAGCAATCCGAAGAAAATCGCCGTGCAAGGCCATGCCAAGATTTCTAGGACTTTGATAACGCGGTCGGCATCCATTCCATCACCCTCTAATGAATCGTTGAAACCTCAGGCTCGGGGGAGAGCTTGAACGCAGCCCGGCAGTCGCTAGGCAATGAATTTGGTTGCTGGGACTTGTAGCCACTCAACGTGATTAGGCGGAATGTTCTTCTTCAGTCTCGGCCTGGAAAACCTCAATCAGCTTCTGGTTGTAGTCGTCTAGATAGCTCTGGAGTCCTTCCCGATCAATGAGCCTCACGCCGGCTGTAGAGGCAAGCTCTTTGGCTGATTTCGTGTAGTACGAATTGGTGACTACCATGGCCTCATCACAGCCATAGAACGCCTTGGCCGAGATCGCCTGCTGGACAGCAGCATTGCCCACCGAGCCGGTGTAGTTCTTCGCCTGGATGACCATGTTTTTACCGAACCGACTCACGAACAGATCAGCACCTTGGTCAGCGGTCTTTTTGGTTTCTTTCACATCGAAACCAATGGTTTGGAAGATCTCGACCAGGAACGCCTCGAACTGAAAACCGTCCATCGCGTCCACGAGGTACATGGTGATAAACCGGTTCGGATTGAAGTGCTCAAGCTGGCTACCGAGACGTTCGACCAATATGTCGAAGTAGATGGCTTCGCACAGGCTCAGCCCGCTGCGAAATGCTGGCAGAGTCATCAGCGCAGCGCCTGCCGACGCGTTCGCCTGGGGGTTGAATTGCATGCCTGGATAGGAAATATCGTTCTCCCACAGGTAGTAGTAGAAGAGGGCCAGGTCTGAGCGAAATGTCGTTCCTGCCTCGTCGATCCAAGACCGGAGGGTTTCATTGAGGTCGGCCCTGATGTGCCGGCTGAGCTCTCTAGAGAAGCCCGCGTAGGTCGAGTTGAATGCGGTGGTCAGCAGCAGCTTATCCAGCAGCGATGGCAAGCCCTCAAGTTCATCGAAGCCTTTACGGATCAGCACTTCTCGAAACAGCTCCCGCTCCGTGTATGCACCATCCATCCTAGGGCCAGGTACGCCGACATCAGTAGCTCCAGACGTAGTTTCTCTGGTGGTATGAATGAAGTTCGTGAAGTAGGGCTGCTTGAGCTGCGCGTACTTTCCCAACACGTTGTTGAGCAGGTCGTTGAGTTGTGCCTGCTCTTTTTTCTTGCCCAGGAAATCCATGATGAGCCCTTTGGACTGGTACTGGAAATCAGGGTAGAAGGACGGGTCGAGAGGCGTCAGGTGCTGTCCACGCAGTTCTGCTGTCTGAGAGATCTGAGAGCTGTTGCACCAAGGGCATGCGGTTTCAAATGTGGTTCTGTTGCATCCGTTGCATTGATAAATCATGGGAGTCCGTTCTGAGCAGAATTCGACATGACAACGAAGGTAGGGGTAGTTTCGATGAGCTATCGTCAGCCCGTCCACTCCCCAATGCCTACGTAGCGCGGTGCTGAACGATAGCTCAGTGCCATCCCACCGTCCATGCTGCCTGCGCGGTTACTCATCGAGAAAACCCTTCTCGACATATCTCTTGTGATGCATCTCGCGAAGCACGATTGCCGATTTGTATGATTCCAGTTGATCAGTTCCATTGTCATGCGGATAGTCTTCCGGTCGCATCTCCCTGAGCTGCACAAGCTCATCCCGATTGGCTTCCGCCTGGCGGATGCATCTAGTTTCGATAGTCTCAGCGAGCTCCATGAAGCCATCAGACGATCGACCATTTTCCCAGAAGCACTGTTTCATATCCTGGTACATCTGCAAATGCCGGCTATCGAACCCCCCGCGATGATCATCGATTTCGAACGAGTACCTGTAGGGGGCGTACTGATGGAGAATGAACTGCTGGAGCAGATAGGCGGTGCCGTACTTGCCTTCGAGTAGGGTCTCGCGGTGGGTAACGTACGGTGACTCGGTCATTTCAGCGCTCTCTTTGAAGTCAAAGACCTCAGTCTAGCTAGCTGCTGACCAATTGCATCAGGAAGCGATTTACACGGTCATGTAGTAGCATCGCGCCGTATTTTTGATGAGTCAGGCCATGGATAAGCAACCCGCATTTTCGAGTCCTTGGGAGAGAGCGCTTCTTGAGGCTGCCCAGTTGAAGCTCGACCATCTGTACGAATTCGATAATGATTTCAGTGGCGTGATCAGCAACGCCCATGTGCAAGGTATGTTTGAAGCGGTGTGCGTATACACCGACATGCGGCACGACGATAACTTCCCGTTCTCAGAAAATGGCAACGCCTCTCTCTCCCGGATCAACGACGAGGCCACTGAGTTGATGCAGGCTCGCGCAGCACGTCCATACCATTCAGGTCGCTCGTCGACTGATGAAGATGACAGGGCTGCGATCGCTCTGCGTGACGCCATCCTGTTGAACCTACCGGCCCTTACGACCGGTGAGACCTGCGGCCATGCGTTGGCGATGTCGAAAGCCATGTATGCAAACTTCGAAAGGCTCTGTTTCTATCGAGCGGATTTCGAAACCGTTAGCCGTGTGATCTTAGTTCAGGACTATTCAGCGATGAAACTGGCAGGGCGCCCGGCCATGGAAATTGCACGGGAGGGGTCAGAGGCGTCGATCTTGGAATGATTGGCCAGGCACTCGTCTCCCTAAGCTCTTTCGCATGCAGTTTGAGGGCCGCTTTTCAAAATCGGATCAAGGGCATTGGCTGAGTACGTAGTAGGAGGATCGCCAGGCATCGGCGCCAATCATTCTTCTCGCCAATGCCGGGTCACGGTCGACTTACTCAACCCAAGCATCCTGGCAACCTCGACATGCCTGTGCCCCTCTGCCTTCAGCTTCTGAACCTGCTCGCGGGTATTTGCCGCCTTTTGAGTAACGGGATGGCTCGGATCTGGGACGTGCTCAGAGATGTCCACGTCCAACAGTCCCAGAGTTTCCAGTTCGGCAAGCGCTTCGCTGAGAATCTGGCGGGGAGTCGTTCTATCCTTGGCGGCGAGTACCGTTACTACGAACGACGTGGTCGTCATACGCATGGCCTGGGCGACCTGCTGCGTGGTCTCCAATGTTGCGCTGTTCTTACCGGATTCGAGTTGGCTGATGCGTGCCTGTGTGACGCCGCTGGACACGTCTTGCTGCAGAAGCTTGTGGTGTGCCCTAACGAATCTCAGAGCGGCAGCGAACGCTTGGCGTAGCGACATCACAGTGTTCTCGCGCAAACGAAATGATATGCCGCGTTTGCCAATGCTTACTCAAATCTATATATTTAAAAAAAAGAGCACGTCGGCGCGAGCACCTCCTGCTCTATCAGAAGCGGTGCCAACCAGCGGCTTCGAATGAGTAAGGGCGGTAGAGGCCTCTTGAGACCACATTCCTGCTCAGCCAAATTCAATTATTGCGTAAATCGAATTTAAGCACGCGTTGCGAGCAAGCCGTCAACTGCATCGCTGCAGCGTCTCTTACCCTCTGACACATCGCACGATTTTGGAAGCCTAGATGAAGCTGAGAATCTACTCAGATTTGCACCTCGAATTCGCCAGCTACGATATGCCGGCGCTAGATCCGAGCATCGACCTTGTGATCCTGGGCGGTGACATCGACAAAAAGTGCAGAGGCGTGAAATGGGCAAATGAGCATTTCACTTGCCCAGTCGCGTATGTGTGCGGCAACCACGAATACTATGACGGGCATATCGATCGCACGCTCACAAAGATGCGTGATGCGGCAGAACCGCATGTCCATGTGCTTGAAAACGATCTCGTCGTGCTCAACGGTGTGAGGGTTCTAGGTACAACGGGCTGGACAGATTTCAGCTCTACCGGCGACCAAGTTGCAGCTTCGAGGGTCGCCTGGGAGCGCATGAACGACTTCGGCTACATTCGCATCGATGAAGGTTATCGACGGCTCAGGCCGGCAGATCTGATTGCCCGAAATCATGCGGCGAAAAGCTGGCTGACCGAAGAGCTCGCAAGGCCGTTCGTAGGTAAAACGATCGTCATTACTCACCATTCGCCGTCGTCACTCGTGGTCGGGAGCAAGCATGATGGACACCTCAACGCAGCGTACACGAACGACTGGCCACGACTGATTGAACAGGCAGATCTGTGGGTCTTTGGTCACACTCATGAATTTGTCGACGTCGAGCTGGCCGGTTGTCGCATTGTTTCAAACCCGCGTGGTTATCCCGGCGAATCGACAGGGTTCAACCCCGCTTTTGAGATCGAGATGTGATGAGTGCATGGGCTTTGAAATCGAACGTTATCTCTTTAACAGAGTGCGCACGTACCCGGGCTGAGGCGATGAAAAAAAACAATCTGCCGGACGAGGTTGTCCAGGCAATGGCCCAGAACTGGGGCGTTTTAGTCGACGCTTATCTGTTCAACGCAGCTTGTGTAGGCAATCGCTTCGCAGCGACAGTGTTCTGTGACCGATCTGGTGCAGCGTCCGATGGCATGACGGTGGCAACTCAACCTGTGCGCCTGGTTTCGACCATAGGAGGCTTCAAGTTGTTGAGAACATTGGATGGCGCAGACCACTACGTCGTTGTGACTGAGACCAAGCCAGGGGAGGCTGCTGATGGCTATCGCGGTTGATTGGCCAGCTCAGGTGCTGGCGGCAGCTACTGTGAAGCTAGCAACGCCGATCAGTGCTTTGCTCTGGCAGCCCGAGATCGATTACCCGTGCCTCATAGGCCGCATTTACATGGATCTGAGTAATCGATTCGGAGATGGCCGTTTGATCAGAACGTCCCAAATCTTGAGGCTGATAGAGGAGGACGGCTGGACTATTGCGCATACGTTTTCGGGCAGTCGCTACCTCTTGGTTCAGGCGGGTGGCAACGCCTTCGCTGGATTGAGCAAACTGCGGCTAACCAGCTCAGAGCCGCTAGGCAGCCTGCACTGAAGCATCGGTCAATGAGCCTGGTGATGTATGTATTGATATACGCCGTGGAGCGGCGTTGCTACCGCGAACCATGCTGCAGGAGGGCTTTATGCCAATCCCAGATTGTGTGGCACCGTCGAACCTCAGCGGTGAATTACTGGAAGGGCTTCCAATAAACGACTCTTCGATTTTGTCAGCCCTCGGATCGCGCACCTCGAAGCCCTACTGTGCAGTGTATTCGTGGATCGTACTTGATGTGGCAGCAGCCAAATGCGGTCTTGAGAGCGAATCTAGTGCCACTCTTCAAGACTCCGCTGACGTTGATCCGAGCGATTCTAGGCCAGCGAGGTTGCCACTGGTGCTTTTCTCCCATGACGTCGGATTCGATAGCTTTGGGCGGGTCGACAAAGGCGCGTCCGTCAGAAGCGGTTACGCGATTTCTTACGACGGGCGCGGTATTTTTGAGACTGAAGACACGATCTACATACTCTTTGGGAAAGGCTTTCGACGGCCTGCTGCTCTCGAAGCCATCAATGCCATTCCGGAAGGAATCATCGACAAATCTTGGACAGTCGACTTTCACGACCAGGGTAAAGGCATTGCTGCATTGAGCCGCAGCTCAAGTGTAGTTCACTGCGATATTCAGATGTCCGTGGCCCAGGGGCATGCGCTTGTGGCTCTGGTTCAAGCCCTTAAAGACTCGGGTCACCATGCCATTCTGGAAAGTGTCTTTTGCGACATTGAACGCGAGGTTGGCACCTCAGTGGGTATTCGTTGAGAGCGCAATTGAGGTGAATTCCGTAGCGCGAGCATGGCGGATCGCACGATCCAGGTAAGTGATGCCAGAGAAGGAGAGGGCAATGGTCGGTGGAGTAATCTTTGATGCGTTTGGGACAATTCTGCAGATCGGCCAGCGGACGAATCCGTATCTCCAACTCTTTCGCGAAGGTCGCCGGCAAGGGCGCATTTTGGGGCCGAACACAATTGGTTGCGCGATGACGATGGACTTACCGCT
This sequence comes from Pseudomonas sp. TWRC1-2, assembly GCF_049896685.1. Classification (NCBI taxonomy): domain Bacteria; kingdom Pseudomonadati; phylum Pseudomonadota; class Gammaproteobacteria; order Pseudomonadales; family Pseudomonadaceae; genus Pseudomonas; species Pseudomonas sp. TWRC1-2. Next base: position 520,481 of record NZ_JAFCUU010000002.1, on the reverse strand, counting down.
AGATGAGTTCGCCGCTCATCTCGGCATTACTCTCTGTTCCACGGTTCGTCAGGAGTTGAACCGTGCACTGGAACTCGAACTGTCGTCGATCAGACCGTATCCCGAGGCTTTGGAGGCGATCGAGATGCTGCAGAAATCGGGGTGCCAGCTGGGGATCTGCTCAAACCTCGCAGCTCCGTTTGGCCGGGTTGTTAGAGAGCTGTTTCCCATGATGGATGGATACGCGTTTAGCTACGAGCAGGCGATCATGAAGCCCGACCCTAAAATCTATCTGTCTACTTGCAACCAGATGGGAGTAGAGCCTGGTGATGGTTTCGGGGTCGAAATGGGTCGCGTGTACATGATCGGAGATTCGCCGAGGTGTGACAGGGATGGCCCCCGGATGGTCGGCATTATGGGCATTCTGTTGAGTCGAACACGTGCAGGGAAGATCCGAGATCTCACGCAGTTTGCCCGACTGGTCATCGATCAGGATTGAGGGTGGCGTGACTTAGAGTGTGGACGCCCGGCTAGGCTGCTCCACAAAATGTCAGCTCCGATCAGGGGCAGGGCAGCCGTTAGCGCCACGGCCTTCCGAAAAGCCCCGCGATCAAATCTTCAACACAGTTCAGCTGCCTACTGCGCCCCCTCAACCGAGCCACCATTCTCATTGATTTCTTGGCTTTGCACTTCAATGATGTAGCGTATGAAAGCCCCGCTGAGGTGCAACGCTAATTCCGCGTCCATGTCTCCCGATTTGGGCTTCTGAACTCCGCCATGCCTTACGCCAGGTTCTGCGTTTGCATACGCGTAGAACTTCTCCATGACACTCACGAGCATTGGGGGCACTGAACCTTCTTTTTTCATGCGGCTGAGGACGTCCCCAAGCGTTGCAGTTCGATCATGCAGAACCTTGCCCACGCTCTCAAAAGCGCTCACCGATTCCTTGATCGAGTTTTCGCAATCCCGGTGTGTGCCCAACGCATACCGCTTGGCCTTGCCAAAGTGTTCCCGTGCGGCTTCAAATTTATCGAGTTCCGCCTCGACGCTATCCATTCGGTCGGCCAGATCCTTGGGGAGCGCAGATTCCAGCTGGCTCTTGCTGTTCAGGCGCCATCCCACATTGTGCTTGGTGAAGACGTCATTCACTTTTTTGCGGTACGCGGCAAAGCTAAAAGCTGCCACATCAATGGTGCCCGAAGCGCCCTTATAGGACGGTTCGACGGATTTCAGCTGCTCTCCTACCACTTCCACGCAATCGTAGAACTGGTACCACTCACAATGCTTAAGGGTGTACGCAAGGCCGTCGGCACACGTCCAGGTGTCCCAGTCACTGTCATCCATCTGACGTTGCGTCTCTATGCATAGCCGTTCGTTCAGGCTTTTGATGCCCAGAGGCAACATCTCCTTGTTTTTTTGCCGACTGTCCAAGTCCACGTAGGTCAGTTTAGAGAGAATTGAAATTTGGAACTCATCTCGTAACCATGGCGGAGCGTCCTCCACGATCGGGCCTTGCTGGCGATTCGGATCAAAACCGTTGCGATGGGAGAATTTCAAGAAGTCGCTCCGTATCCATAGCTGGCAGCATGCAGGAAGGCCTGCGCCAAAGCTTATCATCGGATCAAACAACGCCGGAACCAAGCATGAAACGAAGGAATTAGGGTGCTTGAGCTGGGCAGCCCGTAGTAACCTTAAACTCGCAATTGGGCAGGAAAGAGCCCGGCCAAACTCGGATCTCAGCGACGGGAGTCGTTAAGGCGCTTTTTGGCCGGTAGTCTGCTTCTAAGCCAATAGATTCGGGGCCTTTGGCGTACTCAACACAATTGCCAAATAGCCAATTCAGCTACCGTCTGTCGGACAGGGCTCGTTTACATTCACCCCCCCCACTTGAAAGTTTTTAAACGAGACGGAGTATTATTATTTGAGGGCAAGGAAAAAGCAGCTCTCTCGAACCCACCGACTCCTCCTCCATCTGCCCGACTTTTGAGGGTGTTGGCTCTTAGCTGTTGTTTTTTCGATCCGAGGTATCGAAGCAGGAAAAAGTCGGGTGGCAGGGCAGGGGGCATAGGGGAATCGCTCCTTGGCCGTTAGGCCGCTGCTTTTCATTTGGATTCAAATAGATTGCTCTTGAAAAGCGCCACAGGTGTGTCTGTATTTGTAACGGTGTCGGACAACAGTGTGCTGCTCTGGCAGATGAGGTTTTGTGGATATTGATTTCGAAGGCCGCGTGTGGGGAACAGCCGCACACGTCTTTGGTGTGCGATTGCAGAACCTGGTGGAACAGGGAATCGCCACTTTCAAGCGTCAGCCCGGTTTAGATGACCCAACCCGAGTGCATGCATCTACCATCGGAGTACCGGGGTTTGATGCGCTGCAGGGGGCTCTGGAGACGCAGGGCATCGCAGAGAGCGCTTGGAGTGGCCAAGGCTTCATTGTCGTCCGATCGCATCTACGAACTCATCTGAGGCGGCATCTGCAATGGCAGCTGATGCAGACGGCAGGTTGGAGTGATGAGATCGGCGACAGCTACTTCGCGGGTGACCTGGGCTTGTAGGGCCTTGCCGGGGTATATCGTTCCTACGGGTGATCATCGGAGACATGTGATGCACGACAACACGCCAGGGCCACTCACAGCCCATGAGTTTGACGCAATGATGCGCGAGCTGGATGACGCTCAAGATTGGATGCTCGATCAGTTGAAGCAGCGTCGGGTTGCTCAAGAGCAACTTCACGCACCGTCGGAAACCGATCAATGAGGCAGCGAGCGATACCAGTATGCATAGGGTGAGTTTTCCACCCGGTGTCGATTGAAGTCCGGGCTGCCATCGTCCCACCAGACAGGGCCACGCTCGCCAAGCGCCACTTTCGCGGCCTGAACGCCTGATCGCGTAAGCTCCATTTCTCCTGGATCACCTGACGCCTTCGCCGCCCTCACGGCTCGCCGCGCGCTCATCAACTCACTCACGAGTCGTTGGCGTTCATCGCTGTTCAACAAGGGATTGGAGCAGCGCCACAGTTGCCCTTTTACGACCAAATAACGACCGTCAGGGGTTGTAGGGTTCATAGGCGGTGGACGCTGCTGTGAGCCATTTCGACGTCAACTTGCAGCTGAAAGGTGGGAAGTCTTGCTCGGTCTAGACATGTCGATATCTGCCTGGGCAATGGGATAGTGACGACGTGCGATGCGCAGCACTCCCCATAGCATTGCCATCGCCGCGACCACCCAGGCTGCGATCATGGTGAATAAGATCATTGTCAGGCCCATCGGTACCCCCTGTGTTTCCTGCATCCTGTTGGCCAGCCCAAAGGCTTGCCTGAGATGTGTCCATCGATACAGATTTTAGAGCGGTCAGTACGGTGCAGGTTCATGGTTTTTCGGCACCTGAAGGTCAGGTGCTTGGCTCTTTCTGGCGATCGCCGATGACGGAAGCCTACTCGGACATTGCAGATCTTCGATGAAGCCGCGTCCTTCGCACCCCGTGCAATCTTCCCGCAGGTCGAAGCGGTCGCAGCACCGCGAACATTGAGTGAATATCGAGAAATGCTCCTTCTCCCACAGGTCAACGTAGGCCGCCGTGTTGCCTTGCTCCAACGCCACTTGGGAGGCATCCACTACACCTCGGTACGTATCCGGGTCATCAATACGGACTCGCCACTTGCCGTTGATCATTCGAGCTGTTTCCACCAGCGTCAGGCGTTGACCGGTATGGGTGTGAATGTATCGATCGCGTAGCACGCCGTAAGGCGCGTAAGTGCGGGTCGTGAGCAAACTCTCGCCGTCTTTCTCCTGGATGTGTGCGAAAAACCCCATCGGGTCGGGTCGTACAGTTGCACCGTGCAGGAAGTATCTGCTCCCTTGCAGGCTTCCGACCTGAGCGCCCGCATCGTTGTAAACATCATACTCGGACGCCGGGTGCCGCCATTCCTCTGGCTTCTCTTCAACAAAATGGCAAAACGCGGCGAGCGCCATTTCGACCATGTCGAATCGCTCCAGCGGGTCGATGGCGTTGCATGCCGCCAGCTTGTCGGCGTAACGCACCAGGTAGCGGTATTGGGCTCCGGGGTTTTGCCAAGCCGCGCGAGCATCGAGGCTGGTTTTCCATTGCGCCAGGGATTCAGCAATCTGGCTGGCGTCCATAAACATTTCCAAAATAATACTGTATGTGCATACAGTATTATCTTTTTTGCGTTTAGCAAAGCGCCGTTTAGCGTTTAGGGCGGGCCAGTCGCTAAAAATCCAGCAGTTCGAAATCGGGGTCTCGTACCTCAAGCATATGGCGACGCGAACATCTATGTGCCAAATCCTAGCTCTGGCGGGCGGACGATGAGCAGCGTCGCGGGCTTCCTGAGTCAGCGTCTGAAACCGAGCCTGTACATGGAGAAGAGCCGGGCGGCAGGGGCGTGGGTCTTCAAGTCCTTCGGGTATGGATGGGCTGCCACCAACAACCAAGGCTTCGAATTGCCGCAGTGAGTCTGCGTCGCTTACTCAATTGCGTTTCATCAAAGCTCCTTAGTGACTGCAAAGCTCTCGCGTTGGTATGAGGCGAGATCTATGACTAATATTCTGACGAATTCAAGGTCGTTAGATACGCAGCGTACCCTGATCAGAGCCCCGATAGTCTGAAACGCACCGCCCGGTGGCCCCAATTGCAGAGCATTCAGAACGCCGCGAGCATGCGGCGCAAGCGTCCCCTTCGTCCAATCACGAGGTTTCCAAGGAATGAACCGATCAGAGCGCCGTAGGTACGAGAAAGAGTTTCCAAAGGTCTTGAAGAAGGCCGGTGACAATTGCGGGATCTGCCGTAAGCCACTTCAACACAACTCCCGTACTTTTGGTGGAGTGTTGTCGGATGGACGCGCGGCATTGGCGGGTGAGTGTTGTCAAGACCAGCTCGACGTCGTCATGGGCTCCGGGGTCTATATCAATCAAAACACCGATGCCATCAGGGATGTATTAGGCCAAATGAAAGGTAACTCGGGAGGGCAACCAGTCGCCGATGCACTCGAAGCTTCTAGGCGCCTACAGTCGGGCATTGGCGGGTTAGAGGAAATCGTCGAAAGCACCAAACGCCGCGCTGGGCTCACGGGCCCTGTCCAAGGGATTTCCTTGACCGACACGCCTTGGAAAACGGACGACGCCAATTGGTTTGAGAGCCACCCAGATAGATCTCACCGGTTACGCCCTATGCATCCAGGCGAGCGGGAAACGGTTCCCTCTCAAATGAAAGCGGCGATCATTCCAGACGATCACCGATGGGAAATCTTGGTGCGGCAAATCAAGAAGGGGCAACGTGCCCGATTGGCCTTTTGTCGCAACATTCAAATGGAGATCCCTGATGTGGAAGCTGTGATCCATGCGATCTTTGACACCGTTGCTAATCCCAGGTCGGGCGAGATAATCACCGTTGAGGAGATTGCTGCTTTGGCCACGCGCTACCACTTGCCGGAAGGTTCAGCTCCCAACTAAACGATGACGGCTCTGCAGAGCCAGCACTGGATGGGGTCGCAGGCTCCATCCAAGAGCTGCAACAGAATAGCCAGTACCTGCTGGGCGGGTAATTGGCCTAGGTTCAGCTCAGCTTTCTCGGCTAACAGAAGTGCTGCTGTAGACCCCATCCTATAAGTCGATTGGGGGGCAGTGCTCGCAGCGCACGGTCTTGTTAACGTAAGTAGGCACGTAGTGGTGGAAGTCTTTTATCTTGGCTGGATGATAGTGCGCTTTGATGCACTCGCTAGGGATATCTGAGCGCACCACGTAGCAGGGAGCCGATGACATGCCCAGAGGTTTTTTTGTCCGAAGTTGTCCCCACTCTGACAGGATCATTTTGGCAACCGCTAGCTGTTGGAGCGGCGGAACCAACTCCATAGGAATATCGACTTCCAGAATGGTTGGAATGCCAATGGTGCGCAGCCTGAGTCGATAGTCCTCTGCGCCATAGCCCCCTGTTCCGAGGTTTGCTGCCAAGGCCAGCAGGTACTCGCTACCGTTGATGATGTAGTGGCCAAAGTCTTTAAGCATTTCGCGATCATCGCCTGAAAGCCATACCTTGCCCTTCTCGCTAGACTCGCGATGCGTCATTTCCTGAATGGCCTGCTCCAGGTCGAGGAGGGGAACATCAGAGAACAACAATCGAAACCTTTGAATGATGGCTTCGGCATTCTGGCCCTTCAGCCCATCTGCATAGTAGGACGACAGGGAATCCGGACGGCAGCCATGGAAAGCCTTGACGTGGGTGTAGAACGAGGACATTCGTGCATGAAATTCTGGAACGACTCTGTCGTGATCAGGCAACCAATCCATGACGTCCGACCAACATTTGGGACGCTCGCGTTCCAATACGGCAATCAGCTCAGGCGTTAAAAGGGTCTTTGAACACGATCGGATTTGGCGCAACCAAGCTTGGCGGTTGCGCCAATCCAAGACTCTCTCGGGCATATGATTTCCTTCACGGATTGAGTGCTATTCGGGCGCGATTCTAAGCATGCACCGGCAGTTTTGTCCTACCGAATCGTACGCGCGCTTGGCAGCTAGGGGGCTGAGATCTTTGGGGCAACATAGCTTTTTTTCGTGTTCAGGAAACTGGGTCACCTTTCCTTTTTTTGACTTTCGACTAGAGCAGCTAGCCGTACCCAATGGCCGAGCCTCAGGCTCGAACACATCCCGCTCACCAGACCAAAGCTGGGTTTTGCGGTAGTGCAATGCGACCCCGTCCTCAGGTGTAATCAGTACCGTGGTATTGAAGTAGCGGCCATCACACACTTCAGCGAACCCTACGGCGACAGAGATGTTTCGAGCCTTGGCGGCAGCGTGCAGTCTTTGAATGCTTGGGCCATTCAAAGGCTCAGCTAGGTTGGCGATGTTGTCCTTGGTCGGAAACCCGGTGATGTAGGTTTCCGGGAGGATCAGCAGGTCGGTATCGACCGCGCAGGTAGCGATCACCTCCAATGCCCTGGTCAAGTTGTATGCGGTGTCGCCATCTCGACCTTTTATCTGAGCCAACTCGACTTTCATTCCAAATCTCCAAGCACTCTGAACGGGCTAAACGCCTTCACGCTGGGCTATTATGGGCTGCCCTTACCATGACGGTAATCACACGTGGTGGGTAATCCCAAGGAGTGACAATGACCCCCTCGTTTCCAGAAATCGCATGGCATCGCTCAGTCGGTCTTCTGATAGACAGCATTGACCGCCCAGGATTTTGGCAAGCGGTTGTTGGGCGGATCTCCGACGTACTTCATTTCGACAACTGGGTGGCGTTGCTCTTCCAGGAGGGGAGGCCTCATCTTTTGGCCGAGTCCTCTGCGCCAGGCGGCGGGCCTGACCCGCTGTTTCAGGATTACCTGAAAGGCATTTATCTGATTGACCCGTTCTACGGCGTAAACTGCGAGACTCCCCGCAGCGGGCTGATACAGCTGCGAGATGTAGCCCCCGACTGTTTTGAAGAGACGGAGTACTATCAGCGCTACTTCCACCTCAACATCGTTGCTGATGAAGTCCAGTTCAACTGTCAGCTGGACAGCAAGCGGTTGGTGTGCCTGTCATTCGGTTCGCATCGGAGTTACACGGACGAGGAAATGAGGGCTTTGGCCATGATCCAGCCATGGGTCATCTCCTTGATGCGTCAGCGCGTTGCGTATGAAGCTCAGGAGCGGGTGGAGATACCAGCGACAGATGGCCTTGATGGATTGCGGGCAGCGCTGACCGCTCGGGAGTTCGATATCTGCCAACTGATGCTCAGTGGCCATTCGAGCAAGGGAATCGCCGACCGCTTGGCGATCTCGGTTGATACCGTGAAGACGCATCGCCGGCATATCTATAGCAAATTGAACATCAAGACTCAGTCCGAATTGTTTGCGAGTTTCTTGATCAGTGCTTGATAGTTTAATCTAAATATTCGTGGAGTATAAATGAGGCTTCGGAGTGCTGTATTTCATGGGTTGCCGGGTGTAGAAACGCTGTGCTTGGATTTTGAAAAGGTGAATGTTTTTGTCGGCCCCAATGGGGCTGGGAAAACCACTGCGTTGTTAGTGGTGAAACTGGCGCTTGAGATTTTGTCTCGCAAGACCATATGCGGTGAGATTGGTGATGTTCCGAACTGGCTGATGTTCACTTCAGTTGACATGGTGTTTCAGGATCAAGATCGAACTCTCGCCAATGCCATGTCTGACTTGCTTGAGATAGTTTCAGATACTTTGCATTTAAGAATTAAATGCGATGATACTGATTTTTTTATTGAGTCTATTAAATCCGAGTCAGAAGTCCATGTTGTATCTGCTAAGAAAATTGAGATAATCGAGAATTTGCAGAATGCTATACAGCAGACCGAGGAACGTATAGACGAAGCACAGGCTCAACTCAATCAGAATCAAAGTAACCAAGGTGTCAGGCTGGAGCTCGACCGTCTCCGGCAAGCGCACGAGAAGTACCTAATTGATCTTGAGGTGGCGATGCAATGCGAGATCATAAAGCCGGGCACTGTGACGGAGGAGGTCAACCGAAAGCTTCTGGATGAAGCCCTGAGCAACACCCGTTTCCCAGCAGCGGTTTGGGTGGATTCGGCCAAGAACCTAGAGGGCGTCATTCCAGACTTCATTAATCGGATGTGTGAGCAGCAGTCTGGTAAACCAGCCGAGAAGAAAAAATTCCGTGCCGCTCATGCTGCGTTGAACCACCTTCTGCAGCATGAGGTAGATTTTCATGAGGTTGATGGCGAGAAATGCTTATCCATTGATGGAGTGGACTACCGCAGGGCATCGTCCGGCACCCGTGTCTCACTGGCATACTTTGGTCTGACTCATTTTCTTAACTATACAGATTTCGTAATTTGGGACGAGCCCGAGAATGGATTGCACCCGACTCGTCGAATCAGAATCCTGGATCTCATTCAACAAGATCCACGGCAATTTCTGATTGCTACACATGCGCTAGAGTTTGCTCCTATTTTCGCGGTCGATAGCAAAATTTACAGGTGCGATTCTTCCTACGAGGAGGACGCAGAGAATACGACTCTTCAAGTTCGAGAGGTGACCAGTCGCAAGGATGGCTTCCTTCTGCTAGAGGCACTAGGCGTGCAACCTGCTCGTACCCTTTTCACTGCAAATGTCGTGCTTTGGGTTGAAGGCCCTACGGAGCTCGTGTTCTACCGACACTGGCTTAAGCATGCATTCCAGGGACTAGATCTGGAGGAGGGGTTTCATTACACAATCATGCATTATGGGGGTGGGCTGATTTCGTACCTTGGCGTTGCGGATGATGAGCACCGCGAGTTGGCCTTTGATGCACTCAGTATCTGCCGCAACATCATCATCGCCATCGACTCAGATCTTGATGGGGTAGTGGTCGATAATGACTGTGAGTATTTGAAGCCCGGCGCAAGGGCGGTAAAAGCTGAGGTGGATCGACTGAATGGCAGCAGGCCGGACTCCGCCCTATTTTGCGTTACCAAAGGGCGCGAGATTGAAAACTATCTCCCACCTAAAGCGTTGCTCCACGCAGCGTCTTCGTGCTGGCAGGGATACGCAGATCATGAAGCAACTCTGCCAGTTGATGATTTCATGTGCGGGCAATACCAGCCTTTTCACCAGGCCCTGCACGCTTTTTTTGAGAGCGCCGGTGTCACCTCATTGAAAGTCAAAGACGGCGTCGAGCAAATTCATGTTCATGGCAAAAGCTTATGGGGAGAGGCCAACAAGGTGGCAATGATGAGGGCAGCTCTCACGTTGGAGGGCCTGACGCCAGAAGACATGCTCTGGGGGTTTTCGCGCGAGCTTGACGACATGGTTAAGTTCATAAGTCGGGCGAATGCATCCTGAGCAAGCGTTCGTCCTAGAGGCGTTGGAGACAGTCTAAAGCGTTGCTACGGTGGAGCTGGTGGCGTCACAAGGAATATATGGGCGCCGGGCATTGTGGCAGGCGTCCAGCTCGATTTGAGCGCAAACCTCCGCCTGGGCAAGGGTCTGATCGGTGAAAGAAATCAGGCTTGTTGCGTTGTGTTGGGGCTCACGCTGCCAGGAGGCCAATTCGGAATGAACTGGCGCGTACTCAAAAGCTTGCCGGCACACATCTCCTGACTACCTGGGGTGGGGCATTCTACCTTTCACGGCTTGGACGCAGGGACAGGCGCCTTCACTACATTCCAATACGGCTGTGCCGACTGGATATGTCGGCTGGCCCTCTGAATTGCCGGTCTCGACTCATCATCCAGATACCAGTAGCAGTACGTGATGGCGCGGGTGATCGCTACATATGCCGTACGGAGTGCTTCCTCGCCCTGCGCAGTGTCATATCCACACGGGTCTCCTACCCGATTTAGACCCGCCTGCGCGTATAGGTCGTTCTTTGAGGGCGAGGAAGTCTTCAGGTCACAGTCACCGAGTAGAAATACAGCCTTTGCTTGGAGACCCTTGGCTGAATGGTAGGTAAGGAATTTTATCTGGCTGGAGCGTTTCTCCATCCATGCCCTATCAAGCAACTCCTCAAGTTCGTCGCGTGCCTCATCCTTCACTGAGTTTGAGCGTGTCAAGACGAGTATGGAGTCTCCGGCGAGGTAATGTCTTTCAACGTCAGCAGCGATTTGCTTCCAGTTCAGTTCCCGGACTTCAACTGGCACTTGGTGCCCCAATACGGAATTGTTTTTCGCAACCCCTTGCTTGTTGGGAACGCCTCCAAGGGTGCGTTTCACAATTTCCTCTGCTGCATCAATCACCATCTGATGGGATCGATGGTTCTCTTGCATAAGCACCTGATTTGGCTCAGGCGACTCGAACACCTTGTCGAAATCGATGAGGTAGTGAGGAGAGCTACCTCGCCAGCCGTAGATACTTTGCCAGTCATCACCTACTGCCATAAGCGAAGCGTAGGCTGGTGAACCGTTGGTGGGGACTGTCAAATTGCGCCTTTCGATCTCGGCGAACGTCGCACGAATCCACGATATCGTGTTGGCACCGACATCCTGAAACTCGTCAACAAGCAGAGTCGTCATGGGTTTTAGCACGCCCGGTGAGAGCGCTTTGAGATTGTGCGGCTTACGCTCGCTGAAGATGGCGAACATGGTATTGAACGTCATTACCGGCGGGGTCATGTTGAACAGCATGCGGGTAAAATCATTCCAGTAGATCGCCAACGCATGGAAGAAATCTCGATCCACGTCGCCCTTCGGCAAGCGCATCGCCCGGATGGCTTCGAAGACGTCCAAGCCCAGATTTTCCATGTACGACGCAGCGCTGTAGAAAGCTTCAGTGATGTACTGAGGAGAAATGTCACCTTCGATCTTGTAGGTGAATTTAGGGCAGGTGTTCACTAGACTCTTGATCGCCTCGATGGAGCTGGCTGAGTCGACGTAGCTTTTGAGATAGATTACAGGGCGGGAACAATGCGCCTGAAAGAGGATTCGTTTGTTTTTGACATCCGTATTCAGGTAAGGAAACCGTCCTTCCTTTGCCTTCAAATCTTGGGACTCTGACTTGTCCACTCCAAGAATAACGAAAGCATCAAGCTCCGGGATGTATCCGTTGACTTGGAAATCGTGCCCGAGCAATTGAATTACCTTGCGCGAAGGCTCAATCCCGTCGATCGGCCATTTACCGGCACCACGCCATAGCCTCTCCAAGGTATCGCAGATGTCTTCGTCCGCTTTCGCGAGGTCACGAGCTTGTCGTTGGGCTTTCAACGCTTCGGGGCTGTCTGCATTGACCTTCTCCATCGCTAATGCGTGGCGATACAGTTTGCCGATCAACGCCTTGAATTCGGGATTATTGTCGTACAGCCGCATATAGCATTTATTCATCAGCTCAAGCTGGGGCTCACCCATTTTCACCTGGAACACCGAGCCTTTTTCCTTCGCGCTCCCATCCTTTTCTAAAAACTCGAACGGCTGCACGCTCGCCATCCCAGGAAGGCAGCGAGCGAACGAAAGGATCCGCGAGTGGAAGGTGCGGACAATTTTCAGTGAGTCATCATGGGATATGTCATAGCCCCAAAGCTTAAAAACCTCTCTGATCTTGTTCGCAAAGTCTTTCTTGGACTCGACCGTAAAGGTCACTACTGTGAGGTTGGAGAAATCAATGCCTAGGTAGTGCCGCAAGACCAAGAGCCGCAATACCATCGTCGTAGATTTGCCGCTGCCAGCGCCGGCAACAACTGACGTGGTAGGCGTCCTGGAGAGGATCATCTTCCACTGATCCGCTGAGGGAGGCTGATTCGGTAGCCTGGCTTCTACGTCTGATCGAATCTTCTGTTCCAGTTCTTCTGTTATCGGGAAGCGCCAATTTTTGAAAAGCACGTCCTCCCTGATACCCGGGGCATCAATCTTCGGAGCTGGCCCGGGCTGCAGTTCAATGATCAGTTTTCCTTCATCGAATCCAGCTTTATAGCCAGTTTCAAGACCCTCCGCGCGGCCCTCGTCATACCCCACTGCTCGACCTTTCTCATGCCCAGACTCATGCCCCTCGTGAAGCCCCCGGGAGTGTCCTGCTTCGTCCCCAGTCGAAACGCCCGAAATCTGCCCAGCTTTCCACCCCTCCCGATAGCCTTCATGGCGTCCGGCGGATCGGCCAGCTCTCCAGGCGGATAATTGGCATATACCTGCCGCATCGAGAATCAGGTTGGTCATCCGGGACAAGATGCCATTCGGTAGGGATGGCTCTGGTAGCTCATCAACTGGCGAGCTGGAATCTTTAGCATCCACTTGCGGTAAATCTCCATTTTCTTTCGACGAGGACGAGTGCCGAGTGTGGGTGTCGTTTTTTGCGACACTCGCCAACGAGCGATTCAGCCCTATTTCAGGTCGTAAGGAGGGTATCATTTTGTTACGAGGGCAGATCAAGGACTGCGCGAATGACGCTCTATGTAGAGGGTCTTGGTCTTACAGGGCCCCGGAGCGTATGACTGTTGGCGTCTGGAACTCAGGTAGTATGCTCAGAGCTGCGCTGAGCGCTTTGACTGATGGAGTAGGTGTGTGGGAAGGACGTTCGCATTCGTTGACGAGTCAGGCAATCACGACCTGGATACGTCGAAATCGGGAAGCTCAAGCTTCTTCGTGATCTGCTCGATCATCATCACCGAAAAAGATCTTCCCCGAGCCTATGAGCTTGCGGAGGCTCTACGGGCACAACACTTTCAGACGGGCGAGATCAAATCCAGCAAGCTCAAAGCAAAGGATTCTGATCGTCGCCGGAAGATCCTTGTCGATCTTGCTGAGCTGCCCCTAAAGCTTTATTTCACGGTTGTAGACAAAAGGCGTGTGTACAAGGACGGTGGGCACCAATTCAAGCAGTCCTTCATCAAAAGCGTGAATAACCTCTTGTACGAACGCCTGTTCAATCATTGCCAAGATCTCCATATGACCGTCGACGAGCACGGCGGGCCGGAATTCCAAGAGAGCTTGCGGGATTACGTTGCAGCGCGGTACGCCAATGACCTATTCGGGGACTCGGCGTTTCAAACCAAGAGCAGCAAGAGCGATGTATTGATCCAGGTGGCTGATTTTTTCGCCGGCACTGTGGCTCATATCCACGAAGGCAAGGCCTCGAACGAGGTGGTGGAGGTCTACAAGAATATCCTACGTAACAGCACCTTGGGGCTGCTGGAGTGGCCACCCAAATTTCAGCCTTTCCTGCCTCCACCAATGAGCGAGTCTGCGTATGCGGACTATCGAGTACACCAGCAAGCGTTGAAGCAGGCAGATTTGTTTCTCGCCAAGATTGGCGAGCATCCAAGCGAAGAGGAGCGGCTACCACTCTGCATCTTGGATTACCTGCGCTTTCGAAGCGAATTTGTCAGCGACGAGTATGTCTCCACTGAAGACATCGCCAAGCACCTGGCCGACAGAGGCTTCCCTGGGCTGGGCGATCAGAAGATCAGATCAAGTGGGATCGCAAAACTGCGGGACTGCGATGTAATCATCGCCTCCGCTACGAAGGGGTACAAGATCCCTCGAACACGCGCTGACATAAACGATTTTCTGGAGCTTGCATCGAGCCAGATTCTTCCGCTGCTTGATCGGGTCAAGAAGGCTCGGGATGTCTACCGGCTCAGCAGCGTCGGGGAATACGACATCTTGGCGGAAGACCAATTCGCAGAGATCAGAAAGCTGTTGTTGTCGCTTGAGGCGTTATAGGCGAGTCCTATGGCAGCTCCATTGCCTCGCCTGTAGCAATAGCTGAGACCGCATTAGCCAAAGTGGTTGTGGTGATCGGGCGGGGAGGCGGCTAGCTTTTTGGGTCATACCGAAAGGATCAGCGTGGTGCATAACCACCACGGGTCAGGGCATCCTGCAGCTTTCCGACAACTGGCGAGGAGGGGCGAAGATGCTCGCTGGATATGGAAAGTCCCTTCGTGGAGGCGCTGCTCATCGGCAGGGTGCGAATTCGGCATCTTATCCGGCGCACTTTGGTTGATAGTGCAATGACACGAACGCCTTTAGCGGGCAGTCACCGAAAACTCGGGGTACCTGTTAGCGGTTCAAGTAGCTCGTCGTCGCCTTTTTCTTCGCGATCTCGTTCGGGCAGTATCAATATCCCCAGCGTGTACCCGAATCCATCGCCTTCGACGACAAAGGCGTGCTCTTTTATCTCAAGGCCTTCTGGCTCGCGTGGGAACCATACCCTGGCATCAAGACGAGCTGTTTCACCAGTGGCTGATCTTACTGCACCTGAAAGCACCGATGCCGCCGGCACCTCGATTGTTTGCTTGGCAGTGGCCAGATACGCTCCGGACTTGAACGCACGTTCATTCGAGGACGACCAATCCAGGTAGCCGTCTTTGGCCGCGAGTACGACTGTACGTCCGGGCGCAATTTCTCGCCATTTCAACGCCGCAGCGGTGAGCGATACATCGTAGCGGTTTGCGCAATGCCTGAGCAGATCAATCGAAAGGTCATGACCATCAATCTGTTTGCGAAAATCATCAGCAGGCATCAGTAGATAAGAAGCGAAGACGTCTGCCTCCACTTCGATTTTTTTACCTAAAGCGTCCCATGTGTGCATGTCCTTCTGTGCACAGCGAAAATCTTGCTGCAGATCACGGTGCAGAATGTAGTGAGCGAATTCATGCGCGATGGTGAAGTTGATTCGGCCAGATGATGCCGCGTCTTCGTTGACGCCGATGATCCATTGGTCGCCTTTGGGGCTGCGTTTCAACATCCCCTCAAAGCTTGGAATCGCCACCGGCTTGATCGCTACGATAGGCGCTTGCGGGCATATGGCGCTGGAATACTCAAGCGCCACCTCCCGAACGTTGATAGGAAATTGGTCGAACCCGAGTGTACGAATAACAGTGGTGATTTTGTTCGCTTCGCTTTTCGGGCTCTTGCTCACCATCAGTTCTCCCACCAATCGTCCACGATTTTACGAAGCCGCTTTTTATCATCGTCGTCGAGCTCCTGATACTTCCTGAAAAAAGCGCTGTCAGTCTCTGTCTGTGGGTCTTCAGAAGAGCTGCCCAGTAGCATTTCAGTGGTGATATTCAGAGCAAGCGCGATCCTGGTGACCTTGTCTAGCGAAGGGTTGGGTTTATCCCGATTCTCAAGCTCCCAGAGGTAGCTTTTGCTGGATTCGGTGAGCTCTGCCAGTCGATCCAAGGATATACCCAGTTCTCGCCTTCTGGCGCCGATTTTCATGCCAAGGCTGGATGCCAATGTGATTACCTCCCGATTCGTTCTGCGAGTGTACCACTGTACCGAACAAATAAAACCCTGTTGACAGGGTGGTCGGACTAGGAGCAAAGTCTACCCATCGTTCGGTATGAAAGTACTTCCCCGTTCGGTGGTGGAAAACATTGAGCCCAATGGTTCACTGGATTGCCCGCGCTAAGCAGCTCTCTGCGGCTTTAGCTAGCAGCTGATCGTCAGGAACCAGACTAGGTGTTTTGAGTGCAACAGGTGAATGCCGCGACTAGCGGTTTGGAAGCGAAAGGGGGATCACCTAGCGAAGACTAAAAGAAGCGCGTTACCGCTATCAGAGAAGAGGCGCTGGGATACGCAACTGCAATTGCGCCCCAGCAAGTGCATAGAAGAATGCAAGCACAGGTTCAGTATCTTCATGCGCCATCGACCAGTCAAGGCTGCTCGGTGCTCTGACAAATCACATCGCCCGTCAGGGCACCTATTCGCGCCCTCAAATGAGCGCGAGGAGATACTGTTATGAACGAAATCCTTAAAAATCAAATTTTCATCGCTGGTCTGGATTTGGAATTCAAATCTGTGCCGCTCGCCGATCATTCCCCGATCGGTATGCAAATCGCACGTGCGGGTGGTTTCACCCCGGATCAAATGGCGATTGTCTTGCAGGCGCTTCCCTCGGGTGTTCTTGAGGACATCCGTCCTGACGAAGTCGTCGACCTAGCGCAAACGTCTCGTCGCTTCATCGTCGCCGAGTCCGACCGTACCTACTTCTATGCTGTAGACGGGCAGCGTTACGAGTGGCCCTGCGCGATCACCAACGGGCAGACCATTCGCAGTTTGGCGCAAATCCCGAACAGCATGCGTTTGGTGCAGCAACTCGAAGACGAACCTGATCGTGAGATAGCTGATGAGCAAGTGATCAATCTGGGTGAGGAGGGTATCGAGCGCTTCGTTACGCGCAAAGCCATCTGGAAGCTCAAGGTGCAGGGGGTGTTGTTCGAGTTTGATAAATATGAGGTGACGGTGCGTGAAGCCGCAACGCGCGCAGGGCTCGATCTGTCGCTTGAATGGAAGATCACCCTCACGGTTGAAGGTCATCACTCGCCGGTCGCAACCCTTGATCAAACTATCGATCTGCGTACCCCGGGTATCGAAAAGCTGCGGTTCTCCCCCAAGGACGTTGGTAACGGCGAAGCTGTTGCCGCTCCTCGCGGTGTCTTTAAGCTGCTGCCTATCGACGTGGAGTATCTCAATCGGCTGGGATTGGGCTGGGAAACGTGCCTGGGTACAGATGGACAGCGTTATCTGCTGATCCATGATTACGAATTGCCAGCTGGGTATAACCATCGGAAGGTACAGCTCGCTCTGCAGGTGCCGGCTGGTTATCCGGCTGAGCCATTGGACAGCTTTTACATCTACCCCCACGTGATGTTGACCTCGGGAGTAGCCATTCCCAATTTGTGTCTGAGCGCCCAGATCGATGGTCACGCATTTCAGGGATGGTCGCGCCATCGCACCGTAACGCCATGGAGTCCCCAAGCCGATAACGTTATTTCTCAGATGGCACTGGTTGAAGGCTGCATTTACAAGGAGATCGGCCAATGAAAACCGGGGCGACGTTCGTTATGACCGAAGCCCTGCACGCCGAACTCCGGGGACATTTGTTCCCGGGGGACGGCCTTGAAGCAGCGGCAATTGTTCTGTGCACTCGACACGAGGGTAAGCGTACAAAGTTGATTGCGAACACCGTGATTCTGGTGCCTCACGAGGGATGCGAAAGACGGCAAGATTTTTTGCGCTGGCCTGGCGAATACCTTGAGCAAGCGATAACGGCGAGTGAAGCTCTGCAGTCGAGCATCATGCTCGTTCACTCCCATCCGGGTGGATTCTTAGGCTTCTCGGAACTGGACGACGAGAGTGACCGGATCACTATGCGGTCACTCTTCGCCGGCGTCGAAGTGATTCACGGTTCGGCTGTCATGATCCCGGATGGGACGATCACGGCTCGACTTTATGACGACCTGAAGCCCGCGAAAGCAGTCGAACTAGTCTCGGTGATCGGAGACGACATCCGGCTGTTCCCCAACGTAACCGGCGGTCATGATCATGCAGTCGTCGATGGTAAGTCCAGAACACCGATGGCGTTCACCGGCGAAATGACGGATGTGCTATCGAAGCTGAGCGTGGCGGTAATTGGAGTTTCAGGTACGGGCTCTGTCGTCGCAGAACAACTGTCGCGATTAGGGTTCGGCGAGATCATCCTGATTGACCATGATCGAGTTGAGTCGCGAAACCTCAACAGAATACTGAACAGCACAACAGATGACGCCGAGGCTTCCGTATTCAAGGTAGACATGTTCGCCGACGCCATTGGGCGTGTACGGGGTACCGGCATCGCTTATCCCGTCCCGAGCTCGGCGGGAACGCGGGACGCTGTTCTTGCCGCTGCTGACGCGGACGTCCTGTTCTGCTGTGTCGATACGCACTATGGCAGGATGATTGCTGACAGGCTTGCAAGCCGCTTTCTGATGGCACTTTTCGACGTGGGCGTGCTCATTCCAACGATGAAGGTAGAATCTGTAGGGGTGGTGATCGCAGGCGTTTACGGTCGTGTCGACTACGTAAAACCAGGCGGTGCTTCGCTTGCGGATCGTGAGGTCTATACCGGTGATTCACTGCGGGCTGAAACTCTGCGTGCTGCCAACCCTGTGGGTTATGAGCAGCAGTTGCAGCTTGGGTATCTGCAAGGTATTCATGAAGAAGCTCCAGCCGTCATTTCATTGAACATGCTGGCGGCGTCTACCGGTGTCATGGAATTCCTGGCCAGAGCATTCCCAATGCGGGAGGAGCCCAACTGCAACTACGCTCGAACGCTGATCAAGTACCGCGAAGGGGAGCACGAGTACACTTCGCACAATGACTTTCCTTGCACAGCTGATTCCGGATTGGGCATGGGTGCAACTGAGCCGCTATTGGGTATTGCTGATCTGGGCGGTGATCTCTGATGCTAGGTACGATCAAAAAATGTTTCTTTCGTTGGATCAATTACCTGCTTCCTGTGCGAAGGTTGCAGGTGGTTCAAGGGGATGTGCTTCCGACAAAGATGCCGTTTCGGGACTTTGTGCTCGTCAAGGATGGCATCGAGGATTGGTGCGTAGGATTCAGGTGCCCTTGCGGATGCGGTAAGACCATCGAGCTCTTGCTGCCTCTAGAGATGGAGCCGCGATGGACATGCAAGGTCGACACGAAAGGACGGCCAACCCTGCACCCCTCTGTATGGTTGAAGAGCGGTTGTAAATCCCACTTTTGGGTACGCGAAGGCAGGATCATCTGGGTGTGAGTCACTCAAAACTTTGATGCCTGTTTGAGTCGTCTCTACTTTGTTCCGGAGGGGCGAACTGTGATGACGTGCTTCATCACCATAGTCGAGGTCAGCCGGCGAGTAAGTGTCCTCATCATCACCCGGCAGCCTCAACGTCAGATGAAAGCTCATCCGCAGCTTCCCGGGCCTTGCTCAGAAGTTTTTCCTGCCTCTTCTCCCTTGCCTCAAGCTTCTTGAAGGACTCGAAATCTGACTGAATCAACTCATAGCACTTATGTGTGGAATAGACTTCATCCAGTACGCGGGTCTGAATCTCAGCATGGCTCTTGGCTTCATACAGCTGCCAGACGCTTTTGCCCGGTTCGAATTTCGTCCCATACATGTATTTGTTCAGAATGTGATGTTTGGATTTTGGATATAGAAGGTTGCTTGGATTGTTGAACGTCCCGATGACGAGCTGGGAGAGGTCTACGACCCGAAAACTGTTTTGAAACGCGAAGGCTTCTTGATTTGAAAGGATGTGAAAGCGCTTAAACAGCTCGAACAGAATCGGAACGTCAGAGGAGGTAATTCCGATTCCGCACAAAATTGCTGACACCGCACCATCGTGGGCGTTTTTCACCTGGTCACATGCAGTTTTCAGCAAGGCATAGATACGCTCAAGCATCTCCTTTTCTGTCGCATGATCCCAGAGCCAAAAGGATTTGGTCTTCTTAAGGACTTCGGATTTTGCGATGTTGAAATCCCGCTCAGGGTTAGCAACCAGAAATGAGCCGCCGATGAACCTGCAATCCTTGTCCCAAGGGTTGTAGCAGAAACCCGATGCCGTGCGCTTCTTCTCCGGAACGTAAAACTCCAAATCGAAGAACACCACTTTGCATTTTCCTGGTCTGACTCGACCTTTTTGAATTGCCATCCTTGCTTACCACCTTCCAGGTTACGCCAGTCACAGTGGGGCGCATCATCGCAATGAACGTGAGTAGCGGCAAGCTCATTGGAGGGCTTCAACCAAGGGACAACGTTTGCTGATGACCGGTATGCAATCTGCTGAGAACACTCGATGGCTTAGTGCTCGACCCGCGAGCAAAAATCACACGATCTTAGCCAGGCCAGCTACGCTTTACCTATATATTGAATTTTCGAGACAGGGATTGTCGTTACGTGAAGCGCCTTCTGCTTTTAAGTGGCCCGATGGCCAGTGGTAAGACGTCAGTTTCTGCCGTACTCCAAGAAATCCTCGGATTTGTCCCGATCAGCAGTGGCTCTTTTCTGCGGGCGCAGTTGGCTGCCCGCAATGAGCCCCTTGATCGCTATCACCTCCAAGAACTCGGAGACTCTCTCGACAGAGCCACTGACTTCTCTTGGCTCATAGAGTCTGTTGCAAGCCCGGCCTTTGAAGCACGGCCTGGCGTAGATAGTTGGCTGTTGGACGCAGTCCGCAAGCCTAGGCAGGTGGAGTTATTCAGGCTCCGTTTCGCAAATGATGTGAGGCACGTGCACATCGTTGCGCCAGAGTTTTTGCTGGAGCAGCGATACGTTGACCGTGGCTTAGGCGATCTCGAAGAGTATCGAAGAAGCATACTGCATCCGAACGAGCAGAGCGCCCGTTCGCTTGCAGGTTTTGCAGACAAAATTCTGGACACTAACGAGCACACCCCCTTGGAAATTGCAGATCAGATCATGAGCATTTGGGAGAAGTAGCGCATGGAAACTCGGCAGATCGTGGTGATCAGCGGCAAGACCTGTAGTGGCAAGAGTGGATTGGCAAGTCTGTTGGCAAAGGAGTTTGGCTTCACTGTGATCAGCGATCGTCGATATATTGATGATCCAGAGTGGCGCCTTCGCATGGAGCAGCCCGCTATTCTAGATCGGCGGCGCGAACTGGATGATGTCGAGTTTGATCAATGGATGCTGCTGAAAACTCAGGCAATGTGTGAGCAGGAAAAAGATGGCCAACCCTTAGTCGTTGATCACCTAAACACACTCGCGCAGGTACTGCAGTTTCGGCAGGCTTTCGGGGCCGATCTCGTACATGTCCATCTGTATGCCAGTGACCCAACGCTTCAGGCGCGCTATGCAAAGCGGGTAGGTGACGAACAAAATCCCTTGGACTATGACCAAGTCAATCAGCTCAGGGATCAGGCAGAAATCCAGGCGCTTAAAGACGACGCCGACGTTCGTGTCTATACCGAACGTTCGGACTCCAACGACACGCTTGTTCGGGTCGCCGCCCGTTTGCATCTGTACACACCACCTGAGATAAGGTGTGTGGATGTGTTAATTGGTGGCCAGTACGGAAGCGAGGGTAAAGGTAATATCGTTGCCTACCTGGCTCGTGAGTACGATGTCATGGTTCGCGTTGGTGGCCCTAATGCTGGGCATACGGTGGCGAGCGCCGCCGGGACGTTTACCTATCATCATTTACCTTCTGGATCTCGTGATGTGACTGCGCGGCTGCTTCTCGGCCCTGGCATGACCATTCATTTGCCTGGCCTGTTGCGTGAGATCGAGAAGTGCGGTATTGGCCCAGATCGCTTATTCATCGATCCTCAGGCAACCATCATTGAGGATGAAGATATCGAAACGGAGAAGGGGCATTTGGTTTCTACCATTGCGTCGACCGGAAGCGGGAGTGGAGCAGCTGCTGCACGTAGGATCTTGAGCAGAGGCAAAACTACCATCAGGTTGGCGAAGGATGTTGATGAGTTGCGGCCTTATGTAGGTACTCCAGGGCGCTATCATGGCAGCACTTCGGATCGTTTGGAGGAGGCTTATCGCAAGGGCCAATCGATTCTGCTGGAGGGCACTCAAGGAAGTGGGTTGAGTATCTTCCATGGCGCCTATCCCTACGTGACTTCCCGGGACACAAATGTTGCTGGGTGTCTCGCCGAGGCCGGGATATCACCCAGCAGGATTCGCAAAATC
This sequence comes from Pseudomonas sp. TWRC1-2, assembly GCF_049896685.1. Classification (NCBI taxonomy): domain Bacteria; kingdom Pseudomonadati; phylum Pseudomonadota; class Gammaproteobacteria; order Pseudomonadales; family Pseudomonadaceae; genus Pseudomonas; species Pseudomonas sp. TWRC1-2. Next base: position 498,635 of record NZ_JAFCUU010000002.1, on the reverse strand, counting down.
CTGATGGTCATCCGGCCCATGCCCATCCGTGTTGGTGACCCGGATGGCGATGAAGGCCACATCTCTGGGAGGCTCAAGCATCCGACGACGTTCGATGAAATTGCAAATTTTGCGAAGCTTGAAGCCGATGCTTTAAACGCAGCCGAGAAAACCTCTACTACGAACCGCAACCGGAAGGTTGGCTGGTTCGAGTGGGATCAATTTCGAAAAGCGTGCGCGCTTAACGCACCCACCGATATCGTCCTGACCTTTGCAGACTACCTCAAGGAAACAAACAGGAATGCTCGTCGGTTTGAGCAACTCCATCCCGACACGATCAAGTTTGTGGAGGAGCTTGAGCGTGTTTCCCAAGCTCCCGTCTCGTTGATTAACACCCGATTTTCCCGAGACCCGGATCCCAGCGACCTGCGTTCATTGATTGATCGACGCAACTGGACTGCACGTTCTGACAGGAGATAACAGATGGATCTGGACAAGCTAATCGAGTTTTACCCTCGGGTTTATCACATGGCCGAGCGAGGAGCGTGGGACAGCATTCGCATGCGCGGATTGATGAGTACAACAGCAGTCCTGGATCACCTCGGTGTGACGGGTTGTAATCGCTCGCAGTTCGAGAGTGAGCACCGCAATCAAAAGATGGATGTGATGGCCGGCGACCCAGCCAGTATCGTGCTTCGTGACCAGAAGCCCATGCCCGAGGTGCGTTTGTTGGATGCTCTCAAGGATGGGACTACGCCACAGCAGTGGTATGAATTGATTAACAACAAGGTCTTCTTTTGGGCTGAAGAAACAAGGCTTCATCGTCTGCTCGGTGCTCGCGATTATCGCAAGCTGGAACACGATGTGCTGACGCTGGACTCTGCGACATTCATCCCGGCTTATGCCGAAGCTATCTGGCTGTGCCATATGAACTCGGGGAATACGTGGCCTATGCCGCATCGTCGAGGTACAGACATTTTCTGCAGAATTCCTGATTATCCTGCGAAGGGATCTGGTAAGCCGGTCAAACCCGTGGTCGAGTTGGTTGTCGATTATGCTGTTCCTAACATCGTTGATTATGTGGTGGAGGTACGGCGGATGCAGGGCAGTGAGGTCTTGGGTGTCATTGCTTAGCGCCCATCTGTGGAGGAGTTATGCCGCGACGCCGCTTAGCCTCACGGATCCTGTTGATCAGCCCGGGTCAACGGCTGCTGCTTTTCAAAATCCAGTACAAGACCGGCGCGTTGGCAGGGATGAGCTACTGGGCCACCCCCGGTGGCCAGCTCAGGGTAAATGAGTCATTCGAAGCGGCTGCGGCGCGCGAACTCAAGGAGGAAACCGGGATGGATGTTCCTTCCGTTGGCAAATGTATCGCGCACCGGGAATTCCCGTGGAAAATGCCTGATGGAGAGGATGTGCTCGCGATCGAAAACTATTACGTGGCCAGGACACACACCGAGCAATGCTGCTCTGCCGCATGGAGTGGGCAGGAGCGTAGCGCTATTAGCGAAGTGAGGTGGTGGTCGCAGGCAGAGTTGGCCCGGTGTAACGAGGGCGTTTACCCGCCGGATCTGATGAGCCTGTTCGTCGAGGCCTTGGCCATGGGCACTGAGTGAGCCCGGCAGGTGTGTAAGTTGACGGTGGCTTTGGCACTAAAAGAAAACGACAGTAATCTTCTATAAGCTGTTTTCAATCAGGTGGTTATACCTGATTGGGTGCCAAATAACGCGCTCGGGGACGTTTCCTCGGTAAACCACCATTTCACCCGAATATGCGGTCTATTTGGCACCGAAAATCCGCTCTAACGCCCGGATTCTCTAGTGGTGCCAAATAGACCGGTTGATGGTGCCAAATCCGCCGCCTCCTCACACGAGCATGTTCGATCATTTCAATGGGTGATCAAGCAGCATCTAACGCGCCGCTCGCAAAGCGTGTGAAAATCAAAGACGAGTAGCAGAATAGTCAGTGTCGTGCTTACTGACCTTTCAACCACTGTTTAAGCCAAGGGAGCAGTGGAAAAGCTGCCATGGCAAGTAGGTGCTCTTTGTACTCGCCGATTTGCTGCCAGCTGAGCCCTTTCGACAGCAGCCCCGATACGATCACGATTACCGCCAGCATTGGCCAAGCGCTCATCACAAGTCGCACCCAATTAAGCCCAGTGAAGGCCCTGGCGATTTCCTCGTATTGCCGACGGTAATCTCGACTGATGTACATGATGTAGGCAAAGCAGCAGAGACCTGCAGTCTCAGCCACGAATGGCGTGACTTTGACGTTTGCCAATGCCCACATAAGCCCGAGAATCGTGCTCGCAAGGCCGCCCAGTCGATTCATGTAGCGATATGCACTCTGCATTTCAGGTGTAGTGATTCGAGGGTCGAAACCTTTTACTGGGGTCATACGTCTTTGCTCCATTTTCTGAGGTTGGCTCGGGCGTTTTTGCCCGGCCCCTCCAACGTACTTAGTTTCTCTGTCTCGGCGCCACTCAACTCGGATGAGTTGGTACTACCCCTGCGGAGGAGGCGCGTATGGCGGTTTCAGTAGCTCAATTGTTCGCCTGATTGAGCACGGCTAAGGTTGCTCAGGAGGCTGAGAGTTAACGTGTTTATCAGTTTTCCCAGGTGGCCAAGAAGGGCCTTGAAGATCAGGCGTCGAGATTCAGCGCAATCTGCCAGACCATTTGGAGTGGCTGCTTGCTGTCGATGACCAAGTAGATCAGGTCGCGCTGACTGCGGGGCAGTTTTTTGACCACGTTCTTCGCTGCGGCCCTGACGCCTTCATCTGTGCCATGAATCTCTGCAGCCAGAAGCAAAACCAGGGTGGCATGGGTAAGATTCATGAGCGGCTTTGGGGTCTTTGTCGGTAGAGGGGGTTCATTTCTGCCATCACTATCCTCAGGCCAGGGCCAGGGCCAGGGCCAGGGCTATGTCGGTCTAGAGATGCCGGCCTTTGTCTGGGCCGGCATGCGTGATCAACGCTTTCCTGGTGGCGTGGTGCGGTTGACGACCTGCTCTTCGGATCTTCGCTGATACTCAGTCGTGGGAGGCGGGGGCGGGGTTTGATTCTGGTTGTTCTGAGGCTTCTTCGAATCTGTCATGCGCTAAGTTCTCTAAGAGTAATAAGCACTGCAAGCAGGGCGATAAAACCTGCACCGTAGACGAGCTCAGAGTATGCGAGGTCTAAAGGTTTGGATTTTTCGTCGATCGCAGCTTTGAGTTTTTCCAGGGTATCGATGTAGCAATTATAAATGTGAAGCTGCTGCTTATCAGCATCGGCATTTTTCAGGTACTCAGCCGTACCTCGACTCGAAGGGAGGGCAGGGCAGTCGCTGATCCGCAGGGCGCTGAAGGCATGAGCCCATGAGCACCCAATACAGAAGGCAGCCGCAGCGAATGAGCAAAAGATCATCACTGTGATAGGGGAAGACAGCTGAAACAGCACACCATTTTTCACGCTGGCCAATGCACCCAATGCGGCGATCACGATCGAGACGGCAGTCAGAAATTTTGCGCATTTGTTTTCGAAATGGTCGAATCGGGATTGCTCATCTTTAAAACGGCTTTGTAGGTAGCTGATGGTTTCTTCCATTCGGCGATCCGTTTCCAGGTGAGATTGGCGTCAGGAGCTTGTACCTTGGATTGTAACTCTACCGGCACGGTCGTGGGCTGGACTGGTCGGCAATAGGCGAGACAGATGTCACCGGAGTATGAATGAGCATTGAAGCGTATCGCAGGCAAGTCATCTCGCATCAACAAGCCATCGCCAGGCTACAAAGCGACAAGGGCAAAGTGGCTGCAAAAGCCGCTGTGGCGTTAAAGAAGAAACAGGACGCCTCTTCGGCTGCCGCCCGCACATCAAACGCGTCTACCAGAAGCTCAAAGGAGCGCGAGGCCGTGCGCCATGCCGACGATCATGGCAAAGCTGTGATTGAGATCGCTCGGATCGAAAGCAAGATCGCTGATGAGCAGAAGAGGCTTGTCAGCGCCCAAGGCAAGGTCGCTCAGGAAGAGGCCAGGAACCAAAAGAAGGTTGATGATGCTCGCAAGAAACAGGATGTAGCCCAGAAAAAGCGCGACGATGATCTAAAGAAACAGCAGGTCGCTGACAAGCGTGCCGGAGAGGTCCGTGAGCGTCAGATGAATCACCTCAACGCGGGGCTCGTGAGACATGAACACATGCATGCAGCGACCGCTCAGCAAATTGAGATGCTGAAGGCTCTGCCCGAGCGGATCACTGTGCTGTTCTTCGCATCAGATCCAGTTAGCGGTTCTTCCAGCCCATTGGCTCTGGACGAGGAAGCACGCTCCATTCAGCAGGGCATAAGGGCTTCGGAGTACCGTGACTCGGTTAACTTCCAGACGCGCTGGGCGGTGCAAGCCATGGACATTCTGCAGGCCATTAATGAGTTGAAGCCTACCGTCGTGCACTTCTCAGGCCATGGAACGCCGAATGATGAGCTGGTGCTCAAAGACGATCAGGGCGGGCCCTGGGCTATCTCCAAGGAGGCCATGGTCAACGCGATTGCGGTCAGCTCGCGGAGCGTCAGGCTGGTGTTCTTTAATACCTGTTTTTCCTACAACCAGGCCAAGGGGTTCGTTGGCAAAATCGACGCCGCGATAGGGATGAACAGAGGGGTCGGTGATTACGCAGCACGAATCTTCTCGTCTCAGTTCTACTCATCGATAGGCTTCGGGCTTTCGATTCCCATGGCTTTCGATCAGGCCAAGGCAATGTTGATGATGATGGTGCCTGAGGAGGCTGATATTCCAGAGCTCCATTACGATCAGGGTAAACCGGAAGAGGAGCTCGTACTGGTGAGCGTCCCCACGGCATGATCTCCTTTGCGTGACATGGTTGAGCTGTTGAGTGTTGAAGATGGTGTGCGCGCCCTCGGTGTCGTCACCATCTTGGTTCACCGCTCTCATACCCATGCTCCGATGCCTAGAGAGCACGGGTTGACTGGTATTCATTATTTCTCGCGGAGAGTGCGGTCTGAGTACCAATGATGATCCATCTGCTTCGGAACGTCTGGGTGAGGAAGCTGGCTCGACTTCTTGTGATTGAAAACCACAGATTTGCGAAACATATACACCGATCGCAGGGCAGGGTTGAGCACCGCTGCATGCAGGTAATCCAGGACGAGTCTGTTCAGTGTGCTTTGATGCATGGGAATGCTAGCGCCCGCACGGGAGTGGAACAAATGGTCATCTTCGGAAAGATTTGCCTGGCGCTTGTACTCAGTGACCATGTCCATAAAACGGTGAGGGAGGAAGGCAACGCACTCTCGGTCGGTCGTTTTAGCGGTCGTAAGCGTGACCAATGCTCCCGAGTCCATTTTTGAGATGTCACGAAATCTCACCATTCGGATGCTGCTCGCTCGCTGTCCCGTCATAAGCAGCATGAACAGGCACAGATCTCGCAAGTTGCCTTTGGACTGAACGACCTCCCTGTAGTCACGGCCCCGTCCGTTGCTAACCATCGCTCTTAAAGCTGGAGTTCGGAAGGTGAGTTCGCCGGACGCTTACGTCTTTGGTGACGCGGGCAATGTTTAGCGGAACAGAAGGCCGCCATCGGCGGCTTTTTTGTGTCCAAAGCGCATCGATCAGTCAGTACCTTTCGACTGCCTGGATGCTTGCAAGCGCTTGGGGATCGAAGAACGCTGCCAAGCTGTCGAAGCCTACCCACAGCTTCTGCTCGCCGGCTGCAAAGCAGGCGATGCTGTATTCCGGGAAAGTGAAAGTCAGCCCATACCGCTCGATGTTGAACAACGAAAAGTTTTCCACCGTGGGCTGCGTACCCCTGGCCAACCAATCTTCATCGTACTCACCTGTCTCTGACAGCCTTTGCCTGATGTAATCCGCGAAAGCAGGGAGGTGATCGATATCATCAAGGAGGTAGTCCAAGGTGATCGGCCTGAAAGGCCTGACCAGATAGTTGGTTGACGTGCTGCTTCGTCCACCATGTGCAGCGCCAGAGTGATAGAAGTCGATCGCGTAGAGAATGCTGATGACACGCTCATCCCTGCGTACAACGTGATAATGCCCGGTGAGCTGATTTTTGAGATGCGATAGCGAATGGCTGGCGGCTTCAGGATCCAGATCATTCTCGGCTTGGGTCTCCTGAAGCCCCGCCAGAAGTTCATAACCCCAGGCCTCGATGTTTCGGGAAACGATCCTCTCCACGACGGAAGGAAAATCGGGAAAATCGAATTGAAATGAAAAGCCCGGCACGCCGTGATTTTCCTCCACGATTCGTCGACGAACTTCGATTACATCTGCCTGAAACATCCCGTTGTCGTGCTGCCCAAACTCTTTGGCCAGGTTTTCTTTGTAGAGCCGAAGCGATTTTCGATCGATTTCGTCTTTGTGGGCCCTACGATGACAGGTGGGGCACATCGCGATGAGGTTGGAGTACTCATGCGCCTTGCACTCTTCCCACGGCACGATGTGATGCAAGTCCAGTTCGGTCTGGTTGCACCGTGGAATGGCGCAGCGGTGGCCACTTTCCACCAGAACGGCGCGTCGAGTTTCAGCAGGGATTGCAGGGCGAGCCACGTTTCCATCTCCATTTGGATAAAAGTGAACAGCTTCAGCGAGGACTTAAGGGCATCCCGATTCGCACTTCGACATTCTAGGCATGTCCCTTTCGGAGTCGGGATGGTGTCTGCTTTTGTAGGGGGCAAGCCCGTCGATGATCATGTAGATGAGATCGCGCTTGCTGCGGGGCAGCTGGTTGACCACATTCTAAGCTGCCGCCCTGATGAAGAAATTGGATAGGGTAGGCCGGTCGAGGTATTCTCTACCAGCCATTGTAAATAGGTCAGGGGCGGCTCGGCGGGTGCATGGGGACTACATTGTCGAGCTGGCGTAACCGTCGTTCCGACTTTTCCCAAGCACGAAGCAGCATGAGCTCCCGGCCAAGGGCAGCTTTGTACTTGTCCTCAAAAGATCCGGCTTCAGCTTTGGCTTTCGAGGCCTTGGCCTTGGCCTCACGTATCTTCAACGCACCAGGAAGGCTCTGCTCTTCCTGCTCCTTGGCACGCTGCTTGATCTCTCGAATCAATGCCGTATATACCGTCCGCTGTTTCTTAATACTGCCGGGGCTTCTGCCTGCCTCGATGGCCACTGCGTTAAGCGTAATTTTTGTGCCTGCTGGCACAATCTCGCTCTTGCCTGCCACGAGACGATTGAGGGCTGCGTAATAGGGCATCAGGGTGATTGATTCTTCAGGACTCTCCGGCATTGATGACTCCTTTAAAGCTTATGATGGTGGTTATGTATGCCCTTGCGAGTACAGCTTGGTTGACAGGCATCAGGGGGATCCGCATGTGGACGCGAGTCGCACCTGATGCCCGTCAGTTCACCGATAACCGCGCTCGGATCGAGAATGCAGCTTTACCCCTTAGCGATAATCCGGTCTCGTATCTCGATAAAATCGGCCAAATTTTGCTGCTCTGCTCGGTACTCTATGCTTTCGGGATCAAGTTGCTCAAGGTCAAACCTCATGACGTTGATGGTCTCGTTCATAACCGATTCCTTAGCTACTAATGCTGAGCACCCAGGGCATGTCTCGAAATTGCCGTGAGCGCGCTTGTCACAGGGTTCTGCGGAGGTGCAAATTCCGAGTGGGCCCTCCGTGTAAGCCCTGAGACCGAGCTTCGCTTGGCGCTGCATTTCTTCCTTCGTCTCATCCAGCCAGACAGAATCATTACGTTCCTGCATGAGTTGTCGCCCCCGAGCGCCATATAGGCGCTCAGCGGACTTGTAGACATCACGAATGAACATGGCCCCATCGGCTTCCTGCTTGGCCTTCCTGAGCTCCTGGGCGAGCTCCGGGTTAATGAGCGCAAAGTAGTAGTTTTTCGCCGAGCAACCTTTGGTGTAGTACTGGGACATGACCCTGGTGAGGTGGGTCAAGAGGCGCTTCAGCGAGGGCAGTGTGATCAACCCACTCTGAGCCGCAAATACCGCCATTGAACGTCGGAACTGATGGCTCGAAGCATGCCACGGTTTCCCAATCTGATATTTCTTGTCGCCCCGCCAGTTTCGTAGCGGGTCGATGGTCTCCAGCTCAAGGATGTCCTCGTTTGTTATGAGAGTAGGATCCAGGCGGTATTCCAAGTTCCGCTTTTTGAAGTGCCCGGCTTTGGCATCTTTTCTGCCATTGCTTATGGGGTGTACGGAGGTGCTCAGAAAGAGTGAATCCTTGTGGCTGGAGAAGGGGGCAAGAATAGAATTGATCTTGGTAAGTGCGTCGATAGGCTTTAAAATGGCATCAGTTGTGATCCACTTTGTTGGTTTGGCCTTGCTATGCTGCTTAGTACTGATTCCGACTACATAAAGCGCTTTTTTATTCCATCCTTCCACCGGTTCCAAGCAATCTTTGCCAAGCCCCGTCACTTCATGATCACGCATCAGGGTGAAAAGGTGAATAAGGTTCTTTGCGCAATGTGCCGCTAGCGAAAGGAAGCTCAGAAGCGAAGGAGCGCTGACCAATTTGTAACGCTGGCATAAGTCAACCAAATTTAAATCTGTTATAGCCTCCTCGAATGTGATCGGGTTCCGCATGTGCGCGATTTTTTGAGCTTCGGTACCTGGGCGGCTAAGCTCTCTGTAATGGGTGTTTTCCTCTTTGGCAAAATAGGGATTTTCTAATGACCGCCGTAAGAAAATCTCGATCTTGTAGTGGTTGTGAATATAGTCGTCCAGGCAGGTAGAATATTGATTGTACTTTTTCAGCAGGATTCGACTAGGGATGATTGGGGTCTGCTGTCCCTCGTTCCGCGAAGAGCGTGCGATTTTCTGCATGTAGGGAAATATTTTGCCATCCAGCGTCAGGCCCCTCTGGCTGCTATCAAGCTGGTTTAGCGTTCGGACTAATGCTACAAGGTCTCGATTCAAGGTTTGGGGTATGGACTGCTGGAAAGCCTTGAATGTTTCGAATGATGAAAAGACACTTTCAGCGGTAATGTTTGCATTTGCGCAATAACGGCACACTTTCTCCAGTAATTGTCTCATTTTGTGCATCGTGGAGATGCGAAGGGGAAGTCCTGTTTTGTTGTTCGGAGCAAACATCTTGATGATGAAGAGTTTTTTACACAGCAACGTATTGGCGAGGGAGTGCGTGTTAGGGGTGTAGAACGGCAAGAAACTGAAGTATGGATTGTCGCCCACGTGGAATGCAAAATCAGCCAATTTCCACTCATCGTCCCCGAGCAGGGTAATACCAGTCTCATCGCTAGAAATAACTGTTTGCTCGCTAAGTCGGCGAAAATCCATGCCGTAGTAAATACGGGCGTGGAGATCGTTCGCGTGGCGCATACTATGGCGTTGGGTATCATTAGTGGATTTGCTCATTGGATCACCTTGGTTCGGATGAGTCGGCTGTAGAGTCGTTCCCAGTAATCGGTAAGATGAAAGTTTTCTGTGATCTCCAGTGTTATTCGTTCAATTAACGATCTGGCCTCCGGTCGGAATTGGATAAGTTCGGCCATTAATGCATCGATGCGGAGAATCGCATTGCCATGAACGGTGTGGAACTGATGTACGTCGGTGCAGGCATTCAAGAACTCTGAAGTGACCCAGCGCATACTCAACACCTTCCGGATAGAGTTCTCGTCAGCATGCATGCGGAATTTGCTGCAAAAAATACATCCCACGAAGTTTCGGCAATTTGGCTGGTAGGCTTCCGGGGGCTCTACGGCCTCCTCGGGTTCCCCGCCTTCGCATCCTGATGCAGGCGTAGGGAGGGTGTAGTGGCTTTCGAAGATCGTGCGCGCGAGTGTCATGACCTCGGTGATCTCGTCGATGGCGTTTTTTTCTTCTGCGCTAGCATAATGCTTTAGGACAGTTTTACCGCTTGTTTGCATGAGGGCCGAGACTACTTCTACAGGCTGGCCGGTACTCAGTAAGTAAACAGACTTGTACTTACGCAGCTTCTGATATCCCAGGCCAGAAAATTCCGGTTCGAGAAAACTCCTGATTTTACTGTTAGCAAAATGTATGCAGGAGGATTTGATTGGGATTGGTTTGGCCACATCCTGGGTGATGTTTATGAAGAGGTAGGGGTGTGGCACGCCATTGGTGAGGTACTCGCGAAGTTTCAAGAATTTCTTGAAGTCCTTGAGGAATGGCTTCTGGATCTCAAAATACTGCTCCATGCCGCCAGCGCGCTGCTTGATAACGACAAAACCGGCATTTTCACTGTTTTCTACTGTGTAGTCATTTGACCACACGAGCTTGCGCATTGGGGCTTCATTCATCCCGGTATTGGCTACAAAATGAGAGATGAATGCATCTTGGGCCAATGCGGCTAACCAAATCCGCTTTCGGTGGCGGAGGTTGAAGTTCGCATCTTTCAGCTCGCGTAACGCTTCGTGCCTCTGCCTGATTAAGTGACGTTCTGTCTGTGATGACCTGGCCTTGCATTCTTCCAGGGAATTGACCTTTCCGTCGCGGTAATTCCAAAATTTATGATTCCCGACTTTCGCCGTCTGATGTACTGCCGGAGTGGTAATCGCATATTCTGCTGGAAGCAAAGTTGCTTCGGTGTCCATGTAGGGAATACGGCACGGAAATGCCAGGCCTTTAAGCACGAAGTCTGTCAGGCCGTCAAATAAATAGCGATAGCGAGTGAGGTGGGCAGTCATCTCCTCCATTGAGGGTGTTTCAGTTGTCTCCTTATTGAGGCTGCTGTGAGAGATGATAGGCAGGTCAGTGAGGAAATTAAGAGGAGAGCCTGGGAAAATAATATAGGCACTTTTGATCGCCTGACTCTGTAGGCGATTGGCAGTGAAGGTGCCGATACCTTCAGGACTCTGAACTTGCCATTGCAAGTTAATAGAGAACTCATCCAAGGCAGTTTTGTACGCTTCTGCGTTGGCTAGGAAGCCGCAGTGTTGATTGGCATCACACCAGTCGCTGAAACTTACAAACTCGGTCGCGTTGGTATAAAAGGTATACCCACTGCCGATATGTCGGTTTCCCGTTTCTGCGCACCATGCACGAATAGCGCGTGCACGCGCAGGGCAGAGAGATGACTCATCTACCGGCTTTGGGATCTTCCGGCTGTCGGCGTCACGGGCGCCATAGCAGAGTGAACCGATACTGATTTTTCGGTCACTGGTGCAGCGAATTACAAGACGCTCAATCGCGCAAGTGGAGATGACAGTTTGGTATTGGTCATTCGTCAGTGTCTCCAGGTTGAGGAGGTGGACGGTTTGCTCGGCGCTTTTCATTCTTCGTCATTTCCGTTCGGACGAGGCTTTCGAGATGAATTTCAAAGCCTGATTGTGCTTGGGCCAGGCGCGGGTGATCCTGGTAGTATTTGAGGTAGCGCATCGTCACGTTTATATCCTCTTGGTTTAATCTATTTTTCAAAGTGTCTAAAAGTTCGAGTTGGTTCATCTTTCCGTTCTCCATGTCGTCGCTGTTATCTTCGATAAGGTTCATGCCAAAAGTGGCCCTTAGATCATGAAGCTGGTAGTTGAATCTTTTGTTATCTCGCTTCACTACATCTATGACCTTCTTGCAGAAGTGGCGTAGGGCTGAGCCTTTTTCGGTGCTGAAGTCGAATAAGTGCTCGTCTGCCTTCGCCACGTAATACGGTTTTCCTGTGCGAGTCAGGAAAATGTACTGCTGAGAATCTTCCGTGATTGGGGACTTGGCCGCGCGTTGTTTGTGTCTGTCGGAATTTATATAAATGTGCAGCATGTGGTGAACCCATGCGGGCATCATGACCACTTGCTCCTTGCTGTTCTTTGCCTCCACCGGGCTATCTTCGAAGGCTACGTTAATTCCGTACAAAGCATACTTTTCGGGGTCGTCCTCATCCCCCACCCCTTGCGTGATGGAGTCGTGTCGTAGTGTAAGGTTGGTCTGCACGCGCATTCCGGTTGTCAGCCCGACAATGTGCACTAATAGCATTTCTGGGTTTCCCAATTCAAACAGTGCCTGCATAACGCGATCTTGGTTTTCACGAGATATTGGGCAGAGCTTTCCACCGTCAATAATGTATTTGCCTACCGGTATGGACTTGCTTTTTTTGAAGGTCAAGTCAGTTGAGATAACTTCCTTTATGTGGGTATTTCCATGCCTGTCAGTGTATGGGATCTGCCGAGTCGTACTTACCCACATCGGCTGCTTCGGCTTGAAGTTTCGGGTGGTGGTAAGCCATCGATACAGTCCTTGAACACTGTAGATCTTACGGTTGCAATAACCTTTGCTACGAGCACCGCTCATGATTTCGCTTTTGAGTGTCGCCCTGTATCGGTATGTGGGGCGAAGGGATTGGGGGCCGTCAAAGTTCAGAAAGTCCAAGCCGCTGTCATCCATCTTGTTCATGAAGTCAGCAAGGTCACCCGCAGCGTTCGCTGCAGAGGATTCGCTCATGCCCTGTTCTGTAATTGACTCGAATAGATAGAGGCTCCCTTCCTGCCACAACGCGCCATCGGGGCGCAGGATTACGTATAGGTGAGGGGCGTACTCGTCGGAGAGATGGATTGGCCTGGTGGGATAGGGATCGGTCTGGCTTTCATCAGCATCGGAAGCAGCAATCCAGTCAAAAGCCTCTTCGGGCTTACAGGGCTCCCAAAGCCTCACGTTCTTGAGGGATACCTTGCGGTAGCGGGGGGGCGTTTGGAGTTCCTGAGGATTCTGGGCTGGCATGGCAGGCTCTTACAGAAGAGGTGTCTGTCCATTGAAGTCCAGCTCCGGGGTAACGTCAAATGACCGGAGTTCACGCGTAGTTCTGCACCTTGACCGTGTGCAGTGTGATGTCCACCACGTCACCGTCGGCGCCGACCTGAGGCATCTCGATCCAGTCGCCGACCCGCAGCATGTCGTTGCTGGTCAATTGCACACTGGCGACGAACGAGAGCAGCGTGTCCTTGTACACCAACAGAATCACCGCCGACATCGCACCCAACCCCGACAGCAGCAACAGCGGCGAACGGTCGATCAACGTGGCGACGATAATGATTGCGGCGAACACGAACAGCACCATTTTCGCCAATTGCACATAGCCCTTGATTGAGCGAGTGCGGGCATGTTCGGTACGTGCGTAGATATCCAGCAGCGCATTGAGCAGGGCGCTCACGGCCAGCGTCATGAACAGGATGGTGAATGCCAGGGCGACATTGCCGATAAACAGCGTGGCGGTTTTGCTCAGGTCCGGCACCAGATACAGGCCGAACTGAATCACCAGGGATGGCGTCATCTGTGCCAGGCGGTGGAAGACTTTGTTGTGCCGCAGATCATTAAGCCAGTGCAGCGCCGGTTGCCGGCCGAGCAATTTGACGGCGTGGAGGATGAGGTAGCGCGCGACCCGGCCGAGCAGCAGGGCGACTACCAGCAACACCAGCAAACCCAGGCTCGCATGCAGCAGCGGGTGTTGATCGAGGGCGCCCCAAAGGTCTTGGACGTTGAGCCAGAACTGTTTGATATCCATGGGTGAAACCGATTCTTCTGTAAGACAACACGGGCCGATTAGAGCATTTAAGTGCGACAAAGTTGACGTTGTAGACAAATGAGCTGACAAAAAAGCAGCTGATTAGCCCCGTTCGCGTAAAGAAACTCGGTTTGGACGCCCGAAACCGTTACCCTATGCAGCTGATATTTTGTATTTCTTCGAGGTAGCATCCGTGTTTTCCCAATTCGCCCTGCACGAACGCCTGCTCAAAGCCGTGGCCGAGCTTAAATTTGTCGAGCCTACGCCTGTGCAAGCAGCGGCCATCCCGCTCGCGCTCCAAGGGCGTGACCTGCGGGTGACGGCTCAAACCGGGAGTGGCAAAACCGCCGCTTTCGTCCTGCCGATTCTGCACCGCTTGATTGGTCCGGCCAAAGTCCGCGTCAGCATCAAAACCCTGATCCTGCTGCCGACCCGCGAGCTGGCCCAGCAGACCTTGAAAGAAGTCGAGCGCTTTTCGCAGTTCACCTTCATCAAATCCGGCCTGATCACCGGTGGCGAAGACTTCAAGGTTCAGGCCGCCATGCTGCGCAAGGTCCCGGACATTCTGATCGGCACCCCAGGCCGTATGATCGAGCAACTCAACGCCGGCAACCTCGACCTCAAGGAAGTCGAAGTGCTGGTGCTCGACGAAGCCGACCGCATGCTCGACATGGGCTTTGCCGATGACGTGCAGCGCCTGGTGGCCGAATGCGTCAATCGCCAGCAGACCATGCTGTTCTCCGCCACCACTGGCGGCTCGACCCTGCGTGACATGGTCGCCAAGGTCCTGAACAACCCTGAGCACTTGCAGGTCAACAACGTCAGCGACCTGAACGCCACCACGCGTCAGCAGATCGTTACCGCCGACCACAACGTGCACAAAGAACAGATCCTCAACTGGCTGTTGGCCAACGAGACCTATCAGAAGGCCATCGTGTTCACCAACACCCGGGCTGCGGCGGACCGTATCTACGGTCGCCTGGTGGCACAGGATTACAAAGCGTTTGTGCTGCACGGTGAGAAAGACCAGAAGGACCGCAAGCTGGCCATCGACCGCCTGAAGGCTGGCGGCGTGAAGATCCTGGTGGCCACTGACGTGGCCGCGCGCGGTCTGGACGTGGACGGCCTGGACATGGTCATCAACTTCGACATGCCGCGCAGCGGCGACGAATACGTGCACCGTATCGGTCGTACCGGGCGTGCCGGCAATGATGGCCTGGCAATCTCGCTGATCTGCCATGGCGACTGGAACCTGATGTCGAGCATCGAGCGCTACCTCAAGCAGTCGTTCGAGCGCCGCACTATCAAGGAAGTCAAAGGCACCTACACCGGGCCGAAGAAGGTCAAGGCGTCGGGCAAGGCGGTTGGCGTGAAGAAGAAAAAAGTCGACGCCAAGGGCGACAAGAAGAAAGCCGGTGCCAAGTCGCCGACCAAGCGCAAAATTGCCAACCGGCCGAAGACCGACAACCTGTCGCTCGTCAGCAAGGACGGCATGGCGCCGCTCAAGCGCCGCAAGCCAGAAGCGCCGGCTGCCGAATAAGGCTGCACCGATATAAAAAAACCGGACGATGTCCGGTTTTTTTTGGTCTTCAGTTTTTTGTCTCGGCGGCTGCTTTATCCAGGTCTTTAAGGCGCTGATCGATCAATTGGCATTTGTCTGGCAGGTCGGCAGAGGTCGTGTCCATATCCATTTTCTGCAGCTCTGCATTCATTTCCTTGGCTTTGGCGGGGTTCTGTTGGGTGAGCCTGGTCACCTCCTGCGCCAGTTGCTCACGTTTTGCCGTGGCTTCTTCAGGCGTACAGGCCCAAGCGGGCAGGGCAGTCAGCAGCGTGGCGGCGATGGCCAGGTTCATCAGGGTTTTCATGGTCGGACCTCCTTGGCAGTGTGTTCAGTTGAGGTGGCGAACGTCTGGAAAGTTCAGAGAAATGACGGCGGTCTATCCAGCTGAACGGCCAGTGACGGGGCATGTCACACCTGTAGACGGGCTACTTTCCTACCGGCCTGCAGGAGGAATCAGGATGACGACTTACAATTGGGATTTGATCGAACGTCTGCTGCATGAAGTGCAGAACGGAGAAGGCAGCTTTGCCCCGCGCAAGTATGCCGAGCAGGAAGCTGCCGAGAAGGCCACGGCGGGTGAAGCCACCGGTAACCTGGACACGCTGAAAAAGACCGCCGCAGATTATGAGGCGCTGCTGTTCAAGCGCGGGTTTATTGAGTCACGGCCAGAAGAAGAGGGCGGAAACGGTGAGAACTTCATCCTGACCGCGCGCGGCGCGCAACTGCTGGCGCTGATTGACAGCTCTATCCCCGGCAATGACCACCCGCGTCAGGTGCTCGATGACCAGTCGGATGCGCTGGAGCCGGCGACGTTTGATGAAGTGGCGTCGAAGGCGCAAATTGCCTGACAGGCAATCCGCCGATCAATTGAGCGAGGGGGACTTGTCCCCCTTGCCAACATCAGTTGGCGGTAGCCTTCAGGCATTTGAGGGCTTTGAAATCGCTGCGCACACCGTCAATTTTTTCCGTCAGTTTCATGCGCTGCTGCGGCGTACTTTCCGCCATCAGGTCGACAATCAGACTGCGCGCCGCCGTTTCCGTCCGCGCATAGGCAGCCTTGTATTCCGGGGTCCACAGACTTTCGCGATCCACCAATAATTGCTGCATCTTCTGCGGGAAGTCCGCGCTTTTGCGCTGCTGCACCGCAGCGATGAATTGCGCCTGCCAGCGGGCGCGGTTGCCGATCCATTCCTGATTCTGTTCGCCCAAAGCGGTAGACCAGGCCGTCACACGGTTCTGCTGGCTGTCACTGAGCGGGCCGATCCAGGCGTCCAGGCGTTTGCTCATGCGTTGCGCGCGCTCCTTGATCTGCTGCGCCAAGGGCGGCTTGAGGTATTCGTCCTGGCGCTTGCGCAGGTCCTTGGCCAGGGCGTCACTCATTTCCTTGACCTGCTGGTCATCCAGCCCTTGCAGCAATTGGATGGCTGACGGCGTGATTTCCCGCGCCACCTCGGCTATCGCCTGTTTGGCCTCGACGGTACGGGTTTGCAGTGCGGCGTCGGTGACCTGATTGTTGTCGACCATCTGTTGCAGGCGATCAAGCCAGTCCAGGTAGCCCGGCAATTGTGTGGTGCAATGCCAGGCCAGGTGGTCCTTGAGTGTGTCGTTGAACCAGCTCTTCTGTCCGGCGTTCATGTCCAAGTAGTCGTTGAGGGTCCAGGGGATAATGACGTCCAGATTGCGGTAGGCCAGGCCCACGCGATTGCAGCCGGCGAGCACCAGGCTCAGGGTCAGCAATACCACCAGTAATTTAAGCCGACGCAGCATGGGCGAGTCCTTGCGCAGAGAGGGTTAATGCATGTGAACCTGAGCGAGGTGCGACAGTTCAGCCCGTCAATAAAACGACCGCGCCGCCTTCAAGGTCAACAGGCCGTCGCATTGCGAATTGTGTCCGGAGTAGGCCGAGCAATCGCCACCGCTGAGGCTGGAATCGCTGTAGATCAGGTCCAGGTCGATGCCTTTCCACGCGCGGGAGAACTGCACCGACCAATCGCTGAAGCTGCTGATCGAGCCGCCTTCCACCGAAGCCGGGGTGCCCAACTGATGGGTGGTGTACTTCACGCTGACGCCGATGCCGAAAGGCTGCGTGCCGCCGAGGTCGGCAAACAACGTGCTGTCCTGGCGATCAGGGTCGTTGCTGAAGGAGACGCCGAAGCGATTGCCCAGCAGGTTCAGGCCGCCGTAAAACTCCTGGCTGTCCAGAGGGCTGAGCTTGGGATAGCTGTAGTGAATCAAGCCGACTTCGTAGCCCAGTGTTTTGTCGAAGGGACGTTTGAAACCCAGGTAGGAATCGACTTCAAGGTTATTGGCCGACGACAGCCCCATATTCGGTGAGAACTGGCCGATATACAGGCCGCTGTCATGGCTCAGGTCCAGCCCGCCGTGAAATGAGTCGCTGCCGGGGGCAGTCGGCTTTACCAGGCCTTGGGCCATGCTGCGGCTTGGCGTCGTGCCCAGTTTCAGGTCGAAATCGCCCAGTTCACGCTGGAAAACCTGCGCTTGCGCTAAAGGGGTTGCCGCAAGGGCAGTTATCAGAAAAAAGCAGGGCTTGAGCATGCTTCACTCCATGAAAAGCGAGGAGCAGTGACAGAGGAAATCGGGCAGATGCCCGTACTAGACGTGTGCAAGCATACTGGCGAACGCCTGAAGGTGAGGCCCGTTCGTCGATTAGCGCACTGCAGGGTGATGCACAGAGGGTATTTCGAGCTCTAGTCCTGGCGCCTTGAGGGCAAGACGCTTAGGGACTAGGTGCAACGCGGGCGGATGTTGCGCGGGTTTTACTTTTTGCCCAGGCTGATTTGCTTGGACGGACCGAAAGTCTGGCCGCTGACGCCCTTGGCAATTTGCTGGATTTCGCCGCCGGACTTGAGGAACGCAGCAATCTGGCTGTTGATCG
Organism: Pseudomonas sp. TWRC1-2; assembly: GCF_049896685.1. Classification (NCBI taxonomy): domain Bacteria; kingdom Pseudomonadati; phylum Pseudomonadota; class Gammaproteobacteria; order Pseudomonadales; family Pseudomonadaceae; genus Pseudomonas; species Pseudomonas sp. TWRC1-2. The sequence goes on along the minus strand of NZ_JAFCUU010000002.1, from coordinate 480,756 downwards.
ATTCGCTGGTTTCAACGGCTGGAGCTGGCTTTGCTTTGCTGTTGGATGCTTTTACGCGCATGGCGGCCACTAACCTGTAGAAAATTAACTTGGCCAGGCATCGTACAGGAAATACTTGACAATTGCTTGGCAAATATCCCCTGGGAATTGTTGGGTCAGGCGGTAATTATCGAAGTTTGTCGGTGAAATAGTCGCCTAACTTACTGTTTTAATTCGAAACCACTTGAGGAATCAGTGCCTGGCTGGCGGCAAAATTCAAGGATCTGATCTGACGAGTGGGGCGGTGCCACTGGAACGCCACGCCAGCCCGCGATTTTTCAGGTGCGCGCGCGTGCCGGGCGCAACTCGGGTAGAATGCCGCCCACGTAACGAGGGTATTTGGAAATGGCTTTAGTCGGGCGCTACAACAGCTTGCAAGTGGTAAAACACACTAACTTTGGTTTGTACCTGGACGGTGCGCAAGATGGCGAAATCCTCTTGCCCAATCGGTATATCCCGAAAGATATTCCCAGTGAAGATGAAGACTGGCTTAACGTTTTCATTTACTTGGACAGCGACGACAAACTTATCGCAACGACTGAAAAGCCGAAAGTTCAAGTCGGCGAATTCGCCAGTTTGAAAGTCGTCGAAGTCAACAGCATCGGTGTATTCCTCGATTGGGGTTTGCCCAAGGATCTGTTACTGCCGTATTCAGAAGAAAAACGTCAGCTGACCGCCGGCGAATACTGCGTGGTGCACGTCTACCTCGACAAGCACACCAAGCGCATCACCGCCACCGCGCGGCTGGATCGCTATCTGGACAAGACACCGGCCAACTACCAGGTGGGCCAGGAAGTCGACTTGCTGGTGGCCGAAGCCACCGACATGGGCTTCAAGGCAATCATCAACAACAAGCACTGGGGCCTGATCCACAAAAACGAAGTGTTCAAGTTCCTGCGCCCGGGCAAGGAAGAGAAAGGCTTCATCAAAGAGATTCGCGCCGATGGCAACATCAGCCTGAGCCTGCAGCCGGTTGGGCAGGAAGCGGCCTCCAGCCTGAACTCGAAGATTCTTGCCAAGTTGCGTGAAAACAACGGCACTCTGCCGGTCAGCGACAAAAGCGACCCGGCGGTGATCAGCAACTTGTTCGGCGTCAGCAAAGGCAACTTTAAAAAGGCCATTGGTGCGCTCTACAAGCAAGGTCAGATTGTGATTCACGCGGATCGCATTGAACTAAGCTGAGTGCGCTTTGTTCTTCTGTAGGAGCCGGCTCGCCGGCGACGAGGCCAGTGGTTTTCGTGGCGTCCTGAGGGAGGCCAGCACTGGCAAGCCAGCTCCAGCAGAGGTCGCTTCAATGTCCAAGAAAACCCTGTTCGCTTACCTCGGCACCTTGCTTGCGTTTCTGGTGCTCGACGGCCTCTGGCTCGGCGTCCTCATGGGCCCGACCTACAAATCCCTGCTTGGCTCGCTGATGCTCGATCAGCCGCGCCTGTTCCCCGCCGTGGTGTTCTACCTGCTGTATGCCATCGGGTGTGTGGTGTTTGTGGTCCTGCCGAGCGGCAGTTGGCAGCGCGCAGCGCGGTTGGGAGCCCTGCTTGGTCTGGTGGCCTACGGCACGTATGACCTGAGCAATTGGGCGACGCTGCAGGGCTGGTCCGCTGAATTGGCGCTCATGGATATGGCTTGGGGTACCGTCCTGACTGCTATTTGCTGCACGGTTGGGTACCTGTGTGCACATCGGGTGCAACGCTGATTGTGTACAGGATCCACGTGCACCGTTGCTGAGCGCAGCCCCATCCTTTAGCGCTTCCTAAATCCCTTTGGAGCACCGTTCCAGAGGGATTGTGTGCCATTGGCACGCATTCTGCTGAACACCTCGTATACAAACCAGGCCGCCTCCCGTATGCACACCGTTACGGCAGCGCAGGCCGGTATTTCGAGGAGCCAAGCGATGACCGAACAATTGCCCAAAGGCTATAGCCCGCGCCTGTACAACCAGGACCTGGGTCCGCTGCCGCAAAAGTGGACCTGGTACAACATCTTCGCCTTTTGGATGAGTGACGTGCACAGCGTCGGCGGCTACGTGTTTGCCGCCAGCTTGTTCGCGCTTGGGCTGGCCAGTTGGCAGGTGCTGATCGCCTTGCTGGCGGGTATTTGTATCGTGCAGTTGATTGCCAACCTTGTCGCCAAGCCGAGCCAGCAAGCGGCGGTGCCGTATCCGGTCATCTGCCGGCTGGCCTTTGGCGTGTTCGGAGCAAATATTCCGGCGGTGATTCGCGGCCTGATCGCGGTGGCCTGGTACGGGATTCAAACGTATCTGGCCTCGAGTGCCCTGATCATCGTGGTGCTGCGTTTTTTCCCGCAGATGGCGGTATATGCAGAGCCGCATTTTGCAGGCCTGTCCTACTTGGGCTGGTTCAGTTTCCTCACCTTATGGGTATTGCAAGCCGCCGTATTCTGGGCTGGGATGGAATCCATCCGGCGCTTTATCGACTGGGCGGGGCCGGTGGTCTACGCGGTGATGTTTGCCCTGGCCGGCTGGATTGTGTGGAAGGCCGGCTGGGCGAATATCAGCTTTACCCTGGCGGAAAAATCCCTCTCGGGCTGGCAGACTTTTGGGCAGGTGATCGTGGCGACGGCGCTGGTGGTGTCCTATTTCTCCGGGCCAACGCTGAATTTCGGCGATTTCAGCCGCTACTGCCGCAGCATGCACGACGTGCGTCGCGGTAATTTCTGGGGGCTGCCGGTGAATTTCCTGGCGTTCTCACTGGTCACCGTCGTTATCGTTTCGGGCACCTTGCCGGTGTTTGGCGAAATGCTGCATGACCCGATTGCCACCGTTTCGCGTATCGACAACAGCATGGCCGTGCTGCTCGGCGCGTTTGCCTTCGTGACCGCCACCATCGGCATCAATATCGTCGCCAACTTCGTCTCGCCGGCGTTTGATTTTGCCAACGTCGCGCCGAGCAAAATCAGCTGGCGCGCCGGTGGGATGATTGCGGCGGTGGCGTCGATCTTCATCACCCCGTGGAACCTGTTCAACAACCCGCTGATGATTCACTACACGCTGGACATCCTCGCGGCGTGTATCGGGCCGTTGTTCGGCATCCTGTTGGTGGACTTCTACCTGATCAAAAAACAGAAGATCGATGTGGACGCGTTGTTCGATGACAGCCCAAACGGGCGCTATTACTTCGACGGCGGCGTGAACTGGACCGCGGTCAAAGCCTTGGTGCCGGCGACGCTGGCGGGCGTCGCGATCACCTTCACCCCGGCGTTGCAGGGCATGGCCAACTTCGCCTGGTTTACCGGGTGCTTGCTGGGTGGGCTGTTATTCCTGGTGCTGGCGCGGCGAGAACAGGTTCGCGTACCGGCGCCACTGGTGGCTGGCTGAGTGAGACAGTAGGGCGCAGCAGCAGCGCGCCGGCCACCAGCAGGCCTGCGCCGGCAATCACCAGGGCCGGTTGCAGGCCGCCACTCAGGTGGCTGCTCACCGAGGCCAGCAGCGGGCCGCTCAATTGACCGATGGCGAAGCTGGCGGTCAGCAGCCCGGTGCTGCGCTGATAGCCGTGGGGCGCGACCTCACGCAGGCGTTGCATCACCAGCATCATGCACGCCAGGAACGGCGTACCGCACAGCAAAACGCCCAGCGCCAGGCCCCAGCCGTTGCCCAGCAAGCAGGCAAACACGCCGGTCGCTTGCAGCCACAAGGTGGTCATCAGCCAGCGGCGGGTGGTGTGCGTGTTATTGCGGCGCAAGCTCACCCCGACCACGCCAACGGCAGCCGCCAGACCAAAGCATGGCCAGAACAGATCCGCCTGCCAGGCGCCGTTGAATTGCGCGCTGGCCATCTGCGACAGAAAGGTCGCCGGGATGATGTAGCCCAGACCGTACAGAAAGTAGATCCAGCACAGGTGCGCAATGCTTTGATTGCTGCCTGCACTGGCAGTGTGTGCGACGGCGGGCATCGGCTGAGGCAAGAACGGCAGGATAGCCAGCAGCATGACCAACGCCACCACGCCATACACCAGCCACAGTGAGGCCGAACTTTGTCCCAGCAGGTTCGAGCCCAAAGCCAGTAGACCGGTGAGCAAAATCCCCAGCCCTGGCCCGGCGAATACCAGGGCTCCCAAGCGTGGACGGCCGGCGGCAATTGCCAGCGGTTGGCTCAAACTGGTGATCATCACCAACGCCCAGGCACTCGCGACACCCGTGCCGAAGCGCAGCAGCAGGTGCGGCCAAAACCCTTGCGCCCAATACGACGCCAGCGTCAGCAGTACGCACAGCCACAACCCGCCGTACATCCGCCCCCGCACGTGGTGGTGGCTGCGGGCGAAGATCGAATCCACCGCGCCAACGAAGTAGCCCAGGTAATTGGCGGCGGCGATCAGGCCTGCGCCGGTCAGGTCGATCTGCCCTTCGCTCAGCAGATGCGGCATCTGCGGTGTGAGGGCGAAGCGTCCAATGCCCATGGCCATCATCAGGGCGACAAAGCTGGCGAGTAAGCGAATCAGCGGCGACATGTTGTGGTTTCCTGCAAGCACGCGAAGACCTTCAGGCTAAAGCGAATTGACTTTCTGTAAAAATGAATAATAGTGAGTAACTTGTTCAGTTTTGGAGAAAGGTATGGAGTTCAGTCAATTGCGGATTTTCCAGGCCGTGGCAGAAGAGGGCTCCATCACCCGCGCGGCCGAGCGCTTGCACCGTGTGCCGTCGAACCTGTCGACACGGCTCAAGCAAATGGAAGAGCAGCTGGGCGTGGAGCTGTTTGTGCGCGAGCGTCAACGCTTGCAGCTTTCTCCCGCCGGCAAAGTGCTGCTGGACTACAGCACCCGTCTGATCGCGCTGCACGATGAAGCCCACGGCGCCGTTCAGGGCGGGCAACCGGCCGGCGATTTTGTGTTGGGCAGCATGTACAGCACTGCCGCGATTCATTTGCCGAGGTTGTTGGCGCGCTATCACAAGGCCTATCCGATGGTGAACCTGCAAGTGCAGTCGGCGCCCAGCGGTGAACTGTTGGAAGGCTTGATCACTGGGCGTCTGGATGCGGCATTGGTCGATGGCCCGCTGACCATCGCCACCCTGGACGGTGTGCCACTGTGCGAAGAGCGCCTGGTGTTGATCTGCGAGGCTGATCACCCGCCCGTGCGCGGGCCGCAGGATGTAGCGGGGCGCTCGGTGTTCACCTTTCGCCGCAGTTGCGCGTACCGCACGCGCCTGGAGACCTGGTTTTCCCACGAGCGCGTGGCCATGGGCCGGGCCATCGAGATTGAGTCCTATCAGGGCATGCTCGCCTGCGTGATTGCCGGTTCCGGTGTGGCATTGATGTCTGAATCCATGCTGGAAAGCTTGCCAGGCAAGGACAGCGTGTCCGTTCATCCCCTGACGGGGCCTTTTGCTACTGCAACGACCTGGCTGATGTGGCGAAAGGGTATGCTCGGCGCTAACCTCAATGCATGGATTGACCTGCAGCAGGAAGGCAAAGCCGAGTTATTGCAGGACACGCGCGCGATTGCTTGAACGATCCGTCAGGATTTGAATCAATTCAGTAATAGTTCGTTGTGGTTTCGTTCAAGCATTACGTAGGACTTAGTACTACTATCACTGTAGGAAAAGGCGACAAAACTCGCGCCGACCCGCATTACCCGCAAAGGGGGCAACCATGAAAGAGAAAATCCAAAACTGGCTCCATGACGTTGGCGTCGCGCTCGGACTGATCGAGCCTCCGCTGCAACCGGTGCCGATTCGCACGGATGACGAGCAGCGCCGGCCCCGTCGCAGATAAGCCCGGGTTCCAACAGGATTCAACAGGTGGGAGCGAGCTTGCTCGCGAAGGCGGTCTGTCAGTCAACGCAAATGTTGGCTGATACACCACGTTCGTAAGCAAGCTCGCTCCCACCGTTGTGTGTGGCAGGAAAAAAAACGGGTGCGACATCCGACGTCGCACCCGCTGAAGAAACCGCTCTGATGCCTGTGCTGCCTTAAATTGCCCTGGCCGCCGCAGCCTGCGGGCGCCGCGACAACAGACTCACGCCTACAAAACTCACCAATCCAACCGCCAGGCTGTAGTAGATCGGCGTGTTCGCGTCCAAGCCATCCTTGAACATGAACACCAGTGCCGTCACAAAGCCCAGGGCCATGGACGCGATCGCCCCCGAGGTCGTCGCCCGCTTCCAGAAAATCGCCCCCATCAGCGGGATCAGCATGCCACCCACCAACAAGTTGTAGGCGAGGGTCAGGGCGCTGATCACATCGTTGACCACCAGGGCGATACCCAGCACGGCAATGCCCGTCAGCATCGTGAACAAGCGGTTGATGTTCAGGCTCGATTGCTTGCCACCGCGCAAACGCGGCAGCAGGTCTTCGGTCAATACGGTGGAGGCGGCAAGCAAGCCGGCGCTGGCGGTGGACATCATCGCGGCCAGTGCGGCGGCGATCACCAGCCCGCGAATGCCGTCAGGCAACGACGCTTTGACGATCGCGGCGAAGGCATTGTTGACGTTATCCAGATTCGGCAACAGCACATGAGCAGCCATGCCGATCAGCGCGCAGGCCAGGCCGTAGAGGATGCAGTAGAAGCCGGCGAAGGTGCCTGCGTACTGCGCGACCTTTTCGTCACGGGCAGTGAACACCCGTTGCCAGATGTCCTGACCGATGAGGATGCCGAAAAAGTAGATCATGAAGTAGGTGATGATCGTGTCCCAGCCGATTTCGGTGAAGCTGAAGTTCGACGCCGGCAGCTTGGCCACCAGTTGGTCCCAGCCGCCGACGCGGTACAGGCAGATCGGCAGCAGGATAAACATCAGGCCGACGGTCTTGATCACAAATTGCACAATGTCGGTAAGCGTCAGCGACCACATGCCGCCGATGGTCGAATACACCACCACCACGCCACCGCCCAGCAGCACCGAGACCCAGAACGGCAGGCCGAACAGCACTTGCAGCACGGTGCCGATGGCCAGAATCGAGGTCACGCCGATCATTAACGCGTAGGCAAGCATGATCACCGCGCTCGCTTGGCGGGCCATGGGGTTGTAGCGTTTTTCCAGGACCTGGGTGACGGTGAAGATCTTAAGCTTGAGCAGCGGTTTGGCCAGGAACAGGTTCAACGCGATGATCCCGGCCCCCAGCGCAGCACACAGCCAGAAGCCCGAGATGCCATGCACATAACCCAGGCGCACGGTGCCGACGGTGGATGCACCGCCCAATACCGTGGCGGCCATGGTGCCCATGTACAGCGACGGGCCCAGATTGCGGCCGGCCACCAGGTAGTCTTCGTGGGTCTTGGCGCGGCGCATGCCGTAATAGCCGAGCACGAGCATGCCGGCGGCGTAGATGAGTACGACGAATAAATCCAAAGCCATGACGGCGGGTCTCCGATTATTTTTTTAGGCTATTGAGGCGCTTTTTGTGGCGAGGGAGCTTGCTCCCGTTAGGCTGCGAAGCGGCCCCTGGGGGCCATAAACAGCCGCTGGTTCCGGGAACAGGCGAAGCAAACTCAGGTACACCACCGAGGCCAGCCCCAGCGTCACCGGCAGGCTGATATCGATGCCGTCGGCCAGGTTGCCCAGCGGCCCGACAAACTGCCCTGGCAAATTGACGAAGCACAAACCCACCAGCGCACTCGGGATCCAGGCCCCCAGCCCGCGCCAGTTCCAGCCATGGCTGAACCAGTAGCGCCCGCCGGTTTCACCGCGAGTGAATACCTGCAAGTCGTCCGGGCAGTAGAAGCCGCGGCGCACGATCAGGCCGATGATCATCATCACCATCCAGGGCGTGGTGCAGGTGATGATCAGCACGGCGAAAGTCGACACGCTCTGCACCAGGTTGGCGGCGAAACGTCCGATAAAGATGAAGGCAATCGACATCACGCCGATCAGCAGCGTGGCCTTGACCCGTGACAGCAGGCGCGGAAACACGCTGGACATGTCCAGGCCGGTGCCATACAGCGAGGTGGTGCCAGTGGACATGCCGCCGATCACCGCGATCAGGCACACCGGCAGGAAGAACCAAGTGGGCGCCACCGCCAGCAAACCACCGACGTAGTTGTTCGCCGCAATGTAGTCCGGTGCCTTGATCGCCACGATGGTCGCGGTGGCCAGGCCGAACAGAAACGGGATCAACGTAGCGATCTGAGCCAGTACGACCGCCAGCATGATGCGCATTTTCGGCGTCTCACGCGGGATGTAGCGCGACCAGTCACCGAGGAATGCACCGAAGGAAATCGGATTGCTCATGGCCACCAGCGCAGCACCGATAAAGGCCGCCCAAAAGCCGCTCTGGCCGAGCCCGACGGTGCCGGCGAAGTGGCTGTCGAAGGCCGGCGCAAACGCGAAGATGCCCAGCAGGAACAGCAGGCTCGCCGCCCACACCGCGATGCGGTTGACCCACAGCATGAAGCGAAATCCATAGATGCACACGGTGAGCACAAGCAAGGCGAACAGGCCGTAGGCCAGGCCCAGCGTCAGGTCGGTTTCCGGCAGGCCGATCAGCCGTTTCGCACCGCCGACCAACGCATCGCCTGAACTCCACACCGACAGTGAGAAGAAGGCAATCGCCGTCAGCAGCGACAGAAACGAGCCGACAATGCGCCCGTGCACACCAAAGTGCGCACCGGACGACACGGCATTGTTGGTGCCATTGATCGGCCCGAACAGGCCCATCGGCGCCAGGATCAGCGCGCCCACCAGCACGCCCAGCACAATCGCCCAGACGCCGGCCTGGAACGACAAACCGAACAGCACCGGAAACGAACCCAGCACGGCGGTGGCAAAGGTGTTGGCACCGCCGAAGATCAGTCGGAACAGATCCTTGGGCCCGGCAGTACGTTCGTGGTCCGGGATCTGCTCGACCCCGTTGGTTTCTATCGTTCGAATACTTTTATCGTTGTTTTTATTATTCATGATCAGCTCCGATCACATTGGCTAAGGGGGCGGCAGCCCTTCCGGCATAGCGGACAAATGTTCGTGACAGGCCAGCCACAGGCCTTGTTTTTGTTGTGTGCCAGACCCTTGTCGTGTGAAGACAATGGTCTCGCGTTCCTGGCTAAAAAATTGCTCCCCGTTCATGCGCAGCTCGGTGGCCACGTCATGCATAAAAATCGCCACATCATCTTGCAGGCTGACAAAGGCGTTGCTTGAAGTGCAGGACAGCACCTCAAACCCCTCGTCCTGGCGCCAGCTGTCCCACAACGCCTGGTAGGCATCGCGGCTGAGCAGCGGCTGGGGGAGGGTGTAGAACACAAAGCTGGCATCGGCCGTGAACGCGCCGAAGTAGGCGGCGCGGTCATTGCGGGCGAAGGCCGAGACCAGGTCGGCCGCGGCTTGCAGCACCTCGTGCGTGCTCATCAGCGATGCGCCACGCCGGGCAGTACGCAGAGCATCTCGTACAGCAGGTTGGCGCCAAGCAGCGAGGTGTTGCCGGTGGTGTCGTAAGGCGGCGAAACTTCTACCAGATCGCAACCAATCAGGTCGAGGCCCTGGCAACCACGGATGATCTCGATCGCCTGGATGGTGGTCAGCCCGCCGATTTCCGGCGTGCCGGTGCCCGGTGCCCAGGCTGGGTCGATGCCGTCGATGTCGAAGCTCAAATACACCGGGCCGCCGCCGACTTTTTCACGCACTTCGGCCATCAATGGCGCGAGCGAGTGGTGCCAGCATTCTTCAGCCTGGACCACGCGGAAGCCCTGTTTGCGGCTCCAGTTGAAGTCTTCGGCGGTGTAGCCCTGGGCGCGCAGGCCGATTTGTACGACGCGATCGCAATCGAGCAGGCCTTCTTCCACCGCGCGGCGGAAGGTGGTGCCGTGGGCGATTTTCTCGCCGAACATATGATCGTTGACGTCGGCGTGGGCATCGATGTGCACCAGCCCGACCTTGCCGTGTTTCTTGTGGATCGCCCGCAGGATCGGCAGGGTGATGGTGTGGTCGCCGCCCAGGGTCATCGGGATCACGTTGTGCTCGAGGATCTCATCGTAGGCTTCTTCGATGATGCGCACGGCGTCGAGCAGGTTGAAGGTGTTAATCGCCACGTCGCCGATGTCGGCAACCGACAGGGAGTCGAACGGTGCGGCGCCGGTGGCCATGTTGTAAGGGCGGATCATCACCGATTCGGCGCGGATTTCCCGCGGCCCGAAACGGGTGCCGGCGCGCAGCGAGGTGCCGATGTCCAGGGGTACGCCGACAAAGGCGGCATCCAGGCCTTTGGCCGTTTGCAGGTGGGGAAGTCGCATCATGGTGGCGATGCCGGCGAAGCGCGGCATTTCGTTGCCGCCCAGTGGTTGGTGAAAAATCTTGTCCACGGGATTGCCTCATCGTTGTTTTGTTTATTAGGGGCCGATTCTGCGAAAAGCCCAGGGCGGGAAGAATCGGCAGGGGCAAATACTTAGTTCAGATATTTCTAAACTAATGCCTGAGGTAAACTCACCGGCCTGTGTTGGGCGCAATCGATCCTTTCTGTCGAGCCCCGGCCCAGTGTGGGAGCTGGCTTGCCTGCGATAGCGGAGGGTCAGCCACATAGCTTTTTTTGATACGCCGCCATCGCAGGCAAGCCAGCTCCCACAATGGGATCGCGTGCATTCGCTGAATCTGGAGAACCCATGGCCAACGCCTTGCCCGACCTGAAACTCCTGCGCATCTTCGTCAGCGTCGTGCGCCACCAGGGGTTTGCCAACGCCCAGCACGAACTCAACCTGTCAACGTCGGCCATCAGCACTTATATGAGCCAGCTGGAGTCGGCGTTGGGCCTGGTGCTGTGCCATCGCGGGCGCGGCGGGTTCAGCCTGACCAGCAAGGGCGAGCTGTTCCATCAGGAAACCCTGCGCCTCCTGGGCGAATTGGAAGGCTTCGAGCAATACGCTGCAGCGCTCAAAGGCGAGTTGCGCGGCACACTGAAGCTGGGCGTGCTCGACTCCACCGTCAGCGACAAGGCGCTGCCGTTCGCAGAGGTGATCGGCGCCTACAGCCAGGAACACCCGGCCGTGCATTTGCACCTCTCGGTGATGAGCCCTTACGAACTGCAACTGGGTGTGCAGGACAATCGTCTGGATTTGGCCATTGGCGCCTTTTCCAACCGCATGAGCGGGCTGATCTACATGCCGCTGTACCGCGAGCAACACTGGTTGTATTGCAGCACCCGCCATCCGTTGTTCAACGAACGGCGCATCCCCGAACAAGTGATCACCCAACAGCGCATGGTCGGGCGCGGTTACTGGAGCCAGGCTGAACTGGCGCGCCACGGCTTCAAACACAGCGCGGCAACGGTGGAAAGTATGGAAGCTCAGTTGATTCTGGTGCTGTCCGGCGCCTACATCGGCTACCTGCCCGAGCATTACGCCCAGGCCTGGGCCGACAAGGGCGACCTGCGCGTATTGTTGCCGGCGACCTTCGGCTATCAGGCGCCATTTTCGATGATCATGCGCCGGGGCCGTAGCCGCGAGCCGCTGATCCAGACCTTCCGCGATTTACTCAAAGCACAGCTCAACCAGGCCTGAAACCATGTCCCGACCCCAATGCTCCCGCTGCCTGCGGCCTGTCACCTATTGCCTGTGTGCGCTGATCCCCAGTCTCGACAGCCGCACCCGCGTGTTGCTGTTGCAGCACCCGAGTGAGGTCAACCATGCGCTCAATACCGCGCGGCTGGCAGCGTTGGGGTTGAACAATGCGCAATTGGTGGTGGGCGAGGTGTTTGAGGATTTGCCGACCTTATTGAACCCGCCGGGCTACCAGGCGCGGTTGTTGTTTCCCGCTGAGGATGCGCAGCCTTTACAGGCCTATACCCCGACTGACGAACCTATGCTGCTGGTGGTGCCTGACGGTACTTGGCGCAAGGCGCGCAAATTGTTGCACCTCAATCCGCTACTGGCGGCCTTGCCTCGAGTGACCCTGGCCGAGGGTGCGGTGTCCCGCTACCGGCTGCGCAAGGCGCCCGGGCCAGGTGCGTTGTCGACGGTGGAGGCGATTGTGCAGGCATTGCAGGTGCTGGAGGCGCCGGCGTCTTTTGATGCATTGCTCAAACCGTTTGAGGCGCTTATTGAGGGGCAGATTGCTGCGATGGGAGAAGAGGTGTTTCGTAAAAATCATGGCGACGGGCAGTTGGGGTAGCCGGTTCACCAAGGTGCGTCCTTTGCAGGCAAGCCCGCTCCCACAATGATCGCGGATACCTGTGGGAGCTGGCTTGCCCGCGATAGCGCCCTTACAGGCCACACACTACTCGCTTATTCCTATAAGCCATAAGCACCATACTTTGCGTGATATGGCCCGCCAGCCTTTCCCGGTATGATGTTCGCCCCCGCAGTCTGGATTGCGAATACGCCATGACCTTGCAGTACCCTACAATCGCCGATTGCGTCGGCAACACGCCCCTGGTCCGCTTGCAACGCATGGCGGGTGAAACCAGCAATACCCTGTTGCTCAAGCTCGAAGGAAACAACCCGGCCGGGTCCGTCAAGGACCGCCCGGCGCTGTCGATGATTGCCCGCGCTGAACTGCGCGGGCAGATCAAGCCCGGCGACACCCTGATCGAAGCCACCTCGGGTAACACCGGCATCGCCCTGGCCATGGCCGCGGCCATCAAGGGTTACAAGATGGTATTGATCATGCCCGACAACGGCAGCGCCGAACGCAAGGCGGCAATGACCGCCTACGGCGCCCAGCTGATCCTGGTCACCCAGGAAGAAGGCATGGAAGGCGCCCGCGACCTCGCCGAGCGCATGGCCGCCGAAGGCCGTGGCGTGGTGCTCGACCAATTTGCCAACGGTGATAACCCGGAGGCGCACTACACCACCACCGGTCCGGAAATCTGGCGTCAGACCCAGGGCACCATCACCCATTTCGTCAGCTCGATGGGCACCACCGGCACCATCATGGGCAACTCGCGCTACCTCAAGGAGCAGAACCCGGCGATCCAGATCGTTGGCCTGCAACCGATGGAAGGCGCAGCTATCCCCGGCATTCGCCGTTGGCCCGAAGAGTACCTGCCGAAGATCTACAACGCGACGCGCGTGGATCGCATCATCGATATGGCCCAGCGCGAAGCCGAGGACACCACCCGCCGCCTGGCGCGTGAAGAAGGCATTTTCTGCGGCGTGTCCTCCGGCGGCGCCGTGGCCGGTATGTTGCGTTTGTCCAAGGAAGTGGAAAACGCAGTGATCGTTGCGATCATCTGTGACCGAGGCGACCGTTACTTGTCGACCGGCATTTTCGACGAACCCAACTGATGGCCAAGCACGAGAGAGGCCTGCGCTTTCAACCGACGGGCGGCAGCCGGGCCCCGCAAATTCCGGTAGGCAAGAAGCAGCGCCTGACCATTGAGCGCCTGGCCAACGACGGCCGCGGCATTGTGTTTTTTGAAGGCCGCACCTGGTTTGTAAATGGCGCGCTCGCCGGCGAAGAGGTCGAAGCACGGGTATTGGGCGCCCACGGCAAAGTGGTCGAAGCCCGCACCGAGCGCGTGTTCACGGCCAGCGAGCTGCGCCGTCCGGCACCCTGCGCCCATTTTGGCCGCTGCGGCGGTTGCAGCGTGCAGCACTTGCCCCACGCCGAACAACTTGCCCTGAAACAGCGCATGCTCGCCGAACAACTGTCACGCGTCGCCGGTGTCGAACCGCAGGTATGGGCCGCACCTTTGAGTGGTCCGGAATTCGGCTACCGCCGACGCGCCCGTGTGGCCGTACGCTGGGATGCCAAGGCGAAAAAGCTTGAAGTGGGTTTTCGCGCCGTGGCCAGCCAGGACATCGTCGCCATCGATGATTGCCCCGTGCTGGTACAAGCCTTGCAACCGATCATGCAGCGTTTGCCGAACATGCTGCGCCGCCTGAGCAAACCGCAGGCGCTGGGGCATGTGGAGTTGTTCAGCGGCTCGTCGATTGCCGTGCTGCTGCGGCATATGGCGCCGTTGTCCGAGGCAGACCTGCTGATCCTGCAGGAATTTTGCACCTTCCATGACGCGCAGTTGTGGCTGCATGGCGAGGGCCAGCCGGAGCCGGTCGAGATGGATTCGGCGTTGGGTTATCGGTTGGAACAGTGGGATTTGGAGTTGGCTTATCGGCCCGGGGATTTTGTGCAGGTCAACGCCGGCGTCAACGCCGCGATGGTCGCTCAGGCCCTGGAATGGCTGGCGCCACAGCCCGACGAGCGGGTACTGGATTTGTTCTGCGGGCTGGGCAACTTCGCTTTGCCACTGGCCCGGCAAGTGCGTGAAGTGGTCGCGGTAGAAGGCGTGCAGACCATGGTGGACCGGGCGGCGCAGAATGCCGTCAGCAACAATTTGCATAATGTGCAGTTTTTTCAGGCCGATTTATCCCAGCCTTTGACTGACGCGGAGTGGGCCAAACAGGGCTTTTCTGCGGTACTCTTGGACCCACCCCGTGATGGTGCCCTGGAGGTTGTGCGCAAGCTCGCGACCCTTAAGGCCAAGCGTCTGGTGTATGTGTCCTGCAACCCGGCCACGCTGGCGCGGGACACGGTTGAGTTGGTCAAGCAGGGCTACCGGCTAAAACGTGCCGGGATCCTCGACATGTTTCCGCAAACCGCGCATGTCGAGGCCATGGCGTTATTTGAAGCGGGCTAGGATGCCCGTTTAATCCGACTGGCCTGCATTCTCCAAGGCCGTGACCTGCCAGGGAGTGTGTGTAAGCTTTATTCAGGTAAAGCAGGTCAGCGATGATTTTTGGCGCATTAAAGGTGCGTCGTAGGGAAGGTAAGCAAGATGGTACAGGTGAGAGCACACCAGCCGATCAACACCGACGGCAGTATCAATCTCGAGGCATGGCTGGATCATGCCGTCAGTGTCGACCCGGCACTGGACCGTGAAGCCTTGAAAGCAGCCTGCGAGTTCGCTCGTGAGTCTGAACAACAAGACAATGCGGCCAAAAACCTCTGGGCGGAGGGCACGTCAAGCTTTCGCACCGGGTTGGAAATCGCCGAGATCCTCGCCGATCTCAAGCTCGACCAGGATTCGCTGATCGCCGCCGTGCTCTATCGCGGCGTGCGTGAAGGGCACATCCCGTTGCCAACGGTCAGCCAGCGTTTCGGCGCGGTCGTGGCCAAACTGATCGACGGCGTGCTGCGCATGGCGGCTATCAGTGCCAGCCTCAGCCCGCGCCAGTCGATGGTGCTGGGCACCCAGGGCCAGGTCGAGAACCTGCGCAAAATGCTGGTGGCGATGGTCGACGACGTACGCGTTGCGCTGATCAAGCTGGCTGAACGCACCTGCGCGATCCGTGCGGTGAAGACCGCCGACGACGAAAAGCGCAACCGGGTGGCCCGCGAAGTCTTCGACATCTACGCGCCGCTGGCGCATCGCTTGGGCATCGGCCATATCAAGTGGGAGCTGGAGGACTTGTCCTTTCGCTACCTCGAGCCCGATCAATACAAACAGATTGCGACGCTGCTGCATGAGCGGCGGCTCGACCGTGAGCGCTTTATCACCGACGTGATGGGCCAGTTGCGTTCCGAGTTGCAGGCCACCGGCGTTGACGCCGACATCAGCGGCCGCGCCAAACACATCTATTCGATCTGGCGCAAAATGCAGCGCAAGGGCCTGGCCTTCAGCCAGATCTACGACGTACGCGCCGTGCGCGTGCTGGTGCCGGAAATGCGCGACTGCTACACCGCGCTGGGTATCGTCCACACCTTGTGGCGGCACATTCCCAAGGAGTTCGACGACTACATCGCCAACCCCAAGGAAAACGGCTATCGCTCGCTGCACACTGCGGTGATCGGCCCTGAGGGCAAGGTGCTGGAGGTGCAGATCCGCACCCACGCCATGCACGAAGAGGCTGAACTTGGGGTGTGCGCGCACTGGCGCTACAAGGGCACCGACGTCAAGGCCGGGTCCAACCAGTACGAAGAGAAAATCTCCTGGCTGCGCCAAGTGCTCGAGTGGCACGAAGAACTCGGCGACATCGGCGGCCTTGCCGAACAGCTGCGGGTGGATATCGAGCCCGACCGCGTTTATATCTTCACCCCCGACGGCCACGCCATCGACTTGCCCAAGGGCGCCACGCCCCTGGACTTTGCCTACCGCGTGCACACCGAAATCGGTCACAACTGCCGGGGCGCCAAGATCAACGGGCGCATCGTGCCGCTCAACTACAGCCTGCAGACCGGTGAACAGGTCGAGATCATCACCAGCAAGCACGGTACGCCGAGCCGCGACTGGCTGAACCCGAACCTGGGCTACATCACCACATCGCGGGCACGGGCGAAGATCGTCCACTGGTTCAAATTGCAGGCGCGCGACCAGAACGTCGCGGCCGGTAAAACCTTGCTCGAACGCGAGCTGGCGCGTCTGGGCCTGCCGCAGGTGGACTTCGACAAGTTGGCCGAAAAAGCCAACATGAAGATTGCCGAGGACATGTTCGCAGCCCTTGGCGCCGGCGACTTGCGCCTGGCGCAACTGGTCAACCTGGCGCAGCAACTGGTCGAGCCAGAGCGCGGCAGCGAGCAGCTGGAGCTGATCCCGCGCAAAGCCACCGGCTACAAACCGGGCAAGCGCGGCGATATCCAGATTCAGGGCGTGGGCAACCTGATGACGCAAATGGCCGGCTGCTGCCAGCCGTTGCCGGGCGACGCGATCGTCGGTTACATCACCCAGGGCCGTGGCGTAAGCATTCACCGCCAGGATTGCGCCTCGGTGCTGCAACTGGGCGGGCGCGAGCCGGAGCGGATCATCCAGGTCAGCTGGGGCCCGGTGCCGGTGCTCACTTACCCGGTGGACATCATCATTCGCGCCTACGACCGTTCCGGCTTGCTGCGTGACGTGTCGCAAGTGCTGCTCAATGAGCGGATCAACGTGCTGGCGGTCAATACCCGCTCGAACAAAGAGGACAACACGGCGTTGATGTCTCTGACCATCGAGATTCCGGGCCTGGACGCGCTGGGTCGGTTGCTGGGGCGGATTTCCCAGTTGCCGAACATCATTGAGACGCGGCGTAATCGCACACCATGAGCAGCTGGATGAGCGCGGACTGAAAATGTGGGGCAGTTTTATGTGGGAGCTGGCTTGCCTGCGATAGCATCGCCTGGGTCTGCCAGCTACACCCAGTCGCCTGCATCGCAGGCAAGCCAGCTCCCACTGAACGCGGACAGAGATTGACTGATGTATTCACTTGAAGACCTGCTGCACCTGATGAACCGCCTGCGAGACCCAAAGTACGGGTGCCCGTGGGACATCAAGCAAACCTACGCAACCATCGTCCCGCACACCCTGGAAGAAGCCTACGAAGTCGCTGATGCCATCGAGCGCGGCGACTTTGATCACCTGCAAGGCGAACTGGGCGACCTGTTGTTTCAGGTGGTGTATTACAGCCAGTTGGCGCGGGAGGAGGGGCGTTTTGAATTTGCCGGGGTGATCGACAGCATTACACGCAAGTTGATTCGCCGCCATCCTCACGTATTCCCCACGGGTGATCTGTATGCGCCGCTGGATATTCCTCAGCTGAGTGAAGAGCAGGTCAAGGAGCGTTGGGAGCAGATCAAGGCTGAGGAGCGCGCGGAAAAGTCCGACGCGCCACAGCAGCTGTCCCTGCTCGATGACGTGCCCACGGCGTTGCCGTCGCTGTCGCGCGCCGCCAAATTGCAAAAGCGCGCCAGCCAGGTCGGCTTTGACTGGCCCGCCGCTTTGCCGGTGGTGGACAACGTGCGCGAAGAGCTGGATGAAGTGCTCGAAGCCATGGCCGATAACGACCCGGTGGCGATTGCCGATGAAGTCGGTGACCTGCTGTTTGCAGCGGTCAACCTGGCCCGGCATCTGAAGGTTGACCCGGAAGCTGCGTTGCGTGGCGCCAATGCCAAGTTCGAACGACGTTTCCGATTTATCGAACAGGCATTGCGCGATACGCATCAATCCATAGAAGATTGCACCCTCGAAGAGTTGGACGCCCTGTGGGGTGAGGCCAAACGCCAGGAAAAGAATCTGTCCAGCTGCGGTTAAGCAGTTGCCTAAGTGAGTAAGCACCATGAGCCTTTCCCTTCGCGACCAGTTGCTTAAAGCAGGTCTGGTCAACCAAAAGCAGGCCAAGCAGGTCGGCAAAGAGAAACAGAAGCAGCAGCGCCTGGTCCACAAGGGTCAAGCCGAAGTGGACGACACCCAGGCACGCCTGGCCGCCGAGGCGCACGCCGAGAAGGTCAAGCGCGACCAGGAGCTGAACCGCCAGCAGCAGGAAAAAGCCGAGGCCAAGGCCCGTACGGCCCAGGTCAAACAATTGATCGAGACCTCGCGCCTGCCCAAGCTGACCACCGAGGACTACTACAACTTCGTGGATGACAAGAAGGTCAAGCGCCTGTCGGTCAACACGCTGATGCGCAACAAGCTGAGCAACGGCTCCCTGGCAATCGTGCACCATGGCGGCGGTTACGAGGTGATCCCGCGTGAGGCGGCGCTGAAGATTCTGGAGCGTGCGCCGGAGCGTATCGTGCAGCTCAATATCCTCACCGAAAGCCAGGTGCCGGATGAGGACGATCCATACGCCGCGTACCAGATCCCGGATGATCTGATGTGGTAAGGCGTTAAAACAATCGGGCGTGCCAGGCACGCCCAACGCCAAAGCCTATAAACACAAACCCCGCTCAAAAGGCGGGGTTTGTGTTTATAGGCACCCTGGCTGCGTGGGGCTGGGGGCCTAGCGGATTTCAGTATTCAGGAGCTTTGTGCCTGGCGTTTCATCTCTAGAGATTCGAGCTCGTTTTTATAATTGTGGGCTTCGTTCTCGTTGTGGAACATGCCGACCAGTTGGTCTTGTTGGTGGACATCCCAGATGTGAATCCCATGGCCCAGTGCTTCGTGAGACATGTGTGCATCGTCGCGTTCAGTTACTTTTACAGTCATCTGCTTGCTCCAATCTCTGGTTGATCTGCGGCAAGTCGTCGCAGGCCTCTTTTATATGTTTTGTTAGCTTGCTAAGTAAACCGATTTTGCACGCAACAATTCGTTGCACAAATTGCAACTATCCCGCAGGCCCCGTAATCCGCGACATTGCGTCGCAGGGGCCTGGGTTTTATGACAAAAGTTTCATGTTCTTCTTGGTCTTTAGCCTTGTTCTGCCCACTCCAACGCCATCGCAGGCAAGCCAGCTCCCACCGTTGAAATGCATTCCAGTGTGGGAGCTGGCTTGCCTGCGATAGCGGTAGACGCTCCAACACACAACCTGCAGGCGAAAAAAAGCCCCGCATTCAGCGAGGCCCGTTTTTCAGCTCATCAGCCGATCAGCTGCCTTTGACAGCCTTGCCGTCAACGGTGCCGTCCAGCAGCATGATGTTGTATTCCTTGCCGTCGGTTTCCACCTGACGCAGGGCAACCAGGATGCCGCCCCAGTCCTTGGCAAACCACATCTGGGTGATGCGCTTGCTCTGGGAAGGGTCGCGCACGCGCTCAACCTTGATCGCATCAATGGCGCCGGCTTTGGTCTGGACCTTTTCCGGGCCGATCACGCGAAAGTCATAAGTATCGACGTCGGTGCCTTCGACCACGCGGTAGCTCATGCTTTTCTTGCCGGCGGCGACGTCGCGCTGCAGGGCAAGCTGATAAGTCGATTTGTCGAGCATGCCACTTTCGAGCGTGACGTTGACCGGGTCCTTGTTTTCGAAGCCGGTGACCTTGTTGGCCGCGTGGTCGAAATCCAGGTTGATCTTCTTCGCCTTGCCCAGGCCGCCGCGTTCGAAGCTGTAGCTCTTGGGTTGCAGTGCGTCCTTGTCGAACAGGATCACGCTGGTTTCGGTGAGGCTGGCGATCATCATGGAAGCCTTGAAGTTCAAGGTCCAGGTGCCATTGTCATTCTTGGTCAGGCTGCGTTCGGCCGAACCACTCATGGGCAACTGTTTCCAGTCGGCGGTGTAGCTGGCGGAGAAAGGGTGAAGGTCTGCTGCTTGCACGGCAGGCAAGGCGAACAGCGCAAAAGCGAAGAGCAAGGCGCGACGCATAAAATCTCCTAGGTTCGAATCAAGTGGCCGCTGGCCGCAAGTAATTGGCCGTCCAATAATGCACCGTGATCGCCAAGAATCAACCGCCCCTCGGCAAACCAGCGAACAGCCAGCGGGTAAATCCTGTGTTCCTGGGTGTGAACCCGTTGCGCAAGTGTCTGCGCTGAATCTGCAGACTCTACCGGAACCACTGCCTGTACGACCAGAGGGCCGCCATCGAGTTCCTCGGTCACAAAGTGCACGCTGCAGCCGTGCTCGCTGTCGCCAGCCTCAAGCGCACGCTGGTGCGTGTGCATGCCTTTGTACTTGGGGAGCAGGGAAGGGTGGATATTGAGCAGGCGCCCTTCGTAGTGCCGCACGAAATTGGCGCTCAGAATGCGCATGAAGCCGGCGAGGACCACGAGTTTGGGGTTGAAGGCGTCGATCAGTTCGATCAAGGCGCTGTCGAAGGCCTCGCGGCCTTCGAAAGCCTTGTGATCCAGGGAGCGGGTTTCAATGCCCGCGTCCCTGGCGCGTTGCAGGCCGTAGGCGTCGCTGCGATTGGAGATCACCGCAGCGATGCGCACCGGGCTGTCGCCGGTGCGCGTGCTGTCGATCAGGGCCTGCAAGTTACTGCCGGTGCCGGAAAGCAGCACCACGACATCACAGGTCTGAGACATCAATGAGCCTTGAGGTTCTTCAGTTCAACCTGAGCTGCGCCTTCCGGGGCAGTCGCGATCTGGCCGATGACCCAAGGCTGCTCGCCCGCTTCACGCAGAACGTTCAGCGCCGCTTCAACATGCTCTTGAGCCACGCAGATGACCATGCCGACGCCGCAGTTCAGCACGCGGTGCATTTCGGTCTCGTTGACGTTGCCTTTCTCTTGCAGCCAGTCGAATACCGCAGGACGCTGCCAGCTGGCCACGTCGACAATCGCCTGGGCGCCTTTTGGCAGGACGCGCGGGATGTTGTCCAGCAGGCCGCCGCCAGTGATGTGGGCCATGGCTTTGACGGCGCCAGTGTCCTTGATCAGCTTGAGCAGTGGTTTGACGTAGATGCGTGTCGGGGCCATCAGCAGGTCGGTCAGCGGCTTGCCGTCGAGTTGGATGTTCTCGATGTCGGCGCCGGACACTTCGATGATCTTGCGGATCAGCGAGTAGCCGTTGGAGTGCGGGCCCGAGGATGGCAGCGCGAGCAGGGCGTCACCGGCAGCGACTTTGGAACCGTCGATGATTTCGGATTTTTCGACAACGCCGACGCAGAAACCGGCCAGGTCGTAGTCTTCGCCTTCGTACATGCCTGGCATTTCAGCGGTTTCGCCGCCGACCAGGGAGCAACCCGACAGTTCGCAGCCCGCGCCAATGCCGGTCACGACCTGAGTCGCGGTCTCGACGTTGAGCTTGCCGGTGGCGTAGTAGTCGAGGAAGAACAGTGGCTCGGCGCCGCACACCACCAGGTCGTTGACGCACATGGCAACCAGGTCGATGCCGATGCTGTCGTGCTTGTTCAGGTTCAAGGCCAGGCGCAGCTTGGTGCCCACGCCGTCGGTGCCGGAGACCAGCACAGGCTGTTTGTAGCCGGCCGGGATTTCGCAGAGGGCGCCAAAACCGCCCAGGCCGCCCATGACTTCGGGGCGCGCAGTGCGCTTGGCGACGCTCTTGATGCGTTCGACCAATGCTTCACCGGCGTCGATGTCTACACCGGCGTCCTTGTAGCTCAGGGAGGGTTGCTTGCTCATGATCCAGGCCTTTAGGGGGGATTTCTGGGTAACGACCGAGCTGGCGAAGGCTTTCGTGAAGAGGCCCAGCCGTTGACGGTCTGCGAAGGCGCGCGATTTTATCAGGCTTGAGGGGCAGCGGCCATCCTCGGGCCGACGGGCAGGGCCATAAAGGTTAAAAAGCACGGTTAAAAAATTGCTAATCGTCTCTGTGATGGCGCGTATTAAGGTATAGCCTTTAACCCGCTATCGTTATGACAGTACGAAAACTTACCGCGACCCTGTGAATGTTTTACCGGCTGCTGTGGTCACAGCCTGGCAAGCCGGGTTCACGCGGTCTGTTCCAGCCGCTAAATTTGTCGTTCGGGAATCTTCCATGCGTCTGTGTAAATTCTTCTTTGTAGGCTGCTTGTCGTTGGTCAGCCTGGCGAGTCATGCCGAAACCCTCAATGGCCTGTATCAAGTGCTTGAACCGGTCAGCAGCCAGTCGCCCCAAGAGCGCGACCAAGCGACCCAGCGAGCCGTGCAAACCCTGGTGATCCGCCTGACCGGCGACGCCAAAGCCGCCGAAGGCCCGGGCCTGGCGGCAATTCGCAAAGATCCGCAGCAAATCATCAGCCAATATGGCTACGACGCTGGCCCACCCGAGAGCCTGCAGGTGGATTTCGACCCGGTGAGCACCGATCGCGCCCTGCGTGCAGCGGGCCTGTCGATCTGGGGCAGTAATCGGCCGTCGATTCTCGGCTGGTGGCTGAACGACTCCACCGAAGGCAGCAGCCTGGTGGGTGATGGTCAAGCCGTTGCCGGTGCCCTTCGCCGTGCCGCGCAACACCGGGGTTTGCCGTTGCGCCTGCCGTTGGGTGATCTGGATGAACAGGTCGTCGCCACTGCGCCGAATCTGGAAAGCGCCGATGCCACGCCACTGCGTGCAGCCTCCGAGCGCTACGGGGCCGACGCGTTGCTCGCGGTGCACGCCCGTCAGGAAGGCAATCAGTGGCACGCCAAATGGCGCCTGTGGCTGGGCGACAAAACTGAGCAGGGCACCGCCCAAGGCGCCGACACCGCTGCCGTGGCCGACGCCGTATTGCTCGCTGTCAGCCAAAAGCTGGCGCCACGTTTTGCGGTCAAGCCCGGCGTGAGCAGTGAGCAATTGCTCGAAGTGCAGGGCATGAACCTGGAACGCTACGCTGCACTGGGCCATCTGCTCGAACCTTTTGGTGGTCAGCCGCAGTTGGTCGACGGCACTCGCATTGTGTACCGCGTCAACGGCAGTGCTGATCAGTTGCGTACCCAGTTGAGCCTGGCCAAGTTGCAGGAAGTGCCTGCGGGCGAAGCTGCTGTTCAGCCGCCGGTGGCAGAGGGTGCCCAGGCACCCGCAGCACCTGAACCTCAGGCTCAGCTGCGTTTTCGGTGGTAAGTGTTCTTCCTCTATAGATAGAAGCAAATAATGGAGTGGTTTATGGCGGATACGCGTCGTTGGGTGTGGCTTGGCGGGATTGTCCTGCTGTGCGTTTTTGTGTTCTTGCTGCATTCGATCCTGACGCCGTTCCTGGTCGCGCTGCTGCTGGCTTATCTGTTCGATCCCGTGGTGGATCGTCTGGAGAAGGCCGGCCTGTCGCGCACCTTGGGTGTGGTAGCGGTGTTTGCCTTGTTCACGTTGATCATCACCGCGCTGGTATTGGTGCTGGTGCCGATGCTGGCCAAGCAGCTGTTTCGCCTGTATGAACTGGCGCCGCAGATGCTTGACTGGCTGCAGCACACGGCAATGCCGTGGGCGCAGGCCAAGCTGGGGCTGGCGGACGGTTTCTGGAAGTTCGACAAGGTCAAGGCGGCGATCAGTGAGCACATGGGGCAGACCACCGATATTGTCGGTGTCGTGCTCAGTCAGGCCACGGCGTCCAGTTTGGCGTTGATCGGTTGGTTGACCAACCTGGTGCTGATCCCGGTGGTGGCGTTTTACCTGCTGCGTGACTGGGACATCATGATGGCCAAGATCCGCGGCCTGCTGCCGCGCAACAACGAGGAGCGCATCGTCTCCCTGGCGGAAGAGTGCCATGAGGTGCTGGGCGCGTTTGTGCGGGGCCAGTTGCTGGTGATGCTCGCGCTGGGGATCATCTACGCCGCGGGGTTGATGGCGATCGGCTTGGAGCTGGGCCTGTTGATCGGCTTGATTGCCGGTCTGGCTGCCATCGTGCCGTACATGGGCTTTGTGATCGGGATTGGCGCGGCGCTGGTGGCGGGGTTGTTCCAGTTTGGCGGCGACCTGTACCCGATGCTCGGGATTGTTGCGGTGTTTATGGTCGGCCAGGCCCTTGAAGGGATGGTGTTGACGCCCTTGCTGGTGGGCGACCGGATCGGCCTGCACCCGGTGGCGGTGATCTTTGCGATCCTGGCAGGCGGTGAGCTGTTTGGCTTTACGGGCATCCTGCTGGCGCTGCCGGTAGCGGCGGTGATCATGGTGCTGGTGCGCCATGTGCATGATCTGTACAAGGATTCGGATGTGTACACCGGGGTTGAAGACCCCGACCTGTAACCGCTTCGTCACAAACCCGGCCCAGGCCGGGTTTGTTGTTTCTACGGGCAGGGCGTCAAACAATTTGCGCAAATCGCCCAAGTTAACGCAAACCTTTGATTTTGCTTGTGGTCTGCTGCATTGTGCGCCCGGCGTCACGGGTATAAACTTTGCAAACTTTACACAGAGGCCACTAACGGTTCGTTTGGAGCCGTTCAGTCAGCATGAAACCGATTCAGCTGCCCTTGGGTGTGCGTCTGCGTGACGACGCCACCTTTATCAATTACTACCCAGGCGCCAATGCCGCTGCACTCGGCTATGTCGAGCGGCTTTGCGAAGCCGACGCCGGGTGGACTGAAAGCCTGATCTATCTGTGGGGCAAGCACGGCGTGGGGCGTACCCACCTGTTGCAGGCGGCGTGCCTGCGCTTCGAGCAAATGGGCGAACCGGCGGTTTACCTGCCGTTGGCGGAGTTGATGGACCGTGGTGTCGGCATCTTCGACCACCTGGAGCAATACGAACTGGTGTGCCTGGATGATCTGCAGGCGATTGCCGGCAAGGCGGATTGGGAAGAGGCGCTGTTCCACCTGTTCAATCGGCTGCGTGACAGCGGCCGGCGCCTGTTGATCGCCGCGTCTACCTCGCCGCGTGAATTGCCGGTGAAGCTGGCTGACCTCAAGTCGCGCCTGACCCTGGCGCTGATTTTCCAGATGCGCCCATTGTCCGACGAGGACAAATTGCGTGCCCTGCAATTGCGTGCATCCCGTCGCGGCCTGCACCTTACCGACGAAGTCGGGCATTTTATTCTCACCCGTGGCACCCGCAGCATGAGTGCATTGTTCGATTTGCTCGAACAGCTCGATCAGGCCTCGTTGCAGGCCCAGCGCAAGCTGACCATACCCTTCCTCAAGGAAACCCTCGGCTGGTAGCCAGCCCTTGTAGTGCGCGGCTTTCGGCAAATTTCAGGCGCCAGAAAACCTGCGTTTGGGCCGCTTTGGCCACGCAAAAGGCGTGTAATGGGTGTTAAGCGGTTAGATGTCATCGTTCAAACAAGAAGTCACATAGATCACGATTGAATTTGCAAATCGATGTGATAGTGGGCATAGTCTCGACTTCTTTACATACCAGCCACGGTCGTGCCCATGCTAAATCGCTTTGCACCCCTCGTGCCTCTCGCACTCGTTACCCTGTTGTTTGGTTGCGCCACCCACACTCAAAACGTGGCTGAGCAGCAAAAACCAGCACAACAGTCCCAGGCAAAATTCGTTGCAACGCAGTCTTCCACTGTTTACGAGGAAGAAGTTGCAACTGAAAAAGAACTCGCCGACTTCGCCGGCAGCAAGCCTTACCAGCTTCCAGTTCTGGCCGACAGCATTCTTGAACGCGGCATGTCCCTGATCGGTACCCGTTACCGTTTCGGCGGTACCTCTGAGGCCGGTTTCGACTGCAGTGGCTTCATCGGCTACCTGTTTCGTGAAGAAGCCGGCATGAACCTGCCTCGCTCGACCCGCGAAATGATCAACGTGGATGCACCGTTGGTCGCACGCAATAACCTCAAGCCCGGCGATCTGCTTTTCTTTAGTACGGCGGGCCGTGGTCGTGTGAGTCACGCCGGTATCTACTTGGGCGATAACCAGTTTATTCACTCCAGCAGCCGTCGCAGTGGTGGTGTGCGCGTCGACAACCTGGGTGACAGCTACTGGAGCAAAACCTTCATCGAAGCCAAGCGCGCACTCGCCATGGCCCCGACGACGGTTACCGCTAGTAAGTAAAGTTAAAGTGATACTTGAAGTTTGACGTGTAAGCGCTAGAATCCCTGGATATTGTTGTAATCCGTTCGCGCGAGCTTTGCTTGCGCGTTCTGGTTTTCAGCGTTCGGCAGCGAAAAGCCGCATCCAGACCAGGATTGTTCTGCCCATGTCGACCTCAGCCCGCCTCATTCTTCTTGTTTGCGCCGCGCTCCTCAGCGCCTGCGCAAGCCGTCCACCGCCGCCCGCTCCCGTAGCGGTCAAGCCCAAGCCGGTGTTCAATTACTCCACGCAGAATTTCTCGCCGGCAGCCGAAGACGTGCTCTTTCGTGCGCTGGGCCTGGTCGGCACGCCTTATCGCTGGGGCGGCAACACGCCGGACTCCGGGTTTGATTGCAGCGGCCTGATCGGGTTTGTCTACCGTGACGCCGCGGGCATCAGCCTGCCGCGCACCACCCGTGAATTGATCGTGATGCGTGCCCAGGACGTGAGCGAAAATAACCTGCAGACCGGCGACCTGATCTTCTTCGCCACTGGCGGCGGCTCAAAGGTGAGCCACGCGGGCATCTACGTGGGCGAAGGGCGATTTGTGCATGCACCGCAGACCGGCGGCACGGTGAAGCTGGATACGCTGTCCAAAGCCTATTGGCAAAATGCCTACCTGAGCGCCAAGCGCGTGTTGCCGGCGAGTCTGGCGCGTAACCCGTAAGGCGAGTGCAGATCCCAATGTGGGAGCGGGCAACCCGCTCCCACATTGGTTTTAGGCTGTACCCGGGATCGGCTATTTGACTGCCGAGACCCGCCACACCTTATTCCCCACGTCATCGGCCACCAGCAAATCTCCCTGCTGATCAATCACCACGCCGACCGGTCGACCCATGGCTTTCTCATCGCTGTTGAGAAAGCCGGTCAGCACATCCACCGGCTGGCCTTTGGGTTGGCCGCCTTCGAACGGCACGAAGATCACCTTGTAGCCACTGTGCGGTTTGCGGTTCCACGAACCGTGCTGGCCGATAAACGCGCCGTTGCTGAACTGCGCCGGCAGTTTGCTGCCTTCGGCGAAGGTCAGGCCCAATGATGCGGTGTGCGGCCCCACGGCATAGTCCGGAGCGATGGCCTTGGCGACCAGGTCCAGGTTCTGCGGTGTGACGCGCACATCCACGTGTTGCCCGTAGTAGCTGAATGGCCAGCCATAAAACGCGCCATCCTTGACCGACGTGATGTAGTCCGGCACCAGGTCGCTGCCGATCTCGTCGCGCTCATTCACCGCCGTCCACAGCTTGCCGCTCTGCGGTTCCCAGGCCATGCCGTTGGGGTTGCGCAGGCCGGAGGCGAAAATACGGTGCTGACCTGTGGCACGGTCGACTTCCCAGATCGCCGCGCGGCCTTCTTCGGCTGCCAGGCCGTTTTCGCCGACGTTGCTGTTGGAGCCAACACTCACGTACAGCTTGCTGCCGTCCTTGCTGGCCACCACGTTTTTCGTCCAGTGGTGGTTGATGCTGCCGCCCGGCAGGTCAACCACCGTGGTGCCGGCAGCCTTGATCGCGGTTTCGCCCGGTTGATAGGGGAAGCGCAGCAGTTTGTCCGAGTCCGCCACGTACAGGTCGTTGCCGACCAGGGTCATGCCGAACGGCGAGTTGAGGTTCTCCAGGAACACGGTGCGGGTCTCGGCCACGCCATCGTGATCGGCATCGCGCAGCAGGGTGATGCGGTTCGGGCTCGGCACGGCCGCACCGGCGCGCCCCATGACCTTCTCCATCACCCAGCCGCGAATGCCCTTGGCGTCATCCGGCTTGGGCGGCGCGTTGGTTTCTGCCACCAGCACGTCGCCGTTGGGCAATACATACAACCAGCGCGGGTGATCCAGGCCTTCTGCAAACGCCGCGACCTGAGTGCCGGCGGCGGCTGTCGGCTTCGCGCCGTCTGGCCAGCCAATCGCCGGGGCAATGTTTACGGTGGGGATCAGGGTTTTGTTCGGCTCCGGCAGCTTGGGCGAAGGCCCGGTGCCGTCGGACACCTGCAGGGTAGAGCTTTCACCGCAGGCGGCGAGGGTGCCTGCGAGCATGATCAGTAAGGCAAGTCTGGTTTTATGCATGGTTTTCTCCTTGATACCTGTAAGGGTAGAGGCGTTTGCCGGTCCGATCGTTCAAGTGCAAGGCCGGCTTTAATTGACGCTCCACCCCCAACCCACTAACCTTCGCGGCTTGTTCCAGGTGCTCTGTGACCTGTGGGTCGACAGAGTGAAACAGGGAAGCCGGTGAGTGAGCGCACTTGTACACAGTGCTGCCGCGATTCCGGCGCTGCCCCCGCAACGGTAAATGAGTCAAAACGGTGCCTTTTGCCACTGTATCCGCGTGATATGGGAAGGCGCGCCGTTGGCCTGCTCGCTCGCTGAGCAAGCGCCACTCATGAGTCCGGAGACCGGCCTGGATCATCCAACAGCATCACGGTGGGCGATGCTTGGCTGTCTGTTTGTCTATTTTCCTGCCCGCCGTTTTTTGTCCAGCCCCAACGGAGAGCTGCCATGACCGATTCCCCCGACCGCGACGAACGCCACCTGGCGCGCATGCTGCGCAAAAAAGCCGTGATCGACGAGCGCATCGCCAACTCGCCGAACGAATGCGGCTTGCTGCTGGTGTTGACCGGCAACGGCAAAGGCAAAAGCAGCTCGGCCTTTGGCATGCTTGCCCGCGCCATGGGCCACGGCATGCAGTGCGGCGTGGTGCAATTCATCAAGGGGCGCAACAGCACCGGCGAGGAGCTGTTCTTCCGCCGCTTCCCCGAGCAAGTGCGCTTTCACGTGATGGGCGAAGGCTTTACCTGGGAAACCCAGGACCGTCAGCGCGACATCGCCGCCGCCGAAGCCGCCTGGGCGGTGTCCCGCGCAATGCTGCAAGACCCTTCCATCGGCCTTGTGGTGCTGGATGAACTGAACATCGCCCTCAAGCACGGCTACCTCGACCTCGACCAGGTACTCAGCGACCTGCAAGCCCGCCCGCCGATGCAGCACGTGGTGGTCACTGGCCGTGGCGCCAAGCCTGAGTTGATCGAAATGGGCGACACCGTCACCGAAATGGGCATGCTCAAGCACGCGTTCCAGGCCGGTATCAAGGCACAGAAGGGCGTCGAACTTTGAATCAGCCCCGTCATTGCCCGGCCGTACTGATCGCCGCACCGGCATCCGGCCAGGGCAAAACCACCGTCACCGCCGCGCTCGCCCGTTTGCACCGCAACCTGGGGCGCAAGGTGCGCGTGTTCAAGTGTGGGCCGGACTTTCTCGACCCGATGATTCACGAGCGCGCCAGCGGTGCGCCGGTTTACCAGTTGGACATGTGGATGGTCGGCGAGCAGGAAAGTCGCCGTTTGCTGTGGGAAGCGGCGGGCGAGGCTGACCTGATCCTGATCGAAGGCGTGATGGGCCTGTTCGACGGCACGCCCTCCAGCGCCGACCTGGCGCGGCACTTTGGTGTGCCGGTGCTGGGCGTGATCGACGGCACCGCCATGGCCCAGACCTTCGGCGCGCTGGCCTTGGGCCTGGCGCGTTATCAGCCAGACCTGCCGTTCGCCGGCGTGCTGGCCAACCGCGTTGGCACCCTGCGCCATGCACAATTGCTTGAAGGCAGCCTCACTGAAGGCCTGCGCTGGTACGGCGCGTTGTCGCGTGAAACCGGCATCGAGTTGCCCAGCCGCCACCTGGGCCTGGTGCAAGCCAGCGAATTGAATGACCTCGATATGCGCCTGGACGCCGCCGCCCAAGCCCTGGGCAGCAGCTGCGAAGTCGCCGTGCCGCCACCGGTGACGTTTGCCGCGCCCGAAGTGATCGAGGCCGAGCCGCTGCTGGCGGGCGTGCGCATCGCCGTGGCCCGCGACGAAGCCTTTGCGTTTACCTACGGCGCAAGCCTTGACCTGCTGCGTGCGATGGGCGCCGAGTTGCGCTTCTTTTCGCCGATTCACGATAGCCAATTGCCTGAGGCCGACAGCCTCTATCTGCCCGGCGGTTACCCGGAATTGCACCACCAGGCGCTGTCGGAAAACACCCCGATGCTTAACGCGATTCGCGCGCATCACGCGGCGGGCAAACCCTTGCTCGCCGAGTGCGGCGGCATGCTCTACCTGCTGGACTCGCTGACCGATGTCGACGGCAACCGTGCCGAATTGGTTGGCCTGCTGCAGGGCGACGCGGTGATGCAAAAGAAGCTGGCGGCGCTGGCTTTGCAAAGTGTCGAGTTGCCGGAAGGCGTGCTGCGCGGCCATACCTATCACCATTCGCTGACCAGCACCGAGTGGCAGCCGATCGCGCGAGGCTTGAGCCCTAACGGCGGGCGTGGTGCCGAGGCGGTTTACCGGCAGGGGCGGATGACGGCTTCCTACGTGCACTTTTACTTCCCCTCCAACCCGGCGGCGGTGGCTGCATTGTTTGCGCCTGGCCCTGAGACCGCTATCGCGGGCAAGCCCGCTCCCACAACTGACCAAGTTGAAACTCAATCCAATGTGGGAGCGGGCTTGCCCGCGATAGGGCCATGACTGACAACGCCTTCCCCGAAGCCGAACGCCAGGCCGTCTACCGCGCCATCGCCGAACGCCGTGATATGCGCCACTTCACCGGCGGCAGCGTGGCCCCCGAGTTGCTGCAACGCCTGCTCCAGGCCGCACACCAGGCGCCCAGCGTCGGCTTGATGCAACCGTGGCGATTCATCCGCATCAGCGACCGCGCCCTGCGCGGCCAAATCCAGCAACTGGTGGAAGAAGAGCGCGTGCGCACCGCCGAGGCCCTGGGCCAGCGCTCCGACGAATTCATGAAGCTCAAGGTCGAAGGCATCCACGACTGCGCCGAAGTGCTGGTGGCTGCGCTGATGGATGATCGCGAGCGCCACATCTTTGGCCGGCGCACCTTGCCGGAAATGGACATGGCCTCGTTATCCTGTGCAATCCAGAACCTGTGGCTGGCCGCCCGCGTCGAAGGCCTTGGGATGGGCTGGGTTTCGTTGTTCGAACCCCAGGCCCTGGCCGACCTGCTGGGGTTGCCGGCGGGTGCAAAGCCCCTGGCCGTGTTGTGCCTGGGCCCGGTGGCCGAGTTCTACCCGGCACCGATGTTGCAACTCGAAGGCTGGACCGAACCACGGCCGCTGAGTGACATGGTGTATGAGAATGTGTGGGGAGTGAGTCAATGAGTGTGGCCTTGCTGTGTGTCGCTGCGGTGGCGCTGGATGCGCTGCTGGGCGAGCCCAGGCGCTGGCATCCGCTGGTGGCGTTCGGCAACTTTGCCGGGCGCATCGAAAAACGTTTCAACAGCGGCGGCCGCGGGTGGCGCAGCCACGGCGTGACCGCATGGTTTATCGCGGTGGTGCCGCTGACGTTGTTGGCCACCCTGTTGTCGTGGGCGCCGTATATCGGCTGGGTGCTGGAGATTCTGGCGCTGTACATGGCGCTGGGCATGCGCAGCCTTGGCGAGCACGTGATTCCCGTCGCCCAGGCGTTGCGCAGCGGTGACCTGGATGAAGCGCGTAAACGCGTGAGCTACCTCGTCAGCCGTCAGACCAGCGAACTGGACAGCACCGAAGTCGCGCGCGCCGCGACTGAATCGGTGCTCGAGAACGGCAGCGATGCGGTGTTCGCCGCGCTGTTCTGGTTTGTCGTGGCCGGTGTGCCCGGCGTGGTGCTTTATCGCCTGAGCAACACCCTCGATGCCATGTGGGGTTATCGCAACGAGCGCTTTGAGCGTTTCGGCTGGGCGGCGGCAAAAATCGACGATGTGCTCAACTACATTCCAGCGCGTCTGGTGGCGTTGACCTACGCGGTACTTGGCAAAACCCGCCTGGCGCTTAAATGCTGGCGCACCCAGGCGCCGACTTGGGACAGCCCCAACGCCGGGCCGGTGATGGCGGCGGGTGCGGGCGCTTTGGGTGTTGAATTGGGCGGCGCGGCGATTTATCACGGCGAGCTGCATCAGCGTGCGCAGTTGGGCGAAGGTCCGGCGGCCGATGCCGACGCCATCGACCGTGGCTGGCAACTGGTGCAGCGCGGCGTATGGTTATGGCTGTTGATCCTGTGCGCGGGGGCGCAATTTTATGCTTGAGCACGGTGGCCGGCTGCGCAGGGCAGTGATTCAGTACGGGATTGCCGAGGCGGACTGGCTCGACCTGTCCAGCGGCCTGGCGCCTTGGCCGTGGCCGATTCCCGAGATTCCGCTGCGGGCCTGGGCGCGATTGCCGGAAACCGATGACGGCCTGGAAAAGGCCGCCAGCGAGTACTACGGCGCCGCCCACGTGTTGCCGGTGGCGGGTTCCCAGGCGGCGATTCAGTTGCTGCCGCGTTTGCGTCGCTCCGGCAAGGTCGGCGTGTTGTCGCCGTGTTATGCCGAACACGCCGAAGCCTGGCGCCGCGCCGGTTACGTGGTGCGCGAAGTGCAGGAGCAGGAAGTCGACTTTTTTCTCGACGGCCTCGACGTGCTGGTGGTGGTCAATCCAAATAACCCCACCGGCCTGAGTCTGCCGCCGCAGCGCCTGCTCGACTGGCACTCACGGCTGGCCCAGCGCGGCGGCTGGCTGGTGGTGGACGAAGCGTTTATGGACGTGACCCCGCAATTGAGCCTCGCCAGCCAGGCCCATCAAGTCGGCCTGATTGTGTTGCGCTCATTCGGCAAGTTCTTCGGCCTGGCCGGTGTGCGCCTGGGCTTTGTGCTGGCGGAACGCAAGCTGCTCAAGTTGTTGGCCGAACAGCTCGGCCCGTGGGCAGTCAGTGGGCCGACACGGGTGCTTGGCCAGGTGTGCCTGCGCGATACGGCCGGGCATGCCGAACAGCGTCATCGCTGTATCGAAGCTGGCCAGCGCTTGTTTGCG
Source organism: Pseudomonas sp. TWRC1-2 (assembly GCF_049896685.1). Taxonomy (NCBI): domain Bacteria; kingdom Pseudomonadati; phylum Pseudomonadota; class Gammaproteobacteria; order Pseudomonadales; family Pseudomonadaceae; genus Pseudomonas; species Pseudomonas sp. TWRC1-2. Next base: position 448,066 of record NZ_JAFCUU010000002.1, on the reverse strand, counting down.
CTGCTTGAGCGCCACGGCTTTGAGCCTAAGGGCGGCTGCGCGTTGTTCCAATGGCTGATCACCCCACACGCCGAACGCCTGCACGAATTCATGGCCCAACGCGGCATCCTGCTGCGCCTGTTTGTCCACGACAGCAGCCTGCGCTTCGGTCTGCCCGACACGGAGGCCGATTGGTTGCGACTCGATGAGGCCCTGGCCGCTTACAAGGACGCCGCATGAGTACGTTGATGGTGCAAGGCACCACGTCTGACGCCGGTAAAAGTACGCTGGTGACCGCGCTGTGCCGTTGGCTGGTACGCCAAGGCATCGGCGTGGTGCCGTTCAAACCGCAGAACATGGCGCTCAACAGCGCCGTCACCGCTGAGGGCGGCGAGATCGGCCGCGCCCAGGCCGTGCAGGCCCAGGCCGCCAACCTGGCGCCGCACACCGACATGAACCCGGTGCTGCTCAAGCCCAACAGTGACACCGGCTCCCAAGTGATTATCCATGGCCGTGCCGTGACCAGCATGAACGCCGTGGCCTATCACGACTACAAGGCCATCGCGATGCAGGCGGTGCTCGCCTCCCATGCTCGGTTGAGCGAGGCCTACCCGGTGGTGATGGTGGAAGGCGCGGGCTCCCCGGCGGAGATCAACCTGCGCGCCAATGACATTGCCAATATGGGTTTCGCCGAGGCCGTGGATTGCCCGGTGCTGCTGATCGCCGATATCAATCGCGGCGGCGTGTTTGCGCATCTGGTCGGCACCCTCCAATTGCTGTCGCCGACCGAGCAGGCACGGGTCAAAGGCTTCATTATCAATCGCTTTCGCGGTGATATCGCGCTGTTGCAGCCGGGGCTCGATTGGCTCGAAGCGCACACTGGAAAGCCGGTGGTGGGCGTGCTGCCCTACGTGATGGACCTGCACCTGGAAGCCGAAGACGGCATCGACCAGCGCCAGATCGACAAGGCCGCCCAAGTACTCAAGGTGGTGGTGCCGGTGTTGCCGCGCATCAGCAACCACACGGATTTTGACCCGCTGCGTTTGCATCCCCAGGTGGATTTACAGTTTATCGGCCCTGGCCAGGCCATTCCGGCTGCCGACCTGATCATCCTGCCGGGCTCCAAAAGCGTGCGCAGCGATCTGGCCTATTTGCGCGCCAACGGCTGGGACACTGCCGTTGCGCGGCACTTGCGCTATGGCGGCAAGGTGCTGGGGATTTGCGGCGGCCTGCAGATGCTCGGCGAGCAGGTGCATGACCCGCTCGGCCTGGAAGGGTTGGCCGGTTCCAGCGAGGCCCTGGGGTTGCTGGCGTTCAGCACGACGCTGGAACAGGAGAAACAATTGCGCAATGTGCGCGGACGGTTGCTGCTGGAAGATGCCGAAGTCAGTGGTTATGAAATCCATGCGGGCGTGACCGCCGGCAGTGCCTTGTCGAACGCCGCCGTGCTGTTGGATGACGGCCGCAGTGACGGTGCCCTGAGTGAAGACGGTCAGATTCTTGGCACGTATCTGCACGGCGTGTTTGAGACCCCGGCGGCGTGCAGTGCGTTACTGCGCTGGGCCGGGCTGCAGGATGTGCAAGAGGTGGATTACCACGCCCTGCGCGAGCGCGATATTGAGCGCCTGGCGGACCTGGTGGAGCACCACCTGGACACCGAACTGTTGCGCAAGCTATGCGGGATCTGACGGTGTACACCCAATCCCCCAGCAGGCGCCGGCCCGCCTGCGGTGGCGCCCGGCCAGCCAACCCCGGTTCAACTGATGCACCTCACCTCAGCAGCGGGAGCGGGCTTGCTCGCGAATGGGGTGCTTCAGTGACAAATCGGCTGACTGACACGCCGCGTTCGCGAGCAAGCCCGCTCCCACACGGGGCAGTGCCCGCCTCACCCTATCAGCCGGCCGACACAGGTGCCTTCCCATGTATCAACTGATCCTCGGTGGCGCCCGTTCCGGCAAGAGCCGCCTCGCCGAAAAGCTGGCGAGTGAGTGTGGCTTGCATGTCACCTACATCGCCACCAGTCAGCCGCTGGACGGCGAGATGAACGAGCGTGTCGCACTGCATCGCCAGCGCCGTCCCGATCATTGGGGGCTGATCGAAGAACCCATCGAGCTGGCGCGTGTACTGCGCGAAAGCGCCGCCGCCGACCGCTGCCTGCTGGTGGATTGCCTGACCCTGTGGCTCACCAACTTGCTGATGCTGGAGAACCCCGCACGCCTGGCGTTCGAGCGCGATCAACTGCTGCAAACCCTGGCCTCGCTGCCAGGTGAAATCATTTTTGTCAGCAACGAAACCGGAATGGGTGTCGTGCCGCTGGGCGAATTGACTCGCCGCTATGTGGATGAAGCCGGTTGGCTGCATCAAGCCTTGGCCGAGCGGTGTCAGCGTGTGGTCCTGACCGTCGCCGGCCTGCCCCTGACTTTGAAAGGTACTGCGTTATGACTGACTCCTGGTGGCTCAACCCCTGCAAGGCCGTGAACACTTCGGCGCATGAACACGCGCTGGCTCGCCAGCAGCAACTGACCAAGCCAGCCGGCTCGCTCGGTCAGCTCGAAGCCATCGCGGTGCAATTGGCCGGCTTGCAAGGCCAGGTCAAACCTGCGGTGGATCAGGCGTGGATCGCCATCTTCGCCGGTGACCACGGCGTGGTTGCAGAAGGCGTATCGGCATTTCCACAGGAAGTGACCGGCCAGATGTTGCACAACTTTGTCACCGGTGGCGCGGCCATCAGCGTATTGGCGCGGCAGTTGAATGCGCAGCTGGAAGTGGTCGACCTCGGCACCGTCACGCCGTCGTTGGATCTGCCGGGTGTGCGTCATCTGAATATCGGCGCCGGCACGGCCAATTTCGTCAACGGCCCGGCGATGACCGCAGCGAAGGGGCGACTTGCCCTGCAAGCCGGGCGTGACAGTGCGCACCGTGCGTTGCAAAACGGCGCACAGCTGTTTATCGGCGGCGAGATGGGCATCGGCAATACCACCGCCGCCAGCGCCTTGGCGTGCGCGTTGCTCGATTGCCAGGTGAGCGACCTGACCGGCCCGGGCACCGGCTTGAACGCCCAGGGCGTGAGCCACAAAGTGGCGGTGATTGAACGCGCGCTGGCCTTGCATGCGGCGCAACGTGACGACGCGCTGAACACGTTGTTCAACCTGGGTGGTTTCGAAATTGCCGCGTTGGTGGGGGCTTATCTGGCCTGCGCCCAGGAGGGCATCGTGGTGCTGGTGGACGGGTTTATCTGCACGGTCGCGGCGCTGGTGGCTACACGCCTGAATCCGGCGTGCCGTGAGTGGTTGGTGTTCGGCCACCGCGGCGCTGAGCCCGGTCATCGTCATGTGCTGCACAGCCTCGACGCGCAACCACTGCTGGAACTGGGCCTGCGTCTGGGTGAGGGCAGCGGTGCGGCGCTGGCGGTGCCGTTGTTGCGCCTGGCGTGCGCGCTGCACGGGCAGATGGCGACGTTTGCCGAAGCCGCCGTGGCAGACCGCCCGGCATGACCTTGCACCTGGACCTGCTGCGCCACGGCGAAACCGAGCTGGGCGGCGGCCTGCGCGGCAGCCTGGACGACGCGCTCACCGCCAAAGGCTGGGAGCAGATGCGCGCCGCCGTGGCAGAGCAGGGGCCGTGGGACCGGTTGGTCAGTTCGCCACTGCAACGCTGCGCGCTGTTCGCCCACGAGCTGGGCGCACGGCTTGGGGTGCCGGTGAGCCTGGAAAAGGATCTGCAGGAGCTGCACTTCGGCGCCTGGGAAGGGCAGAGCGCGGCGGCGCTGATGCAAACCGATGCCGAAGGACTGGGCCGGTTCTGGGCTGATCCTTACAGCTTTACACCGCCTGAAGGCGAGCGCGTCAGCGACTTTTCTGCACGCGTTCTCGGCGCCGTCTCACGGTTGCATCAGGCATATGCCGCACAGCGCGTGCTGTTGATCAGCCACGGTGGCGTGATGCGGCTGCTGCTGGCGCAGGCGCGCGGTTTGCCGCGTGAGCAGCTGCTGAATGTCGAAGTCGGCCACGGTGGGCTGTTCAGCCTGCAGGTGATGGCCGACGGTCTGCTGAAGGAAGGAGTCTGAGGATGCTGGCGTTCTGGATCGCCCTGCAATTTCTCAGCAGCCTGCCGATTCGCCTGCCCGGCATGCCGCAGCCTCAGGAATTGGGGCGTTCGTTGCTGTTTTACCCGGTGGTAGGGTTGCTGTTCGGGCTGCTGTTGTGGGCCCTGAACACCGCCCTGGTGGGCGCACCGTTATTGCTGCATGCGGCGCTGGTGCTGACAGCCTGGGTGTTGCTCAGTGGCGGCTTGCATCTGGACGGGCTGGCGGACAGCGCCGATGCCTGGCTCGGCGGCTTTGGCGACCGCGAGCGCACGCTGACTATCATGAAAGACCCGCGCAGCGGGCCGATTGCCGTGGTCACTCTGGGGCTGGTGTTGTTGCTCAAATTCACCGCACTGGTGGCCTTGATCGAGCAGCACAACGGCGCGGCGCTGATTCTGGCGCCGCTGATCGGGCGCGCTTCGATGCTGGCGCTGTTCCTTACCACGCGCTACGTGCGTGCAGGCGGTTTGGGCCAGGCACTGTCGGATCATTTACCCAGGATCGTCGGCCAACAGGTGCTGATCCTCAGCGGTCTGGCCTGTGTGCTGATCGGCGGTTTCAGTGGCGGGATCGCTGTTTTACTCGCTGCGCTGTGCTTTATCGGGCTGCGTCAGTTGATGGTCAACCGGCTGGGTGGCACCACGGGTGACACGGCCGGCGCATTGTTGGAGTTGCTGGAAGTCGCGGTTTTGGTCGGCCTGGCTCTGTAACACTTTCTTGCATTTTCATAATCGCGGGTATATACACGCTCCATGCTTGCCTCCCAATGTTTATGCACCAACCTGCGACGTGCCGCCCGTGGCGTCAGCAGGCATTACGACGGCGCTCTCGACGGCTTCGGGATCAACGTTGCCCAGTATTCTTTGCTGTGTAACCTGCAGCGCCTCGATCAACCGAGCATTTCCAGCCTGGCCGAAGCCATGGGCCTGGACCGCAGTACCCTGGGGCGCAACCTGCGGGTATTGGAGGGCGAGGGTTTGGTGCAGTTGGTCGAGGGCGATGACTTGCGCAACCGCTTGGTGGTGTTGACCGTCGCCGGCGAAGAACGCCTGGCTGCCGCGTTGCCGGCTTGGGAGGCGGCGCAGCAGAAATTGATAGATCAGTTGGGCGCCGAAAAGCGCGAAACCTTGTTGGCCTTGCTGGACGAACTCGCCTGAGCGCGGGTTTGTTCGACTACAAGCGGGTATATACCCGCGAGCGGAGAATAAGAAATGACCTTGATGTGGCGCACCAGTGGCTGGGTTCTTGTGGGGAGTGCGCTGATCCTCGCGTTGTCGCTGGGCGTGCGGCACGGCTTTGGTCTGTTCCTGTCGCCGATGAGCCTGGAATTTGGCTGGGGCCGTGAAACCTTTGCCTTCGCCATCGCCCTGCAAAACCTGATCTGGGGCCTGGCGCAACCGTTTACCGGCGCCTTGGCCGACCGCTTTGGCGCGACCAAGGCGGTGTTTGTCGGTGGGGTGCTGTATGCCGCAGGGCTGGTGTTGATGGGCATGTCGGATTCCGCGTGGTCGCTGTCGCTCAGCGCGGGTTTGCTGATTGGGATCGGCCTGTCGGGCACTTCGTTCTCGGTGATTCTCGGTGTGGTCGGCCGCGCCGTGCCGCCGGAAAAACGCAGCATGGCCATGGGCATTGCCAGCGCCGCAGGATCGTTCGGCCAGTTTGCGATGGTGCCGGGCACCCTGGGCCTGATCAGTTGGCTGGGCTGGTCGGCCGCTTTGTTGGCGTTGGGCCTGATGGTGGCGCTGATCCTGCCGTTGGTGGCAATGCTCAAGGACAAACCGCTGCCGGCGATGGTCGGCCAGCAAACCCTGCGTGAAGCCCTGAAAGAGGCCTGCTCGCACTCCGGCTTCTGGCTACTGGCGTTCGGTTTTTTTGTCTGCGGTTTCCAGGTGGTGTTTATCGGCGTGCACTTGCCGGCGTACCTGGTGGACCAGCATCTGCCGGCCACGGTGGGTACTACTGTGTTGGCATTGATCGGCCTGTTCAACGTGTTTGGCACTTATACCGCTGGCTGGCTTGGCGGGCGCATGTCCAAGCCGCGTTTGCTCACCGGCCTGTACCTGTTGCGCGCGGTGGTGATCGTGCTGTTCCTGTGGGCGCCGGTGACCGAAGTGACGGCCTACCTGTTCGGCATGGCCATGGGCTTTCTGTGGCTGTCCACCGTGCCGCTGACCAACGGCACTGTCGCGACGCTGTTTGGCGTGCGAAACCTCTCGATGCTCGGTGGGATTGTGTTTCTGTTCCACCAGCTCGGTTCGTTCCTCGGCGGCTGGTTGGGCGGGGTGGTCTATGATCGAACCGGCAACTACGATTTGATCTGGCAGGTGGCGATTCTTTTGAGCCTGCTCGCTGCGGCCCTCAACTGGCCGGTGCGCGAGCGGCCGGTGGCGCGCTTGCAGGCGCAGATGGAGGCGGCATGAGTTTGACGGCAAGAGGGTTGCTGATCTCGGCAGGTCTGGTTCTGTTGCTGCTGGCCTGGTGGGGCTGGCAGCACGGCGGGCTGGCATTGATGCAACTGGGGATGTCGATCTGTTAAGTTCTGTGTCTGATCTGACTCAAGGACTTTCGACATGCTGATGCGCTGGCTCGCTGTACCCGTCCTGATGGCTGTAGGCAGTCTGGCCATGGCCGCCAACTGTCCGCCGTTGCTGGAGGGGCAATTGCCCAAGTTGCGGGCCAAGGAATCCATCGATTTGTGCCAGCGCTTTGCCGGCAAACCCCTGGTCATCGTCAATACCGCCAGCTTTTGTGGTTTCGCGCCGCAATTCAAAGGCCTCGAAGCCTTGTATCAGCGCTACAAGGGCCAGGGGCTGGAAGTGATCGGCGTGCCGTCCGACGACTTCAAACAGGAAGCCAAGACCGGTGAAGAGACCGCCAAAGTTTGCTACGTGAATTACGGCGTGACCTTCACGATGACCGAGCCGCAGACGGTCAAGGGGCCGGATGCGGTGCACCTGTTCAAGATTCTGGCGCAGCAGACCAGCGCGCCGAAGTGGAATTTCTATAAGTACGTGGTGGATCGCCAGGGCAAGGTGATTGCCAACTTTTCCAGTTTGACCAAGCCGGACAGCCCGGACCTGATCAAGGCGGTGGAGGCAGCGCTGGCCTCGAAACCCTGATCGCCGGCCATTAAAAAGCCCCGCCTCCTGTGCAGGAGAGCGGGGCTTTTTTATACGCGTTGGATCAGAACTTGTACGTCACGCCCAGGCCGAAGCCGTTGGCGCTGTTTTCGTACTTGGCGCTGTAGGACGAACCCAGTGCGTTGGTCTTGTTGACCTTGACTGGCTCTTCCTTCAGGTAGGAGTAAGCCACGTCGACGATCATGTTCGGCATTACTTCGTAGCCCAGGCCAACACTGAAAATGGTCCGGTCGCCGGTAGGGATGCGTGGCGAACGGTCGGTGTTGTTGGTTGGCGACTGGTCGAAAGTCAGGCCGGTACGCAGAACCACTTGTTTGGTGACTTGGTACGAAGTACCCAAGGCATAGGCCCAGGTGTCATGCCAGTTCTGTGGCTCGGTGATGGTACCCACGATCTGCGGAGCGACCAGGCCGCCAGCTCGGGTAACGCCCTGGTTGTCGACAGTGATGTCTTTCAGGCGGCTCCAGCGAGTCCAGGTGGAACCGGCGTAGAGTTTCCAGGCATCGCTCAGGTCCTGTGTCACGGACAGGTCGTAAGACTCAGGCGTATCAATGCTCAACGACGCATCGTAGCGGCCGCTTGCCAGCAGTGGAGCCGTCGGTGTCGGTGCCGATACTTCGGTGTGGCCTTCAAGCTTGTAGCTGACTTTGGAGTGGTAAGTCAGGCCCACGCGCGTGGTATCGGTGGCTTGTACCAGCACGCCGACGTTGAAGCCGACAGCCGTATCGTCACCTTTGATCGTGACGTTGGTATTCGGGACAGCCGGGTTTGTCGACAGAGCCAACTCAGATTCCAGCTTGCCGGAAATACGGTTGATGGTCGGGCCAAAACCGATGGAAACACGATCGTTGAAGGCGTAGCTGACGGTTGGCTGCAAGGTGATGACCGACACTTTGCTGTAGCTGCCGAACGAGCGACCCTGGAAGCCCCTCTCATAGTCGGTAACCAGGCCGAAAGGTGCATAAACACCAACGCCGACGGCCCACTGATCATTGAGTTTGTTGGTGTAGAAACCAAACGGGACTGCCGTGAAGGGCACCATGTCGCCTTTGTTACTGCCGAAAGAACGGCCGCTGGCGTTTTTGATGTCAGTCGAGGCATCGATAGCGGCTACACCACCGGTAATCTGCTGGCCTTCGAGGCGGGCCATACCGGCAGGGTTACCGTACACAGTGCTGGCGTTATCGGCAGAAGAAGAGCGGCCTGCGAACCCCGTACCCATACCGGCGACGTCTTGTTCGTTCAGGGCAAAGCCGCTTGCGAACAGTTGGGAGGATGCCATGGCAACGGTGAGGCTAAGTGTGGTCTTGAGCATTACTTTTTTCATTATTAGAACTCCGTGGTGATCACCGCTGCGGAAAGTATCAATAATTTTAAGTTAGCGCTATAGGCCGTAATGTCGGAGATAGAGCGGTTTTGTAGGACAATCCGACCAGATTCGAAGGTTTTAGCCGAATCTTGCAAAACGCCTGATCAACAAATGGCCTGATTCATGGGTAAAACACAGGTTTGCCAGGCTTGAGTGAAATCCCGCAGCCGACCTTGAGGGTGAAATATTTCTTTCCAGATACGTGCCATGGCCAATACGTCACCCGGTGGCGGCAGGGCAGGACGATGCTGTTCTACCAGCAGCCAGGCGATGGCGGTGGCGTAGCGCAGGTTGACGGTCAGCTCAAGCTGGGGCGCGCTGAGGAATGCATGTTGACTGGCCAGCCCACGTACCAGGCTGGCGCGCTCGGGGTCTTGGGCAAGGTAGTCGTCCCACAGGGCGCGATGACGAGGTTCGGTGATGCTGTACAGGCCGTGGCCGCGCCGATCATGCAGGGCGGAGCCGAGTTCCGATTGGCTGGCGGCAATGCCCAGCAGCAGGGATTCAGCTGTCGGGTTATGGCGGCCGAGATAAATCAACGTCGGCCTGATCACATAACGACACAATTCGCTGGCGGCGATACCCATACGAGCCTCAATCCATGGAAGTGGTCGACGAAGCCTGAGAGGGGAGCTTGGCAGCAGTGAATCGGACCTCAGGCTCGTCGCAAGCGGATCATGCCGCTTGAGTTGAAGTGTAGTGTCATATTTGTGATGTAAAGGACTGTTTTTAAAACATCTTCTTCATTTAGTTATAACGTTTATATCTATTCGAACTTAGTGCAAGTACTCAAAAGCCGAATTTCGGGCAATAAAAAACCCTGCGTTTCAAGCAGGGTCTTTTGGGTTTCAGCGACTCGGGTCGATCAGGCAATCAATGCCTGACGGGTACGCTCGATCACGGCCTGCAGCGGCTCTGCGCTGGAGTATTGATCGGGGTACAGGCGTTCGCTGTGACGAGCGATGCCGTGTTCGTTGACCAGGGTGAAGCTGAAGCAGCCTTTGCGAGCGGCCATGATCAGGCAGTTCATTGGTGCAAAAGCGTTGGTGAGGGTGCGAATGGCATCCTGAGTGTGGATTTGAGCGGACATATTATTGGTGTTCCTACAAATGACACGGTTAAGAACCGTGCAACGTTAAAACGTTCCAGTAACGTTGATCACCATTGATCAAACGAAGAACCCGACTGGAACAAAGCAGCCAGTTTGAAGCGCTAATAAGTTAGGCGCGCTTGGGCTGGCAGGTAGGTACTTAGGAGGGCAGGCAACACAACAGGGGCAAAGGTTCTGGGCCCGGGGTGAAGATCCTGATCAATTTGCAGGCTGGTTCGTTCAGAGTATTGAGACTTCGCGGCACCCTTTGCTTGTTCAAAGGCAGTGTCGTCGCAAGGAATACCTGGAAACCATCGAGGTGGTCGATCCCGTGTTGTTCAGGGGAGTTGTTCGACCAGAATTGACTTTCAGCTTGGTACTAACGCCGCGGATAGTAACGGATTGAAACACGGAAGGGAAGTGTGCTAGCCAAAAAAGCTTAATTCAGCCGCCCAACAACCCGCGATAGACCAGCACGGTGGCCGCCGCGGCCAATGAGCAGCCGAGTCCGTAGGCCGCCAGGGTCAAGCGCCAGGACCGGCCGGTCTCGATCACATTCATCACCTCGCGCATGTCGTTGATTCGGCCTTCACTCAACTCTATGCACAGCATTACGGCAGTAAACGCCGCTGATACCAGGATGGCGATGGCAAACAGAGCGCCGTCGGGGGAGGGCAGCGCGGCATTGACCGCCAATGAGGTTACACAGATGGCCAGCAGCAACACGGCGAATAAGAGGATTCCTTTCATCGAGCCTTGGTAGGTTGCGTGTGGGAGTGGCCAGTGTGGCGAGCCGGCGAGGATTTGAAAAGTGCCTGGTTTGGCCTGTCGGTAACATTTTTCGGGCGTGTCGAAGCAAAAAACCTGCGCCATATAACCAGTGGGTGGGTACTTGTGCACATTAGTTGCGAGGTATGTAACCCGTCTGTCAACGGCCTGGAAGCGCCGCCATTTGCCTGCAATGAAAATTTAAGTCAATGAAAAATATCGCTTTTTTTTATTGGTGAAAAAATCGTCAGTTTGACTGCGGCCCCCGTTCCATGGGCCTTTGCGCGCGTTAAAGGTGGGTTGTCCACTGAGTTATCCACAGCTTCTGTGGATTGTCCCAAGCGCTTGCTCTAGAACGGGCGTGCAGGGATTTTTCAGCTTTACCTGTAGGAAAAAAAGAGTAGAGTGGCGCGCCTTCCGTTCTGTCCCGCAGTGCTTTATGAAGTTTCGCTCAGTATCACCATCTGTTACCGACACCCCTCAGACTGTTACCGCACCCAAGCGTTTCTCCTTGAAAGTCGCCTTGTGGCTGCTCGACAGCCCGCGCCTGGGGCACAGCACCAACGTCAAGCACTTCGCCGGGCGCTTGCTCAAGCAGCCGGCGCGTGAAGGTGTGGTTGCCGCGCAGAGCCGCCTGGGCCAGCTGATGTGCCGTGAGTGCGGCAATGCCCGCGACCGCCGCATCGGCCATGACCTGCTGCGCCTGGCTGCCCGTGCCGGCGACCGCCGCGCCCAGCGCGAACTGGGGCAGGTCGAAGACTGAGCTGTCCTCAAGCCCCACGCTTGGTTAACCTTGCTCTTTTTCGGTGATGGCAGAAATGGCGATGGCTTTTGACTGGACCAGTATTGCCTTGGGCCTGGCTGGCGCTGCAGTGCCTTTATTGGCCCTGTGCTGGCAGCTCCAACGGCGGCTGAGCGCGCGCATGACCGGCTGGGAACTGCTCGAAGAGCGCCTGGCCACCGCGCAACTGGCCCAGGAAGGGCTGGCCGCGCAACTCGACGCCAGCCGCGACGAGATCAGTGACCTGAGCCAGGCCAACGCCGCCAAACAAGCTGACCTGGCGGCCGTTCGCCGTGAAGTCGAATTGCTCCAGATCGACCGCGATAACGCCCGCGACGCCGCCCACGCCTGGAACCTCGACCGCAGCGCCAAGGAAACCGAGCTGCGCCGCCTCGATGCGCTGTCCTCGGCGTTGCGCGCCGAACTGCGCGAACAACAGGAAAGCCATCAACAACGCCTTGCTGACCTGCAAGGCTCGCGGGACGAGCTGCGTGCGCAGTTCGCCGAGCTTGCCGGCAAGATTTTCGATGAACGCGAGCAACGGTTTGCCGAAACCAGCCAGGAACGCCTGGGCCAGTTGCTCGACCCGCTCAAGGAACGCATCCAGTCGTTTGAAAAGCGCGTGGAAGAAAGCTACCAGAGTGAAGCGCGCGAGCGCTTTTCCCTGGCCAAGGAGCTTGAACGCCTGCAGCAACTGAACCTGCGACTGTCGGACGAGGCCACCAACCTCACGCGCGCGCTCAAGGGCCAGAAAACCCAGGGCAACTGGGGCGAGCTGATTCTTGAGCGCGTGCTTGAACATGCCGGGCTGGAGAAGGGCCGCGAGTATCAGACCCAGGTCAGCCTCAAAGGCCCGGACGGCGAGCGCTTCCAGCCGGACGTGTTGATCATGCTGCCCGGCGACAAGCAGGTGGTGGTCGATTCCAAGGTCAGCCTCACCGCCTATCAGCAATACGTTGCAGCGGATGACGATGTGATCGGCCAGGCGGCGCTGAAACAGCACGTGCTGTCCCTGCGCAATCACGTCAAAGGCTTGGCCGGCAAGGATTACAAGCGCCTCGAAGGTCTGCACAGCCTGGATTTCGTGCTGTTGTTCGTGCCGATAGAAGCTGCGTTTTCCGCCGCGTTGCAGGCTGAGCCGAACCTGTTCCAGGAAGCGTTCGACCGCCATATCGTGATCGTCAGCCCCACCACCTTGCTGGCCACCCTGCGGGTGATCGACAGCCTGTGGAAGCAGGAACGCCAGAGTCAGAACGCGCGGGAGATTGCCGAGCGCGCCGGCTGGCTGTATGACAAGTTCGTACTGTTTATTCAGGATCTGGATGAAGTCGGCAACCGCCTGCAGCAGCTGGATAAGGCCTACAGCGCGGCGCGAAACAAGCTGACGGATGGCCGTGGAAATCTGGTCAGCCGAACCGAGCAGTTAAGGTTGCTGGGTGCGCGTGCGAGCAAGAGCCTGCCGGCGGATTTGCTCGAACGGGCGATGACCGACTCCGATGGCGTCGCACACTTACCGGAGTAGCATTCGGTCAATGTGGGAGCTGGCCCGCCTGCGATAGCGGTGGTGACTGCTCCATTGCTATCACAGGCAAGCCAGCTCCCACAGGGGGATTGAGTTCAGTCATTCCTACAATGGCAGATGCCGACTCAACAACGCGCGCAACGCTGCAGGCTTCACCGGCTTGGCCAAATAATCCAACCCTGCGGCATGCACCTCGGCCACCATTTCCGGGCGCCCATCGGCGCTGATCACCACCCCGGGAATCGGCTCCGCCAGTTGCGCGCGCAGCCAGCCCATCAACTCCGTGCCTGTCTCGCCGTGGTCCAGGTGGTAGTCCACCAGCGCCAGTTGCGGGCGCACGCCCTCGGCCAGCAACGCCGCACATTGCGCCTGATCGGTAGCGGTCCACACCTCGCAACCCCAGCGCGTGAGCAGGCTGCGCATGCCGATCAGGATGCTTTCTTCATTGTCCACACACAGCACCTGGGCCCCGCTCAACGGCATCCCGTTATCCTGCGTGGTCTTGACCTTGGGGCTGGCCTGGTTACGCGCCAACGGCACACGCACGCTGAACACGCTGCCTTTGCCCGGCCACGAACGCACGCTCAAACGATGGCCGAGTACTCGGCACAGGCCGTCGGCGATTGCCAGGCCCAGGCCCAGGCCCTTTTCGGCGCGGGTCTGGTGGCTGTCCAGGCGCTTGAACTCTTCGAAGATCACCTGTTGTTTATCCAGCGGGATGCCAGGGCCGCGATCCCACACTTCCAGGCACAGTTCGCCCTTGCGTCGGCGTACGCCAAGTAGCACCGGGCCGTCGGCGTAGCGGAATGCGTTAGTAAGAAAGTTCTGCAGGATTCGTCGCAGTAACTTGATGTCGCTGTCCACCCGCAAACGGCTGCCGCGCAGGCGAAAACGCAGGCCTTGCTCGTGGGCCAGTGCCTTGAATTCTGCTCCCAGGGTGTCGAACAACTCGTTGAGGACGAAGGGCTGTCGCTGGGGATTGATCTTGCCGTTTTCCAGGCGCGAGATATCCAGCAGGTCGCTGATCAGGTCTTCGGCAGAGCGCAGCGAGCTGTCCAGGTGCTGCACCAACTGGCGGGCTTCGGCAGACAGACCGTCGTTCTGGTGGGAGAGGGCAGCGGAGAACAATCGTGCCGCGTTCAACGGCTGCATCAGGTCGTGGCTCACTGCCGCCAGAAAGCGCGTCTTCGATTGGCTGGCGGATTCGGCCACGCCTTTGGCGTCGGTGAGCGCCACATTCAGTTGCGACAGTTCATGGGTGCGTTCGGTCACCCGTTGTTCCAGGCCCTCGTTGGCCTCGGTCAGGGCTTGTTCGGCCTCACGGAACGCGGTGATGTCGGTGAAGCTCATGACGAACCCGCCGCCGGGCATCGGGTTGCCGATCAGCTCGATCACGCGCCCATTCGGAAACAAGCGCTCGGACGTATGCGCACGGCCCTGGCGCATCCAGTGCAGACGCCGCGCGACGTGCACTTCGGCTTCCCCTGGCCCGCACAGGCCGCGCTCGGCGTTGTAGCGAATGATGTCGGCAATCGGCCGGCCCACACTGATCAAACCATCGGGGTAGTTGAACAGCTCCAGATAGCGCCGGTTCCAGGCCACCAACTTCAGCGACTGGTCGACCACGCTGATGCCCTGGGTGATGTTTTCGATGGCGCCCTGCAGCAGCGCGCGGTTGAACTGCAGCACTTCGGAGGCTTCGTCGGCGATGCGTACGACGTCCTCCAGTTGCATTTCCCGCCCTTCAATTGCGGCTTTTACGACGGCGCGTGTCGAAGAGGCGCCGAGCACGCCCGCCAACAGGCGTTCGGTATGGGCAATCCAATCGTTGTCGGCATTCTGGTTGGGGTTGAAACCTTTGCCCTGGCGATAGGCGAAGCGGATAAAACTCTGCTGGGCACGTTCTTCACCGACAAAGCGCGCCGCCAGGCTCAGCAGGTCGCTGATCTGCACCGACAACATCGAGCGCGCGCTGGCGCGTTGGCTGATTTCCTGGCCGATAAAGCGTCCGGCCTGCCAGTGCTCCGAGACCCGTGTGCGCGACAGCATCGAGACCCACACAAACAGCGTGAAGTTACCCGCCAGCGAGAACACGGTGCCCAAGGTCAGCGAGGTCACGGAGAAGCCAAACGGGTGTGAATGCATCCACGTCAGCCCAGGGAAAAGGCTCAGCGACCAGCCCAGACTTTTCGCCGTGACCGGTAGGACCAAGGTGTAGAACCACAAAAACGTGCCCGCCGCCAACCCAGCGAACACGCCGCGCCGGTTGGCCTGCTTCCAATACAGCGCGCCCAGCATCGCCGGGGCCAGTTGGGTGACTGCCGCGAAGGCGATCTGGCCGATGGTCGCCAGGCTCGCGGTGGAGCCGAGCAGCCGGTAACTCACGTAGGCCAGCAGCAGGATGATCACAATGCTGACCCGGCGCACCGAGAGCATCCAGTGGCGGAACACTTCGAAGGGCCGCTCGGCACTGGAGCGTCGCAGCAGCCACGGCAGCAACATGTCGTTGGATACCATGGTCGACAGGGCGATGCTGGCCACGATCACCATGCCGGTCGCTGCCGACGCACCGCCAATAAATGCCAGCACAGCGAGGGCCGGGTGTGCCTCGGCCATGGGCAGGCTGATCACGTAGGAGTCCGGCAATACCGAACCCGGCAGCAGCATTTTGCCGCCAAGGGCGATGGGGATGACGAACAGCGCGGCGAGGATCAGGTAGGCCGGGAACACCCACTTGGCCAGGCGTAAGTCCTGCGGGTCGATGTTTTCCACGACGGTGACGTGGAACTGTCGGGGCAGGCAGATAATCGCCATCATCGCCACGCCGGTTTGCACCACCATTGACGGCCAGTTGATGGTTTCTTTCCAGTATTCCTCAAGGCGCGGGGCCAGCATCGCCTGGCTGAACAGGTCGCCGAATCCGTCGTACAAGCCGTAGGTCACAAACGCGCCGACAGCGAGAAAGGCGAACAGCTTGACCAACGATTCAAAGGCGATCGCCAGCACCATGCCACGGTGGTGCTCGGTGGCGTCGAGGTTGCGCGTACCAAACACAATGGTGAACAGCGCCAGCACCAGCGACACGATAAGGGCCGTGTCCTGGGCGCGCGTGCCGGTGGTGTCGGGGCCGGAGCCGATCAACAGGTTCACGCCCAGCACGATGCCTTTGAGCTGCAAGGCGATGTAGGGCAACACGCCGACCAGGCAAATCAGCGCCACTACCACCGCCAGCGACTGGGATTTGCCGTAGCGCGCGGCGATGAAGTCGGCGATGGAGGTAATGTTTTCCTGCTTGCTGATCAGAATCATCTTCTGCAGCACCCAGGGTGCCAACACCAGTAGCAGCACCGGTCCTAGATAGATCGGTAAAAATGCCCACAGCTGTTCGGCGGCCTGGCCTACCGCGCCGAAGAAGGTCCAACTGGTGCAGTAGACGGCCAGCGACAGGCTGTACACCCAGGCGCGCACCTTCGGCGGCAACGGCGCATGGCGGCGGTCACCGTAAAAGGCGATGGCAAACATAATGGCCATATAGGCCAGGGCAACGGCGGCGATCAGCCCGCTGGACAGCGTCATGGTAACTCCGAGCATAAGAACACCCAGGCATTCCAGGCCCGGTGGGACAGTCTCGCATGATGCTTGGGGTTAGTCAGTGTCGACCAAGGTCGTGTGCAGGATCTGGCTTATGTAGCTGCTGGCTGGTGTGGGAGCTGGCTTGCCTGCGATTCAGGCGCTGCGGTGTGAACGTTGCACCGTGGCGATGCTATCGCGGGCAAGCCCGGCTCCCACCCAAGCCCGCGCCTACCGTTCCCGGGGCGGCAGGGTTTTTTGGCGCAGGATATAGATTGTCACCAGCACGGCACTGGTCAGCATGAAACCGCGTGCCCACGGCAGCGGCACCAGGTAGCAGGAGAAACCGATGCTCAGCCACATCAGGCCGAGTGCGTAGACCTTGCCCTTGAGCGGAATGCCATTGCCGTCCAGGTAGTCTTTGATCCACGGGCCCAGGCGCGGGTGTTCCACCAGCCAGTGGTAGAAACGCGGGGAGCTTCGAGCGAAGCAGGCAGCGGCGAGTAGCAGGAAGGGCGTGGTCGGCAATACGGGAAGGAAGATGCCAATCACTCCCAGCGCCACGCTCAACCAGCCGATGGCCAGCAGTGCGTAACGCAGGAGCAGCGAGCGATTGCCCATGGGGGACACGGGCAAACGACTCAGTGGTGACGTGGCTTGAGGATCGCCGGTTTTTCGTCAGGGGCGTTGCACAACAGGTACAGGGCGGTCAGGGCTTCAGGGATCTGTACGATCATGTCGTCCATCAGGTTGGCGTCGGAAGCGATGTCGGAGAATTCCGGCTGGTCGTCGAACAGACCCGAACCGACCATGATCGGCAGCAGCATTTCGCTGACTTCTTCCTCGGCGGTTTCGAACCAGGCCGCTTCGCGCAGGAACACACCTTCCATGAAACCGATGCACCAGCCGCGCAGGTCGGAGTCATCCGGGTCTTCGCCCAGGTCCAGCTCGCAAGGCAGCTCGAATTCCTCGTCGGAAGCCAGCTGGCGACCGATGTGGGCCTTGAGGGCCAGCAGGGTGGATTCGATTTCTTCGCGTTGGGCGGCATCGGCATAGTGCGGCTCTTCGGCGAACAAGGCGTCGATCCACTCACGGTCCGGCACGATGTCGGAAGAGATCGACAGGGCGGTCAGGTAGCCGTGGGCGGCCACGTAGTCCAGCGCCTCGTCATGCAGCTCATCGGCGTCGAGGAAGGCTTGCAGGCGGGTTAGTTGCTCAGCGAAGGACATTACGGCATACCTTGGGAATAAACGATGCGCAATTCTAGGCTTTCTTGAGCCCCCAGGCCAGCTGCAAGGCATATTTGCCAGGTTTAGATAGCAGTCGCTGTTCGTCAGTGGCGCCCTTTGCGGACCGACGCTCGGGTATACTGCCGCGTTTTGTGATGCCCCTGCAGGCCCAGCGCCCACCCGCGAAAACTTCGCTTACGGATTATTTCCCGTGAAGCCGGGGTTTTTCGGCCAGCCTGTACAGAGGGATTTCGGCACCATTTTGGAGTTTTACATGCTCGAGCAGGCTCAACGCGTCCTCAAGGACATCTTCGGCTACGACAGTTTTCGTGGCCGCCAGGGTGCGATCATTGAGCGCGTGGCCAGTGGCGGTGATGCCCTGGTGCTGATGCCTACCGGCGGCGGCAAGTCGTTGTGCTTCCAGGTGCCGGCGCTGTTGCGTAACGGCCTGGCCGTGGTGGTGTCGCCGCTGATTGCGTTGATGGACGACCAGGTCGCCACCCTTGAAGAGCTTGGTGTCGCCGCCGCGTCCTTGAACTCCACCCTCAGCGCCGAGCAGCAGCGCGACCTGGCCGCGCGCATCAAGCGCGGCGAAGTCAAGATGCTTTACCTGGCCCCTGAGCGTCTGGTGCAGCCGCGCATGCTGGCGTTTTTGCAGAGCCTGGAAATCGCCCTGTTCGCCATCGATGAAGCCCACTGCGTATCGCAATGGGGCCACGATTTCCGTCGCGAATATTTGCAGCTGGGCCAGTTGGCGGAATTGTTCCCCGACGTCCCGCGCATCGCGTTGACGGCCACTGCCGACAAACGCACCCGTGAAGAAATCGTCGAGCGCCTGCATTTGCAGAACGCCGAGCGTTTTCTGTCGAGCTTCGACCGGCCGAACATCTTCTACCGCATCGTGCCCAAGGAGCAGCCGCGCAAGCAGTTGCTGGCGTTCCTGTCGGAGCGGCGCAGCGATGCGGGCATCGTCTATTGCCTGTCGCGCAAGAAGGTCGATGAAGTGGCCGCGTTCCTCTGCGAGCAAGGCTACCCGGCGCTGCCTTACCATGCGGGCCTGCCCAATGAAACGCGCTCTGCCCACCAGAAGCGCTTTCTCAACGAGGAAGGCCTGATCATGGTGGCGACCATCGCGTTCGGCATGGGCATCGACAAATCCAACGTGCGCTTCGTCGCGCACATGGACCTGCCCAAGTCCCTCGAGGCGTATTACCAGGAAACCGGTCGCGCTGGCCGTGATGGCCTGCCGGCGGATGCCTGGATGGTCTATGGCCTGCAAGACGTGGTGATGCTCAAGCAGATGCTGCAGAACTCCGAGGGCGACGAGCGTCACAAGCGTTTGGAGCAACACAAGCTCGACGCGATGCTGTCGCTGTGTGAAGAGACGCGCTGCCGCCGCCAAACGCTGCTGGCGTACTTCGACGAAGACATGCCCGAGCCGTGCGGCCACTGCGACAACTGCGTGGACGGCGTGCAGACCTGGGATGCCACTGAGCCTGCGCGCCAGGCGTTGTCGGCTATTTATCGCACCGGCCAGCGTTATGGCGTGGGCCATCTGGTGGATGTGTTGCTGGGCAAGGACAACGAAAAAGTGCGCAGCTTCGGCCACGAAAAACTCTCGGTCTATGGCGTCGGCAAAGCCCGCGCTGAAGGTGAGTGGCGCTCATTGTTCCGCCAGATGGTCGCCCGCGGCCTGGTGGACATCGACCTCGAAGGCTATGGCGGCCTGCGCCTGAACGACAGTTGCCGGCCATTGCTCAAGGGCGAAGTGAGCCTGGAGCTGCGTCGCGACCTCAAACCGCAGACCACGGCCAAGAGCAGCACCAGCCAGGCCAGCCAGTTGGTCCGTGGCGAAGAGCGCGAGCAATGGGAAGCCTTGCGCACCCTGCGACGCAAACTTGCGCAGGAACACAGTGTGCCGCCTTACGTTATTTTCCCCGACTCCACGTTGCTGGAGATGCTGCGCGAGCAGCCGACCACCATGGCCGAAATGGCCCGGGTCAGTGGCGTCGGCGCGCGCAAGCTGGAACGCTACGGGCAAGCCTTCCTCGAAGTGCTCGGCGGCCAGGCCGAGGCGCCGAAGGAAGTCGCCGATATTCGCCACGAACTGATCAGCCTGGCGCGTGCCGGCATGACCCCGATCCAGATTGCAGGTCAACTGCAATGTTCGGAAAAAAACGTCTATACCCTGCTGGCCGAATCCATCGGCAAGCAGCAGTTGTCGTTGGAGCAAGCCCTTGATTTGCCGGAAGATCTGCTCGGTGAAATCCAGGATGCATTCCTCGACGGAGAGGGCGAATTGCCACCAGTTGCGGAGATCGCGCCGCTGTTTACCGGGCGTGTGCCTGAGGGTGTTTTGTATTGCGTGCGGGCTGCTTTGCAGTCGGAATTCGAAATTTAGTGTGCCAATTGCGCCAATGTAACGAATCAGTACATAGCGGCCCTTGCCTCCTGGCATGGCTCATGCTTAGCTGACTAATAATTAGCCACACTTTATTTTCAGTCTAAACCATGAGTTTTTTATGCCTTTAACCGATCAACACCGCTTTGGCATGCAGTTGGCGCAAATGTCCCGAGGTTGGCGCGCCGAACTGGACCGCCGCTTGGCGGGGCTGGGTTTGTCCCAGGCGCGTTGGCTGGTGCTGTTGCACCTGGCCCGTTTTGCGGAAGCGCCCACTCAGCGCGAGCTGGCTCAAAGTGTTGGCGTCGAAGGGCCGACGCTGGCCCGCCTGCTCGACAGCCTTGAAGGCCAGGGTCTGGTGCAACGCCAGGCGGTGCTTGAAGACCGTCGTGCCAAACGCATATTGCTGTGCGACACCGCCCGCCCATTGATCGACCAGATTGAAACCATTGCCACAGCGTTGCGCCATGAGCTGTTTGTGGGCGTGGATGAAGAGGATTTGCGCGTGTGCATGCGTGTGCATGGGCACATCCTGGCAAATCTGGAAAAGTCCTGATCCGGGATTCACCAGAAATTAAAAAGTGGGAGCTGGCGTGCCAGCTCCCACTTTTTTTGTGCGCTGCCTAGAACGTCTGGCCGAGGTTCAGGTACACCGCCTGCTGATCGTCATCATTGAACCCATAGCTGAAATTCAGCGGCCCCAGCGGCGTATCAAACCCCAGGAAAACACTCGCAGCGTTGATGTAACCGCTGTCGAATTGATTGTCGTTGTTCCACGCCCGGCCGCGTTCCACCGAGGCCCCCAGGTACAGCGGGAAGTCCAGCGGCAGGTACGAGCGCGGCGTCAGGCGGCGGTAGTACACCGCGCGCATCAGGGCGATGTTCTGCCCCGAGATTGCATCTTCGCGAAAGCCCGACAATTGCCGCGCACCGCCCAGCAGGAAGCTGGATACCACCACGTCGGATTTATCCAGCGTGCGCCCGTAACGACCGCCCAGTATGAGCGTGTCCGGGCCGCGGCTCATGGCCTTGTCCAGTTTGAACTCCCACTGACGATAGCGCTGGTCCGAGCCTAACCCTGGCTCGAATTCGCGGAACGCCAGGCCGATGTCTTCGCCGGTGTGCGGGAAGTACACGTTATCGAGCGAGTCGAACGAGTACTTCAGTTCATAGAAGCCCTCGCTGAAGCTCACGCTCGGCAGGTCGCGGTCGCCGATGCGCACGTCCGCCTTGCCCCAGGCTTCGCCGACGCCGAAGCGGATCTCGCCGCTGTTGCCGATCTGGCGGCCGACGTTCAAGCCAAAGCCATAACGCTCCAGGCGGTATTCGGAGATGGGGTCGTTGTCCAGAATCAGTTCAACGTTCTGCGCCTGGGCACTGATATAGGGCGCGACGAAGTAGCGTGAGCCGACATCCAGTGGCTGGTAGAACTCGCTGTACAGCTCTTGGCGATCACCGATCTGCACCCGCGTCAGCCATTCGGCGCCGAGGCGGTTGATGCCATTCATGCGGTAGCTGGCGCCGAGGTTGAAGGCGCTGTCGCCGCGCATGTCATCCGACAGGTTCAGGCCCAGGCGCAAGTAGTCGGTGCCGCTGCGTTTGCCGCGTGCACTGATCACCAGGGTGTTGTCCTGGCCCTTTTTCACTACGCGGTATTGCACCTGCTCGAAGTAGTCCAGGCCGTACAAGGTGCCCATGTCGGTTTGCAGACGGCCCAGGTTCAGCGGCTCGCCCAGGTTTTGGCGGATGTAGTAGCGGATCACGTCATCGCTGACCTTCGAGTCGTTTTCCACCTTGATGGCGGTGATCACGGGGGTGCGCTCGCCGGGTGTGCGGGCGGCGATCAGTTGCGGGTCGACAGGCTCAGCAGGGCGCAGGTGCGCCAGGCGTACATCAAGCGCGCGGGTGGCGCGGTAGCCGGCGTCGATCATGTCCTTGGCGCGGCCGAAGTCCGTCACGCCGTAGGCCGCCAGCGGCGGTTGGATCAGCACATCCTTGGGGTGCAGCGCCTTGAGTTGCTCTTCGGAGTTGCGCCGGGTCATCAGGGTGATCGACTGGTTGAGCACATCGACCACAGTGGCAAGTTGCTTGCGCGAGCGCAGCGGGGTGCCGATGTCGACCACGATGGCAATGTCGACGCCCATCTCGCGGGCCACGTCCAGCGGGATGTTGTCGGTCATGCCGCCGTCCACCAGCAGCCGGCCGTCGATTTCCACCGGGGCGAACACCGCCGGGATCGACATGCTCGCGCGGATCACCTGGGGCAGGTGGCCTTTGTTGAACACGACTTTTTCGCCGGTGGTGATGTCGGTGGCCACTGCGCGGAACGGGATCGGCAGCTTGTCGAAGTTACGCGTGTTGCTGCTGTGGGCGAACATGCTTTCCAGCAGCAGTGCCAGGTTCTGACCCTGAATCACGCCGAGTGGCAGGCCGAGGCTGCCGTCGTCGCGGAAACTGAGCTTCTGTTTGACCAAAAAGTCGCGGTCATCCTGTTTGCGTCGAAACGGCACGTCTTCGCGTGGCGGTGCGTCGGACAGCGCTTGTTGCCAGTCGATATTCAGCGCGAGCTTTTCCAGCTCATCAATCTTGTAGCCCGAGGCGTACAGCCCGCCAATCACCGCGCCCATGCTGGTGCCGGCAATCGCATCGATCTGGATCCCTTGCTCCTCCAGAGCCTTGAGCACACCAATATGCGCCAGGCCACGCGCGGCGCCGCCGGACAGCACAAGGCCGATTTTGGGGCGGGGTGTTTCAACGGCGTCGGCGAGCAGTGGAAGCAAACACAGGAACAGGCAAGACAACAGGCGGCGCATCATGAATCTCGAGGCTGGGCGAAAGGCCGGTATTATAGCCACCCGATCCACCCAGCCCGTTATGCCAGGAACCTCTCAAATTATGTCGCTGAGCAAACCAGAGATCGTCATCACCTATTGCACCCAGTGCCAGTGGCTGTTGCGCGCCGCGTGGCTGGCCCAGGAGTTGTTGAGTACGTTTGCCGATGACCTGGGTCGTGTGGCGCTGGAGCCGGCCACCGGCGGCGCGTTTCGCATCACCTGCGATGGCGTGCAGATCTGGGAGCGCAAGGCCGACGGTGGCTTCCCCGAAGCCAAGGTGCTCAAGCAGCGCGTGCGTGACCAGATCGACCCGCAGCGCGATCTGGGCCACAACGACCGCAAAGCCTGAGCATCAGGCCGTCGCCGCAGGCGCTTTGGCCTGGCTGGTGCTGCCCATCAGCCCGGAAAGCACGATGGCGACGATGATCAGCGCGCCGCCCAGCAGCATGCGCAAGGTCGGGGTTTCGGCAAACAGCACCCAGGCCGCGGTGATGCCGTAGACCGGCTCCATGGCAAACACCACCGAGGCGGTGCGCGCCTTGATCACCGCCAGGCTGGCGACAAACAGGCTGTGGGCCAGGCCGGTACAGAACACCCCGAGCAGCCCGATCCACAACCAGTCAATTGCCCGCACATCCGCCAGCCCGGGTGCCGCCACCGGCAGCAAACAAGCCGCGACCACCAGGTTCTGACACAGTGCCGCCTGCACCGCGGGGATGCGCCCGGAACTGGCGCGGTTGTTCAGCGACAGCAGCGAAAACAGCAGGCCCGAGGCAATACCCCAGAGCAGGCCGCCGGTGGCTGCGCTGGCGAGGTTGAAGTCTGGCGTCACCAGGATCAGGCCGACACTGACCAGTACCACCAGCAGCACTTCATTGGCGCGAATGCGCTCGCGGAAGATCAGCCCTTCGAGAATCACGGTAAATGCCGGGAACGCGGTAAACCCAAGCGTGGCGACGGCAACGCCGGCGACTTTGACCGCGATGAAGAAGGTCACCCAATGCGCCGCGAGCAGTACGCCGCTGATCAGCAGGCGGCGCCAGTCGCGCATCTGGAGTGTTTTCCAGGTGGTGTTGCTGGCGAATCGCGCAAACACGGCGAGCGCCACCACGGCGAAGGCCGCCCGGCCGAAGACGATGATGGCGGGCGAGGCCGCCGCCAGCTTGCCGAATACGCCGGTGAGGCCAAACATCAGTGCGCCGATATGCAGAGCGCCGAGGGCTGAGCGGGGAGTCATTGCGATCCTTGAACCAACGGGGGTGACAGAATCGCAGTCTAGAGGGTTGAGGGCGTGGGCGTCTGTCGTCCGGCTCGCGTTTTTTGTCGCAAGACTATGATGAGCGCCGCAATGCGCCCGGTGATGCGCCAAATTCGCGCAACATCGCGGCGGCAAACGCACTTTGCGAGCTGTAGCCGACGCGCTCGGCAATGTCGCCGATGGGCAGCGGCGTATTGCGCAACAGGTTCAAGGCCATCTGCAGGCGGCGCCCGCGAATGTAGTCCATCGGCGTCTGCCCGCACTCGGCGATAAAGCGCGCGTGCAGGCGCGCGACCGACAGGCCGGCAATGCGCGCAAGGTCCGCGACCTGCAACGGATGCGCAACGTGTCGCTCGATATGCGCATCAAACGCCGCATACGGCAGGCGCCGCCCCGGTACCGGTTGGGCCAGCGGGTGATTGAGGCTGGCCAATAACAGCACCGCGCCTTGCTGCACGATCAACGGGTCATCCACCGGGCTGTGCGCCAGCCATTGCACCAGCTGGCTTTGCCGCGAATCCAGAGTCAGGCGCGCCGGTTGATCGAGCAGGCGGCGGCTGGCGTCGGCATGCTCGCCCAAGGAGTCCAGCACCCAGTGTTCGGTGGGCACATCCAGCACCAGGCACCGGCTGCCATCGCGGCTGCCGCAGGCGTGGTGAGCGGAAAAGGGCAGCACCATCACGCTGCTTTCGCGCACCTGGCTGCCCCGGCCATCGACTTCCAGGTCCAGGTGCCCGGACAGGCCGAACACCAACTGCGCATGGTCATGGCTGTGGGCAAGAGGCTCTTCGAGGTAGTGGCGCAGCGTGAGCGTCGGTCTCATCGCGGTCTCCTGAGGGTGCAGGGCGCCAGTCTACAACGCTTCACGGGCGCCAGGCGCTGTCATCAGACTGACGCACCGCTGTCATGGGCTGTTAACCACCAGGGCGCAAGCTCGCTAAAACAGCGTCGAGGGATGCCCATGACCCGTGCCGAATTCGCCAAACCCGGTCCTAAACAACGGGTTCGTACCTTGTGGATTTCCGACGTGCACCTGGGCACGCGGGACTGCCAGGCCGAACACTTGTCGCGGTTTCTCAAGGGCTACCACGCCGACAAGGTGTACCTGGTGGGCGACATCATTGACGGCTGGAAAATGCGCGGCGGCATGTATTGGCCCCAGGCCCATACCAACGTGATCCGCCGCTTGCTGACCATGGCCAAGCGCGGCACCGAGGTGATCTATGTCACCGGCAACCATGACGAGTTCCTGCGGCGCTATTCCAAGCTGATCCTGGGCAATATCCAACTGGTGGACGAAGCGGTGCACGTCACCGCCGATGGCCGTCACTTGCTGGTAATTCACGGCGACCAGTTTGATGTGATCACCCGTTACCACCGCTGGCTGGCGTTTCTCGGCGACTCGGCCTACGAGTTCACACTCACGCTGAACCGCTGGCTCAATCACTGGCGGGCGCGGTATGGCTACGGCTACTGGTCGCTGTCGGCGTACCTCAAGCACAAGGTCAAGACGGCAGTGAGTTTTATCAGCGACTTTGAGGAGGCGATCGCCCACGAAGTCACCAGGCGCGAGCTGCATGGCGTGGTCTGTGGGCATATTCACCACGCGGAAATTCGCAAGGTGGGCGAGGTGGATTACCTCAACTGCGGGGACTGGGTGGAGTCGTGCACGGCGCTGATCGAGCACTGGGACGGGCAGATCGAGTTGTATCGGTTGGCGGATGCGCAGGCGAAAGAGGCGCAGCTGAAAGCCGAGATGGTTGCGGGCTAAAGGCCTCACTCCGTTCAAATGTGGGAGCTGGCTTGCCTGCGATAGCGGTCGTTCAGTCAGCCTGTTCAGTGACTGATACACCGCCATCGCAGGCAAGCCAGCTCCCACAGTTTGATTCGGTTTTTTCAGTTGGAAACGTCGGCGATGGCCTCGGCCAGCAGGGTCAAACGCGTCGCGTCGATGCCCGCCACGTTAGCCCGCCCCGAACTGACCATATACACGCTGTGCTTCTCGCGCAGTTGCTTGACTTGTTCGGCACTCAAGCCGGTGTAGGAAAACATCCCACGCTGCGCACCGATATGCGCAAAGCGTTCGGCCAGCCCGTGGGGCGCCAACGCCTCCACTAGGCCGGAACGCAGCTGCGCGATCCGTGAGCGCATGGCTTCGACTTCGTCGCTCCAGCGCTTTTTCAGCTCGGCATCCCCAAGAATGGTCGCGACCACGGCGGCGCCATGGTCCGGCGGCGTCGACCACAGATTACGCGCGGTGTTTGCCAGCTGGCTGCGCACATCCGTGAGCTTTTCAGCATCCGCCGCGCACACGATCAACGCGCCGACACGGTCGCGGTACAGGCCAAAGTTTTTCGAGCAGGAGCTGGTGATCAGCACTTCCGGCAGATCGGCGGCAAACAATCGCACGGCCCAGGCGTCTTGCTCCAGACCGTCGCCGAAGCCTTGATAGGCGAAGTCGATCAGCGGCAGCAATTGGCGCTCGCGCACGATCTGCAGCACCTGGCGCCAGTCGTCCTGGGACAGGTCAAAACCAGTCGGGTTGTGGCAGCACGCATGAAGCAACACCACGTCGCCCTCGGGCACCGTGGCAAGTGTTGCCAACATCGCGGCCACATCCAGGCGGTTGTCGGCGCCCACATAGGGGTAGTGACTGACCTTGAGCCCGGCTTTGGCGAAGATGGTTTCGTGGATCGGCCAGGTCGGGTTGCTCAGCCACACGCCACGCCCCGGCAGGTTATGGGCGATAAAGTCCGCGCTCAGGCGCAGGGCGCCGGTGCCGCCTGGGGTTTGCGTTGCGCCGGCGCGGCGGTCGCGGATCAAGGCCGAGTCGGCGCCGAGCACCAGTTCGCTGATCAACGCACCGAATGCCGCATCGCCGTGGCCGCCGATGTAGGTCTTGGTGGTCTGAGTGTCTACCAGCCGCTGTTCGGCGAGTTTTACCGAGTGCGGAATCGGCGTGAGGCCCTGGTCGTCTTTATAGACGCCGACACCCAGGTCGAACTTGTTCGGGTTGCTGTCCTGGGCATACAGGTCCATCAGCCCGAGGATCGGGTCGCCGGGCACGCGGCCAATCGCATCGAAATGCATTACTTGCGGCCCTCGGCGTCCTTGGCCACTTCGTCCGTGCGCGCGGCCATGATGAAGTCGTTGCGGTGCAAGCCTTTGATCGAGTGGCTCCACCAGGTCACGGTGACTTTGCCCCACTCGGTGAGCAGGCCAGGGTGGTGGCCTTCGGCTTCAGAGATTTCACCCACGGCGTTGGTAAAGGCCAGGGCAAATTTGAAGTTCTTGAACAGAAAAACCTTTTCCAGCTGCATCACGCCGTCGCGGACTTCGATGTTCCAGTCGGGAATCTGCTTGATCAGTACCGGCAACTCTTCATCGCTGACTTGCGGGGCGTCGGCACGGCAGGCTTCGCAGTGGGCTTGGTTCAAGGTGGTCATGGGAAGTGTCCTGAATTCGAGTGTTTGAAAAACGGTCGTCAGTGGCGTCACCCTAAAGCAACGCGCGGCCAGGGAACAGACTCACCTGGCCTGAAAACATAAGGTTCAAGCCGCTTTGGGTTTGGGCGGAAATTTCGGCGCGTGCAGACCCAGCTGCATACCGCGCTCGACCATGCCCATGATGTCTTCCTGCGCCACGTCGAACAGGCGCTTGAGCTCAGGCAGGACGAAATACAGTGGTTGCAGGATGTCGATCCGATACGGCGTGCGCATCGCTTCGAGCGGGTCGAAGGCTTGGTGCTCGGGCTCATCCGACAGGCAGTACACGCTCTCCTTGGGCGACGACAGAATGCCGCCACCGTAGATGCGCCGGCCTTGCGGGGTGTCCACCAGGCCGAACTCGATGGTCATCCAGTACAGGCGCGCCAGGTACACGCGCTGTTCCTTGGTCGCGGCCAGGCCGAGCTTGCCGTAAGTGTGGGTGAATTCGGCGAACCAAGGATTGGTCAACAACGGGCAGTGGCCGAAGATCTCGTGGAAAATATCCGGCTCTTGCAGGTAGTCCAGTTCTTCGCGGGTCCGAATAAAGGTCGCCACCGGAAACTGCTTGCTGGCGAGTAATTCGAAGAAGGTCTGGAAGGGGATCAGCGCCGGCACGCGGGCGACTTGCCAGCCGGTGGTCTCGGCCAGCACCTGGTTGATTTCACCCAGTTGCGGAATGCGGTCCAGCGGCAGGCCGAGCTTGTCGATGCCGTCCAGGTATTCCTGGCAGGCGCGGCCCTCGATCACTTTCAACTGGCGCGTGATCAGGGTGTTCCACACCGCGTGTTCTTCCGGCGGGTAGTGGATAAAACCTTGCGCATCGGGCTCGCGGGCCACGTAGTGCGTTTGCTTCATACGGCTCTCCTGCTAGGCATTCGTTCTTGTTATGTCCTGCGATGAGCCTATTGATAACCCGCAAGGCGCCGGATTCCATCGGGCTGCGGCCTAATTCTGTAGGAAATGTTACCGTTTTTTTGTAAAGTATTCGTTACGATAGCCCGGCTCGTCGTTGTCTTGGGCTGTGAAATGCTCTCGGGCTGTCACATAATCTTGACGACTATCTGCGCCCAGCGGCAAAAAGACGCGGCGCCTTCCCACCTTTCGGGCTTTTTCATGCGTATTAAAGTGCACTGCCAGAACCGCATCGGCATCCTGCGGGACATCCTCAACCTGTTGGTGGAGTACGGCGTCAACGTCGCGAAGGGCGAGGTCGGCGGCGAACATGGCAATGCGATTTACCTGTTTTGCCCCAACCTGGTGAACATGCAATTCCAGGCGCTGCGCCCGCAATTTGAAGCCATTGCCGGGGTGTTTGGCGTCAAGCGGGTAGGGCTGATGCCCAGCGAGCGTCGGCATATGGAGCTCAATGCGCTGCTTGGCGCCCTGGAATTTCCGGTGCTGTCGATCGACATGGGCGGCTCCATCGTTGCCGCCAACCGCGCGGCGGCGCAGTTGCTCGGGGTGCGCGTGGACGAGGTGCCGGGCATTCCACTGTCGCGCTATGCCGAAGACTTCGATCTGCCGGAACTGGTGCGGGCGAGCAAGTCGCGGATCAATGGCTTGCGGGTCAAGGTCAAGGGCGACGTATTCCTGGCGGACATCGCGCCGCTGCAATCCTCCGAACACGATGACAGCGAAGCCATGGCGGGTGCCGTGCTGACCCTGCACCGCGCCGACCGCGTCGGGGAGCGCATCTACAACGTGCGCAAGCAGGAATTGCGTGGTTTCGACAGCATCTTCCAGAGCTCCAGGGTCATGGCGGCCGTGGTGCGTGAGGCGCGGCGCATGGCGCCTTTGGATGCGCCTCTATTAATAGAAGGCGAAACCGGCACCGGCAAAGAGCTGTTGGCCCGCGCTTGTCACCTGGCCAGCCCGCGTGGGCAGT
The DNA here is from genome assembly GCF_049896685.1 of Pseudomonas sp. TWRC1-2. Lineage (NCBI taxonomy): Bacteria > Pseudomonadati > Pseudomonadota > Gammaproteobacteria > Pseudomonadales > Pseudomonadaceae > Pseudomonas > Pseudomonas sp. TWRC1-2. The sequence continues at coordinate 418,665 of NZ_JAFCUU010000002.1, read as the reverse complement.
CGCCATTGATGGCGCTCAATTGCGCAGGCTTGCCGGAGTCAATGGCCGAGACTGAGCTGTTTGGCTACGGGCCTGGTGCGTTTGAAGGCGCGCGGGCCGAAGGCAAGCTGGGTCTGCTGGAGCTGACGGCAGGCGGTACGTTGTTTCTCGATGGCGTCGGCGAAATGAGCGCGCGTCTGCAGGTGAAATTGCTGCGTTTTCTGCAGGACGGATGCTTTCGCCGGGTGGGCAGTGATGAAGAGGTCTACCTGGATGTACGGGTGATCTGTGCGACGCAGGTGGACTTGTCTGAGCTTTGCGCCCGCGGCGAATTCCGCCAGGACCTTTATCACCGCCTCAATGTGCTGTCGCTGCATATCCCGCCGCTGCGCGAATGCTTGGATGGGTTGGCGCCGTTGGTTGAGCATTTCCTCGATCAAGCCAGCCGGCAGATCGGCTGCCCGCTGCCCAAGCTGGCACCGGCTGCGATGGATCGGCTCAGCCACTATCACTGGCCGGGCAATGTGCGCCAGCTGGAAAACGTGCTGTTTCAGGCGGTGTCGTTGTGCGAAGGCGGGACGGTCAAGGCTGAGCATATTCGCTTGCCGGATTACGGCGTGCGTCAGCCGCTTGGCGATTTCTCGTTGGAGGGCGGGTTGGAGCAGATCGTCGGCCGGTTCGAGAAGGCGGTGCTGGAAGCCTTATATGCCGAGCATTCCAGCAGCCGGCAACTGGGCAAGCGCTTGGGCGTGTCGCACACCACCATCGCCAATAAGCTGCGCGATTACGAAATCCTCAAGGCCGACAAGTGAACGCATCCCCTGTGGGAGCTGGCTTGCCTGCGATGGCGGTGGGTCATTTAGCTGATGTACCCACTGATACACCGCCATCGCAGGCAAGCCAGCTCCCACATTTGTTATTTGTCATCTTCAAGACCTGTGCTTGCCGCAGGCGGCAGTAGTCCGCCGTTTTTTCGACTCTCGTCCAGCCTCATAATCTCCGTGCCTCCCCGCAAACCCCCGTACTGCCTGGACTTTTCCTCGTTTTTAAAAGTTGGTTCGCAAATTGCTTAAGCCTCCTCAGTACAGCGGTGGGCGGCAAGCGTCCGTCAGAAAGAGGATAGAGCGTGGACAAGTACCTTTATGTGGCAATGACCGGCGCCAGCCAGAATGCACTGGCGCAGAAGGCCCATGCCAACAATCTGGCGAACATCTCCACCAACGGTTTTCAGCGTGACCTGGAGCAGGCGCGTTCGATGCCGGTGTTTGGTGACAGCTTTCCGGCGCGCGCGTTTGCCATGACCGAGCGTCCGGGCACCGACTTCTCCCCGGGCGCCATGATCGAAACCGGTCGTGACCTCGATGTAGCGGTCAGCGGCGACGGTTGGATGGCCGTGCAAACCCCCGATGGCAGTGAAGCCTACGTGCGCAGCGCCAGCATGAATGTGGATGCGCTGGGCGTGCTGCGGGCCGGCAACGGCATGCCGATCATGGGCAACGGTGGCCCGATTGCGGTGCCGCCGCAGCAGAAAATCGAAGTGGGTGCCGACGGCACCATCAGCATCCGCGCCATGGGTGAAGGCCCGCGGGTCATGGCTGAAGTGGACCGCATCAAGCTGGTCCAGCCGGACCTCAAGAACATGACCAAGGGCCTGGACGGCACCATCCACACCAAGGATGGCCAGCCGGCCCAGGCGAACGCCAACGTCACGCTGACGTCGGGCTTCCTGCAGGCAAGCAACGTCAACGCCGTTGAAGAAATGACCGCGGTGCTGTCGCTTTCCAAGCAGTTCGAGCTGCACATCAAGATGATGAACAGCGCCAAGGAAGACGACCAGGCCATGACCCGCGTTCTGGCGATGAGCTGATTGGCGCGTTACTGACCGACTACTAATTTTGCAGCGCAGCGCCAACAAACAGGCGCACGAAGGAGAACAGCATGCTTCCGGCTCTATGGGTTGCCAAAACCGGTTTGTCCGCCCAGGACACCAACCTGACCACCATTTCCAACAACTTGGCGAACGTGTCGACCACGGGCTTCAAACGTGACCGCGCCGAGTTCCAGGACTTGCTCTATCAGATCAAGAAGCAGCCGGGCGCCCAATCGACCCAGGACAGCGAATTGCCGTCGGGCCTGCAACTGGGTACCGGTGTGCAGATCGTTGGCACGCAGAAGAACTTCAGCGCCGGTAACCTGCAGCAAACCGGTCAGCCATTGGACATGGCCATCAACGGGCGCGGCTTCTTCCAGATCCTGCAACCCGATGGCACCACGTCCTACACCCGTGATGGCACGTTCCACCTCGACTCCAATGGCCAGATCGTCACGGCCAACGGTTTCGCCCTGGAGCCGGCTGTTGTGGTTCCCGCGGACGCCAAGACCTTTACCGTCGGCAACGACGGCACCGTGTCGATTACCGTGGCCGGCAACCCGGCATCGCAAGTGATCGGCAACCTGCAAACCGCCGACTTCATCAACCCGGCCGGCCTGCAGGCGATGGGTAACAACCTGTTCTTGGAAACCGCCTCCAGCGGCGCGCCGCAAATCGGCACCCCTGGCCTGAACGGTTTTGGCACCACGCTGCAAAGCACCCTGGAAACTTCCAACGTCAGCACGGTTGAGGAGATGGTCAACATGATCACCACTCAGCGCGCCTATGAGATGAACTCCAAGGTGATTTCCACCGCCGACCAGATGCTTTCGTTCGTAACGCAGAATCTGTAATCAAGTCTATGGGGCGCCATCGACGGCGCCTGCAACACCGTGAGGTAAGGGTCATGAATCGCTATGTTTCTGTTCTGGCATTGAGTGGGATCGCCGTGCTCGCGGGCTGTGTCGCCCCGACGCCAAAACCCAATGACCCGTACTACGCGCCGGTGTTGCCGCGCACGCCGTTGCCGGCGGCGGCCAACAATGGCTCGATCTACCAGGCCGGTTTCGAACAGAACCTGTACAGCGACCGCAAGGCGTTCCGCGTGGGTGACATCATCACCATCACCCTGAACGAGAAAACCCAGGCCAGCAAAAACGCCAACTCGCAGATCGGCAAGACCAGCAAGACCAGCATTGGTCTGACGTCGCTGTTCGGTGGCGTGCCCAACACCAATAACCCGCTGGGCAGCGGTGACCTGAGCCTGGACGCCGGCTACAGCGGCGACCGCGCCACCAACGGCAAGAGTGCGGCGGGGCAGGGCAACAGCCTGACCGGTTCGATCACCGTGACTGTCGCCGATGTACTGCCCAACGGCATCATCGCCGTACGCGGTGAAAAGTGGATGACCCTCAACACCGGCGACGAGCTGGTGCGCATTGCGGGCATGGTCCGCGCCGATGATATTTCCACCGACAACACCGTGCCGTCGACGCGGATTGCCGATGCGCGCATTACCTACTCGGGTACGGGTTCGTTTGCTGATGCGAGTCAGCCGGGCTGGTTCGACCGTTTCTTCCTTAGCCCGCTGTTCCCTTTCTAGGTGGCCACTTTGAAACTCAAACAGCTGATGGCTGCCGCGTTGTTGCTGGCCTTGAGCACAGGGGCCTTTGCTGAGCGGTTGAAAGACATCGCCAGTATTTCCGGTGTGCGCTCCAACCAACTGATCGGCTACGGCCTGGTGGTGGGGCTTAACGGCACGGGTGACCAGACCACTCAGACGCCGTTCACCCTGCAGACCTTCAACAACATGCTCTCGCAGTTCGGCATCAAGGTGCCGGCGGGTTCGGGCAACGTGCAGCTGAAAAACGTTGCGGCCGTGTCTATCAGTGCCGATTTGCCGGCGTTCGCCAAGCCGGGTCAGGTGGTGGACATCACCGTCTCGTCCATCGGTAACTCCAAAAGCCTGCGCGGCGGCACGTTGCTGATGACGCCGCTCAAGGGTATCGACGGCAACGTCTACGCCATCGCCCAGGGCAACCTGGTGGTCGGTGGTTTTGACGCCGAGGGCCGTGACGGTTCGAAGATCACCGTTAACGTGCCGTCTGCCGGACGAATTCCAGGTGGCGCCATGGTGGAACGCACCGTGCCCAGCGGCTTCAACCAGGGCAACAGCCTGACCTTGAACCTCAACCGTTCGGACTTCACCACCGCCAAGCGCGTGGTCGACAAGATCAACGACATGCTCGGCCCTGGCGTCGCCCAGGCCATTGACGGCGGCTCGATCCGCGTCACCGCGCCGCTGGACCCAAGCCAGCGCGTCGATTACCTGTCGATCCTGGAAAACCTTGAGGTCGATCCAGGCCAGGCGGTGGCCAAGGTCATCATCAATTCGCGTACCGGCACGATCGTGATCGGTCAGAACGTCAAGGTATCGCCGGCGGCCGTGACCCACGGCAGCCTGACCGTGACCATCACCGAAGACCCGATCGTCAGTCAGCCTGGGCCCTTGTCCAATGGCCAGACGGCGGTGGTGCCGCGGTCTCGGGTGAATGCTCAGCAAGAAGCCAAGCCGATGTTCAAGTTCGGCCCCGGCACCACGCTGGACGAGATTGTCCGCGCGGTGAACCAGGTGGGCGCAGCCCCAGGCGACTTGATGGCGATCCTCGAAGCGCTGAAACAGGCCGGCGCCTTGCAAGCCGACCTGATAGTGATCTGAGCCATGGTCATGGATATGCGCCAGAGCGGGATCAGCAGCACGGCAGATTCGGGGTCTTACTCCGACCTGAACCGGCTTAACCAGCTCAAGGTCGGCGCCGACAAGAACAGCGAAGGCAACATGCGCAAAGTCGCGCAGGAGTTCGAGTCGCTGTTTCTCAGCGAGATGCTCAAGTCCATGCGCTCGGCTACGGAAGCGCTGGGCAAGGACAACCCGCTGAATACGCCGGCGGCCAAGCAATACCAGGAAATGTACGACCAGCAGTTGGCGGTTTCGATGTCTCGCGAAGGCGGTGGTATTGGCCTGGCCGACGTGCTGATGCGCCAGATGCAGAAGAACAAGCCGGTGGACGCCCAGGCGGCCACGTTGCAGGGCCCGGAGGCGGCGCCGGCGCCGGCGAAGAAGGTCGATGTGCCGACTGAAATCGCCGCAGGCACCCAGGCCGCAGGGCCGTTGGGCCGCTCCAATGGCCAGCGTCCGCTGTGGGCTTATCGCGTGGCCGTGCCTGAAGGCGCGAGCGCGCACGCCAACGACATGGAGCTGATGAACCAGCGCCGTATCGCCTTGCCGAGCAAGCTGACTGACCGTCTGTTGGCCGGTATCGTGCCGAACGCGCCGGTCGCCATCGATGCCAAGAGCGCGCCGCTGCGTAACAGCGCCGCCGCCGACAACGTGGTCAACAGCAGCGCGCGCAGCATTGCCGTACCGAGCGGGCGCATGCAGGTGTATGGCCGCGCCATCGCCCAGCCTCCGCTGGCGCCGGCGAAGAAAGCCTTCAGCTCGCAGGATGAATTTGTCGCCACCATGCTGCCGATGGCCAAGGCGGCCGCCGCGCGCATCGGTGTCGATCCCAAGTACCTGGTGGCCCAGGCCGCGCTGGAAACCGGTTGGGGCAAATCAGTGATGCGCGCCGAGGACGGCAGCAGCAGTCACAACCTGTTCGGCATCAAGGCCGGGCAGAGTTGGCAGGGCGGCCAGGCGCGTGCAATTACCAGCGAGTTTCGTGATGGGTCGATGGTCAAGGAAACGGCGCAATTCCGTTCCTACAACTCCTATCAGGACAGCTTCCACGATCTGGTGACATTGCTGCAAAGCAATGATCGCTATAAAGAAGTTGTGAAATCAGCCGACAACCCGGAACAGTTTGTGCGCGAGTTGCAAAAAGCCGGATACGCAACCGACCCGGACTACGCCAGCAAGATTTCGCAGATCGCCAGAACGATGAACAGTTACCAGGATTACGCTGCCGCGGGCGCATCCACTCATTTATAAGGTCTGAATCATGAGTTTGCTCAATATCGGGATGTCGGGGCTCAACGCCGCTCAAGGATCGTTGTCGGTCCTGAGTAACAACATTGCCAACGTCAACACCCCGGGATACTCGCGTCAGCAGACCACCCAGAACGCCAGCGCCAGCAATCAGTACGGTGGCGTGTACATCGGCAGCGGCACGACCCTGGCGGATGTGCGCCGCATCTATAACGATTTCTTGGGCGCCGCTTACCAGAGCAGCACGGCCCTCAACAGCGACGCCACCGCCTACGCGGGCCAGGCGGCTGCGATTGACAAGACCCTGTCTGACAAGTCCACCGGCATGTCTGCGGTGCTCAGCGCGTTTTTTGCTTCCCTGCAGACCGCGGCAGCGACCCCCAGCGACGTGTCCGCGCGCCAGCTGCTGGTGACCAGCGCCCAGACCTTGAGCGACCGCTTCAACGCGATCTCCACCCAACTGACCCAGCAAAAAGAAAGCATCAACAGTCAGCTGAGCACCATGAGTGATCAGGTCAATAAGCTGACCTCGTCGATTGCCTCGCTGAACACGCAAATTTCAACCGCCCAGGGCTCGTCGACCAGTGCGCCGGCCAACCTGCTGGATGCGCGTAACGAGGCAGTGCGTTCGCTCAACGAGCTGATCGGCGTAACGGCCACCGAGAAGAACGGCCAGTTCAGCATCACCACCGGCACCGGCCAGTCGCTGGTCGAAGGCGGTGTGGCCAACACGATTTCGGCGGTGCCGAGCAAAACCGACAACAGCCAGTACACCATTCAGCTCAACATGGGCGACACGCCGATGGACATCGGCAACGTGGTGTCCGGCGGCAGCATCGGCGGCCTGTTGCGTTATCGCAGTGATGCGCTGATGCCGGCCATCAATGACCTGGGCCGCATTGCCATTGCCACCGCTGACAGCGTCAACAGCCAGTTGGGCCAGGGCCTGGACCTGAACAGCGATTTCGGTTCTTCGTTGTTCAGCGACATCAACAGCGCCGCGGCCATCACCCAGCGTAGCCAGGCAGCCTCGGGTAACAGCGCAGGCTCGGGCAACCTGAATGTGACGATTGCCGACAGCAGCAAGCTCTCGACCTTCGACTACAAAGTCACCTTCACCAGCGGCAACCAGTACAACGTGGTGCGCTCCGACGGTAAAGCCATGGGCTCGTTCGACACCACCACCACGCCGCCGCCCGTGATCGACGGCTTCACCCTGGCACTGGATGGCAAGGGGCCGATGGCTGCCGGTGACAGCTTCAAGGTCAGCCCGACGGCGACCGGGGCCAGCAACATCAGTGTCGACCTCAAAGACCCGAACAAGCTCGCGTTCGCGGCGCCACTGGCCGGTAATTCCAGCACTACCAACACTGGCACCGGCACGTTCACACCACCGACATTGACGCTGCCGATCGATATCAATGGCGGCGCCGCCAGCGCGCAATTGCGCACCGGGATCGAAAACTCGATGCCAGTGAAGATGGTGTTCGGCAAGCCTGCGGCAGACGGCACCCAGTCCTACACAGTGAGCGATGCCCAGGGCAACTCGATCGGCACCGGCAGCATCATTCCGGGCCAGGGCAACAAGGTCTCTATCAGTGTGCCAATGCGTGATGCCAGCGGCACGTTGATTCCAGGCAAGAGCTTCAGTTTCGACACCACGGTGGCGGGCGCACCCGCCAACGGCGACAGCACGACTTTCTCGTTCAACAGCGGCGCCACCTCCGATGGCCGCAACGCTCAGCAATTGCTGGGTTTGCAGACCAAGGCGACGGTCGGCGCGGTGGATGGCAATGCGGGCGTGAGCCTGGTCAGCGCCAACAGCCGGCTGGTGTCCCAAGTCGGTTCCAAGGCCGCCCAGGCCAACACCGACAGCACCGCCACCGGCGCATTGCTGGCCGCGAACAAGGCGGCCAGCGACTCCGTGTCCCAGGTCAACCTGGATGAGGAGGCGGGCGACATGATCAAGTTCCAGCAGTACTACACCGCGTCGTCGCAGATCATCAAGGCCGCGCAAGAAACCTTCAGCACACTGATCAACGCCCTTTAAAGGAGTCTGGAACGATGCGTATCTCTACACAGCAGTATTTCGACACCAGCTCCGCCAAATATCAGGATAACTATTCGGGTGTGGTGAAGGCTCAGGACCAGGCCAGCTCCGGCGTGCGCGTGCAGACCGCTTCGGATGATCCGGTAGCCGCCGCGCAATTGCTGATGCTGCAACAGCAGAAAGACATGCTGGGCCAGTACAACGGCAACATCACCAGCCTGCAAAACTCGCTGACCAACGAGGAAAGCGTGTTGTCGAGCATCAACACGGCCATGCAAACCGCCAGCGGCCTGGCGTTGCAGGCGGGTAACCTCAAGCTCAGCAATGACGACCGCAAGGCTATCGCCGCTCAGGTCGGCGCGCTCGAAGACCAGGTGTTGGGCCTGCTCAACACCAAGGATTCCAGCGGCAACTACATGTTTTCCGGGGCCAAGACCGACACGCCGCCCTACAGCCGTAACAACGATGGCACCTACACCTACCAGGGTGATGAGACGCCGCTGAGCCTGCAAGTGTCGAGCAACTTGACGGTTGCCGCGGGCGATACCGGCAAGACGCTGCTGGAAAGCTCCGGCAACACCGGTCGCACTCAGGCGACGATTTTGCCGCCGGCGGTCAACGACGGCAAAATCGCGATTTCGGCGGGCCTGGTCACCTCGGGCACCGCTTACACGAAGAATTTTGCCGATGGCCAGCCGTACAAGCTGACCTTCTCCAGCAGCACCCAATACAGCGTGACCGACAAGGACGGCAACGACGTTACGTCCGAGATCACCGGTAACGGCACATTTGATTCCACCAAGGAAGGCGCGTCCAGCGTCAACCTGCGCGGGGTCAAGTTCGACATCAGCCTGAACCTTGGGTCTGATGTGGCCTCGGGCGCGCCGTCTGACGCGCTGGTGGCGGGCAAGGCCTTTACGCTGGAGAGCAAGCCGGACACGTTCAGCAGTTCGCGTACAGCCAGTAATCCGTCTACGGCGCAGTTGACCGGTGGCCGGGTCACCGACCAGGCAGCCTACGCCAGCACCTTTCCGAACTCGGGCGCGGTGATCAAGTTCACCAGCGGCAATGACTATGAGGTGTACGCCCAGCCGTACTCGGCGAACAGTAAGTCGATTGCCACAGGCACCATGGCCACCGGCGCGACGTCGATCACGGCTGCCGGGGTGACCTTCGATGTGAGTGGCGCGCCGGGGGCGGGTGATCAGTTTTCGGTGAATGCCACCAGCAACAAGAACATGAACGCCCTGGACACGCTGGGCCAACTGCGCAAGGCGCTGGAAACCCCGGCCGATGGCGACCCGGTGGCCATGAACAATCTCAAGGACGTGATCAATACCTCCATCGGTAACCTGGCCAACGCTTCGGCGCAGATCGACCAGGTGCGTGGCTCGATTGGCGCGCGCCAGAACGCCCTGGATATCCAGAGCCAGGAAAACACCAGCCTGGGGCTGGCCAACACCTCCACCATGTCATCGCTGGCGAACGTTGACATGGGCCAGGCGGCCATTGACCTGACATTGCAGCAGACCATGCTGCAGGCTTCGCAGCTGGCGTTTGTGAAGATCTCCCAGTTGAGCCTGTTCAGCCGCATGTAACCGGCGAGCGAACAAGCGGCCCACCCTGGCAACAGGGTGGGCCGTTGTCGTTTCTGGGGCCGAGAATGTTGCAGGGTTTTGCACAAAGCGCACAAAATTGAGTGACCTGTGAGTCATAAAGCGCATCTTCACTGTATCGTGTGAAAAGGATAAGTCGTCGCAGGGTCTTTGCGCGGGGGCTTTCAGCGATATTTTTACGGGGTTATCCCCTTTATTGTCAGCGCTCCCGGCGTAGCCCGAGGGGTGTTATCCAGCTATTTAGTATTGGGAAGCCACAATGATTGGCATAAAAAGCATCGCCAGTTACGTGCCGGCAGACGGGGTCGATAACTACGCCCAGGGCGCCAAATTCGCCAAGGATGAGGACTTCATCATTGGCAAGATCGGTTCGGCGTTCCTGCCGCGCAAGGATGCTGCGCAGGAAACCTCCGACCTGTGCGTCGAGGCGGTCAACGCCTTGTTTGCCAACAACCCTGATTTGAAGCGCGAGTCCATCGACGCGCTGATCGTCGTGACCCAAAACGGCGATGAGGAAGGCTTGCCCCACACGGCCGCCATCGTCCAGGACAAACTGGGCCTGCCAACCCATGTGGCGGCGTTTGATATCTCGCTGGGTTGCTCAGGCTATGTCTACGGCATCTACGCGATGAAAGGCTTCATGGAAGCCACCGGCCTGAAAAACGGCCTGCTGATCACCGCCGACCCGTATTCCAAGATCGTTGACCCGGAAGACCGCAACACCACCATGCTCTTCGGCGATGCCGCCACTGCCACCTGGATGGGTGAAGATGCCCCGTGGTTGCTCGGCAAGTCGAAGTTCGGTACTGACGGTTCCGGTGCGCCGCACCTGAAGGTCAGCGACGGCGTGTTTTTCATGAATGGCCGCCAGGTGTTCAACTTTGCCCTGCTCAAAGTGCCGGCGCATCTGCATGAGCTGCTCAACGAATCGCAGCTCAAGGCAGACGAAATCGATGCCTTCTGCATTCACCAGGGCAGTGCGGCGATTGTCGACGCCGTGGCCCGGCGTTTTGAAGACGCCCCGGTGGAGAAATTCATCAAGGACATGGTCGAGACCGGCAATACCGTGTCTTCCAGCATTCCGCTGCTGCTTGAAAAGCACATGATGGACGGCGACTGGAAGCGTGTCGCAATCAGCGGATTTGGGGTTGGCTTGTCGTGGGGTTCGGCGATTCTCTATCGTCCGTGATGCCCTGATAGCGCTGCACACAAAAACGCCCAGGCTTGTAAAAGCCTGGGCGTTTTTTATTTGGCGCCAGAAAACCCAGCATTTGCGGGTGTTTGGGCTATCGTAAATGCTTGAATTACAAAGGATGGCCCGTTGCTAGTAAAAAAAATCAAAAAAGTCCTCAAGCAACCTGCATTCACGACGATAACTATTACGAAGGTTCTCTAGGCCACACCCGGCGGTTGCCAGGGCCGGAAGCCGCAGTACACCACCCACGAGGATTTCGTCATGGCTTTAACAGTAAACACTAACCTTGCTTCGTTGAACGTTCAGAACAACCTGAACAAGGCTTCCGGCGCCCTGCAAACTTCCATGCAGCGTCTGTCCTCCGGCCTGCGTATCAACAGCGCCAAAGACGACGCGGCCGGCCTGCAAATCTCCAACCGTCTGACCAGCCAGATCAACGGCCTGGGCGTTGCAATCAAAAACGCCAACGACGGTAGCTCGATTGCTCAGACCGCTGAAGGCGCAATGCAGCAGTCCACCAACATCCTGCAGAGCATGCGTACCCTGGCTCTGCAATCCGCCAACGGCTCGCCAAGCGCTGAAGACCGTAAGTCGAACCAGGCTCAATACGCAGCGCTGACTGCTGAATTGACCCGTATCGCTACCACCACTACTTTCGGTGGCAAGAACCTGCTGGACGGTTCTTTCGGTACTACTTCGTTCCAGGTCGGCGCCAACGCCAACCAGACCATCGACATGAGCATCGGTAACGTTGCAGCCAACAACATTGGTTCGCAGCAGCTGAAAACTCAAGGCGTAGCGCCAAGTGCAACCGGCGTTGCCGGCGGCGCAATCACCGTTACCGGTGGCGGCCAGTCGACCAACCTGACCATCGCTGCCGGCGCTTCCGCCAAGCAGATCGCTGCTCAAATGAACGGCGCTGTCGGCGGCCTGGCTGCTACTGCCAGCACTGTTGCCCAGTTCTCCGTTGACTCCACTGCCATTGCTGCTGCCAGCCCTGCCAGCGCCAACTTCACCCTGAAAGTCGGCAGCGGTACTGCTGTCCAGTTCACTGGCGTGACCAGCACTTCGGACCTGGCTGACCAGCTGAAGTCCAACGCTGCCAAACTGGGCATCACCGTTAACTACGATTCGACCACCAACGCTCTGTCGGTCAAGTCCGATACCGGTGAGAACCTGACCTTCAACGCTGGCGATGCCGGTGCTGTTGCAGGTGTCAAGGTTGCTACTCAGGACGGCAGCGGTGCATTCGGCACAGCCGTTGCACTGGACGCTGGCCCGATCGTCGCTACTGGCGCAGTGTCGCTGAACTCCTCCAGCAGCTACTCGCTGAGCGGCGCCGGTGTGACCGGTCTGTTCGCAGCTACTGGTACTGCTGCCAACTCCACCAAAACCACCGTCAACAACACTGACATCACCACTGCTGCCAACGCACAGAACTCGATCGACGTGATCACCCAGGCGATCTCGGACATCGACTCCCAGCGTGCCGGTCTCGGTGCTGTACAAAACCGTTTCGACAACACCGTTGCCAACCTGCAGAGCATCTCGGACAACTCCAGCGCCGCTCGCGGTCAGATCCAGGACGTTGACTACGCTGCAGAAACTGCTCAGCTGACCAAGCAACAAACCCTGCAACAGGCTTCCACTGCGATCCTGTCCCAGGCCAACCAACTGCCTTCCGCTGTACTGAAGCTGCTTCAGTAATAGCCATCGGTAGATGAATGACGGAAGGGCGCGTTTACGTGCCCTTTTGTCTTTTGCGTGATGAGGAGATTGGGCATGGACATGAGCGTGAAGTTGAACCTGTCTTATCCGGCAGTGGCGCCACAGAGCGCTCCTGCTCCCGTGAACAACGACCCGCAGAAAACCAAGGTTGATCCTTTGGCTGCGACGGTCCAACCCAAGCAGGACTCGAAGCCGTCCGACCTTGAACAGGCGGTCACGGATATTCGCAAATTCGTCCAGGCTGCCCAGCGCAACCTGGACTTTTCAATTGATGACTCAACCCATCAGGTAGTCGTCAAGGTCATAGCGACCGAAAGCGGCGAGGTCATTCGTCAGATCCCATCGGAAACGGCACTGAAACTCGCACAAAGCCTTCATGACGCCAGCAGCGTATTGTTTGACGCCAAAGTCTGAGCTGGCATGAATTTTGTTGCTGTAGCTGCTTTAGGCGTCGTCCGTCAATAAAGCGCCAGCCCCGGATCAGGAGAAAAATCATGGGTGATATATCAGTTAGCGGCCCCGTTACGGGCATTGATACCCAGCAGATCGTGACGGCATTGGTGAACGCGGAACAGGCGCCGAAGCAATCGCAGATCAACAAGCAGACGCAAACGTCGACTGCCCAGCTGTCCTCGATCGGCAAGATTCAAGCCGCGCTGGATGCCTTCCGTGGTGCCATGGACAACATGACCAAGGACGCCAGTATCGGCGGCCTGACGGCGACGACGTCGGATGCCAACGTGTCCACCGTGACCTTGGGTGCCGGTGCGTCTGCGGGCAGTTATCAGCTGATCGTCAACCAGTTGGCGACCGCCTCGAAGGTTGCTACTCAGAATTATTCAACCGGCGCGAAAACCGTCGTCAATACCGGCACCACCGCGACGACCCTGGAAATTTCCCAGTCTGGTCAGAGTTACGGGGTCAGTGTTCCGCCAGGCGCGACGCTGCAACAAGTGCGTGACTCGATCAACGCGCAATACAGCAGTGTTGGCCTGAGTGCCAACATCCTGACTGACGCCACCGGTTCTCGCCTGGTCATGACCTCGACCAATACCGGCGCCGGCACGGACATTACCCTGGGGGGTAACTCCGGCCTGCAAGCGGGTTCGTCGGTTGTGGGTGATCCACCGCAAAACGCTAAATACACCATTGACGGCACGGCTCAGGAATCCAAGAGCAATACCCTGACCGAGGCGATCAGTGGTGTGAGCATCAAGTTGACGGCGGTGTCGCCTCTGCCTGCCGGGGTCACGGGGACGCTCCCTGACGGCGTTACGCGCGTGTCATCGACCATTACGGTCTCCCGCAGCAACGACACCCTCAAAAGTTCGGTGAAGGGTTTTGTCGACACCTACAACGCGTTGATGACGGCCATGAACACCGAGACCGCGGTCACCACCAACGCGGACGGTTCCACCACGCGCGCTGCGCTGACAGGCGATGCCACCATGCGCTCCCTGCAGACCGCGTTGCGTAGCGAGCTGAACGCAATGACGGGCACGGGCACGTTGAAGTCCCTGGCGCAATTTGGCGTGAACACGGACTCCGGCACCGGCAAGTTGAGTATCGACGACAAGGTGTTCGGTGCAGCGATTGCCACCAACCCCACCGACATCGGCGGCATTTTCAACGGTGACAATGGCTTGCTGGCGCGCATGAAAAGCGCGACCGACAGCTATGCACTGAGCAACACCGGCGTGCTGGCCACGCGTTCGTCGACGCTGTCGGACGATCTCAAGGACCTGCAGAACCAGCAGGACACCCTGACCGCGCGTATGGCTGCCCTGAAGACCAGCCTGACCGCCAAGTACACGACGATGAACAACCTGGTGGCCCAGCTCACCAGTCAGCGTTCCAGTGTCATGAGCACGCTCAACGCGCTGAACAAGACGTCTTCGGACAGTTGATCCCGATGAAGCCGCCCGCTGGTGATTACCGCCATCGGGCGCCGCCTTCAGCCGACTTGCGGGTTAAAGTTTTTTGCGACCCAGTCGACATATTAGTCAGAGCCCATCCTATTTAGCTGTTGCCTGTCACGAGGTAGAAACATGAATCCCATGAGAGCCCTTCGCCAATACCAGAAGGTCAATTCCCATGCCCAGATCTCCGAAGCCAGCCCGCACCGTCTGGTCCAGATGCTGATGGAAGGCGCGTTGGATCGCATGGCTCAGGCCAAAGGCGCCATGGCTCGTGGTGATATCGCGCAAAAAGGTTTGCTGCTGGGCAAGGCGATCGACATCCTGATCGGCTTGCGTGATGGCCTTAATCCGGAAAAAACCGATGATCCGGCCGCGTTGCAGCAGTTGGACAATCTGTATGCCTACATGACCACGCGCCTGCTGGAAGCCAACAGCAAGAGCGATGTCGCCATGATCGACGAAGTAGCCGGCCTGATGATTACGCTCAAGGAAGGCTGGGACGGTATTGCAACACTGTAGGCCTGTTGGCCTGAGGATGATGTCATGAGCCACGCCCTGCAACGGATTGACGAGACCCGCGAAGCTTTGGTTGACGCATTGGCCCACCGTAACTGGGACGCTATCGGCGAACTGGATATGGGGTGTCGTGCGGTGATCGATGAGGCGCTCAACAATGCGCCGGTGGACGAGGATGCCCTGCGGGAAAAGCTGCAAAGCTTGCTGGCGGTGTATCAGCAGTTGCTTGAGGTGACGACTGGCGAACGCCAGGCGATTTTCGAAGAGATGTCGCAGATCAACCGAGCGGAAAGCGCGTCAAAGGTTTACCATCTGTTCGGCTGAATGGGCTCAGTTAATCCGAACGGCGCGTCATATATTTGACTGTGCCAGCATTTTTGACTTAACTAGTGCTGTTTTCAGATTTCAGACGTCTAGTAGGGTAAGAAATCTTACAAACGTCTAGATTGCCCTCACTCTGGGGCAGAGCGTTTTACTAGGGAAGTTGCTATTGCATGTGGCGTGAAACCAAAATTCTGCTGATTGATGACGATAGCGTCCGCCGCCGCGATTTAGCGGTAATTTTGAATTTTCTTGGTGAAGAAAATTTGCCCTGCGGTAGCCATGACTGGCAGCAGGCGGTCAGCTCTTTGTCGTCGAGCCGTGAAGTCATCTGTGTGTTGATCGGGACGGTCAACGCTCCTGGCGCAGTTCTGGGCTTGTTAAAGACACTGTCTACCTGGGATGAGTTCCTTCCGGTGTTGCTGATGGGCGATATTTCTTCCGTGGACCTTCCGGAAGACCAGCGCCGCCGCGTGCTTTCCACCCTGGAAATGCCGCCCAGCTACAGCAAATTGCTCGACTCCCTGCACCGTGCCCAGGTCTACCGCGAGATGTATGACCAGGCCCGCGAGCGCGGTCGTCATCGCGAACCCAACCTGTTTCGCAGCCTCGTCGGCACCAGCCGTGCGATCCAGCACGTGCGCCAGATGATGCAGCAAGTGGCCGATACCGACGCCAGCGTATTGATCCTCGGCGAGTCCGGTACCGGCAAGGAAGTGGTCGCACGCAACCTGCACTACCACTCCAAGCGCCGCGACGGGCCGTTCGTGCCGGTCAACTGCGGGGCGATCCCGGCAGAGTTGCTCGAAAGCGAACTGTTCGGCCACGAAAAGGGCGCCTTTACCGGGGCGATCACCAGCCGTGCCGGGCGTTTCGAACTGGCCAATGGCGGCACCCTGTTTCTGGACGAAATCGGCGACATGCCGCTGCCGATGCAGGTCAAGCTGTTGCGCGTGTTGCAGGAGCGCACCTTCGAGCGCGTGGGCAGCAACAAGACCCAGAGCGTCGATGTGCGCATCATCGCGGCCACGCACAAAAACCTCGAAAGCATGATCGAGGTCGGCAGCTTCCGCGAAGACCTGTACTACCGCCTCAACGTATTCCCTATCGAGATGGCCCCGCTGCGTGAGCGCGTGGAAGACATCCCGCTGCTGATGAACGAACTGATCTCGCGCATGGAACACGAAAAGCGCGGCTCGATTCGCTTCAACTCCGCTGCGATCATGTCGCTGTGCCGTCACGGCTGGCCGGGCAACGTCCGCGAGCTGGCCAACCTGGTCGAGCGCATGGCCATCATGCACCCGTACGGGGTGATCGGCGTGGTCGAGCTGCCGAAGAAATTCCGCTACGTCGACGACGAAGACGAGCAGCTGGTAGACAGCCTGCGCAGTGACCTGGAAGAGCGCGTGGCCATCAACGGCCATACGCCGGACTTCGGTTCCACCGCCATGCTGCCGCCCGAAGGCCTGGACTTGAAGGACTACCTCGGTAGCCTCGAACAAGGCCTGATCCAGCAGGCGCTGGACGATGCCAATGGCATTGTCGCGCGCGCCGCCGAGCGCCTGCGCATCCGTCGCACCACCTTGGTGGAGAAGATGCGCAAGTACGGCATGAGCCGTCGCGAAGGTGACGAACAGGCGGATGATTGACGCCTGTTTTTTAACTGACTGATAGATAGGTCTATTTTTTTCGGCACGGGTATTGCTACAGCCCTCGCAACGTTCCGTTTAACTGACGGTCAGCCAGCGAGAGAGCATGATGCCCCACGCCGCCAAACTTTCTTCAGCCCCTGCTATTCCTGGGCTGGTTCCGTGCGCAGAGCCGCTGACCCGGCAGGGTCTTGAACAGGCGTTCTCGCAGTTCAACCAGATGTCGAGCCAACTGACCGACTCCTACAGTCTGCTGGAAGCGCGGGTTTCCGAGCTTAAAGGCGAGCTGGCAGTGGTCAGCGCCCAGCGCATGCAAGAGCTGGCCGAGAAAGAGCGTCTGGCCAACCGTCTGCAAAACCTCCTCGACCTGTTGCCCGGCGGCGTAATCGTCATCGATGAAATGGGCCGTGTCCGCGAAGCCAACCCGGCCGCGCGTGACTTGCTGGGCGAGCCGCTGGAAGGCGAGCTGTGGCGCCAGGTGATTACACGCTGCTTTGCGCCGCGCGAAGACGATGGCCATGAAATCTCCCTCAAAGACGGTCGGCGCCTGTCCATCGCCACCCGTTCCCTGGACGCCGAGCCCGGCCAGCTGGTGCTGCTCAACGACCTGACTGAAACCCGTCACTTGCAAGACCAGTTGGCGCGCCATGAGCGTTTGTCGTCGCTGGGGCGGATGGTCGCTTCGTTGGCGCATCAGATCCGCACGCCGTTGTCGGCCGCGTTGATCTACGCCAGTCATTTGACTGATGAGCAATTGCCGGCCGCCACCCACCAGCGATTTGCCGGTCGCCTCAAGGAGCGCCTGCATGAATTGGAGCACCAGGTGCGCGACATGCTGGTGTTTGCCCGCGGCGAATTGCCGCTGACCGACCGCGTCACGCCATCCGCGCTGATGCAGTCGCTGCAAGCGGCAGCCGCCACGCATATCCAGGACGTCAACGTGCGCTGGCAGTGCGACAGCCACTTGGGCGAGTTGCTGTGCAACCGTGACACGCTGGTCGGCGCGTTGCTCAACCTGATCGAAAACGCCACCCAGGCCAGCGGCCCGGGTGCGCGGCTCAAAGTGCACCTCTACACCCGCGACCAAACCCTGCGCCTGTGCATCAGCGACAGCGGCAGCGGCATCGACCCGGTCGTGCTGCAGCGCCTGGGCGAACCGTTTTTTACCACCAAAACCAACGGCACGGGCCTGGGCCTGACCGTGGTCAAGGCAGTGGCGCGTGCGCATCAGGGAGAATTGCAGCTGCACTCCCGGTTGGGGCGTGGCACCTGTGCATTGATGACCTTGCCGCTGTTTTCCAGCGCGGCAAGCGCGGAGTAAAAGGACTATGGCTATCAAGGTTTTATTGGTCGAAGACGATCGCGCCCTGCGTGAAGCATTGGCTGACACGCTGCTGTTGGCGGGCCATGACTACCGGGCGGTCGGTTCTGCCGAGGATGCCTTGGAGGCCGTTGAGCAAGAGTCCTTCAGCCTGGTGGTCAGTGACGTGAACATGCCCGGCATGGACGGCCACCAGTTGCTCGGCTTGTTGCGCGCGCGCCAGCCGCAACTGCCGGTGTTGCTGATGACAGCCCATGGCGCCGTCGAGCGGGCGGTGGACGCCATGCGCCAGGGGGCGGCGGATTACCTGGTCAAACCCTTCGAGCCCAAGGCGCTGATCGAACTGGTCGCCCGGCATGCGCTGGGCGTGGTGTCGAATGCCGAGGGTGAAGGCCCGATTGCCTTCGAGCCGGCCAGCGCTCAGTTGCTGGAGCTGGCAGCACGGGTGGCGCGCAGCGATTCGACCGTGTTGATTTCCGGCGAGTCCGGCACCGGTAAAGAAGTGTTGGCGCGTTACATTCACCAGCAGTCGGGCCGCGCCAAACAACCGTTTATTGCGATCAACTGCGCGGCGATTCCCGACAACATGCTCGAAGCCACGCTGTTCGGCCATGAAAAGGGCTCGTTCACCGGCGCCATTGCCGCGCAGGCCGGCAAGTTCGAACAGGCCGACGGCGGCACCATCCTGCTCGACGAAATTTCGGAAATGCCCCTGGGCCTGCAAGCCAAGCTGCTGCGGGTGCTGCAGGAGCGCGAAGTGGAGCGCGTCGGCGCGCGCAAGCCCATCCAGCTGGACATCCGCGTGGTCGCCACCACCAACCGCGACCTGGCGGGTGAAGTGGCGGCGGGGCGCTTTCGTGAAGACTTGTTCTACCGGCTCTCGGTGTTCCCGCTGGCCTGGCGCCCGCTGCGTGAGCGCCCGGCGGACATCATTCCGCTGGCCGAGCGCCTGTTGAACAACCACGTCAAAAAAATGAAGCATGCCCAGGCGCGGCTGTCGGCCGAGGCCCAGGCCTGCCTGATCAGCTACCCATGGCCCGGCAATGTGCGGGAACTGGACAATGCCATCCAGCGCGCGCTGATTTTGCAGCAGGGCGGGTTGATCCAGCCGCAGGACTTCTGCCTGGCCATGGGCAGTGGCGCGGCGCCGTTGCCGAGCCTGGCGCCGGCACCGGTGGTCGTGGCCGACGCCGAGTCTGGCGGCGCCCTGGGCGACGACCTGCGTCGCCGCGAATTCCAGATGATCATCGACACCCTGCGTGCCGAGCGCGGCCGCCGCAAGGAAGCCGCCGAGCGCCTGGGCATCAGCCCGCGCACCTTGCGCTACAAGCTGGCGCAGATGCGCGACGCGGGGATGGATGTCGAAGCCTACCTGTTCGCGACCTGACAAATCGCCGTCTTGGAAATACTCAGGCTGACAGGGTTTGTCGCCTTTTCTTACGAATAGCCACGGAGCTGGCACCCTTGTTGCTACCACCTCTAGTAACCGCTGCGTAGTGTCAAAAAATTGCGGGTCGTCGGAGAGAGAAGGTCATGAGCCAGGGTATTGAGTTCAATCGGTTGATGTTGGATATGCGCTCCATGCAAATGGATGCCATGGCTCAACCGAAATCCGTCGCGCCTGCGCCGGAATTGGGCCAAAGCAGTTTTGCCGACATGCTCGGTCAGGCAATCAACAAAGTCAGTGATACCCAGCAAGCCTCGAATCAGTTGGCTACCGCCTTCGAGATCGGCAAAAGCGGCGTGGACCTCACCGATGTGATGGTCGCTTCGCAAAAGGCCAGCGTTTCCTTTCAGGCCTTGACCCAAGTGCGTAACAAGTTGGTTCAGGCTTATCAAGACATCATGCAGATGCCGGTTTAAGGACGAGATTTAAGTCATGGCAGAAGCAGTCGTGGACAACGTACCCGCCAAGGCAGACGGCAAGCCGCCGCTGTTTGGCCTGTCGTTCCTGGAAAACCTTTCCGAAATGACCATGTTGCGTCAGGTGGGCCTGATGGTCGGCCTGGCTGCCAGCGTGGCGATTGGTTTTGCCGTGGTGCTGTGGTCGCAGCAACCTGATTACCGCCCGCTGTACGGCAGCCTGGCCGGGATGGATTCCAAGCAGATCATGGAAACCCTGGCCGCCGCCGACATCGCCTACACCGTGGAGCCCAATTCCGGGGCCTTGCTGGTCAAGGCCGATGACGTGGCGCGTGCGCGCATGAAGCTGGCGGCCGCCGGCGTCACGCCGTCCGACAGCAATATCGGTTTTGAAATTCTCGACAAGGACCAGGGCCTGGGCACTAGCCAGTTCATGGAGGCCACACGCTACCGCCGTGGCCTGGAAGGCGAACTGGCACGCACCATCTCAAGCTTGAATAACGTCAAGGGCGCCCGCGTGCACCTGGCGATTCCGAAAAGCTCGGTGTTCGTGCGCGACGAGCGCAAGCCAAGCGCCTCGGTATTGGTCGAACTGTTTTCCGGCCGCTCCCTGGAGCCTGGCCAGGTCCTGGCGATCATCAACCTGGTGGCCACCAGCGTTCCTGAATTGAGCAAGTCGCAAATCACCGTGGTGGACCAGAAGGGCAACCTGCTGTCCGACCAGGCCGAGAACTCCGCGCTGACCCAGGCCGGCAAGCAGTTCGACTACAGCCGCCGCATGGAAAGCATGCTCACTCAGCGTGTGCACAACATTCTGCAGCCGGTGCTGGGCAACGACCGCTATAAAGCTGAAGTGTCTGCCGACGTGGACTTCAGTGCCGTCGAATCGACCTCCGAGCAGTTCAACCCGGACCAGCCAGCGCTGCGCAGCGAGCAATCGACCAGCGAACAACGCACCGCCAGCAATGGCCCGCAAGGTGTGCCGGGTGCCCTTAGCAACCAGCCACCGGCCCCGGCCACTGCACCGCAAACCACCGGTGGCGCCGCCGCGACAGCGGGCGCGATTCAGCCTGGTCAGCCACTGTTGGACGCCAACGGCCAGCAGATCATGGACCCGGCCACCGGCCAGCCGATGCTCGCACCGTACCCGGCGGACAAGCGTAACCAGTCCACCAAGAACTTCGAGCTCGACCGTTCCATCAGCCACACCAAGCAGCAGCAGGGCAAAATCAATCGCCTGTCGGTGTCGGTGGTGGTCGATGATCAGGTCAAGGTCAATGCCGCTGACGGCGCCGTCACCCGTGCGCCTTGGAGCGCCGACGAATTGGCGCGCTTCACCCGTCTGGTGCAGGACGCCGTCGGTTTCGACGCCAGCCGTGGCGACAGCGTCAGCGTGATCAACATGCCGTTCTCCGCCGAGCGCGGCGAAGTGATCGCCGACCCGGCGTTCTACACGCAGCCGTGGTTCTGGGACATCGTCAAGCAAGTGCTGGGTGTGTTGTTCATCCTGGTGCTGGTGTTCGGCGTGCTGCGCCCGGTGCTCAACAACATCACCGGCCATGGCAAGAAGCAGCTGGCATTGGCTGGCAGTGACGTCGAGTTGGGTGGCATGGGCGGCCTGGACGGCGAACTGGCCAACGACCGCGTCAGCCTCGGTGGCCCGCAAAGCATCCTGTTGCCAAGCCCGAGCGAAGGCTATGACGCTCAGTTGAACGCAATCAAGAGTCTGGTAGCAGAAGACCCGGGCCGTGTGGCTCAGGTCGTGAAAGAGTGGATTAACGCAGATGAATGATCGAGCCGCTGTTGCCAAGCTCACCAAAGTCGACAAAGCCGCCGTGTTGCTGCTGTCTTTGGGTGAAACCGACGCCGCACAAGTGCTGCGCCACATGGGCCCCAAAGAGGTTCAGCGCGTAGGCGTGGCCATGGCGCAAATGCGCAATGTGCACCGTGAGCAAGTCGAGCAGGTGATGAGCGAGTTCGTCGAGATCGTCGGCGACCAGACCAGCCTGGGCGTCGGCTCCGACAGCTACATCCGCAAGATGCTCACCTCGGCGCTGGGCGAAGACAAGGCCAACGGCCTGATCGACCGCATCCTGCTGGGCGGCAACACCAGTGGCCTGGACAGCCTGAAATGGATGGAGCCGCGCGCCGTTGCCGACGTGATCCGCTACGAACACCCGCAGATCCAGGCCATCGTCGTCGCCTACCTGGACCCGGACCAGGCCGGTGAAGTGCTTGGCCACTTCGACCATAAAGTGCGCCTGGACATCATCCTGCGCGTGTCGTCGCTGAACACCGTGCAGCCGGCGGCATTGAAAGAACTCAACACGATTCTCGAGAAGCAGTTCTCGGGCAACTCCAACGCCTCGCGCACCACCCTGGGTGGCATCAAGCGCGCGGCCGATATCATGAACTTCCTCGACAGCTCGGTCGAAGGTCAGTTGATGGACTCGATCCGCGAGATCGACGACACCCTGTCCGGCCAGATCGAAGACCTCATGTTCGTGTTCAACAACCTCTCCGATGTCGATGACCGTGGCATCCAGGCGTTGCTGCGCGAAGTGTCTTCGGACGTGCTGGTGCTGGCCCTCAAGGGCTCGGACGAAAACGTCAAAGAGAAGATCTTCAAGAACATGTCCAAGCGTGCCTCCGAGCTGTTGCGTGACGACCTGGAAGCCAAAGGCCCGGTGCGTGTCAGCGACGTGGAAACCGCCCAGAAGGAAATCCTCACCATTGCCCGCCGTATGGCCGAAGCCGGAGAAATCGTTCTCGGCGGGAAGGGCGGCGAAGAAATGATCTAAGGCGCTGCCCATGTCGAACAAAGATGAGACGCCCAGCGATCTGATTCGCGCGCGGGATGTCGGCGGGTTCGATATCTGGTCGTTGCCCAGTTTCGATCCGCATGTGCCGGAACCTGAACCGGAGCCGGTGGTTGAAACGCCGGCCGAAATGGAAGAAGTGCCGCTCGATGAAGTCCAGCCACTGACCCTTGAAGAATTGGAAGCCATCCGCCAGGAGGCCTACAACGAGGGTTTCGCGGCGGGTGAAAAAGACGGTTTTCGCAGCACCACCCTCAAAGTTCGCCAAGAGGCCGAGGAGGCGCTGAGCGTCAAGCTGGCCAGCCTTGAGCGCTTGATGGGCAACCTGTTCGACCCGATCGCCGAACAGGATTCGCAGCTGGAAAAATCCATGGTCGGGCTGGTCGAGCACATCGCGCGCCAAGTGATCCAGCGCGAGCTGGTGCTCGATTCCAGCCACATCGAAAGCGTGATGCGCGAAGCCCTCAAGCTGCTGCCATTGGGCGTCGGCAATGTGCGGCTGTACATCAACCCGCAGGATTTCGAACAGGTCAAAGCCCTGCGCGAGCGCCATGAAGAAACCTGGCGCATCGTCGAGGACGCGGCGCTGCTGCCCGGTGGCTGCCGCGTCGAAACCGAGCACAGCCGCATCGATGCCACGGTGGAAACCCGCATCAGCCAGATCATGGCGAAAATGTTCGATCAATTGCATGAACAGTCCCTGCACCCGGCCGAGCCTGATATGAGTGTGGACCTGGACGCCGCCGATGCGCCTTGAACGTACCAGCTTCGCCAAGCGCCTGAGCGGCTACGCCGAGGCCACTGAGTTGCCCGGCCAGCCGATCCTCGAAGGGCGCCTGCTGCGCATGGTCGGCCTGACCCTCGAAGCCGAAGGCCTGCGTGCCGCCATGGGCAGCCGCTGCCTGGTGATCAACGACGACAGCTACCACCCGGTGCAGGTCGAAGCCGAAGTGATGGGCTTTTCCGGCAGCAAGATTTTCCTGATGCCGGTCGGCAGCCTGGCGGGCATCGCCCCCGGTGCCCGCGTGGTGCCACTGGCCGATACCGGCCGCCTGCCGATGGGCATGAGCATGCTCGGCCGCGTACTCGACGGCGCCGGTCGCGCGTTGGACGGCAAAGGCGGCATGAAGGCCGAAGACTGGGTGCCGATGGACGGCCCGACGATCAACCCGCTCAACCGCAACCCGATCAGCGTGCCGCTGGACGTGGGCATTCGCAGCATCAACGGTTTATTGACGGTCGGCCGCGGCCAGCGTCTGGGCCTGTTTGCCGGTACCGGCGTGGGTAAGTCGGTGTTGCTCGGCATGATGACGCGCTTTACCGAGGCCGACATCATCGTGGTCGGGCTGATCGGTGAGCGGGGCCGTGAAGTAAAGGAATTCATCGAGCACAGCCTCGGTGAAGAAGGCCTCAAGCGTTCGGTGGTTGTCGCCTCGCCAGCGGACGATGCACCGCTGATGCGTTTGCGCGCGGCCATGTACTGCACGCGCATCGCCGAATATTTTCGCGACAAGGGCAAGAACGTCCTGTTGCTGATGGACTCGCTCACGCGTTTCGCCCAGGCCCAGCGGGAAATCGCCCTGGCCATCGGCGAACCGCCGGCCACCAAAGGCTACCCGCCTTCAGTGTTCGCCAAGCTGCCCAAGCTGGTTGAGCGCGCCGGTAATGCCGAGGCCGGCGGCGGTTCGATCACGGCGTTCTACACCGTGCTGTCCGAAGGCGATGACCAGCAAGACCCGATTGCCGACTCGGCGCGTGGCGTGCTCGACGGCCACATCGTGCTGTCGCGGCGTTTGGCCGAAGAAGGGCACTACCCGGCCATCGATATCGAAGCGTCGATCAGCCGGGTGATGCCGGCGGTGGTCACGCCGGAGCACATGGCCCGCGCCCAGCATTTCAAGCAACTGTGGTCGCGCTATCAGCAGAGCCGCGACTTGATCAGCGTGGGTGCCTACGTGGCCGGCGGTGATCGCGAAACCGACCTGGCGATTGCCCTGCAACCGCAGCTGGTGACCTACCTGCGCCAGGGCCTCAACGACAAGATCAGCATGGGCGAAAGCGAAGCGCATCTGGGCTCGATCTTCGCCCCGGCGCCAGGCGGTTAAGCCATGGCCAGCACCCGTTCCTCGCGCCTGGCCCCAGTGGTGGACATGGCGGAGAAGGCCGAAAAAACCGCCGCGCAACGCCTGGGCTACTTTCAGGGGCAGGTGCGCCTGGCAGAAAGCAAGCTCGGCGACCTGGAGCGCTTTCGCGGCGAATACCAGCAGCAATGGATCGAGCGCGGCAGCAAGGGGGTTTCCGGCCAGTGGCTGATGGGCTACCAGGGCTTCCTCAATCAGCTGGAAACCGCCGTAGGCCAGCAGCGCCAGAGCCTGGCCTGGCACCAGAACAACCTCGATAAAGCCCGCGAGGCATGGCAGGCGGCGTTCGCTCGGGTCGAAGGTTTGCGCAAACTGGTGCAGCGCTACATCGACGAAGCGCGGGCGATTGAAGACAAGCGCGAGCAGAAGCTGCTCGACGAGCTGTCACAGCGACTTCCCCGCCAATCACAGTACTAACGGCCACCACCGGCCCACTGTGGAAGCCGGGCTTGCCCGCGATGCAGGCACCGAGGTGGATCATGCTATCGCGGGCAAGCCAGCCCCCCACATTTGATTTGCTGTGTTGCCCATACCTCGATCACCTGCTAAACCTTGTTGCACATTGCCAATGACAAGGAAGCAGTCGCATGTCAGTCGTGTCAGAAGTATCCCTGGATGGGAAAAAATTGACGATTACCGTCAAAGGGCGATTCGATTTCGGTAGCCACCAGGCCTTTCGTGACGCCTACGAGCGGTTCTACAAGGTGCCCGAGGTCTACGTGGTGGACCTCAAAGACACCACCTACATGGACAGCTCGGCCCTGGGCATGTTGCTGTTGTTGCGTGACCATGCCGGTGGCGACAATGCCGAAGTCCAGGTGATCAACAGCAACTCCGATGTGCGCAAGATCCTCGCCATTTCCAACTTTGACAAACTGTTCGATCTCAGTTGAGCAGCCTGGCCCCGGTCCTTGAACCGCTGACGATCCTGATCGCCGAAGACAGCGCCGCCGATTTGCTGTTGCTGTCGACCATCATTCGGCGTCAGGGGCACCAAGTACTCACCGCCACCAACGGCGCGCAGGCGGTTGAGGTGTTTACCCGCGAGCGCCCGCAGCTGGTGTTGATGGACGCGTTGATGCCGGTGATGGACGGCTTTGAAGCCGCGCGGCGCATCAAGCAGCTCGCCGGTGAGGCGCTGGTTCCGATCATCTTCCTGACCTCGCTGCGTGAAAGCGAGGCGCTGGCCCAGTGCCTGGACGCGGGCGGCGATGACTTCCTGCCCAAGCCCTACAACCAGCTGATCCTGGCGGCGAAAATCAACGCCATGGACCGCCTGCGCCGGCTGCAGGCCACGGTCTTGCAGCAGCGTGACCTGATCGCCAGGCACCACGACTACCTGCTGCACGAGCAGCGCGCGGCCAAGGCGGTGTTCGATAAGGTGGCGCATTCGGGCTGTATCAATGCGGCGCCGAACATTCGTTACCTGCAATCGCCCTATGCCCTGTTCAATGGCGACCTGCTGCTGGCGGCGTACACACCCTCCGGCGACATGCATGTTTTGCTCGGCGACTTCACCGGCCATGGCCTGCCGGCCGCCGTGGGGGCCATGCCCCTGGCGGAAGTGTTCTACGGCATGACCGCCAAGGGCTACGGCCTGGCGCAGACCCTGCGCGAGATGAACGCCAAGCTCAAACGCATCCTGCCGGTGGACATGTTCTGCTGCGCCACGCTGATGTGCCTGAGCGCTCAGCGGCGCGTGGTGGAGGTGTGGAACGGCGGGATGCCCGAAGGCTATGTGCATGAAGTCGCCACGGGCAAGCGCACGCCATTGGTGTCGCGGCACCTGCCACTGGGTGTGTTGTCGGCGCAGGCGTTCGATGACGGCACCGAGGTCTGGCCCATGGCGCTGGGCGACCGGGTGTTTTTGCTCTCCGACGGTGTGCTCGACACGGCTGACGCCAATGACCAGCTGTTCGGCGCCGAGCGCTTGCAGCAGGTGTTCGCGGCCAACCGCGAGCCCGACCGGTTATTCGAAGACATCGAGCGGGCGCTGGCGGCGTTTCGTGGCCAGGCGCGCGATGACGTCAGCATGGTGGAAATCACCCTGCAGGCCGGCCAGCCGTTGCGCGCGGCCGAGCCCGTCTACGCCGACAGCGGGCAGTCGTGCCCGCTGGATTGGTCGGTGAGTTTCGAATTCCGTGCGCAGACCCTCAAAAGCTACAACCCGTTACCGTATCTGCTGCAGTTGCTGCTGGAGATTCAGGGGCTGCGGGGGCAGAGCGGGGCACTTTACAGTGTGATGGCCGAGTTGTATTCCAACGCGCTGGAGCATGGTGTGCTGGGGTTGGATTCGCGCCTCAAGCGTGATGCCCAGGGGTTCGCCGACTACTACCGCCAGCGCAATGAGCGGCTGGGGCAGTTGAACAGCGGTTACGTGCGGGTGCATGTGCAGGTGGTGCCGACCGCTACGGGCGGCAAAATGACGCTGCGCATTGAGGACAGCGGCCCGGGGTTTGACGTGGAGCAGGTGCTGGCGCGGCCGATGGATGTCGACCGTCTGTCTGGCCGCGGCTTGAGCCTGGTGCGCCAGTTGAGCAGCGATGTACGCTGGTCCGATGGCGGGCGCAGTGTGTGCGTGGAGTTTTGCTGGGGGGCTCTGGCATAATCCGCCGATTCTTGATCAAGGAGCGAAC
This sequence comes from Pseudomonas sp. TWRC1-2, assembly GCF_049896685.1. Taxonomy (NCBI): domain Bacteria; kingdom Pseudomonadati; phylum Pseudomonadota; class Gammaproteobacteria; order Pseudomonadales; family Pseudomonadaceae; genus Pseudomonas; species Pseudomonas sp. TWRC1-2. Next base: position 391,054 of record NZ_JAFCUU010000002.1, on the reverse strand, counting down.
AAGTGGCTGAGATTCATCTGGACCCCGATGTGTTGTCGGGTTTGCAGGAAGTGATGGAAGGCGAGTACCCGAAACTGCTGGATACCTTCCTTGACGATTCGCAGAAGCGCGTCGAAGCGTTGCGCAAGGCTCGCGACGATGCCAAGGCGCTGGGACGGATCGCGCATAGCTTCAAGGGCAGCAGCGGTAACCTGGGGGCGGTGCGGTTGGCAGAACTTTGCCGCCGGCTCGAAGACGGCTCTGCGCAGCTGACACGCGTGGACCTGGATGAACTGGTCGACGAAATCGACCAGGAATTCGCGCTGGTTCGGCCGTTGTACGAACACGAGCGTCAGCGTTTTCAGCTGTGATTGAGGGCTCGAGGTAAACCTGGCCCAACTCTTGCTCTACCTCTGGATACTGCATCCCCGATCCCAGTGCAGTGGAGACCCTTACCTATGCCAGTCGCCCCCAATTCGCTTCTTCAGGCTGCCGCTGCGGCCAAGCCTCAAGCGCCGGCCGCCACCCCCTCGGTAGCGGCTGCGGACCCACGAGGCAAGGGCCCTGGCTTCGCGCAAGTGTTTGCAAACCAAAGCCCGAAACCGACGCTCAAGAGCGACGAGGCCTCGGCCAAAGTCACGCGTGACAAGCCCTCGGACACCCCCTCCAAGCCGGCTGCAGGCGACGATAAGCCTGCCGCCAGCAAGCCGGCCGTTGCCGATAGCGGCAATCCCTTGCCTGCCAAGCCGCCGGCTAAATCCGACGACAGCGCCAGCAATGACGACGACAAAACCGCCGACCCGGCGGTGGCGCAGCAGCCTCCGGTTGATCCCGTGGTTGACCCGGCAGTGGTTGCCGCGGTCACACCGGTCCCCGTGCCCGTCCCGGTAGAAACGCCGGCACCTGTAGCCGCCAAGGACGACAAGGCCCAGCCGGTCGTCGCGCCCGCTGTGGCAGCCACCGATGACGCCAAGCAGCCGGCGTTCGACCCGCAAGCGGATCCGCTGGACTCGATGCCCGCCGTGCGCCTGGCGATGGAGCAGGGCGGTCACGTTTCGGCCACTAGCCAGACGCCGCAGAAAGCCGCACCGACCACCACGCAGGATCAGCCGACCGCTGCGCAAAGCTTTGCTGCGGGCCTGGCGACTATGGTCGATCAGCAAGCCACCAAGGACAGCACCGACCAGGGCGGCGACAAAGCCTTCAGCGGGCTGATCGAGGGTGGCCTCAAGGATTTGAAAGACGCCAGCAGCGACACCCGCGTGGATGATTTCGCCAACCGCCTCGCCGCATTGACCCAGGCCGCCACGCCGAAAACCGCGAATGCCTTGCCACCGGTTGCGAATGCGCCGCTGGCCATGCACCAGAGCGGCTGGACCGAGGAAGTGGTCAACCGCGTGATGTACCTGTCCAGTGCCAACCTCAAGTCGGCAGAAATTCAATTGCAGCCGGCAGAGTTGGGGCGCCTGGACATCAAGGTCAACATGACCGCGGACCAGCAGGCCCAAGTCACGTTCATGAGCGGTCACGCCGTGGTGCGTGAAGCACTGGAAACCCAGTCCGGCCGTCTGCGCGAGATGTTTGCCCAGCAAGGCATGGGGCAGGTCGACGTCAACGTCTCCGACCAGTCGCGTGGGTGGCAGGGCCAGGGCCAGGATCAACAGCAGCAGAACCAGGCGCGCGGCGTGAGTGGCAGCGGCGGGCGGGGTGATGGCGGGGACGCCGGTGATCACGCCGAATTGGCAGCCGCCGTCGCGCCCGTGACCCAGACCATCATCGGCTCCAGCGCCGTTGATTACTACGCCTGACCCCTGTTGAAACCCGGTCAATGTGGGAGCTGGCTTGCCTGCGATGGCGGTCTATCAGTCACACAGATGTGAGCTGAGCCACCGCCATCGCAGGCAAGCCAGCTCCCACATTTGGTTCGTGGTGTTCTCGCTTCCCCGATTACCAGACAACTCTGGCATAACACTTGCTCTTGCCTTTCCGTAGATCTATGAATTCCAGAATAGTGACGGATTATTGGCATGGCGAAGAGCGACGACGCAGCAACTCCACCCGCAGGCAAAGGCAAGCTCAAGCTTATCCTGCTGATCGTGCTGGGCCTGCTCCTGGCCATCGGCGCCTCGATTGGCGGCACCTGGTTCATCATGCACAGCAGTGCAAGCAAACCGGCACCCGCCGCCGAAACCGCCAGTAACGTCAAGCAACCGGCAATCTTCGAACCGATGCTGCCGGCCTTTGTGGCCAACTTCAATCAGAACGGCCGTCAACGCTACCTGCAGGTGAGCATCACCTTGCTGGCGCGTAACCAGGCGGACCTGGATGCGCTCAAAGTGCACATGCCGGTGATCCGTAACAACCTGGTGATGCTGTTCTCCGGGCAGAGCTTCGACAGCCTGGCCACGCCGGTGGGCCAGGAAATGCTGCGCCAGAAGGTCACTGCCAGCGTGCAGGAAGTGGCCCAGAAAGAGCTTGGCAAAGTCGTGGTCGAGCAGGCGCTCTTCACTAACTTCGTATTGCAGTAGGATCACGACATGGCCGTGCAAGACCTGCTGTCCCAGGATGAAATCGACGCGCTGTTGCATGGCGTCGACGATGGTCTGGTACAGACCGAAATGGCTGCCGAACCCGGCAGCGTCAAAAGTTATGACCTCACCAGCCAGGATCGCATCGTCCGTGGACGCATGCCGACGCTGGAAATGATCAACGAACGTTTCGCCCGCTACACCCGTATCAGCATGTTCAACATGCTGCGCCGTTCGGCGGACGTGGCGGTGGGCGGCGTGCAGGTGATGAAGTTCGGCGAGTACGTGCACTCGCTGTACGTGCCCACCAGCCTCAACCTGGTCAAGATCAAGCCGTTGCGCGGCACCGCGCTGTTCATCCTCGACGCCAAGCTGGTGTTCAAGCTGGTGGACAATTTCTTCGGCGGCGACGGCCGTCACGCCAAGATCGAAGGCCGTGAATTCACCCCGACCGAACTGCGCGTGGTGCGCATGGTGCTGGAGCAGGCCTTCATCGACTTGAAGGAAGCCTGGCAGGCGATCATGGAAGTCAACTTCGAGTACATCAACTCGGAAGTGAACCCGGCCATGGCCAACATCGTCGGCCCCAGCGAAGCCATTGTGGTCTCCACCTTCCACATCGAACTCGATGGCGGTGGCGGCGACCTGCACGTGACCATGCCGTACTCGATGATCGAGCCGGTGCGCGAAATGCTCGACGCCGGTTTCCAGTCCGACCTGGACGACCAGGACGAGCGCTGGGTCAAGGCCCTGCGCGAAGACCTGCTGGACGTCGACGTACCGCTGAGCGCCACCGTGGCCCGTCGCCAGCTGCGTCTGCGCGATATTTTGCACATGCAGCCGGGGGACGTGATTCCCGTGGAATTGCCGGAAGAACTGATCATGCGTGCCAACGGCGTGCCGTCGTTCAAGGTCAAGCTGGGTTCGCACAAAGGCAACCTGGCGTTGCAAGTGATCGAACCGATCAACCGCCGCTGATCACCAATTATTTTTGCTTCGCCGAGGACATGTAATGGCTACCGAACACGAAAACACTTCCGCCGAAGACCAGGCCCTGGCTGACGAGTGGGCTGCAGCGCTGGAAGAAACCGGCGATGTCGGCCAGGACGACATCGACGCGCTGCTGGCCGCCGACGCCGCCACCGCGCCGGCCGGCAAGCGCCTGCCAATGGAAGAATTCGGCAGCGTGCCGAAGAACAACGACCCGGTGACCCTCGACGGCCCGAACCTGGATGTGATCCTCGACATCCCGGTGTCGATTTCCATGGAAGTGGGCAGCACCGAAATCAACATCCGCAACCTGTTGCAGCTCAACCAGGGTTCGGTGATCGAACTCGACCGCCTGGCCGGCGAGCCGCTGGACGTGCTGGTCAACGGCACCCTGATCGCCCACGGCGAGGTGGTGGTGGTCAACGAGAAGTTCGGCATCCGCCTGACGGACGTGATCAGCCCAAGCGAACGCATCAAGAAGTTGCGCTGATATGAAGTATTCGATGGCGGGACTGTTTCTGGCGCTGCCATTGAGCGCCCTGGCGGCTGAGCCGGTTGCGCAAGCGGCGGCTGCGGCGCCCGTGGTCAGCAGCGGCATCGGCGGGCAATTGACCCAGCTGGTGCTGGGCCTGTTGCTGGTGGTCGGTCTGATTTTCGTGCTGGCCTGGTTGATGCGCCGCGTGCAGCGCATCGGCCCGGGCAATGGCCAGGTCATCGAGATGATCGGCTCGCGCGCCCTCGGCCCGCGTGATCGTCTGGTGCTGGTGCAAGTCGGCGAAGAGCAGATTCTGCTCGGCATCACGCCCGGCCGTATCACCCCGCTGCATGTGCTCAAGTCGCCGGTGGAAGTGGCCAGAACCGAGGCCGCCACGCCAGAATTCGCCCAGCGCCTGATGGAGTTGCTGGGCAAGGATCAGAAGGATAAGAAGTAATGCGCGTTTTATTGACGCTCATGCTGTTGCTGGCCGCGCCGCTGGCGTTTGCGGCCGACCCGTTGTCGATCCCGGCGATCACGCTGGGCACCAACGCCGCCGGCGCCCAGGAATACTCGGTCAGCCTGCAGATCCTGCTGATCATGACCGCGCTGAGTTTTATCCCGGCGTTTGTCATGCTGATGACCAGCTTTACGCGGATCATCATCGTCTTTTCGATTTTGCGTCAGGCCCTGGGCCTGCAGCAGACGCCGTCGAACCAGATCCTCACCGGCATGGCGCTGTTCTTGACGTTGTTCATCATGGCGCCGGTGTTCGACAAGGTGAACCAGCAAGCCCTGCAACCCTATCTGGCGGAAAAACTCAGCGCCCAGGATGCGATCGACAAAGCCCAGGGCCCGATCAAGGACTTCATGCTGTCGCAAACCCGCTCCAGCGACCTTGAGCTGTTCATGCGCTTGTCCAAGCGCACCGACATCGCCACGCCGGATCAGGCGCCGCTGACCATCCTGGTGCCGGCGTTTGTCACTTCCGAGCTGAAGACCGCGTTCCAGATCGGCTTCATGATCTTCATCCCGTTCCTGATCATCGACCTGGTGGTGGCGAGCGTGCTGATGGCCATGGGCATGATGATGCTCTCGCCACTGATTATTTCGTTGCCGTTCAAGATCATGCTGTTTGTGCTGGTGGACGGCTGGGCGCTGATTATTGGCACGCTGGCCAGCAGTTTCGGCGGAGTGTAGCGCCATGACCCCAGAAGTAGCGGTCGACCTGTTCCGTGAAGCGCTGTGGCTGACCACCATGATGGTCGCCGTGCTGGTGGTGCCGAGCCTGTTGGTCGGCCTGCTGGTGGCGATGTTCCAGGCGGCCACGCAGATCAACGAACAGACTTTGAGCTTCCTCCCGCGGTTGCTGGTGATGCTGATCACCTTGATCGTCGCCGGCCCGTGGCTGGTGCAAACTTTCATGGAATACATCCTGCAGCTGTACGGCAGTATTCCGCAGTTGATCGGCTGACCCCATGCAATCTGTGCTGGCATTGACCGACACCCAGATCAGCACCTGGGTGGCGTCTTTCATCTTGCCGATGTTCCGCGTCACGGCGGTGCTGATGACCATGCCGGTGTTCGGCACCACCCTGGTTCCGCGGCGTATCCGCCTGTATTTCGCCTTCGCCATTACCGTCGTGATCGTGCCCGGCCTGCCGCCGATGCCGCCGGTGAACGCGCTGGACCTGAGTGCCTTGCTGCTGATCGCCGAGCAGATATTGATTGGCGCGCTGCTGGGCTTTTCGCTGACATTGTTCTTCCAGGCGTTTGTGATCGCCGGGCAAATCATTTCGATTCAGATGGGCATGGGCTTTGCGTCCATGGTCGACCCCACCAACGGCGTGTCGGTGGCGGTGATCGGGCAATTCCTGACCATGCTGGTGACCTTGCTGTTTCTGGCCATGAACGGCCACCTGGTGGTGTTTGAGGTCATGACCGAAAGCTTCACCACCTTGCCGGTGGGCTCAGGGTTGGTGGTCAGTCACTTCTGGGAACTGGTGGGGCGCCTGAGCTGGGTGTTGGGCGCGTCGCTGTTGCTGGTGTTGCCGGCGATCACCGCGCTGCTGGTGGTCAACATCGCGTTCGGCGTAATGACGCGCGCGGCGCCGCAACTGAACATTTTCTCGATTGGTTTCCCGCTGACCCTGGTGTTGGGCATGGGGATTTTCTGGATCGGCATGGCCGACATTCTCAATCAGTATCAACCGCTGGCGACCGACGCCTTGCAGTTCTTACGTGATCTGGCACGGGCGCGTTGAGCCATGGCCGAGAGCGAGAGTGGTCAGGACAAAACAGAAGACCCCACGGACAAACGCAAAAAGGACTCCAGGGAAAAGGGTGAGATTGCCCGCTCCAAAGAACTCAATACCCTCGCCGTCATGCTGGCCGGCGCCGGTGGCCTGCTGATTTACGGCGGCGGTCTGGCGCTGGACATGATGGAGTTGATGAAACTCAACTTCTCGCTGCCGCGCGAAGTGCTGCTCAGCCCCGGCGCCATGGGCCAGTACCTGCTGCACTCGGGCAAAATCGCGATCCTGGCGGTGCAGCCGGTGCTCATCACCTTGTTGCTGGCCGCGTTGATCGGCCCGGTGTCCCTGGGCGGCTGGCTGTTTGCCGCTGGCAGCATGGCGCCCAAGTTCAGCCGGATGAACCCCGCGGCTGGGCTCAAGCGCATGTTTTCCAGCAAGGCGCTGGTGGAACTGCTCAAGGCGTTGGCGAAGTTCATCCTGATTCTGTTTGTGGCGCTGACGGTGTTGTCGTCCGACATCGACGACTTGCTGCGCATCGCCCATGAGCCGCTGGAGTCGGCGATCATCCACAGCGTGCAGGTGGTGGGCTGGAGCGCGCTGTGGATGGCCTGCGGGTTGATCATCATCGCCGCCGTGGATGCGCCGATCCAGCTGTGGGAAAGCCACAAGAAGCTGCTGATGACCAAGCAGGAAGTGCGCGACGAGCACAAGGATCAGGAAGGTCGCCCCGAGGTCAAGCAGCGCATTCGCCAGCTGCAGCGCGAAATGTCCCAGCGCAAGATGATGGCGGCAGTGCCGGATGCCGACGTCGTCATCACCAACCCGACTCACTACGCCGTGGCCCTCAAGTACGACCCGGAGAAGGGCGGCGCGCCGATGCTGTTGGCCAAGGGCAGCGACTTTACCGCGCTGAAAATCCGCGAAATCGCCGTGGCCAACGACATTCTGTTGCTGGAGTCGCCGGAGTTGGCGCGGTCGATCTTCTATTCCACCGACCTCGACCAGGAAATCCCGGCGGGCTTGTACCTGGCCGTGGCGCAGGTGTTGGCCTATGTCTACCAGATCCGCCAATACCGCGCGGGCAAGGGCAAGCGGCCTGAGCCGCTCAAGGATCTGCCGATCCCGGCGGATTTGCGCCGCGATTCCTGATCCTGAATTGGTCGCGAGCTGCTTCTCGTGGCGAGCGGGCTTGCCCCGCGTTGGGCGGCGCAGCAGCCCCAATAGGCCCACCGCGTTCTCTCAGACCCACCGCAGCGTTCGGTTTTAGGGCCGCTTCGCAGCCCAGCGCGGGGCAAGCCCGCTCGCCACAAAATCTTCTGCTCGCCACGGTACTTGCGCCGGCCCGTCCGCTACCACTCGTCGTTAACCCCTGTCTACCTGTCAACTCTGACAGTAGCCAGCGCCGCCTGCTCGCGGTTCCATGGCAGCACACTGCACACAGGTCGTCGTAGAGATGCAGAGGGAGCGGTAATGGAAGCGGTAACGGGCACGATCAAATCTTATAGCCGGAAAACCGGGGAAGGCTTGATTGCACTGGATGGCGGCGATGAGCCGGTGCAGGTGGATCTCAAAAGTTCGTGCGGGGTTTGGTTGAAAGCGGGCCTGCGCGTGCAATTCGCGAGGATCCATCGGCCCAAGGGCATCTTCGCGTCGCATATCAAGATTATCTAGCGACCCGTGCGGGTCATGGAACCCGATGTAAGGAGAGCGGCAATGGCAACAGGCACAGTGAAGTGGTTTAACGCGGAGAAGGGGTTTGGTTTCATTACTCAGGATGGGGGCGGGTCTGACGTGTTCGTTCACTTTTCGGCCATCGTCAGTGAAGGGTTCAAGACCCTTGAGGAAGGTAAAAAAGTAAAGTTCGACGTCGCTCAGGGGGCGAAAGGGCCACAGGCCGAAAAGGTCGAAGTTCTCTAGGCAGTTTATTGCTCGCGCCTGCGCAAGAGCGCAGGGGCGAGCAGTGCAGTCCAGCACGCGCTAGGCCCTTAACCTTCCGACCTCAATCAACTGCGCAATACCCGGCGCGCCTTCTCGTTGTGACCCTTCCGGACCAAAAGCGAAATCGCAGGGGCAACCCCAAATATTGTCGGAATTGCCTCGTTAGCAGCAGAGGCACACAGATCCAACTGTGGGAGCGGGCTTGCTCGCGAAAGCGGTGGTTCAGCTGGACTATCGCTGACTGACACACCGCCTTCGCGAGCAAGCCCGCTCCCACAGTTGAACCGATTTACACCCGGTAGGCGCGGTCGTTTGTTCGGTCATCTGAGCCTCAATGCAAAAGTTGGAAGGCTTCTTGCAATACCGCCTCCAGGACGCGCTTCAGCGTCAAAACTTTGCTTCAAGGAACACGAGGAATACCGGTGGTAGATCGCTCTCAAATGCTCAACACGGCCCGTGGCACCCTGACTGATCTGTCGCGGGGCAACCTGGGTGTGCCGTTGTTGTTGCTGGTGATGCTGGCAATGATGATGTTGCCGATGCCGCCGTTCCTGCTCGACGTGTTTTTTACCTTCAACATTGCCCTGTCCGTCGTCGTGCTGCTGGTCTGCGTGTACGCCCTGCGGCCGCTGGATTTCGCGGTATTCCCCACCATCCTGCTGATCGCGACCCTGCTGCGCCTGGCGCTGAACGTGGCGTCCACGCGGGTGGTGATGCTCCACGGCCAGGACGGCCACGCCGCCGCCGGTAAGGTGATCCAGGCGTTCGGTGAAGTGGTGATCGGCGGTAACTACGTGGTCGGTATCGTGGTGTTCGCGATCCTGATGATCATCAACTTCGTGGTGGTGACCAAGGGCGCCGGGCGGATCTCCGAGGTGAGCGCGCGCTTTACCCTCGACGCGATGCCCGGCAAACAAATGGCGATCGACGCCGACCTCAACGCCGGCCTGATCGACCAGGGCCAGGCCAAGGCCCGCCGTCTGGAAGTGGCCCAGGAAGCCGAGTTCTACGGTTCCATGGACGGTGCGAGCAAGTTCGTGCGCGGTGACGCCATCGCCGGCCTGTTGATTCTGTTCATCAACCTGATCGGCGGCATGGCGGTTGGTATCTTCCAGCACGGCATGACCTTCGGCGATGCGGGCAAGGTCTACGCCTTGCTGACCATCGGTGACGGTTTAGTGGCGCAATTGCCATCACTGTTGTTATCCACAGCCGCCGCGATCATGGTGACCCGTGCTTCGGGCTCCGAAGACATGGGCAAGCAGATCAGCCGCCAGATGTTTGCCTCGCCCAAGGCGCTGGCCGTGGCCGCCGGCATCATGGCGATCATGGGCATCGTGCCGGGCATGCCGCACATCTCGTTCCTGAGCATGGCGGCCATGGCCGCCGGCGGTGCATACCTGTTCTGGCGCAAGCAAAACCAGGTCAAGGTGCAGGCCCAGCAGGAAATCGCCCGCCAGCAGGACCTGCTGCCGTCGCCGGCCCGCGCCCAGGAAACCAAAGAGCTTGGCTGGGATGACGTGACCCCGATCGACATGATCGGCCTGGAAGTCGGCTACCGCCTGATTCCGCTGGTGGACCGCAACCAGGGCGGCCAATTGCTGGCGCGGATCAAGGGCGTGCGCAAGAAGCTGTCCCAGGACCTGGGCTTCCTGATGCCGACCGTGCACATCCGCGACAACCTCGACCTGGCCCCCAGCGCCTACCGCCTGACCCTGATGGGCGTGATCCTCGCCGAAGCCGAGATCTACCCCGACCGCGAACTGGCGATCAACCCCGGCCAGGTGTTCGGCACGCTCAACGGCATAACCGCCAAAGATCCGGCTTTTGGCCTGGAAGCGGTGTGGATCGAAGTCAGCCAGCGCAGCCAGGCGCAATCGCTGGGTTACACCGTGGTAGACGCCAGCACGGTGGTCGCCACGCACCTCAATCAGATCCTGTACAAGCACTCCCACGAGCTGATCGGCCACGAGGAAGTCCAGCAATTGATGGGGTTGCTGGCCAAAGCCTCGCCAAAACTGGCCGAAGAACTGGTGCCTGGCGTGCTGTCGCTGTCGCAATTGCTCAAGGTGTTGCAGGCCTTGCTCGCCGAGCAGGTGCCGGTGCGCGACATTCGCAGCATCGCCGAGGCCATCGCCAACAACGCCGCCAAGAGTCAAGATACCGCCGCGCTGGTGGCGGCGGTGCGGGTCGGATTGTCCCGTGCAATCGTGCAAAGCATTGTAGGGATTGAGTCTGAGCTGCCTGTGATCACCTTGGAGCCAAGGTTGGAACAAATATTGCTCAATAGTATTCAGAAGGCGGGACAAGGCCAGGAAGAGGGCGTTCTGCTGGAGCCAAGCATGGCGGAAAAACTGCAGCGTTCTTTGATTGAGGCCGCGCAGCGCCAGGAAATGGCGGGTCACCCGGTAATTCTGCTGGTGGCGGGCCCGGTCCGCGCGATGTTGTCGCGGTTTGGACGTCTGGCAGTGCCGAATTTGCACGTTTTGGCTTATCAGGAAATTCCTGACAACAAGCAAGTGACTATTGTCGCGACAGTAGGGCCCAACGGCTGAGGTAGTGGGTTATGCAAGTTAAGCGTTTTTTCGCCGCCGATATGCGTCAGGCCATGAAACTGGTACGTGATGAGCTGGGCGCCGATGCCGCGATTATCGGAAACCGTCGTATTGCCGGCGGTGTCGAGCTGACGGCTGCCCTGGATTACACCCCCTCGGCGCTGGCGCCGCGTGTGCCGAACATGGAGCTCGAAGACGAGCTGCGCAAAACGGCCTCGCGGATTGTCTCGGCCCAGGCTGAATTGAGCATGCGTGGCGACAGCGATGCCAGCACCAACCGCCAGTTGTTCGCCGGCCTGCCGCTGACCGCTGCCGAGCCGCTGGTTGAACCGACATTCAAAGAACCGCCACGTCCTGCAGCGCCGGCCCCGGCTGCCGCAGTTGACCAGCGCGTGTTCGACTCGATGCGCTTTGAGCTCAACGGCCTGCGTGAGCTGCTCGAAGTGCAGCTGGGCTCGCTGGCGTGGAACCAGTTGCAAGGCAGCAAACCGCAACAAGCCAACCTGTGGCGTCGCCTGCAACGCATCGGCCTGTCTGGCCCGTTGTCCCGCGACCTGCTGGCGTTGACCGCCGAAGTTGAAGAACCACGCCAGGCCTGGCGCATGTTGCTGGCGCACTTGGCACGCATGATCGTGACGCCGGAAATCGAACCCCTGGAAGAGGGCGGTGTGATTGCCATGGTCGGCCCGGCCGGCATGGGCAAGACCACCACCCTGGCCAAACTGGCAGCGCGTTATGTGCTCAAGTACGGCGCGCAGAATATCGCGCTGGTGAGCATGGACAGCTACCGCATTGGCGCCCAGGAGCAGCTCAAGACCCTGGGCCGCATCCTCAATGTGACGGTGACCCACGTTGACCCGGGCCAGTCGCTGGCCAACGCCCTCGACCCGCTGCTGCGCAAGCGCGTGGTGCTGATCGACACCGCTGGCCTGCAAGCCAGTGACCCGGCGCTGCGCATGCAGCTCGAAAGCCTGGCCGGGCGTGGCATCAAGTCAAAAAATTACCTGGTGCTTGCAACCACCAGCCAGAAACAGGTTCTTACCGCTGCATATCACAGCTACAAGCGTTGCGGCCTGGCCGGTTGCATCCTCACCAAGCTCGATGAAACCGCGAGCCTGGGTGAAGTGCTGAGCCTGGCCATCAGTCATGAATTACCGGTCGCCTACCTGACCGACGGGCCGCGGATCCCGGATGATCTTCATCTGCCGCGCCGTCATCAGTTGGTCAGCCGTGCCGTCAGCGTGCAAATGCAAGAAGAGCCTAGCGAGGAAGCGATGGCCGATATGTTCGCCGACCTTTACCACAACCCCGCCAAGCGGGTCGGTTAAGGCCAGGATGAACACCATGAAATGTATCTACATCGATGGTCTGCAAGCGATTCACGCGGCCAAGCCATGTAGCCTGCGTCTAAGCAAGACAAGGTAAAGAAATAAAATGGGCAGCATGCATCCCGTACAGGTGATCGCGGTGACCGGCGGCAAAGGTGGCGTCGGGAAAACTAACGTGTCAGTGAATTTGTCCCTGGCCCTGGCAGAGCTTGGCCGTCGCGTCATGCTGCTGGATGCTGACCTGGGCCTGGCGAACGTCGACGTTCTGCTGGGGCTGACACCCAAACACACCCTTGCCGATGTGATCGAGGGCCGCTGCGAGCTGCGCGATGTGCTGCTGCAAGGCCCCGGTGGCATTCGCATCGTGCCGGCCGCCTCGGGCACCCAGAGCATGGTGCACCTGAGCCCGGCGCAGCACGCCGGCCTGATCCAGGCGTTCAGCGATATCGGCGACAACCTCGACGTGCTGGTGATCGACACCGCCGCCGGCATCGGCGAGTCCGTGGTCAGCTTCGTGCGCGCCGCCCAGGAAGTGCTGCTGGTGGTCTGCGACGAACCCACCTCGATCACCGACGCCTACGCCCTCATCAAACTGCTTAACCGTGACTACGGCATGAACCGCTTCCGCGTGCTGGCCAACATGGCCCAAAGCCCGCAGGAAGGACGCAACCTGTTCGCCAAGTTGACCAAGGTCACGGATCGCTTCCTGGATGTCGCCTTACAATATGTAGGCGCAGTTCCCTATGACGAGTGTGTACGCAAGGCTGTGCAAAAGCAGCGTGCGGTCTACGAAGCGTTCCCTCGTTCGAAGTGCGCGCTGGCGTTCAAGGCTATTGCCCAGAAGGTCGATACTTGGCCGTTGCCCGCCAACCCTCGGGGGCATCTGGAGTTTTTCGTCGAGCGATTGGTGCATCAGACGAGCGCGGGACCTGTGCTATGACATCCAGCGGCTACAACCTTTACAAAAAGTCGGCGCGTGACAGCCAGGGCGAATTGATCGAGCGCTATGCGCCCCTGGTCAAGCGCATTGCCTATCACTTGCTGGCACGCCTGCCGGCCAGCGTGCAGGTCGAAGACCTGATCCAGGCCGGCATGATCGGTCTGCTCGAAGTGTCGACCAAATACGACGCGAGCAAAGGCGCGAGTTTCGAGACGTATGCGGGTATCCGTATCCGTGGCGCGATGCTCGATGAAGTGCGTAAAGGGGATTGGGCGCCGCGTTCGGTACACCGCAATACGCGCATGGTCAGTGACGCAATTCGCGCAATTGAAGCAAAAACCGGTCGTGACGCTAAAGATCATGAAGTTGCGGCCGAACTCCAATTGAGTCTCGACGATTACTACGGGATTTTGAACGATACCTTGGGCAGCCGCCTGTTCAGTTTCGACGACCTGTTGCAGGACGGCGAACACGAAGGGCTGCACGAGGACGGCGCGAGTGCTCATCTCGAACCGTCACGCGACCTGGAGGACGAACGTTTCCAGGGCGCGCTGGCGGAAGCGATTGCCAATTTGCCGGAGCGTGAGCGACTGGTGTTGGCGCTGTACTACGACGAAGAGCTGAACCTCAAGGAAATCGGTGAGGTCCTGGGGGTCAGCGAATCGCGTGTCAGCCAGTTGCACAGCCAGTGCGCAGCCCGCTTGCGGGGGCGATTGGGAGAGTGGCGCGCGCGCTGACAGGCAGTGTGGGGACACTGCAGACGCTACCGCGAAGGCTTCATGCCTTCGCGGGTTCGTACCGTGGTGCCCTGGGCAGTCCTTTTTGTGTAACGCCTGTTGATTGAAATGGCGCGTCCAGGTGCTGGGCGCGTTTAAGACTGCTTGGAGGTCGAATTGGACAAGAACATGAAAATCCTCATCGTTGATGACTTCTCAACGATGCGGCGGATCATAAAAAACCTGTTGCGTGACCTTGGGTTCACCAACACGGTCGAGGCGGATGACGGCATTACGGCGATTCCGATCCTCAACAGCGGGAGCATCGACTTTCTGGTAACCGACTGGAACATGCCGGGCATGACCGGTATCGACCTGCTGCGTCACGTGCGCGCCGATGAAAAACTGCGCAGCCTGCCTGTGTTGATGGTGACCGCCGAAGCCAAGCGTGAACAGATCATCGAAGCCGCCCAAGCCGGGGTAAACGGCTACGTGGTCAAGCCATTCACTGCACTGGCCTTGAAAGAGAAGATCGAAAAAATCTTCGAACGCATCGGTCATTGATGCTGCCACGGGGGAGCTATGGAGCATAAAGAAACGTCACAGGGAGACTTTGAGTCGACCCTGAAAAAGCATGCTCACCAGTTGGTCGAAAGCCTTGAAAAAGGCCACTTCGGCGACGCGGTGCAGTTGATCCATGAGCTTAACCAGACCCGTGACCGCGGCCTGTATCAGGAAGTGGGCAAGCTCACGCGCGAGCTGCACAGTGCGATCGTCAATTTTCAGATTGACCCGCACATGCCCCAGGCCGAAGAAATTTCGCAAATCACCGATGCCACCGAACGCCTGTCCTATGTGGTCAGGCTGACTGAGGCGGCGGCCAACCGCACCATGGACCTGGTGGAAAACGCCACGCCGCTGGTCAATGGCATGGCCACCGACGCTCAGGCGCTCAGCGTTGACTGGGGCCGCTTCATGCGTCGTGAAGTGGGGGCTGAAGAGTTTCGTGAATTGGCGCGTCGGGTTGACGCTTTTCTGTCACGCAGCGAGCAGGAAAACCGCACGGTTTCCAGCAACCTCAATGACATTCTGCTGGCCCAGGATTACCAGGACCTCACCGGTCAGGTGATCAAGCGCGTGACCCAATTGGTCACCGAAGTGGAAAGCAACCTGCTCAAACTGGTGCTCATGGCCGGCCAGGTAGACCGTTTTGCCGGCATCGAACATGACCGCGAAGCGATCCTCTCGGAAAAAGATCCAAAAAAACATCTCGCCAAGGGTGAAGGTCCGCAGATTCATGCCGATAAACGTGAAGACGTTATGTCAGGTCAGGATGACGTAGATGACCTGTTATCCAGTTTAGGCTTCTAAGGAGCACCCACATGAGCTTCGGCGCCGATGAAGAAATCCTTCAGGATTTCCTTGTAGAGGCCGGCGAAATTTTAGAGCAACTGTCCGAGCAACTGGTCGAGCTGGAAAGCCGACCGGATGATGCGAACCTGCTCAATGCAATTTTTCGCGGTTTTCACACTGTAAAAGGGGGCGCCGGCTTCCTCCAGCTCCATGAGCTGGTGGAGTGCTGTCACATCGCCGAGAACGTGTTCGACATCCTGCGCAAGGGTGAGCGGCACGTCGACTCGGAACTGATGGACGTGATTCTCGAAGCACTGGATGCGGTCAACGGCATGTTCAGTGAAGTGCGCGAACGTGCACCGATCACTGCGGCCACGCCGGAACTGCTGGCGGCCCTGGCACGCCTGGCAGAGCCGGCCACGTCGGCGGCACCTGTGGCAGCGGCGCCTGAACCGGTTGTCGAGGCTGAGCCGGATGTGACCGACAGCGAGTTCGAGCAGTTGCTCAACTCCCTCAGTGCGGTGAAGGCCGAAGCTGAAGCACCGCAAGCGCCCACTGCGCCTGCAGCGCCGACCAGCGAAGACATTACCGACGCCGAGTTCGAATCGCTGCTCGACCAGTTGCATGGCAAAGGCCAGTTCGCCGCCGACGCCGTGGCACCTGCCGCTGCGCCGCAAGCACCGGCGGCGTCTGCCAACACCGACATTACCGACGACGAATTCGAAGCGTTGCTCGACCAGTTGCATGGCAAAGGCACCTTTGCGGCCGAAGCCTTGCCGGAAGTCGCCGCCACCGCCGCCGCGCCTGCCGCCACGGCAGAACCGGCAGAACCGGCTGGCGACGGGCTGATCTCCGATCACGAATTCGAAGCCTTGCTGGATGAATTGCACGGCAAAGGCAAGTTCACCGAAGTGGCCCCGGCCGCCGCGGCGACCGCCACCCCGGTCGCGGCGAAACCCGCGCCAGCCAAAGCCGCCGCACCGGCCGCCGCCAAACCCGCTCCAGCCCCCGCAGCCGCCCCGGCGCCTGCACGGGCTGGTGCGGCGCCGGTGGCCGAGAAGCCTGCCAGTGAAGCCGAAACCACCGTACGGGTTGATACCGCACGCCTGGACGACATCATGAACATGGTCGGCGAACTGGTGCTGGTGCGTAACCGTCTCGTGCGCCTGGGCCTGAACAGCGGCGATGAAGCCATGCAAAAGGCCGTGTCGAACCTCGACGTGGTCACCGCTGACTTGCAGACCGCCGTGATGAAAACGCGGATGCAGCCGATCAAGAAAGTCTTCGGCCGCTTCCCACGCCTGGTTCGCGACCTGGCGCGCCAGCTCAAGAAAGAAATCAACCTGGAACTGGTGGGTGAAGAAACCGACCTCGACAAAAACCTGGTCGAGGCCCTGGCCGATCCGCTGGTCCACTTGGTGCGCAACGCCGTCGACCATGGCGTCGAAACCCCGGAAGAACGCGAAGCCTCGGGCAAGTCCCGCAACGGCAAGGTGATTCTGGCGGCCGAGCAAGAAGGCGACCATATCCTGCTGTCGATCACCGATGACGGCAAAGGCATGGACCCGACGATTCTGCGCAATATCGCGGTCAAGCGTGGCGTGATGGACAAGGACGCCGCCGACCGCCTGACCGACACCGAGTGCTACAACCTGATCTTCGCCCCGGGCTTCTCGACCAAGACCGAGATTTCCGACGTGTCCGGCCGTGGCGTGGGCATGGACGTGGTGAAGACCAAGATCAGCCAGCTCAATGGCTCGATCAACATTTACTCGACCAAGGGCCAAGGCTCGAAGATCGTCATCAAGGTGCCGTTGACCCTGGCGATCATGCCGACCCTGATGGTGATGCTGGGCAACCAGGCGTTCGCCTTCCCGCTGGTCAACGTCAACGAGATCTTCCACCTCGACCTGTCGCGCACCAACGTGGTGGACGGCCAGGAAGTGGTGATCGTGCGCGACAAGGCGTTGCCCCTGTTCTACCTCAAGCGCTGGCTGGTGGCTTCGGCCAAGCATGAAGAGCAGCGCGAAGGCCATGTGGTGATCTTGTCCGTGGGCACCCAGCGCATCGGCTTTGTGGTCGATCAACTGGTTGGCCAGGAAGAAGTGGTCATCAAGCCGTTGGGCAAAATGCTGCAGGGAACCCCGGGCATGTCGGGTGCGACCATCACCGGTGACGGTCGGATCGCGCTGATTCTCGATGTTCCGAGCATGCTCAAGCGTTACGCCGCACGGCGTATTTGATTCTGGTGGGGCTTGGGCGGTAACGCCCGCCCCGCCTAACGGAGTGTTTATGGCAGTCAAGGTCCTGGTGGTGGACGATTCGGGTTTCTTCCGCCGCCGCGTCTCGGAAATTCTTTCCGCCGATCCAACGATCCAGGTGGTCGGCACGGCCACCAACGGCAAAGAAGCGATTGATCAAGCCATTGCGTTGAAGCCGGACGTGATCACCATGGACTACGAGATGCCGATGATGGATGGCATCACGGCTGTTCGGCACATCATGCAGCGCTGCCCGACTCCGGTGTTGATGTTCTCCTCGCTCACGCACGAAGGCGCCCGGGTCACCCTGGATGCGCTGGACGCGGGTGCCGTGGACTTCCTGCCGAAGAATTTCGAAGACATCTCGCGCAACCCCGAGAAGGTCAAGCAGATGCTGTGCGAGAAGGTGCACAGCATTTCGCGCAGTAACCGTCGCAGCCTGTCCAGTGCGCCGGCGCCGGCCCCGGTGGCAGCGCCTGCTGCGCCGACGTCGTCGTTTGCGCGCCCGGCACCTGCGCCCGTGGCACGCCCTGCGGCACCGCCAGTGCGCGCCGCTGCACCGAGCTCGCATTCGCCTGCGCCCAAGCGCAAAGCCTACAAGCTTGTCGCTATCGGCACCTCTACCGGCGGCCCGGTGGCCTTGCAGCGGGTATTGACCCAACTGCCGGCCAACTTCCCTGCGCCGATTGTGCTGATCCAGCACATGCCCGCGGCCTTTACCAAAGCGTTCGCCGAGCGCCTGGACAAGCTGTGCCGCATCAGCGTCAAGGAAGCCGAGGATGGCGACATCCTGCGTCCTGGCCTGGCGCTGCTGGCCCCGGGCGGCAAGCAGATGATGGTCGATGGCCGTGGCGCGATCAAAATCCTGCCGGGCGACGAGCGCCTCAACTACAAGCCGTGCGTGGACATCACCTTCGGCTCTGCGGCGAAATCCTACGGCGACAAAGTTCTGGCGGTGGTGCTTACCGGCATGGGCGCCGACGGCCGTGAAGGCGCGCGCCTGCTCAAGCAGGGCGGCAGCGCCATTTGGGCCCAGGACGAAGCCAGCTGCGTGATCTATGGCATGCCCATGGCCATCGTCAAGGCTGACCTGGCCGACGCCGTCTACAGCCTGGACGACATCGGCAAGCATCTGGTGGAGGCCTGCCTCTGATGGATGTCTTGAGCCTGATTGGCATCACCATGGCGTTTGTCGCGATTATCGGCGGCAACTACCTTGAAGGCGGCCACCTTGGCGCCTTGGCCAACGGCCCGGCGGCACTGATCGTAATCGGCGGCACCGTGGGCGCCGCGTTGCTGCAATCGCCCCTGAGTTCGTTCAAGCGCGCCATGCAGATTCTGGTGTGGATCATTTTCCCGCCACGCGTCGACCTGCCCGGCGGCATCGACCGCGTGGTCAACTGGAGCCTCACCGCCCGCAAGGAAGGCCTGCTGGGCCTGGAAGGCGTGGCCGATGCCGAGCCCGACAGCTACGCGCGCAAAGGCCTGCAATTGCTGGTGGACGGCGCCGAACCGGAGGCGATCCGCAGCATCCTCGAGGTGGATTTCTACACCCAGGAAAGCCGCGACATCAACGCCGCCAAAGTCTTTGAAAGCATGGGCGGCTACGCGCCGACCATCGGCATCATCGGTGCGGTGATGGGCTTGATCCACGTGATGGGCAACCTGGCCGATCCGTCGCAGCTGGGCAGCGGTATTGCCGTGGCGTTTGTCGCCACCATCTACGGCGTGGCGAGTGCCAACCTGGTATTGCTGCCGGTGGCGAGCAAGCTCAAGTCGATTGCCATGCGCCAGTCGCGTTACCGCGAAATGTTGCTGGAAGGCATCTTGTCGATTGCCGAGGGTGAAAACCCGCGCTCCATCGAATTGAAGCTTCAGGGCTTCATGGATTGATGGGCATGCTTTGTGTAGGAGGGAGTTTGTGAGCCGTCGCCGCCGCGAGCCTGAAGAGCACGTCAACCATGAACGCTGGCTGGTGTCCTACGCCGACTTCATTACCTTGCTGTTCGCGTTTTTCGTGGTGATGTACTCCATCTCGTCGATCAACGAAGGCAAGTACAAAGTCATTTCCCAGGCGCTGATCGGCGTGTTCAACGACGCCGACCGTGCCCTCAAGCCGATCCCCATTGGCGAAGAGCGGCCCAAGACCGTGACCCCGGCCAAGCCGCTGGTCAACGACAGCGACGAAACCGCCGCCGGCATCGGTGGCACCAGTGACCCGCTCAAAAGCATTGCCGATGACATCAGCGCTGCGTTTGGCGACCTGATCAAATCCAACCAGATGACTGTGCGCGGCAACGAGTTGTGGGTGGAAATCGAATTGAATTCCAGCCTGCTGTTCGCCAGCGCCGATGCGATGCCGAGCGACCAGGCGTTCACCATCATCGACAAGGTGGCGGCGATCCTCAAACCGTTTGAAAACCCGATCCACGTGGAAGGCTTTACCGACAATTTCCCGATTGCGACTGCGCAGTACCCGACCAACTGGGAACTGTCGTCGGCGCGCGCCGCAAGTATCGTGCGCATGCTCGCGATGCAGGGCGTGAACCCTGGTCGGCTGGCGTCGGTGGGCTACGGCGAATTCCAGCCGGTGGCCAATAACGCCACCGCCGAAGGCCGCGCGCGCAACCGTCGCGTGGTGCTGGTGGTGTCGCGCAACCTGGATGTACGCCGCAGCCTGACCGGCACCGGCACGGCCAATGCAACACCGGATGCGGCACTGAAGCGGGCTGGCACACAAACTGCTACGCCAACCGTTAAGCCGTCGGTTCGTCAGAGCGCCGTCAATTCTCCGTCACCGGCTCAATAACTTATGCAATGTCTCGGTCGCGCCATCGCCTGCCGGGAGGAACCAACCGAATGAGAGTCTGGGCAGTTGCCAATCAAAAGGGTGGAGTCGGCAAGACCACCACCTCCATCGCTTTAGCCGGCTTGCTGGCCGAGGCGGGCAAGCGTGTGGTCGTGGTCGACCTCGACCCGCATGGCTCGATGACCAGCTATTTCGGCTACGACCCGGATGCGCTGGAACACAGCTGCTACGACCTGTTCCTGCATAAAGGCAGCGTGCCTGCCGACTTGCCGGGGCAATTGCTGCTGCCCACCAGTAACGAAAGCATTTCCCTGCTGCCGTCCAGCACTGCGCTGGCGACCCTGGAGCGTCAGTCGCCGGGGCAGAGCGGTTTGGGCCTGGTGATCGCCAAGACCCTGGCGCAGCTGTGGCAGGACTTCGACTACGCGATCATCGACAGCCCGCCGCTGCTGGGCGTGCTGATGGTCAACGCCTTGGCGGCCAGCCAGCAGTTGGTGATCCCGGTGCAGACCGAGCACCTGGCGGTCAAAGGCCTGGAGCGCATGGTCAGCACGCTGGCGATGATTAACCGTTCGCGCAAGCAGGCGCTGCCGTTCAGCATCGTGCCGACGTTGTTCGACCGTCGTACCCAGGCGTCCCTTGGCACCTTGCGGGTATTGCGCGATGCCTACCCGGACACCATCTGGAATGGCTACATCCCGGTCGACACGCGCCTGCGTGACGCCAGCCGCGCGGGACTGACGCCTTCGCAGTTCGATGGCAAAAGCCGTGGCGTGCTGGCGTACCGCGCGTTGCTCAAGCATTTGCTGTCGCAACAGCTTGTGGCGCAGGTGGCGTGATGAACCGTCCCGTTGAATTCAAGACCCGGCCGCAACTGGCGCTGGAATCCTACCTGGATGCCCTGCTGCAGGACGCGACCGAAGAGGAACTGCCGGAACCGATTCTGCTGCTTGAACCGGTTGTAGAGGCCGAAGGCACGCTGGATGAGTTCCAGTTGGCAGTGCTCGAAGAACAAGCCCGCGATGCATACCTCGTGCCTGTGGTTGAGCCGATAGCGCCGATTGCGCCGGCGGTCGTGGCGCCCGTGGTGGTCGAGCCGGTGGTGGAAGTCCACCTGCCGCCGAGCATCACGCCGCCGCCAGTCACCGCGGATGGTCGCCCGGCGTGGGCCGCCGAGCCGTTCGAATGCCTGTTGTTCGACGTCGCCGGGTTGACCCTGGCGGTGCCGCTGGTGTGCCTGGGCTCGATCTATTCGCTGGAAGGTCAGGAGCTGACGCCGCTGTTCGGGCAACCGGAGTGGTTTCTCGGCATCCTGCCAAGCCAGGCCGGTAACCTCAAGGTGCTGGACACCGCACGCTGGGTCATGCCCGACCGTTACCGCGATGACTTCCGCCAGGGTTTGCAGTACGTGATTTCGGTGCAGGGCTACGAGTGGGGGCTGGCGGTGCATCAAGTCAGCCGCTCGTTGCGCCTGGACCCCAATGAAATCAAATGGCGCAGCCACCGGGGCCAACGGCCGTGGTTGGCCGGCACCGTGATTGAACACATGTGCGCGTTGCTCGATGTCGCCGAGCTGGCTGAGTTGATCGCCAGCGGCGCGGTAAAAGCGATGCCACAGAACAAACGCAGTTGATTGAACAATAAGGCCCGCATGCAAGTGCGGTCAGCGAAGTACATACGCCGTGAAAACGGTATTTGAAGGGGTCCGAGGAATGAACAAGTCAGCATCCGCACAAGGTTTGGTCGATGATCCAATCCTGCAATGGGTAACCTTCAAACTGGACAACGAGTCCTACGGCATCAACGTGATGCGCGTGCAGGAAGTGTTGCGCTACACCGAGATCGCGCCGGTACCGGGTGCGCCGAGCTACGTGCTGGGCATCATCAACCTGCGCGGCAACGTGGTGACCGTGATCGATACCCGCCAGCGTTTTGGCCTGGTGCCGACCGAGGTTAACGACAACACGCGTATCGTCATCATCGAAGCCGACAAGCAGGTGGTCGGGATCATGGTCGACAGCGTGGCCGAAGTGGTTTACCTGCGCCAATCGGAAGTGGAAACCGCGCCGAACGTGGGCAACGAAGAATCGGCCAAGTTCATCCAGGGCGTGTGCAACAAGAACGGCGAACTGCTGATTCTGGTTGAGCTGGACAAGATGATGAGCGAAGAAGAATGGCAGGACCTGGAGAACATCTGATTGTTTTTTGAAGCGGCGGTGATTGTCCTGGCCCTGTTGTGGGCCGGGACCGTGGCGTTCCTGCTGCGCTATATGCGCCAGCAACGCGAATTGGCCCAGCAACAGGCCGAGCGCGATGCCGTGCGTGACCGGCGCATTCTTGACCTGGTCAGGCGCGTGGATCACTTCCAGCAGACTGCGGTAAAGGTCGGGGACGAGGTGCATGAACTGCGCGCGATTCTCGGGCCGCTGCCGGACAAGCTGGCGCAGATCGAACAACGCGACCCTTCGAGCCTGTCGTTCGCCCAGGCGGCGAAGCTGGTGGGCATGGGCGCGACCGTGGATGAGCTGACGCAGTCGTGTGGCTTGACCCAGGCTGAAGCGCAATTGATGAGTAAGTTGCACAAAAGCTGACGTAGGTTGCTGCACCTGTCCGACGTTGCGGGCTGGCTTTCCTGTGGGAGCTGGCTTGCCTGCGATGCGGACACCTCGGTACACCAGGCGCACTCGATAGGTGCCGCCTGACATTTGCGCCTCGGCCTGTGACGGATTACAGGGTGCAGGCGAGCATTTACGCCGACTGTTCAATCCAGCTGCATGAGCTGTCTGCCGACGGCAAGCGATGGGATGGCGTAGATCCTGTGCCCAACGGCAAGGTATCGATGTGCAAGGCGATGGATAACTTCCAGGCGGCCAATAAATTTGCGTCCCCGATGGCTTTTTTCTCTCCGGCCAATGTCCACATCCTTCAAGCACCTTTGAACCCAGGAGAATCCCCGCATGACCACCCCCAAGGCACTGTTGATCCTGCACGGCAAGCAAGCCCTCAACGAGGACGTGCGCGCCGCCGTGCAGGCCCGTCGTGAGCAGGGTTGGGAGCTGGCGGTGCGGGTCACTTGGGAGGGCGGCGACGCCCAGCGCATCGTCAATGAGGCCCTGGCCGACGGCTATACCCACCTGATCGCCGGCGGCGGCGACGGCACTTTGCGTGATGTGGCCGAAGCCATGGCGCTGGCCAAGACCGACGCCAGCCTGGTGCTGATGCCGTTGGGCACCGCCAATGATTTTGCCCGCGCCGCTGGCGTGCCGCTGCAGCCTGCGCACGCGCTGGCGCTGCTGGACGTACCGCCCAGGGCCATCGACCTCGGCCAGGCCGGCGGGCAAATGTTCCTCAATATGGCCACCGGCGGGTTTGGCAGCCAGGTCACGGCCAACACCTCCGAAGACCTGAAAAAAGTCCTCGGCGGCGCGGCCTACCTGTTCACCGGGTTGACGCGTTTCAGTGAACTGAAGGCCGCCTATGGCGAGCTGGAAGGGCCGGGCTTCCATTGGAAGGGCGACCTGCTCGCGCTGGGGATCG
This sequence comes from Pseudomonas sp. TWRC1-2, assembly GCF_049896685.1. Lineage (NCBI taxonomy): Bacteria > Pseudomonadati > Pseudomonadota > Gammaproteobacteria > Pseudomonadales > Pseudomonadaceae > Pseudomonas > Pseudomonas sp. TWRC1-2. The sequence continues at coordinate 367,390 of NZ_JAFCUU010000002.1, read as the reverse complement.
GCAACGGTCGCCAGGCGGGCGGCGGGCATGTGCTGTGCCCTGGCGCGTTGGCCGACGACGGCTTGCTGGATATCAGCATTCTGCCGGCGCCTCAGGAGGTGGTTGGCACGCTGATGACCCTGATGAGCGACGGCTGGGGCCTGGACAACATGTTTGTGCGCGCGCGCCTGCCGTGGGTCGAGATCAAGGTGGCCGAAGGGCTGTACATCAACTTGGACGGTGAACCGTTAAAAGGCGATGACCTGCGGTTCTCTGCACTGCCCAAGGCCTTGCGTGTGCACCTGCCGCTGAATTCGCCGCTAATCGTCCAGGCTGATGATCTGCTCGCGAACGGCGAATAGCACCAGGCCCGCCACGTCGAATATCTGCAGGCGCTTCATGATTTGCGAGCGATGCGCCTCCACGGTCTTGATGCTCAGGCCCAGGCCGTGGGCGATCTCCCGGGTGGATTTGCCGCGCACGATCAGGCGCAGGATTTCCAGCTGACGCGCCGTGAGGTTGTGGCTGTGGGCGACGGGGGAAGTGGGACCCTGGCTGCGGATCAGCGCCTGATTGATCACGGTGTGGGCAATCGCCGGGCTCAGGTAGCGTTCGTTGTTGCTCAAGGCGAGCAGGGCGTGTTCCAGCTCGTTGGCGGTGGTGTCCTTGAGCAGGTAGCCATGGGCGCCGGACTCCAGCGCCCGCATGATCAGCTCCGGGTCGGTGTGCATCGACAGGATCAGCACTTTGCTTTTGGGGTAGGCCGCCTTGAGTTGCTGCAATGCGTCCAGGCCACCGACGTGCTTCATCGACAAGTCCAGCAGCACGATATCCGGCTGCAGTGCGCTGAATTTTTCCAGTAACTGCGCACCATCATTGGCTTCACCGATCACGGTGTAGCCGGGAATATCCTGAATCAGCGCGCGTACGCCGGCCCGAATCAGTGCGTGGTCATCCACCAGAAGTAAATTGCAGGTCACTCGAGAACCTTAGGGGAACTGGCCCGTTCGAGGGCGCGCGGCGCCCAGGGGAAAAGTGCGTCGATCCGGGTCCCTTTGCCAGGCTGGCTGTTGACGGACAAAGTGCCCCCTAACTGATCTATCCGCTCGGACATGCCGGCCATGCCCCGTTGGCCTTCCAGGCCGGGGTTGATGGCAGGCGAGAAGCCCTGGCCGTCATCGCAGATCATCAGCGACAGGCCTTCGGGCAGGCGTTGCAGGCGCACCAGCAAGTTGTGCGCCTGGGCATGGCGAAGCATGTTGGTCACCGCTTCCTGGGTGATCCGAAAGGCCGCCACGGCCATCTCTTCGGGAATACCGGTCAGCCGTTGCTGGCATTCCAGGCTCCAGTGCACCGGGGTGTTTTCCAGGGTCTTGAGCAGGTGCGCGCGCAGGCTGGCTTCCAAGCCCAGGCTGGCCAGCTGCCTGGGGTTGAGAATGGCCGAGACGTCGCGCACTTTGGCCAGGGTTTCATTCAAGGTGTTGCACAGCACCGTGCACTGGCTTTGCAGGTCTGGCGGCAAGCGGCGCTTGAGCCATTCGCTTTGCAGCTTGGCGGCAGTGAGCAACTGGCCGATGTCGTCATGCAATTCGCGGCTGAGGCGATGCCGTTCGTTTTCCTGTACTTGCAGCAAGCGATCGGCCAATTCCTGCGGCTGGAATTTTATCGATTTGCGCGAGCGCCACTGTTGCACGCCCACCACCAGCAACGTGGCCAGGTTGAGCAAAGGGATCAATAACGGCAACGGCGCGGAACGGGTATAGGCCCACAGGCTGACCAGCAATGAGCAAAGGCACAGGGCGAGAACGATGCGGCGGGCATTGCTGCGGGACACGGATCTTGCGATGAGTGACTTTAAGCTGGCGTACATAGCGGATGGAGCCAATGAAGGTTCGCTGCGGGAAGACCGGTCACGGCGGCTGACGGGGCTTTGTTTGATATGCGGTGCCGAAACATCTTTTATACATCATGAAGTTGATTCACTTCGAGCGGGGCATAGTACCACCACTATTACCGTTGGTCGCCTGGCGACTCGCCTGAGGGGTTAACAACCACGCATAAATACTCAGGGCCCTAGTCTGCGCGTTAGAGGGTCCCGGAGTTGAAACAGCAGGCCGTTGTATTAATGAAGTGGGTGTGCAGAGTTATAGCGCTGATGGCTAATTGATATGTTGCTGTCGTTATTAGATAACTCACTGATTAAATACGACCTCTCACCCCTTCATGAGGTGTGATGTAAGCGTTGCTGCGGTTTATAACCGAAGTTTTTTTGCGGGATCTGCAAGGTGACTGTCGCAATCAATTTAGTTTGCTCGCTTTCATCCAGGGCCAGTTCGCCGGTGCGGGTGTCGATCAACTCCAGTTGCCAGGCCAGTAATGTCAGGCAGTCATGCAAGGCCTTCAGCGCCTGGTCATGCAGTTCCATGGGGCAGGCGGCATTGGCAATCAGGTTTTGAATATGCCGAGAGAATTCGCTGATCGCCTGCAGGGCCAGGCCTTCGGCCTTTTCAGCCAGCTTGCTCAAACTGATTTTCATGCAGTCGATGGCATCGCTGTCGTTGCGAATCAGGTGCAAGTGGTTCAAGCACTCTTGCGACTTGGCCAGGAGCATCTCGGCCTCAAGCAGGAATTCGGGAAGTGCAGTTTGCCATTCGTTTGCGTTATTCATCATGCATGTCTCCGCAACATAAGCTCGGGTGATGAGATGCCGCACCGGGTGAATGGCGTAAACCTACCGCTGAAATATGACTGAAATCTGTAGCCCGCTTCCGAAATTCGAGTAGGACCGTTATTAGAATGATCACGGTAGCCGTGAGTGGCCCTGGTCATTCGGGTCGCTTGCACAACTTTGGATGCCGCCACGGCAATCTCTGAAAGACCCGTGGGCCGAGGGCTTGGGATGGCAAACAAAAGCCTGACTCCATTCATGCAATGAGAATGGCGTCACATTAATGGCTATTAGATATCGCGAATATCAGGTTGGGCCTGATTGTGTATAGGGGATTCCCTTACGCAGCGGAACCTCACGTCGATTTGAAGGTCGCGCGACGTTGCTGCAGTGCCATTTGAAGAGGCCGTTGCAGTAAACCATGATGTCAGTGTGACATCAATGAATTTACGTGGCATTTTACCGGGGTCAAGCTCTGGCGATCGCCGCCGATAACGAGCATAGACGCAAGCATGCTCGCGAAGAATTCAAAGACGGCGCGTTGGTCGGCAGGGTCGCGATACCCGACCTGCTTGAACCAGCCGCACACACACACCACATCAGGAGCTTTTAATGGCCGGCATTCTCGACACGGTAGATCAACGCACGCAACTGGTGGGTGAGAATCGCCTGGAGATTCTCATGTTTCGCCTGGCCGGGCGGCAGCTGTTCGCGATCAACGTGTTCAAGGTGCAGGAAGTCCTGCAGTTGCCCAAGCTGACCCTGATGCCCCAGCGTCATCCGTTTGTGTGTGGCGTGGTCAACCTGCGCGGCCAGACCCTGCCGGTGATCGACCTGTCGCAGGCGATTGGCATGCGTCCGCTGGTGCCGGGGCCCAACAGCACGATTATCGTCACCGAGTACAACCGCTCGGTGCAGGCGTTCCTGGTGGGCGGTGTGGACCGCATCGTCAACATGAACTGGGAAGCCATCCTGCCGCCACCGGCCAGCGCCGGTCGCCAGCACTACCTCACCGCCATCAGCAAGGTCGATGACCAGTTGGTGGAAATCATCGACGTGGAAAAAGTCCTCGCCGAAATCGTGCCGTACAACGCCAAGGTCTCCCGCGAGAAACTCGAAGACCCGGTGCTGGAGCGCGCCCGTGGCCGCGAAGTGCTGCTGGTGGACGACTCCAATGTGGCCCTGTCGCAATTGCGCGACACCCTTGGCCAGCTTGGGGTGAAAATGCACATCGCCAGTGATGGCCTCAAGGCGCTGAACATGCTCAAGGCCTGGGCCGACAGCGGCCAGGTGATGACCGACAAACTGCTGATGATCTTTACCGACGCCGAAATGCCGGAGATGGACGGCTACCGCCTGACCACTGAAATCCGCAACGACCCGCGCCTGCGTGGGCTTTACGTGGTGCTGCACACCTCGCTGTCGGGCAGCTTCAACGACTCGATGGTGAAAAAGGTCGGTTGCGATAACTTCCTGTCCAAATTCCAGCCCGACAAGCTGGTGGATGTGGTGCGCCAACGCCTGATGCTGGATGAAGTGCCGGCCTGATTGTCTTTAAGGGGAAGCTGTAGTTGGGCGAGTTGGCTCTTTGTGGCGAGCAGGCTTGCCCTGCGTTGGGCTGCGCAGCGGCCCCATGAGGACGCTGCGGTGTCTCAGTAGAACTGCGGCGTCTGGTTGTGGGGCTGCTTCGCAGCCCAACGCGGGGCAAGCCCGCTCGCCACAGAAGGCCGCGCGCCAGGGTAAGTCTGGGTGGCACGCTGAGTCTGCGCGTTGCACCTGCTTGTTGGCTGTGGGGGCGTCGTCCTTTGATTCCGGGGGCTGCCTGCTATAGGGTGGCGCTTTGTCCCCTCAGGAACGCAGGCTCATGCTTCGTCTCAGCGCGTTGTACCGTTATCCCTTGAAGTCCGGCAAGGCCGAAGCCTTGCAGCAGGTCGGTCTGGATCAACTTGGGCTGGACGGGGATCGACGCTGGATGTTGGTGGACGCAGCCAGCGGGCGATTTCTGACGCAGCGGGCGGTGGCGAAGATGAGCCAGTTGTCGGCGTTGTGGAACAGCGCCGGCGGCTTGACCTTGAGCACGCCAGGCATGGCGCCGCTGGAGGTGGCCTTGCCCGGCAGCGACGCCGAACTGCGCGGGGTGACGATCTGGCGCGATACCCTGCGTGTGCCGGATGCCGGCGATGCGGCGGCGGCCTGGGTCAGTGACTTTATCGGCAAAGCCACGCGGCTGGTGCAGATGCCACTGGCCCGTGCACGCAGCACCGAGGCCGGTTTCGGCAAAGATAACGACCAGGTGGCGTTTGCCGACGGCTACCCGCTGTTGTTGATCGGTCAGGCGTCCGTGGACGACCTTTCCCGGCAGGTCGGCCGGCCCATGGAAATGCTGCGTTTTCGTCCCAATCTGGTGATCGAAGGCAGTCAAGCGTACGCCGAAGACGGCTGGAAGCGCCTACGTATCGGCGACGTTGAGTTCCGAGTGGTCAAGCCCTGCGCACGTTGCATCCTCACCACGATCGACCCCGCGACCGGCGAACGCAGCGCCGATCGCGAACCCTTCGCCACGCTCGATGCCTATCGCAAGACGGAACACGGCGCCCTGTTCGGCCAGAACCTGGTCAACGATGACCTCGGCCGTCTGGAAGTGGGCATGCCGGTGACCGTCATCGAGTAACACATTCGCGCATAAAAAATGCCCGTCTCCTGCGAGACGGGCATTTTTTTGACCGGTGCAACCCTTAGCCGCGGTATTCGCACAGGTAAGCAGTGTCTACCGCGACCTTCAGCTGGAACTTGCTGTTGGCCGGTACGTTGAACTGGCTGCCGGCGGCGAAGGTTTCCCAGTCTGCGTCTGGCAGTTTCACGGTCAGGGCGCCGGACACCACGTGCATGATTTCACGCTGGGCGGTGCCGAATTCGTATTCACCCGGGGCCATTACGCCGATGGTCGCCGGACCTTCTGCGGTGCCGAAAGCGATCGACTTGACGGTGCCGTCGAAGTATTCGTTGACTTTAAACATGGGTGAATCCTCGAAAAGTGGATTAAGGCTTGCTGCTCCGTATGGACGTGCCTGGCTTCGCTCAGGCGCACGCCATCACCGGCACGCCGGCTCCTACAGAACAGCAGGATATTGGAAAAGGCCGGCCAGTATGCCCAAGCCTTTGCGCGCTGCCTAGACCGGCAAAATCAATGGCAGCAGGCGCGCGGTGTTGCGCGCATCTTCCAGCGCCCGGTGTTGCTGACCCTGAAACTGCATCCCCGCCAATTGCAGCGCGCCGTTGAGACCCAGCGGCTTATCCAGGCGCCGGGCCTTGGCAAAGCGCTGCTTGAGGTTCACATGCGGCGTTTGTGCGAGCGCGCTGGCCAGGCCATGGCGTTGCCATTCGAGTTCAAGCTGCTTGCGATCGTAGTCGCCCCAGCTGGCCCAGCCTTCCAGGCGCGTGTGATGTTGGCCCAGCCAGCGTTCGAAGAGTGGCCACACGTCGGTCATCGGCGCAGCGGCGTCGATGTTGGCCTGGGTGATGTGGGTGAGCTGTCGGCAGAACGGCGTCAGCAACGGCCGACGCAGCGGCCGCACAAAGCGCTGGAAGTGATTCAGTTCACGGCCTTGGCGGTTCACCAGGCTCGCGCCGATCTCGATGACTTCCATCTCCGTCACGGGCCAGCCGCCTTCATCCGTTGTGGCTTCAAGGTCAATAATCAGCCAATGAGGCATCGCGCAGGTTCCCGTACTCGTCCCTTCCTGATGGGGATAGAGCGTAGCCGGGCCTTGTAGTTCCGCCTAGGGCTTTTCGATCTCCAGTAAAACCTGGCGATTGCGCACCTGAGCGCCCGCAATCACCTGTACGCTTTTGATCACGCCGTCGATGCCGGCCGTCAGCGGATGCTCCATCTTCATCGCTTCGAGCACCAGCAGCAGCTGGCCCTGGCTGACACGCTGACCGGCGCTGACCCGAATATCGACAATGGCACCGTCCATCGGCGCCTTGACGGTGCCGCTGCCGGCATCGGCCTGGCGGCTGGCGACCTGCTGGGTACGGTTGATCACCCGCACGCCGGGCAGCCAGAGCTGGGTATCGTCGAGGTGATAGGCGACGCGGCGGCGCACGCCGTTGATCTCCAGCGTGGCCCGACGGCCGTCGGTACTGAGGTTGCGAATGTCGATGCCGTTGGCCTGCAGGTGGTTGGCGTGCAAAACGCTCACGGCGACCGCGTGGGGTGCGTCGTTAATATCCAGCCGATAAGTCCAAGGCACGCTGGCGTTGTTGCGCCAGCCCGTTAAACCTGGGGAGTGGGTACCGGCGCTGTGTTGATAAAACAGCGCGGCGGCCAGGGCGATCTGTTCATTCGTGGCTGCCTGGCGGGGAATGTCACTGAAGTGCGCGGCGATGAATCCGGTGCTGAAATCGCCGGCGATAAAGTCCGGGTGTTCAAGCAGATCGGCGAGCAATCGCTGGTTGGTCGTTACGCCCAGCAATACCGTGTCTTGGACTGCTCGCAGCAGTTTGCGCCGGGCTTCTTCACGGGTGGCGCCGTGCGCGATGATCTTGCCGAGCATGGCGTCGTAGAACGGGCTGATGCGCTGGCCTTCGAGTACGCCGTGGTCGGTCCGCACGCCGACGGCAGGCTCCCAGCGCAGCACGTCACCGGTTTGCGGCACAAAGCCCTGGGCCGGGTCTTCGGCGTACAGGCGCACTTCCAGGGCGTGGCCGCTCAGGGTCACGTCGGCCTGTGTGAGTGGCAGCGGTTCACCGGCGGCAATTTGCAGTTGCCAGGCCACCAGGTCGAGGCCGGTGATCAGCTCGGTAACGGGGTGCTCCACTTGCAGGCGCGTGTTCATTTCCAGGAAATAGAATTGGCCGTCGCGGTCGAGCAGGAATTCCACGGTGCCGGCGCCCACGTAACTGACCGCCCGCCCGGCCTTCAGGGCAGCTTCGCCCATGGCGTGGCGCAGTTGCGGGGTCATCACAGGGCAGGGGGCTTCCTCGATGACTTTCTGGTGGCGGCGCTGGATCGAGCAATCGCGTTCGCCCAGGTAGATGAGCTGGCCGTGGCTGTCGCCGAACAGTTGAATTTCGACATGGCGCGGGTCGATCAGCGCGCGCTCAAGGATCAGTTCGTCGCTGCCGAAGGCGTTCATCGCTTCCGAGCGGGCGGTGCGCAGTGCGTCGAGCAGTTGGCTGGCGTCGTGCACCAGGCGCATGCCGCGCCCGCCGCCGCCGGCGCTGGCCTTGATCATCAGGGGGTAGCCAATGCACTTGGCTTGCTCTTGCAGGCTGGCGTCGTCTTGGCGGTTGCCTTGGTAACCGGGTATGCACGGCACGCCAGCCTCGAGCATGGCCAGTTTGGACAGGCGCTTGCTGCCCATCAGTTCGATGGCCTCAACGCTTGGGCCGATGAAGGTGATGTTCGCGTGTTGGCAGGCGCGGGCGAAGTCGGCGTTTTCGGAGAGAAAGCCATAGCCGGGGTGGATGGCGTCGGCGCCCGTGATGTTGGCTGCGTTGAGAATGGCGGCGATGTTGAGGTACGACTGCTGGACGGGCGCCGGGCCGATGTTGACGGCTTCGTCGGCCATCTGCACGTGCAGGGCCTGGGCGTCGGCATCGCTGTAGACCGCCACGGTGCGGTAGCCCAGGGCCTGGGCGGTGCGCTGGATGCGACAGGCAATTTCGCCGCGGTTGGCGATCAGGATTTTGCTGAATGGGGGCATTGGTTTATCCCTGGGTAATCGGGTGTTTGTTCTGGCCCCATCGCAGGCAAGCCAGCTCCCACCTTGAAAGGCGTTTCAACGGTGGGAGCTGGCTTGCCTGCGATGGCGTCATTTGCACCAACCTGGCTTGCGCTTCTGCACAAAAGCCTGCGTCCCCTCTATTCCTTCCACGCCCGTCACCGCCTCGGCAAACCACTGCGCTCCGCGATCCAGCACCGCCTCAAGCGGCTCGTCGGCACTGGCCAGCAACAGCGCTTTAGTCCGCGCATTCGCGCCCGGCGCACACTGCAGCACGTGTCCCAACACCTCATCCAGGCGCTGCGCCAATGCCTGCGCATCGCTCTCGGCAAAATGCACCACGCCCAAGCGCTGCGCCTCAAGCCCATCAAACCGCGCCGCGGTCAGCGCCAGCCGGCGCGCCTGGGTCAGGCCAATCCGCTTGACCACAAACGGCGCAATCTGCGCTGGCAACAAGCCTAAGCTGGTTTCCGGCAAGCCGAATCGCGCCTGGTGATCGGCGATCGCAATGTCACTCACACACGCCAGCCCAAACCCGCCCCCCAGCACGGCGCCTTGCAGCACCACGATCACCACTTGCGGCACCGCCTCAACTTCTTGCAGCAAGGTGCCAAACGCGCGGTTCAGCGCCTGCAAATGCGCCGTGCCGCCGGCGGTGACCATGTCTTTCACATCCGCCCCCGCGCAGAAATGCCCACCCGCGCCGCTGATCACCAGCGCGCGCACCTGGCTGTCGAGCTGCGCCAACACCGCCCGCAGTTCGTTGACCATCTCCAGGCTCATGGCATTGCGATGCGCCGGGCGATTGAGGGTGATGTGCAGCACGCCGTTATGCGGTTCGAGCAGCAAGGTATTCATGATTTTTTCCCAGGCAGCGTGCCCATCAATTTGCAGATGATGCCCAGCATGATTTCGTCGGCGCCGCCGCCAATCGACACCAGCCGCACGTCGCGGTAGGCGCGGGCCACCGGGTTGTCCCACATAAAACCCATGCCGCCCCAGTATTGCAGGCAGCTGTCGCTGACCTCACGGCCCAGGCGCCCGGCCTTGAGCTTGGCCATGGACGCCAGGCGGGTCACGTCCTGGCCTTTGATGTACTGCTCGGTGGCCTGGTAGACCAGCGCGCGCAGGCATTCGATTTCAGTGGCCAGTTCGGCCAGGCGAAAGTGAATGACCTGGTTGTCGATCAGCGCTTTGCCGAAGGTCTGGCGTTCTTTGCAGTACTCAATGGTGCTGTCGATGCAGTATTCCAGGCCCTTGATCATGTTGGCCGCGCCAAACAGGCGTTCTTCCTGGAACTGCAGCATTTGCATCATGAAGCCCGCCCCTTCGTGGCCGATGCGATTGCGCTGCGGCACGCGCACACCGTCGAAGAACACCTGGGCAGTCTCGGAGCTGTGCATGCCGAGTTTTTCCAGCGGTGGGCTGACGCTGATGCCCGGCGTGTTCATCGGCACCATGATCAGCGACTTGTTGATGTGCGGCTTGTCGTCGGAGGTGTTGGCCAGCAGGCAAATGAAGTCGGCGCTGGGCGAGTTGGTGATCCACATTTTGCTGCCGTTGATCACGTAGTCGTCGCCGTCTTTGCGTGCATGGGTTTTCAGCCCGGCGACGTCGGAGCCGGCGCCGGTTTCCGAGACACCGATGCAGCCGACCTGCTCGCCGCTGATGGCCGGGCGCAGGAACTCGTCGCGCAGTTCATCGCTGCCGAAGCGGGCGAGGGCGGGGGTGCACATGTCGGTCTGCACGCCGATGGACATCGGGATGCCGCCGCAGCGGATGGTGCCGAACTCTTCCGCCGCAACAATGGCGTAACTGTAATCCAGGCCCATGCCGCCGAATGACTCCGGCTTGGAAATGCCCAGCAGGCCGAGGTCACCGGCCTTGCGAAAGATCTCGTGAATGGGGAAGCGCCCGGCTTTTTCCCATTCGTCCACATGCGGGTTGATCTCGCGATCGACGAAGGCGCGCACGGTGCGGCGCAGTTCCTGATGTTCCTGGGTAAAAATCATTGTTGTTGTTCTCCTTTAGAAACGCGCCACGCCGAAGCTGTTGGGCTGCAACTGCCGCCTCTGGGCCTCATGGCAAATGTCCAGCAGGTAACCCAGCAGCGTGCGGGTATCGCGTGGGTCGATCAGCCCGTCGTCCCACAGATTCGCGCTGCCATAGAGCGCGGTGGACTGGCTGTCGAGCTTCTGCGCGGTGACCTGTTCGAGCATGTCGAGCACCTTGGGGTCGGGCACCAAACCCTCCTTCAATTGCTTGGCCTCGGTGACGATGCGCAGCACCTTGCCCGCCTGCGCACCACCCATCACCGCCGTGCGGCTGTTGGGCCAGGCGAAGATAAAGCGCGGGTCCAGGCCGCGGCCGCACATGGCGTAGTTGCCGGCGCCGTAGGAGCCGCCGACCACCACCGTGAGTTTAGGCACCCGCGCATTGGCCACTGCCTGGATCATCTTCGCGCCGTGTTTGATCACGCCGTGTTGCTCCGACTCGGTGCCCACCATGAAACCGGTGGTGTTGTGCAGGAACAGCAGTGGCGTGCGGCTCTGGTCGCACAGCTGGATAAATTGCGCGGCCTTGCTCGCGCCTTTGGGCGTGATCGGGCCGTTATTGCCGATCACGCCGACGGCGCGGCCTTGGATGTGCAAATGGCCGCAGACGGTGTGGGCGTCGAACTCGCCCTTGAATTCGAGGAAGTTGGAACCGTCGGCCAGGCGCGCGAGGATTTCGCGCACGTCGTAGGGTTTTTTCGGGTCGTCGGGGATCAGCCCCAGCAGCTCTTCGATGGGGTACAGCGGTTCTGTGTAACTGCGTGTTGGCGCACGCGGCAGGCGCTCATCCCAAGGCAACAGGCTGACGATTTCGCGCACGATGCGCACGCCGTCGGCGTCGTTTTCGGCCAGGTATTCGGCGGTGCCGGCGGTTTGCGCGTGCATCTGGGCGCCGCCGAGTTCCTCATCGGTGGCCACTTCGCCGGTGGCGGCCTTGAGCAGCGGCGGTCCGGCGAGAAACAGCTTGGCCTTGCCGCGCACCACCACCACGTAATCCGACAGCCCCGGCTGATATGCACCGCCGGCCGTGGCCGAGCCGTGCACCACGGTGATTTGCGGCAGGCCCATGGCCGACATGCGCGCCTGGTTGGCAAAGCTGCGGGCGCCCTCGACGAAAATCTCGGCGGCGTAGTTGAGGTTGGCACCGCCGCTTTCGGCAAGCGTCACCACCGGCAGTTTGTTTTCCATGGCGATCTGTTGCAGGCGCAGGGATTTTTTCAGCCCCGTGGGGGAAATAGTGCCGCCCTTGATCGCACTGTTGTTGGCCACCACCAACATGCGCACGCCACTGACGTAGCCGATGCCGGCGATCAAACCGCCGCCGGCTGCGCTGCCGTCTTTGTCGTCGTGGAGTTTGTAGCCGGCCAGGCTGGCCAGTTCCAGGAACGGCGCGCCGGGGTCCAGCAGCAGGTTGAGGCGCTCGCGGGGCAGCAGTTGGCCGCGCGTGTCGAACTTGGCTTTGGCTTCCTGCGCCTTGCTGAGCAGGGCGTGCTCCAGCTGGCGCAACTGCGCGATGGCGGCCAGCATCGCCTCGCGGTTTTGCGCGAACTGCGGGCTATGGGCGTCGATCAAGCTTTCAATCACCGGCATGATTTATTGCTCCGCCTTGAGCACATCGGGCAGGTAGGCACGGTGGAAACCATTGAACGGCTCGCTCGGCGGTTGCGCCTTGGGCAGCGGCCAGGCGCGGCTGCCCAGGCTGGCGGCGCCGTCGATGCGCAAGGTGCTGCCGCTGATGAACGCGGCGGCGGGGCTGAGCAGGAACACGATGGCCGCGCTGACCTCCGATTCGGTGCCGATCCGCTTGAGCGGCACGTGCTCGCGCAGGGTCGGGATCACCGCCTTGAAGGCGCCTTCGTAGGTGTCCATGCCGCTGGAGGCAATCCAGCCCGGCGCCACGGCGTTGACGCGCACCCCGGCGTAGCCCCATTCGAAGGCGGCGGTTTTGGTGAAGTTGTCCATGCCCGACCTGGCTGCGCCCGAGTGGCCCATGCCGGGCATGCCGCCCCACATGTCGGCGAGCATGTTGACGATGGCGCCGCCGTGTTTGCTCATGGATTGATTGAACACTTCCCGCGCCATCAGGAAACCGCCGACCAAGTTGGTGCGCAGCACGGTTTCAAAGCCCTTTTGATTGATCGAGGCCAGGGGTGACGGGTATTGGCCGCCGGCGTTATTCACCAGCCCGTGAATCGGCCCGTGTGCGTGGAGGATCTGCGTAACCAGCGCCTTCACCGCGTCTTCATCGCGAATATCGCAAGCCTGCCAATGCGCCGTGCCGCCGTCTTCGGCGATTTCCGCTGCCACCGTTTGCAGTTTTTCCGGTTTGCGCCCCACCAGAATCACTTGAGCGCCGAGGGCTGCGAGTTCATGCGCGGTGCAGCGGCCAATGCCACTGCCGCCACCGGTGACGATCACGGTTTGCCCGTGGAACAGGTCGGCTTTGAAGATTGAGTCGAAGGCCACGGCAACGCTCCTTTTATTTGAGTTGATCGGCGATGTGTTGCGGCACGGCGATGGGGATTTCCAGCAGTTGCTGGGCGAAGGCTTTGCCCTGCGGGTCGATGCGCAGGCTGGCGATACCGCCGCCGCCCAAGGCGTTTTCCAGCAGGAAATTCAGGCTGTGGCTGCCAGGCATGTACCAGCGTTCGACGCGGCCGTGGAAGGGGTCGAGCACGTGGCTCATCCAGTCGACGATCACTTGCGGGGTCAGCACTTCGGCGATCCACGGCAAGTAGTCGGGATGGCGGGCGATCACGCCGATATTGCTGTGGTTGCCCTTGTCGCCGGAGCGCGCGACGGCCAGTTTCACCAGCGGCACGCTGGCGTCGGCGCGGCCCTGGGGCTTGGGCGGGTCGATCGGCTCAGCCGGGGTGACCAGTGGCGCAGAGGCGGGCAGTTCAATGGCGTGGCGCTGGCCTTGGAAGTCGATCACCAGCTCGCAGGATGATTTATCGATCAGGAACGAAAACAGCCGAATCAATGGGTACACCGTCGGCCGCCCACCAACAATTCCGGTTAACCCCGGCGCCATGCCGGTGGCTGCCTGGGCGATCTCGCGGGCGAACAGCACCAGCGCCTGTTTGCTCGGGTGCCGCACTGCCAGCTTGACCACCACTTCGCGGCAATCCTGACGCTGGGCGTGCGCGCCGTAGGTGGCTTCGCTGCCGAGCAGTTCGATGTTGACCTCGGTGTAAGGCGCCCAGCCGCGCTGGCTGAACAGTTCCGAAGTCTTGTTGATGAGCGCCTGGCTGACACGCTCGGCCTTGGCCACCGCGTCGATCCCGGCGATCAGGCAGCTGGCGGTGCAACGAAAACCGTCCGGGTAGGTGGCGCTGACTTTGTACTGATCGGTGGGCGGCAAACCTTTGGCGCCGTGCAGGCGCACTTGGTTTTTGCCTTGCTGCTGCAGTTTGACCTGGCTGAAATCGCAGATCACATCGGGCAGCAGGTAGGCGCGCGGGTCGCCGATTTCATACAGCAACTGTTCGGCCACGCTGAGTTCGCTGATCAGCCCGCCCGTGCCGTCGACTTTATTGACGGTGAACTGGCCGTCGGCGCTGACCTCGACGATGGGAAAACCAATGTGCTCGTAGTCCGGCACGTCACGCCAATCGGTGAAGTTGCCGCCCGTGCATTGCGCGCCGCATTCGATGATGTGCCCGGCGAGGGCAGCTTGGGCGAGGCGGTCATAGTCCTGCCATGACCAGTTGAATTCGTGCACCAATGCGGCGCTGACCACGGCGCTGTCGACCACGCGGCCGGTGATCACGATGTCGGCGCCCAGCGCAAGTGCCTGGGCAATGCCCGGCGCGCCGAGGTAGGCGTTGGCCGACACGCACATCGGCGGCAGCGGCGCGCCGTTGAACATATCGCTGACGCCGTGCAGGTGCTTGAGCTGCGGTTGCAGGTCATCGCCCAGCAGCACGGCGATTTTCAGCGGGATTTGCGCCTTGTCGCAGGCCGCTTGCAGGGCGGCGGCGCACGCTTGCGGGTTGATGCCGCCGGCATTGCTGATCACGCGGATGCTCTGGCGCTGGATGTCACCCAGCAGCGGCGTGAGCACTTCGACGAAATCCGTGGCGTATCCGGCCTGAGGGTCTTTCATTCGTGCGCCGGCAAGGATCGACAGGGTGACTTCCGCCAAATAGTCGAACACCAGGTAATCCAGCGCGCCGCCGTGTACCAACTGGGCGGCGGCGGTGCAGGTGTCACCCCAGAAGGCGCCGGCGCAGCCGATACGTACCGTCTTGCTCATGAGAAATCCGTCCTCGAATGGCTGGCGTCGAGACTACCAAGCAAGCGCTTGGTTTGTAAACTCTGTACACAAGTTTTGCCCAAGCGCTTGCTTGGGTGGCGGCCACGGCCTAAATTGCCGCCCACGACGTCAGCACACGTGAAGGAGAGAGGCATGGATGAGCAAAAAGCCCTGAGGGTGATGCGCACCATGGTCGATGCCGGCCAATTGACCGACCCCGACAGTGCCCGGGGCAAATTGCTGCAAACCGCAGCTCACCTGTTTCGCAACAAGGGCTTTGAGCGCACCACCGTGCGTGACTTGGCCAGCGCGGTGGGCATTCAGTCCGGCAGCATCTTTCATCACTTCAAGAGCAAGGACGAGATCCTGCGCGCGGTGATGGAGGAAACCATCCACTACAACACCGCGATGATGCGCGCCTCACTCGAGGAAGCGAACAGCGTGCGTGAACGCGTGTTGGCGCTGATTCGCTGTGAGTTGCAGTCGATCATGGGCGGCAGCGGCGAAGCCATGGCGGTGCTGGTCTACGAATGGCGTTCGCTGTCGGCCGATGGCCAGGCTCAGGTGCTGGCGCTGCGGGATGTGTACGAAGACATCTGGTTGCAGGTGCTGGGCGAGGCCAAGGCCGCCGGATACATCAGGGGCGATGTATTTATCACCCGGCGTTTCCTCACCGGCGCGTTGTCGTGGACCACCACGTGGTTCCGCGCCCAAGGCAGCATGACCCTGGAGCAATTGGCCGAAGAAGCCCTGCTGATGGTGCTGAAGGCCGATTGAGGCGCAAGCCATTAATTTGCCGATGGAAAGTTGTCTCACCTGACAAAAACGCCTAGCTTATCGCCATCAGAGTATTAAACGGTGTGTGCCTCAATGTTTTCGCCATGGCGGCTGGCTGCAGGACTAACTTTATGGGCACTGGGCACAGCGGGGTGGATGCCGGCTTCGGCTGCGCAATTGGTGAGGATCGGCGCCGCGCATTTTCCGCCCTACACCGTACGCCCCGAGCAGGGCGCCGACACCGGTTTACTGCCGCAACTGGTCGAGGCGCTGAACGCCTCGCAAACCGATTACCAATTTGTACTGGTGCCGACGTCGATCCCACGGCGTTTTCGCGATTTCGAGCAAGGCCGGGTCGACATGGCGATCTTCGAAAACCCCGATTGGGGCTGGCAGAACATTGACCACACTGCCGTGGACATGGGGCTTGAAGACGCGGAAATTTTCGTCGCCCAGCGTGAGCCCGGTCGCGATCAGCGCTATTTCGCCGACCTCAACGGCAAGCGTCTGGCCGTGTTCAGCGGTTATCACTACGCCTTTGCCAACTTCAACCCCGACCCCAAATACATGACCGAGCATTTCAACGCCACGTTGACCTATTCCCATGACAGCAACTTGCTGATGGTGGCGCGCGGGCGTGCGGACATCGCACTGGTCACGCGTTCGTACTTGAGTGATTTCATGGTGCGCAACGCGGACATGGCCGGGCAGTTCCTGGTCTCGGAGCGGATTGACCAGGTGTACCACCACTACGCGTTGCTGCGGCCAAAGGCACCGATTACCGGAGCGGCGTTTGCCGAGATGCTCAAGCGCCTGCGCGATAACGGGCAGCTGTTGAAGATCTTCGAGCCGTATCGCATTGATGTGACAGCGGTGCACTGAGCGCGGATCAGGCCTGTTGTGGCGAGCAGGCTTGCCCTGCGTTGGGCTGCGAAGCGGCCCCAATAAAGCCACCGCATGTTTTCAGTCAGACCGCAGTGTCTGTTTTCAGGGCTGCTGCGCAGCCCGACGCGGGGCAAGCCCGCTCGCCACAGCAACCCTGCCCACCACAACAAGCCCTTTCCCCACACTCAGACTCGCCGCGCAAACGTATCGCTGTGGCTGCCCGACACCTTGCGGCAATGCACCAGCGCATCACGAATCATGAAGTTCACCAGGGTCGGCGAGACGCCGAGTTCCTTGGCGATGTCCTTTTGCGGCACGCCGTGCAGGCGATACATCTCGAACGCGTAACGGGTGCGTTGGGGCAATTGCGTCAGGGCGTCGGCGATGTTTTCCAGGGTGTTGAAGTTGATGTGCGAGGTTTCCGGTGAAGCGCCGTGAATGACCACATTCAAGCCTTCCTCTTCGGTCCCGGAGTATTTGAGTTCCAGGGCCTGCTTGCGGTAGTGATCGATCGCCAGGTTGCGCACGATCTGGAACAGATAACTCAGTTGGGCCTTGAACGATGAGGTGATCGTCGGCGCCGATTGCAGTCGGAAGTAGGCGTCCTGCACCACGTCTTCGGCGCGCGAGCGGCAGCCGGTAATGCGTGCCGCGATCTTCACCAGAATCAAACGATTGTCGACGAATGCCTGGAGAAGCGGTGAGTCGCACCTGCCTGTGAATACTTGTTCCGTCATGGAAATCACCTTGTCGCAAAAGAGGTTAGGGGAGGGCGTCCGTGCTGAGGCCTCCTACACATCGGGCAACAAATTATGCTTAATGATAATGATTGTCAAATGAGAAGACGAACTAATCTTATGCCTTCCTGAAAGGTGTGAACCAGGTCTCGCGCTTGCCCGCAGACTAATTATTTGCCGGCACCGTCCGTTCTCTTGGGTGACAGGTCCGTTAACAAACGGCCAAGGATCAGCGCCCGCAGGAGGACGACATGGGTTTGTACGGTGCATACAGCGTGTTTCAGTTTGGAGCCTTTAGCCTATCGGGCGCCCTCAGCCTGATGAGAGCGCTCAGCCGATGAGTGCCGCCACGCGACTGCGCCTGTTTTGCCTGCCCTATTCGGGGGCCAGCGCCATGGTCTATGCGCGTTGGCGTCGGGCTCTGCCGGAGTGGTTGCAAGTGTGCCCACTGGAATTGCCGGGGCGCGGCATGCGCATGGATGAGCCGTTGCAGCGCGACATCAAGGCCTTGGCAGCGCAGTTGGCGGATGAAATCAGCCGCGACCTGAACGGCCCGTATGCCCTGTTCGGCCACAGCCTCGGCGGCCTGCTCGCCTTCGAATTGGCCCACGCCCTGCGCGAGCGCGGTGCGCCTGAGCCGCTGGCGTTGTTTGCCTCTGGCACCGCCGGCCCGGCGCGTCGTGATGTGAGCGACTACGCCATTGAAAAGACCGACCAACAACTGATCGCCCGCCTGCGCGAACTGCAGGGCACCGCCGAAGAGGCCCTGGCCAACCCCGAATTGATGCAGTTGATGCTGCCGATTCTGCGGGCCGACTTCCTGCTCTGCGGCAGCTTCACCTACGGCCAGCGCGAACCGCTGGGCATGCCGATCCACGTGTTTGGCGGCAAGCAAGACAGCGTGCGCGCCGACCAGTTGCTTGACTGGCAGGCCGACGCCGCCAGCGGCTTTTCCTTGGACATGTTCGACGGCCACCACTTCTTTCTCGTGCAGCACGAAAGCGCCGTGCTGCGTTGCCTGCGGCGCTACGCCGACGAGCACCTCGCACGCTGGCGCAGTGACGCGGCGCGGCAGCTGGCCGCCGTCTGAACGCTCTCTATTTCTCGATTTTCCCGTAAGCCGATTTCAGGCAGGAACCCCATGATGGACGCCTTCGAACTTCCCCGCACTCTGGTCCAGTCCCTTCAACGCCGCGCCGCGCAGACCCCGGACCAGGTGGCCCTGCGCTTCCTCGCCGACTCTGCCGAGCAAAACGTTGTGCTCAGCTACCGTGACCTGGACCAGCGCGCCCGCGCCATCGCCGCCGCCTTGCAGGCCAATGCGGCGTTGGGCGAGCGCGCGGTGCTGTTGTTCCCCAGCGGCCCGGACTACGTCGCGGCGTTCTTTGGCTGCCTGTACGCCGGGGTCATCGCAGTGCCGGCGTATCCGCCAGAGTCCACGCGCCGGCATCATCAGGAGCGCCTGCTGTCGATCATCAGTGACGCCGAACCGCGCTTGCTGCTGACCATTGCCAGCCTCGGCGACGGCCTGGCGCAAATCGACAACGCGCCGCCGGTGCTGAGCGTCGACACCCTGGATGCACAGCTCGCCGAGCGCTGGGTCGAACCCGAACTGCACGCCGACGACATCGCCTTTCTGCAATACACCTCCGGCTCCACCGCATTGCCCAAAGGCGTGCAAGTCAGCCACGGCAATCTGGTGGCCAACGAAGTGCTGATCCGCCGTGGTTTTGGCATCGACCTCAACCCGGATGACGTGATCGTCAGCTGGCTGCCGCTGTACCACGACATGGGCCTGATCGGCGGCCTGCTGCAACCGATCTTCAGTGGCGTGCCGTGCGTGTTGATGTCGCCGGCGTACTTCCTTGGCCGGCCGCTGCGTTGGCTGGAGGCGATCAGTGAATACCGCGGCACCATCAGCGGTGGCCCGGACTTCGCCTACCGCCTGTGCAGCGAGCGGGTCAGCGAATCAGCCCTGGAGCGCCTCGACTTGAGCACCTGGCGCGTGGCCTATTCGGGCTCTGAACCGATCCGCCTCGACACCCTGGAGCGCTTCGCCGAGAAGTTCGCGACGTGTGGCTTCACCCCGAACAATTTCTTCGCCTCCTACGGCCTGGCCGAGGCGACCCTGTTCGTCGCCGGCGGCACCCGTGGCCAAGGCATCCCGGCCTTGCGCCTGGATGAACAGGCGTTGGCCGCCAACCGCGCCGAACCGGGGCAGGGCAACGCGATCATGAGCTGCGGCACCAGCCAGCCGGGGCACGCGGTGTTGATCGCCGACCCGCACACGCTGAGCGAACTGCCGGATAACCACATCGGCGAACTGTGGGCCAGCGGCCCGAGCATCGCCCACGGCTACTGGCGCAACCCGCAAGCGTCGGCCAAGACGTTTGTACAGCACGCCGGCCGCACCTGGCTGCGCACCGGCGACCTGGGTTTTATCCGCGAGGGCCAGGTGTACATCACCGGTCGCCTGAAAGACCTGCTGATCGTGCGCGGCCATAACCTGTATCCCCAGGACATCGAACAGACTGTGGAGCGCGAAGTGGAAGTGGTGCGCAAGGGCCGCGTTGCCGCTTTTGCAGTGAATGACCAGGGCCTGGAAGGCATCGGCATCGCCGCCGAAATCAGCCGCAGCGTGCAGAAAATCCTGCCGCCCGAGGCGCTGATCAAAGCCATCCGCCAGGCCGTGGCCGAGGCGTATCAAGAAGCCCCGAGCGTGGTGGTGCTGCTCAACCCCGGCGCCTTGCCGAAGACCTCCAGCGGCAAAGTGCAGCGCTCGGCCTGTGCCCTTCGCCACGCCGATGGCAGCCTCGACAGCTACGCGCAGTTCCCCGACCTGCAAGCGCAAGCGAGCGATGCGGCGTTGGAATCCGATCTGCAAAACCAGATCGCCGCCATCTGGTGCGAGCAGTTGCAGGTCGCAACCCTCGCGGCCGATGACCACTTTTTCTTGCTCGGCGGTAACTCCATCACCGTCACCCAAGTGGTCGCCCGCCTGCGCGAAACCCTGGGGCTGGAGCTGAACCTGCGCATGCTGTTCGAAGCGCCGACCCTGGCGAGCTTTGCCGCAAGCGTTGCGCAATTGCAGCAGGATGGCGGCGTTGCTCAAGGCGCGATTCATGCCTTGTCGCGCCAGGACGACTTGCCGCAATCCCTGGCGCAAAACCGCCTGTGGATCACCTGGCAACTTGACCCGCAGAGCAGCGCCTACACCATCCCCGGCGCCTTGCGTTTGCGCGGCGAGTTGGACGAAGACGCGGTGCGCGCCAGCTTCCAGCACCTGATCCAGCGTCACGAAGCCCTGCGCACGCGTTTCTACGAGCGCGACGGCCAGGCCTTCCAGCGTGTGCAGGCAAGCGCCGAATTCGACCTGCAAATTATCGACCTCAGCGACCTGCCGGGCGCCGAGCGTGAGGCGCGCGCGCAGCAGATCCGCGAAGACGAGGCGCGCACCCAGTTCGACCTGGAAAAAGGCCCGCTGCTGTGGGTGACCCTGGTGCGCCTGGACGATGAAGATCACCAATTGCTGGTGACGCTGCACCACATCATTGCCGACGGTTGGTCGCTGAGTATCCTCATCGACGAATTCTCGCGCCTGTATGCCGCCGCAACGCAAGGCCAGACTCTGGAGCTACCACCATTGGCCCTGCAATACGCCGACTACGGCAGTTGGCAGCGCCAATGGCTGGCCGAAGGCGAAGGCCAGCGGCAACTGGCGTACTGGAAAACCCAGCTGGGCGAGGAACATCCGAGCCTGAGCCTGGCCACCGACCATCCGCGCTCGGCGCAACAACGCCACAGCGCGTCGCGCCATAGCGTGCGCCTGGAGGCCGGCCTCAGTGCAGCGATTCGCAAGACCGCCCAAGACAACCAAGCCACCCCGTTCATGCTGCTGCTGGCGGCGTTCCAAAGCCTGCTCTACCGCTACAGCGGCCAGCGCGATATCCGCATCGGCGTGCCGAATGCCAACCGCCCGCGCCAGGAAACCCAAGGCCTGATCGGCTTCTTCATCAACACCCTGGTGCTGCGCGCCGAGCTGGACGGGCGCCTGCCGTTCAATCAACTGTTGGCGGCCACCCGTCAGGCTGCGTTGGGCGCCCAGGCGCATCAGGACCTGCCGTTCGAGCAACTGCTGGAAGCCTTCCCGCACGCCCGCGAACAGGGCCTGTTCCAGGTCATGTTCAACCACCAGCAACGCGACCTGAGTGCCTTGCGCCGCCTGCCGGGCATGCTCGCCGATGAGTTGCCCTGGCACAGCCGCGAGGCCAAGTTCGACCTGCAACTGCACAGCGAAGAAGACCGCAACGGGCGCCTGAGCCTGTCGTTCGACTACGCCGATGAGCTGTTCGAAACCAACACCATCCGGCGTCTCGCCGAGCACTTCATTACTCTGCTGCACGCCGTGTGCGAGCAACCGCAACAGGCCATCGGCGACTTGCAGCTGATGCACGCCGACGAACAACAGCCGTGGAGCGCCGCGCCTTGCACGCCGGCGCAGCAGTGGCTGCCCGAGCTGCTCAGCCAACACACCGCGGACAACACCGCGCTGGTCTGGCAGGACGGCAACCTGACCTTCGCCCAACTGCACACCCAGGCCAACCGCCTGGCCCATTACCTGCGTGACAAGGGCGTTGGCCCGGATGTGTGCGTGGCCATCGCCGCCGAACGCTCGCCGCAACTGTTGATCGGCTTGCTGGCGATCATCAAGGCCGGTGGCGCCTATGTGCCGCTCGACCCGGATTACCCCGCCGACCGCCTGGCCTACATGCTCCAGGACAGCGGGGTGCACCTGCTGTTGACCCAAACCTCACTGCTCGATCTGCTACCGGCACCCGAAGGTGTGTGCGTGATCGCCATGGACAGCCTGCACCTCGACAGCTGGCCGACCCAGGCACCGGGTTTGCATCTGCATGGCGACAACCTCGCCTACGTGATCTACACCTCCGGCTCCACCGGCCAGCCCAAGGGCGTGGGCAATACCCATGCGGCGCTGGCCGAGCGTTTGCAGTGGATGCAAGCCACGTATCAACTCAACGACACTGATGTGCTGATGCAAAAAGCACCGATCAGTTTCGACGTGTCGGTGTGGGAGTGCTTCTGGCCATTGATCACCGGTTGCCGCCTGGTGCTGGCCGGTCCCGGCGAGCATCGCGACCCGCACCGCATTGCGCAGTTGGTGCAGGAACACGGCGTAACCACCCTGCACTTTGTGCCGCCGCTGTTGCAGCTGTTTATCGATGAGCCGCGGGTGACCGAATGCACCAGTCTGCGCCGCCTGTTCTCCGGCGGTGAAGCCTTGCCCGCCGAACTGCGCAACCGCGTCTTGGCACAGTTGCCGGCGGTGCAATTGCACAACCGTTATGGCCCGACGGAAACCGCGATCAACGTCACCCACTGGCAGTGCCAGGCCGAAGACGGCGAGCGCTCGCCGATTGGCCGGCCGCTGGGCAATGTGATCTGTCGCGTGCTGGACGAACACCTCAACCCATTGCCGGCCGGTGTGCCGGGCGAATTGTGCATCGGCGGCATCGGCCTGGCGCGCGGTTACCTCGGCCGCGCCGGGTTGACCGCCGAACGTTTCGTCGCCGACCCACTGGGCGAGGCGGGCACACGCCTGTACCGCACCGGTGACCGCGTGCGCTGGAGCGCTGACGGCGTACTCGACTACCTCGGCCGCCTCGACCAGCAGGTCAAACTGCGTGGCTTTCGCGTGGAACCGGAAGAAATCGAAGCACGCCTGTTGGCCATGGACGGCATCGCTCAAGCCGTGGTGCTGGTGCGTGACCAGCAACTGATCGGCTACTACACCGCCAGCACCGCGCTGGACGCTCAACAGGTAAAAACTGCCCTGGCCGCCGAGCTGCCGGAATACATGGTGCCCGCGCAACTGCTGCGTCTGGAGGCGATGCCGCTGAGCCCCAGCGGCAAACTGGACCGCCGTGCCTTGCCGGCGCCGGTGTGGCAAACCCGTGAACACATCGAACCCCAAACCCCGTTGCAGCAGCAGATTGCGGCGATCTGGCGCGAAGTCCTCGGCCTGCCTCGCATTGGCCTGGGCGACGACTTCTTCGCCCTCGGTGGCCACTCGTTGCTGGCCACGCAAATCATCTCGCGCACCCGCCAGGCCTGCGACGTCGAGCTGCCGCTGCGCACCTTGTTCGAAGCCAGCGAGCTGGGCGCGTTTGCCGAGCAAGTCGGGCTGATCCAGGCCTCGGGCCAGCGCAACCAGCAAACCGCTATCGCCAAGGTCGACCGCAGCGCGCCGGTGCCGCTGTCCTATTCCCAGCAGCGCATGTGGTTCCTCTGGCAGATGGAGCCGGACAGCCCGGCCTACAACGTCGGCGGCATGGCGCGCCTGCGTGGCGTGCTGGACGTGGGGCGTTTTGAGGCAGCGTTGCAAGCCTTGATCATGCGTCACGAAACCCTGCGCACCACCTTCCCGAGCGTCGACGGCGTGGCCCAGCAAAAGGTCGCGCCGCAAACCGGACTGCGCATGGACTGGCAGGATTTCTCGGCGCTCACTGAAGCCGAGCGTCAGCTGCGCCTGCAACAACTGGCCGACCACGAAGCCCATACACCTTTCAACCTGGAAACCGGGCCATTGCTGCGCGCGTGCCTGGTCAAGGCCGGCGAGCAGGAACACTACCTGGTGCTGACCCTGCACCACATCGTCACCGAAGGCTGGGCGATGGACATCTTCGCGCGTGAACTCAGCGCGCTGTACGAGGCTTTTATCGACGAGCGCGATTCGCCGCTGGCGCCGTTGCCGGTGCAGTACCTCGACTACAGCGTGTGGCAGCGCCAATGGCTGGAGTCCGGCGAGCGTCAGCGCCAACTCGACTACTGGATCGGGCAGCTTGGGCATGAGCATCCACTGCTCGAACTGCCCGGCGACCGCCCGCGTCCGCCGGTGCAAAGCCATCAGGGCGAGCTGTACCGCTTTGACCTGAGCGATGAACTGGCCGCCCGCGTGCGCGCCTTCAATGCCGAACGCGGCCTGACCCTGTTCATGACCATGACCGCCACCCTGGCCGTGTTGCTCTACCGCTACAGCGGCCAGACCGACCTGCGCATCGGCGCGCCGGTGGCCAACCGCATTCGCCCTGAAAGCGAGGGCCTGATCGGCGCATTCCTCAACACCCAGGTGCTGCGTTGCCAGCTCACTGGGCAGATGAAGGTGGGCGAGTTGTTCGAGCAGGTGCGCCACACCGTGATTGAAGGCCAGTCCCATCAGGACCTGCCGTTCGATCATTTGGTGGAAGCCCTGCAACCCCCACGCAGCGCGGCCTACAACCCGCTGTTCCAAGTGATGTGCAACGTGCAGCGCTGGGAATTCCAGCAGAGCCGCCAACTCGCCGGCATGACCGTCGAGTACCTGGCCAACGACGCGCGTGCGACCAAGTTCGACCTCAACCTGGAAGTCACCGACCTCGACCACCGCCTGGGTTGCTGCCTGACCTACAGCACCGACCTGTTCGACGAACCGCGCATTGCGCGCATGGCCGAGCATTGGCGCAACTTGCTGGAGGCACTGATCGCCAACCCGCAGCAGCGCCTCAGCGAATTGCCGTTGCTGACCGCCGCCGAGCAGCGCGCGTTGCAGAACAGCCTCGGTATGGAAGCGGGCGAGCATCGCCTCGATCAGTGCATTCATCAGTTGTTCAGTCAGCAGGCGAGCAAGCGTGCCGATGCGCCGGCACTGACCTTTGCCGGTGAAACCCTGACCTACCGCGAACTGGACGCCCGCGCCAATCGCCTGGCGTGGATGCTGCGCGAGCGCGGCGTCGGCCCGCAGGTGCGCGTCGGCCTGGCGTTGCCGCGTTCTCTGGAAATGGTGATTGGCTTGTTGGCGATCCTCAAGGCCGGTGGCGCCTATGTGCCGCTCGACCCGGAATACCCGCTGGACCGCTTGCACTACATGATCGAAGACAGCGGCATCGGCCTGCTGCTCAGTGACGCGGCACTGTTCGAAGCCCTTGGTGAACTGCCGGCGACGGTGGCGTGCTGGTGCCTGGAAGATGACCTGCCGATGCTCGCCAATTACTCGGCCGACGAGCTGCCCTTTATCAGCTTGCCGCAACATCAGGCGTACTTGATCTACACCTCAGGTTCCACCGGCAAGCCCAAAGGCGTGGTGGTGTCCCACGGTGAAATCGCCATGCATTGCCAGGCGGTGATCAAGCGCTTTGGCATGCGTGCGGACGATTGCGAACTGCACTTTTATTCGATCAATTTCGACGCCGCCACCGAGCGTTTGCTGGTGCCGCTGCTCAGCGGCGCGCAGGTGGTGTTGCGCGCCCAGGGCCAGTGGGATGCCGAAGAAATCTGCGCGCTGATTCGCACCCATCGCATCAATATCCTCGGCTTCACCCCAAGCTATGGCAGCCAGTTGGCGCAGTGGCTGGCGACTCAGCAGCAAACCTTGCCGGTGCGCATGTGCATCACCGGCGGTGAGGCGCTGACCGGCGAACACTTGCAGCGTATCCGCGCAGCGTTTCAGCCCGAGGTGTTTTTCAACGCCTACGGCCCGACCGAAACCGTGGTCATGCCGCTGGCCAGTCTGGCGCCCGAGCACGTGGAGGAGGGCGCTGGCAGCGTGCCGATCGGCAGCATCATCGGCGACCGCGTGGCCTACATTTTTGACGCCGACCTGGCGCTGGTGCCGCAGGGTGCGACCGGCGAGTTGTATGTCGGCGGGGCCGGTCTGGCGCAGGGTTACCACCAACGCCCGGGCATGACCGCAGAGCGTTTTGTCGCCGACCCGTTTGCTACCAATGGCGGGCGTTTGTACCGCACCGGCGACCTGGTGCGCCAACGCGCCGATGGCCTGGTGGAGTACCTGGGCCGTATCGACCATCAGGTGAAAATTCGCGGTTTCCGCATTGAACTGGGTGAAATCGAAACCCGCCTGCTGGAACACCACGCGGTGCGCGAAGCGGTGGTGCTGGCGCTGGATTCGCCGAGCGGCAAACAGCTGGTGGCTTATCTGGTCAGCGACGCCGACCACGCCACACTGCGCGACGCGCTCAAGGCACACCTCAAGACGCAACTGCCGGACTACATGGTGCCTGCGCACCTGATCGTGCTGGACAGCATGCCGCTGACCGCCAACGGCAAGCTCGACCGCCGCGCCTTGCCGCAACCGGACCCGGAGGCGAACCGCCAAGACTACGTGGCGCCACGCAACGAACTGGAGCACACCCTGGCCGCGATCTGGTGCGCCGTGTTGAACGTGCAGCAGGTCGGCATGGACGATAATTTCTTTGAACTGGGCGGCGACTCGATCCTGTCGATCCAGGTGGTCAGCCGTGCGCGGCAGGCCGGAATTCACTTCAGCCCGCGCGATCTGTTCCAGCACCAGACCGTGCAAACCCTGGCGGCCGTGGCGACGCGGTCCGAGCGGGTCAGCGCCGAACAAGGGGTGCTGACGGGCAGCTCGGGCCTGACGCCGATCCAGCATTGGTTTTTCGATACGGCGATTCCGAATCGTCAGCACTGGAACCAGGCGTTGCTGCTCAAACCGCTGCAACTGCTCGACCCGCATCGCCTGGAGCAAGCGCTGTTGGCGGTGCTGGAACACCACGACGCCCTGCGCCTGAGCTTTACGCCGCGCGACGCCCAATGGCACGCCGAGCACTTGGCCGTGCCGCGCGGCGGCGTGCTGATGCAGGCGCAAGTGCGCGATATGGCGCAGTGCACCGCGCTGTTCACCGACACCCAACGCAGCCTCGACCTCGAACACGGCCCGCTGCTGCGCGCCTTGCTGGTGGATGGCCCGCAGGGTCAGCAACGCCTGTTGATCGCGATTCATCATCTGGTGGTGGATGGCGTGTCGTGGCGCGTATTGCTTGAAGACCTGCAAACCGTCTACCGCCAACTGAGCGACGGCCAATCGGTCAGCCTGCCGGCCAAGACCAGCGCCTTGCGTGATTGGGCTGCGCGTTTGCAGGCCTATGCGAGCAGTGAATCCCTGCGTGAAGAGTTGAGCCTCTGGCAAGACCGGTTGGCCGGTCCTGCGGCGGTATTGCCGGTGGATCGCCCACACGGCTCGCTGCTCACTCGGGATGCCGACACGGTCAGCGTGCGCCTGGACGCGCAACACACCCGCCAGCTGCTGCAACAGGCGCCAAGCGCCTATCGCACTCAGGTCAACGACCTGCTGCTGACGGCGTTGGCCCGTGTGCTGTGCCGCTGGAGTGGTCACGATTCAGCGCTGGTCCAGCTGGAAGGCCATGGCCGTGAAACCTTGTTTGATGACATCGACCTGACCCGCAGCGTCGGCTGGTTTACCAGCGCTTACCCATTGCGCTTGACCCCGCAAGCAGAGCAGGGCGCGTCGATCAAGGCGATCAAAGAGCAACTGCGCGGCGTGCCGCACAAAGGTTTGGGCTATGGCGTGCTGCGTTACCTGGCGGACGATCTGTGCAAGCAGACCATGGCTGCACTGCCAAGCGCCGACATCACCTTCAACTACCTCGGCCAGTTCGACCAGAGCTTCGGCGCCGATGCGCTGTTCCACCCGCTGGATGAGCCAGCCGGCCTGGCGCATGACCCGCAGGCGCCGTTGCCCAATGAGTTGAGCGTCGACAGCCAGGTGTACGGCGGCGAACTGGTGCTGCGCTGGACCTTCAGCCGCGAGCGCCACGATCAACAGACCATTCGCGAACTGGCCGAAGCCTACCTGGGCGAACTGCAAAGCCTGATCGCGCATTGCCTGAGCGACGCTGCCGGCGGCCTCACACCGTCGGACTTCCCGCTGGCGCACCTGACCCAGCCACAACTCGACAGCCTGCCGGTGCCGGCCAGCGCCATCGAAGACGTGTACCCGCTGACGCCGATGCAGGAAGGCCTGCTGCTGCACACTTTGCTGGAACCGGGCACGGGCCTCTACTACATGCAGGACCGCTACCGCATCAACAGCGCGCTCGACCCGCAGCGGTTTGCCCAAGCCTGGCAGGCGGTGATCGCCCGTCACGAAGCCTTGCGCGCGTCGTTCTGCTGGAACGTCGGCGAAGACATGCTGCAAGTGATTCACAAGCCGGGCAGCACGCCGATCGAGTACCTGGACTGGAGCGCCGAGCCGGAAAGTGAACAGGAGCCGCGCCTGCAAGCCTTGCTCAAGGCCGAGCGTGAAGCCGGTTTCGATCTGCTTAACCAGGCGCCGTTTCACCTGCGCCTGATCCGCGTCGGTGAAGCGCGCTACTGGTTCATGATGAGCAACCACCACATCCTCATCGATGCCTGGTGCCGTTCGCTGTTGATGAATGACTTCTTTGAGATCTACATGGCCATGGGCGAAGGCCGCGAAGCACAGTTGGCTACACCGCCGCGCTACCGCGATTACATTGCCTGGCTGCAACGCCAGAACCTCGCCGAAGCGCGCCAGTGGTGGCAGCACAACCTGCAAGGTTTCGAGCGCACCACACCGATCCCTAGTGACCGGCCGTTCCTGCGTGAACATGCGGGCCATAGCGGCGGCATGGTGGTGGGCGACTGCTACACCCGCCTGGAGGCACGCGACGGTGCGCAACTGCGTGAACTGGCGCAGGCCCATCAACTGACCGTCAACACCTTCGCCCAGGCGGCATGGGCGTTGGTGCTGCGTCGCTTGAGCGGCGAGCGTGACGTGTTGTTCGGCGTTACCGTGGCCGGGCGCCCGGTGGACATGCCCGAGATGCAACGCACTGTCGGCCTGTTCATCAACAGCATCGCGCTGCGGGTGAAACTGCCTGAAGACGGTCAGCGCTGCAGCGTGCGCCAGTGGTTGAGCGGCTTGCTTGACAGCAACATGCAGCTGCGCGAGTACGAGTACCTGCCGCTGGTGACCATTCAGGAACACAGCGAATTGCCCAAGGGCCAACCGTTGTTCGACAGCCTGTTCGTGTTCGAGAACGCGCCGGTGGAAGTCTCGGTGCTGGACCACGCGCAAAGCCTGAATGCCACCTCGGATTCCGGCCGCACCCACACCAACTTCCCGCTGACCGCGGTGTGCTACCCGGGTGATGACCTCGGTTTGCACCTGTCCTACGACCAGCGTTACTTCGACGAGAGCACCGTGCAGGGCATGCTCGGCGAGTTCAAGCGCTTGCTGCTGGCGCTGGTGCAAGGCTTCCATGGCGACATGGCCGACCTGCCGTTGATTGGCGCGCAGGAACGTGAATTCCTGCTCGACGGCTGCAACCAGAGCGAGCACGTCTACCCGTTGGAGCGCAGCTATGTCGAGCTGTTCGAAGCTCAGGTGGCCGCGTATCCGCAGCGCATCGCCGCCAGTTGCCTTGACCAGCAATGGAGCTATGACGAATTGAACCGGCGCAGTAATGGTCTTAGCCACGCGCTGATCGCGGCGGGTGTCGGCCTGGACCAGCCGGTGGCATTGCTGGCTGAGCGTAACCTCGACTTGCTGGGCATGATCATCGGCAGCTTCAAGGCCGGCGCCGGTTATCTGCCGCTGGACCCAGGCCTGCCAAGCCAGCGCCTGAGCCGGATTATCGACTTGAGCCGCACGCCGTTGCTGGTGTGCACCGAGGCGTGTCGCGAGCAGGCAATTGAATTGCTGGAAGGTACCGACTGCCAGTTGCTGGTGTGGGAGGAAGTGCCGGGCCGTGGGGAAAATCCAGGTGTCTACAGCGGCCCGGACAACCTCGCCTACGTGATCTACACCTCGGGCTCCACCGGCCTGCCCAAAGGCGTGATGGTCGAACAGCGCGGCATGCTGAATAACCAGTTGAGCAAGGTGCCGTATCTGGACCTGAGCCCGGCGGATGTAATCGCCCAAACTGCGTCGCAAAGTTTCGACATTTCCGTGTGGCAATTCCTCGCTGCGCCGCTGTTTGGCGCGCGGGTGGATATTGTGCCGAATACGGTCGCCCATGATCCGCAAGGTTTGCTGGCCCATGTGCAGGCCCAGGGCATTACCGTGCTGGAAAGCGTGCCGTCGCTGATCCAGGGCATGCTCGCCCAGGAACGCATGAGCCTGGACGGCCTGCGCTGGATGCTGCCGACGGGCGAAGCGATGCCGCCGGAGCTGGCGCACCAATGGCTGCTGCGGTATCCAGACATTGGCCTGGTCAACGCTTATGGCCCGGCGGAATGTTCGGATGACGTGGCGTTCTTCCGCGTCGATCTGGCGTCAACCCAAGGCACTTATTTGCCGATTGGCACCCCGACCGACAACAACCGGTTGTATGTGCTCGATGGCGCACTGGCGTTGGTGCCACAGGGCTCGGTTGGCGAGCTGTGCGTGGCAGGGACTGGTGTGGGCCGTGGTTACGTCAGCGATCCTTTGCGCACGGCGCAGGTGTTTGTGCCCAACCCGTTTGGCGCACCCGGCGAGCGTCTCTACCGCACCGGCGACCTGGCACGTCGGCGCAGCGATGGCGTGTTGGAATATGTGGGGCGTATCGACCACCAGGTGAAGATTCGCGGCTACCGCATCGAGCTGGGTGAAATCGAAGCGCGCCTGCATGAACAGTTGGAGGTGCGTGACGCCGCGGTGGGTGTACAAGAGGGCGTCAACGGCAAGCACTTGGTGGGTTACCTGGTGGCGGCGGATGAAAGCCTCAACCCGAGCGAGCGCCTGGACCGCATCAAGCAACGCCTGCGCGCCGAGCTGCCGGAATACATGGTGCCACTGCACTGGTTATGGCTCGAGCGCCTTCCGCTGAACGCCAACGGCAAACTCGACCGCAAGGCCCTGCCGACCCTGGAGATCGGCCAGTTGCACAGCCAGGATTACTTGGCGCCGCGCAACGAACTGGAAACGACGTTGGCGGCTATCTGGGCCGAGGTACTGAAAGTCGACAGGGTGGGCGTACAGGACAACTTCTTCGAGCTGGGCGGGCATTCGTTGCTGGCTACACAGATTGCCTCCCGGGTGCAGAAAACCCTGCAGCGCGATGTGCCACTGCGGGCGATGTTCGAGTGCAGCACGGTGGCGGAGTTGGCCGAGTACATCGAGGGCTTGGCGGCGAATGAGATCAGTGCCGAGAAGGTCGATCGGTTGAGTGATTTGATGGCGGAGTTGGAGGGGCTTTAAGGAAAACTGGAACAACTGGCGGTGAGAGAAATTGTGCTTATTTCCGCCTTTGTTTGTAGGATATCGACCTCGAGTGGCGTAGGTGATTTCCATAATACTGTTTTTATATACAGTGTTTTAAGGGCTGTTGCCTGATGGGAAGCAAATGAGTGAAAAACGGGCCTGTGGCAAAAAAAGGCAACTCCGTTAGGTTGAGGTTCTCTCCTTCAGGAAGGGAGAGTTCTTAATCACTATCAATGGAGTCACACATGAATAAACCACACACCCAGACACCTCTTCGCCATGGTCGTGTCACGTCCCCTTCCAGCCGTGGCGCAGTCGCCGTGGATCTCGGCCTGCTGGCTACCTGGCAGGTCAATGAAATGGAAGGCGGCAAGAACTTTCCGGCACTGATTGCCGGTCCGTTCCCGGCGCCTTATCAAACCGACAGTGACAGCGTCACCCCACCCGCCGACGGCTTCATCCTCAGCGGCGGCAAGACCGATGCCCGTGACTGCATCAACTTCACCAACGAGGAAATGGCCAAGAAACTCAACCGTGCTTTCACCTGGCCGCTGCTCAATGTCGACCCGGGTCAGACCTTCAAGGTCGCCTGGGAATACACCGCGCCGCACACCACCCGTGGCTATCGCTGGCTGATCACCAAGGATGGCTGGGATCCGAAACAGCGCATCACCCGCGCACAACTGGAAGCCCAGCCGTTTGCCGAAGACTTCTATACCCAGGTGCCGTACTTCAGCCATGCAGGTGAACTGAAGGCCAAGGTCAATCACGAAGTGAAACTGCCGGCCAACAAAAAGGGCAAGCATGTGATCGTATTGATGTGGATCGTCGCCAACACCGGCAACGCCTTCTATCAAGCCTTCGACGTGGACTTCAAATAAGCCCACGCCGTTAAACCCATACGTTCTGAAGGATTAGAACATGACAAATATTGACTTCACCTCACTGAAATCGCCGCTGAACGATGTCGCTTCGCTGATGCCGAGCATTGCCGGCAAAAAGATCCTCATGGGCTTCTGGCACAACTGGCCTGCCGGCGCGAGCGACGGCTACCAGCGTGGCCAATTCGCCAATATGAACCTGGCGGACGTGCCGAAGGATTACAACGTGGTGGCCGTGGCCTTCATGAAAGGCAACGGTATCCCAACGTTCAAGCCGTACAACCTTTCCGACGCCGAGTTCCGCCGTCAGGTGGGCGTGCTAAACAGTCAGGGCAGGGCGGTGCTGATTTCCCTTGGCGGCGCCGATGCGCACATCGAGCTGCATAAAGGCAACGAACAGCCACTGGCCAACGAGATTATCCGCCTGGTGGAAACCTATGGCTTTGATGGCCTGGACATCGATCTTGAACAGCGCGCGATTGATTTCGCCGACAACAAGACTGTCCTGCCCGCCGCGTTGAAACTGGTCAAGGACCATTACGCCGGTGAAGGCAAACACTTCATTATCAGCATGGCGCCGGAGTTTCCTTACCTGACCACCGCCGGCAAATACGTCGGTTACATCCAGGCGCTGGAAGGCTATTACGACTTCATTGCCCCGCAGTATTACAACCAAGGGGGCGACGGGATCTGGGTGCAGGAGGCCAACAACGGCAACGGTGCCTGGATTGCCCAGAACAACGACGCGATGAAAGAGGATTTCCTGTTTTACCTGACCGAAAGTCTGGTGAGCGGAACGCGAGGGTTTACCAAAATCCCGGCGGACAAGTTCGTCATTGGTCTGCCGGCCAACGTCGACGCAGCCGCCACCGGTTATGTGATCAACCCCGCAGCCGTGACCAATGCATTCAAGCGTTTGGACGCCAAAGGGTTGTCGATCAAGGGCCTGATGACATGGTCGGTGAATTGGGACAACGGGATCAGCAAAGACCACGTGCCCTACAACTGGGAATTCAGCCGCCGCTATGGGCCGTTGATCACAGGCACTCATCTGTCTGGCCTCGGTGAGGATGAGGCGGATCTCGAAGTCGCCAATCGGCAGTAGCGCAAAGAGACATCGGGCAGACGTGCCTGATCTCAAACAGCTATGTTTATGAGCTGATCGTTGGCTTTATCAAATAGAATCCGATGCCCTCTTTGGGCATCGGATTTTCTGCGTCAGGCTCAAGTTTTCATCCGGTTTTTATGAACTTGCTTTGCTCGTTTTCTGTTGCGCAAGCCCGAAACAGTCTTAGGGAAACGTCGATTACTTGGGCCCCAGAATCTTCGCCAGTTTGTCCGGCGACGGCGCGCCTTGCTGTTGCTGCAACCCGCCCTTGTCATCCAGATAGAAAATCGCCGGCGTCGCCGACAATTCCAGCTCTTCCATCAACTTCATGTTGGCATCGAGCTTGGCTTCGATGTCCGCCGGGATCTTGTCCAGCGCCTGCAATTTGCTGCCTTTGCCGGCGGCTTCGTGTTCTTCCAAGGCTTTTTGCGGGTCTTTGGCGGCGAACAGCGCAGCCGACTTGCCTGGGCTGTCCTCGCGGATAATGCCCACCATGATGTGGCGCAACTGCACCTTGCCGGCTTTTACCCACGGCCGTGCCTGTTCCCAGAACATGTTGCAGTACGGGCAGTTGGGGTCGCTGAACAGGTAGACGATACGTGGCGCGTTTTTATCGCCGTCCTGAATCCAGTTGCTGTGTTCCATCTTGGCCCAGACTTCCTTGGCCATCGGCGCGTACACCAGTTTTTCCAGGGGCGCGCTGCTCAGGTCTTTGCCCTCGGCGTCGTACAGGTTGCCGGCAATCACGCTTTTGCCGTCGGCGGTCAGGTACAGGGCCATGCCGCGGTTCTGGTATTGCGCGGCGTAGCCGGTGAGGCCGCTGGGCGCATCGAACTTGCCGAGGATCTTGGCGCCTTTGGCTTCGATCTGTTTGATCGGTGCCGGCCAGTCTTCGGCCTGGGCCAGGGTGGCCGCGAGCGTCAGCGGCAGCAGGGTCAGCAGGTGGCGGAGGCTTGGCATGTCGGTTTCCTTTCAGGGGCGGTGTCGAAGGGTTCCATGGCACGGGCCAGGCTGGCTTGGGACAGCTCACCGAGGTGGCTGTTGATCAGGCGCCCATCGGCTTGGTAGAACAGCGTGGTCGGCAAGGCCATGGAGCCCACGGCCTGGCCGAGTCGGCCGCTGGCGTCAAACAATACGTTATCGAGGGTCAGGCCTTGGGTCGCGAGGAAGGTGCTGACGCTTTGCATGCTTTCGGCCTGGTTGACGAACAGGAAGGTCACGTCGGGGCGCTGGTGCTGGGCGCGCTCCAGTACCGGCATTTCCCGGCGGCACGGTGGGCACCAGGTGGCCCAGAGGTTGATCACCAGCGGGCCGCCTTTGTAGTCGGCCAGTTGCACCACGTCGCCATTGGCGTTGCGCAAGGTGATGTCCGGCAGTTGCGCGCCTTTGTCGTACAGGCTCAGCGATAAACTGGTCAGGCCCCAGAACACCAAGCCCGTGACCACCCCGGCGCTCAACGGTTTGCGCAGGGCAGGGCGGCGCCAGCCGTACAACAGGGCGCCGATTACCAGTGCAATCACGCCGGGCCAGGCGAGGAAACCGCCGTCGCGCAGGTCGACCATCTGCAGGGGATCGCGGCTGTAATCGCTCAAGTACATCACGACAAAGCTGACGCGCGCGGCCAGCATGCCCAGCAGGAACAGGGTGAACAGCACCGATTCGGGGTTTTCGCCGCCACGCTTGGCCACCCGCCAGCCCACCAGGGTGGCGAGAATCAACGCGCTGATCAGCAGGATGTGATTCAGGGCGATGGCGAAGGTGCCGATGGTCAGGGTCAGCATCAGCGTGCGTCTCGGGTTTGCGTCCAGCGTTGCAGGAAGGCGGCGGCATCCACTTCGCCGGTGATGCGTTGGGCGCGACGTTCTTCACCGTTGGGGCCGATCCACACAAAGCTCGGTGGCCCCGGCACCTTGTAGCGACCCAGCAGCTCACGGCTGGCAGCGTTGTCGGCGGTGACGTCGAGGCGCAGCAGGCGCACATCTTTAAGGGCGTCCATCACCTCCGGTTTGCCGAATACCTGTTTTTCCATGATCTTGCACGACACGCACCAGTCGGCATAGTAATCCACCAGCACCCACTGGCCCTGGGCCTTGGCACTGTCGAGCTGGGTTTGCAGCACGGCCGGGTCATTGATGGTCATGAACGCGTCATGGGCGCTCGGTGCGGCGGCAACCCGCGAGCCACCGTAGACTTTCAGCGGTTGCCAGAGGTCGTCGCTGCCACCGGCCGCGCCCACCACCAGTACTGCGCCCCACAGGCCCAGCACCAGGGAGCCTGCGCCAAACACTTTGGCCGCCAGCCCGTATTCGCGCGCCAGGCCCCAGCCGCAGTAAGCCATCACCAGGGCCAATACGCCCCACAGGCCGAGCCACAGGCTTTCGCCGACCACCGGGCGAATCATCAGCACTGCGGTGCCCAGGAACAGGAAGCCGAAGACGCCCTTGAGCACGTTCATCCAAGTGCCCGGTTTCGGCAGGAAGCGGTTGCCCACCGTCACCAGCAGCAACAGCGGGATGCCGATGCCGATGCCCATGGCGAAGAGAATCAGGCCACCGTGCAGCGCATTGCCGCTCTGGGCGATATACAGCAGCGCGCCGGCCAGTGGCGCAGTCATGCACGGCCCCACCAG
The DNA here is from genome assembly GCF_049896685.1 of Pseudomonas sp. TWRC1-2. Classification (NCBI taxonomy): domain Bacteria; kingdom Pseudomonadati; phylum Pseudomonadota; class Gammaproteobacteria; order Pseudomonadales; family Pseudomonadaceae; genus Pseudomonas; species Pseudomonas sp. TWRC1-2. The sequence goes on along the minus strand of NZ_JAFCUU010000002.1, from coordinate 331,647 downwards.
CAAGCCGGAGAGCGCACCGAGCACGCCGGCGCCTACCAGGCTGCCGCCGCTTTGCTGACGGCTGACGTTGTCCAGGCGATCACGCAGGAAGGCCGGCAATTGCAGTTCAAAGAAACCAAACATTGGCAGGGCGAGGATCACAAACAGCGCGGCGAAACTGCCAAGAATCCACGGCGTTTGCAGCCATGCAGCGAGGTTGCCGCCGAGCAGCGCGGCCAGTACGCCCAGCGCTGCATACACCAGCGCCATGCATATCACGTAGCTGCTGGCCAGGGCGAAACCACGACGCGGGCTCGCGCCACTGCCGACCACCAGGCCTGCGAGAATCGGCAGCATCGGCAGCGAACACGGGGCAAATGCCAGCAGCAGGCCCAGACCAAAGAACACCAGCAGGCTCCAGCCCAGGCTGCGCTGTTGCAGGCCGCTGGCCAGGCTCTGGTCCTGGGCTTGTGCGGTGGCGGCGACGGCGGGGTTGCCGCCCAGGTCCACGGTGATCGACTGCGGCGGGTAGCACAGGCCCGCATCGGCACAGCCCTGCCAGCCGAGCTTGACCTGGCCGGTGGCGCCGGCCGGAATCTTCACTTCCAGGCCCTGGCGATACACTTGCTGTTCACCGAAGAACTCGTCGCTGTGGGCTTCGCCCTGCGGTAACGCCGGTTTGTCGGCCAGGCCGTCGAACTTCATGCGTTGCTGGTACAGGTAGTAACCGTCGGCAATCTGCCAATACAGCTGGGTCTCGCCAGACTCCAGGCGTTCGGAGGTAAAGGTGAAGGCTTTGCCCACCGGGAGGAAATCGGGTTTGCTTTCAAAAGGGTTGCCCGGCGCGGCCTGGGCGAATCCCGCGAACATTACCAGTAGAAAGGTAAACAGATGCCGCATGGTCAAGCCTTAGTTTGGTGCAAGTTAGGGACACAATGTGTGGCGTTGATTAACCGATGATTAACCGGGGGGCTATTCTAAAGTGAAGGGCGTGTCTGAGCGCGCCTCTTTTCACGGCATAATCGGCGCTTAATCCGCTGCACCTTTAATTCTCCCCATCTTTCATGAAGGGTTCACCATGCACGTACTGGTCTGTGAAGACGACGAACTGATCGCCAGCGGCATCGTGGCCGGCCTCGGCGCTCAGGGCTTTACCGTCGAACGCGTGGCCACGGCCGCGGCTGCACGGGCGATGCTCAAGGCGGCCACGTTTGACATCATGGTGCTCGACCTCGGTTTGCCCGACGAAGACGGCCTCAAGCTGCTGCAACAACAGCGCAGCCAGGGACTGGAGATTCCGGTGCTGATTCTGACGGCGCGGGATTCTGTGACCAACCGTGTCGACGGCCTGCAAGCCGGTGCCGACGATTACCTGCTCAAGCCCTTCGACCTGCGCGAGCTTGCCGCCCGCCTGCAAACCCTGCTGCGGCGAGTGGCGGGGCGCCGGGTCAACCTGATCGAACACGGCCGCCTCGCCTACGACCCCAGCAGCCGGGAAACCTTCCTGGGCGGCGAGCCGGTGGATCTTTCCCGTCGCGAACAAGCGTTGTTGCAGGCCTTGTTGCATAACAAAGGCCGGGTGCTGTCCAGCGAACAGCTCAAGGACAGCGTCTACGGTTTTAACGACGAACTGGAAAGTAACGCCCTCAACGTGCATATCCATCACCTGCGGCGTAAATTGGGCAACGGCATCGTCGAGACCGTGCGCGGCCTCGGTTATCGCCTGGGCACGGCCGATGGTGGCGTGGCCGATGATGGAGAACACGCCTCGTGATGAGCCTGCGCCTGCGCCTGACGTTCAAGCTGGGCGCTGCTTTCGTGCTGATCTGGCTGCTGGCGGCGGCCTGGATGCTCAACGATCTGCGCAACCAGATGATGTTCTCCCTCGACCAGCGTCTGGTGGCGTCGGCGCGCATGGTCGCGGGGTTGACCGAGCAGATGCCGGGCCTGGCCAGTGTGAGCGGCGGTACGCACCTGCGCACCGAGCAACTGAATGTGCCGGGTGGCATGGCCTGCCAGGTCAGCTCCCTGCGTGGGGAAATTCTGGCGCGCAGCCACATGACCCCGGATGAAGGCCTGGAGTCGCGCAAGAGTGGCTTTCGCGATCAAGTCATCGACGGCGTCGGCTGGCGCAGTTTCACCCTGTCCCGGGGGGACTTGTTGATCACCACGGCCGACCGTCAGGTGGAGCGCGAGGCGCTGAACCTGTCGATCCTGCTGGCGGCTTCGGTGCCGGTCGGCGTGGCCTTGCTGGGTTGCCTGTGCCTGCTGTGGCTGGGCATCGGCCAGAGCCTGCTGCCGCTCAACCGTATGCGTGACGCGTTGATGCGCCGCAGTGCCGATTCGCTCGAACCCTTGCAGATTCACCCTCTGCCCAGCGAGCTAAAACCGCTGCTCGACACCCAGAACCAACTGTTGCAACGCATCGCCAAGACCATCGAGCGTGAGCGCCGCCTCACCGGTGATGCCGCGCATGAGTTGCGCAGCCCGCTGACGGCGATCAAGACCCACCTGCAAGTGGCGCGCATGACCGACGGCGCGGCGCGCGACCAGTCCCTGGCCCACGCCGAGGAGGGCGCTGACCGGCTGCATCGTACCCTGGAGCAATTGCTGCTGTTGGCGCGGGTGGAAGGCAGCCTGTCGTTCGATGACGGCCTGCAATCGAGCGCCGAACAGGTCGCGCGGCTGGCGATCCAGGATGCCAACGCCGGCGACAACCGGCGTATCGACCTGATCCTGTCGGCCAACCTCACCGATACCCCGGTGGAAATGCCAGTGGCCCTGGCGGTCGCGGCCTTGCGCAACCTGCTGGATAACGCGCTGCGCCATACGCCGGGTGATACCCGGGTGGAGCTGAGTGTGTTCACCACTGCCGACACGGTGGTGTTCCGCGTGCGTGATCATGGCAAGCAGATTTCCAGTGAGGACCTGCAATACCTGACCCAACGTTTCTGGCGCAATGGCAGCAGCGAGGGCTGTGGGCTGGGTCTGGCGATCGTGCAGGCGATCGTGCAGCGCTGCTCCTGCTCGCTGAAATTCGACAGTCAGGCAGATGGCTTGCGGGTCGATCTGGGGATGCCGTTGCGGCGCTGAGCACTTTTCTTCAAGCACCAAATAGTTACCGCCCGCCTGACATTCTTCCCTTCAGGATGGCGGTAATTTTTTTGCGCTTGAGCGGGCTGAATGACTCGGCCTGTACTGAAAAGGACGGTTCTTATGTTGGTGGTCGATAGCAGTTTCCCCGCCAGGGGTTTCAATGAGCGTAACGCTGAGCCCGTGCAGCAGGTGGTTTTGCATTACACCGCGGCGCCTTTTGCTTCATCCCTGCGTACGCTCACACAAGAGGGTGTCAGCGCTCACTACTTGCTGCCCGATCCGGATGACCCTGGCTACCGCGCCACCGGCCATGACGAATTGCGCGTGTTTCGGCTGGTGGACGAGGATAAGCGTGCGTGGCATGCCGGGGTCAGTTATTGGGGTGGGCGGGATGATCTCAATAGCCGGTCGATTGGTGTCGAGATTGTTAATTTGGCGCGGGATGAGGGGGGCGTGTTTACGTTTCCAGCGTATGGCGAAGAACAGGTTGATGTGTTGATTGCGTTGGTTCGCGATGTCCTTGGGCGCTATCCGCAGATTGGGCCTGCCGATGTGCTTGGGCATTCGGATGTTGCCTATTGGCGCAAGAGCGATCCGGGGCCTCGGTTGCCTTGGCGGTGTTTGTTCGAGGCAGGGGTTGGGGCCTGGTTTGATGAGGCGACGCGGGGCATGTACCAGCGGCGGTTTTGTCTTGGGTTGCCGCCGGAGGTTGAGGTGGAGCGGGCGTTTCAGCGGTATGGGTATAAGCCGGCCCAGAATCGCCGGGCGTTTGAGCTGCGGACGCGGGCGTTTCAGATGCACTTTCGGAGTCGGGATTATGGTGGGGTTTTGGATGGGGAGACGTGTGCGATTTTGTATGCGTTGAATGATCGGTATCGGGGGATTTGAGCGCCTTATTTGGGGGGTTGGACATATCCGTTGCTGCGGTAACGGCGGCTGGCGGTTCCGCTCTTACAGCGGGTCACTTTTGGCAAACGCCTGGAATGCCGGCCCAGCCAAAAGTAACCAAAAGGTCTTTGCCCCACCACTCGGTGCCTCGCTTAGGCTCGACATGCCCGAACGCAGGCTTGAATCCGTGGGCCGCCGCGACGGGCCATCCATGGCCCAACACGGCTAACCCGGCGTCCTGCCGGGTTACCCACGGATTCAAGCCTGCGCTCGGCTAGCGTGGTTGACGGGGCCTGTCAGATCACAAGCAAGATCAAAAGCAAAAGCACGGCGGCCCGAAAGCCGACCTGAGTGGTAGAAGCAAAAGCACAGCAACACACTTCTATCTGATACACAGAGATCCAAATGTGGGAGCGGGGGGTGTCGCCCCAAGGGGGGTTGTGACAAAAAAAAAATTTGGTAGACACACCCCCAAACCGGACCCACCCCCCC